>DASZEN010000017.1:0-323466 GCA_035940775.1 Pyrinomonadaceae bacterium | reverse complement strand
GGCTACCGGCCACAGTTTTACTTTCGGACGACGGACGTAACAGGGGTGGCGCACTTACCGGAGGGAGTGGAGATGGTGATGCCGGGAGACAATGTGGCGATGGAGATCGAGTTGATCGCGCCGATAGCGATGGAGAAGGGGTTGCGGTTTGCGATTCGAGAGGGTGGGAGGACAGTTGGAGCGGGCACCGTCTCCGAAGTCATCGAGTAGCCCTCGCGACCGCATCATTTTTGAGTTAAGGAAATTATGCTGAACGAAAAAATCAGAATCAGGCTCAAGGCTTACGATCATCGCGTGCTGGATCAATCCACCTCGGAGATCGTCGAGACGGCAAAACGAACAGGCGCGCGCGTCGCCGGGCCCATACCGCTTCCCACTTTGAAGAACAAGTGGACGGTGCTGCGCTCGCCGCACGTCGATAAGAAGTCGCGCGAGCAGTTTGAGATCAGAACGCATAAGCGACTGATGGACATCCTTGACCCGACGCCGCAAACCGTTGATGCGCTGATGAAGCTGGATCTTCCGGCGGGCGTCGATGTCGAGATCAAAGCGTTTGGCAGACAGTAAAGACAGGGGACAGGGATCAGAGGGGTAGTGGGCCAGCAGTAGAAAGGCCCTTAGCTGAAACCCCCGGCCCCTGACACCTGGCACCTGAGGTGTTGTGATGATTAATGGGATCATCGGTAAGAAAGTGGGCATGACGCAGATTTTTGCGGCGGACGGGACGGTGACGCCCGTGACGGTCATCAAGGCCGGGCCATGCGTCGTCGTCCAGAAGAAATCTGCGGCGGGCCGCGACGGCTACAACGCCGTGCAACTCGGACTGGTCGAAGAGCGCCCCGTCAAGCTTAAGAACGTCAACAAGCCGATGCGCGGCCACTTTGAGAAGACGGGCGGCGGCGTGCCCCCGACTCGCATCTTGAAGGAGTTTCGCCTAGAAGACGCGGCCGACCCGACCAGCGTGGGCGACAAGGTTCTGGTCGATCAGTTCACGGACGGCGATCTGATAGAGGTGATCGGGCGCTCGAAGGGTCGCGGGTTTGCGGGCACGGTCAAGCGCCATAACTTCAATCGCGGGCCGGAATCTCATGGCTCTATGAACGTGCGTGCGCCCGGTTCGATAGGCCAGTCGGCCTACCCTTCGCGCGTCATCAAGGGAACGCGCTCTTCGGGCCACATGGGCGACGAGCGCGTGACGATCAAGAGCCTGACGGTCGCGCGCGTCGATGTCGAGAATAATCTGTTGATGGTGCGCGGCGCAGTGCCCGGCGCCAACGGCAGCGTAGTCATTATTAAGAAGTCGAAGAGATGAAAAGCGCAGAACTCAGAACTCGGGATTCAGAATAAAAGCGGTCGCCGCTTCTTCATTCTGAGTCCCGACTCCTGACACCTGCTTTATGGAGTTAAGTTATGCCTACCGTTAAGGTGCGCAATCTGAAGAACGAAGAGGTCGGAGACCTGGAGTTGTCCGACGCCGTGTTCGGCGCCGAGCTGAACGAGTCCCTGATTCACGCCGCCGTCAGGAGTTTCATGGCGAGCGGTCGTGCGGGCACGGTCGGGACGAAGACGCGCGGCGACGTTTCCGGCTCGGGCCGAAAGCTCTGGAAACAGAAGGGGACGGGACGGGCGCGCATCGCTTCGATCCGCTCGCCGCTGTGGAAGGGCGGCGGCAATGTTCACGGGCCGCAGGCGCGCGACTGGTCTTACAACATGCCTAAGAAGATGCGGCGCGGCGCATTGCGCTCGGCCCTGTCGGAGCGCGTGCGCGAGGGCAACGTGATCGTCATAGAGGATTTCGTGCTCGACCAACCGAAGACCAAAGATTTCCTCAAGTCGCTAGACGCGCTCGGGCTCGGCGAGAATAAGACGCTGATCGTCGATTCGTTTGAGAACGATAATCTGTTGCTCTCGGCGCGCAACGTGCGACGGGCCAAGGTCGTCAATAGCTACGCGCTTAACATCTACGATCTGCTCTATCACGACAAGCTGGTGCTCTCGCGCGCGGCCGCACAACAACTGTCCGAGCTTCTCGATACGCAATCGAAGAGGGCGGATACCGCCACCGCGCCGGAAGACGAAGCGGAAGAGCGCGAGGGCGCAGTAGTCGAGCAGCCGGATACCGAAGAGGAGGCGGCCTGAAAAGATGAGAACCGTTTGGGATATTATCAAGTCGCCCGTGATTACGGAGAAGGCGCTGGTCGCCAAGGAAGAGTCGCAGGACGGTCGCCAGTTGTTGACCTTCCGCGTTGACCGTCGCGCGACCAAGCCCGAGATCAAGTCGGCGGTCGAGACCATCTTCCAGGTCAAAGTAGATCAGGTGCGTACCATCAACTACATGGGCAAGATGGCGCGACGCGGGCGCTTCGAGGGCCGCAAGCCATCCTGGAAGAAAGCCTATGTGACGTTGAAACAGGGCGAGCAGCCGCTCGATTACGGCGAAGCAATCTAGAAGGGGCCGAGGGACAGGGATCAGGGGCCGGGGCCATGTAAGACAAATCTCCCAGACCCCGGCCCCTGACACCCGACCCCCAATAAAGTTATGGGTATAAAGAAACTTACACCGACATCGCCCGCGCGTCGTTACCAGACCTATTTGACGCGCGATGAGTTAACGGTTGGAGCCGAGCCCGAGAAGTCTCTGCTTGAGCCGAAGAAGCGCATCTCGGGCCGCAACAGCGACGGGCGCATTACCGTCAGGCGGCGGGGCGGCGGTCACAAGCGCTTTTATCGCGTCATAGATTTCAAGCGCGATAAGGCGGGCGTGCCCGGCCGCGTCACCCAGATCGAATATGATCCGAACCGCTCGGCTCATATCGCGCTCATCACTTATCTGGACGGCGAGAAGCGCTACATCATCGCACCCTCCGGGCTCGAAGTGGGCAAGACCGTGATGAGTGGGGCCGAGGCCGATATACTGCCGGGCAATGCCCTGCCGATTCGCAATATCCCTTTGGGAACGCAGATTCATAACATTGAGCTGCGTCCGGGCAAGGGCGGGCAGATGGCCCGCAGCGCCGGAGCCTTCGCGCAACTTGTCGCCAAGGAGGGCGACTACGCGCAACTGCGTATGCCTTCGGGCGAGGTGCGTCGCGTGCCGGTCGTGTGCATGGCGACCGTGGGCCAGGTCGGCAACGTCGAGCACGAGAACGTCTCGCTCGGCAAGGCAGGACGCTCGCGCTGGAAGGGCATTCGCCCGCACGTGCGCGGCGTGGCGATGAACCCTGTCGATCACCCGCACGGCGGCGGCGAAGGCAAGACCTCGGGCGGACGTAACCCCGTCACGCCGTGGGGACAGCCAACACGCGGCTACAAGACCAGAAGCAACAAGCGCACGCAGAAGATGATCGTGCGCGACAGAAGAGTGAAGTAGGACAGGGAATCGCGGGCCAAAGAGAGGGGTTAGGGGCCGGGTAAAGGAAAGTCAATCACCGGCCCCCTGAACCACGAGGCCCGACCCCATTTGTGAGCGGAGCGAACAAAAGCTATGGCGCGTTCAGTTAAAAAAGGTGCATTCGTTGACAGTAGCGTTCAGAAGGCCGTGGAGCGGATTCGCGCGGGCGGCGCGCGTCCACCGGCCATTAAGACATGGTCGCGGCGTTCGACGATTACGCCCGACATGGTTGGTTTGACCTTCGGCGTACACAACGGCAAGCGTCACTTGCCCGTCTACGTCACCGAAAATATGGTGGGCCACAAGCTCGGCGAGTTTGCGCCCACGCGTACGTTCAAAGGCCATTCCGGCACGAAGGCAGAGAAGTCTGCGAAGGTGGCCAGGAAGTAGACGACGAATGGTGAAAGCCGCAAGGGTGAATCCCGAAGAGCAGAGGCCCTCGTAATTCATCCTTGAACCTTGCGGCCCTCATCATTCAAAGCGGAGCTGAGTTATGGAATCAAGAGCCAGTGCAAAGTATCTTCGCGGGTCGGCGCAGAAGGCGCGCCTTGTCATCGATATGATTCGCGGCAAGAACGTCAACCAGGCTTTGGCGATCCTGCAATACACGAACAAGCGTGCGGCCGATGGGATTGAAGCCTGCGTGCGCTCGGCCATCGCCAATGCGACCGAAGCGGCCGAGAAGGCCAACGTCGCCGTCGATCCCGACGAGCTGTGGGTCAAGGCGGCGTTCGTAGATCGCGGGCCGACCAAAAATCGTCGTCGTATGCGTCCCGCCCCGCAGGGCCGCGCCTATCGCGAGCGTCGTCACTTCTGCCACGTCACCATCCTTCTCTCGAACGACGAGAAGGTACAGGGCAACGGCAAGGGCCGGGGCGGCGCTGACGCCAAACCTGAGAAGCTCGCCGAGAGCAAGAGTCGCAAACGCGGTGGGGCGGCCGCCGCGCCGCGCGCCAAACGTGTCGCGCCCGCAGCAGCAGCAGCAGCAGCGGAGGGCGAAAAGGCAGCCGCCACACGCGCGCCCAAAAAGAGCGAGACGACCGGGGAATCGACCGGCGCGGATTCTCAGAGCGCCGAATAGATTCTTTTGATTTGAGAGTTGAAATCGTCGCGTTGAGATTTCCAATCTCATATTGCTTGGACTGAAACGGAGAATAAGAGTGGGTCAGAAAGTTCATCCTTACGGATTCAGACTCGGCTACAACAAGGACTGGCACTCGCACTGGTACGCCAAGCGGCAGTTCGGCGAGTACCTTCTTGAAGATTTGCGGCTCAAGCGAGACCTTAAAGGGCGCTTCGCCGGAGCGGGCGTCTCGCACATAGACGTGGAGCGGGCGGCCAATCGCCTGAAGATTATCATCTACACCTCTCGGCCCGGCATCATCATCGGGCGCAAAGGCGCGGAGATAGACAAACTGAAGGGCGATCTCTCGGCCAAGACGGGCCGCGAAGTCCTGGTCTCCATTCAGGAGATTCATAAGCCGGAGCTGAACGCACAGCTTCAGGCCGAGAAGATAGCCGCGCAGCTCGAAAAGCGCATAGCTTTTCGACGCGCCATGCGCAAGGCCGTCGAAGAATCTTTGCGCTTCGGCGCGCAGGGCATCAAGGTCAAGGTATCGGGTCGCCTGAACGGGGCCGAGATCGCCCGCAGCGAGTGGCACTTGCAGGGCCAGCTTCCTCTGCATACGCTGCGCGCCGACGTTGATTACGGGCTCGCCGAAGCGCACACGACCTTCGGCGTGATCGGCGTCAAGGTCTGGATTTACAGGGGCGAGATTCTCGACCCGAAGGCGGCGATGGCGCGCGGAACCGGCTCCGACCCGATCAACGAGCCGCGCGGGCGCGAGGGCGAGCGCCGTCCGCGCACGCGACGCGAGCGCGAGGGTGGTGGTGGTGGTCGTGACGGCGAGCGCGGAGATCGCGGCGGCGGCGGTGATCGTCGCCCGCGCGGAGATAGAGCCTAAAGGGATTTGAAATACGGAATCTCTAATCAGAGAGGTTCCGAAGGGGTGCATTCATCATGTTGATGCCGAAAAAAGTAAAGCACCGAAAGCAGATGCGCGGGCGTATGACGGGACTGGCGAATCGCGGCGCGTCGATCAGCTTCGGTGAGTACGGGCTGAAATCTTTGGAACCGGCGTGGATCACGGATCGCCAGATCGAGGCGGCGCGTATCGCCATGACGCGCCACATCAAGCGCGGCGGTAAAATCTGGATACGCATGTTCCCGGATAAGCCGGTCACGAAGAAGCCAGCGGAAACGCGTATGGGTAAGGGCAAGGGCGCGCCCGAATACTGGGTCGCCGTCGTCAAGCCCGGAAGAATCCTCTACGAGATAGAGGGTGTTGACGAAGCGACGGCGCGCGAGGCGATGCGGCTCGCCGCCCAGAAGCTTCCCATCAAGACGAAGTTTGTGACGCGCGCGGAACAAGAAGGAGGCGCGATTTAGCGATGGTCAAGAGACGCGAAGAATTGGATCGCCTGCGCGACCTGACGAACGATGACTTGCAAACGGAGGCGGCGCGTTTGAAGGAATCGCTCTTTCGCTTGAATTTCAAGCTGGCGCTCGGCGAGGTTGATGCTGTCAAGCGCATTCGCCAGGAGAAGAAATCGCTCGCCAGGATTCAGACGCTCGCGCGCGAGCGCGAGGCCGAGGCGCAAAAGTAGATGGTTGACCGCTCAAAAGCAGACGGCGTAAACGCCCTTTGCCTTTGAGCGCTTTACCAGAGGTGCAGAGAGAAAGAGATGGCAGAAGAAAATCAGGAACAAGATGTGAAGCCGACGACGCCGGATGCGGAGGTCGCCGAGCGGACGACGGCTGGCGAGACGCTGGCCCACGAGGTCGCGCCGAACGTTGATTCCCAGGCGGGCAACGCTTCGGGCACGGAGGCGGGTCTCGGGCGCGGAAATCGCGCGCAGAAGGTCGGCGTCGTCGCTTCCGATAAGATGGAGAAGACGGTCGTCGTGCGCGTTGATCGCTTGATTAAGCATCCGAAGTATCGCCGTTTCGTGCGCCGCACCTCGAAATTCATGGCGCACGACGAGACGGGCGCTGCCGTGGGCGACAAGGTGCGAATCGTCGAGACCCGTCCGCTCTCGGCGCGCAAGCGCTGGCGCGTCGTCGAGATTGTTCAGAAAGCCGAGAAGTAAAACAGGGGCCGGGTGTCGTGGTTCAGGGGCCGGTGATTGACTCTCTTTTATCAGGCCCCTGACCCCCGGCCCCCGCGACCCCGCGAACGGAGTGAGCAAGCAATGATTCAGATGCAAACGTCCCTGGACGTGGCTGACAATTCGGGTGCGCGGCGCGTGGAGATGATAATGCCGATCGGCGGATCGACGGGCAAGATCGCCTCCCTGGGCGACCGCATCAAGGTCACAGTCAAAGAAGCGACGCCCGACGGCACGATCAAGAAGGGGACTGTACAGAACGCCGTCATCGTGCGCACCCGCAAAGAGGTGCGGCGAAAGGACGGAACCTACATCCGTTTCGATCAGAATGCGGCGGTGCTCATCAAAGACGACGGCACGCCCATCGGCACGCGCGTCTTCGGCCCCGTCGCGCGTGAGCTGCGCGACAAGAACTATATGAAGATCGTTTCGCTCGCGCCGGAGGTGATATGAAAATGAACAAGGGAACCAAGCGCGCCAGGATCAGGAAAGGCGATATGGTGGTGGTCATCGCCGGTAAGGATTACAACAAGTTCGTCAAGAAGGGCGACAAGGTGGAGCGCGTACCCCATCGCGGTCGCGTGCTTGAGGTATCGCCCGCCAACGGCAAGGTCAAGGTCGAGGGGGCGGGCATGATAAAGAAGCATCAGAAGGCGAACCCGGCGAGCAATCGCGGCGGCGGTATCATAGACAAAGAGTCCTGGATAGACATCTCGAACGTCCAGTTGATCGACCCGCAATCGGGAAAACCGACGCGCGTTCGATACGAGACGGAGGGCGACGGCACGAAGCGGCGCGTCGCCGCCGCCAGCGGCCAAACGGTGGAGAAGTAGAAAAAAAGTGACTGCGGTCTGGAAACGCTTGCGCCCGGCGGAATTTGAAATCCCGCACGGGGGCGCGCACGCGAGACCCGGGCCGGAAGCGAGAGCGAGAAGGTTATGGCAGCAAGATTAAAAGAGCGTTATCACAAGGAGATCGCCCCGGCCATCTCCAAGGAGTTCCAGATCACGAATCCGATGGCCGTGCCGCGCCTGGAGAAGATCGTCATCAACATGGGCATGGGCGAGGCCATCGCCAACGCGAAGATTCTGGACACGGCAGCGGACGAGCTACGCGCCATCACGGGACAGAAGCCTGTGATTACGAAGGCGAAGAAATCAATCGCCTCCTTCAAGCTGCGCCAGGGCATGCCCATCGGCACAATGGTCACCCTGAGGGGCGACCGTATGTACGAGTTCCTGGATCGGCTGGTCTCGGTGGCCCTGCCGCGCGTCCGCGACTTTCGCGGCGTGAGCCCCAAGGCGTTCGATGGGCGCGGCAATTACACGCTCGGCATTCGCGAGCAGTTGATCTTCCCCGAGATTGATTTTAACAAGGTGGACAAGACGCGCGGCATGAACATCTCTATAGTAACGACCGCGCGCAACGACGAGCAGGCGCGAGCGCTCCTCAAAGCTTTGGGGATGCCTTTCAGACAGTAATATAGGGGCCGGGAGCCAAAGGGGTCAGGGGCCAGTAAAAACTGTCTTTCCTGACCCACGGCCCCCGAACCCCCGACCCCTTAGAGGTTATATGGCAAAGAAATCACTGATTGCGAAATCGAACCGGAAACCGAAATTTGCTGTGCGCGCCTACACGCGCTGCAAGCGGTGCGGGCGACCACGCGCCTACCTGCGCAAGTTCAACCTGTGCCGCATCTGCTTCCGCGAACTGGCGCTGCAGGGACAGATTCCAGGCGTCGTCAAATCTAGCTGGTAAGAAAAACCCAGGGATAGGGGGCCGGGGCCAAAGTTAAGGCAAAACCCGAGACCCCGGGCCCCGGACACCTGATTTGGAGTTTGAGTAATGACTGATCCTATCGCCGATATGCTGACGCGCATCCGCAACGCAATAGCTGCGAAGCACTCGCGCGTAGATATTCCGGCCTCGAAATTGAAACTTGAGATCGCCCGCATCCTCAAGGAAGAGGGCTACATCAACAACTTCGTCATCAAGGGCGAGGGGACAAAGCGCAACATACGCATCTTCCTGCGCTACGATGCGCGCGGCACAAGCTCGATCACGCATCTGGCCAGAGTCTCGCGCCCAGGAAGGCGCGTCTACATGGGCTCGGGTGAAATCCCGCGCGTGCTGGGCGGCTACGGCGTCAACATCGTCTCGACCTCGCGCGGCCTGATGAGCGGTAAAACAGCGCGCCGCGAAAACATCGGCGGCGAAGTGCTGGCGGAAATCTACTAGGGGTGAGGGGTCTGGGGCCGGGGGTCGGTAAAGACATTGACTGACCCCCGGCTCCCGGCCCCTTAACCGAAGGTTAAAAGTTATGTCTCGCATTGGAAAGAAAGCTATTGCGGTTCCGAGCGGCGTCACCGTCACGATTCGTGAGCGTGAGCTGGAAGTGAAGGGCGCGAAGGGCGTTTTGAAGACGCCCGTGCCGGAGGGCATCACCTTCCGTCAGGAGGGCGATCAGTTGATAGCCGAACGCGCGGGCGACGAGCTGGCGGCGCAGCACGGTCTGGCGCGCGCGCTGGCTAACAACGCCGTCGTCGGCGTCACGGAAGGTTTCACTCGCCAGATGGATGTCGTCGGCGTCGGTTACAAGGTGGACGTGCAGGGGCGCAAGATCGTCTTCTCGCTCGGCTACTCGCACCCGATTGAGTTTCCGCTGCCCGAAGGCGTCGAGGTGAAGACCGAGCGCGTCGCCGCCAAGTCCAGCATCCAGCAGTACCAGACGACGCTGACGCTCACGGGCATCGATAAACAGAAGTTGGGCCAGGTGGCCGCCGAGATGCACAAGCTGCGTAAGCCGGACGCCTATAAGGGCAAGGGCGTGCGCTATGCTGGCGTGCCTTTGAAATTGAAGCCGGGCAAGACCGGCAAGTAGTTTTTATACGGGGCGCTGGTGGTTTCGGTGAAACGTGAGCGCCTGTAACGGTCGAGCAAGACGCCCTGGGTTTTATGAATGAGGCGTCCGACCTATCTCCGCAAAAAAGCGCGGGGGCAGGAGAAGAATGAAAGATGGCAAACAGGAACAGAGCAGCAGTTCGCAGCGCCGTTCACAGGCGCATACGCCGTAAGGTGCAGGGCTCGACCGAGCGCCCGCGCCTGGCGATCTACAGGAGCCTGAACCACATCTACGCGCAGTTGATAGACGACGAGCAGGGACGAACCCTCGCCTCGGCTTCGACTACGGAGAAGGATTTGCGCGGGCAGACGGGCGGCAACATCGAAGCGGCCCAGCGCGTGGGGCGCACCATCGCCGAGCGCGCGCAGGCCGCCGGTATCCGTAACGTAGTCTTTGATCGCGGCGGTTATCTCTATCACGGTCGCGTCAAGGCTTTGACGGACGCGGCGCGCGAAGCCGGGCTCAATCGTGATGAAACGACGGCGGCGGCCGAGGCCCGCGATAACGGGGCCGGAGAAGCAACCGAAGATAGACAGGAACAGCAATGAGACAACCCAAGCAACGTATATCGGCACAGGGGCTCGATCTGAAGGATCAGGTCATCTCCATCAATCGCGTGACGAAGGTCGTCAAGGGCGGCAAGAATCTCTCTTTCGCGGCGCTCGTCGTCATCGGCGACGAGGCAGGCCACGTCGGCTTCGGCAGCGGCAAGGCGCGCGAAGTGCCCCTCGCCATCAAGAAGGGCATCGAGGCGGCGAAGAAAAATCTGATTCGCGTGCCGCTCATCAATAACACCCTGCCGCACCAGTTGATCGGTAAATACGGAGCGGGGCGCGTCCTGATGAAACCGGCTTCGGAAGGGACGGGCGTGATCGCCGGAGGCGCGGTGCGCGCCGTCATGCAGGCCGTCGGCGTCCGCGACGTTCGCACCAAAGTGCTCGGCTCGGCCAACCCGCACAACGTCGTGCGCGCCACCTTCGACGGCCTGCTGAAGATGAAAGACCCTATGGAACTGGCGCGCCTGCGCGGCAAGCAGGTAGAGGAGTTGTAAAAGATGGCGGAGCAGCAGCAGAAGAATAAGGATCAGGAACGGGCAAGCGGCGATGGCGGTAGTCGTAGCACGATTCGCATACAGTACTATCGCAGCTTTATCGCCGCCCCGAAGACTCATAAGCAGATCGTCCGCAGCGTCGGCCTGACGAAACTGAACCAGATCGTCGAGCGACCCGATACGCCCGCGATGCGCGGCTTCGTCGCCAAAGTGCCGCACCTGTTGCGAATCATAGAGTAGGGAAAAAGGGGCCGGGTGTCAGGGGGCCGGTGAAGACGGTTTTTTTACAGGCCCCTGAACCCCCTTGCCCCGACCCCCGATTTGATGGAGTAAATCATGGCTATCGGTCTTAATAACTTACACGCGCCGGAAGGCTCGACGCATAAAAAGAAGCGGTTGGGGCGCGGCCCCGGCTCGGGCCTGGGCAAGACGGCGGGGCGCGGCAACAAAGGGCAGAAGTCCCGTTCCGGCTACTCGGCCAAGATCGGTTTTGAGGGCGGACAGATGCCCCTTCACCGCCGCCTGCCCAAACGCGGCTTCACCAATATCTTTAAGAAAGAGTGGATTGAGGTCAGCCTCGCGGCGCTCGAACAGAATTTCGACGCCGATGAGGAGGTCACGCCCGAGCTGCTGCACGAGCGCGGGCTGATTAAAAAGGCAAGGCGCGATGTCGTCGTCCTCGGAACGGGCGACATCTCGAAGGCGCTGCGCATCTCGGCCCATCGCTTTACAAAGAGCGCGCGCGAGAAGATAGAAAAAGCGGGCGGCGCGGCCACGCTCATCACGCGCGGGCAGCAAGCAGAGACGGGCGATCAGCCGCAGCAGTAGTAGTAGGAGTAGTAGTAGTAGCGAGCAGTAGACGCTGCCGGGCGGGATTGAAAAGCAATCGGTAGTTGAAAACCACTGGGGCCCGTAACCGGCTGAGGCGAATCCGTAAGCGGATTTGCCTCCGACCATATAAGGGCTTTCGGTGGTTTCGCTTCAACCGCAGTGGCCGGACTTGCGTGATGGTCGGCCTGAAAGCGATAATTCAGCGGGTCGCCCCCACTTTCGTCCGAGACACAAACGGGTCAGAGGTAATCTTATGGATAAGTTTCTCGCCGCCGTTCGCAACATGTTTCAGGTTCCAGACCTTCGCAAGCGTATCTTCTTTACGCTCGGATTGCTGGCCGTCTATCGCCTCGGCGCGCACGTCTCCGTGCCCGGCGTCAATCAGGAACGGCTCGCACAGGTTTGGAACGACGTGAGCGGTACGCTCCTGAGCGTGCTCGATCTGTTCTCGGGCGGAAACTTCCGCACCATCTCAGTCTTCGCGCTCGGCGTCACGCCCTACATCACGGCCTCGATCATCCTGCAATTGATGACTGTCGTCTCGCCGCAGTTGAAGAAGTTGCAGGAAGAGGGCGAGATGGGCCGCCAGAAGATCAACCAGTGGACGCGATACCTGACGGTCGGCCTCGCCGGGATACAAACCTCGTTCGTCGCGCACTGGCTACAGGTTAACGGCGTCGGCGACCCCGGCAAGGCTTTTCTCATCACGACCGTCATCACGCTGACTACGGGGACGATCTTCGTCATGTGGCTCGGCGAGCAGATTACGGAGCGCGGCGTCGGCAACGGCATCTCGCTGCTCATCTTCGCGGGCATCATCATCGGCCTGCCGCGCGGTGTCATTCAGGTCTTCGAGCGCGTCAGAGGCGGCGACGTGATGGATACTATCGGAGTCATGGCGCTGGTGATCGCACTCGTGGTGCTGATCGCCTTCATAGTCTTTGTCGAGGCCGGGCGGCGCAAGATCGCCGTCAGCTACGCCAAGCGCCACGTCGGGCGTCAGATGGTCGGCGGCCAGCAGACGACCATGCCGCTGAAGGTCAACATGGGCGGCGTCATCCCTGTCATCTTCGCCTCGTCGGTGCTCGCGCTGCCGCAGACGGTTTTTTCGGCGTTCCCGCCCGATATAAACAACCAGCAGTCCATGTGGAGCAGGATTTACAACTTCTTCTCGGTGTTTCACGGCGGCGATCCGTATTACGAGCTGGTCTTCATCACGCTCATCATCGTCTTCACCTTCTTCTACGTCTCGATTGTCTTCAACGTCGAAGAGGTGGCCGACAATCTGCGCAAGCATGGCGGCTTTATGCCCGGCATCCGGCCCGGTCGCGCGACCGCCGAATATCTGAATACGATCCTGACGCGGCTCACGTTCGTCGGCGCAATCTACCTTGCGCTCATAGCCTTTGTCCCGCAGATCATGCTCAGCGGCTTCAAGGTCGCACGCCTGCCCTTCATCGGCGCGAGGCTCGATGCTTTCGTCAGCACCACTCCCGGCCTCGGGTGGATTCCCACCGGGATGGGCTACCAGTTCTATTTCGGCGGCACGAGCCTGCTGATTCTGGTCGGCGTGGCGATGGACACGGTCGCACAGATCGAAGCCCAACTCGTGATGCGAAACTACGAAGGCTTTCTCGGCTCGGGCGGACGCCTGCGCGGACGACGAGCCTGAAAAGCTGAGGGGCCGAGTGTCGGGAGTCAGAGGCCGGTAAAAACCGTCCTGACCGACCCCTGACCCCCGGCCCCCGACCCCTATCGTATGTCCAAAATTATCGTCTTAATGGGAGCGCCGGGAGCCGGAAAGGGGACGCAGGCGCGACTGCTTCAGGAGCGTTTGGGCTTGCCGCAGATTTCGACGGGCGACATGTTTCGCGCTTTGAAGGAGGAACGCACGCCGCTGGCCGAAGAGGTGCGCGCCATCATGCTGGCCGGAAAACTGGTGCCCGATGATCTGACGATTCGAGTAGTTCACGAGCGCACGGGGCGTGAAGACTGCAAGCGGGGCTACATTCTGGACGGCTTTCCGCGCACGACGGCGCAGGCCGCGATGCTCGAAAAACTGGCCGTCGAACAGGGCAAAAAGATTCAGGCCATACTGGTTGACGTGCCCTTCGAGCTGCTTGAAAAGCGCATGACCGGGCGGCGCAACTGCCCCGTCTGCAACGAGATTTACAACATCTATTTCAAGCCGCCGAAAAACGACAACGTCTGCGATTTTCATCCCGAAGTGCAGTTGAATCATCGCGCCGACGATCAGCCCGAGACGATCCAGGCGCGTCTCGCCACCTACGAGCGCGATACGCGTCCACTGCTCGATTATTACGAGGCGTCGCACCGCCTGCATCGTGTTGACGGCACGCGCGACCCGGAATCGATCTACGCCGACGTTGAAAGGATAGTGAAAAGCGATCAGTGACGCGCTCGCGCGCCAGAGAGGGAGAGAGAAGGTTTCGCGAGCGCGCCCGCTCATTCGTCACACGTGGTCACGTTCTGATGATTATTGGAAAGTCCAGAAAAGAGTTGGAGAAGATGCGCGCCGCCGGTCAACTGGTCGGGCGCGTCCTACAGGAGCTGCGCCGGATGGTCGAGCCGGGCGTAACGACGCTTGAGATCGACGCCGCCGCGGAAAAGATGATCCGCGACGGCGGCGCGCTGCCGACCTTTAAGGGCTACCACGGCTTTCCTTTCTCGATCTGCGCTTCGGTCAACGAACAGGTCGTGCACGGCTTTCCCTCTAACTATAAGCTGAAGCAGGGCGACATCTTCTCCATAGACTGTGGGGCGACGCTCGGAGGCTTTGTCGGCGACACGGCGATAACAGTTCCGGTGGGCCGCGTCTCAGAAGAGCTGCTCAAGCTGATCCGCGTCACAGAGGAGTGTCTTGAGCGCGCCATCGAGCAGTGCCGGGAGGGCAAACACCTCGGCGATATCGGCTGGGCCGTGCAGCAGCACGCCGAGGCGCACGGCTATACGGTGGTGCGCGACTACGTCGGGCATGGCATCGGTCGAAGGATGCACGAAGACCCGCAGATTCCGAATTACGGGACGCCGGGCAAGGGGGCGAAGATCAAAAACGGCTATGTTTTCGCCGTCGAGCCGATGGTCAATATGGGCACGCACTTGACGAAAGTGCTTAAGGACGGCTGGACTGTGGTGACGATTGACGGGAAACCGAGCGCCCATTGCGAGCATACCATAGCGATCACCGAAGACGGGCCCGAGGTCTTCACGCGCGTCGCGGAGGCGGTCGAAAAACAGCCCGAAGTGGCCAGCGTGTAAGGGGTTTAAGCGCCGCCGCTGGCGACTTGGCAAAACGCCGGGCGCATGCTACTATTCACAGTTTGTCGGTGGAGGCAAAATTTTATCATTTAGACGGTATGGCGAAGGAAGAGGCGATAGAAGTCATGGCGAAGGTGCTGGAGACCCTGCCGAACGCCATGTTTCGCGTCGAATTAGAGGATAATCAGCATCAGGTGCTTGCGCATATCTCTGGCAAGATGCGCAAGCACTTCATACGTATTCTTCCCGGCGACCGCGTGCTCGTCGAGCTTTCGCCTTATGACCTGAATCGCGGTCGGATAACTTACCGCTACAAATAGAGGCCGAAGATTAGGGAAGGCCGGGGGCCGAGAAGATGAAAGTGCGAGCTTCAGTTAAAAAGATGTGCGATAACTGCAAGATTATTCACCGCAAGGGTGTGGTCAGGGTGATCTGCACCAATCCGAAGCATAAACAGCGTCAGGGATAAAAGAACTGCCGATTGCCTGAGTTCGGAAGCGGCGGAATTTAAAAGGCGTCTATCAAATGCGCCGCTTACGAACCCGGGCAATCCGAAATGGAGAGAAAGCATGGCTCGTGTAGCTGGAGTTGATCTTCCGCCCAACAAGCGCGCGCAGATTGGCCTCACTTATATTTACGGCATCGGACGCTCGCGCGCGACCTCGATTCTGCAAGAGGCACAGGTCGGGCTTGATACGCGCGTCAAGGATTTGAACGAGGACGAGCTTGGTCGCATCCGTTCCATCATCGACACGCAGGGCGAGATCGAGGGCGACCTGCGCAAACGCGTCCAGATGGACATCAAGCGATTGATGGACATAGGAGCGTACAGAGGTTTGCGCCACCGCCGGGGATTG
The DNA here is from genome assembly GCA_035940775.1 of Pyrinomonadaceae bacterium. Classification (GTDB taxonomy): domain Bacteria; phylum Acidobacteriota; class Blastocatellia; order Pyrinomonadales; family Pyrinomonadaceae; genus DASQYE01. Next base: position 307,987 of record DASZEN010000017.1, on the reverse strand, counting down.
CCCGTGCGTGGACAACGGACTCACACCAACGCGCGCACGCGCAAGGGGCCGCGCCGCGCCACCATCGCGAAGAAGAAAGCGCCCGGCAAGAAATAACAGATAGGGGCTGGGGGTTCGGGGGCCTGTGAAAGGCTTTTACTGACCCCTGACTCCCGACACCTGAGTTGAATTTATGGCAAAAGCAGCAGGCGGAAAAAAGAAGGTCTTTCGCAAGAAAGAGAAGAAGAATATCCCGAACGGCATCGCGTACATCGCGGCGTCTTTCAACAACACGATGATCTCGATCACAGACCTGGAAGGAAACCTGATCGCGCAGTCCTCTTCGGGCGCGCGCGGATTCCGTGGGTCGCGCAAGGGCACTCCCTTCGCCGCGCAGCAGGCCGCTTACGAGGCCGCGAACAAGGCCAAAGAGGCTGGCATGCAGCAGTGTGAAGTGCGCGTTAAGGGGCCGGGCGGCGGTCGCGAGTCGGCCATCCGCGCCATCAACAACGCGGGCATTCGCGTCACGACGATTCGCGACACGACGCCCATTCCGCACAACGGCTGCCGCCCGCCGAAGCGGCGCAGAGTCTAGCGAGTTTGGAAGGTGGAATGCGGATTTCGGATTCAAGCGATTGGCTTTCCAATACGCATTCAGCAATTGAATTAACCTAAAGGATGAAGGGCCGCCGAGGCGCTGCTCCTCCCGCCGGGAGAGGGGAAGCGCCCGAGCCTGTAAACTTTTCCGTCTAGCAGATAGACCGGAGGCGAAAAAAGAAGTGGCTAGGTATAGAGATGCGGTGTGCCGTTTGTGCCGCCGCGAAGGCGCAAAACTTTTCCTCAAGGGCGACCGTTGTTACAAGCCCTCGTGTCCGATTGAGAAGCGCGGCACACAGCCGCCCGGACAGCACGGCAACAGTCTTCGTCGCGGCAAGGCGCTCGTCGGCTACGGCCAGCAGTTGCGCGAGAAGCAGAAGGTCAAACGCATCTATTTTATCCTCGAAGGTCAATTCCGCAACTACTTCGAGCGGGCCGCGCGCCAGAAGGGCATCACGGGCGAGAACCTTCTGTTCCTGCTTGAGCGCCGTCTGGATAACGCCGTCTACCGCGCCGGTTTTTCGACCTCGCGGCGGCAGGCGCGCCAGCTCGTCAATCACGGCCACGTCGAAGTCAACGGGCGCAAGGTTGACATCCCCTCTTTCCAGGTCAAGCCCGCCGATACGATCACCATCAAGGAAGCGAGCCGCAGGAATCCGCACGTCGAGGGCGCGTGGCAGACGGCTGCCGGACGCGGTCGCCCCTCCTGGATTGCGCCGGTGGACGGCGTCGATATGAGCGTGCGTATCGCCACGCTTCCGTCGCGCGCCGATATTGACCGCTCGATCAACGAGCAATTGATCGTCGAGCTTTATAGCAAGTAATCGAGAAAGCGCGCGCCGCGCCGCGAAGCGTTACGGCGGCGCGCGCACACCTTCTCTTTGGTTGCGCTTGCCGGAGGCCGCAGGCTTTTAAGAGAACCCGGATGCCGCCCCTGCAATTTTTAAGGATGTAATTTCGGACGAAACATTATGGCTATGGATCAAAATAATCTCTGGACAGGTTTTCAAATGCCACGCCGCCTGGCGGCTGATACGGACACGATGACCGACCGCTACGGGCGGTTTTCGGCGCAGCCCTTCGAGCGCGGTTTCGGTACTACAGTCGGCAACTCTCTCAGGCGCGCGCTGCTCTCTTCGATTGAGGGCGCGGCCATCACCGCCGTCAAGATCGAAGGCGTCGAGCACGAATTTTCGTCCATCAACGGCGTCGTCGAGGACGCGACCGACGTGATCCTGAATTTGAAGCAGGTTCCATTCACGCTGCACGGGAGCGAGGCGAAGACGCTGACGATCACCAGGGACAGCGCGGGCGAAGTCACCTCCGGCGACATCGAGGCGGATGCCGACGTTGAGGTGCTCGACCCGAATGTTCATATCGCCACGGTCAGCGAAGGCGGCTCGCTTCGTATCGAGATGCGCTTGAAGCGCGGGCGCGGTTACGTATCGGCCGAACGCAACTTCGACGAAGACCTGTCTTTGGGATACATTCCGGTCGACTCGGTTCACACGCCCGTCAAGAAGGTGAACTATACGGTTGAGGCCGCGCGCCTGGGCCAGAATACGGAGTTCGACAAGCTGACCATAGAGGTCTGGACGGACGGCTCCGTGAAACCGGACGACGCGATTGGCCTCGCGGCCAAGCTCATCAAGGATCACATGTCCATCTTCATCAACTTTGAGGAGGACACGGACGACTTCGCCTACGCCAACATGGAACGGCCGCCGCTGCCGCGCAACGATCAGCTTGATCGCTCGGTGGACGAGCTGGAACTCAGTGTGCGCTCGTACAACTGCCTGAAGAACGCCGACATTCGCACCATACGCGATCTGGTTCAGCGTAGCGAGCGCGAGATGCTCGCGACCAAGAACTTCGGCAAGAAATCACTGAACGAGATCAAGGACATTCTGAACGGCATGGGCCTCGATTTCGGAATGGAGTTCGACGCGCAGGGCAATCCGATTCCGGGCACGGGCGGGCGCGACGGCGACCTGAGCGATTACGACGACACGGACGAAGAAGAATAAGGCGCTTTTCGGCGAGCGGATTTCGGAACATTTGGATTGAAGAGCCCGATCATCGGGTTCAATCCGTTCGTTAATCCGCCATCCGGAATCCGGAATCTAAGATCATGAGACACCTAAAGGCACATCGCAAACTGGGCCGCACGACGGCGCACCGCATGTCTATGCTGCGCAACCTCGCGACCTCATTGATTAACGCGCACGACGAGCGCATTATTACGACTCTGCCGAAGGCAAAGGAGTTGCGCCCGTTCGTCGAGCGCGCGATCACGCTGTCGCGCCGCGCGCAGGGCCTGGAGGGCGAGGATGCTGGCGTGCAGGCGGTACACCTGCGCCGTCAGGCGGCCTCCTTCTTCCACTCCGGCAATCGCCAGCAGGCTCCTTCGGCCGGGCGGCGCGGTCAGGCTCGCGCTCCGCGCACGGCTGGCGTGCTGGCCCTGAAGCGCCTCTTTGACGAGTTGGGCGAGCGCTTTAAAGACCGTCAGGGCGGTTATACGCGCATCATCAAGCTCGGCCATCGCGACGGCGATAACGCGGAGCTGGCGATCATAGAGCTTGTCGATAACCCGCGCGAGCGCGCCAGCATCGAGGCCGCCACGAAGAAGTCCAAAGCTGCGACTACGGGTAAGAAGAAGACGGCCAAAGCAAGCGAGACGAAGGGGGCCGAGGGCGGGCGTCGCGGCGGCAGGAAAGCGGACAAGACCTTCGAGAAGGAAGAGACGACAGAGGCGCGCGGCGGCGGTGTTGCCCCGACCGACGATCAGACGGAGGATCAGAAGCCGAAGGGCGGACGACGCGCGCGCAAGACGGAATCGACAGCCGCTGAAAAAGATACTGAATAGTAGTTGTAGCGCAGAGAGCGTTGTATCAATCGAGCCCTGGCGCGCGCGCCCCTCTCTTTCCGAGCGGAGGCCCTAAGGGCGCGCAAAAGAGCCGACCGCGAGCCTCAATTTACCGTCGGCGGATGTACGGGAATAATTGAGGCTCTTCGCTTTGTTCCAGAAAAGGAGCGGAAACGGGCGCGAGCGTGCGATTTCCAGCTCGCTCTCGGTGAGTGGAAAAGAATGAGCGACCAAGAGACGCAAGTATCTTCTGCTGGCGAAGACCATTCGCCGAAGCCGAACAGGGAGGAACGGCACGAGCGCGGAGGCAGCGGCAGCAGCGGCGGTGCGCGTGATCGCGGCCGACGCCGCCACCAGCCGCAGCCGCAGCGACGCCCCGAAGCCACGCTCAACATGGGGGAATTGCGCGAGCTGGTCGAGCTGATCGCGCAATACGGCTTCACGGATTTCGAGTTGGAGCGCGAAGGTATACGCGTCCGCCTGCGCCGCGAGCTTGCTCCGCAAATCATCACGCAGCCGCCGCCCGTCTCTGCTCCCGCGCCTCCGACCTCCGCCACGACGACGACGAGCGCATCCGACTCCGCTCATGCCGCGCCGAAGGCCACAGCGTCGGCGGGCGAAACAGGAGCGGAATCATCGACCGCCGCGACGCAGGAGGCCGAGGCCGCCGATGCCGAGGATGCGGGCCTGGTCATCATCCCTTCTCCGATCGTCGGCACGTTTTATCGTTCGCCGTCGCCGACCTCGGAACCGTTCGTACGCCTCGGCAGCCGCGTCGATAACGATACGGTCGTCTGCATCATCGAAGCGATGAAGCTGATGAACGAGATTCAGGCGGAAACGAGCGGCGAGATCGCTAAGATTTATGTCGAGAACGGCCAGGCCGTCGAATACGGGCAGCCGCTCTTCGGCCTCAAAAAATGAGAAAGCGGTGGCGGGCGACGAATGACAAGATTAAAGCTTGTATCTTCTCGTCGCTCGTCGCCCATCACTTGTCACTGTTGTTATGACTGGTACGCGAAAATTCCGTAAAATCCTGATCGCCAATCGCGGCGAGATCGCGTGCCGGATTATCTGGACGTGCAAGGAGATGGGCATCAAGACGGTCGCCGTCCATAGCACGGCAGACCGCGACTCTCTTCACGTTCGCTTTGCGGATGAAGCTTACTGTATCGGCCCGCCCCCTTCCGCCCAGAGTTACCTGAACATCCCGGCCATCATCAGCGCCGCCGAGATCGCCAACGTCGATGCGATTCATCCGGGCTACGGCTTTCTGGCCGAGTCCGCCTACTTCGCTGAAATCTGCGAGGCCTGCAACATCAAGTTCATAGGGCCGAAGCCCTCCGTCATACGCCTGATGGGCGATAAGGTGGAAGCGCGCCGCGCGATGCAGGAGGCGGGCGTGCCCATCCTGCCGGGCAGCCCCGACCCTTTGGAATCCGAAGAGGAAGCGCTTGTGCTTGCGCGCGAGATCGGCTTTCCGGTCATCGTCAAAGCGGCGGCGGGCGGCGGCGGACGCGGAATGCGTATCGTACGCGCGGAAGAGGAGTTGGGCTCGGCCCTTGAGACGGCCTCGGCGGAGGCGGCCGCCGCCTTTAAGAACAGCGATGTCTACATCGAGCGCTACATAGAGCGACCGCGCCACATAGAAATCCAGGTGCTCGCCGACGAGTACGGCCAGTGCATACACCTCGGCGAGCGCGAATGCACTATCCAACGCCGCCACCAGAAGCTTCTTGAGGAAGCGCCCTCGCCGGTGCTCTCCGAGAACTTGCGCGAGCGTATGGGCGAGGCTGCGGTCGAAGCCTGCAAGCGCATAGGCTATTCGAGCGCGGGCACTTTCGAGTTTCTACTGGACGAAGATGATCGCTTCTATTTCATGGAGATGAACACTCGCATACAGGTCGAGCATCCGGTCACGGAGATGGTTACCTTGCTCGACATCGTGCGCAATCAAATCAGGATCGCACAGGGCGAGGAGCTGGGCTACACGCAGGCGGACGTGCCCATCGTCGGCCACGCCATCGAGTGTCGCATCAACGCCGAACACCCTGAAACCTTCGTGCCGTCGCCCGGCCTGATTACGGCCTTCAATCTTCCGGGCGGCCCCGGCGTGCGTGTCGATACGGCCGCGTATCCGGGCTACACGGTACCGCCCTACTACGATTCGATGATCGCCAAGGTCATCGTCCTCGCGCGCACGCGCGAGCTGGCCATCGCGCGCATGCGGCGTGCGCTGGAGGCGATGGTCGTCGAGGGCATCAGGACGACGATCCCTCTTCACCTCAAGATTATGGACGATCCGTCATTCCGCGCGGGCCGCTTCTCGACCAAATTCATGGAGGATTTCCTGTCGAATAACGGCGTTAAGGGGAAGGTCAAAATAGCGCCCTCGTCGCGTTGACTGCACCTTCGAGTACCCTTATAATAAACGACTTTTCTATAGCGAGTGTGGCTCGCTCTAAGGGGGCAAGAGATGTCTTACGCAATAATCAGAAGTGGCGGCAAACAGTTTCGCGTTGAAGAAGGCGCGACCGTGCGCGTGCCTTTGATGAACAAGCAGGCTGGCGAAGCGGTCGAGCTGGACGTGTTGATGCTCGGCACGAGCGGCGGCGGCGACGCCGCAGCAGCAGCGCCGCAGACGGGCGCGCCCCTGGTCGAAGGTGCGCGGGTCGCCGCCACGGTCGTCGACCACGGTCGCGACGACAAGATCATCGTTTTTAAGAAGAAGCGTCGTAAACAGTACAAGCGCAAGCAGGGCCATCGCCAGGGCTACACGATGCTGAAGATAGATTCAATTGGATAGAGCAGGAGTGGAAATCAGAACACAGGAGTCGGAATAAAAGCGGTCTCGGCCCTTCATTCTGAATCCTGTGTCCCCGGGTTCTGACTCCTGAATTAGCAGGGAGTATTCAGATGGCACACAAAAAGGGCGTCGGCTCTTCGCGTAACGGTCGCGATTCAAATTCGCAGCGATTGGGCCTCAAGAAGTTTGGCGGCGAGCGCGTGCTCGGCGGGAATATCCTCGCCCGCCAGCGCGGCACAAAATGGAAGCCCGGCCGTAACGTCGGGCGCGGCAAGGACGACACGCTGTTTGCATTGGTTGACGGCATCGTGAAGTTTGAGGACAAGGGTCGCTCCGGCAAATTCATCAGCGTCTATCCGGAAGTCGCCGCGCAGATGGAACAAGCGCCACCGGCGGCTGCCGCGTAAGAGCAGGGCATCCGAAAAAGCCCATAACACGTGCGACGCCTGCGCCGAGTGCTTTCACTCCTTGAAGCGATGGGCGTCGCTTTCGATTTTGGAGAGCCGACCGTGAAGCATCGATAAATCGCTTTTCATTCGGCGCTCGCTAAATCCCGGTTCCGCAAATTGTTTATTGATCGTACCAAGATTCGCGTGCAGGGAGGCCACGGCGGCAACGGCGTGATGGCCTTTCGGCGCGAGAAATTCGTCCCGCGCGGCGGCCCCTCGGGCGGAGATGGCGGGCGCGGCGGCGATGTCTGGCTGGAGGCCGACGAATCTCTGAACACGCTGCTTCATCTGCGCTATAACCCGGAGCACATCGCCGAGCGCGGTCGCCACGGCGAGGGTTCGAATCGCTCGGGCCGCGACGGCGAGGACACCGTTGTGCGCGTGCCCGTCGGAACACAAATCTTCGACGCCGCCACGGGGGACTTGCTCTATGACTTTACGCAGAGCGGCGAACGCTGGCGCGCGGCGCGCGGCGGGCGCGGCGGCTTCGGCAATTCGCACTTCGCGACTTCGACCAATCGCGCGCCCCGCTATCATCAGGAGGGAAGCCCCGGCGACGAGCTTGAGCTACAGCTTGAGTTGAAGCTGCTCGCAGATGTCGGCCTCGTAGGTTTCCCGAACGCCGGAAAGTCAACGCTCATCTCGACCATCTCGGCCGCCAAACCGAAGATCGCCGATTATCCGTTCACGACGCTTGAGCCGCATCTGGGCGTCGTCGATATGGGCGAGTTTCGCACCTTCGTCGTCGCGGACATTCCGGGCTTGATCGAAGGCGCTCACAAAGGGGCAGGGCTCGGTGACCGCTTCCTGCGCCACGTCGAGAGAACCAAGCTCCTGCTTCACCTGGTTGACGTATCCGGCCTGTCGGGACGCGACACCGTGGAGGATTACGAGACGATCAATCGCGAGCTGCTGGCTTATGACGAGAGTCTGGCCTCGCGCCCGCAACTGGTCGTCGCGACGAAGACGGATGCGCTGGACGAGCCGGAGCGGTTGGAGAGATTGAGGAAACGCGCGGAGCGGGACGGTAGAGCTTTCTATGCCATCTCTTCGGCGACACGGCAGGGCGTGCGGGAACTGGTCAGCGCCGTTGCGCGCGCGCTTGACGAAATGAGCGCGCCGGTTGCCCGGAAGCCCGATGAAATGCGCGCCGTCTCCTAAGCGCAGCGGGGGGCGCGCAGGCGCGCTGAAGAGTAAGACTCTTCTGCCGCCCGCTGTTGCTGCCGCTACCGTCCGGGGCTCAAAGGGAGAGGCGCTCCCGGAGATGAAAAGTTTTCGATGAGCGGACGAAAACGCATAGCTCTTTACGGCGGGACGTTCGATCCGGTTCACGTCGGGCACATCGCGGTCGCCCAAAACGTCCTGAAGTATTTCAGGCTCGACGAGCTTCTTTTTATTCCGGCGCACGTCGCGCCGCATAAACGAGGGCGCGGGGAAACGACGCCGGGACTGCATCGTTACGCGATGCTCGTGCTGGCGACGCAAGGTGACGAGCGGCTGCGCGTCTCGACCGTCGAGCTGGATGCGCCCGAAAGGCCATACACGGTCGAAACGCTCGCGCGCCTGCAAACCGAAGCGGGCCCATCCGTCAGGCTCTTTTTCATGATGGGTGCGGACTCCTGGGCCGACATTACGACGTGGCGCGAGTGGGAAAAGCTGCTTCGATTGAGCGATCACATCGTCGTCACAAGGCCCGGTTACGAGTTGTCCATGGAGCACGTCACGGAAGGCGTCAGAGAGAGGATCATCGACCTGCGCGGCGCTGCGCCCGACGGGATCGAGCGCGTGGTGGATGAGGGCACGGGCGCGAAAATCTACGTGACCGATACCGTGTTGATGGATGTTTCGGCGACTGCGATTCGCCGCGCCGCCCGAGAGGGACGCCCCCTCGGGCGGCTCGTCCCGCCGCCTGTGGCGGACTATATAAAAAAATACAGGCTCTATACAGAGAAAGAGGCATGAAAGAAAACTCTTCAATCAAGGAAAAGGCGCTCCATCCCGAGCAGGTGATGAAGAAAAAGGGTGCTGCGACTGAGGCGGCAGCGGCCACCACCACCACTACGGCCGAAGAATGCGGCGAGGGGCTGGACGAACGAATCTGTACGGCGCTGCGCGCGGCCAGCGATAAAAAGGGGATCGAGCTGATCGTGCTTGACCTGCGCGCCATCGCCAGCTTTACCGATTATTTTCTGATCGCCAGCGGAACCAACGTGCGACAGGTGCAGGCCATAGCCGACGAGATCGTCGAGCAGTTGAAGAAGCAGGGCACGCGCGCCGCACGCGTCGAGGGCTACAACACGGGCGAGTGGGTGCTGGTCGATTACGGCGATTTCGTCGTCCATGTTTTTGAAGACAAGGCCCGCAGGTTTTATGACCTTGAGAGGTTGTGGCGCGATGCCGTGCGCATCGCGCTTCCGCCGGAACTGGCGGGCGGCGGCGACAACGACCAGGGCTCTTTGAGAAATGAATCGTGATTGAGATCGTGGCGCTCTCGGAAGCGATGCGCGAGGTGGTACGCCTCGCCGAACGGGTCGCGGCGACGGACGCCAACGTGCTGGTGACGGGAGAGTCGGGCGCAGGCAAGGACGCGCTGGCGCTCTTCATTCACGCGCGCTCGCGGAGAGGCGCCGGAGCGTTCGTCAAGATAGATTGCGCGGCGTTGCCGAGCGAGCTGATCGAGGCGGAGCTGTTCGGCTACGAGCGCGGCGCTTTTACGGGTGCGACGGAAGCGAAACCCGGACGCCTCGAAGCGGCGCACAAGGGCACGCTCGTACTCGACGAGATCGCGCATCTCTCTACGGACGCGCAGGCCAAACTGCTGCGCGTCATCGAGCGGCGCGAGTTCGAGCGCCTCGGCGGAAGACGTACGGTCAGGGTGGACGCGCGGCTTCTTGCGCTCACGAACGTCGATCTGGAGACGGCTGTCAAGCGGCGCAGCTTTCGCGAAGACCTGTTCTATCGCCTGAACGTCGTGCACATACATCTGCCGCCACTCAGGGAGCGGCGCGAGGATGTCAGGGAGTTGGCCCGGCTGTTCTTGAAAACCTATGCCGCGAAACACGGGCGCACCGTGACAGGCATCTCCGAAGAGGCGCTCGACCTGCTCGATGCTTACGAGTTTCCGGGCAACGTGCGCGAGCTTGCCAACACGCTTGAGCGTGCCGTCATCCTCGCTCCGGGCGAGCGGGTTGAGGCCGCAGACCTGCCGGAAGCGGTTCGGGTATCGGCGGCGCGGCGAAACAGGAGCGGGCCCAGGCGGCCCACCCTGGCCGAGCTTGAAGCCGAATATATATGCGAGACGCTTTCGGCGACCAACGGCAATAAGTCTGAGGCGGCGCGCCTGCTCGGCATCAGCCGCAAGAACCTTTACGAGAAGCTGGCACGCTACAGTAAAAGGGATGAGGGCGGAGGGATAAGGGATGAAGATTAACAAAACAGAGGGGCAAAGTGACTGGTTCATTTCATCCCTCACACTTGCGCCCTCATCCCTGTAACGATGCGTGTGCGGCTTGTATGGGTTGGCAGAACCAGGGATGCGCACTTGCGCGCGCTCGGCGACGAATATTTGAAGAGGCTGGCGCGCTTTGTGCGCTGCGAGGTGACGGAACTACGCGAGAGCGCGGCGCGTACGGAGCGTGAAGGCATCGAAGATGAGGGGCGGCGCATCATAAGCGCGCTCCGGACGGACGCCCTTGCCGTCTTGCTCGACGTGGAGGGCCGCGAGTGGAGTTCGCCGGAACTGGCGGCGGAGGTGGAACATTGGCAGGTTCGGGGGACGAAGGAGGCGGCATTCATCATCGGAGGGCCCTACGGAGTATCGGCTGAGGTCAGGGAGCGCGCGGCGCTCCGGTGGTCTTTGTCGCGCCTGACCCTGACGCATGAGATGGCGCGCGTCGTCCTGCTGGAACAGTTGTACAGAGCCTACACGATCATACATGGTCTGCCGTACCAGAAATGATCGGCTCCCGAGCGGGCGGCGCGCGTGAAGGCCGTACGAACGCGAAGAAGAAGCTGCTTCTATTTGTACCCTTCCGCTGTCATGCTTTCCGCATAGCGGTCAATGGGCGAGAACATAAGGAGTAAAGGAACAAAATAAAGATGGACAAAAGAAAAGTTAAAACCTACAGGGATCGCCTGCTGGGCCGCCGCGAGGGGTTGGTCGGCCAGGTCATGGAGGCGGAACTCTACAGCCGCGAGCGCGACTCCGAAGCGACGCAAGACCCGGCGGACATGGCAGCCAACGCATATACCAAAGAGCTTTTATTTTCCATGACGGCCAATGACCGGCGGCTGCTCGAATTGATCGACGAAGCGCTGGTTCGCATCGAAGCCGGTGAGTACGGCGAGTGCGTGCATTGCGGAGAGCTTGTTCAGGAGAGGCGGCTGGAAGCCGTGCCCTGGGCGCGTCATTGCCTGCGCTGCCAGGATTTACAGGAACGCGGCCTCCTGAACGAAGAAGAGGATTAGAGAGAAGAGCCCGACGGCAATCAAAAAAAGTAATGATGGCCTTCCGACTTGAAGCTATTCAAATCGGGAGGCCGTTCGTGTATGTTAGGTACGTTAGGACGACGACGGCGCTCAGCTCATCCTCCCGAAAACTTCTCTTTTGTAGAACCTCGGATGAAGCCCAAAGCTTCAAGGCCCTTATATCCTTTCGTCGACTCGCTCTGCGATGCGGCGCTGGCGATTCTTTACCCGCAGGCTTGCGCCGTATGCGGGGCGAGCGTCGAGGCGCGCGCCGACGGCATGGCCTGCGGCGCGTGTTGGCTGAAGACGCGCATCTTCTCCGGGCAGGAGTCGCTGTGCCGGAAATGCGGCACGCCGACGCACGCGCAAACGCACGCATCGATGAAAGACCCTATGGACGTGCGCTGTCGTCGCTGCGAGGCGGAACCCTTCACGGCGGCGCGCGCCTGCGGCCTCTACGAAGGTGCTTTGCGCGCTTGCGTGCTGGCCCTCAAGCGAGAGCCGTACGTCCCAACGCGTCTCGCACGGCTTCTATACGAGACGCAGCAGCGGTCGCCGCTCCTCGGCGCGACGCGCATTGTGCCCGTGCCGCTTCATCCTGATCGAGAGCGCGAGCGCGGCTTTAATCAAGCGGCTGTGCTCGGCCGCGCGCTCGCCGCCTTAACAGGTCTGCCGCTCGACGTGTGGAGTCTCTCTCGTACGGTTCACACCGAACGCCACCGCGCCGGGATGGATACGCGGGCGCGGCGCGAGAGCGTCCGGGACGCCTTTCACGCCGCGCGTCCGCGCCTCATCGAGGGTGAAAGCATTCTGCTCATCGACGATGTGTTGACGACGGGCGCTACGGTCGCCGCGTGCGCGCATCGTTTGCGGGCGTCGGGCGCACGCGAAGTGTTCGTGCTTACGCTGGCGCGCGCCTGAGAGTAGGCGCTCGGCGCTTGTGTCCTGTCGTTACGGAGGCGTCGAGCTTGACAGAACATTTTCGGACTAAAAAGCCACGGCCCTGCGGCGGGCCCGCTTTTCCAGTCCGAAAGACCTAGAGCGAGCGCGCGTCCCGATTTATGCGAGCCGTGCGCGCGCTTGAAATGGCAACTGGCCTCTACACTGCTACCTCTGTATTATATGGCTATGAGAACTTTATACGATCCGATAGAACCCTACGATAAGGGACGGCTGGCGGTCTCGCCCGTCCACAACATCTATTACGAGCAGGTCGGGAACCCCGCCGGTCAACCGATAGTCTTTCTGCACGGGGGCCCCGGCGGTGGCTTGATTCCGGACTATCGCCGCTTCTTCGACCCGTCGGCCTATCGCGTCGTGCTGTTCGATCAGAGAGGCTCCGGGCAGAGCACTCCGCACGCGAGCATTGAGGACAATACGACCTGGCATCTCGTCTCCGATATAGAACGCTTGCGCGAGCATCTGGGCATCGAAGGCTGGATGGTATTCGGCGGCTCATGGGGAAGCACGCTCGCCCTCGCCTACGCCCAGACCCACCCCGACAGGACGCGCGCTCTCTTCCTGCGTGGAATCTTTCTGTGCCGCCCGAAGGAGATTCGCTGGTTCTATCAGGAGGGCGCGAGCGCCATCTTTCCGGACGTGTGGGAGCAGTACGAGCGCGTCATCCCGGAATCGGAGCGCGACGATATGATCGGCGCTTACTACCGGCGGCTGACGAGCGAGGACGAGGCCGTACGATTGGAAGCGGCGCGCGCCTGGAGCATCTGGGAGGGCAGCACTTCAAAGCTCCTGCCCGACCTGGAGATGATTAATCATTTCGGCGAGCCGGAATTTGCGCTCGCTTTCGCGCGCATCGAATGCCATTATTTCATGAACAACGCCTTCTTCGAGACGGATAATTATCTGATCGAAAACGTGGGGAAGATACGCCATATCCCGACGGTGATCGTCCAGGGGCGCTACGATGTGGTGTGCCCTATAATGAGCGCGTGGGAGCTTCACCGCGCCTGGCCGGAAGCGGAGTTTCACGTCATTCCCGATGCCGGTCATTCCGTGACCGAGCCGGGGACAGCCAGCGCGCTCATCGAGGCGACCGACCGCTTTCGACCAGGGCCGTAAGAGAAGAGAAAGCGCGCGCGCCAGCCTCGCACGGCTTCGTGCTTCATCTCCGTGACCAGTAGCCGAGCACACGATCATCAACGCCGGTTCTTTCTGCGCCCTGTGGCCAGGGGCCTGGATTAAATTGCGAGCGTCATCCGTCGAGCCTCCGAATTTTTATGAAACGCTGCCCGTCATGCCAGCGCACATACAGGGATGAAACCCTCAACTTCTGTCGTGAAGACGGCGCGCCGCTCGTCCGGGAGCCGGACGCTCAATATGATTCGCAGTCGAATCTCGGCGGCGGCGGCGCGGGCCTCGCCAATACGGATTTTATAGAGACGCGAATCTTTGGGGCCGACGCGTCACCGTCTTCCCCGGTGGGCCTCGCGCCGTCGGCGACCCTGCCGCTCCAACGCCGCCGCCCGACGCGCAGGGCGATAGATTCACTGGCCGTCCTGCCGCTCGCCAACGCCAGCAACGATCCCGAAATGGAGTATTTCAGCGACGGGGTGACGGAAAATATCATCAACTCGCTGGCCCAACTCCCGAAGCTGCGCGTCGTCCCGCGCAGCACCGTCTTTCGCTACAAGGGGCTTGAGTTCGACCCGCAGGAGATAGGCGAGCGGCTCGGCGTGCGCGCCGTGCTGACGGGCCGTGTGCGACAGGTCGGTGACCGCCTGATCTTCGGCGTCGAGCTGATCGACGTGGCGAACCATTCGCAGCTCTGGGGCGAGAGCTACAATCGCAAACGGTCGGACATCTTCGAGGTTCAGGAGGAGATCGCCAAAGAGATTTCCGAAAAGCTAAGAATGCGGCTCAACCGCGAGGAGAAACGGCGGCTTGAGAAACGCTACACCGAGAGCACGGAGGCTTATCATCTCTACCTGCGCGGACGTTACTACGCCAACAAGCGGACGGGCGAATGGCTCAAGAAGGGCATAGACTATTTCCAGCAGGCGATCAAGCTCGACCGTAACTATGCGCTCGCCTACGCGGGCCTCGCCGACTCGTACGCCTTCCTCGGGTCGTCTACCGGGGGCGTGCCGCCCGTAGAGGCTTACCCGAAAGCGAAGGAGGCGGCCATGAAGGCTTTAAAGATCGACCGCACCCTGGGCGAAGCTCGCACCTCTCTGGGTTTTTTCCGTCTCCTCTACGATTGGGATTTAGCGGGAGCGCGTAGAGAGTTCAAGCGGGCCATCGAGCTTAATCCTTCTTACGCGGGCGCGCATGACGGGTACGGTTTTTATCTGAAGGCGGCGGGCCGCCACGAGGAAGCGATACGCGAATGCAAGCTGGTCGAGAAGCTGGACCCGCTCTCGCTCTTCGCGCACGTCAGCCTCGGCTGGGCCTACTACTTCGCGCGCCAGTACGCGAACGCCATCGAGCAGGGGCGCAAAGCCCTTGAGATGGATCCGCAGTTCGCCTTCGCCTACCGCAACATCGGGCTCGCGCTCGTGCAGCAGGGTGCGGTCGACGAAGCCATCACGGCTCTTGAGCGCGCGGTCAAGATTTCGGGCGGCGACGCGACCTACAAATCACACCTCGCCTACGCGTACGCCGTGGCCGGAAAGCTCGCCGCCGCCGAGCGCATCATCGCCGAGCTGGAAAAGCTGGCGCGCGAAAAATACGTCTCGTCCTACTACTTCGCGATGATCTATCTGGGCCTGGATATACAGGATCGAATGTTCCTGTGGCTCGAACGCGCCCTTGAGGAGCGCTCCGGCTTCATGGCCTTCCTGCACGTCGAGCCGATGTTCGACGCGCTGCGCACGGACTCGCGATTCGTCGCCCTGGTGCGGCGCGTCGGGCTCGCTAAGTAGTTGCCGTAGCAGCGTCTTGGGCCAACCCGGTGGTCTCCCCGGCGAGAGGGGCGCACGGCACGCCCCGGTAATTATTTTGACACTTGCGCGGGCGCTTCGTTATTATCAGAGGGCAATATGAACGGACGTGTCCTAGTCCTGAACGCATCCTTCGAGCCGATCAACGTGTGTACTGAGCGGCGCGCCGTCGTCATGATCTTCAAGGGGGTGGCGCGAGTCGAAGAACACAACGGCCACATTCTCCATTCGGCGAAGCTCTCGATCCATGCCCCATCCGTTATCCGTTTGACCGAATACATACACATCCCCTTCGAGCGTCGCTCGCTCTCGCGCAAGAATATATTGCTGCGCGATCATTCGGCCTGCCAGTATTGCGGCAAACAGTATCCGCCCTCGGAACTCACGCTCGACCACGTTCATCCGCGCTCGCGTGGCGGCGATTCGACGTGGGACAATCTGGTGGCGTGCTGCAAGCGCTGCAATCATCGCAAGGGCAACCGGACGCCGGAAGAGGCCGGGATGCATCTGCTGCGCCGCCCGCGCGGGTTTTCGCTGCACGTCAACCGGCAGATCATGCGCTACATCGGGCGTGCCGATGAGACCTGGCGCAAGTATCTTTTCTACGAGTCGGATTCCAAAGATTGAGCCGCCCGCGCAAGTCGCCCCCTACTTGCGCGCCACCGTACAATGCCGGATTGATCGGCAGAGGATTCTCCAGATGATGAATAAACTATTGTTGCTGGGTATGCCGGGCGGCTGGGAATGGATCATCATTCTCGTCGTGATACTGCTTCTTTTCGGCGGCAGCCGTCTGCCCCAGTTGGCCAAAGCCCTGGGCCAGAGCAAAAGGGCGTTTCAGGAGGGGCAGGACGAGGCCGACAAGGAAGCGAAGCTGGAAGAGGCCCGGCGTCGCGAACGTCTGAACGCCGCTGAAACAATCGAAGAAGATAGAGTGGCGTCCGACCGATACGCCAAAGAGAGCAAGAGGTAGAAGAAGAGAGGCGGTGGGAGATGAACGAGCAGGAGGCACAGGCCCGCGACTTTTCTTCACCCCCGCCGCTGCGTCTTCTTATTCGCTTGCCTGATCCTCTTAGCCGAGCTTACGCCCGACGACGACCGTCGCTTTGACAGAGAGCGTGAAATCCATATCCTGTCGCTCTTCATCTATGATGCGCGCGATCTCGCCTGTAGCGCGCGCCCGCTTTTCATCATCGGGCAGCGACTCCAACCACGACCTGAGCAGGAAATCCGTAATCAGGGGCGCGTTCAAAAACTCCTCGCCCGATTCATAATCGAACTCTTCGATGCTCGTCCAGGACGTGACTGCTTCGAGGCCCTCGCGTTGGGCCAACTCTTCGATTGCCCCGACCGTCGGCAATTCCCTGATTAAAGTTTCCACTTCCGGGGAATGCTCCTCAAGACCGGCGCTTCTGAGCGCCTCCCAGTAGATCGAGAAAAACTCGCCGAAGCTCGACGAGGTGGCCGCACTGAGGGCCACAGTGCCTCCGGGCGCGGCCACCCTGACCATCTCCGGGATTATTTCGGGCAAGCGCTCGGGCGCGACCATCGAAGCATCACCGACGACCAGATCGAACTGGTCGTCCTCAAATCCGAGCGCTTCGAGTTGCGCGCGCCTGAACTCAGGGTCGGCCTTGATCGCCATCGCTTTGACGCGGGCCAATTCCAGGCACTCCTCGCTCTCGTCAATACAGACGAAGGTCACATCGTCCCCGGCGCGTTCCTGCATCGCCAGCGCATGGCCGCCCGTCCCCGAGGCGACATAGAGAGCGCGCCCCCGTTTGGGCAGCTCTAGGTGCTCGTCCATCAGCGCGGCGAATCTTTCGCCCCAATCGGTCGCAACATACAACTCTTGAAGAAAAGCCAGTTCTTTATCAGATTTATTCGCACTCACTCTTTAGATTCTCCTTGACGCGCGCGCGGCCCCGTCAGCTTCCGGCAAAGGTGAAAGGGATACAAAGCTCAAGCTGGTCTAGCAATGATCGTCCGATTGCTCGTGGCCTGCTGTCGATGGTTCCTCATCATAATAGACTCTATCGCTGAGAGCCTCGGGCAGGCACGACATCTCTTCTTTGGCGCGCCGGTCGTTGTGAACGTAGCGATAGCCGCCACCGTAGCCGATGCGCTTCATGAGCGGCGTGACGGCGTTCCTCAGATGCAGCGGGACGGGCTCGCGCGCCGTCTCCGAGGCGTCGGCGGCCGCCGCCATGTAGGCGCGCTTGACGGCGTTCGATTTCGGCGCGCGGGCCAGATAGATGACGGCTTGCGAAAGCGGGTAGAGGGCTTCGGGCAGGCCGATCAGGCGCGTGATGTCTGCTGCTGCGGCCGCCTGCACCATCGCCTGCGGGTCGGCCATGCCTATGTCCTCGGACGCGAGGATGCACAGGCGGCGCGCTATAAAGACAGGGTCGGCGCCGCCTTCTATGAGTCGCGCCAGCCAGTAGAGCGCCGCGTCCGTATCGGAGTTGCGCAGCGACTTGATGAGCGCCGAGGCCAGGTTGTAGTGCTCCTCGCCGCCCTTATCGTAGGCGTAATGCGCGCGGCCCAGGGCCTCTATAACCGTTTCGGCGGAAACGCGTCGGATGCCGCGCTCGTCCGGCGCTGTCGATTCCACAGCCGCTTCGAGAGCGGCCAACGCGACGCGCGCATCGCCCGCAGCCGAGCGGGCCAGCCGCTTTATCATCTCTTCCGGGACTTCCCCATGAAGGTGGGCCAACCCGCGCTCCTCGTCCGCGAGCGCCCGCCTGAGAATCGTTTCCACGTCCTCGCTCGTCAGTGGATTCAGGACGAGGACGCGACAGCGAGAGAGCAGCGCGCCCGTCACCTCGAAGGAAGGGTTCTCGGTCGTCGCCCCGATGAGGGTGACGGTTCCGTCCTCGACGGCGGGCAGCAGCGCGTCCTGCTGCGCTTTGTTGAAACGATGAATCTCGTCTATGAAGAGGACTGTGCGCTCGCTGCGGTCGCGTCGCGCCTCGCGCGCCTCGCTGATGGCGGCGCGCGCCTCCTTGACGCCGGAAAAAACTGCCGACAGAGGGATGAATCGCGCGCCGCTCTTCTCGGCGAGCAGGCGCGCCAGCGTCGTCTTTCCGGTGCCGGGCGCACCCCACAGAATGAGAGAGGGAAGCGCGCCCGTCCCCTCTATGAGCCGACGCAGCACGCGCCCCTCGCCGACCAGATGCGTCTGGCCTACGAACTCTTCGAGGTAGCGCGGGCGCATCCGCTCGGCCAGCGGAGCCGCAGCCATAGCAGCCGACGCTGCCACGTCCGAGGGCTCCTCCGGCTCCTGTTCTTTGAAAAGAGGTTTTGGTGTGCGGCGCGCCATAAACAGAAGATTTCGTAAAAGGCTCGGGGCTCTGCGACGACGGCAGCGACGGCCCCGAGGCGGTTCGCTCCCGCCCCGGTCACAAAAAGCCGCCTGGGGCCGCCCCTCGCCCTGTATTTATCAGAATCTCTCCTCGGTCGAGCTTAACACAATCGAGCGTTTTCCAGGGAACAGGCGTCCCTTGAAAGTCGGCCCGCGCCCCCGGCCCGAAAATCTTAGGCGGAACGCGGGGCCCGGGTTCTGCGTATAATTGGGGCAAGCCGCTTCAGCTGCTGCTGCCGCCTCGGCGAGACGAGTCTAAACGGAGGCAGAGAGAGAGAGCGTGCGGGCCGCGTTAAAGTTTTGAAATATTCTGAGGTGGGAAATGAAAGAAGCGAAAGATGTCCTGAGGGTCGCGGGGGTTATTCTTCTCGGCCTGTTCGTTCTGGTGGTGGGAGTACCGCTCGTCCTGGCAGCCGCAGGGATTACCCTGCATCTGGTCGGCTTCGTTTTCGGGCTGGCCGTGGCGCTCATTAAGCTGGCGGTCGTCATCGCCATCGTATATCTGATACTGGTCGGCATTCGTGCTCTTTTAAGATGAAGGCCCTTCTCTCTTCTGTTCGGGCCGAAGAACAAGGGGTTCGGGGGGCCGAGGCGCGCAGCGTGTGGGGACTCACGCTCCACGGCCCCGAAAGTGCGAAACCGTAGTACCCTGAAAGAGTCCCAAATACCCGTCCGGCGCATTACTCTAAACACAATTTCATAGAAGGAGATAGTGATGGATTTCTTGCTGAAGCCTTTCGGCAGCTCCGAGCATCGTCAGACGGGCTCAGGCGCCGGGAGAGTGAAAAACAGATTCTACGCTGGAAGCCTTGCGGCCCTGGGTCTGGCGCTTTGCCTGACGGCGAATCTATTTGCTGCGGCGATTCCCGGCGCTGATCTTGAGGCGCGGCGCAAGCAACTAAACGACCTGCTCGCCGAACAGTGGGAATATGTGCTCAGGACGAACCCGGAGTTCGCCTCGATCCTCGGCGACAAGCGATTCAACGATCAGGTCTCGGACTTTTCGCAGAAGGCGATTGACGAAGACCTTGCGAAGACCAGAGAGTTTCTGCCGCGCTTTGAGGCCATCGACACCACCGGCTTTCCCGAACAGGAGGCGCTCAATAAGACCCTGATGGTGCGCCAGCTCAAGGAGACGCTTGAGAACGCACGCTTCAAGGGCTGGGAGATGCCCGTCAACCAGATTTCGGGCATTCATTTACAGGCCCCGCAGCTCGCCATGTATCTCTCCTTCGCAACCGTCAAGGACTATGACGATTACATCACGCGTTTGAAGAAATTCCCTACGTTGATGGATCAGAACATTGTTCAGATGAGGAAGGGGCTGGCCGATGGCTTGATGCCGCCCAAGTTCCTGCTTGAGAAGGTCGTCACACAGGCCGAGGGCATAGGCGGCCAGCAGCCGGACAAATCGCCCTTCGCGCAACCACTCGCAAAGTTCCCGAAAGACATTTCCGAGGCCGACAGGAGACGCATCACCGAGAGCCTGACGGCGGCGATACGCGATCAGGTCAATCCGGCTTACCTGAATTTCGCAAAGTTCGTGAAAGAGGAGTATGCGCCGAAAGGGCGTATGGAGCCGGGCATCTGGGCTTTGCCGGACGGCGCGGCCCGCTACGCGGCGGCTGTCAAAAGCTCCACGACGACCGACCTGACGCCCGAACAGATTCACCAGATCGGTCTCAGCGAGGTCGCGCGCATCGAAAAAGAGATGATGGTGATCGCCAACAGGCTCGACTTTAAGGATTTGAAGACGTTCAACGCGGCGATTGAGAAAGACCCCAAGCTTCATCCCCAATCGCGCGAGCAGATTCTGGAAATCTATCGCAAGTATATCGAGGGTATGAAGCGCGAGATGCCCAAATTGTTCGGTCGTCTGCCCAAAGCCGGTTTCGAGGTCAGGCAGACCGAAGCCTTCAGGGAAGCGGAAGCATCGGGGGCCGAATACAATCAGGGCACGCCGGACGGGTCGCGTCCCGGCTACATCACGGTCAACACCAGCAACCCGACCTCTCGTAAAACCATCTCAATGGAATCCACGGCCTATCACGAGGGCATTCCCGGCCATCACCTGCAAATCTCCATTCAGCAGGAATTGGCCGCGCTGCCCCCATTCCGCCAGCAGGGAGGCAATACGGCTTTTGTCGAGGGCTGGGCTCTCTACTCCGAGAGACTCGGCAAGGACGTAGGCTTCTACACAGACCCGTACAGCGATTACGGTCGCTTGCAGGACGAGATGCTGAGGGCGATACGTCTGGTCGTCGATACGGGCTTTCACTATAAGCGGTGGACGCGCGATCAGGTCGTGCAATTCTTCCACGATCATTCGGCCGTCGATGAGGTCGAAGTCCAGAGCGAGACCAATCGTTACATCTCTTGGCCCGCGCAGGCGCTCGGCTATAAGATCGGCCAACTGAAAATACTGGAGCTGCGCGAGCGCTCGAAGAAGGAGCTTGGCGACAAGTTCGATATACGCCAGTTCCACGACGAGGTTCTGGGCGCGGGCTCGCTCCCCATGGATGTCCTTGAGGCGCGCATCAACGCCTGGATCGCCGCCAAAAAGCAGGCCAGGGCGGAATAGCAGCCCGGAGAGGGTAAAACACGAAGGTGAGGGGAGATCGTGCGTCTCTCCTCGCCTTCTTTTTGCGTCCCCGCCTGACCGCTTCGCCAACCCCCGGCGCCCGCTTCCAGACGCAAAAAGTTTAACCGGACTCCGCCGGAAAAAGGCAACTGGTTTGTTGAAGACCGCATCTTAAAGCTCCGACAAAATGGTCTGAAAAACCCCCCTATTATCGACCCTCTGCAAATCGGCCGTTGTTACTTTATTGAGCCCGCGCCACTAACGGATTGGAACTTGTATCTTGTCGAAGTCGGCGCTTTTAGACGAGTGAACGGGGTAAGGGTTCGCCAGTAAGCAGTATCTCCTGGCAGAGAAATACTTTTGAAGGCTAAAGGCGTCCCGAGCGTTTCGGCCTCTCTGGTATAGCCGACCACTCCTGCTTTACTTCAACCAACAACAGCATGGGATTACCCGCTCCGCACGATTTTTCGTGGCGCGGTGATATGCCGGAAGGTCTGGCTTTGCCAGCAACCAGCCCGGGTCTACATGGTTGACCGGCGAATCATTTCTTTATATTTCTGGAAAATGAAGATGCTTAATATGTCTGGCGCTCGACGATACTTCAATACAGTGCTGTCTCTGATTTTTGCGGTGATGGGTATTACGTGTTGGAACGTGATGCCGAGCTTTGCGGCGACGACCTTCACCGTCATCAACACGAACGACAGCGGCCCGGGCTCGCTGCGGCAGGCGATTCTCAACGCGAATGCGGCTGCGGGTACGGATACAATCGCCTTCAACATTCCGGGCTCCGGAGTCCGAACGATTGCGCCCACGTCTACCCTGCCTGAAATTACAGACTCCGTAATCATAAACGGAACGACGCAGCCGGGCTTCGCGGGCGCTCCCCTGATAGAGTTGAGCGGCGCTAATCTTCCGAGCGAGCCGGACAGGGCCGTCCTTCAATTCACGGCCGGAAATAACAGTATTCGCGGACTGATAATCAATCGGTTCACGTATGGCGCGATCTCGCTGTTGGCGGGCGGGAACAATCGAATCGAAGGCAACTACATCGGAACAGATGCCGCCGGTTCAGCCTCCACTGACACCGCAGGCCACGGCATACGCGTGGATACACCCAACAATATCATCGGCGGAACGGTCGCCGCCGCGCGCAATGTCATCTCGGGCCTGGGCTCTCACGCGATCTATATATACACGCCGGGCGCAACCGGAAATACAATCCAGGGAAATTACATCGGCACGGACGCGACGGGTAAGTCGAAGTTGGGCAACGGATCGACCGGTATCTATCTGGGCTCTCCAAACAATCTGGTCGGGGGGGACACGCCGGGCGCGCGCAATGTCATTTCGGGCAACCGTGATGGCGGCATCACCGTGCAGGTAGACGGGACATCCGGAAATACGATCCAGGGAAATTACATCGGAACAGACGCCAGCGGGACTGTTGCCATAGGCAATATAGGCGCCGGTGTTCTCATCTACAATACGTCCCACAACACTATAGGCGGAACGACTGTCGGGGCGCGTAATCTGATTTCAGGCAACACCGACGCAGGAGTTTTGATTTCGAGCTACCCCGACTATACCTACTCCTACACCACCGTCGGAAACCTTGTGCAAGGCAATTACATAGGCACTAACGGCGCTGGCACGGCGCCGCTGCCCAACGGCGGGCACGGCGTATTTGTCATAGCCGCGGTGGACACCGTGATCGGAGGCGCGACCGCCGGAGCGCGTAACATCGTCTCGGGCAATGCCTCCAGGGGCGTGTATGTTCGCAACTCGTTGGGAACCGTCGTGCAGGGCAATTACATAGGCACTAACGCTGCGGGCGTGGCTCCCGTGAGCAACGGCGGCGGCGGCGTATTCTCTGACAACTCAATCGGGAGTCTGATCGGCGGCGTCAACGCCGGGGCGGGAAATACCATCGCCTATAACGTAGGAGAAGGCGTACGGGTTACAGAGATTACGGGCGAAGACCCACACAAGACGGGGAACGCGATCAATCGAAATTCGATCTTTTCCAATAGCGCTATGGGAATCGATCTGGGCCAGATGAGCATAATGCCCAACGATTCAGGCGACGTGGGGATTACGCCTAACGATTCAGGCGACGGTGATGCGGGTGCCAATAACCTGCAAAACTTTCCCATCGTGACGGCCGTTACTGCCAGCAGTACCTCGACGAACATTCAGGGCACGCTCAATAGCACGGCGAACACAACTTTCAGGTTGGAGTTTTTCGCAAGCCGCGCGTGTGACGCTTCGGGCAATGGTGAGGGAGCCAGGTTTATAGGCGCGGGCGCGGCCACGACGGACGCAGGCGGCAATGCGAATTTTAATGTTACCTTCTCGGGCGCGCTCGCGGCGGGAAGAGTTGTAACGGCGACCGCGACCGATCCTTCCGGCAATACTTCCGAGTTCTCGCCGTGCTTCGGGGGCGGAGCATCCGGCAGCGTGCAGCTCAACGCCGCCGCTTATACCGTCTCCGAGGACGTTGGCGAGGCCATAGTGACCGTCAATCGCACGGGCGGCCTGACGGGCTCGATCACGGTTAAATATACAACCAGCACGGGTACGCCCACGCCGGGCGCTAATACGGCCACGGCTGGCGTCGATTACGTTCACACTACGGGAACGCTTACGTTTGCCGAGGGAGAGACGAGCAAGACCTTCGCCATCCCGATCATCAATGACGAGGATTACGAGCCGAGCGAAAACGTTAACATCAGCCTCTTCGGCACATCAGACAAAGAGTTTCTGGGAAGCCCGAACACGGCCATACTCACCATCACTAATAAAACCGCGCTGCCCAAAATGACGATCGCTGACGTGTCCGTTGTCGAAGGCAGCGGCGGGTTCTACCAGATTAATATTCCGGTGACTCTGTCGCAGCCGACCGATCAGACCGTGACGGTTCATTACGACACGGCTTCTTCAAGCGCAACGAGCGGCGCGGACTTCCTGCCAGCCTCGGGCACGCTAACCTTTAATCCTACGCGAAGACTCAGGGTCATCACCATTACAATTAATGGCGACGGTATCAATGAGCCGGACGAACACTTCTTCGTTAATCTTTCGGCCCCGGTCAACGCCACGCTGGCGGATGGGCAGAGCAGTGTGAGTTTAGTCAACGACGATACTCCGACCTTACAGTTCTCAAGCCCTTCCTACGCGGTACAGGAGGGCGCGGGCAGCCTTGCGGTCGTGGTCACGCGCACGGGTGACGCAAACGATTCAGTCAACGTCAACTATGCGACCGCCGACACGGCTGCGCTTCAAAATTGCAATGTCGTTAATAACAAAGCCTCCTCTCGATGTGACTACGTCTCGGTCGTCGGTACTCTGAGATTCGCCCCGACTCAAATCTCCAAAACGATATTCCTCCCGGTCATTGACGACACCTACGTCGAAGGCGCGGAGAGCTTCTCGATCTCTTTATCCAACCCGACGGGCGGCGCCGTCCTCGGCGCTACTGCATCGGCGACGGTTGAGATTACAGATAACGGAAACGACTCGGCGACGACCCCCAATCCGATAGACCATACCGGATTCTTCGTCCGCCAGCACTACATAGACTTCCTCGGCCGCGAGCCCGACCCGCCAGGATTCACGGCATGGATTAATCAGATTAACAATTGTGTGCCGACGAGTCCGTCGTGTGATCGGATTTCGGTGTCACAGGGCATCTACCTGTCGCCCGAGTTCAGAGAAAGAGGCTACTTCATCTACAAATTTTATGCTCTTGCGCTCGGCAAAAAGCCTTCTTATAGCCAGTTCGTCGTTGATCGTGCCAGGGTCAGCGGATTCCAGACCGACGCCGAGCTGGAGCAGAGCAAGCTGGATTTCATCGCAGACTTTATGAACCGGAGCGAATTCCATTCCATATACGACTCTAAGGTCTCGGCCCGCAGCTATGTGGAAACGCTTCTTCTGAAAGGCAATCTCAGCTATGCGAATAAGGAGAACCTGATCCAGAGAGTTGCCGCCAATACAACGAGCAGGGCGGCGGCCCTCAGAGAGATAGCCGAGAGTGTTGAGGCGAATGCGCGCTATATTAACGAGGCGACAATAGTGATGCACTACTTCGGCTATCTAAGACGCGATCCGGATGCGTTTTATCAGGACTGGATAAACATCCTGGCGAGCACGGGAGACAGCCGGAACGTGACGAACGGCTTTGTTAATTCCGCAGAATACAGAATGCGATTCGGTAAGTAATATTAGTCCGAGCCCGTTCTGGAAACATGCAGTAGACTTCTGGAAAAGTGACGCTCGTAAATCTCAAGAGAAGCGCCGAGCGTGCCTGTAAGTTTGGGCACGCTCGGCGCTTCTCTTGATTCTGCCCTTAGAGTGCCGTTCAGACGTTGAAACGGAAGTGAACCACGTCGCCTTCCTGCATGACGTACTCTTTCCCTTCCAGGCGGAGCAGCCCCTGCTCGCGCGCCGCGGCGTAGGAGCCCGCCCGCATCAGTTGCTCGTAGCCTATGACTTCGGCGCGTATGAATCCGCGCTCGATGTCGGAGTGAATCGTGCCCGCGGCCTGCGGCGCGCGCGTGCCCTGCGGGATAGTCCAGGCGCGCACCTCCTTTTCGCCCGCCGTCAAAAACGACATCAGGCCGAGCAGGCGATAGGCGCTTTTGATAAGACGATCAACGCCGCTGCCCTGAACGCCGAGAGCTTCCAGATAATCGCTCCGCTCGTCGGGCGGCAATTCGACCAGTTCGGCTTCGAGCTGCGCGCAGATCAACACGTATTCGGACGCTTCACTTTCGGCGATTTCTCGCACGGCGCGGACATGCTCGTTCTCCTGATGGTCTGCGAGCGTCGCTTCGTCGACATTGGCGGCATAGATGGTCGGCTTCATCGTCAATAGAAAGAAGCCGCGCGCGACACTGCGTTCATCCTCGCTGAGCGCGACGGTGCGCGCCGAGCGCCCCTCTTCGAGCGCCGGTTGAATCTTGTCCAGCACGTCCAGTTCGGCGCGCGCCGTCTTGTCGCCGCTCTTGGCGGCCCTTTGTGCGCGCTCGCGTCGGCGCTCTACCGTGCCGAGGTCTGCGAGCGCAAGCTCTATCTGGATGGTCTCGATATCGCGCTTCGGGTTGACGGAGCCCTCCACGTGAACGATGCCCTCGTCTTCAAAGCAGCGCACGACCTGAACGACCGTATCCGTCTCGCGTATGTTGGCCAGAAACTGGTTGCCGAGCCCTTCGCCCTTGGACGCGCCGCGCACGAGGCCCGCGATGTCCAGAAACTCGACGGTCGCCGGAACGATGACGCTCGTCTTAACGAGTTTCGCCAGCGGCTGCAAACGCTCGTCCGGCACGGCGACGACGCCGACGTTGGGCTCTATGGTGGCGAAGGGATAGTTGGCCGCAAGCGCGGAGGATTGAGCGGTTAGCGCATTAAAGAGCGTCGACTTGCCGACATTCGGAAGCCCGACGATACCTGCCCGAAGCATAAAGACACCTCACATGGAATGAATCAACGCACATTATCGAAACCAACTCTTTTACACTTTGAAAGAGCCCGCTGTCCAGTCGCACCGGCCACCCCTTCCACCACGGCGCGGCCTAAGAGGCGAAGAATCCGGCGCGCCCTAACGCCAGCAAGCGGTCGCCGCAGACTAAGGGACTATATTTTAATGATGAAAGCTCTGCCATCGAGCGGTCGGCTGGCATGAGTTGTTAGCGGCGGACAGGGACGCCATGCTTTGCAAGCCTTTGCGCTTTGCAATCTTGTGGGGCGAGCGAATCCCGAACACTTTGGTCGTCTGCCGAAAACCCTAGCCGATATCTTTACTGGTGAGCCCGTTCAGCTTCAACCATTCCTTTATATCCGGGTCGGTCGTGATGAGCCTTTTCAATTTATACTGGGCGGCGGCATTCAAGTCCGACACTATTTTATCCCGTACCTCGGGCTTCGACGGTCTCCCATCTTCGTAGTCCGGATCGAGCTTGATGTTGCACAAGGCCCGGTTGAACTCGTAGTACAGCCAGCCATTCTCCTGCCACGGGCCTCGCACTTCAATCGCCTTGTTGAGTTGGGCCAGCGCGCCCGCCCAATCGGGCGTCTGCTGATCCTTCAGGGCGTAGCCGAGCTGGCCGTAGTTGCGATGGTATTTCCCCTCGACATCATCTTCGACCAACGCCCTGAAGATAGGTATGGTCAACTCCATTTTCCCTTTGTCGGCATCCCAGTTAAGGCTGCGCTGTTCCTGGGCCTGATTGAAAATCTGCACTTTCATGGAACGCGAGGCCGCCTTGATCGCGGCGTTGAGTTGTTCCTGCGGGACGGGCGGGGCATCGGCGCTGAAATTTAACTGGCGCAGCGCGAGGCTGAGCGCCGTTGCGTCACGCTCAGCCTGTTTTTCAAACTCCTCCATTTTTCTATTGACCTGCTTGACCTGGCTGCTCGCCCTCTCGACCCTGACGACCAGGGCGCTCAGATCGGCCTCTCGGAATGCGCCCGGCAGGTACAGACGCGTCCAGAGGTAGCTGAATAGAAATCCGCAGATCAGGAAGAATAAGATTATGGCGAGCGCGAAGGAGCGACCCGAATTTGCATCGCCGAGCCCGACGGCGACAGCATTTGCGATCTGCTGCAATCTTCCGGAGATCGCCGGAATCTGCGTGAGCCCGACCCCGACCAGGATTTTCGTCAGCCAGTCGGAAATCTGTTCCAGATTCGTGTTGGCCCGGTAGTCGGTCGCGGGTGTCGCGGCATCAGGTCTGTTCTCCTTATCCTTAGCGTTATCGGGAATCGGTTTGACTGGAAACTCCTGCTGTAGGGTGCGCGGTATTCCGAACAGGAAACCGAGCAGGCCGCCGATCAGCGCCGCAGCGCCGCTGACCATGATGCCGACCGAGGCGTAAACGATAAATTCCGCGCGGCTCTGAGCTTTAAGCGCATAAATGGTCGTGCCCAGAAGGCCCGCGGCCATCATTATGCCGAGCGTCGACAACGCTCTTTCACTATCGTATTTCTCTTTCTTTCTGGATTTAGCCTGCTCTTCGCCCCCCCTTGGAAGTTGGGATTCGTCGGTCGCCATGAGCATGTCCTCCTCTTCAGGATTCCTTCGCGCTGGGCATCGCAAAGGAACCCGTACTCTGTGGATGAGCGGTGGCCGGGCGCCGGGCGATTATATTGCAACGTATTGGAAGATGCGATCAAAATAGAGGGCGAAAGCGGAACGCAACGCGAGGTGAGGGCGACACTCGGCCCTTTGCAACTATTAGGCGGGTTTCGCGTATAATCAACTTGTCCGGCACGACTCGTAATCAAACCGCAAAAGCTTTTAATCTCGGAGACCAAAAGATGAAAGATTTGGCCGATGTCGCTTTGAATGCAGCCCGTCAGAAGGGCGCTTCCTACGCGGACATACGCATCAGTCGCTTTCTCAACCAGTTCGTCGTCACGCGCGAGCAGCGCGTCCAGAATGTGACGAACACGGAGACCTTCGGGTTCGGAGTCCGCGTGCTCGTGGACGGCTCGTGGGGGTTTGCCGCTTCGAGCCGTCTTGAAAAGGACGAGATCGCGCGGGTCACGGAGCGTGCGCTCAGTGTGGCGCGCGCCAACAAAGCGATTCAGAAAACGCCCGTCACGCTCGTCCCCGTCGAAAAGTACCCGGACGCGAAATACAACACGCCCGTCAAGCAAGACCCCTTCACCGTCTCGCTCTCGGAGAAGGCGGATTATCTGCTCAAGGTCAACGCCGCCGCGACACAGGCCAAGGGAGCGCCCGGCCCCATATACGTCAATTCCCTGATGTTCTTCACGAAGGAGGAGAAGTACTTCGCCTCGACCGAGGGCTCTTACATCGAGCAGACGCTCATTCGCTCGTGGCCGACCTTTACCGTCACCAGCGTCAATACCAAAACGGGGCGCTTCGAGCAGCGCAACTCCCTGGGCACGCCCGTCGGCAAAGGCTACGAAGTGGTCGCCGAGTACGACCTGCTCGGTGAAGCGCCGCGCGCGGCCGAACAGGCGATCCAGAAACACACGGCCAAGCCGGTCGAGCCGGGACGCAAAGATCTGGTGCTTCATCCGACTCACCTGTGGCTGACGATTCACGAATCCGTGGGCCACCCGACGGAGCTGGATCGCGTGCTCGGCTACGAAGCGAACTACGCGGGCACGTCCTTTGCCACCCGCGACAAGCTCGGGAAATTCCAGTACGGCTCGAAGCTCGTCAACATCAAGGCCGACAAGATTCAGCCGAACGGTTTGGCGACCTGCGGCTGGGACGACGACGGTGTGAAAACTACTGAGTGGGACATTATTCGTGACGGCGTGCTGGTGGGCTATCAGACGGTGCGCGATAACGCCGCCGTGATCGGCCTTGAGCGCTCGAACGGCGCGTCATACGCCGATAGCTGGCGCTCCGTTCAGTTTCAGCGAATGCCGAACGTGAGCCTGCAACCGGCCCGGGGTGAAAGAAAGATCAGCGCCGACGATCTGATAGCGGATGTCAAAGACGGCGTTTACATAGAGGGCGACGGGTCTTTCTCTATCGATCAGCAGCGCTACAATTTTCAGTTCGGCGGGCAGGTTTTCTGGGAGATCAAGAACGGTAAGAAGGTGGGCCTGCTGCGCGACGTTGCCTATCAATCGCGGACGCCCGATTTCTGGGCCGCCTGTGACGGGCTCGGCTCGAAGGAGTTCTACGGCCTCGGCGGCTCCTACTTCGACGGCAAGGGCGAGCCGGGCCAGATCAATGCCGTCTCGCACGGCTGTCCCCCGGCGCGCTTCCGCAACATCAACGTGATTAATACGGGGAGGAAAATCTAAGATGGCGCTACTCTCTGCCAAAGAAGCGGAAACCCTTCTACAGAAGGTGCTGGCCTTCTCGAAGTCGGACGAGATGGAGGCGACTTTGACGGGCGGCCGCCGGGCCTGGACGCGCTTCGGCGTCAACTCCGCCTCGACCAGCGGCGATACGGAAGACCTCTCGCTCGCCGTCAACGCACACTTCGGCCAGCGCAGCGGCGTGGCGACCAGCAATACGCTCGACGATAAGGGAATCGAGCGCGTCGTGCGCGCCGCCGAAGAGATCGCGCGCCTCCGGCCCGAAGACCCCGAGCAGATGCCTTTCCTCGGCAAGCAGAAATATCAGGACAACCCCATAGAGTTTGACGAAGCGACCTACGAGGCGGGAGCGGACGTGCGCGCCGCAGGGATCGCCGCCACCATTGAGCCGTCGCGCCAGAAGAATCTGGTCGCCGCCGGTATCTACGATAACGCGGGCGGCTTCACTGCGCTGGCCAACACGCGCGGAAACTTCGCCTATACGCGCAACTCCCTGGCCTCGTTTACGACCACAGTGCGGACGGCGGACGGCACCGGCTCCGGCTGGGGCTCCGCCATGTCGCATCGCATAGCGGACATCAACGCCCGAGCCGTCGGCGCGCGGGCGGTCGAGAAAGCCGAGCTATCGAAGAATCCGGTCGCCATTGAGCCGGGCAACTACACGGTCATCCTGGAGCCGAACGCCGTCGGCGACCTCGTCTCCTTCATGCTCTTCTTCTTCGACGCGCGACAGGCGGACGAGGGCCGCTCCTTTCTCTCGAAACAGGGCGGCGGCAATCGCGTCGGCGAAAAATTCTTCGGCGATCAGGTCAACATCTACACAGACCCTTTTTACGCGAGCGGGCCCGGCGATCCCTTCGACAACGAGGGACTTGCGAACACGCGCTTCGACATCGTGCGCGCGGGCGTCGTTAAGACTATGAACTACTCGCGCTTCTGGGCCAAAAAGCAGGGCAAGGAGCCCACACCCGGCCCCGCCAATCTCATCATGGACGGCGGCTCAAGCTCCATCGAAGATATGATTAAGAGCACGGAGCGCGGCATCCTGGTGACGCGGCTCTGGTACATACGCCTCGTCGATCCGCAAACGGTGCTGCTGACGGGCCTGACGCGCGACGGCACATTTCTGATTGAAAAGGGAAGGCTCAAGAGCGCGATCAAAAACTTTCGTTTCAACGAGACGCCCGTCAAGATGCTGAACAACATCGAGATGATGTCGCCGTCGGTACGCATCACCGGCTCGGAGCGCGTCGGCGAGCAACTGCCCGTCGTCGCGCCCGCACTCAAGGTGCGCGACTTCGCGTTCACGAGCCTCTCAGACGCAGTCTGAAAAAGCGGGGATGAGGGATGAAAGGGTTGAGTGAATTGTAGATTGACGCTTTCACTCAATCATTCATCCCTCCACCCTCTGCCCTTCGTTCTCTTCTCTATGTTTCTGGCGCTTGCTTTGATTGCGATTGCGGGCGGCACGCTCCTCACGTATCTCTATGACGAAGGCGCGCCGCTCGTTTCGCGTCTCTGCGCGGGCGCTTGCATAGGATTCGCAGCCTACGGCCTGAGCGCATTCTTTTTCGCTTCCCTGATAGGGCTGCTTGCGCCCGCCGCGCTCGTCCTGGCCGCCCTGACCCTGGCGCTTCCGCTCCTGCTATTATTGAAGCCCGCTCGCCGTGCCGAGGCGCTGGCGGATTTGGAAGAGGCGCAGCGCAGCCTTCGACGCGCAATCCTGCGTCCGAGCCTGCGCTCGATCCTCTATCCGCTGCTCTATGCGCTCATTTTTGTGGTGTTGTGGCGCGTCTATGATCGCGCGATGTTTGAGCAGGCTGACGGCATCTACACCGGCCTCGCCAATAATTACGGCGATCTGCCGTTTCACCTGAGCATCATCAACAGTTTCGTCAAGGGAGCGAACTTTCCGCCCGAAGACCCTACGTATGCGGGCGCGTCATTCACCTATCCGTTCCTGGCCGATTTCCTGGCGGGCTGTTTTGTGAGGGCCGGGGCGAGCCTTCGTGATGCGATGCTGCTGGAAAACATGTTGCTGGCGCTGGGGCTCACGGGACTGCTCTATCGCTGGGCGCTGGTCACGACGCGTGAGCGCGCCGCCGCGCATCTATCGCCCGTGCTCGTGCTCCTGAGCGGCGGCCTCGGCTGGTGGCTCCTGGTGGATGATGCGCGCCGCGCCAATGGGCCCATCCTGACGCTGCTCACGAAACCGGAGCACGATTTCACGATTATCCCCGATACCGTTTACCGTTGGGGCAACGCCCTGACGACGCTGCTCGTACCACAGCGCAGTATGCTGCTCGGCCTGCCGCTCGCCCTCATCGTCTTCATACAGTGGTGGCAAGCCTTTGAGGAAGAGAGCGGACGAGAGAAGGCCGTAGAGAGGAAAGAGAAGCTCAAAAAAGGGAAGAGGACGGGACGCGCCGGGGGAGTTGTCGGGGGAGTTACTTCGCCCGCGCTTTTCTCTTCGCTAAACTTCAAGGGCGCGAGGCGGATGATCGCGGCGGGCGCTCTTGCGGGACTGCTGCCGCTGGCGCACGCGCACAGCTTCGCGGTCGTGATGCTGGTCGGAGCGTGCCTTGCGCTCATTCAAGGCCCCGGACGCTGGCGCGCGTGGGCCTCCTTTTTCATCGTCGCGATTGCGCTCGCGGGCCCACAGATGTTTTGGGCGACACATAATAGTTCCGTGCGCGCAACGACTTTTTTCGGCTGGCAGTTTGGCTGGGATCGCGGCCAGACCAACGCACTGATGTTCTGGTTCAAAAACACGGGGCTCTTCATTCCGCTGCTCGTCGCGGCCCTGCTGTGGCGCGGCTCGCGCCCGCTCGTGCCGCGCCGCTTACTCCTCTTTTATCTGCCCTTCACGCTCTGCTTTCTCGTCCCGAACCTGTTCAAATTAGCGCCCTGGGTGTGGGACAATATCAAGGTGCTCTTTTACTGGTACGTCGCCTCCGTCCCCCTGGTCGCGCTCCTCGTCGCAAGGCTCTGGCGTCGCTCCGTATGGCTGCGCGCGCCCGTCGCGGTGCTGGTCGTCGCGCTCACGCTCGCGGGCGCTCTGGACGTGTGGCGCGTCGTCTCGCGCTCGACCGAGCTGCAGGAGTTTGATCGAGACGGGATCGCCTTTGCCGCTATGATTGAGGAGCATCTGCGGCCGCGCGCGCTCGTGCTGCACGCGCCGATTCATAATCATCCTGTTTTCCTGACCGGCAGACGCTCGCTGATGGGTTATCCGGGCCATATCTGGACTCACGGGCTCGATTATCAGAAGCGCGAGGCCGAGATCAGGCGTATCTATGCGGGAGAGGCTGGAGCGGACGCCGCGCTCGCACGTTTCGGAGTCGAGTACGTCGTCCTGAGCCCGCTCGAACGTATGGTCATGCCGGTCGATGATGCTTTCTTTGAACGATATCAAAGGGTTGGAGAAGTAGGTGAGTACTGGCTCTACAAAATCGCGCGGCCGTAACAGCAGCAGCAGCAGAACGCGCTCGGGCGGTGAAGAGGTGCGTCGCGGCATGGTCGCCGCTTCTGCCACTTCGGCGGCGGCGGCGTCGGAGGCGAGCGGGCCGGAAATGGAACCGCGCACGTGGCAGCTTGCGAGTCTGCTGGTGTTGATCGTGGCCACGCTCGTACGCCTCTACGCGCTCGAACTGAACCCTTTGCATCACGATGAAGGCGTCAATAGCTTCTTTCTCATCAATCTAATCAATACGGGCAACTACAGTTACGACCCGCAGAATTATCATGGGCCAACGCTCTATTATTTCGCCCTGCCGTTGATGAAACTCTGCGGGCGATTGGGTTTCGGCCTGAGCACCTTCGCTTTGCGCCTCGTGCCCGTCCTGTTCGGCGTAGCTACCGTCTGGCTAATTCTCTGTCTCAGGCGACGGCTCGGCGCTGTGGGCGCGCTCGCGGGCGCTGCGCTCGTCGCCCTCTCGCCTGGCGCGGTCTACATGTCGCGCTACTTCATACATGAATCGCTCTTCGTCTTCTTCACGCTCGGCGTCGTCGTCGCCTCGCTCAGATACTACGACAGCGCCAATCCCGTCTACCTGATGCTGGCCTCAGTCTCGGCGGCGCTTCTCTTTGCGACCAAAGAGACGGCGATGATCTCGGCGGGCGTAATATTGATCGCGTTCGGGATGGCTGCGTTCTATGGGCGCTTCGACAACACGGCCCCGGCCGCTAAAGCCAGGGGCCGGGCTCGGGGGGCGCGAAACAAGCGGCAGGCGCGCAATCTGTGGCGAGACGAGGGGAGCGAGACGACCGGCGAGCGATTCGGCGGCGCGGCGGGCATCGCCGTATGGTCGCTCTCGGCCGCCGCGCTCTTTATTTTCGTCTACGTGCTCTTCTATACATCTTTCTTCACGCACGCGCAGGGCGTCAGCGACTCTTTGAAAACCTTCGAGGTATGGGCCCGAACGGGCCGGAAGGATCACGTCCACGAATGGTATACATACCTTTCCTGGCTTTGGCAGGAGGAACCGCCGCTGCTGGCGCTCGGCCTTGTGGGCGCGCTCGCGGCGCTGGGTCAACCGCGAAATCGCTTCGCGGTTTTCGCCGCGCTGTGGGCTTTCGGAATCATCGCGGCCTATTCGCTCATCCCCTACAAGACGCCCTGGCTGGCGCTGAATTTCATTGTTCCGCTCGCGATC
The DNA here is from genome assembly GCA_035940775.1 of Pyrinomonadaceae bacterium. Classification (GTDB taxonomy): domain Bacteria; phylum Acidobacteriota; class Blastocatellia; order Pyrinomonadales; family Pyrinomonadaceae; genus DASQYE01. The sequence continues at coordinate 273,513 of DASZEN010000017.1, read as the reverse complement.
AGCTCCGGCTACGGCCTGGATCTGCTTTACAGGCGGGCCGCCGCCGATGCCGGGCGGAGCGTTTTAGTGCTGGCGCTCGCGATTGTGGCGCTCGTCATCTCCGGCTACCGTATGAGCCAACTGAATTTCCGCCACTACGACGACGACCGGTACGTCTACCCGTACGCGCATACGGTGCGCGGCATATTCCCGCTCCTGGATCAGATCAATCGCTTCGCCGCTCAGACGGGTCAGGGCACGGAAACCAGAATCAGCATCACCTCGGCGGATTACTGGCCGCTCCCGTGGTATTTGCGAGATTACAAGCACATCGGCTATTACGCGGGCCGTGTCGCCGTCTCGAACGAGGCGCTCGTGATCGGGTCGGACATGCAGGAGCCGGAGCTGGAAAGCCTGCTCGGCGACCGTTACCGGCGGCTCGGTTCCTTCGCCCTGCGCCCGAGCGTCACTCTCATCCTCTACGCGCGCCGCGACCTGCTCAGAAACCCTGAGCCCGCGCCCTGATCGCTTTTTAAGGTTAAGCCCATGCCGGGTCGAGGGGCCGCGTGGTTCGGCAGCCGCCCGCCCTGAGAATCCGTTTTTGCGCATTATTGCTTTGACAAAAGCCTGCTGAAGGTGATAACGTCCGCCCACGTACCAAGATGATAAAAACAGTTTGACGCAGCGGTAGGAACCCCCTTTTTCCCATCGTTGCATCCCGTCCCAAACTGTACAGCTACCCGGCAATCTTACGTTACGCAATCGAATGACTGCTCTGGCCTTGCGGCCGCAGTGCGCTCTAGGCGGCGCGCTGCTTCGTCGGACACGTCGCTCTCTTCGGCAATGCCTGGCCATTGCAGAGAGTCCTGACTGAAGCTCCGGGGCGTGCACGACGCAGCGCCAGTAGCCCGGCTCATCGCTTGCACCGCGCATGCCGATGAATGATCCTGGATAATGCGCTGGTCTTAATTCCAGCTTTGCAATAGGGGATTCAAAAACATTATGAGAAGTATGAATCGCAAGCGCATGAATCGTAAGCGCGCGCAGTTTAATAAGACGCGCTGGATGCTGCTTGTCCTGACAGTGGTTTGCCTGGTCGCCATCGGCCTGAGCACGACGCGACTGTTCGACCGTGTGGCTCTGGCAGGTACGCCTTCGAGCGGCACGCTCTCGCCTGCGAATCCGCTCATCACTTACACGGGCGGGCCCTTCGCCGTCTCAAACCCGACGAGCCCCATCGGTGAGAATCCACCCGCCTGCTCGCCCGCCACGCCGTGCGACGTGTTCGACTTGAAGGTAGACATACCGGCGGGCAACACGACCAATTACACCGTCATGATAACGGTCGATTGGGTCGATAACGGAACGACCACGCAGGGAAACTCCGCCTCCGACTATGATCTTTATGTAATGAGGCCCGACGGCATAACGAAGGTCGCGCAGGGCGAGGGCACTACGAAGCCGGAGGTTGCAACCTTCCAGGCTCTTCCGGGCGATTATAAAGTCGAGGTCGTGCCCTTCGACGTTTCGCCCACAGTCCCTTTCACAGGCAAAATCCAGTTGATTCCCGACACGGCCCTCGTACAGCCGACGCCAAAGCCTTTGCCGCAGGCGACCGGCGCGACGCCCAGGTATCAGGTCTTTACTCCTCCTCCGGGGATTCTAACGCTGTCGCAGCCGACGCCGACTCCTCCGGCGACACCGTCGGCCGGTAACGGCACGGACGCGGGCGAGCCCTCGATCGGCGTGAACTGGAAGACCGGTAAGGTGATGTACCAGTCCGGTCTGACGACGTTTCGCGTGACATTCAACGACGCTTGCCCCTCGACGCCGAGCGCGACGTGGGAGGATAAGAGCGCGCCCACCTCTCAGGAAAGTCTGGACCCGATCCTGTTCACAGACCACGGATACAATCCACAGAACCCGGACACGGGGCGAACCATCGTGTCGCAGTTGTCCGGCACGACGAGCCTCTCATCCGTCACCGACGATGACGGCGACACCTGGATTCCGAGCGAAGGCGGCGGACTCACCTCCGGCATAGACCACCAGAGCGTCGGCGCGGGCCCATACCATGAGATAGCTCCCGGCGTGCCTTTCCCGAAGCCGCCCGGCTCCTACCCGCACGCCGTTTACTACTGCTCGCAGGATGTCGCCGAGGCATCGTGCGCGCGCAGCGACGACGGCGGAATAACCTACGGCCCGACCGTGCCGATCTACACGTTGGCCGATTGCACCGGTTTGCACGGTCACATCAAGGTCGCGCCCGACGGCACTGCCTACGTGCCGAACAAGGGATGCGGAGTCGATCAGGCGGTCGTCGTATCGGAAGACAACGGACTGACCTGGGAAGTCAGGAACGTGCCGGGCAGCGGCGGGGCCGGAAGCGACCCGGCCGTTGGTATCGGTCGCGGAGACAAGATAGCTGGCGGTCGAGTCTATTTCGGATACGCGCTCAACGACGGCAAAGCGATGGTCGCCGTCTCCGAAGACCACGGCCATACCTGGAAAAACAAGTTCGACGCGGGCGCGGTGGCCGGTGTCACGCACTCGGTCTTCCCGGTCGTGATTGCGGGCGACGATGATCGCGCCGCCTTCGCCTTCCTCGGCACATCTGCCAAGGGACAGGTCACGGACAGGGCTTTTCCCGGAGTCTGGTATCTTTACATCGCGCATACCTACGACGGCGGCAAAACATGGACGACCGTCAACGCCACGCCGAATGATCCGGTTCAGCGCGGCGGCATCTGGCTCGGCGGCGGCTCGCCTCCGCACCGCAACCTGCTCGACTTTAACGGTATAGACGTGGATGAAGAAGGGCGTGTGGTGGTCGCTTATGCGGACGGCTGTACGGGGGCGGCCTGCGTACAGGCTCCGTACGGGGCGACCGGCAATTCCTATACGGCTCTGGCGTCGATTGCGCGGCAGACCGGAGGCCGCAGGCTCTTCGGGCCCGACACGGCGGCGACAACCACCTCCACCAAGCCGGGCGCGCCTTACATATCTGTGGGACGCGACGGCGCTGTGACGCATCTGACGTGGTCAGAATCAGACACGGGCGGCTCGCCGATCACCAATTTCAAGGTGTTGCGCGGGACGACGAGCGGCGGGGAGACCTTCCTGGCGAACACCGGGACGGCCACCAAGTACAATGATACGACCGCCAATCCCAACACCACCTATTACTATCGCGTCGTGGCGGTCAACGCCAAGGGCGAATCGTGCGGCAGTAACGAGGTCATCGCCAAGCCGCAGGGTGATTCCTGCACGGGTATCACGGAGGTCAAAGACCCGGCGGGCGATCAAAAGGGAACCCCGGCGGACGAAGACCTGGACATCCTGGCAATCTCGATGGCCGATTTCGTCGAAACGGGTCAGAACAAACTGGTGTTCAAGCTTAAAGTGTCTGACCTGAGCATCCTTGTCCCGAACAGACAGTGGAGGATTCTCTGGAACTATCCGATCAAGGCTACCAACATAGCGGCAGACCAGTTCACCGGCACATACTACGTCGGGATGAACTCCGACGGCGCAGTGGCGACGTTCGAGTACGGCACGGTGACGACCGTCGAGGCCGTCCCGACCAATACGAGCACGCCGCATAAGATCGGCGCGGCCGATAGCGGCAGCACCTTTGACGCCCAGACAGGCGTAATTACCATTGTGCTCTCGGCGACCAAGGTGGGCAGCCCCAAAGCCGGTGATATTATAGGAAGTCTCATCGGGAGAACCTTCTCCGGTAACGGCAACCAGACGGTCAAGAGCCAGTCGGCTGTTGACACGACGGCCATCATCGGATCGGTCGATCCCTACACGGGCGCTTCCTATAAGATCGTCGGCAATCTCTCGTGCCAGAGTGGGCCACCGCCGACCAATCCTTCCATCGCCATCAGCAATGTGGCCGTGACCGAAGGCAATAGCGGAACTAAGAACGCGACCTTCAATGTCACGCTCTCCAAGACCAGCGCTTCGACCGTCACAGTGCATTACGCTACTGTCGACGGAACGGCGACGGACACTTCGGATTATCAAGCGAAGAGCGGCACGCTGAGTTTCGCTCCGGGCGAGACCTCGAAGCCGATCTCAGTCCTCGTCAACGGTGACACTACGCCGGAGCCGAACGAGACGTTCGCCGTCAACCTGTCGGCTCCGACCAACGCGACCATCGCAGACAGTCAGGGCGTCGGTACGATCACAAACGATGACCAGTCTCCACCGGCCATCGCCATCAGCAATGTGACCGTGACCGAAGGCAATAGCGGAACTAAGAACGCGACCTTCAACGTCACGCTCTCCAAGACCAGTACTTCGACCATTACCGTCAACTTCTCCACGGAGAGCAATACGGCGACAGCCGGATCAGACTACGTGGCGAATACCGGGAGCTTGACCTTCAGTCCGGGCCAGACGAGCAAGACCATCGCGGTGGTCTACAACGGTGATACCACTTTTGAGCCCAACGAGAAGTTCTTCGTCAACCTGTATAACGCGACCAATGCCACCATCGGCGATAGCCAGGGCATCGGCACGATCAATAACGACGACGCCGCTCCGCCTCCGCCTCCGACCGTGCAGTTGAGCGCCGCGAGCTACACTGTCCGGGAGGAAGCCGGGCGCTTCAGTATCGTAGTGACGCGCAGCACGACTTCGGGCGCGGCGACGGTTCATTACGCGACCTCCGACAATTCCGGTTTGACCAATTGCAATCAGGTCACGCACAACGCTTCACAGCGTTGCGACTACGCGATAGCGGTCGGCACGCTGCGCTTTGCGGCCGGTCAGAGCAACAAGACGATCACAATACCTGTGATCGACGACGTGTATGCCGAAGGGGACGAGCGATTCACACTGACGCTGAGCAACCCGACCGGAACTACTCTCGGCTCGCGACACACGGCGACGCTTTTCATCACGGATAACGACGCCAACTCGAACGGGCCGAATCCGATTGACACGACCGACTTCTTCATCCGCCAGCATTACCTGGATTTCCTGAACCGCGAGCCCGAGCCGTCGGGTCTGAGTGGCTGGCGCAACATTCTGAACAACTGCCCGTCCGGGGACACCAAGTGCGACCGGATCGAAGTCAGTTCGGATTTCTACCGCTCGGCTGAGTTCCAGGAGCGAGGGTATTTCGTCTATCGCTTCTACGCGGCCAGTCTCGGGCATTATCCTACGTACGCGGAGTTTGTGCCCGATATGGCAGCCGTCAGCGGTTTCCAGAACGATGCCGAGAAGGAGGCCAACAAAGTGGCCTTCATCGCCGACTTCATGTCGCGGCCCGCGTTCAAGAACCACTATGACCCGATCACGCAGCCGCGAGCTTACGTTAACGAGCTGGAGCGCGTCGCAGGCGTCCATCTCGCCAACAAGGAAGCGCTGATCGCTGATCTGGAGCAGGGAAGAAAGAACAGGGCACAGGTACTGAGAGCCGTGATCGAGAGCCCGGAGGTGAACTCGAAGTTCTTCAATGAAGCCTTCGTGGTGATGGCCTACTTCGGGTATCTGAGGCGCGATCCGGATGCACAGTATCAGAGCTGGCTCAATACTGTGAATGCCGATCCGAACAACTACCGGCAGTTGGTCAACGGATTTGTGAACTCGACCGAATACAGGTCGAGGTTCGGACATCCGTAAACGTCTCGGTCGTATTCGGTTACAGGGATGAAGGGGCCGCTCCGCTTCACGCATGGCGCGTGAAGCGGAGCCGCCCCTTCAATTTTGAGCCGTCTTCAGCTCGGCTCCAGCCTCACGAACGCGATCACGGCCCGTGCCCGAAGCGCGCCTGCGCGTAAGTCAGCCTCCTGCAACGATAAAAGCCCTTTCCTTGATACGTTGGTTGACATCGCGGCCAAGTCCAACATATAGTGTGCCTCTGCCGCACGGCGCTCTAGGGACTGCGCTTTTCAGGCTTCCCGCCGACCGCATGGAGCGCACCGCGGGGCACACGTATGTTCAAACTTCGACGCCTAGAAATCACCGGATTCAAATCCTTCGCCGATCATACGGAACTCGTCTTCACAGGCGACGGCATTACGGCCGTCGTGGGCCCGAACGGCTGCGGCAAAAGCAATGTCGCCGATGCCATCGCCTGGGTTCTAGGCGAGCAGCGTATCAAGCACCTGCGCGGCGCTGAGATGAAGGACGTGATCTTTCAGGGCTCGCGCAATCGAGCGCCGAGCGGCATGGCCGAAGTCGTCCTCCACATGGTGCGCGATGAGACGGTCGAGCATGAGCCGGACATCGAAGACATAGATTCGACGCTCGAAGAGATAGACGATCAAACGGTAGAGATCGAAGGGCTGGCGACGCCTCCTGCCGCCATCGAAGCTGCTGCTGCTGCGGCGACGACGAGCGCCGCGTCCCCGGAGACGGTCGAAAGCGAGAGCGTGCCGACAGCGTTCAGTGCGGACGATCAACTGAGCGCCGCGCAGAATGGGCCGACCGAAGACGCCCCTGCTGCTGTTGCAGCGCCCGCCGACGCGGATCTCCCTGAAGCTGATAACGCGAGCGCGATTGCCGCCGCACCGTTGGCAGTTACGACGCCCAAAGTGCCGCACGGCAAACGACACTGGCGACCGAGCCGCCTGGCTTTGGAGTTTGCGCCGGGCGAAGCCGTCTCCGTCACCAGGCGTCTCTATCGTTCGGGCGAGAGCGAGTACCTTCTGAACAACCGCGCGTGCCGCCTGCGTGATATTCAAGACCTCTTTTCGGGGACGGGTCTTTCGGGCGCGCACTACGCCATCATCGAGCAGGGACGCATCGGACAGATTCTCTCCGCCAAGCCGATGGATCGCCGCACGCTGATCGAAGAGGCTGCCGGAATCACAAAGTTTCGGGTGCGCCAGCGCGCCGCCGAAGCCCGCCTCGAATCCGCCCGCTCCAATCTGAGCCGCGTCTCCGACATCATTTCCGAGATAGACAAACAGGTTAATAGCCTTCGCCGACAGGCGGCCAAAGCGCGTCGCTATCGCGTGCTGCGCGAAGAGCTGCGCGAGTTGCTGCGTCGCGTCTACGTCGCGGAAGAGCGCACGCTCTCGGCCCTGCTGGACGAAACGCGCGTCCGTTTGGAAGAGGCTGGCCGCGAGGAACGCGCCCTGGCCGAAGAGCTTGCGGCGCGCGAGGATGCGGCGCGCGGCGCGACCCATCAGGCGCGCGCGATTGAAGATGAGCTGGCCGAGGCGCGGGCTGCCTCGGCTGAGGCCGCATTGCAGCGCGACCGTCGCACGCGCGAACGTACCTATCAGGAAGAACAGGTCGCCTCGCTCGCGAGGCGTCGCGAGTCGGTCGAAAGCGAGATCGAGCTTGTAGGGGCGCGCCTCGTCGAGGTCGAGCGGGAGTGCGAGCGGTTGCGCGAATTGGACGCCTCGCTTCGCGCCGCCAGCGAAGAGAGTACGCTCTCCTTGCAGGCGGCCGAGGCCGGTTACAGCCGCAAGCTTCTGGAGGCATCGGAAGCTGAGGCCGAGATCGAACGGGCGCGCGCCGAACTCCTGACGCATACGGCCGTCGCCGAGCGTCTGATGGAGATTGGCCGCCAGCTCGACTCGGCGCTCGAAAGGATCGCTCTACAGGCCGAAGGGCTGGCGCACGAGGGCGTTCGCGCGGCCGCAGTCCATGCCGAGCGCGCGGCCGAAGCCGAAACCTTAAACGCCGCCATCGCCGTCGCGCGTGAACGCCTTGACAGGCTTATCGCCGAACGTGAACAGGCCGTTCACGCCGTCGTTCTGGGTCACGAAGCCGTCTCGGAGACGGATGCCGAGTACGAGCGTGCGCGCGACGAATTTTCGCGCACGCGCCATCGCCTCGATACGCTCCTTGAACTGGACGCGCGGCGCGCTCACTATTCGCAGGCCGTACAGCGCATCTTCTCGACCGAAACGGCCGCCGAAGAGTTCCACTTCATGGGCACGCTCGCCGATATGCTACAGGTCGAGCCGCAGTGGGAGCGGGCGGTGGAGGGAGCGTTCGGCTCTTCCTTGCAGTCGATCATTGTGCCGACGCCGGACGACGCGGCGCGCGCCGCCCACTGGCTCAGGGAACATGATGCGGGCCGCGCCAGCTTCCTGATCGCGGGGCTTCACGGCGCTAGCGAAGAGATCGATACGGACACGAGGACGCCGCCGCGAAGCGAGGCCGAGGACGCACCCGCAGAGTTTGCGGTCGATTCGGAAGACCTCAAGGACATACGCATCGGCGAGCTGCTCGGCGCGCCGCCCGAATTGCTCGACGTGCTGCGTCGCACGCTCCCGCAGAAGATGGACGCGACTGTGGCGGCGAGCCTCGACGACGCCATCGCCAAGTCACTCGCCACGGGCGATATGTATGTCACGTCGGCTGGCGATTGGGTGGCCGGGGGCCAGCTCGTGACGGCCGGAGATGAGCGTGCCTTTGAAGAGGGAGCAGGTCTCTTAGGCTTCAAGCGCGAGCTGCGCGAGCTGGAAACGCTCTCGCTCTCGCTCTCCGTAGAGGTCGAAAGGCGAGAGAGCGCCGTGAGTGAAGCGCGAGCGCGCCTGACGGAGCTTGAAGACGCGGTCGTGTTGCTCAACGAAGTGATCGGGCGCGAGGAGCGCGATGCGATGGCGCGCGAGTTGAACGCCGCCGGACACGCGCAGGAGATCGAGCGCGCCGAGCGCCACCTGCGCGTGGTCGCAGACGATGCCGCGCGTCTCGCCGCCGAGCGTCTGGAACTGGAAGAGCGCCGCTCGACGGCGCTCGCCGAGGCCGAAGCCGCAGAGGCCGCGCGTCTCGCCGCTTCGCAAAGGGTCGCCGAGGCCGCGCAGCTTTTGGCCGTCGTGCGGCGCGAAGCCGAGACGGAGAGCGAAGCGCTCGGCGAACAGAGAGCAGTGGCGGCCGCCGCCGCCGAACGCCGTCGTGCCACCGCCGCCGAGCTGCGACGCATGGAGGGCGAACGCGAGGAGCTTTCGGCCAGGCTCGAACGTCACCGACGCGAAGCAGCCGAAGCCTCCTCCAGGCTCGAAGAATTGCGCCGCTCTATCGAAGAGATAGATAGCGCCACATTGACGGTTGAAGAGGAACGCGAGCGCGAAGAGGGAGCGGTCGCGCTGGCCGCCGCCAGATTGACGGAGGCGCGCCAAAGAGCCGATGCGCTCTCCGCTGAGCTGGCCGAGCTTAATCGCAGAGTGATGGCCGAGCGCGACGCTCGCGCGGCGCTTGAGGTTCAACGTGCCGAAGCGATGGCGCGTCTCAACTACGTTCGCGAAGCCTGCATGACGGAGCTGAACCAGTCGCTCGAAGAGTTGGCCGGGGAGCGCCCGCTCGATGAAGAGCTTGAGCTGGAATCGGGTCGGGCGCGGGTCGAAGAGTTGCGCGCGCGCCTCGATAGCTTCGGCGCGGTCAATATGATGGCGCTCGAAGAACTCTCCGAAGCCGAAGAGCGGCTGCTGTTTCTGACGGGACAGCGCAAGGACATCACGGACGGCATCGGCTCGACCGAAGAGGCGCTGCGCGAGATCAAACGGCGCTCGCGCGAGCGTTTCCGTCACGCCTTCGAGGAGATCAATCGCAACTTTGGCGCGTTCTTCCAGGAGCTGTTCGGCGGCGGGCGCGGCGAGATGAGCTTGATAGACGCCGACGACGTTTTGGAGTCAGGTATAGATATAGTAGCGCAGCCGCCCGGCAAGCGCCTGCAAAATGTGCTGCTGCTCTCAGGCGGCGAGAAGGCGATGGCGGCGCTCGCGCTCGTCCTCGGCATATTTCATTATCGCCCGTCGCCCTTCTGCCTGCTCGACGAGGTGGATGCGCCGCTCGACGAGGCCAACGTCGGTCGCTTCACGGACAAGGTGGCGCAGATGTCTACGAGCACGCAGTTCATCGTCATCACGCACAATAAGAGGACTATGGAGATGGCGCGCGCGCTCTACGGCGTGACGATGGAGGAGGTGGGCATCTCCAAACTTGTCTCCGTAAAATTCGAGTGAGGAATAGAGAAACAATCCAGCGCCTTTTCGTTGCCGCGCTCCTCATAATGGGCGCGGCTGTTTGCGCCGTGGCGCAGAATGGCCCGGCGACCAAGCAAAACGAGCGCGCGGCTACTGAAACGACCGTCACGACTCCGGCCCCTGGGGCCGTAGACGCGGCGGACGCGCCGCGCTACGCCTACGAGTTCAAGCAGCCTGAGTTCTACGTCAGACATATCGTCGTCGAGCATGACGCCGAGGGACGCGGCACTGTCTCCTTCGAGCGCAAGGGACTGGACGAGCCAATCGTCGAGCCGCTGGCCCTCTCGTCTGCGGCGCGCGGACGGATTCTGGCCCTCTGGGAAGCGCTCCGCTTTCTGGATTCCGATACGGATTACCAATCGAGCAAACAGTTCCCGCACATGGGCACGATGCTCCTGCGTATGACGAAGGGAGCGCGCACGCGCACGGCCGAGTTTAATTGGACGCACGACCTCAGTGCCGAGGCGCTCGTCAAGGAATACAGGCGGGCCGCCGATCAGGCGATCTTTATCTTCGATATCAACCTGTCGCGCGAGAATCAACCGCTAAATTCGCCCAAGCTGATGGATCAGCTTGACACTATGCTCAAAAGAGACGGGCTCTCAGACCCGCAACAGCTCATCCCGCTCCTGCGTGAGCTTTACATGGACGAGCGCCTGCCGCTCATCGCGCGCAATCACGCCGAACGCCTCCTGAAGAGAATCGAAAAGTAGAATATAGAATCCGGCCCCGGCGCGAGCCTCCTTGAAACCTTTTACGGCCGATCTCCTTTTCGTGGGGACGGCTCGCGGTACGGGCCGCCTCGTCGTTTCGCAAAACCTTTTTCGCCCGCGCCTCTACATAAAATAATCATTGATTATGCGCAAAACTTTTTCGCGCGCGCCGTCCACACTGGCATGAGCGGGGACTGGCGCTTTCCTTCCTGACCTGCTCAATCTGGAAAATAGAAGCGGCTTTTTGCGTATCGGCGGCGACAGCGCCTGCTCCACGCCCTGCCGGGCTCGAATACTCGTCCGCGAAGATGTTTTCGGGAAGTGTGCTTGAGGGGCCCATGCCGCCGGGCGCTTGATCTTTGCCAATCGAAAGTGGTGATGCGAAAACGCGCGGTTTAATCTATAATCACGCTCGCTAAAGTGACGACTGTGCCGCTCGCAAAATTGGAGGTCGCCCTGGGCGACTGCGCCGAGGATGTCAATGCGCTCTACGCGCGTTGCCGCGGGGCTGCGCCCAATTACGGCGTCTCGCAGGAAGACTTCAGCGCCGCCCTGCGCACAGCCGTCGATAAGTATCTGATTGATCCGGTCAACGGTCAGGCCCCCTCGGCAGATCAAATCCGTCAATTCTTAAGCGAGCTTCAGGCCCAGGATCTTTACCTGGCGCTCGCCTGCGCCCAGGGCAACGAGCATGCCTGGTGGGAGTTCGACCAAACGTTTCGCCCCTTCATCGAGCGCATCGCGCGACACCTCGCCAGCGCCGAGCTTGATGCCGAGGAAGTGATAGATTCGGTTTACGTCGAACTGTTCGGCACACGCGTCGTCAGCGGCGTTCGCCAATCGAAGTTCGCGACCTACACGGGGCGCGGCACGTTGCGCGGGTGGCTGCGCACGGTCGTCTGGCACGCCGTCATCGACCTGCATCGGGCGCGCCGCGACGAAATCTCTGTTGACGATTGGACGGAGAGCGGCGGCGAGACGCAGGATCGGCCCGGCTGGCGTGCCGAAGCGCGCGGCGGTGAAGCGACGATGGTCGATAGGATCGCGCGCGAACGCTACCAGACGGCGACGCTCGCCGCGCTCGACACGTCTATGGCTGCGCTCGACGACCACGAAAAGCTGTTGCTGCTTTATTACCACGTCGAGGGCCTGAAGCTGCGCGAGATCGCGCGCCTCGTCGAAGAGCCCGCCTCGCCCCTGCGCCGCTGGTTTCAGCGCCAGTCGAAGAGACGCGCCAGCACACCCGACAGCCGCGTTCACGAATCGACCGTGATGCGCTGGCTGGAAAAGGTTTATGCCAAGGTTTTAGAACGCTTTCGCACGGAGTTGGAAGAGAAGGGGGGCCTCAGCCCCGCAGAGATCGAGGTGTGTATCGGGCTGGCGACCGAAGACCTCGCGCCCGAAGACGTGCGCCGCCACTTGAAGACAGAAGCAAACGAGGGGCTTGAGCAAAGCCCCGACTGAAGAGCCGTCCATCTATAAGGAGGCGTCCGAAGGAGACGGAAGGTGCCGCGACCCAAGAGCAACAGAGACATAGAGGCCATGCGCCGTATGATCCATCAGCATTTACAAACGAGCGCGCTTGTTGCTCCGCATGTGCTCGTGGACGCGCACCTGGATGAAGATGCGCTCAACGCCTTCGTCGAGGGACGCCTCGGCGAGAGGGAAGCAGCGCCTGTCATCAAGCATCTGGTCGCCTGCGGCTACTGTCGCCGGGCCACGTCTCAACTCGTCCGCCTCGCGGCTGAAACCGGCCCCGCCCCGGCTCATACTCCGGATACGATGACCGAGGAGGAGGAAGGGCCCGGAAGGATCCGCCGTTTCCTCGAAGACCTGGCGTCACGCGTGCTTCCTTCGTCCGCAGAGGATACTGTCTTCGCCTATCACGTGCCCGCAGAGGATTTCAAGCCGCGCGATGAGGCCAGCAGCGCGGATAAGCAGGCCGATAACGAAGAGAACGACGACGACGGCGCACGGCAGCAGAACGACTCCGATACCTCTGTACAATAAACCCTCTCGCCTCACAATAAACCCTTCCTCCAGCCTTCGCTCCTACGCCGTAAGGTTTATTCTCTGTATAATTCCTGGGCTCGTATTGTTGGCGGTGAAAGACGCGGCCGTGTCATTCACAGTGGAAAGCCCCGGCATCAAGCGATCAGTCAGGAGAACCTGAAATGGCAACCGAAACGCCGCCGCCCTATTTCCCGCAGGGCTCTCTGGCGGGTAAAGACGAGGGAAGATACAGGAGATTCAAAATCGCCGTCTTTGCTATCCTGGCCGTGCTCCTGCTCCTGCTCATAGGTCTCGGAGCGGGAGCGTGGTATCTGCTGAAATGGTTATTTTGAGCGCAGGGTGAGCGCCCGCAGATAGAAGCTTCGGTGAGCGATGCTCTGGCGAGCTTAGGCGCAGAAGAGCCAGGGGAGCAGCAGGGCGAAGGCGCTCGATGCGACGTTTGAGAGGGGCGTGAAGCGGATGCGACGGATACGGCGACGATCAACGCGCTCGACCGTAAAGCGCGCGCCGTCGTGCTCGACCGATTCGCCCTGCCGCAGCAGGCGACCGGCTTTCGACAGCAGGAACCCGGCCAGCGTAGTGTAGCCGCCCTCTTCGGGCAGCCGCAGGTTGAAACGACGGTTCGCATCGCGCACGGCGAGCATACCGTCCAGCAGATACGTCCCGTTATCCTCGACGATCTGTGCGCGCACCTCTTCGTCGTATTCGTCGTTGATCTCGCCGACGATCTCTTCCAGCAAATCTTCGAGCGTGACGATGCCCTCAATGCCGCCGTGCTCGTCTATGACGAACGACAGGTGCGTGCGCGCCGATTGCATCTGCGCCAACACTTGTCCGAGCCGTGCTGTGGCCGGAACGAACATCGGCGGGTGGAGCAGCTTTTCGACCTCGAACCCCTCGGGCCGGGCGCGCCGCAGGCACGGCACAAGGTCTTTCAGAAAGAGAACGCCGACGATGTCATCCAGCCGCTCGCGATAGACCGGAAGGCGCGAATAACCCAGCTCGCAAAATGCCTTTTCGGCCTCTTCAAGGGTGGCCGTGACGGGCAGCGCGGCCAGCGCCGTGCGCGGAACCATCGCTTCGCGGACTTCGGCATCGGCAAAGTCAAAGACGCGATTGATTAATTTCTGGTCACCGGCTTCCAGGTGGCCGCTCTTGGTGGAGATGTCGACCAGTTGGCGCAGCTCGTCCGCCGTATAGATCGAAGCATGATCGACTGAAGGGTGAAGGCCGAAGAGGCGAACGGTGCGCGTGCCCGCCCAATCTAAAATGCGTATCGGCAATCGAAAGGTTTTGTAGAACAACTCCATCGGCCACGCTATCGCCAGCGCGACTTTCTCGGCACGCTCTAAGGCCATGGTCTTCGGCGCAAGCTCGCCGATCACGATGTGAAGAAATGTGATGATGGTAAACGCGATGCCGAAGGCAAGCGTTTCCATCAAGGCTACGGGAAGGCGATCTATGTAGGGCGCTTTTTCAAGCAGGTGCGCGATGGCCGGTTCACCCAGCCAGCCGAGCCCGAGCGATGCGAGCGTGATGCCCAACTGCGTCGCAGAGATGTAAGCGTTCAGGCTGTCCACCAGTCCCAGGAGTCGCACGGCGCGGGCGTCGCCCGTCTGGGCCAGCGTCGCGATGCGCGAACGGCGAACGCCCACCAGAGCAAACTCCGAAGCCACGAAGAACCCGTTGGCTAAAACGAGTAGAAGAACGGCGAAGAGACCGGCGACTGTAAGCATCTTTAATCAACAGTTTTGCCGACAGAGGGGAGCGTTTAAGAGTCTCGGACTCGCGTTTCAGCTCTTCTGCTTTAACGCGACCGAAAACTGACGCTCTGCCGACTGAAGGCTTATATCATAGCTTAGACTCTCGGGAGCGCAAGCACAACCCCGCGATCATGAGGCGAGGTGGCTGTCCAGGAGGCTGCAAAACTCTATGACACGATCCTCGGCCCAGAAGCGATCTTCGCCGCGCTTGTCGGCGGCGACGAAGCCAACGTGGCCGCCGTGCGGCGGGGCCAGGAGCAGGACGTAAGGGTTGCGCGTCACGCGGGCATCGCGCAGCGGCTCAAAGGGAATAAACGGATCATCCTGCGCGTGAACGATCAGCACGGGGACGCGTATCTGCGGGATGAGCGGCAGGGCGCTGGCGCGGCTGTAGTAGTCGTCCGCGTCCCTGTAGCCGCCGTCAGCCGCCGTATAAAGCTCGTCGAAATCGCGTATCGTACGCACCAGACTGAGGGCGGTCGTATCATAAAGCTCAGGGTAGAGCCTGTGCTTGTGGCGTATGCGGCGGCGAAGGCTGCGCAGAAAGCTTTGCTGGTAGACCCAATTGGCGCGACGATTGATGGCCTCGGCGCAGGAGCTTAGATCGACCGAAGGCGAAACGGCGCACACGCCCGCCAACTCGCGCGCCGCATCCCCGGCGTCCTCGCCCGCCATCTTGAGCACTATATTGCCGCTCATCGAAAAGCCTGCGAGAAAGATACGCTGCAAGCGGTCGCGCTCGATCAGCTCGCGGATGACGGCGCGTATGTCGCTGCTCATACCGCTGTTGTAGAGCGTCGGCGTGAGGTGCTCCGTATCGCCGCAGTTGCGCATGTTCAGACGCAGGACGTTGAAGCCGAGGCGAAAAGCCTTGCGGGCCGCGCTGAGCATGTAGCGCGACGCGCTTGAGCCTTCGAGCCCGTGAACGAGAAGGATAGTAGGCTGCTCCTCTCGCGGCGCTCGCGCCTGCCAGCGACAGTGAGCGAGAAGACGCACGCCCGGCTCGACCTCGAAGATGCGCTTCTCGTCGGCGCGCCCCGTGAGCAGGAGAGCGCGGCGCGGCCAGGCATAAGCGGCGAGCGTCTGCGCGTGACCGCTCACAAACAGAGGATGCGGCTTAAATGGCTTTGACGCGAGCACGCGCGCGACCTCTGCGAGGTGGTCTGGTGCGCTCTGCCCGGTGATGCCCTGTGTGATGTTCCCCCCCGTATACCCTAATGTCTCGTTCATCTTCTATCCCTTGCGGCGGCGACGGCGACCATGTCCGTGCGGGAGCGCCGCTCCCTCCTATATTACTCGTGAGCGGGGTCGAGGTGAAGATCAGATTTGAATCATTAAGGGAAGCTTACAGAGAGAGTGCAACATTCGCTTCCCCTAATCATTCATTGGAGCTAAACCAGTCGGGTCGGCTCCGAAGGCAAGGGGTCTCCGGCGGGCGGCGGGTTGTCGGGCTCGCGCACGGGCGCGGCGGGCGAGGGGTTTGTATCGGGTGGAAGCGGCACGGGTTCCGGCTGCGACGGGTCTGGCTCGATGGGATCGTGCGGCATGGTGGGCGGCGTGGACGGCTCCCCCGGCTGCGGCAAAGGCTCGCCGGGTTGAGGCGGGTCTGTGTTCGGATTACGGCTCATCTCAAAGTTCTCCATGTAAGATGAAAGTGGTCGTGTGCGTTTGAACGAAAGATGCAAAAGATGTAACGGTTGATGACAGATCAGGCGTTCTCCTGAACGCCCTGCTGCTCGGCGCGCTGTAGGTCGGCGACGACGAAACGTATCATGCGATAGTTGATATGCGCGGGAAGCGCGTCGCGCAAAGGCTTCAATTGTTGTGTGCCGAGTTGATCGACGGCGATCTCGATGAGCGCTCGGTCGCGCTCATCGACGTGCTGCGAGAGGTCGAAATCAAGCCCGCGCGCTATGCAATCGGCCAGGTGTTTCTCGATGGTGATTTCCGTCAGGCCGCGCCGCTCGCCGATCTCCTCGATCGATAAGCCGTCGCGGTATAGAGCGTAGGTCTCCTCCACGGTGTTGACCTGTTTGCGCGCCGAGGCGGCTGCGGCGGCGGCTGCTGCTGGCCCCGCCTTGAGCGTCGTGGTCGCGGCTATCCGGCTCAAAGATGTTTGCGGCAGGGCGAGTTCGACGCTCGCGCGCTCGCGCATCAGCTCATTGCCGAGCGCGGAGAGAGAGACGGTCGGGTATGCGCCGCCCGCCACGTTCAGACACCCGGCGGCGACGAGCGCATCTATGTAGATCATCAGCTCGTCCTGCGTCATATCATCAAGGATACCGTAGGTCGAAAGACGGTCGAGCCCGGCCTGCGTGACGGCGCGGGCGCGCGAGCCGCGCAGGGTCGATGCCAGCATCCCCTTGCCGAAGCGCCCCTGCATACGCGCCGCGCACGCCAGGATTTTACGCACCAGCAAACTCTCTTCGTCGGTGAGCGGGCGCGCCTGTGTGAGACGGACGGCGTCCGGCCCGGCCGCGCTCTCGCCCCGGGCGCTCTCGGCGCGCAGGCGCGCTTCACGCCTGCGCGATTGCCTGTCAAGCTCTTCGTCCAGGTCGAGCGCGACGGGCGTCTGCTCCCTGATAAAGTTGTCGAGCGCGGTCGCCGCATCGAGCGGAACAGTCGTAGCGTTTCTCATCTCTTCTGCGCGCCCGCCAGCAGCAGCAGGAGCGCCCTTCGCTTCCGAGGTGCAGTTGCCGCACTTGCCGCAATTGGTCGCGTGCTGGCGGTCGCCGAAATAATCCAGTATGAAGGCGCGGTAGCAACGATCCGCATAGCAGAAGCTGATGATCTCGCGCAGCTTGCGCTGTTCGAGGGCGGCGCGCCGTGCGATCTCCGAGGGGCGTATGCGAAGGCTCGTGACCGGGCGTTCGTCCAGCATCAGGACGCCGCGCGTGCGCCGACCCGGCGTGTAGTTGATGACGCCCGAAGAGACGAGCGAAGCGAGCGCGCGTCGCACCACCGTATGATCGAGCCCCGTCGCCTCCGCCAGCTCCGACGTGTCCAGCTCCGTCTCCGTGCGCTCGTTCACGTCGTAGCCGCCGAGCAGACCTATGAGCACCTGTCGCGCACGCGTGTCGCGCGCCCCCGTCATCTCGCGCGCCCGCTGCGGCGCGACGCGCAGTCGCACGGAGGCGCGATTCTCGCTCGCCGCGCCGCGCTCTATGTGCCCCGCCTTTTCGAGAATAATCAGGGCCGATTGAACAGCCATCTCGTTGCGTACGGCGGCGCGCGCGGCAATCTCGCTCGTCGAAAGCTCTATGCGTTTCTGGTTTGTGGCGACGAGCGCCTGGTAAACGCGCGCGACCGTTTCCGGCGGCGGATACGAGCCCTCTATGAAGTAATCTTGCGTGCGCTTGTCCGCATAGTTGAAGAAGAGCGCGCAGGTGGACGGCAGCCCGTCACGCCCCGCCCGTCCGATCTCCTGGTAATAGGCTTCGATTGAGCCCGGCATCTGGTAATGCGCGACAAATCGTATGTCGGGTTTGTCGATGCCCATGCCGAAGGCATTGGTCGCCACGATCATCTGCGCGCGGCCCGTCATAAAGTCGTCCTGAGCGCGCGTCCTTTCGGCCTCGTCCATCCCGGCGTGATAGGCGACGAGGCTGAGGCCCGCCGCGCGAAGCCTTGCCGTCACCTGTTCGACGGCCTTACGCGTCGAGGTGTAGATGATGCCGGAGCCGCTCGCGTGGGCCGAGGCCAGCGCCTTGATGTGCACGATCTTCTCGCGCTCCTTCTGCGTGTGAACGACGTTGATGGTGAGGTTGGGGCGGTCGAAGCCGGAGACGAAGGCGCGCGGGTCTTGCAAAGCGAGCTGCTCGATGATGTCTGCGCGTACGTGCGGGGTGGCGGTCGCCGTCAGGGCGGCGATTTGCGGGCGACCGATCTGCTCCACGGCTTCGCGCAGGCGCAGGTAGTCGGGGCGAAAATCGTGTCCCCACTGCGAGATACAATGCGCTTCGTCGACGGCGAAGAGTGCGATTGTGGCCGTCCGCAAAGTCTCTACGAAGTGCGAGCTGCGAAAGCGTTCGGGCGCGACGTAGACGAGCTTGTACTCGCCGCGCCGCAAGGCATTGATGCGCGCCTTCTGTTCCTCGAAGGTGATCGAGCTGTTGATGAAAGTCGCGGGAAGACCGCGCGCGTGCAGGGCATCGACCTGATCTTTCATCAACGCGATGAGCGGCGAGACGACCACGGTCGCGCCCTCTTTCATCAGCGCCGGTAACTGGTAGCAGAGCGATTTGCCGCCGCCCGTGGGCATCACGACGACCGTATCCCGTCCCTCAAGAATCGCGCTGATAACCTCGCGCTGGCCCTCGCGAAACTCTTCAAAGCCGAAATATGTGTGCAGCGCCGTGAGCGCATCCTCGATGGTTGGCATGGCGGTAAGCCCGTCGAATGTGAAGCGAAAACTCGAAAGGGAATTGTAACGCAAGGGCGGCGATGGGTGTCAAACGGGCGTAAATAGGACGCGCGCGCGTCGTTGAAAGCTGCCGGAGCAGAAAGCCGTGACTGGACGAGAGCAAAAAGATGAAAGCCGTGACTGGACGGATGGCGGGCGCCCTTCGCGCGCGTCACTTTAATTCCGCGAGCCAGATATTGCCCGTCGTCTCTGCGTACTCGTAGACGATTTGATTTCCCAGGGGAGACCATGCCGGATAGCGCACGTATGCGTTGAGCCTGGAATGATTCGTGACCTGCTTCTCCGTTTTATCCCTGCGCGAAACCCACCACACATTCCAGAAGCCGTTGCGGAATCCGGCGAAAGCGATCCTCTCGCCGTCTGGCGACCAGCTATGCGCGAAACTCTGACCCACATCGGAGGTCAGTTGCACGGGCTGGCCGCCGCCGCTCGGGATAATGGCGACGTGCGAACTGTCTCCGCGCTTGAGTTCAAATGCGATGAGTTGTCCATCGGGCGACCAGGATGGAAACCCCGCCAGCTCTTTATCAAAGGTCAACTGTCTGGGCTCTGCGCCGTCGAGCGTGCTTGTCCATAGATTGATGGTTCCACTCTTTCTTGAGTTGTAGGCGATCTGCTTTCCATCGGGCGACAGACGCATGAAGCTCAGCTTTCCCTCAAATTCAAAGATGGGCTGCTCGATTCTCGTCTTCAGGTTGAGGGATACAAGTGTGCCGCGCCCCCTTCGATACGAGACGTAGACTATCTGATCGTTACTACCCAACCAGCTCGGCAGGGTGCTTCCGTCGGGGTCGGTCGTCAGTTGAACAGGATTTTTACCGTCCGCATCTATCAGCCAGACATTAACGGCCGAGCCCGCGCTCCATATCGCCAAAGCGATCTTTTGCCCGTCGGGCGAAAACGTCGGATTTGATTTGCGGCGGCTGGTGTCCTGCATGAGCGGCGTCGAAGGGCCGGTCGCCTCGTTCGTAACCGGCGAGACGGGAACAGACCACAGATTGCTCGTCTGGGTTTGCGCGCTGTAGGCGATCTTCTTGCCGTCGGCCGAGACGGTCAGATGTCTGACCGGCGTAAATCCTGCGCTGAGAACCAGGACGGGTTCTCCGAGGGGCGCACCCGTAGCGGGCGAGATGCGTATATTCCAGACACCGAAATTCACGCCTCTATCCACCCCGGCAAAATAGACGCTTTCACCGTCAGGCGCATAGACCGGCTCGGTATATGCGCCTGAATACCCGGGTTCGGCAGACTGCGTTTCGGGGGCCAAAGCCTTAAGCTCATCTCCGCGAGCCGAAATAGACCAGACTTCCGACAGATTAGCGTCACTGGCGACGAACATAATACGCCGCCCGTCAGGCGACCATGACGGGTCGCCATGTCCGCCCGAAGGAATGCCTACCTGCGTCAGTTGCTTTGGCTCTCCGCCGCCGGAGGGAATAGACCAGATGGTCGAGGGCGGCAGGGCCGAGCTTGAGATACCGAAATTCGTAAGCGTGTCCGATTGAAATACGATCATCGAGCCGTCGGGCGACCACGCGGGCTCAGAGCCAAACTCCGTCAATCGTCTGGCGACGCCGCCAAGAGCCGGGATGACCCAGATGCCGCCGCGATTCTTTGAATAATACGCGATCTGTTGCCCGTCTGGAGACCATGCCGGTTGCAGGTTTTGCTCGCCGTCCGAAGTGATTTGAAGCTCGCGGCTGCCGGGCGCGAGCGGTTTGATATAAAGCTCAAAATTCCCGCTGTGATCTGAACTGTAAGCGATGGAGCTTCCGTCCGGGGATAGCGTCGGGTAGTTATCCAGACCCAGCCAGGTGGTGATTTGTATGGTCTTCCGTACTTTCGGCGCCTGGGGCGAGTCGGGCTTAGCCCTCATCTTCCAGAAGATGAGGGCCGCGACCGAGACGGCGACCGCGAGCGCAACCAGGGCGAATACCTTCGGCGAAGCGTAGCGCGCTCTTATTCGTCGCGTGGCATCGAGGGCCGCTTTATCTGCATTGACGGTTTCAACGGCGTGCGAATCAGCGGGGGCATCCGTCCGCGTGCTCTTCGGCCCCTCGGTCGAGCCGTCTTCAAATCCTGCTTCCGGCGTCTCACGCCCGTTACCTGTTTCGACCTGCGCGATAAAACGATAGCCCTGTGTATGGACTGTCTGGATGTACCTTGCATTCCTCGGGTCGTCGCCCAACTGTTTGCGCAGCTTGGCGATCTCTCGCGTCAGGGCATTCTCGGTGACGAAGGTGTCCTTCCAGACGGCATCCAGCAGCTCTGCCTTTTCGATCAGCCGCCCGCGATTCTCGATCAGAAAGAGCAGCAGCTTGAAAGCCTTCGGTTCGAGCGGCACTTCGCGGCCAGCCTTCCATATCCTGAAGGCGCGCGGCTCTACCCTCACGTCATCGAACTGAAAACAGGGCGTTTTTTCCTCAATCACGATATCGTCACAAAACGCGCTAAAGCGTCAGCCTATCGTCAATACCAGAACCCGTCCCGTGCCCCACAGTCCTCCCGCAATCCCGGGGAGGATACCTATGAGACGGGCGGGTGCGTTCAGTAGTTTAATAATCTCGTTGGGCCTATTAATGACCCTGTACGCTCTCGGGGGGCAGGCGGTTCGAGCCAGCGAAGCGGTTCGATTTCGATTGGTGCGAGACCATTTCGTGGTCGTCTCCGTGCGCCTTAACGGCGAGGGGCCGTTCGATTTCATGCTCGACACGGGAACCAACTCGACCATCATAGACCTCGCGCTCCATGGTCAGCTTGCTTTGCCTACGTCGGATCGCATCTCGCTTATGACTCTGGCGGGGAGTCGGACGGTTCCGCGCGCCTGGCTTCGCAGGGTGGCTCTGGGCGCAAAGGCGGTCGAGAACCTTGAAATCCTGTGCGGCGACCTGCGGGACATACGTTCTTTAGATGCAAGAATCCGTGGCGTACTCGGGCAGAACTTCCTTTCGCAATTCAATTATATACTCAACTACGCGGAGCGACGCATTGAATTTGAAGAGGACGGCGACGAGATGGGGCGCACGCTGCGCGGCGCGCGCCTTCCGTTTGAGGACGACGAGGGAAAGATAATCGTGCGCCCTGAGCCCGCGTCTCCGAAGGAGAGGGCTCTGCGGCTCGTGCTGGATTCCGGCATTTCGAGCCTGTTGCTCTTCAGCGCTTCGAGCGGTCGGCTCGGGTACGACCTGGACTTCAGCGAGAGTCTGCCGCTGAAGGCTTCGACCAATTTCGGCAGCAGCAGCGGAATGCGTACGGGCCGCATTCGGAAGATAAGGATCGGGGGTGAGACCTTTCGCGACCTGCCGCTGGTGCTGGCCGACGGCGATGCGATCAGAGAGAGCCGCACGGATGACGGACTCCTGCCCACGCGCCTGTTCCGAGCCATCTATTTCGATCACAAGGCGAAGATGTTGATCCTGAATCCGCGACCCCCCGGATAGGTGCGCGCCGCCGCCGCCCGGAGCCTTTTTTCATCGCGGTAAACTAAAACTGCCTTGAAGAGATGTGCGGCGTCGTCGTAAGCTTGCGCGCAGGATGAAAGAGCATAAGTGGAAGGCGCGCACGAAGCGGGATTTGATGATCGAGGTGTGGGAGCATCTCGACTGCGAGTCGGTGGGCGCGGCCGAGTTGGAAGAGATCGAGCGCGCAGTGCGCGAAAGATTCGGCGCTGGCGCGGTCGAGAGCCCCGCCCGTGTGGCGCGACTGCTGGCGGACGAGGGGGCCGAGCTGCGTCACGCCGAAGTGCTCGAGCTGGACGTGCGACATCGGGCCGCAGACCCTTACGAAGCGATGTTCCGCAACGTGCTGAAGTTCTCGGACTTTGCGCAGGCCGCAACGTCGATCAGAAATCTTGAGAACCTGCGCAAACAGTTCGAGCGCAGGAAAGACCCGGAGGGGCTCAGAAGGGTGCGCGAGACGGCCATGAAGGGCCGCCAGCGCGCGCAGATGATCGCGCGAAATCGAAACGTCGATGAGAAGAAACGAGCCGAGAAGGAGGAGATCGCCGAGTGGTTCGGCGTCTGGCTGCGGCAGCCCGGGATTTTTCAGGACTGGCTCGACTTGCGCCAGCGCTCCCCCGCCTTTCGCGAAAAGTTTACGGAAGATAAAAACGCTTGAAGCGAGTCTCTTTGCCTGCAAAGAGACTCGCTTCAAGCGCGACCGAAGAGTACGTGCCCGCCTGCAAAACCGCACGCGCCGCCTTATAAGGGCGAAAGACAGGCGACGGCGCGCCATCAATCAAGAGCTTGCGATCAATATTGCCGCGCGGCTAATTTCTTTGCTGGCGTGGCCGCCGCTCCACTCTTGTCCATAAATCCACCGGCGAAGGTAATTACGCACAGCGTACCCTGGGACGAGCGCGTGCCGAGCGAGATCCCGGCGGCGCGATAAGTCGAGTCGAAGATGTTTTTTCTGTGGCCCCGACCGTCGATGCCGTCATCCACGATGAGGCCCATCACAGCCTCTCTGGCCGTGGTGGTCGCCTGATAGACGATATTCTCGCCGATGCTGTTGGCCCAATCTCCGTAGCGGCTGATGCGAACGTTGGGCGTGCTGCCGTCGCCACCCTTGTGTCCCGTATTGCCGCTCGTGCCCAGGTAGGTCGCGTGATCCTTCGCGGCCATGGACATGCCTTTATAGACTTGCAGGGGCGGCAGCGGGCTCGCCGAGCGCAGGAATTTAATAGCCTCTTCGACGGCGCTCAAGCCTTCGACCGTCACTTCAGCCTCTCTGCCGGGATAGCGAAACTGGTTGCCGCTATAATATTTCCTGATCTCCTCAAGATAGGAAGCATAAACCTGCGGCTGCGAGCGCGCCAGATTCATCTCCGCGATGATCTCGCTCTCCAGGGGCGAAAGATATTCGACCTTTGGAATCGAAAGGTTGACGGCTACGCTGCCGCCGAGCTGGGCCGTCGGGCTAAGGTTGGGCTGCTGGGCCCGTAGCGTATAGGTGTTCGGGGCGACAAAGGCTGCGATCAATAAGGGGTACAACAGCATCGCGGCGCAGAGGGGGATTTTCCGCTCCATGGCTTTTCTCGGGGCTCCTTATGTTTCGGGGTGGCATTGCGATGCGGGTCACAACGCGGGCGCGTCTATTGAAGGCTGGCCTGAAAGAAGATGCGTAACACGATAGCACAGGCTCTTCGGGGGGCCAGCCTGAACCGATGCCTCGACGGCGGGAAGAAATTATTCCAGTTCGGTCATGAAGTCAATAGCAAAAGCGACCTGGCTGCCTATCTGCTTTGATTGACCGTCACAAAAGAAATCCGGCGGATTACGCGCCGCTTGTATTCATCATCCAATGGCGGGCAGCCGCCTTGACTCGCGAGAATTGGCTATGTGCCCTCTTGACCCACAATTTCACTAAATCGCGGATCATCCCGAATCCACTTCAAGTCAGGGTCGCGCCACGCCCAGTTGCGATTAAGTGAACCCTCTTGACCAGCGCGCCTCAGATTCTCAATCGCCGCATCCGCATTGCCGCAAACCGATTCCAAACACGCGAGGTTGTACCACTCATCTGCTTTCATCAGCTTGCGTGCTTGTATAGCGTATTCACTCGACTCGATTTTATGTCCGAGACTTTTGTGTATAGATGCTAGAGCTAAAAGACCCTCAGGGTTTTGCGGCTCAAATTGCAGTGTTCTCTCTGCAAGATGGAGGGCTTCTGTATTACGGCCTTGCAAGTGTAGCAGGTTCCTGAGATTGCGATGAGCATTAAAGTAGTCAGGCTTTAGCTCGATAGCTTTGCGGTAAGCCGCCTCAGCCTTAGCATAGAGTGCTGTATCGCCAAGCAGCATGCCAAGATTATAGTAGGCGTGAAAGTCGTCAGGCTTTAGCTCGATAGCTTTGTGGTAAGCCGCCTCAGCCTCAGCGTAACGTGCTGCATCCTTACTAAGTAGAAGACCAAGATTATTATAGGCGTTGGCATAATCAGGCTTTAGCTCGATAGCTTTGCGGTAAGCCGCCTCAGCCTCAGCATAATGTGCTGCATCCTTACTAAGAAGAACGCCAAGATTATTATAGGCGCTAGCATAATCAGGTTTAAGCTCTATAGCTTTGCGGAAAAGAGCCTCAGCCTCAGCATAGAGTGCCCTATCTCTAAGCAGCAGAACGCCAAGATTGTTATAGGCGTCAGTGTAGTCTGGATTTAGCTCGATAGTCTTACGGTAAAGTTCTTCAGCCTTGCTAGGATCTCCTGCCTGTCCAGCTTTGTATGCTCGACTAAAGAAACCTATAGCTTGAATTTTCTTGTTCTCTTCCTCGTTTGCGGTCGGCTCTTGAAGCGCTTCCGCGATTTCACCCAGAATATCAGCGGAGTATTGAGGCTCGAACCGCTTAAATTGTTCGATCATCTGATTCTGGCGTTCCTGAATCGAGCCGACCATCTTCTGCACGTCGAACTCTACGATGCGGCGGATTTCGTTCATCATCTCGTCAAAGCCGTCTATCTCGACGAGAAAGCCCTCTTTGCTCTTGAGCAGTTCTTTCACCGCCTCATTTGGTTCTTCTCCGCGCCTGACACACCAGTAGAGATCATTCCTCTCAGAGATTTGCGAGAGAATCTCCATGATGGATGTATCACCGCCGCTGTAGCCCACGACGATCAAGCCATACTCGCTTAACACCTGTCTGAGTTGTCTCGCCATGTTGGGGTCTTGGACTTCTATTTCCGTCTTGGTGTTTTTGATGGCGGAATAAAGAAAGTCGCCGTGCAGTTTCAGAATTTTAGGACGCTGAGCCGTAATCCGCATCTCGGACGCCATCACGCCATACGCGTAAACGATAGGGCGAATACCTGTAAATGTAGTGCATGCGCTGTACACCAGATCATCGAAGTTGGTCGTGATGATCGTGTTGATATATTTATTTGCCATCAGATTGGCGAGGACGACGTAGCCGAAAGAAGGCTCTCGTCCCTCAATGATGCTTTCAATGTAGCGCTGCCTTCCAATCTCCTTCGGCTCAAACCTCTCAAAGAGCTTGCAGTACTCACTACCGCTTTCTTTGTACCACTCCTGCGCCAACAACCATTCCTCTTTTTCCTTGTCCGTTTTCGCGCTCTCCGGGCAGCATTGGGCGATGATGCGTTCCTTGAAGTGACGGATCATTTCGCCCGCAGTAATGATATCGGATTGGCGCGATGCTCCCGCACCAAGAAAGAATGAAAAGCGCGGATTACCGTAGCCCTTGATTTTGTGAGCTAGTTCTTTAACTGAAACACGTGGGAGGTCTTTCATGTTCGCACCTTTGTGAGTTCTCTCAGGTTGAGAGCTTAACGGTGAAAGTTAGTATCGTGCTAGAGCAGACTCAACTATAGCAAAAAAAGGTAAAGTAGACGCTACTTTACCTTTTTCTGTAATTCCAAGCTTCCCCTATGACCTTTAGAAGCTTTAGCCCAGCACTTTGTCGGTATTGACGACTAGACCGGGAAGGCTGTGTGCTTGCGCCTCTTCGCCGCGTTTAATCTGTTTGGGAATTTGATACGCGCCGCCTGACGGTTCGGCGTAAAGCTCTATCTTTTCCTCCGGCAAGTTGATGACCCATACTTCTTTGATCCCTGCCTTCGCATAGAGGGCCACTTTTACCGGCCCGTCATAATCAACGGTCGTGTCCGCGACTTCGATGATGAGGAGCACGTCCGTCGGGGTCGGGCGCGCGTGCCGGTAAAGTCTTCACGCAGTTGAAGCAAAGCAATATCCGGTTGCGGCTCGGAATAGTCGTCAAACTGGATGGGGTTTGGGCGCTGACAAGCGCCGTGCCCCGACCGTCACGTTCAAGAATCTACTCAGGAAGTTGACACATGCCGCGTGACGGCTGCCGATTGGTGACGTCTCGACAATCTCTCCATCGACTAGCTCAAGGCGGACATCTTCGCCAAAGATGCCGACCTCGCCCATCCGCTCGAACTCGGCAACAGTAAAGCAATGCCTGGCAATTTGCAGCGACATCGTTTCTTACTATTCCTCTTCCTCGGCACGGATTCTGCCTTCGCTCCGGGCCTGCTCGACGATCTTCTGTGCGATCTGGCCGGGAACCTGATCGTAGTGTGAGAACTGCATGTGATAGGAGCCGCGCGCCGCCGTGATCGAATTGAGCTTCGATTGATAATCGAGCATCTCGGCCATCGGCACTTGCGCTTTGACGACCTGCTGGTTGCCGCGCGCCTCCATGCCCTGCACGCGACCGCGCCGCGAGTTGAGGTCGCCCATGATGTCGCCGCTATACTCCTGCGGCGCGCTCACCTCGACATCCATGATCGGCTCAAGCAGAGTCGGCTTGACCTTCTCCATGGCGGCGCGAAATGCCTTGCGACCGGCGGCGCGGAAACTGTGCTCGTCAGAATCGACCGTATGATAGGAGCCGTCGACGAGCACGGCCTTGAAATCCACGAGCGGGTAGCCCGCGACAGCACCGTTCTGCGCCGCGTCCACGATGCCCTTCTCAATCGCCGGACGGAAGTTTTGCGGAACCGCGCCGCCGAAAATCTTGTCTTCAAAGAGGAATCCGCCGCCGCGCGGCAGGGGCTCGAAGACGACCTTGCAATCGCCGAACTGTCCGCGCCCGCCCGTCTGCTTCTTATGGCGTCCCTGCACTTCGGCGCGCTGCGTGATCGTCTCCTTGTAGGGGACTTTCGGAGGATGAAGCGCGACCTCGACACCGTATCGTTTTTTCAGCTTGTCGATCACGGTCTCGACGTGAAGCTGGCCCGAGCCCGCCAGCAGAAACTCTTTGGTCTGCGGATCGCGGTCGAAATGCAGCGCCGGGTCTTCTTCCAAAATCTTGTGGAGCGCGACGCTGATCTTCTCTTCATCCTGGCGCGACTTGGGCTCGATGGCGAAGGCTATGGCCGCCTCCGGGTATTCCACTCCGTCGTAGACGATGGGCGCGGCCTTGTCCGAGAGCGTGTCGCCCGTCTGCGTCTCCTTCAACTTGACGCAGGCGATGATGTCACCAGCATGCGCTTCGTCGATCTTGTCCAGTTGCTTGCCCTGCATGGAATGCAGCGCGCCGAGGCGTTCCTGCGTGCCGCGCTTGGAATTGAGCACGTTGGCGTCGTGTTGAACGTGGCCGCTGATGATCCGCATGATGTTGATGCGCCCGGCGAAGGGGTCTGCCACCGTGCGGAAGACGTAGGCCGAGAAGGGCTCGACGTCCGAATACTTGCGCGCGATCTTGTCGCCGTCGCCATCCGGGTTGGTAAAGCCGTACTCGGCCTCGTGCGTGGCGGGGGTCGGCGCGTAATCGACCACGCCGTCGAGCAGCGCCTGGAGACCGACGAGCGTCGCGCTTGAGACGGCAAAGACGGGGCAGAGACGGCTCTGCGCAATCGCCTTGTTGATGTTCGGCAGGATGTCAGAGTCTTCGAGCGTGCCCTGCTCCAAATATTTTTCGAGCAGCGCGTCGTCCGATTCGGCGATGACTTCGATCAGACGCTCGCGCGTCTGGTTGATAACGTCCTGCCCGTCGGCCGGGATCGCGACCTCGCGCGCCTTGCCCTGCTCGTCGTACTCGTAAGCCTTCATGTGTATGATATCGACGACGCCCTTGAAATCCTTCTCTTTGCCGATTGGAAGAGTGAAGGGAACGATGGCGCGGCTGAAGACGCCGCGCGCGCTGTCGAGGGCCGCGCCGAAATCCGCGCGCTCTTTGTCGAGCTTGGTGATGACCATCATGCGCGGCAGGATGAACTCGTTGGCATAGGCCCAGGTCTTTTCGGTTTGCACCTGCACGCCGTTGACGCCGTCGACGACGACGAGCGCGCAATCGGCGACGCGCAGGGCCGGGCGCGCGTGCGCGATGAAGGCGGCGTAGCCGGGCGTGTCTATCAGATTGATCTTGGTCTCGCGGTATTCGAGGTGGGCGAGCGCGGTGTTCAAAGTGATCTTGCGTTCAATAGAATCCTCGTCGTAATCGGTGACGGTCGTGCCTTCGTCCACCTTGCCCCAGCGCGGCGTCGCGCCCGAGACGTATAGGAGCGAGCTGACGAGTTGAGTTTTGCCTGCGTCGCCGTGTCCGATGACGGCCAGGTTGCGAATCTGTTCGGTTGGATAAGGTTTCATGGCTTTGAAGAGAGTTTCCTTTCGGGCATACGTATTTTAATGAAGGGCGGGCCATCCCTCTGGTCGGCTGAAAAAGTCCGAGATGATTGCGCGGGATGCGCTTCCGTTTGGAGGCTAATTTATCCGAGCGCCGAGGGTAAAAGCAAGCGGGCGTGAAACGCCTGTGGCGCGCGCCGCCCCGCACTTATCACAGGCCAGCCAGCGGCCATTTTTCGAGTGACAGCCCCGAAAGAGGCCCGACCCACTAAGGCCCTCAATGCCGACCCGTCGATAAGAAAATTTAATTTTTGATTGACAGGTCTGTTTTTAATGCTATTATGCGATGCGTTCGTTGGCAAAAGCCTCATAGCTTTGCTCCCAAGAATCTCGCTTCTGTCAACCTTACTCGGCTAACACTTGAATAAAAAGTCCAAGCGGATATGAGTGCTCTCACTTGCACGATTATTTATTGCCAGACAAGACAATACTCACTTGTCTGAACACACCTAACAGCCCTCAACATCTCTTTTCTCTAAGGAGACTCCTACATGAGAAGGCCTAACGCTAAATCATTCCTCTTCCTCATAACAATTGCTTTACTCATCTTCACTACAATCACAGTAACGCGAAGCCAGAAGCAGGATGATGCGTCCAATCGAAGTCAAAGAATAATTGAAGAAAACGAAATCCCCATCGCCGATTTCACATCTCCGGAGCCGATAGATACCGATAAACGCGCTAAGAGACATGCCAAAAGTAAGAAATATGATAAATCGCATGTGATCGATCCGACCGATACCATCTCTGGCGCTGCCGTCAAAGGGGACGCTGTAGATACAAGCTTGCCTGCTTTCCCAATCCCACAAAGTAATGTCGTCGTCATCGGCGAAATAATTGACGCACGGGCCTACCTGTCCAACGATAAGACAGGCGTCTATTCAGAGTTCGGTATTCGTGTCGATGAAATATTTAAAAACGACACCGAGGAGCCGCTGACCATCGGCAGCATGGTCGAGGCAGAGCGCGAAGGTGGACGAGTGCGCTTCCCTTCAGGTCGTATCTTTGTGTACCGCATTGCGGGCGAGCGAATGCCCCGCGCCGGGCGACGTTATCTGCTTTTCTTAACGAGCGCAAAACGGGGGGAAGGGTTTCACCTCTTGACAGGTTATGAGCTGCACGCGGGTAAGATTTCCTCACTGGATGACCTCCCGCATTCTAAAGCATACGAAGGCACGGACGAGATAACATTTCTTGACGAGTTACGAAGAATCATAGACGGCTCCTCTCAAGCCTCCGTCAACCTAAAAGAAAACTAACAACCTCAAAGGAAAACTAACATGACGACGCGACACCGCACACCGTCGTATGTAATCGTTTTATTAAGCCTATGCTCATTGGTTGTGTTCATAGGGCAACTGGTACATATCAACGTCAAAGCAGAAGAGCCTGCTTGTCAGACCCCGCCCGAAAATCCGGATACCGACGGGGCCTCCTGGCCCCAGGGACAGTCAGTAAGGGTCGTTATAAATCCAACTGACTTCCCTCCGGGGTCAGACCAGGAAAGGGCCGTCCGACAAGCCTTCGCAAACTGGCAGGCGACGAACGGCATCAGTGGAAGCGGTTCCGGCGTGACCTATACCTACGAGCAAGGCACCGGGCTCGCAGCGAACACTATAAATCAAATATATGTCTGCAAAGGCAGCACGGCCAACGGGGCTCAGAACACGACTTACATGAATGATTCGAGAACCACGGTCACAAAAGCGGTGATAGTCATTGATACGCGCGTCACCAGGTCGGATACCACGACCGGGATGATGGCGCATGAGATTGGCGAAACCTTCGGTCTGGGAGATTGTCCAAGCTGTTCCCCCGGAAGCTCGATCATGGCACCGCCCACCTGTGTCGGTAGCTGCTCGGATTTAAATAACCGCGTTCTTGGTACGTCCCGTCCCGGACTTCAAGGCCCCACATCATGCGATAATACAAAAGTAAAGCAGACTTCATACGAACAGGACGTGCGCCTGTGTGTTCGTCAAACCTGCTCCAGCACAGAATACTGGAACTGGGATATCTGTGACTGTCAGACCAAATACACGCCCATCATCATTGACGTATTCAATAATGGCTTTGACTTGACTAATAATGCGGATGGAGTGGTCTTCGATCTAAATTCTGACGGCGTGGGGGAGCGTTTATCCTGGTCGGCCAAAGATTCTGATGACGCATGGCTGACGCTCGACCGTAACAGCAACGGCACCGTGGATAACGGTCAGGAGATGTTCGGCAACTTCAGCTTTCAGCCTCAGTCGGAGATGCCCAACGGGTTTCTCGCGCTCGCCGAATTTGACAAGCCGGAGAACGGAGGCAATGGCGACCGCATCATAGACATTGGCGATACCATCTTCTTCGCGTTGCGGCTATGGCAGGACGCAAACCATAACGGTATTTCAGAATCGAATGAGCTGCACACGTTGCCGGAGTTGGGGATTGCAAGCCTTGAGCTTGATTACAAGGAATCGAAGCGCGTGGACGAGCACGGCAATGAGTTCCGCTATCGAGCGAAGGTCGGGGATGCGAAGGGAGCACAGGCCGGACGCTGGGCCTGGGACGTATTCCTGCTAAGCGGGCAGCCATAGTCTGCGCTAAGAGAGGCACACCTTCAAAAGGGCTGGATGAAGCGGGCGGAACACCCGCAAGCTATTCAGGGCTTGCGGGTGTTCCGCTCTGCGTAGAGACTCTTATTCCGGCGGGCCTGAGCAGTTTGGGCCCATCAGGGCCGGTATCTTGCCGCTGATGGTCGGGTAATTTCCGGCCTCTGCGTTCAGGGCGAGCCATTCCTGGTAGGGCTCTGGCAGCGTCGTGTCGGCGAAGATGGCCTCGACGGGGCATTCCGGCACACAGGCGTCGCAATCTATGCACGTGTCCGGGTTGATATAGAGCCTGTCCGGAAGCTCGTGAAATGCCTCGACCGGACAGACCGCCGCGCAGTCAGTGTATTTACAGTCAACGCATAATTCCGTCACTACGTAAGTCATCTTCCGCCTCCCAAAATGTTCGCTACGCCGCCTCGAAAATCGGAGCGCAAGCCTGGCCGAGCCTCTTTAGCTAGCTTCTAAGACAATGAGCCCCCGGAAGTCAATAGCTATTGAGGACGGTGAGGCTGTCCGAAGCGGGCTCGCGCTGCCCCGCGGAGAGGCGCAAATCCTTTGGAGCCTGCCGTTTTACTTGTATGTCGCGCGAATCGTCGTCGGCGGGGGCGGCGAGGATTGGAACCTGACGAACAGGCGGTAACCGAGTAGAAGGCCGAGCACGACGGCGAACCTGATGGGAAGGCGCGCGTCCGATTTGACGAGCATCCAATAGTGAAGCACGCCGCCCGCCCCGGCCACGTAGGCCAGCCGGTGCAGCTTTATCCAGCGCTTGCCGCCGAGCCGCTTAATCATCCTGTCGGTCGAAGTAACGGCGAGCGGGATCATCAGGGAAAAGCTGAGCATACCGACGGCTATGAACGGGCGTTGAAGAATGTCCTGCGCGGTGCTCCTGAGATTGAAGAAGCGGTCGAACCAGACGTAAGTGATAAAATGCAGGAAGCCGTAGAAGAAGGCGTAGAGCCCGAGCATGCGACGCAATCGCGTCAGCCAGTTCCAGCCCGTCACCTTGCGCGCGGGCGTGACGGCCAGAGAGAGCGTAAGAAAGACGAGCGTCAGCATTCCCGTAGTGCGCGTCACGAACTCCAAAGGGTTAGCGCCGAGCCTGCGATGATACGCATCCCACCCGAGCAGCGCGAGCGGCACAAGGCTATTGATGAACAGCAGCGTCCTGGCGAACTTTATATCTTTCATCGGATTGACCGAGGGCGGCGCCCCTTAAAAATAACGTTTCAAATCCATCCCCGCGTAGAGCGAAGCGACCTGATCCGCGTAGCCGTTGAAAAGGAGCGTCTCCCGCATCCCGTATTCGCCTATGCGCCGCTCCCTGGCCTGGCTCCAGCGCGGGTGGCCGACCTTCGGGTTGACGTTCGAGTAGAAGCCGTATTCGTTGGCGGCCTGTAGATTCCAGGTGGTCGGCGGCTCCGCGTCAACCAATTTTATCCTGACGATGGACTTGATGCTCTTGAAGCCGTATTTCCAGGGCACGACGAGACGCACGGGCGCGCCGTCCTGCGGGGGAAGCTGTTCGCCGTAGAGGCCGCTGGCGAGGATGGTGAGCGGGTGCAACGCCTCGTCCAGGCGCAGGCCCTCGACGTAGGGCCAGTCGAGCACTCCGCTCCTTTGATTCGGCATCCGACGCGGATCGTACAGCGTCTCGAAGGCGACGTAGCGTGCCTGCGAGTTGGGCTCGACCTGCTCCAAAAGCTTTCGGAGCGGAAAGCCGACCCACGGGATAACCATCGACCAGCCCTCGACGCAGCGGAAGCGGTAGATGCGTTCTTCGAGCGGCGCGATCTTCAGGAGGTCGTCCAAATCATAGCGCCTCGGCTTGTTGACCAATCCCTCGACCGAGACGGCCCACGGTCGCGTGACGAACCCCTGCGCCTCTTCGGCCACCGAACGCTTGTCCGTGGAAAATTCGTAGAAGTTGTTATAGTTGGTGATGTCCTCAAACGAGGTCGGCTTTTCGCCGACGGGCGGCGCGCCCTCGGCGGTCGCTGGCTTTTGAACGTCGGCCAGTTTGACGCCCGGTCTGGTGACGGGCGGCGGCGGATTCAGCTTTCTATAGAGCGCGCCCGTCGCCAGAGTGGTCGCCGCGAGCCCCAGCCCGCGCATGAACAGGCGACGGTTCAGGTACGTCTCTTTGTCCGTAATCTCGCTCGATTTAATATCTTCCGGTCTCTTAATCAGCATCCCTCATCACTTCCGGTCAAAACTTACGGCGGCGCGGCCTCTACGGCTTCACGATCATAAATCGGGCCTTCCAATCATAAATACGAGTGCGCGGCCCTTTCGGGTTTGCTCGACCCCGGATAATTAGGCGCGAGCGGGGCCGAAACCTTAGAGCCTTTTTCGGACAAACTTTTTCCCGAGCGCCGTCAGGAGTAAATATATGCTTTTACAGGTACGCCTTCAAACGCGCGAGCGCGCGGAGGTCTTGACCGAGCGTTGATCGCCCATGCGGCTGATTAAAGAGCGCGCGCGTCGCGGCAATACATTTCTCTGTGTTAATATTACCGACGGACAAGGTTTTTGGGAGTTTGAGCGGAGGATTTGCCTGTAGAGCCATGAACGAGGCGGCGCGCATAGAAGTTTATACCGACGGGCAGTGTCCGCTGTGCCAGTGGATGCGCGCTCACGTCGAGCCTTTTGATCGCCATCGACGTATCACCTGGCTCGATTATCGCGATCCGGAGATACAGCGCCGCGCCGCGCCCTACACCGTTAAAGAGCTTGACGCTGAGATGCACGCCCGAACGCCCGACGGCGGTTGGTCTGCCGGATACGGGGCATGGATTGCGATCATGCGCGTTCTTCCGGGCTGGCGCTGGCTCGCGCCCGTGCTCTCCATCTGGCCTTTCACAAGTCTGGGCCCAATCTTTTACCGCTGGCTTGCGGCTCGCCGCTACAAGCTCTTCGGCGTCCCGCCGCCCTGCGACGCGAGCGGCGTCTGCGCGCTCCACGCACCGAAATAAGGGCAACCCCGTGGTTGAGGGGGCGGCGAACCGCCCGGCCACTTCAGCCACTACCTTTTCGCCACGTTTTCGCTACCTTTTCCCTGCAACTTCACAACGCTCATGCCCCTCTCGCGAAGCCACTTTTGCGGGCCCGCGCGCATCTTAATTTCACCAAAATTTGGTGAGAGAAAGGGAAGTCAGAGCGCGCCGAAAAGAGATTAAAGGGCCCTCACGCGCCTGTATCTTGAAGAGAGTCTGAAACAGCTATTTTCCGGGCTCGCTCGCTTCCAGAGGGTATACAAAGGGAAGAGGAAAAAGAGATGTCAAACATACGAAAATTGTTCTCGACGCTCGCGGCTTTGATTCTGGTGGCCGCCGTCGCAACGAGCACAACGGCAAAGGCTTCCGACGGCTCGACGGCTCGGGAGAACACGGTCGCATCGAACAGTGGTCGCGTCGAAGCGCCTCTGAATCTGGCCGTGCTGATACAGGACGACGTGGACGCGCGCGTCGGGACGGAGCTTAAAGTGACGCGCGACTTTATTCGCTCTCTGCCTGCGGGCTCGCGCGTGATGGTCGGCTACATCGGGAGCGGGTCGCTGCAAGTGAGACAGAAGTTCACGGATGACCTTGAAAGCGCATCCAGGGCGCTCCGCATTCCGATAGCGAGCGCCGCCGCCTCGCCTTACAATCCTTACGTCGGAGTCATAGAGGCGCTGCGTCGCTTCGACAATTCCGGCGGCAGGAATCGCAATGCGATACTATTGATCTCGGACGGGCTGGATCTATCGCGCGGCGCTGATATTTCATCGGTCGCCAACCCGGTCGATATGCAGCGCGCTATTCGTGAAGCCAAACGCCGGAACGTGGCCGTCTTTTCTTTCTTCGCGCCGACGGTGGCGCTCGGCGGCTTCAACAGTACGGCGGTCATCTACGGCCAGGGCGCTCTGAGTCGTTTGTCTGACGAGACGGGCGGTCGCGCCTTCTTTCAGGGAACGAACTTCGTGACCTTCGATTCATACTTCGAGCGCCTGCGCCGCACGCTCAACGACCAGTCGAGCACGGCATACTGACGCCGCGTTTAGCTGGCGCAGCGCAAACGCCATGCCGACCGATGCTTCGGTCGGCGAAACAATCTGAACGCTTGAAGGGCTGCCGGAAGATTTCCGTAATCTTCCGGCAGCCTCTTTATTTCCGACCCGACCGATTTTGTGCTCACACGGGCGGGCTATGGCGCTCGCCGCCCGGCAATGGTAAAATCCGGGTTTCGTGCGCGCACCAGTAACACTTTTATCGACTGCCGGAGTCGCATTCCTGGCTCACGCCATGAAGACGAAAAGCGGATCTGAGTACTGTCTCATCGTTGAAGGTGCTTACCTCTCCGAATCGGAAGCCGAACATGCCCTGCGCGATCCCTTCATCGAAGACTGGGTCGAGCAGACGGGGCGCTTTCGCATCCATAATATGGGCGAGATAGAGGTCGCGCCCGGCGTTGCGCTCGGCTCGCTCGGCGTGTTGATGCTCGACGAGCGCCTTTTCGAGATCGCAAGCAGCGACCCGGAGCACCCGCTCACGGAACATAAGGCCAGGGGCGTTGCGGAGGCTCTGCGCCGCATGGATATGTTCGACGAGATTACGGTCGAGCCGCGCGTCGAGGCGGATATTCAGGAATGAGCGAGGAGGCGACCCCCGGGGGACAGACGCGAAAATCTTATCTCTCATCCCTCGCGTCGCTCGCTCCTTTCTTTAAAGAGTGGTTGAAGCACAAGCACATGCTTTTCTGGATGGACGCGTCCTCGTCCTTCAGGGCGACATTACGCGCCAGGACGTGGACGCGATAGTTAATGCCGCCGACTCAAGCTTGATGGGCGGCGGCGGCGTTGACGGCGCGATTCACCGCGCGGCGGGCGCGGCCCTTTTGGAAGAGTGTTTGGAGATTCGCCGGACGCGGTACCCGAAGGGCTTGCCCACGGGCGAGGCCGTCATTACGACGGGCGGAAACCTTCCGGCGCGTCATGTGATACATACGGTCGGGCCCGTCTATGGCCAGCACCAGGGGCGCGAGCCGCAACTGCTGGCGAGTTGTTATCAAAACTCGCTCAAGCTCGCGGCCCGTCACGGGCTCGCTTCGGTCGCTTTTCCGGCCATCTCAACAGGCGCGTTCGGCTACCCGCGCGCCGAGGCCGCGCCGGTCGCTTCACAAGCCATCGAGCGATACCTCGGGCACGATGCAGAGAGCGTCCGTGAGATTCGCCTGATATTTTTTTCGTCGGGCGACGTGAAGGCTTTTTTGAAACACCACAGATTCGGCGTGCGCTGATATTGCAGGATGGAGATTGATGGTTCAATTAACTGAAGAGATCGAGCATACGGGTGTGAGAACTTCCGGAAGAGATTTGCCGCTGCCCTTGCGTCCTCTGGAGCGGCTGGCATGGAATTACTGGTGGAGCTGGGCGCGCGACGGCGCAGCCGTCTTTCGCGACCTCGACCCGTCGGTCTGGGAAGAGTGCGAGCACAATCCGCGCCGCCTGCTCAGCGAGGTGTCGGAGTTTCGCCTGATGCAGATGGCGACCGATCCGGTTTACGGCGAGCGCGTGCGCCGTCTCGCCGAAAGCTTTGACGAATACATGGCCGACCAGCGGCCGTGGCGAACGGACGACAAAAATGGACTCGCGGTGCAGAGCAGTGTCGCCTATTTCTGCGCCGAATACGGCGTGCACAATTCTCTGCCGCTCTATTCGGGCGGCCTCGGCATGCTCGCGGGCGATCATTTGAAGAGCGCCAGCGATCTTCGACTGCCGCTGGTCGCCGTCGGACTGCTCTATCGCTACGGCTATTTCCGCCAGCGCTTACGGCGCGACGGCTGGCAGGAAGAGCACTACGGCGAGACGCAGCCCTCGCAGCTTCCAATCAGACAGGTGTTGGACGAAGCGGGCTCGGCAATCGTCGTAGAGGTCTCGATGCGCGGGCGCACGGTGCGCGCGCAAGCCTGGCGCGTGGGCGTCGGGCGCGTCTCTCTTTACCTGCTGGACACCAACATCCCGGAGAACGAGGAGACCGATAGATTGGTGACGGGCCACCTCTACGGCGGCGACCGCGAGACGCGCATCGTTCAGGAGATGATGCTGGGAATCGGCGGCGTGCGCCTCTTGCGCGCGCTCGGCATCGAGCCCCGAGTCTTTCATTTGAACGAAGGCCACTCCGCCTTTCTCACGCTGGAGCTGGCGCGCGAACTCATCGGATCGAACCCTGAGCTGAGTTTTGAGGATGCGCGAGCCGCTGTGCGCGAGCGCTGCGTTTTCACCACGCATACGCCGGTCGCCGCCGGTAACGACGAGTTTGAGCCCGCGCTCGTCGAGAAGTGTTTCGGCACCTCTTTTGAGCAATCGCTCAAGCTCTCGCATGAACAGTTCTTGAATATGGGGCGTGTGCACACGGGCGACGAAGGAGAAGCCTACGGCTTGACTCCGCTTGCGATCAGGATGTGCCGCTCGACGAACGGCGTCAGTCGCAAGCACGGCGAAGTGTCGCGCGCTTTGTGGCAGGAGATGTGGCCCGAGCGCCCCTCCATAGCCGAGATTCCGATCACCTCCGTAACCAACGGCGTCCATGCGCCGACCTGGATTTCGCCGCTGCTGCGCGCCCTCTTCGAGTCGCACATGGGCCCTGACTGGCAAGAGCGCATGAGCGACCATGAGGGCTGGAGTGAAGGGGTGAGGAAAATCTCTGACGAGGAATTATGGCGCGTTCATCTCTTACAGAAGCAGCGCCTCGTCGCCTTCATTCGCCACCGCTCCTTTCACGCGCGTCTCAACCGCAGCGAGAGCATGGAGTACACGGAGGCGGCGCGCACGATGTTCGACCCCGAGGCGCTCATCATAGGTTTCGCGCGGCGCGTGGCTGGCTATAAACGGTGGAGCCTGCTTCTGACAGACCCGCATCGACTGCTCCGTTTAATCAACGACGCGCACCGGCCCGTGCAATTCGTCTTCGCGGGCAAAGCGCATCCGCAAGATCAGGGCGCGAAGTTCATTCTACAGCAGCTTGCATTATGGAAGTATGACCCGCTCGTGCGTCATCGCGCCGTCTTCCTGCAAGACTACGACCAGGAGATCGCGCGCCAGCTAGTGCAATCCGTTGACGTGTGGCTCAACGTACCGCGCCGTCCGCTGGAAGCCTCTGGCACGAGCGGCGAAAAGGTGGCGATGAACGGCGGTTTGAATCTATCCATCCTGGACGGGTGGTGGCTCGAAGGCTACGACGGCACGAACGGCTTCGCCATCGGCGACCTGAGCGAAGACCAGGTGGTTGAGGCCGTGGACGAGCGCGATGCCGAATCGCTCTATTATGCGCTCGAACACGAGGTCGTGCCGCTCTACTACGAGCGCGAGGCCGACCGCATCCCTCATCGGTGGGTGGCGATGATGAAGCGCTCGATTGAGACGCTCGCGCCAGCCTTTAACAGCGACCGCATGGTTCGTGAATATGCCGAGAAGATTTACACTTAGGAGGAGGCCCCGCCGGTTCGCAAATGACGGTGACCGGCTCCGTCGCCCTTGCGGGGTGAAGGGAAATCCCTTCGCGCAGGCGGGGTTACGGAAATAGGTCGAATCGCGGGGGCTGTGCATGGTAAACTACGCCCCTGTCATTAAAGACACCTCCACAAGGGGAGCAACCGCGCCCGTCGCGTTGAAAGCAGAGAATTTGTAACTCGCAATTTTAAAATCCGGTCCGAGCGGGCCATCCACTGTTGATGCTCCGGCGAAATCATTACAGCTTGCAAATAATTACATGAAGTATTGTCCGGTCTGTAACGCGAAATATGAAGACGAGACGAGCTTTTGCGCCACCGACGGCGAAGTGCTCGAAAACGATCCGACCAGCATCGTAGATTCCGTCCTCGACGGCCAGTATCACGTCGAACAGATGCTCGGCAAGGGTGGCATGGGCGCTGTCTATCGCGCGCGCCACATCCTTTTGGGCGACCGCGTGGCGATCAAAGTCCTGCCGCCGCAGATGCGCAACAACGCCGAATGGCTGCGCCGTTTTCGCCGCGAAGGCCAGGCGGCGCGCCGCTTTCGCCACCCGAACGCCGTTACCGTCTACGACCTGCGTACCACCGCCGACGGCCTGATCTACATGGTCATGGAATACGTCGAGGGCCACACGCTGGACGCCGAGTTGAAGGCGCGCAAGCGTTTCACTCCGGCCGAAGCCTTCGCCGCGCTTGAGCCCGTGATGAGCGTGCTCAACGCGGCTCATGCGCAGGGCGTCGTGCATCGCGACCTCAAACCGGAAAATATCATGCTCGGGAAACCGACCGACGGCGGCCAGCCACAGGTCAAGCTGCTCGATCTGGGCATCGCCAAGATCAGCGAGGTGGCGGGCTCTGAGGCGAGCGGCACGACGGCGCTCACGGTCGCCGGGCAGGTTCTCGGCACGCCCTACTACATGTCGCCGGAGCAGTGGGGCGAAGTCCCGGACGACGGCGGCACGGAGGTAGACGGGCGCGCCGACATCTACAGTCTGGGCGCGGTCTTCTACGAGTTGATCGCGGGCCGAAAGCCCTTCATGGGAAGGACGCTGCAAGAGCTGCGGCGCGAGCACGTCTCGGTCATGCCGCAGCCCTTACACGAGTTTATGCCGGATGTGCCCGAAAGGTTCAGCCGCTCCATCGCGCGCGCGATGTCGAAAGACCGCAGCGGCAGGCAGGCGACGGCCGGTGAGGTGGCGAGCGAGTTGTACGCGGCGCTGGCCGAAGCCGGGTTGATGCCCGCTCTGGGCGCTTCGGGCGTGGGCCAACAGCCGCAAGCTACGGGCTCCTCGACAACGCCGACCGGCATCAGCCAGGGAGGAGGAAGCGGCCAGCCGCCGCCGTTTGCGACCGACATCGCCGAAGCGCGCAATACGGGCGCGGACATCAACCCGACCATCCTGACCATTGATGCGCCGCCGCTGAGGCCGGACGCGGGCGCGCAATCGTCTTCCGCCCCGTCCGTGCACACGCAGCCGCCGAGCGCCGCCCGCCCGCCCGCGCCGCCCGTCGGGCAGCAGGGCTCCGCTCCGGCTCCACATACGCGTCAGAACGCGCCGCCGATGCCGACGATTGCAACCAACCCGTCCGCTCTCAATGCGAGTTCGGCGCCCGTACAGCCCGTTTCCTATGCACAGACGCCCTCTTACAATCAGACGCCTTCTTATGCGCCGAGTGGGCCGGGGGCGGCCGCAAAGGGCCGCTCGCCCGTCATTCCGATCATCGCGGGCGTGCTCGGTCTGCTTCTGCTGGTCGGCGTCGGCGGCGGTCTCCTGCTCTGGAGTCGCATGTCTGAGGAGAAACCCGTCACCGGGACTGAGACTAAGACGAACGTGCCTTCGGGGACTGGTAAGGAGACGAGCGAGCCGAACGTTGCGACCGAGACGATGCGTTACTGGCTGGAAGTCGCCTCGGCAGAGGGCGGTCAGGGCACGCGTGTCGCGGGCGTCGTCCCGCTCGCTTCGGGCCAGAAGTTCAAGTTTCACCTGACGCCGCGCGAGGACGGCTACCTGTACATCGTCGGCCCCGGCGACAGGAACGTGCCGACCACCTTCCTGACGGCCAAGCCCATAGAGGTGTCGGGCGTCGATACCAACGAGGTCAGCGCAAACGGCGATTTCGCTTTTCCGGACGGCGCTGACAACTGGATTCAGCTTGACAAGACGGCGGGCACGGAATACTGGACGATCATCTTTTCGCCGACGCCGCTGGCGTCGCCCGCTTTTCTCAACGACGAGGCCGGAAGCGCCCTCTCGGAGGAGGAACAATCCGAGTTTGAGCAATTTCGCGATCAGCATAAGGCAAATGCGCCTTCGACCGACGTCTCCAATGGTGCTGATCCAATGGTGTCTGTCAAAGTGCCTCCGGCAAAAGCCAAGGGCGAGCCCGTTGTCTTTGACATACGCATCGAGCACAAATAGCATGCTCGCGTCGCCGGGGCCGTCAATCTAACAAACACGAATGGCGAAAACGCTCTTTCTCCATTCAAATTCATTTAGGAGTCATCCCATGCGTTTCAAGATTTTTGTTTTCCCCCTTCTGATCGCGCTCTTCGCGGGCGTCTCCATCAGCGCGCGGGCGCAGGACGAGGACGAGGGCGTGCGCGGCGCGTTTCTAACGACGAGACCGGCGACCGCCTCCGTCAGCGCCAGCGTCAGCACTGGCGGCAGAACCGGGGCGGTCAGCAACAGCAGCGGCGGAGCCAGCACCACTACTACTACAACGCGTCGCCGCCGCCGCCCGCCCGCGAGAACCAGTACGAGCAGCAGCAGCAGAACGACCACGACCAAGAGCACGACGACCGCGAGCGTGAGCGCGGGCACGAAGACCAACGCGGCCAAGAGCGCGACGGAAAGTTCTGCGAACGTCACCGTCTCGACGGCCCCCATCGGGCTCGGCTATACGCTCTACATGCGCGACCCCAACGGCGACGCCGTGCGCGTCGATCCTGACAGGGAGTTTCGCACGGGCGACCGCGTGCGCGTCTCGCTTGAGACGAACACGGACGGGTATCTGTATATCTTCAACACGACGGACAACGGCGATCCGGTGATGATCTTTCCGGACGCCCAACTGGACGAGGGCGGCAACTACGTAGAGGCGCACGTCCCCTACGAAGTGCCCGCGAGCACGGGCGCGGAGGAGCGCCTGCGCTGGTTCACTTTCGATGCCAAGCCCGGAACCGAGCGTCTCTATATGGTCGTCACGCGCGAGCCCATACCGGGCGTGCCCATCGAGGACGATCTGGTGGATTACTGTCGCCGGAACCAGAACCGCTGCCCGTGGCGTCCGACCGGCCAGATGTGGGCGCAGGTCAAAGCGGGCATTAACGCACAGGCCAGAGTCGTCAAGAGCAAGACCTACGGCCAGGTACAGACGGGCGGCGAGCGCGAGGCGACGACGCGGGGCCTCGGACTCTCGAAGAGCGAGCCTCCGCCGTCCGTCATTCGCATCAATGTTTCATCGAACACGGGCGTACTCGTCACGGCGCTTGATCTGATTCACAGGTGACGCAGGATCAAGGGCCGCAAGTCTGAGAGAACTGGAAGGATGCCTGCCGCAAGGTCGGAGTAAGGGGAGCGCGCGGTTGCGGGCGCTCGGGAAGCATCGCCCTCCCGCTCCTGGCGTCTGCGGCCTGTGTCCTTAACGGTCGTTCAAGATTTCTACTGCGCGGACGGCCATCGCTTCTCCGCCTGCGAAGGGTGAGAAGCGATGGGCGTCCGCCGAAATTCTCGTGATTCCCGGTGAGAGCCTAAGTCTTGGAGAGAGAGAAGGACGAAAGCTTCGGCTCTTTACGGTTCGTGTCATCATTCCCTTTTTGGAGGAACTTATGAAGTTCAAAGCCAGCCCCCTTGCTTATCTTTTGTCGTGTGCCGTCGTCGTGACGAGTCTCAACGTCGGCGCGCTTCGTGCGCAGGTATCACAGGCGCGCGGGCCAATGGCGGCCGCCGCGATCATGCCGCAGGCGGATCAGGCGCGCGCCGCTCTCGAACAGGGGCGCAAGCTCCTGAAGCGCGGCCAGGCCGATCAGGCTCTGGGCCAACTCGAACAGGCCCTGAAGCTCTATCAGCAGGCCAACGACGCCAAGGGCACGGCGGCAGCCAGCGACGCGCTCGGCGATCTCTACAGCCGTCAGGGCCAGTACGAGGTCGCGCTCAAGCATTACCAGGAGGCGCGCACCGCCTACGCTTCTGTCCCTGATAACTACAATGCCAATCTGATGCTCGCCAAGACGGGCGACATGTATTACCGCTCGGGTAACGTCAACGAGGCGCGCAGCGCCTATTCGCAGATGAGCGTCACCAAGCCGGACACGAATGCGGCCAAGGATGTGCAGCAGAAGGCCAGCAAGGGCCGCAGCCTCTTCGGTCGCGCGCAGAGCATAGCCTCGGGTGGCCCAAGCCTTTCGACGGCAAGCAATGCGGCGGCCGTCGGCGCCGATGTCGCCAACACGATCAAGGAAGAGCGAGAAAAGTATCGCCAGTTCATCCTCTACGCGATCTACGAGACAGGGATAGGGCGCGCGGACTTTCTGACGGGCCAACTGGATTCCGCCAAGACCCATTTCGATAATGCTCTGGCCGCCGCCGACAGCCCCATCTACGGAAAGTTCGGCCAATCCCGTCGCTGGCGAGTCGCGGCGCGCACGAGCCTC
This sequence comes from Pyrinomonadaceae bacterium, assembly GCA_035940775.1. Classification (GTDB taxonomy): domain Bacteria; phylum Acidobacteriota; class Blastocatellia; order Pyrinomonadales; family Pyrinomonadaceae; genus DASQYE01. Next base: position 229,822 of record DASZEN010000017.1, on the reverse strand, counting down.
GGCGATGTCGCGCTCGGCCAGAGCCGCTTCGCTGACGCGATCAAGCTCTTCACGGCTGCCGCCGACGGAGCGCGCAAGGACAACCGCCCCGATCTGATGTGGCCCGCGCAGCGCGGGATGGCACGCAGCCGCTGGGGTCAGGCCGCGCAGGAGAAGGACGCGAAGAAGGCCGCACAGGGCAGAGAAGGCGCCATCGCCGCCTATCGCGACGCGCTGAAAACCATCGAGGCGATACGGTCGGGGAGCCTCGGCGCGGACGAGTCGCGCTCGACCTTCCTGGCGACGACCAAAGATGTCTATGACGAAGCGGCGAGCGCGCTTGCGGAGCGCGCACTGGTGACGGCAGCGGGCGCGAGCGGCCCTCTCACGGGTGCTGCGCTGACGGACGCGGCCGAAGCCTTTCAGATCGTCGAGCAGAGCCGCGCACGCTCGCTCCTGGACATGCTCGGAGAAGCGGGCGCAAACATTACCGAAGGCGTGCCCGCAGACCTTTTGAAGCGCAAACAGGATAATCTCGATCGCCAGCAGGAGATCGCAGAGATTCTGACGGGCGCGAGCCTCAATCCGGATGCTGACAAGAAATCCAACTCCGATTTGGAAGCCGAGCTGAATCAACTGGCGACCGATTACGACAGCATCGAAAACCAGATCAGGGCGGCGAGCCCGCGCTACGCTGCGCTGACCTTGCCGCAGCCCCTAACGCTTGCCGAAGTCCAGCAGCAGGTTCTCGACGACAAGACTGCGCTTCTGGAATACAGTCTCGGCAATCAAAGCTCATATCTCTGGGCGGTGACGCAGGGCGGAGTCTCGCTCTACAAGCTGCCCGCGCGCTCTGCCGTGGATCAGCAGGCGATTGAGTTGCGGAACCAGCTTGTGCCGACGCGTCTTCGCACGCGCATCGCCGGGATTGATGTCGCTGGCAATCAGACGCGGGGCCTGGGCGTCGCCGCCGCCGCGCCCGACAACAGCGCCGCAGCCGCATTCGCGACCGCATCGAACGCGCTCTACAAAACTGTGGTCGAGCCCGCGGCGAAAGACGTAGGCGACAAGAGAATGCTGATAGTGGCCGACGGGGCGCTCAACTACGTGCCGTTCGAGGCGCTTGTGAGCGCATCCGGCGGAGGCGACTATGCGTCTCTGCCCTACCTCGTCAAGACCAACGAGATCGTATATGCGCCGTCGGCCTCGGTCGTTTCCGTTATTAGAAAACAGATGGCCAAGCCGACTGGCAAGAACATCCTTCTGGTGGCCGATCCGGTCTTCAACTCGAACGACCCGCGCGCCAAAGGCGCTGCCGCACCGACGGCGGCGGGCGGCGACACGCGCGGCCTCGGACTCGCCAGCGCGTTGACGGACGTGGCGGGCACACCGGCCAACCAGACTCCGGCGACCGGGTTGCAACTGGCGCGTCTGACGGGGACGCGCACCGAAGCCGAAGAGATCGCCAAGCTGACGCGCGCCAGCGGCGGTCAGGCCGACATCTGGCTCGACCTACAGGCCAGCGAGGCCAACGTCCAGACCAAAGACCTGAAAAACTATCGCGTCCTGCACGTCGCCACGCACGGGCTTCTCGATGCCGAGCGACCGCAGTTCACAGGCTTAGTCCTCTCGCTCGTCGGCAATAAGACGGGCGACGGGTTCCTCAGAACCGACGAGATTTTCAATCTCAAGCTGGGCGCGCCGCTCGTCATGCTGTCGGCCTGCGAGACCGGCTTGGGTAAAGAGAAGCGCGGCGAGGGCGTCATCGGCCTGACACGCGCCTTCATGTACGCGGGCGCGCCGACCGTCGGCGTCACCATGTGGTCGGTCGCGGATCGCTCGACCGCCGACCTGATGACAGACCTCTACAAGCGCATGCTGACGGGGCCGGGAATGTCTGCGGTCGCCGCCAAGCAGGCCGCACAGCAAAGCATGATCGCCGGTAAAAAATATAGCGCCCCCTTCTACTGGGCTCCCTTCGTGCTCGTCGGCGAATGGCGATAGAAAAGCATGGATGAGGGATGAGGGATGAAAGCGCGCTGATTCAAGTTGAACAGCCCTTCTTTCATGCCTCATCCTCGGCGACCCTCGTCCCTGCCTTTCCGCTTGGGCCTTAAACTTTCAACCTCGAACTTAATTTGACGGCCTGCCGCTCCGGCAGGTCACCGAAGGAGATGCAGGAATGCGAACCAACAGATGGAATCTTGCTCTGGCATTGGGCCTGATGCTCGGCGTCGTACTCGCCTGTAGCGGCAGCTTCACGACCGCCAATATCAGCAGTCTCAAGCTCGGTAAAGATTCCGACATCAAGACCGAGACCAACGAGTTTAAGCCGGGCGATGTGGTTTACGCCGTCGCACAGATTTCCAACACGAGCGATAAGCACAAGGTAAAGGCGCGCGTGCTCTTCGACGATGTGCAGGGCCAGGATTCGGGCAAGGTAGTTCCCGGACTTGAAACCTCGCTCGACGTGCCGGGCGCTCGTCCCGTCATTCTGAATTTCACCGGCCCCGCGAAGAACTGGGCCGCCGGTCGTTACAAAGTAGAAGTCGTGATGTCGGACGACGCGGGCAAAGAGATAGATAAGAAATCGGCCACCTTCACGGTCGCTGGCGGAGGCTCAAACGCGCCCGCTGGCGGCGGTTCCGAAGATAACTCGAACGCTTCGGAGGATTCTTCGGGCCACAGCAGCCACTAAAAAGAGCGGGCGGCGGCAGCGACTGCGCTCCCGTGCCGGGGCGCGGCAATCCGCCGCCTGACCTTTATCAATTATCAGTATCAGGTTTTCCGAGAACGATATCCGAGAGATGCGCCGCGAGCGATGGGAAGCGGCGCATCTTTTTCATGAGAAAAGGGCGCGCCGCCGGGCCCTCGTTGTCCTAAAGAGGCGGGTAGGCTAATATCTGAAGATGTTCCGTGTGATAAAAATTCTTAGGACGATGATGACCTCGATGAAAAATCGGTTTACTCCTGTCGCTGATACGAAAGCCCTGGAAGACCTGCTCGCGCGCTCGCACAACGAGCCGGTCATCCTCTTCAAGCATAGCTCGACGTGTCCGATCAGCGCCGCCGCCTATGCCGAGATGTCGCAGGTGTCGAATGATATATCCCTGGTCGTCGTCCAGGGAGCGCGCGACATCTCACGCGAGATCGAAGCGCGCACGGGCATCCAGCACGAATCACCGCAGGCGATCATACTGCGCAACGGCCGGGCCGTGTGGAACGCCTCGCATTGGAGCATCAGGGCCAATGCTGTAGAGGACGCGGTTCGCCAGTACGCCTGAAAACGGAAAGCGCATGGCTTCGGGCGGTTCGGTTGATAATGACGATGAGCGAGATGACGCAGAGACGCGGGCCAGCGATTGAGCCGCGCGAGATCATGCAGGAGGGCGACGCTGCGCTGCGTATCACGTGGGCGGACGAGCGCGTGTGCCGCTACGAGGCGGCGGCACTCAGGCGCGCCTGTCCCTGCGCGCAGTGCGTCAATGAATGGACGGGCCAGCGCGTGCTTGCGCCCGAATCCGTCCCCGAAGAGCTTGTAATCAACGACATCGCCATCGTCGGGCGCTACGCGTTGACTTTTCGCTGGAGCGACGGCCACGAGACAGGCATCTACAGCTTTCGACTCCTGCGAGAGCTGTGCGAGCAAAACCCTGTCGAGGAAACTAAAACCTTGAAGGACGAGAGCCCGGATTGATCGCTCAAGCGGGCCTCTCTCCCTTCATCCTTTCGGTACTCTGATGAGTGACGAAAAGAAAATCCTGGTCATCGAAGATGACGATGTGGCGCGCGAGTTGATGCGCATGGCGCTTGAGCGCCGGGGGTACAGGGTCGTTACGGCCGAGGACGGCGTTCGCGGCTATACGGCAGCCGTCGAAGAGCGCGCGGACTTAATCATCACGGACATCAGCATGCCCGCAGCCGACGGCGTTTACCTGGTTCGCCGCGTGCGCGATACGCCGGAGATCGCCGACACACCCATACTGGTGACGACTGGGTTCGGCAGCGGCCACGCGACCTTTTCGCTCGCACATGGCGCGACCGCCTATGAGCCCAAGCCGATTGACCCGGAAAGCCTGCTGGCGACCGTCGAGCGACTATTAGGAATACGCGATGATGAAGGATGAAGTGAGAAGCGGTTCTATATAAAAAAGGCCGCGCCGCCCTATTCATCATTACGAATTTCGGATCACGGGGGAAAGCGCATGACGGAAGCGATAGGCTGGTTCAGCTCGTTTGTCCTGGTGCTGACCATCGCCAAGCAGGTTTACAAGCAATGGCACGAGGGGACGAGCGAGGGCGTCTCGAAGTGGCTTTTCATAGGACAGTTGACGGCCTCGGGCGGCTTCACGCTCTATAGCTGGCTCGTTCATAACTGGGTCTTCGTGGTGACCAACGCCCTGATGCTCTTGAACGGCCTGGCGGGATTATTCATAGTCATGCGTCACAGGCGACGCGAGCAGGGTTTGACGCGCGAAAGCTGACGGACGAACTCGCAACGACAGAAAAGAGAGCGCGGGCGCGCTCCCGGCGCGGATTTCGGTAACTAAGGCACAAGGCATTTTTCAGGAAACACTACTTCATTATGCTGCAAGAACGCGATTTCTTTAACGAACGACAGGAAACAAAGCGCGCGACCTATAGTTGCCCGCACTGCCGCGAGCGCGCCGAATACGAGGTGCGCTGGCTCACGCGAACGAAGAAGCCTGCTCTGCCGCGCGGCGCGAACGAACAGGATCGCGCGCGCTTCAATAAATCACGCAACTACATGGTGCGGATTGACGATATGCTGGCGTGCAAAAACGTACGCTGTCGCAGGCGCTTCGAGATTCCCAACTCGCAATCGGTCGTCTTCATTTAAGCTGCGGCGGCGCTGTCTGGGAGGCTCTCACACGGGCCGCAACCGTACTCAAAACATCTACACAGAGGAGAACAAAGGCAATGGATGAATTAATCAAACAGGTCGCCGAACGCGCCGGTATTCCGGAGGACAAGGCGCGCACGGCAGTCAATACCGTGATGGGATTTTTGCAGGAGAGACTGCCCGCCTCGATAGCGGGTCAAATAGAGAACGTGACCACCAACGTCGGCGGCGGCGTCGCCGACATGGCCGGAAACGTGATCGGTGATTTAGGCAGTATGCTCGGCGGAAAAAAAGATTAACCGCGCTTTCCTTGACGAAAAGCTAAACGGAAGTCTCCCGCGCCTGACCGCCGCAGCTTTCATGCAGTCGGACGCGGGAGAAAAACCGGCTTTACCCATCTGCACGCCGCGCGAGCCGCATGGTTGAACGGCTGGCATCTCTCTACATCGCGCGCTTGCGTTTGAGAGTCTGCAAGCAACGCCCACACGGCACGCTGCGGGCGGCTCTCTTCTTAAAATGCGAGTAAGGGGAAAGCCTTGAAGTAGGATTCAACAGAAGTACACACTCACCGTCTAAGAGTGTCCTCACTTGTAGACACCTCGCACCGTCATCATAAACTAAAGCTCCCTTTTCCAGACTGAAACAGATCGAATATGCATGACCCTGTGACTGGTATGAGTATTGCTCTATCCAGGCTCAGCTCTCGTGACTCACGCTGCCTTCGCTTCCGCGCCTGACTCTCACGCAAGTGGATGCAGTCCACCAGCTAATTACCCGGCGGCGGGTTGTTAGCCTCACGATAAAATCGCAGGAGAAAAGATGAAAAACTTAAATCTACTTAAAGCCGTCTTTGCAATGATGACGATACTTATGGTTTCAATCGGCGTGACGGCACAGGTCAGGCAGATAAAAGGGGCGAAGGAAAAACCGGTCATAGTCGTGCTTAACAAAGATAACAAACTGGAATTTGCTATGGAAAAACCCAGGTTGATGGAAGCCATGCAGCAAGCCTTTAAGAAGGTGGACGAAAATGAGGTTGTAAGAGATATTGATATCCGTACTTTTGAAAAGGTGAATTACCTGGCGGTCGGACTTGAAGATAGAAAATACGGCGCGAGTACATTATTTATACAGTTGGAGCCTGTTGGTGAAGGTACGGCCCGTTATTCCACTGGCCCTCACGTCGTGACATGCGTTCAGGTCAAAGGTTGCGCAGGCAATTGCGTAGTCGTTCCCCCGAATACGGCAGTTAACCCAATGCCAAGCCCTGCCTGTCGGTGCTGGAGTGCTCAATATGGTTACAGTACCAGTACCGATCACAACGCATGTAATTTTAAGATTAACAAGAGCTATATATCCGAGTTGATAGCCGCCTTCGATGGCTCGGTTTCCAATTGACGAATTTGAAGAGGCACTAGAGCAAGGCGCGGTCTAACAACTCATTGAACCTGACCCCGCGATAGCATTCCTTTCATCATTGTCCGCTGCGATAATGTTGAAGGCTGCTCGCGCGGGGCGGGTTAATTCGGGCGTTAGGTGCTGGTGTGTTCTCGGAAACTTTGGGTGGCCTGGGGTAACTGTTGTTAAGTGAATGGCAATCTGGGAAAGGAGTTCGAGATGCTCTCAAGATTCAAGGACAAGGTTAAAAAGCTCGCAGAGGACAAACACCTCCTGTTCGTTAAGGACAAAGGCACGGTGTTCCTCGAACAACAACTACCCAAGATTACGACTTTGCTCGCGGAAAGAGTCGGTCCGGGCTTTAAAGACGCCGTGCAAAATGACGAGATTATGACTAAGGTCCTGGGGTCTGTTTACGAGGTGCTAGTAATAGGCAGACCCGAAATCGGGCTTATCGTAAAAGAAAAGCACTTTGTAAATTTCTGTCTTAAAAGGCGTGACCGCCTAATCGAACACTACGATTCCCAGAAGTTGCTGGAAGCGCCCGCGCAGATTCGCAACGAAAAGTTTTTGTTAGAAGCGCCATCTGATGACGAAGTTGATGGCAACGCGGCGACTGAATCTGCGCCTCCCCGGCCCGATGAAGACTCGGCCGCAATCAAAGACGGCGGAGAGATGTGGAATTGGCTCAAAGATAAAGCGAAACAAGCCTTGAGCCTCGGCGCTGCTCACCTTGAAACCCGTGCCTTCATAGAGGGGCTTCTGACCAAGTCTGAGGACCAGGCGCTACAAGAACTTCGGGTCAAAGTGCAGGGGATGGACGACCATGCATACTTCGGCTTCACATTAGTCTTAACCCAACTCATCAATACAGAAGAGCAGAACATCAGTCAGTTGAAATCGTCGCCCGGCTCAAACGACTCGTGGGGAACAAGCTTTGAAGATAAGTATGCGCAGTTCATGGCCGGGGCGAGCAGTGGGCCCTCCCCGCAGCAGTCGCATGCGCTCCAGCAAGCATCACGACGCCTGGGGGCGCTAGGGACGTTGGCCGTCTGGTCTGACCAGTTGCGCAAGCAGATGCCTCCTCTTCAGATTGGCCCCGCCACCGCCACGACGCCCACTCTGCCCGTGCATGTGCAGGAACAATCTGCGTTAACGTCGGTGACGAGCAACGCCGACTCTAAAATAGGTGAGCTAAGAAAGGAGAGACAGAGAGGCGACGCAGCTCTATATAAAGTCTTCATCAGTCACTCCTGGATGGATAAGCAGTTCGCTGACCGTCTGGCGCGCGATCTTGAGGAATTCGCCGACATGTCCTGGATAGACTACCGCAATCTTCGCCCCGGAGACCCGATCCAGGAAACCATCGATAACGCCCTTCGGGAGATGGATCTTGTTCTGGTGATTTGGTCCGATGATGCGCAACGGTCAAATAGCGTGAGTGCAGAGATCAGGACGTGTCTTGATCTGGGTTTGCGCGTCATCCCGTGCATCAACCTGTACACCGATCAGGGAAAATCTTGTCCGCCTTTGTCTGGGCCGCTCTCGAAGTTCCTCGGCATAGACTTTCATCATTACGGGACGGGGCTGGCGAAACTCGCGCAGTTTATCCACGAGGAGACAGTTAACCGGCTGCCGGGAGACGCAGCCACGGACATGCAGCCGGGCATGAAGATGCTTCGATATCTCAGCGGCTACCTCGAATATCTAGCTAACTATCGAAAGACACACGACGTGCAAGACCAGCGCGCTTACTGGATTGACAAAATCATTGACGAGATGGAGCGGTACCTGGCTGGCGGCGGTGACAGAAAGTACTTTCATATGCTCCTGGACGCCGCGCGCCGCAATGAGGCGAATGATCCGGAGGGCCTCAGCCCCCTGATCGCCCGTTTGGAGGGCCTTTTGAAATAAAAGACTTCTTTGCGTCGTGCCTACGTGGCTGGAAGCATAAAGAATCTCACACTCACTTTAAACACATCAACATCACCTGAAGACAACGCACGACATCCCGAGTCGAACGGGGTGCCATTTTGAAAGCGGATTACTAAAAGGCGCACCTGACAACTCATTAAACCCGACCCCGCGATAGCTTCCCTTTCATCCTTGTCTGATAGAATCTCGGTTGTGTGCTGCTCGCGCGGGCGGGTTAATTCGGGCGTTGGGCATCCGAAATCTATGGCCAACATAGTCGTAGCTGAGTCGAACATTCATGGCCTCGGCGTCTTCGCCAAGCGCGATTTTGCCGAAGGCGACATTATCCTGACCATTGATGACTCACGCATTGTTGATGCTGCACATCCATTGCGCCCGGAATTGGGCGAATACTCCTACTACTGTGATTATATTGCGGCGGGCAAAACTGTTCTCATGCGGTCGCCTGAGCGTCACATTAACTCATGTTGCGATCCTAATACCTTTGTCAAAACCATCAATGGTATCCGGCATGTCGTCGCTCGAAAGCCGATTAAATCCGGCGAAGAAATCACCTATGACTACATAATAGATTGTCACGGTGGAATAGTGTGGCGATGTAACTGCGGCAGCCCTCTGTGTCGTGGCACGATAGTCTCCAGCTTTTTTGAGTTGCCGCTTAACTTACAGTTGGAGTATTTGCCTTTATTAAATGAGTGGTTTGTCGAAGAGCACCAGGATAAGATCGAGGCTCTTCAGAGGCGCGCGGCGGATGCCTGACAACTCATTGAGCCGGAGCGCGGGATAGTACGGTTCTCATGATGCTTCCCTGCGATGCGGTTGAATGGCATTCGCGGGCGGCGGGTTGATTCGAGCGTTAGGATTTGGAAACCCGTCGGGTAGATTTACGTAATAAAAGTGGAGTCAAAGTAATCTTGTAGGAGTATGGATGAAAGCGATTGTCTGCACAAAGTACGGGCCGCCGGAGGTTCTTCAGCTCAAAGAGCTGGAAAAACCTAAGCCGAAGAATAATGAGGTGCTCATAAAAATCTACGCCACGGCGGTAACGGCGAGCGACTCCCTCATGCGCCGCTCTGACTTGCCTATCATGTTCTCGCTCATGAGGCGGTTGGCGGTGGGTTTGACTAAACCGCGAAAACCTATCTGGGGCTTTGTGCTGGCGGGAGAGGTCGAAGCGGTAGGCAAAGACGTAAAGCTCTTTAAGACGGGCGATCAGGTTTACGGCTCGACCGGTATGAGGCTCGGAGCCTATGCCGAATACGCGTGCATGCCGGAAGCACAGACGATGACCGGCTGTATTGCAATGAAACCTGCGACGATGAGTTATGAGGAGGCCGCCGCAGTCCCTTACGGCGCAATGTTAGCATCGCATTTCATGAACAAAGGGAATATCCGAAGCGGACAGAAAATGCTGGTCTATGGAGCTTCCGGGGCCATAGGAACAACCGCCGTGCAGCTCGCCAGGTACCTGGGGGCAGAAGTGACAGGCGTGTGCAGCACTGCGAATCTACAATTAGTGAAATCTCTGGGCGCAGATAAAGTGATTGATTACACCAGAGAGGATTCCATTGGCAGCTTGGAGCTTTATGATTTTGTGCTTGACGCCGTCGGAAGAAGGAAAAGTTCAAAATTAAAAGTACGCTGCAAGAAGGCACTGACGCAGAATGGTAAGTACATTTCAGTTGATGGTGGAATGCCATGGCCGCGCGTCGAATATCTTGTCCAACTGAAACAGCTAATTGAAGCAGGACATTTTAGAGCGGCCATAGATAGATGCTACCCGCTGGAAGAGATCGTCGAGGCTCACAGGTACGTGGATGAAGGGCACAAAAAAGGGAATGTAGTGATAACCGTGGGACATAGCAACAAAAACTAACAACTCATTTGACCGGAGCGCGAGTCAGCATGTCTTTCATCGAGAACCTGGCCGTATCGGTATAGTGTGCGCGGCCGGTTAATTCGGGCGTTAGACGGCCCGGGAGGGGTAGGGATTGAACCCTTTGCCCCTTTCGTTGTAGAGTGCGCGACCACGCGGAAAGGTTTCCGTCGGGCTTGATCCCACAATGGCAAGGCGTGTGGACGGGATCGTCGTTGAAAACTTTATTAAGAATTAGGAGGGACGTTTTGAGAAGCAAACTCGGGTTCGCTTTAGCTTTCATACTTTCGATGTTGGCCGCGGTCAGCCTGCTTCAACCGGTCTGGGTCTCGGCCGCCAGCCAGGATCAGCCGACAATCGCCAAAGACTCTGTCCAGATAACCGCCTGGACGAATAATTCCTATCACGGAAACTATGACGTGTGGAGTTGGGTGCCCAAAATCGAATTCCGAGTCAACGGGCCCATACCCAGCGGCAGCCAACTGTACGTCGAGTTCATGCAACCCGGCGGTAGCGCCCCCTGGGTCACGTTCGACTGCGACACGGACGAGACACAGAAGGGCCGCTGGTGGAAGACAGAGTGCGGGGGGCGACAAGTCGAGGACAAGAGCACGACCGCCGTCGGCCCTGTCAACTTCGCCATCAAGATGCGGAACGAGCTGGCCGGAACAAACTCTACGATCTTCACCGGCAAGATGAAGGTGGCGAAAACCCTCTCAAATGAGGTCGGCCCGAAGGCCGCCAATAAGTTCGTCTACTACGTTGACCACGACTGGAACCTGCCCATCGGTTACATCTTCTACACCCCCGACGACGTGTACGGTTGGGAATACCCGTCTTTCAATGTCGCGTTCTGGGTGCGCGGCGAGGCGGTGCGCTTCGATCCACATCTGTTCTACCAAGGCAAAGAGATCGGCAGGGTTTTCAACGACGGCATACAGGTGGGCACGGCCAGTTGCGAGGCTAAGGTGGAAAACGGGACGACGCACTACGTGAACGACGCTATGCCGCAGAAGGCGAAATGGGCGCGCGTTGAGTGCAGCTTCCCTATAGTGAAGCAGTGGGACAAGACGCAGGGCGGGCAGCCGAACTCCAACGAGATGTTTATGATGGCCTCGAACCCGGGCGAGTACGAGTTCAAGCTGCTGTGGAATAACAAGCTGGCAAGGTCGCTTAAGTTCACCGTGGGCCCCGGCGGGAAGCTCGACAATGGCATCGCCAGCTCTAACAAGCTTGGCAGCGACCGTGTCATCGTGCCCGTTACAATCATCGGCGACCAGGACGGCACTTGGGACAGGACGGCGTGGAAGACCGACGCATTCTACGGCAACCCGCTCTCAGGCTTCGCGCCAACGCAGTGAGCCGAGGGGTACAGCCTTGAGTGTTCTAATTAAGGCTGTGCCCACAATAGGCATCAGACGAACGTTCAAGTCTCTCTCAAGCGAGGCGCACGTCCGCGGCCCGCCGATGCAGCGACCGGGAGTGCTATCTAAGGTAATCACCTGTATTTCGGCGAAGGGGCCGTCCAACAACTCATTCAACCCGACCCCGCGATAGCATCTCCTTTATCGCCACTTTCTCCGATAATGTTGAATGCTTCATGCTCGGCGCGGGTTAATTCGAGCGTTAGGCGTTGCGTGTTACGAGAGTTGAGATGAAATATGAGAAAGGCTCTTGCATTATCACTTCTTTTGCTGCTGTCAACTTTAATATATGGACAGTCAAAGCCAACCTCTAAATCACAGACTCTTGCTTTCACTCACGTGACCGTCATAGACGCCACCGGTGCGCCAGCAAAGCCCGACATGTCTATCGTAGTTGCAGACGGTCGAATTATCGCGCTTGGTAAAGCCGGAAAGGTTCGCTTGCCCAGAGGCGCGGAAATCGTAAATGCCAGAGGCAAATTCCTTATACCTGGGTTGTGGGATATGCATATTCATACGGGAGGATATGAGAATGGCAAAAAATATTTTCCACGTCTTATTGCAAACGGAATCACTGGCGTTCGTGACATGGGAAGCCCTCTTGATGAAATCCTCCGTCTTCGTAGAGAGGTTGACAGAGGCGAGGTCATCGGCCCGCACATGATAATTGCAGGCCCTATCGTGCAGGGGCCGCTTCCCTTTAAGCTGCCCCTCTTTATTTCCGTGAATAATGAGACCGAGGCGAGGCAGGCAGTAATTTCACTCAAAGGGCACGGCGTAGATTTTATCAAAGTACAGGATGCGCTTCCGCGCGACTTGTACTTCGTCATTGCTGACGAAGCCAAACGGCAGCGGATTCCATTTGCCGGACACGTTCCACCATCTGTTACTGCGGCTGAAGCTTCAAACGCGGGGCAACGGAGTATTGAGCATCTCGGCGGTCGTTTTTATGGTGTGCTCCTCGGTTGTTCAGACCGTGGGGCTGAACTGACCGCGAAGGTGAGAGAGATCGTAAGTAATGTGATGAAGGCTTTGGAGGAAGGGAAAGAGCCTGACGATAGTGGCATCTTTAGAGCCAGCCTCACGAAACCCCTGTTCGAGAGTTTCGATGATCGGAAAGCAGCCGCCCTTCTTTTGATGTTCCGCAGAAACAGAACGTGGCAAGTGCCAACGCTCGCGGCTCAGCCGCTGCGGGCAGCCATTAACGAGCGCAGGGACTTGAGTGAAGATGATATTCGCTACGGGAGGAAGCTGCTACAAAAACAGTTCGATTTAGTCAGGGCAATGCAGCGTGCCGGAATAAAGATTATGGCGGGTACAGATTTACCGCCGGAGAGATCAAGCTTATATGAGGAGCTTTCGCTGCTTGTCGCAGCGGGACTCACACCTATGGAAGCCCTGCAAAGCGCAACTCGTAACCCGGCAGAATTCCTTGGCAGACTCAAGTCGCTCGGTACAATTGAGCGCGGCAAAATTGCCGATCTTGTATTGCTTGATGCTAATCCGTTAGAAGACATCGGCAACGTACAAAAGGTCAATACTGTTGTCTTCGGCGGCAAACTAATTCCTAAAACAACTTTGGAAACCATGAGGGGACAAAATTAGCAGAGCGTATCAAATTCCAAAGCCGCGCCTGACAACTCATTCAGCCCGACCGAAGCTGGCAATTCTCTTATGCTAAACAACTATCGCGACTAATAGCCGGATCGGGTCGTACCTCTATTATCTGACTAAAGAGACTGGTTTTGACTAACCAGCATAAAATTCAATAACAGCTTACGCCGGAATTGTTGGCATTTTATGCCGGAGAAAGTGCAGTTTATGCCGGAGCCGATAACCAGGCTTCACACGGCGTCGTAGCGCTTGAGCTTGCGATAGAGTGTCGAGAGGTCTATGCCGAGGATGTTGGCGGCGCGGGCCTTGTCCTGATTGACCGAGGCCAGGGTCTCGAAGATGTGGCGGCGCTCGATCTCTTCGAGCGTGGGGCGCAGGCCGTCCGGGTCGCGCATGGTGGTTTGGCCGCCCGCGGCGTCGCGCACGCGTGGCGGCAGACTGTCAAGGTCTATCTGGTCGCCGCTCAGCGTGAAGGCGCGCTCGATGGCGTTCTGCAACTCGCGCACATTGCCGGGCCAGGAATAATTGATGAGGGCCGAGAGCGCCGCCGCCTCGATAGCTTTTTCATCGCGCTCCTGTTCGCGCGCGGTGCGTGTGATGAAGTTGCGCACGAGAAGAGGGATGTCCTCGCGCCTCTCGCGCAAGGGTGGCAGGTGAATCTCTATGACGTTGAGGCGGTAGAAAAGGTCTTCGCGAAAACGCCCCTCGGCGACCTCTTTTTCGAGATCGCGGTTGGTCGCGCAGATGATGCGCGCGTCGAAGGGGACGGCGATGCTTGAGCCGACGGGAGTGACTTCATGCTCTTGCAGCGTGCGCAGCAGCCTGACCTGCATCGCGGGCGAAATCTCGCCGACCTCGTCGAGCAAGACCGTCCCGCCCTCGGCCGAGCGAAACAGCCCAGGCTTGTTAGCCACCGCGCCCGTGAAAGCGCCCTTCACGTGGCCGAACAGTTCGGATTCGAGCAGCGTTTCCGGAAGCGCGCCGCAATTGATGGCGACAAACGGGCGCTCCGAGCGCGGGCTGTTGTGATGGATGGCGCGCGCGATCAATTCCTTACCCGTGCCCGACTCGCCCTGGACGAGTATGTTCGTGTTCGTACTGGCGACTTTTTCAACCAGGCGAAAGACTGCTTGCAGCGCGGGCGAGGTTCCAATGATCTCGGAAAAGCTGTAGCGGCGATCAAGCTCGCGCCGGAGCGCGCGGTTCTCGCGAAACAACTCGCGCTGGCGCAGAGCATTCTTCACGGATTGCAACAGGTCTTCGTTGACGAACGGTTTCGTAATGTAATCGTAGGCCCCTTTGCGCAGCGCGGCGACCGCCGAATCGACCGACGAGTAGGCCGTCATCACGATGACGAGGGCTTCCGGGTCTGTGTCCTTGATGCGGTCGAGCAGGGCGAGCCCGTCCATGCCCGTCATGCGTATGTCCGTGATCGTCACGGCCACGTCCTCGGCCGCGAAACGCTCAAGCGCCTCCTCTGCGCTCGCGGCGGCCGCCGCGCGGTAACCTGCCTCTTCGAGCAGTCGCAGGAGGATGGCGCGCATCAGGTCTTCGTCTTCGGCGATCAAAATCAGCGGTGAAGTTTTCATATCGACACATCAAAATTAGAGATAGAGGTCTGGGGCGCTCAGCCACTCGTGCGCGATGTTTCTCATCAGGAGCGCGTGATCGAAGCGGACGCTGCCTTTGGGAAATCTGGTCTTGTCGGCAAAGTAGCTCGAATAGACGCTCTTCACGTCAAGCGGCTCGACCCGCCATTGATCCGTTTTCAGGGCGATGCTGTCGAGACGCTGCGGATCGCTCGTCGCCGAGAGACCCAACGAGCCCGCTTCAAAGAAAGAGGATGCCGCCGGGAGCGTCTTGAAGATCGAGTCGGGTGGAATCGTGTGGGCCACGTTTGCCGCCAATCGCACGGCCACGGAGTTGTCCGCAGATTTCATGGCGAGGTTGATCTCGGCGTCGGATTCCCGAACCTCGAAAGCGGCGCGATGCTGTTCGCCCGGAAATAAGCGACCGCCCAGCAGGTGATTGAAGGTGGAATCCGTATCGCGGCGCGGGATAAAGACGCCCTCGCGCGTTTCGCCGCCATCCTCGTCGTCCCACAGCACGGCGATTCGATGCGCGGCGTTCTCGCTGCTCATCCCGGCCACCTGCGGCCAGCCCTTCGGGCGAATATGCTCAAGACGGATCAGACATATCCCGGCGACGGCCACGCCGTCATGAAGCTTTGGGCGAAAGCGGGCGGGCAGCAATCGCTGTGCGACTTCCGCCTCGACCTGAAAGTTGACGAGTAAGCGCCTGCGAATGACGCCCTCGATGGTTGGCAGTCTCAGCATTGTGCCTCCGCCACTCTCTTGATATGCGCATTGCGCACGACCAGAAGGCGCGTCATATATTTTTCGAGGAAGAGCCGGTCAATGATGCGCCCGACGGGGCCGAGCGGCGAGCTGTAACGGGCGTCGTCTATCATCAAAGTACCGTCTTCGCGCGGCTCGAAGAGGTGCGTGTGATGCCAGCTCTTGAATGCGCCGCGCTGCATCTCATCGACGAAAAGGCGCGGGCGCTCCATCGCCGTGATTCTGGAAGTGAGACGCTGACGCACGCCGAAATGCTTCGCTTCCCAGGTCACCTCGTCGCCCAGGCTCATCATCCCCGAAGTCACGCCGTCGACGGCGCGCTCGCCCGTATAATCTGTCGAAGCCATGTGTATATCAACGCTCCGCGACAGATCGAAGCACAGCTCCGCGGGAGCGCGGATGAAGGTTTCAAGATGGATCGTCGGCATGGCCTCCCCCTCCTCCACCGCCCGGGCCGACCGGCAGCCTGACCCGCACGGTCGTGCCCGCGCCATTGTGCGGCCCGATCTCTATGTGGCCGCCGTGCGCCGTGACTATGCCATAACAGACGGCGAGGCCGAGACCCGTGCCCGTGCCCGCTGGCTTGGTCGTGTAGAACGGATCAAAGACATGAGCGCGATGTTCGGGCGCGATGCCCGTGCCGCTATCGCTGATTTCCACGACAAGCTCATCGTGAAGCGCGTCGTACAGAGTGCGGACTGAGAGAAAGCCTCCGTCGGGCATGGCGTCGCGCGCGTTGAGCAGAAGATTCAGGAAGACCTGTTGAAGCTGATCCGAATCGGCGAAGATGAGCGGCGCCTCCTCGTCCTCGTGGACGGAAAGCTGAAGACGCTGAAAAGCCTTGTCGAAGCTGGCGAGGCGTATGCTCGCCGCGACGATGCGGTTGAGGTCGTGCGGCGCGCGGGCCGGAGGACGCGCGCGCGCAAAATCCATCATGTCGCGCAAGACCTGCGTGATGCGGTCGATCTGCGTCGAGATCAGACGCAGCATCTCGCGCGTCTCAGCGTCGACCGTTCCGCGCGTCTGTAGCATCTGTATCAACGACGAAATGGAGGCGAGCGGATTATTGACCTCGTGCGCGACCCCGGCGGCGAGCGTTCCGGCGGCGGCCAGCTTTTCCGTTCGTATCAACTGCACATTCAGTTCGCGCAGGCGCTCTATGTCGGCGGCCATCTTGCGGCTCATCTCGTTGAAGGAATCGGCCAGCAGGCCCATCTCATCGTTGCTGCTCAGATCGACTTCGGTTCCGTACGCGCCGCCCGCGACCTCTACGGCGGCCTCCGTCAGGCGACGAACCGGGCGCGAGATGGTACGTATAATCAAGGCCACGAGCAGCAGGTTGGGGACGAGCGCCGTAATGACGCTGAAGACCAGATAGCGCCGCCAGGCTTCAGCCCCAGGCCCGTCGCTAAAGCTCCACCAGACGACCGGAATCTGTAGGAAAAGAAAACTGAGGACGGCGACCGCCGCAATCGAGAGCGCCACCTTGTAGGCGACCGGAAAGAGCCTGAACTGGTCGAGCGCCGACTGAAGCGAAAAGAGCTTGAAGCTCGTGATCGCGTAAGCATAGATGACGACGCCGAGCAGAACGAAGACGGAGCCGAAAGGCAACAGACCGTAAAAGCCAGCGAGCGGCAGCAGATTGTTCGCCAGCGTATTGAGCGTCACGGTGATGACGAGCGCCCACAGGATAGCGCCGAGCTGTTGGCCCCAAAGCTCGCCGCGATAGCGACGGTATTTGGCGTACAGCAGACCGAACCCGTAAGCGAACACGCCGTAAGCGTAAAGACCGAAGGCGTAGGCCAGAGGCGTCAGCTCGATACGAAAGCGGCCCTCGACGAACCCGACCTCTCTCCACATCCATCCCAACACGGCCGCCGGTATCAACACCGCTCCCGGCGCAAAGAGCACGGCGGCGCGACGTAGCGGCACCGGCCTGTTTTCGGGAAAAACCCAGGCGAAGACGACCAGCGAATACTGCAACAAGAGCGCTATGATAAAGCTCACGCTGGCCCACCACGCCGCCGAACCCGCGCGCGTGTGAAATCCCCACAACACGATGTCCTTGATCGTCCACAGCGCGAGGCAGGCGACAAAGGCCACGAAGGTCTGGTGCGTGCGGCTGCGGGGCGCGGCGACGAAGACGTAAAAGCCCAGCAGCACAAGCAGGAAAAGCGACAGCAGAAGCAGGGCGAGAAGCATAGGCAGAGAGGCGTCAGCCGTCAGCAATCAGTTGCCAGCAGAGAGACTTGGCCGACGGGCGACAGTGAACGCAGATAACTCCGGGCTGCTCTCTTCAGAAACCTAGAATCAGGGCACTCAGAGTCAGCGTCACGCCGCAGGCGAGCGGCCACAGGTGACCCGCCTCAATCATACCACCGCGCGCGAGCAAGCGGTGAAGCGGCATGAACAGGGCGAAGGCCACGAGGCCAACGGGGATCGCGCACAAGGCTCCGAAAAAGGCGCCGATACCGAAAAAGATGAATCCGCCTGCCGCGCCCGCGCCGACGCCCCAGATCAGTCCGAGCATGAGCGGCATGACGAGCATTCCCATCCAGGAGTCGCGCTCAATGGTTTCCGCCATCCCGCTCAACCTGGAAGCCACGATGCTTCCCGCCGCCCAGCACGCGATGTTCATCCCCAGCAGAAGCAGGAACAAACCCAGCTCAAATTCCCGACGGGTCAGTGCGTCGCCGAACATCCTGTAAAAGATCGCCGCCGATGGGAACCCGCCGAGCAGCAGACCGAAGATGCCGTAGGCCCGCTTGATGTCTATGGGCCGCCGCATCATCATCAGCTCTTCTTCCAGGCCGAGGCGGGACACGCGAGTATTCTCGGCCGCATTGGCGGCGACGAGCCATTTCAGCCGCGCGTCAACGGGCTGGTCTGCGAAGGGCCAGTGAAGGCCAAACGGCGTGCGTGTGGTGTACATTCTTCTCCTCCTCCTGCCGAATGCTCCGCCCAGATATTCGGGCCGACGGCTTCCAGGCGGCGAAGCCGTGCGCACTCGGCGTCGAGCAATCGTGCGACGGCGAGGGCCGCGCCCTCGTCTTCCAACAACGACAAAAGGTTGACGGCGCATCCATAGAATCTCAGGATAGCGACGCTTCGGTGACGCGCCGCCGCGATGCCGTCCGTCCCGTGCGCCGAAGCCTCGCCCACAAGCTCGCGCACCTCCGCGAGCGCGTGTAGAAGAGTCGTGCGGGCGCGAGCGCGGTGGGCTTCGAGCCGCGCGACGTTGCGCCTGTGAATACAACGCCCTGCGAGCAGCAGATCATCTCCCTTGCGCCCGGCGATGCGGCATAGCTCCATCTCGCGCTTGCCGGGCCTGTCATCGGCGTTGACGCGCGCGGCCCCCAGCGTCAGCCCAGTATAACTCTCGGCGCTTTCGAGAACCGCGCGCGCGATCAGCTCGCTGCGCCCGCGCTCGACGCCCGGTAAGGCACGCGCCAGCTCTTCCACTCTGAAGAGCGTTGCCAATAATTGACGGCGCGCTCGCTCTATCTTTGCCTCGTCCTTCGCCCCGAACGCGTCGCCGTCATTCGCGGCGGCCCCGTCATCCGCACTTCCGCGCCGCCGCGCCAGCAAGAGTGTGGTCGCGGCCGCGACCGGCCACAGCAGCGCCGCCCATGCCGCCCTCAAGAGAGCAGCCGGGCGTGCTGCTTCGCCATGTCCGCGCAGAAAATGGCTCACGCCGAAGGGAGCGCCCGCCGCCAGATAGATCGTGATGGCTTCAATCATTCGCATCGCGAAATACCGGACGGCAACAGATGTGCCAGCCCCTCAAACGGCTCCCTTAAATCCGTCTTCAAACCCATTTTGTGGCGGGCATTTTGTTCATGGTAAAAAGCTTAGCCGTAATCCTCGGACTTCGGACGCGGGCTTCACAGCGCGCCGCGCCGCCCGCGTCAGCTTGGCAAAGCGCGGGCGCAAGCCCCTCGCTTTGGCATTCTGCAAAGTGTCGCGCGCAAAGTTCAAAAGCACGTCGGCGCGGAAGCTGTGTAAACCGAAGTGGTGCAGAGGACAAGTCGCGGGCTTTAAGAGAAAGGCTCCGTCGCTATGGGCCAACGCGCCGGGCGAGCCGGTTGGCCCGCCGTAGCAGCGGCAGCATCCCCGGTCTCTGGTGGGCCCGTCGCCCGAGATACCCGAAATAATACGAGCCTTGACCGTAATGTATGCTATGGAGTCAGGCAAGGGCGACGACCGGTTCACAGAGCTTGTGACAAAACCTTTACGTTTTTATCGAAACAAAGCCCGCCGCTCGGCTCAACGCTTTCATCTTCAGGATCGAAGACTAAATTCAATCCTCATTTAATCCGCGCCCGGGTCGCATTTTACGCTCGCTAATCCTCATCAAAACATTTCCAACCCGCCGACGTTCTCAAGCGTCATAATCCATGACGAATCCTTTCAGCAAATCATGGGCGTCGAAAGCGTCCAGTTTTGTGGCCCTCGGATTGCAAGTCTGATTGGCAGCGACGAGGGGCGACAGTTAAGTTCTATTTGACAAACAAAAGACGGAACTCTGACGCCGGAAATTCGTTAAAGGAAAGGCAACCAGGCAATAATCGAAATAGGAAACAGGTTATGACTAAGAAGACCCCGATAAAAATCATCAAGCGCGAGGAACGGAACAAACAGGAAAAGAAGAGCGCCGAGCCGAGCAAAACCACGCGCGAGACCGCGCACGATATGGTTTCGACCGTCACTAACTGGGTGAGCGAATTCCAACAGAAGCGCCGCGCCGAGACGAGCCAGGCGCTGAAGACCTTATTCCCGGAGACGCCGCGTACGAGCGAGGCTTAAATTCCTTGCCACACCTGGAGACAGGCGGCTGCACCTTCTGGTGAGGACGCGAAGGAAATCGAACAGCACGTAATTCCACACGAGGGCGATCCCTATCGAGGGGTCGCCCTCCGGCCTTTAGCTCTCCGTCAAATTATTCAACGCGGGATTCAAAGGATTCAGCGCCGCACGTTAATCCGCTCCGCCCCATCTGCCTCATACACAGAGCAGCAGCAGGCGTTGCTCCGGCCTTGCTTCTATTCAATCGGGCAGCGCCTTCCGTCGTTTTTCAACGCACGGGGCGCACACTCCGGTTATTGACACGAGCGCGCCCGGCAGCATAGCATCTCCGGGCATCGCATTTCGGAAACTTTTCGGCGGTTTATGCTGTGAAAAAGAGCGGCAGCAAGGGAGCCAGGAAGCGGGACGAGCGGCCCGTGTTTGACGTGATTCGTAAACCCGTCGCGCCGCCGGGACACCCGCTCGGCCAGGCCAAGCCCGAAGAGCGCGTGCATCCTTCAATGCGTAAAGCCAAACATAAGCGGCGCGCAGGCGAGAGCGCCGATGAATGATAGAGAGCGCAGAGGAGCGCGCCCACGCCGCCGATGCGGCCCGCACCCAGGCAGCAGCAACAACCTTTGGGAGAACCAGCTATGAGCGAGGCCCCACTGGCCTTCGTCGCCAGCGCACGCTCGTTCCTCATGAGCGACTACCTGCCGAAGATCGAACGCTGTCTTGAACAACTGAGCGACGAGCAGATTTGGTGGCGCGCCGCTGAAGAGTCCAACAGTATCGGCAATCTGATCCTGCATCTGGCGGGCAACGTGCGCCAGTGGATTATTAGCGGCATCGGCGATGCGCCCGACAATCGCGTGCGTCAACAGGAATTTGACCGCCGCGAAGTGATGCCGCGCGCCGAATTGCTGGCCCTACTCAAAGAGACGCTCGGAGAGGTCGATGAGGTGCTGGCACGCGTTGACCCGGCGCGTATCCTTGAGCGGCGACCGATACAGGGCCAGGAGGTCACCATCCTTGAGGCCGTCTTCCACGTCGTCGAACATTTCTCGATGCACACGGGGCAGATCATCCTGCTGACAAAGATGCTGACGAAAAAAGATTTGCGATTCTACGACTTTTCGAGCGGCGCTCCCGTGGCCGACTGGCACGGGAAATAGTTTCATCTTCGGAAGATGAAAGTCTGGGGAATGCGAGTTTTTGCACCAGTGGATTTGCCGCTTTGAGACTCCGTATCTGAGACTTTTGCGTGACAAGCGGCCGCCGCTCATAAAAATCGACCGGATGTAAATTTTGTCTTTCAAATCTTGCTGTTTCGTGCTTAATATAGTCGCGTAATCAAACATTCGTTGTGGCGGGTCGGGCGCGACCGCGACAAAAGAGCGGCGCTTACCGGGCCTCTGCCACTGTCGTTCCCGCTCGACTACAAAAGATACTGCCGGAGGAGGTCAATTTAGATGACGTATGTCGTTGTGGAGCCCTGCGTCAATTGCCGTTATACGGATTGCGCGCTGGTCTGTCCCGTCGAAGCTTTTCACTTAGACCCTACGATGCTGGTGATTAACCCGGAAACCTGCATAGATTGTGATGCGTGCGTGCCGGAATGTCCCGTCGAAGCCATTTTCCCAGAAGATAAAGTGCCGGAAGAGTGGGCACATTACACGCAGATCAATGCCGATAAATCTTTGAACGAAGGGTTGCCGACCATCAGCGAAAAGCTTGACCCGCTTTGCTAGCTAAGGCCGCAAAGAGAGAGAAAAGGAGAGCCCTATCGCGCTCTTTATGACGGCCCGGACTCTTTTTTCGCGGGCGCGCGCGTCACAACCGGAAAACCCCCGGACACGCGCGCGCCCGTCTCTCATTCTACAAACCGGGGACGCGAAAAAAGGGAATCGTGGGTCAGATAGATTCCCTTCGGCCAACCGCCTGAATTGAAGCATGAAGAAACGCACCAAGCGATTGCTGATGGGAGCCGTCGCCGCCGTGGGCCTCGGCGGCCTGGGGACGGCCGGGGCTTTTCTATTGAAGAAGAGGGCGTTCGGCGAGGGGAGGCGGCGAAAGCAGCATCGACGGGCCGCGGATGTGTGGGCGCGCCCCGGAATGCGCGTCACCTTCCGCGCCGAATTGATGCCGGGCCGCGAGCCGTCGCAGAGAATCTTTCGCGTCGCGGAAGTGTTGCCGAGCGGTCGCGTCCGCCTGGAAGACTTCGCGGGCGAGCACATGGAAAAAGAGTTCGAGGCTGTGCGTTAAACCTGAAGGGAAGTTTCTAAGAGATGTCGCAATCGAGGATAGATATTTTCAGAGAGATGGCGCGCTCGCAGCCCGACGACGCGATGATCTGGTACGGGCTCGCCAGCGAATACCTCAAGCTGGAGGAATGGGCGCAGGCCGTCGAGGCGCTCCGTAATGTTCTGAGGCTCAATCCGGACTACACGGCCGCTTACCAGATGTTGGGCTCGGCCCTCTTGAGCCGTGGCGAGCGCGAAGAGGCGCGGCGTGCCTGGATGGACGGCGTCGCGTCGGCCGACCGAACCGGCGCATGGAAAGCGCGTCAACACATGGAGGGCCTGCTCGCCGGAATGAAGGATGAGTCGGGCACGGGGTTCTGCGCCGAGTGAGAGGCGCGCCGTAACGGTTGATGCTTCGCAAATGATATGGGAGCACTCACCCGCGCTCAAAAGGGGGCTCTGCTTTCGCCGCTCGAAAGCAGAGCCCCTTTGGCTTTTACCATTCGTATTCGCGTCCGGGTTCCATGACCGAGAGCTTGGGGATGTTCAGGGCTTCAAGCTCGCTGACGAGCTTATCCCGATAGGCTGGCTTGAGGTGGACGGCGAGAATGTCCAGGCCGTTGTGATTGAGCTTTCGCAGCTCCTTGTTGAGCAGGGCCGGTGTGAAATGCCTTGAAATCTCGGCCAGCTTCGCCATCGAATCGGGGAAAGACGCCTCTATCAGCAGCGCGTCAATGAGCGGGGTGCGGTTGACGAGTTCCCAGAACTCTTCCGTCTCGTAGGTGTCGGAACTGAAAGCGACGGTCGTTTTATCGTCGGAGACGACGAGGCCGACCGTCGGGACTATATGATTGACGGGCACAGCCGTCACGCGCAGATGCGCGACCCTGAACTCCTCGCCCGCGCGTATCGGAACGTACTGCATGACCGGCCCGTGATCGTTGCTCAGTTCCGAGAAGCGCGGATAGACCACCCAGTTGAAGATGTCGCGCTCAAGCGTTTCGATGACCTCGGCGGTGGCGTGAACGCGAATCGGTTCTTCCAGAAAGCCGAAGAGATCGTCTATGAAAATCGGAAGCGATGCGATGTGATCCATGTGCGGGTGCGTGACGATTACATCGCGCACGGTATTGCGCTGCTTGTCCGTCAGAGCGATGGCGATGCTGCCCGCGTCGACCGTCACGCGGTCATCAATGAGAAAGCAGGTCAGGCGCTGTTCCGGTGTGGCACGGCCCTGTTCATCGAAGGTGCTTGGTAAAAGTTGAATCTTCACGGGTTAGATCGGATCAATCCTTATCAGCAAGGGCAGATTTAGTATAAAGCATTCGGCCAGAACGGCGCGACTATTCATTCGGCCCCCCAGGCGGTCATCCGTGCGGCCCGAGGCGCTGGCGCAGCTCCTGCAAATGTTGCAGATACTCCGCCTCGCGCTCTTGCGGCGATTGGTCGCCGGACGTAAATCCGCGCGCCACGCGACTGCGGTGAAAGGCCAGCTCGCTCGCCATCTGGTTATACTCCATGCGCGCGCGCCAGAGACCGAACCCGCCCCGCCGCAAAGCTCTGAAGGAAGAGCCCATGCGCCCGCGCACGCTGCACAAACGATTATACTCCTCCTGAGAAAAGATTCCGCGTTGAAGGTCGCACCGCAGATGCTCTCCGACGACGCGGCCCTCACGGCGCAACGCGAAGATGATGGAGAGCAATGCCCCTACGAAAACAGGGATCATGATCGACCCGTAGACCAGGAAAAAGATGATCGGCCCGAGCGAGGCGGAAAGATTCCAGGACGCATGCAGGAGCATCGCCAGCCCGAAGCCGGTCAAGGGCATGATGAGTTTAATCGCTCTGTTGTTTGACTGGCGCGCCCACCCGAGCCCGATGCCCGTCATGCTGGTAAAGAGCGGGTGCGAAAAGGGCGCTATTCCCCCCCTGAGTATGAAGAGCACGACGGAGCCCTCGACCCCGGATGCGAGCGCGGCCTTTCCGTAATACTGTACGTTTTCTGTCATCGCGAAGCCGAGGCCCACCATGCCCGCGTAAACGATGCCGTCTATGATGCCGTCGAACTCGTCCTTCTTCCAGAAGAAGAATATGAAAAGGATTATGGCTTTGGAACTCTCTTCGACTACGGGCGCGGAGATGACGGAGCTGAAAAGCTCGCCCGTGTCGTGGCCCCAGAAGGAGGCCGCGATGATGTGATTGATCGTATTGAGAATGTAGGAGGCGAACACCGCGACCGTCGCTCCCCAGATAAAGGCGGTCGCGATCATCCACATCGGCTCCGATTCATAGCGGTCAATCCACAGTATGAGCATGATGTAGATGGGGACGGGCAGCATCGCGAATACCAGACCGATCATGAACGCAATCGGCCCGGCCTGCCCGCCCCGCTCCGTCAATTCGCCCGCGATCAGCCCGAGCACGACGAGGCCGATCAACAGGAAGAAGAGGAGGGCGACGATGCCGAGCAGCCATTTGATGGCGCGTCTCTTCGGAGAGCGCCTGGGAAAGACGGTCGGGGCGTAAGCGCCTGGGTTGTTCATCATCTGGGGTTGATTCATCATACTCGACTTTACTTATCCAGGACTGCTTTCAGGCTCCGGGCGCGACCGTCGCAAAAAAGGCTAACGGCTCTCGGGCGAAAGCCCTGATCTTCCGCCTCTGTCGCTGTGCGTAGATACTTTTGATCGAGTGCCAAAGCTCAGAGTTACAGGCCGCCCCGGTCTGTTGATGCTTTTCGGAGTATCGACGGTTGACATGCTGATTGAAAATCGTCCGGCCAAAACAGACCGGGCGCGGCCCGCTGCGAGCCGAAGCTGGCCCGCTCGTCAATCAGGTGAGAACCAAAGCAAGTATAGCTATATTCGCGCTTGAACTTCTAGCTTTATTTGCAGGCCCGCAGATGGATCGGTCGGCGCGGGCCCTTTCCCGAGCGCCGCGCTCTCTGTCTCTTTGCGCACACGTCTCCTCCCCAGCCTCTTTCATCAGCGGGCGCACGTCTGCGCGCGACCGCCGTCAATCGAATAGGTCGCGCCCGTAATCCAGGCGGCGCGCTCCGAGGCCAGATAGAGTATAAGCTCGGCGACCTCGCGCGCCTCTCCGACGCGTCCCAGGGGGTGCGTCTGCTTTGAGCGTTCGAGAAAGGCCGCGTAATCGGTCTCGCTCATGCCGCCGCGCTTATGTATCTCTGTGACGACGACACCCGGATTGACTGCATTGACGCGGACGCCTTTGGCCGCCAGTTCAAGCGCCGCGCAGCGCGTCAACTGGTCGAGCCCGGCTTTCGAGACGCAGTAGGCCAACACACCCGGGAAGGCGCGCAAGCCCGTCACGCTCGATACGTTGACGATGTTGCCGCGCCTCGCCGCCAGATGCGGCACGGCCTGCTGCATCAGATTAAAGACGGCGCGCAGGTTGACATTCAACATCGCATCCCATTCATCGAGCGTCGTGTTTTCAATCGTGCCGTTACTGATATGACCGGCGGCGTTTACCAGCACGTCGAGCCCGGCGAATCTCTCGACCGCTTCTGAGACGGCGCGGCGCGCGTCCCCTTCGGCCGTCACGTCGGCACGGATCGACAGAACCTCGCCCCCTCTTTCGGCGACCTCTTCGCGCAACTCGGAGAGCGCCTCTTCGTTGCGCCCGACGGCGGCGACCCGCGCGCCCGCCTCCGCGAACAGTAGAACGGTCGCGCGCCCGATGCCCGAGGTCGCCCCCGTCACCAGTGCTACCTTTTCAGCCAACACACTCTCTGCCATCCGAACGCTCTCCTTCAAAATCGAATTTGCTCTCTTAACCGAAAGCGCGAGCGCGCACGCGTGTCGCCGCTCGACGGTTGCATAAAACGCGCACAGAGTTTACGTTGATTGGGCCCTCCGGTGGTAGCGGCGCTTGCCTCGCCCGGGGACGGCCCGGCCGTCATCCGAGCCCTTTACATATTGACAGATGCGCCAAAAAAAATGACTATAAACGCCCAGCCGCCTGATTTAACCGGCCGCCGTGGAGAGGGGATTTAGGCAACTTCGGGCCGCGATCAACAAATCAGAAGCCATAGCGTTTCGTGTTAGAAGGACGGCTTATCCCTTTTTGCGCCGAGGAGAGCGCTTGCGCAGCAACTCAGCCGATCAAGTTTGGAATCGCACGCCGCACGCCACGCGCCCCAATGCCGGGAGCGTCGGGCGAAAGCGCTCTGCGCGCGCTCGTATGCCCTCGACCGTGGGCTACATGGTGGCGGCGGGGCTGACGGCTGCGGCCCTCTTCTTCGTACTGCTGGGGATGCTGCACGGCAGCGGCGAGGATGCCGCCTGGGTTCCGGCGGGTTTGGCGGCCAGCGTCGTGATGATGGTCGCCATCGCGGCACGCGAGGTAGTGATGCGACGCGCCTGGACGCGCTACATTCTGGAACAGGATCGGCGCGAGCATTCCGGCAGAGAAACGGGCAAGCGAAGCAGTAGCAGCAGCAGCAGCAGTAGTAGTAGTAGCGGCAGCAGCAACAGCGTCGGAGGCGGAGCCTCCGCGTCCGAGTTATACACGGCGGCCTTGCGCGCGCTTCAGCGCAAATCTACAGAGGCCGATGCGGCGGGCGCGCTGCCGGAAGTCCACCTTGAAACCTACCATCTCTGCAAAGAGTATCTGGCAAACGCGGACGAGGCGTTGCGCTCAGCCTCGCTGTCGAGGGAAAAGAGAGCGGCGCTGCGTTCGGGCCAGGAGCGCGTGCGCGCCCTGCAAAAACATCATCTCCTGAAATGGGCGCGCGATGCGTCGCGTCTGCTCACGGACACGGCCCAAAGACAGGTGTTGGTTTCCCATAAAATAGAGACGGCGATGCGCGCCCAGGCCGTCATAGATTCGGCGCTCAAGGTCTATCCGGAAGAACCGCAGTTGCAGTCCTCGGCAACCGCTTTACGCGAGTTCATAGGCTCGATCAAGGTCGCCCATTGGGTTGAGCTGGCCGAGCGCGCGGCCTTCAAAGGCCATCATCTGCGGGCCATCAATCGCTACCGCGATGCGCTCTTTTATCTTTCACGCGAGCCCGTTTCGGACGAGGTGAGCGCCCAGACCTCTGAGCGCATCGGGCGCGAGATAGACCTGCTGCGCGCGCGCATCAATCTCAAGAATGCGACCCGAGAGCCGGTCGCACCCACTTCGGCCCAGGGGCCACGACGCAAAAGAGAAGCGAAATGATCGGGCAGCGTTGTCCAAAATGTAAAAGCTCGCGTATCCGGCGCGGTTATAAACCGACCCCGCTGCTCTTCCGACTGTTTGGCATCTACAACCTTTTGTGCGATCATTGTAACCTGCTTTTCACGGGGTTCGCCGTGCCCGGCACAGTCCCGAAACACGGCAGCCGAAGAAAGAAGAATCGTAAACCCGAGGGAGCGTAGGAGCTTGCTCCGGAGAGCGGACACCGGCTCAGAGCTTAAAATCTTTGAGGAGCGAGAGGCAGCCTTTGCCCGCTTCACATCATCTCGGATAGTGTTCCCAGGGTTATCGCTTCCGGCAAGACATGTGGCCGTCAAACCCCCGCCGCGTGCTTAATTTCGAGGATTCAGTTATGAAAATCAGCGCCTTGTTTCTGGTCGCCGTCTTCGCACTTTTCACCACCACAGCGCCGCTGCTGCATGCGCAGGACTCCGGACAACCGGCGGTCTCTTCACAGGAGGGGGATGGCTCCGTGCAGCTTTCGCCGCTCGACACGCAGGGCATCAAGAAATACCTGCTCGGCCCCGGCGACACCATACAGGTCAGGGTCTGGGGACAGCCCGATTTGAGCGGCGATGTCGATGTCGATAGCGATGGCAACGTCAGCGAGCTTCATTTCATAGACAAACCGATTCCGGCTCGTTGCCGCACGGAGAAAGAGGTTGCCAAGGACATCGCCGCCGCCTACGGAAGAATCCTCAAAAATCCGCAGGTGAGCGTGCGCGTCACGGGCCGCAATAGCCGTCCTCCGGCGATCGTCTTTGGCGCAGTCCGCGCGCCTGCGCGCGTGCAGATGCAGCGCCGCGTGCGTCTACAGGAACTGCTCACGGTCTCGGGCGGCATTACAGACCAAGCCAACGGCGACATACAGATTCTACATACGGAAGCGCCGATGTGCCCCGAGCCGGGCGACGAGGTGGATGATGTCGTCGCCAAGGATGGCTCCGAGACGGCCCCTATGAAGATTTATAAGATCGAAGACCTGGTGGCCGGAAAGGTCGCCTCCAATCCGCTGATCCGTCCGGGCGACATCGTGATCGTCTCGGAAGCCAAGCCTGTTTACATCACGGGCATGGTGAATCATCCGACGGGCCTCTACTTACAGAATGGGATGAGCCTCAGTCGCGCCATCGCCATGGTGGGCGGCATCAGAAAAGAGGGCAAGGCTGAAGACGTGCGTATTTTCCGTCAAAGGCCGGGCTCGGCCGAGCAGGAGTTGATCCGCGTGGATTTCACCGCGATCAAGAAGAAGCAGAAAGAAGATATAATGCTTCAGCCCTACGACATCATAGACGTACCGGAGGCCAACATCTTCGCCGGTAGGCGTCTGATTCCGACGCTGGCCAGAACTCTGCTCGGGGTCGGGACGAGCATGATTACAAGCGGTGGAAGCTCGCTTGCCTATCGCGTGCTTTATTAAGAGGCAGGCAGTCTTTGTCGAAGAGGGGTTGGCGACGAACGCCAACCTCTTCTTTTTAAGATGGGCGCGGTTTAGGCCATCCGTTTGTGCCTGTCGAGCGCCGTCCTGGTCACCCGCTTTGATAAGATAAATTTTGATACGCAAGTAAGACGGAGGGTTCTGGTTATGAGCCGCAGGGTTTCAACGACGCAAGGACGCAGGGGCCGACGAAAGATCACCCTGCTGTGGGTGGCCGTCATGGCGGCCATCGTCATCACGCTGCTGATGATGGAACAAACGGCGCTGCTTTACGTGCTCGCCACGCTGGGTGTGACTGTGTTGATGGTGATAGTCGCTATGGCCGACCTTAGAGGCGCGCAACAGGTGCTGCCCGAGCCCGTTCCCGGCGACGATGCGGCAGCCATCGGGACGGGCATCTCGTCGAGCCTGCCGCCGACGGCGACGACGACCAACGCCCCGCGCCGACCCGCGCCGCGCGCCGCCAAGCGCAGATGAGCTGAGAGAGAAAGAGAAGGTTCGTGTTCGCCGGGCCGTCTACTTTTCCGCACACTATAGAGAGAGAAAAACGCCGCGTGGTCTACCTTGTCGTAGACCTCGCGGCGTTTGAGCGTCATCCTCCGAATCATGGCCCCGATGCTTACGACTGCACGACCGATTCGTGCTCGCCCGTGATGCCGTGCGCTTCGAGCTTCTCTTTGATCTCTCCGACCTCCTCGGCGACATTTGCCAGTTTGCCGCTGGTGTGTTTCGTCTCGGTTCGCACGGCCTCCATTTCGTCCGTAATATCTTCGACGACCTTCGTCACCTTTTGCTTGACCTCCTCCGTCTGCTCCTTAACGGTCTCATCAATGGCCGCCAGGACTTCCTGCGGCTCGGCTGAAACCTTCAGCGCCTGAACTTCCGGGTCGGGCTTGAAGTTGACGCGACTGCTCATCTTGTCGAGTTGCTGCGTGATCTGATCCAGCATGTCCAAAGCTTTGGTGGCCTTCTGTTCGGCCAGCAGGTTAACCTGAAGGTCTAGCTCGGCGCGTCGCTCGCTGGCGCAGGCGAGACGGTTCTGCGAGATCAGCACGAAGGTCGAAAGAAAGATCGCTTCGAGCGAGACGATGAGCGTGAGCAGTCCGAACGGGAACGGATCGAACTCGCTGATTTGCGGCAGATGTATCAGCCCGATGTTGAGCAATATCCAGAGGCCGAACCAGATGGTGTGTATATAAACGAAGGCCATCGAGCCCGCGAAGCTCGTGATCGCATCTCCGATTCGGCCCTGCGGCGTCGCGGCCTCCGTCACCTGCCGCTGCGCCTCCGTCACGGCGGCGATATTTTTTCGCATGATGTCGCTTTGCGATATGACTTCACTACTCATTGATTTATTTCCGACCCTCCCTCCGATGATCTGCGTCCGTCAATCGAGACCTGAAAAACCGAGCATGAGGAGAGCACACGTTGACGGTCACCAACGCCTACCGGCGTTTAATACGCGTAGGGTTAGTCAAATCGCATGCCACTCGGCCAAAGCACGCTGTTTCTGGTGTCAAATCGGGGCGCGAGGCGGGTCAAGCTGTGCCCTGCGTATTCCTTTAATGCAGATTTGAACCGCGCCGCAAGGGTTTTAGCCAGGGTGTAATCAGGCCGGGAGCAAGGGCCCGTGTCGCCCTCTGCGCGGACGGCAATCCTTAACCCCGTAGGGCGTGAAAGTTTATTTAATCAAGGAGGTTGAAACTTTACTCTCGCTGGTGCATAATCTCGGCGCGTTCACCTCCCCGGTGAGCGAAGTGGTCGCGAGGGGTGAGGACTCGTGGCCTTAGGGTGGGGGCTGTGGGAGGCCCCCGCCCGCTTATTTTTTTAGAGACCCGTTTCCATCAGAATCAAAGCTCATCGCTTCTCTTAAAGGCTCGCTCCGGTTTTCAGGAAGCGAGTCATCCGTCAACACAAGCGCGGCCTGTCGTTTCAACCACAGAGGGAAAGCGGCGAGAGTAAGAATGCGTCAGGTCTGACTTAAGCTCTGGCGGGTCGGATTTCTCTCGAACCCTCAAAAATAGTTCCCGGCGCAGGATTTCATCCGTACGCCGGGAATGGTTTTCAGGGACTGTTGCTTTAAGGTCTCAAAAGCGCCGGGAAGTCGGCCCCGGTTTTCTCTCAGAGGCTCGCGCCGTCCGCCTCGCGTCCCGCAAGGAAACATGAGCGGCAAAAAACGGGCCGTCCCTGCGAGGGGTAAAACGGCACGGTCGTTTGTTGACCGCACTGGGCGCATTGCACAGAGACTTCGATGCGCTGACGAACTCCGGTCGCCTGCGCCGCCGCGATGGCGGCCAGTCGTTCATTCTTGGCTTGCTTGCAGGGTTTGCAACGCTTCGGTTCGTTCTTTAAACCTTTATCGTGAAAGAACACCTGTTCTCCGGCAGTCCAGATGAAATCCTCCCCGCAATCAACACACTTGATGGAGCGATCCTGAAACTCCGTTTCCGTCTGACTCCATTTACCGTTCGATTCGCTCGTGACTTGAGTTTGTGACATGATTGTATCCCCACCGATGTACGTTTGCTGCGCTCCTCGCGCATGGAATTATGAGAAGAGCGCCGCGCCATTAATCATTGATGCAGCCTGGCGAGGGGGCTGTTACGAATATAGCCAAGCTGGGACGAACACATTCTGCGTTTGTGCTCGAAGCAATATTCAGAGGCTCTCTTTTTCTCCCGCATCCTTCGGAGCAGGCTTTTTAGCTGTCCGGCGTTATGGATGGTGCATTCGAGGTGGATACAACATTCGTCGCGCCCCGGTCTGCCTTCTTTAAGCCGAGCTGATAGTCGCGTGCGGCGTCGGAGAACACCCCTTTCGCGCCCCCTCAATTCCTCAGCAGACCATTGGAGCCAGCTTCCTTCTTCAGCCGGGAAGCAGCACCGGATATACGGCAAAGTATAACTATCACAAAAATGTGTCAAGGTCTGGGGCCACCGCTTTAAAGTATCTTGACAGGGCGCTCGCGGCGTGACAGC
Organism: Pyrinomonadaceae bacterium; assembly: GCA_035940775.1. GTDB lineage: Bacteria > Acidobacteriota > Blastocatellia > Pyrinomonadales > Pyrinomonadaceae > DASQYE01. The sequence continues at coordinate 197,726 of DASZEN010000017.1, read as the reverse complement.
ATCCGGCGCACCTCCTTTTTGATTATCCAGGGTGAAGAAAAGAGAGAAATCAAGCAGATGAAAGTGCTGGTCATAGGCTCCGGCGGTCGGGAACACGCGCTCGTGTGGGCGCTCGGAAAGCGGGCGCGACGCCCTCTGCAAATATACTGCACGCCCGGTAACGCGGGCATCGGTGAACTCGCCGACTGCGTTTCGATCAGCGCGACCGACACCGCAGCGCTGGCCCGATTTGCCGAAGAGAAAAAGATAGACCTGACGATTGTCGGCGGCGAAGCGCCGCTCGCGGCGGGCATCGTAGACGAGTTTGAGCGGCGCTCTCTCGCGATAGCGGGCGCAGACCGGCAGGCCGCGCGCCTCGAATCCAGCAAGGTCTTCGCTAAAGATTTCATGGCGCGCCATAATGTGCCGACGGCGCGATACCGTGTCGCAACGTCCGTTAGGGAATCGCAAGAAATTTTGCAAAGCGGCGAGTTCGGCCCCGCCGACGCGCCCGTGGTGGTCAAAGCGGATGGGCTTGCTGCCGGTAAGGGCGTCGTCGTGGCCCGCACGCGAATGGAAGCCATGACTGCAATCGACGATATGATGACGGGTGGATCGGTCGGCGCTGATGCCGCGCGGCGCGTCGTCATCGAAGAGGCTCTGGAAGGCAGCGAAGCCTCGCTGCTGCTTTTCAGTGACGGGCGCGATTACGCCCTGATGCCAGCCGCGCGCGATCACAAACGCGTCGGCGAGAATGATACGGGGCCGAACACGGGCGGCATGGGCGCTATCACGGACGCTGCCGTGCTGGACGAAGCGACGCTCAAAGAGGTCGTCCGTTCGGCGGTCGAGCCGACTCTGGCGGGTGCGCGCGCCGAAGGGTTTCCGTTTCGCGGAGTGCTCTTCATAGGCTTGATGCTGACGCCTGACGGGCCGCGCGTGCTCGAATACAACGTGCGCTTTGGCGATCCGGAAGCGCAAACGATTCTCGTCCGCTTGAAGACCGATCTCGTAGACATTTTCGAGGCCGTGGCGCACGCCGGGTTGAGCGGCGTTTCCATCGAGTGGGCCAACGAGTCGTCGGCCTGCGTCGTGCTGGCGGCACGCGGTTATCCGGCGCGTCCTGAGACGGGCGCATGCATCGAAGGTCTCGAACGGGCCCGCACGCACGAAGGCGTCGAAATCTTCCATGCCGGAACGTCCCGCTCTGATGCGGGCGACTGGCTGGTCGCGGGCGGGCGAGTGCTGGGCGTTACGGCCGCCGCTGCGTCTCTGAACGGTGCGCTCGCGTGCTGCTACGGCTCGGCGCGCGAGATTCATTGGGACGGTATGCATTACCGTCGCGACATCGGGAGGTTCGTCGAGAAGGGGAATCGTGGAATGCAGGCCGAAGCGCCATGAGAGCCGTATTTGAAGACGGATTCAGTGGCCGCCTCCTGTTTTCTGGCGGCGGCGGCGCGACTCCTGTTATACTCACGGGGGTGGCTAATTTGCAACAAGGCGGCGGGCCCTATCGTACCTAACAGAGGCGAAAAGGCCGCTCCTGAAAGAAGCTTGGCCGCCGAGCTGTTGCCGTATAGAGTGGGCGGGCTATAGACTTCTATTTGGCTGGAGGATGAGAAGAGATGGGACTTTGGGCTAGAGTAAAGCGTTCGATGCGAGCGCTGTTCGGCGGCATCGTGGAAAGAACGGAAGACCCCGAACTCATCCTGCAACAGACCATCCGTGATATGCGCGACCGCGTGCCGGAGCTTAATAACGCCGTCTCGCAGGTCATGGCGACCGAGAAACTGCTCTCGAAGAATAAAGAGCGGCTCGAATCGCAGGTCGTCGATCTGGATTCAAAGATCAAGGCGTCGGTCAAGATGGGTCGCGACGACATCGCTACGGCCTACATCGGCCAGCTTCAGCAAGCGCAGCTCGACCTGCAAAAGACCTCGCAGCAACTCGAACACGCGGGCGCGGCATCCAAACAGGCGCTCAAGGCACGCGACAACTACGTGCTGCAAATGCAGAAGCGGACGGCTGAAGCGATGCAGCTCATCAGCCAGTCGAAGCAGGCGAAGCTGCAAGAGCAGTTGGCGCAGACCATGGAGACGTTCCAGCTCGGCGACGATGCTTCGACCTTCAACGAGATGCGCGACAAGATAGACCGCCGCGCCGCCGCCGCCGAGGCCAAGATGCAGCTCGGCGCGGCCTCCGTCGATACGCAGATGCAGGAGATCGAGCGCGAGGCGATGGACATGCAGTTGCAGGACAAGCTGCTCGAATACAAACGCGATATGGGGCTGCTGCCCAGCTCGACCGGAGGCCGTAGCCCGGAGGCTTTACCGGCCAAGGGCGAGACGAGCACGGGCGGATAAAGCGCACGCGCGCCTTTGTTGCTCAGCCTTTGAGCGCGCGCGGCTTGCTTTCCCGCTCTCCCTGGCGAGTGCAAAACGTGGCGGCGCGTCGCGTCCCTTCAATGGCCTTTTTACTTTGCTTTGATTTACGGCGATGGCAGATTATTCCAAGATCAATTTCCAGTACCTGAAAGAGGCAGTCAAAGAGCCCGTCAACTTCTGGGGCATGGCGGGCTTTGCCGTTGCTGCCGCATACACGCAATCCATCATCCCACTGGGCGCGGCAATCGCCGCCGAGGGGCTTTACCTCGCCACGGTGCCCGCCAGTGCGCTCTATCGACGGCTGGTCGACGGGCGACAGAAGGCGCGCCTGCGACAGTTGCGCGACCGCCAGCGCGAAGAGATGATTAAGGGATTCGATCCGCGCGAGCGCGAGGCTGTCGAATACCTGCGCTGGATGAAGAACCAGATTTACTCTAATTACCGCAAGTTCACGGGCACGAAAGAGATTCCCTTGAACATACAGAGCCTGGATCAGCGCTGGGAAGATTTCGTGGACTTGTTAGACGTTTATCGCCGCCGTAAGAATCATCTGCGCTCGATCAACCGGCAGGCCGTGCAGAATCAACTGACGCAGGCCGAGCGCGCCGTCGAATCCTCTCCGGATCAGCGCGCAAGGCGCGTGCAGCAGGCCAACGTGGAAATCCTCAAGCGCCGCGTCGCCGCCTTCAACGACCTGGAGCGCTCCGTCAATCTGGTCGAAGGTCAGTTGCAGTCCATAGAGAACTTCTTCGGCCTCGTCAACGATCAGGTCGTTACCTTGCCCACGCCCGAAAGAGTCTCGGCGCTCGACTTCGAGCAACTGAGCGATTCCATAGCGATGACCAAGCAGATGCTCGAAGAGACCTCCGATACCTTCAGCGCGCTCGACAGCCACAACCGCGATCTGGGCAACTACGACATGCTCCTTCCAAATGCGTCTTCGTCTTCAAAGTAGATACGGAGTGACGAATGGATGAGCGGTTTTCGGTTTTGAGGCCGCTCATCTATTCGTCATTTCAGCGCCCCCGATCTGTCGCCGCTCTGAATAATGCCCGCCAGTTCCGCCTCGTCCATACGGTAAGACTCGTTACAAAAGTGGCAGGTCATAATCGCGCCGCGATCCTCGCGCAGCATCGCTTCCAACTCGCGCCGATCAATCGAGGAGATGAGCGACACGGCGCGCTCATAAGAGCACGGGCACGCGAAGCTGACGGGCAGCTCGTCAAGGATTTCAAACTCGATTGGCCCAAGCGCGGTGCGCAGCAAGTCTACGGGACGCGCGCCTTCGCCGATCATCTTTGTGGTTTGCGGCGTCCGGCTCACGGACGATTCGATGGAGGCGACGGTCTTTTCGTCCGCTCCCGGCATGATTTGAATCATCAGCCCGCCCGCCGCGGCGACGAACGCATCGCCCTCCGCGTTGGCCCGCAATAGAACCCCCAGCATCACCGCCGAGGGAATCTGCTCCGACTTGGTCAGGTAGTAAGCGAAGTCTTCGGCGATCTCGCCCGAGATGATCGGGACGGAACCGCGATAAGGGTCACGATGAAGCCCCAGGTCAAACCCCGATTCACGCGTCACATAAAACATGCCGTTGCCGACTATGTTCCTGACATCGAACTTGCCCGTTTGATCGTTAAGCGCGACGTGCGCATCGGGATTACGCACATACCCGCGCACCTGCCCGCGCGCATTTGCCTCGGCCGTGATTCCACCGATGGGCCCATCGCCCTTGATCTGCACTGTCAACCGATCAAATTCCTTGAGGCTCGACCCTAGAAGAAGCGTCCCCGTCAGTGTCCGACCGAGCGCGGCGGTGACGGTCGGCGAGGTCTGATGCCTGCGCGCCGCCTCCGCGACGAGGTTCGTCGTCACCGCCGCCATACAGCGCACCGTCCCGTCCGCCGCCGTGCCGTGTACCAGTATGTCGCCCTCTGAATTCTGTTGCTTATTCAATCCTGCTTGCTCAACTTTCTTACCGCTCTCGCGGCAAATTTTAGACTACAAAACCTTAAATCGAGGCATCCGCCGAGGGGCCTTCCGCGTTACCCGTCAGGCCGGTCGGGGTGGTATCATAATGCCCCCTCCCGAAAGGCGGCGCGGGCCCTTGAAAATCGCGCCCCGTGGCTTCCGAAACCACTGTTTTGATGCGTGAAATGGCCGAAAAGATGTTGATGTAAGTTCTCAACTTACACACTCTATTGCACTGAAAAAAAAGATGGCCACAATATATTGACATCCCCCTGATAAAAGGTTATAGTGCGCTCCGCTTGGGGCGAGGCAGACAAAAGCTGCGGGCGCGAGGCTCTCCCGAATCGCGATCTGCACGGGGTTTCGTCGCCTCAAATTAAGCCAGCCGCAGTATCCGAACCACAATTTCCGAACGGCGCGAGGGCGAGGGCGGTTCCGACGACGCGCCGCATATTTTTTGAATCTTGATGAGGGCCTCGCGCGATTCGTTTTCGACGCGGGAAAGGCAGAATAGATGAGCACCGTAATCGACCCCAACACCTCGAACCAGGCCCCGGCGCTGACGCCGACGCAACAACAGCAGCAAGGCTCACTGCTCGGGCTCAACGCGCGCCGCGTCGTCAGCAAGCGCTATTCCTTAAAGGATGCTCAGGGAAATCCTCTTGAGGAGTGGCCCGATATCGTGCGCCGTGTGGTGGCGCACGTCTCGGTCGCGGAGACAGACCCGCAGAAGCGCGACCAGTTCTATGCGGAGATGTCGGAGGTGATGCTCAATCGCGAGTTCGTCCCGAACACGCCCTGCCTCGTCAACGCTGGCAAGTCTACGGGGCAACTCGCCGCGTGCTTCGTCCTCGAGGTGCCGGATTCGATCGCAGGCATTATGGAACATGCCAAGGCGGCCGCAACCATTCACCAGACGGGCGGCGGCACGGGCATGACCTATGAGTTTCTGCGCCCGGCGGGAGCGATGGTCAGCTCAACTCGGGGCGTCGCCTCCGGGCCCGTCTCTTTCATGAACATCGTCAATCAGGTTACGGACGTGGTCAAGCAGGGCGGTGTGCGGCGTGGCGCGAACATGGGAATGATGCGTGTGACGCATCCGGACATCCTGCGCTTCATTCATGCCAAGAATGACCAGCACTCGCTGACCAACTTCAACATCTCCGTCAATGTCACCGACAGGTTTCTGGAAGCGGTCGACCGCAATGAGTGGTTCCAGCTTGAGTTCGACGGCAAGCCCTGGAATGATCCGATCTTCGATCCGGTCTCGGGCCAGGACTATGTCATCTACCGTCGAGCGGACGGCTCGACCATCACCTTCAGAGACAAGGCGACGTTTGAGGCAACAGACCTCTCGGCCGCTACGAAGGAGGAGCCGCCTCGGCCCGGCATGGTCTACGCGCCCGACATCTGGAATCGCATCGTGGCGAGCGCGCATAAGTATGCCGAGCCGGGCATAGCCTTTATCGACGAGGTCAATCGGCATAACCACATGATGAAATCCATGGGGCCGATCTACTCCTGCAATCCGTGCGGCGAACAGTTCCTGCATTTCTCCAACTCCTGCAACCTCGGATCAATCGATCTCAACAAGTTCTATGATCCGGTCAGGCGCGTCGATTGGGAACGCCTGCGCGAGACGACTCACCTGTGCGTGAGATTTCTGGACAACGTGATAGACACCTGCACCTGGCCGTTGCCGGAGATCGATGAGACGGTCAAACGCACGCGTCCCGTCGGGCTGGGAATCATGGGCTTCGCAGACCTCTGTCTGAATCTGAAGCTGGCTTACGGCTCGCCGCAGTCCATAGATTTTATGGACGAGGTAATGGGGTTTGTGCGTCGCGAAGCGTGGGCCGAGAGTCTGCGGCTCGGGGCCGAAAAGGGCACGTTCCCCGAATACGAGCCGAACAAAGAAGCTTACGATGAATTTCTGCGCGGCATGTTGGGCGACGCGATTGATAAGGAGCCGGGCGGTCGTATCACTCCGCGCAACTATGAGGTGACGACGATTGCGCCGACGGGCACGATCTCGCTCGTCGCCGAGACAAGTTCGGGCGTCGAGCCGAACTTCTCGTGGGCCTATGTGCGTCACGATACTTTGGGAACGCGCACCTACGTCCACACGCTCGCCGCGCAGGCGCTAGGCATCGACGTGGATCAGACCGATCAGCAATCCATAGATGCGGCGGCCGCCTACGTCGTCGAGCATGAATCGGAGTTGCCGCCCTACTTCATCACGGCGATGTCCATCAGCGCAGAGCAGCACGTGCATGTCCTGGCCGCCGCGCAGCGCAACGTCGATAACTCGGTATCGAAGACCTGCAACGGCGCGTACGATGATACGGTGGAGGCGGTCGACGCGCTCTATAGACTGGCGCGGCAGTTGGGCTGTAAGGCCGTCAGCTACTATCGCGACGGCTCGCGCGAGGGTCAGGTGCTGACTTCCATGAAGCAGGAAGAGAAGGGCGAGCTGGCCTGCAATCCGGAAGCGACGGTCGAAGTTCTCGACGAGCCGCCAGCGAGCCATGACGACGCGGCGCACGTTGCTGTCGTCAGCCCTGCCAGTATGGCGCAGTCGCCCTCGGCGTTGCGCATAGAGCGTCCACGCGAGTTGCGCGGCGCGACCTGGCAAATACCCTTTGACGGTCAGAATCTCTACGTCACCGTCAATCACGATGGCAAGGTCATACAGGAGGTCTTCGCCACGGGGCCTATCTCCGGAGGCGTGGGCTTGCTGGCGTCCAAGATGCTGCGCGGTGGATTTGAGGCGGCCGAGGTTGCGCACAGCTTGAACAAAGTGACGGGCACGCACGCCGTCTGGTTCAACGAGCGCCTGCTGACTTCGCCCGAACAGGCCGTCGCCGAGTGCATTCTGCTCACCAGCCGTCGCCTTCAGGGGTTGCCGGATTCGGCGCGCGCCGCCGGTAAGAGCCAGGGGAGCGCCGCCACCACCACCGCGACGATGGCGGCCGCCGGTCAGATGAGCAGCATGATAGGCACTTGCCCGGAATGTCACGGCCAGATGGAGCACGCCTCGGGCTGCGATTTCTGCCGCGACTGCGGCTACTCCAAGTGTAAATAGGCCGGAGCCGTCGTTTGAACCTATACGGCGACCGTTCACATAGAGAATAAGGAAACCGCCCGCGTCGGAACGATGACGCGGGCGGTTTCGTCTCAAATGTAGGGCTTTCATAAGACGGCGCATGAAAGATTGGCTCGACGGAATGGCTCCGCCCTTGCGGGTTTGAGTTCGGCCCCTTAAAGCTGTAACTTATCAGCGGAATGGTTGCTCCGAAACTCTCGCCCGCCCCGGACACGAACTCTCTACACGCTGATCGTCGCTCATCTTTCAACGCCCTGCGCCATCGCGATTTTCGTCTCATGTGGACGGGCCAGCTCATCTCCGTGACCGGGTCACAGATGCAGTTGGTGGCCATCAACTGGCATATCTACCTGCTGACGAAATCGGCGCTGGCGCTGGGCGCGGTCGGCCTCGTGCGGGTCGTGCCGATCATCCTGTGCTCGCTGCTGGGCGGCGTGGTGGCCGACGCGGTTGATCGTAAGCGTCTCATACTGGCGACGCAGGTGGTTATGCTGGCGAGCGCGGGCGCGTTGGCCCTCATCACCGCCAGTGGCCTGCGGAGCGTATGGCCCATATACCTGCTGACGGCGATCGCTTCGGCGGCGGTCGCGTTTGAGGCCCCGGCGCGGCAGGCGCTCTTACCCGCGCTCGTTCCGCCCGAAGATTTTCAGAACGCCGTCAGCCTCTATCTCACAGTCTTTCACGTCTCTATGATCGCGGGCCCGTCGCTCGCCGGGCTGTTGCTCAACTCGTACGCCCCGGCCCTGATCTACGCCATCAACGCCGCCTCGTTTCTGGCCGTCATCGTGGCCGTCTCGCTCGTACGGGCCAGCGGTCGCGCCGCGAGGTCTGACGAAGAGGCTGCGCGCGTTAGCTTCAGCGCGCTCGGCGAAGGCTTAAGGTTCGTCTGGCGCACCCCTATTATTGTGCAGACGATGACGCTCGATTTCATAGCCACGTTCTTCGCTTCGGCGACGGCGCTCCTGCCTATCTACGCGACGGAGATTCTGCGTGTCGGGGCGCGCGGGCTCGGCGTGCTCGCGGCGGCCCCGGCCGTGGGCTCGGTCGTTACGGCGCTGGCGATGACGCGTCTCGGCGTGTTGCGCCGCCAGGGGGCAATCGTGATCGGCTCCGTCGCCGTCTACGGCGCGGCGACCATCGCTTTCGGCCTCTCGCGCGTCTTCTGGTTCTCGCTCCTGATGTTGGCCCTGACGGGCGCGGCCGACACCGTCAGCACCGTTCTCAGGCAAACCATCCGGCAGCTTTCGACGCCGAACCAACTGCGCGGGCGCATGACCTCCGTCAACATGATCTTCTTCATGGGCGGGCCGCAACTGGGCGAGCTTGAGGCCGGTGCGGTCGCCACCTTGACGGGCAGCGTGATGTTCGCGGTTGTCACGGGCGGCGTCGGCTGCCTGATCGCGGTCGGATTGGCGGCCCTGTTGGCGAAGAGCCTTTTGAGCTATGAGAGTGACCGGACGGGAGGGAAGGCGAGCCCCGAGTGAGAAGTAGTGAGAGAGCGCGTCGAAAAAGTAGTAAGCGCGTGCCGAAGACGCGTCGTCCGCGCTTGATTTCTCTTCGCCGCCGTCTCTCACTCTAATTCTCAGGCGCAGTGATGGTTATGAAGACGTGCGCGCTCGCGCTTTTTCGGCGGAAGGTTTTCTCTCCTCTTGCGCGTCGTCGGCCCCGGCATGTACTATGCGGGCCGTAACGATTATTCCGGAAATTTTATTGAAGTCGAGGGCTACTGATGCTGGTCGAATGCGTTGCGCGCCCCGAACTCAGGGCGCCCGTCCACGAATTGATCGCCCGTATTCAGCAGGCGCACGTGGGCGGCGAGTTCACGATTGCGCTCTCCGATATGTTTGCGTCCTTCGGCCTCTCGCTCGGCGCAGCCGAGTGGGCCCGGCTGCGCCAGCGCGGCGATGTGCGGTTCACGCCACAGTCGCCGTCGCAGGGGACTTTCATGAACAGGGAGGCGCAGCAGGAGCTGCCGACCGACGAGGGGTTGACCATCGTTATCCCGCAGACGCTCTCAGGCGATTACATCACGACCCCGACCTCACTGACACTGAAGTTCGCCGAAGGCTCGGCGCTGCGCGGCTGCAAACGCGTGTTCGTCCTTATCTGTCAGGACATCATTAAAATAGACGCCGACGAGCACAAGCTTTACATAGATTTGCCGGGCGAAAAATACGATCTCTGTTTTGTTTTCTGAAAGGGCGGGAGCGCGCGCGAGGGTCGCCGCGCTTTGACGAAAGGCAGTGGGCGAAGCACTCTCTTCACTCTTGACGAACGAGCGCGCGAAGGCGGCTCGTTCCTTGAAACCTTTGTTTCCGGAAGTGGCCTCGGAAAATGACAATTGATTGGTCGCCGCAGGAAACCAGCACCCACCAGGATCACGTCATCGCGCACGTCATCGGCGCAACCGTTCTCGGATATTTCAGCACGGATCAGGCCCTCCACATCCTTCTCGACATAAGCTTTATCTGGACGATCTACGTTGACGGCGAGATGGGACTGCTTCAGCAATCTTTGGCGATCAGGGAGCTACCGGTCGATGACGAGACGAGGGCGCGGCTGCGCGAGGACGTTCGGTTATTGCAGGAGGACGGGCGCGCTGCCCTCGGGCTCGCACAGTTCACGGCGGCTCCCGTCGATTGCCTGATTACGGCCGTCAGCTTCTTTGCGCACGGCGATGACGAGCGGCGCATACTTTTGGAGGGCGAAGAGGCTGGCCTCGTCATAGAGACTTCGCTCGTGACGGGCGCGGTGCGCGTTCGGGTTGCCTGAACGCGCGCCGCGGCCACTCTGCTACAAAGGCGGGCGCTCGCGCCGGGCCCATTTAATCGGCTGGCCGTCGAGAGAGATGAAATCGGGTGTTGACATTAAGCGCCACAAGTTGGATGCTCTCCACATAAATGAAGAGGAAGGCCACAGCTCAACACAGAGGACGTAGAACCGGCGCACGAGACAGAGGGGCATCGATTCGCATTCCGCCTCATCGGGTCTCTCTCTACGGCGACTCCTCCGCGTCTTCTTCACCGTGTTCCCGGCGTAGACCGGGCTCACCGCTCGAAACGAATCCTTATTAAAGGATTAGAGGAGCAAGCATATGGCGATAGATGGAACGACTTCCGATGACATTGCTCTGAACAACCTCGCCAGCGTGGCCGAGACGCCCGCTGCGCTCTCCAACCTGGCGTTCTCAAACCTGATTGTCAATATCAATCAGTCACAGCAGAACGCAAACTCAAACCAACACTCGATGGACTTGCTGGGGCTCGCTGTGACCGCCAAGGCCGTCAACATGGTGGCGAACCTGAGCCCGATGGAAGTCGTCGCGGTGGCGATGATGGACACGGGCGGTAATGTCGCCAGGGAGGCATCAATCATCAAAAACGCGCTCGAATCACTTAACCCCCCGCCAAACATTCCGACGGCTTAGCAGCTTCATTTGAAGAAGCCGCCGTTGCGGTTCAAATCTACGGAGTTAATGCCAGCCAATCGCTTTGCGGCGGGGCTGGCATTAACTCAAGGCAACTCCCGGGAGAATGAAAGAGCTTAAGCGATGCCAGATGAATCAGACATTCCACCCTCGACCACGGCCCTACCTGACGACAGTGGAGAATCCGTGCCATCCGGCGAAGCAGCGTCAAGTGACATAGACCCCGAGCTTGAGGATGTCGCCCGAACGGAGCACGAGTATGTGCGCAAGCGCCTGGGCGAGGAGCTGGGGCGCACGCCTACGGAAGACGAGATGGACGAATGGCTGCGCCAGCACACGGAGGGCCACTAAAAGCATAACGCGCGGACGCTGCTGCTATAACGGAGCGCACGGGTGCGCACTACAGGCGCACGCGCCGCTGGCGAGATTAGACGGACGCGCCGCTTTCTAAATTTAGAAAGCGGCGCGTCCGTTGCCTTTACCTTTAGAAACCCGTCATCCGTCCATAGAGAGCGCGTCTGGCGCTATTGCGTACTGGATACTATGATCTGATTATCCACCCGCTTGACGCCTTTGACGGCCTTAACAAGACGCTCGGCGCGCGTCTTCAAGTCCTCGGAATTGACCGTCCCGGTCAGGCTGACCCTTCCCTCGACGACCGTGGCGATGATGCCGAGCGACGCGAGCGTCGTATCATCCGACAGCTTCTTATCTATGCTCGCTTGAATGCTCAGGTCGTCCGCCCCGTTGGGCGCGGCCGCAGGGGCCGTCGTGGTCGTCGTCGAAGATGACGTGCTCGTTGGCGGCGGCGTCACAACGATGGGCTGTGTCGTGGTGGTCGCCGGTTGCTGCACGATTACGGGCGGTTGCTGCAACGGTGGCTGCTGAACGATCACAGGCTGCTGGACGGGCGTCGGCGCGGTCGAGACTCGCACGTTGGCGTTCATCTCATCCTGTCTGTTCATCAGGAATAGAAAGAGGATCGTGACCAGCGCGACCGCGCCGATCACAAGCGCGGCGACCGCCCCGCCCGACATCCCGCGCCGCTCGGGCACGCGCGCCACCTGCGTCTCGACCACCTCGCGCCGCGCCGCTGGCGTTTCCACCACGACGCGACTCCGACGTTGTTGCTGTTCATCATATGACATACAGTTTTCTCCTGAACCCTTCTTACTTTTTAAACTGAATCTTTGCGAGGATTTAGTTGTGTCGAAAGTTGTCTATCGGATATCGAAACCGGGTCAGAGAGGATGACGATACCCGGTAAGCATCGTCATCCTCCGTGAATATTTTTTTCGGTCTCAGTAGCGGCGACGGTACAGGGTGCGACGCTGGCTCCTGCGATAGAGGTACGAGCCTCCGGCCCCGACCAGTGCGCCCGCCGCTGCGGCGCGACGGCCTCCGACTGCGCCGCCGACACCCGCGCCGAGCGCCGTGCCGCTGGCGACCGTCCCGATGGTACGCGTCCGTCCCTTGAAATGACGACGCGCCGCGCGCCTGTTAAAAGCGTAGAGGCCCGCGCCGCCTGCGCCTATGGCCGCGCCCTTCTTCCCGCCTACGAGCGCTCCGACGCCAGCGCCACCGGCGATGATGGCCGCCGTCCGGGCCTTGCGTCCGAAGCGCGAGCGACGACGCCTATCCTGCGCCGAAGCCAGCGGAGCAATCGTCGCCACGAAAACGACGAGGCATAAAAGCAACAGAACTATTCTCTTCATAAGGCTATCTCCTCGGAATCCTTATTCGGTCGGGCCGTGCCCGACTAATGGGAGAGAATCTTTGACCGTCACCCGGCATTTTCAGCAAATCGTATTCCGCGCCCGGGAGGGCGGGCGCCAAGTGCACGCATCATCGCTATCCCCGCGAAAAACAGGGGGTTTGCGCCTGATTGTGACGAAAAGATTGCGGCGCGCCGCGCTCCTTCGGCGTATGCATTTGATGCTGGCAACTCGTCGTCGGGCTTCGCCGAGCGTGAGGTTATAAGACAGGATTGAGGCCCTCGGACGGGGCCCGCGCAAGGGGTTTGACCTCGCGGCGCAAGCTCTCGCATAATCGACTCTTATGACGACTGCGATCATTCATCATCAGGTCTTCAAAGAGCACGACACGGGCGAGCATCATCCGGAAAAGGCGGCGCGCTACACGGTCACGATGGATGCGCTTCGCGGCGACGCGGAGTTATGGCCCCGGCTTGCGGAGATCGAAGCCACACCCGCTCCGCGCGGGGTTGTGCAGGCGTGCCATACGCCGCAGCACTACAGGACGGTCGAGCGCGCAGTGAGCGAGGGGCGCACCTATTTGGACGCGGATACGGTCGTCTCCATGCGCTCGCTCGACGCTGCGCTCAGGGGCGCGGGCGCGGCGTGTCTCGCCGTCGATGCTCTAATGCGAGGCGAAGCGCAGAACGCCTTCGTGCCCGTGCGTCCGCCCGGACACCATGCGACGACGGAGCGCGCCATGGGCTTCTGTCTCTTCAACAACGTCGCCATAGCCGCGCGCTACGCGCAGGCCCGCTACAGGGAGATCGAGCGCGTCGCCATCGTCGATTGGGACGTTCATCACGGCAACGGCACGCAGGGAATTTTTTACGACGATCCTTCCGTCTTCTACTTCTCCATGCACCAGTATCCGTGGTATCCGGGCACGGGCGCGCGCGGTGAGACGGGGATGGGGCGCGGCCTCAACTACACTCTGAACGTCCCGGTGCGCGCCGCGACCGCGCGCTCTGAGCAGCGACGCATGTTCGACGTGGCGCTCGCCGAGATCGGCGCGAAGTTCAGCCCCGACCTCATCATCGTCTCGGCGGGGTTCGACGCGCACACGAGCGACCCGCTCGGACAGCTAAGGCTTGAAGATGAGGATTTCGTAGCCATGACACGCACAGTCAAACAATGGGCCGGGGAAGCCTGCAAGGGGCGCGTCGTCTCGTGCATGGAAGGCGGCTATAACCTGGGCACGCTGGGACGGACGGTGCGCTCTCACGTCGGCGCGCTCGCCGAGGGTGAAAGCGAAGGGTGAGCGCCCCCGCGCCGCGCTTAAATCAACTCCGATCCGAGGGGCCTGCGGCGCATGAATTATATCTGTACAGCAGCGCCACGGGTGCGGTAAACTCGCTGTCGCTCAAAGGTTTCCAGGACGCGGGGTATCCAGGGGGAAGTGTTTCAGGCAGGGGATAACTCGGGCTGCGGAGGCGGGGCGGCGCGCTCTTCCCAGGAGGCGCAGCCGGAGCGCAGCCGTTGAAAACAGGAGCGCCGGGCGCTCCGAGGAAAAGCGCAGAGCGAAGCTTCCAAAGAGTCTTGCTCTATAGCGCAGGAGAAAATAGCGATGCCAGACGTTGAGATTACGTGCGCTGAATGCGGTACGGCTTTCCCTTTCACCGAACGAGAGCAAGAGTATTACAACGAGCGCAACCTGAGCCAGCCGAAAAGATGCAAAGCGTGTCGCGACTCGCGCCGCGCCAGTTTCGGCGGGTCGGGGCGCGGGGCGGGCGGTGGCGGCGAGCGTCAGCGCTTCGAGATTACCTGCGACCAGTGCGGCAAAACGGATTCCGTGCCCTTCAAGCCCTCTAGCGGACGGCCCGTTTTGTGCGGCGAGTGCTTCAGCGCCAGCCGCGCCCAGTAGCAATTTACTGCGAACAAATGCGCCGCAGCTTCCGTATAGCCGAAAGCGGCAAATTCGTTTAATGCGAGTTCGAGTCTCTTCGGCTTTAAGACGATAGACCGAAGCCACCTCGTCGGCGCACAGGATTTTTTGCTTCATCTTTATATTAATCGCTCGTCTGACGGCGGCAGGGCTTCTCAAAGCGCGGATTCGCTCACCTGTCAGACGGCCTCGGATAGAAGTCTTCGGATGACCTACGAAACGGTTCAATTAGAGATGCGCGAGGCGGCGGTCGCCACCATCACGCTCAATCGCCCGGCGGCGCTCAATGCGCTAACCCTGGAGCTTGGCCGTGAGTTTCGTAGCGCCGTGGGTGAAGCGCGCGAGCGCGGAGCGCGGGCCATCCTTTTGACGGGCGCCGGGCGCGCCTTCTGCGCGGGCGGCGACCTGCGCGAGATGCAGCGCATGGCCGAAAAAGAGGGCCGTGTAGAGGCTTTCTTTGACGAACCGCTCAAGCTACTGCACGACTGCGTGCTGCTTATCAGACAAACGCCACTGCCCTTTATTGCCGCCGTCAACGGCGCCGCTTCGGGAGCCGGATGCAATCTGGCGCTCGCCTGTGATCTGGTGCTGGCGGCAGAGAGCGCCAGGTTCAACGAGGCTTTCATCGGCGTCGGCCTCACGCCGGATTGCGGCGGCACGTTTATCTTGCCGCGACTGGTCGGCGCAAAGCGCGCGACCGAGCTGTTGATGACGGGCGACCCGGTCGATGCGCGTCGCGCCGCCGAGTGGGGGATGATAAACCGGGTCGTCGCCGACGCCGAGTTGATGGACGAGGCATACAAGCTGGCCGCGCGACTCGCCAGCGGGCCAACGGTCGCCATCGGCCGCATCAAGGAGCTTTTGGAGAAAAGCGCGACGAACGATTACGGCGCGCAAATGGATTTGGAGCACAGGACGCAGCTCCAGTCAGCGCAAACAGGGGATTTCAAAGAAGGCGTCGCAGCCTTTCTGGAGAAACGGCCACCCGGCTTTAAGGGAGGATAAAGCGTTTCCCGTACCGTTAAGAGAGATAGGCTGCGAGCCGCCAGGAGTTTAATCCGGCGGCTCTTTTCGTTGGGGTCCAAAAGGCCGGGGAAGGGTGGGCCCACAGAGTAGAAAGCAGGGTGGAAGGATCGGGCGTCCCCCGCAGGGTCTTATCAGTTTCGCCCATCCCCGTCACCGGCTTTGAGGGTAAGAGCTATGGCTTCGTTAACCTACATGCAACTGCTCGGCGGCAATCGCTCGTTCAGGCGATTGTGGACGGGACAAATAGTATCGGAACTCGGTAGCTGGTTCGACTTCATCGCCGTGCTCGGACTGATACGAACCGTATCAATGGGTGCGCCCGAAGCGACCGCGACGCTCGTTTTTATGCGGCTCGCGCCGTTCGCGCTCTTTGCGCCGCTGGCCGGGGCGCTCGTTGATCGCTGGTCGCGCCGTACGGTGATGATCCTCGCCGATCTGGGGCGGGCAATCGTCGTCCTCGGTTTCCTACTGGTCAGAGGGCCGGAAGACCTCTGGATCGCTTACCTTTGCACGATCATCTCGGCCTTGATGGGAGCTTTGTTCGAGGGAGCAAAGAACGCCGTCGTGCCGAACCTCGCGGGAGATAGCGGGTTGCTGGCGGCGAACGCCCTGATGTTCTCGTCGCGCTTTCTGCTGATGTCGGTCGGCGCGGCGCTCGGCGGCTACACCGCTGCGCGCTTCGGCTACACTGCGGCCTTCATCGTCGATTCGCTCTCCTTTCTAATCTCCGCCTATTCCATCTGGCTCATACCGGAGCGAGAGCTGAGGGGCGAGAAAAATGGAGTCGAGGCGAGGCCGGGCGGGGCCTCCGTGGGCCGCCTCAAAGTTTTCGCAGACGTTCGCGAGGGCTGGGTTTACATCGTCCGGCACCCGTTGGTGTTCGCCATCATCGGCATCAACATTCTGTGGGCGACCGGCGGCGGGGCGTGCAACCTGATCTACGAGCGGCTGGGAGCGGTCGTCTTCGCGGGGCCGGGCGGCGCGCACGGCGACGCCAATGTTGCCGCCGTCTATACAATCGTCGGCGTCGGGTTGTTCATAGGGATGATGCTGGCGCGGCGCATCGGCGCGCACGTCGAGCTGCATAACGCGACCGCCCCTTTTATGGGATGGATGCTCGTCGCGCACGGCATCTTCTTTGCGCTCGCCGGATTGATGCCGACGCTCTGGCTGGCGGCATTGATGATCTTCATCTCGCGCCTCTTAGTCGCCGTAGAGTTCGCCGTGCAGGAGACGCTGATGATGCGTATGTTGCCGGACGGTTTGCGCGGGCGAGTCTTCACGACGGATCGCGCCGCCGAGATACTGGTGATGAGCATCTCTCTGCTGGGAGCCGGATGGTCTTTGCGCGCCATCTCGCCGCGCACGCTGACGCTCGTCTCGGGCCTGCTGTCGGCGAGCCCCGGCGTGATGTGGCTGGCGCTCTTCGCCTCGGGCAAGCTGCGCCTGCCCGCACGGGCTAAAGTTGCGCCCGACGAGGTGGAAGAAGACAAAGCCGTGCTAGTATCAGCGGGTTGAAACCTGTGGGCCGCCGCCCTTCGTACTAGAAGGAAGGCGGCCCCCTCGCGCGGGCCACCTTGTGCGAACGTCCCGTAAAGATTAGAGGACGAGTTAATACAGATCGGTCGCTCGCGTTCCGTCATGGCGGCGTTCACGGGTGCGGAACCTTCTTTTTTTGATGGGAGTTTTAAGGAATGGGCAAGCGCGTCCACGCGGCAAGCGACCGATTTAAGCGCACGGTGCGGATTGCGCGCGAGACTTTGAGACGGGTGATGCCGCGCGTGGCGATGACGGCGGCGCTTTCCTTCGCGTTGTGGCTGCTCGTGCGCGACAGCCGCGTTTACAGGGCACTCCCCTTTGGCACATTGCTCGGCCCCGTCACTTTTCTGCTCGTCTGTTTCACGCTCGCCTATTATGGTTTCAAGACCCTCCGCTGGCTCAAGCGCCGCCTTTTGTGGAGAGTGCGCCGTCGTCTGGCAATCACATATCTCTTCGTCGGGTTGACTCCGATTGTGCTGCTCGTCTCGCTCGGGTTGCTGTCGGCCTTCGGCGGCTCGGGACAGGCGATGGCGCGTATCGTCACAGCGCAATTCAACACGACGCAGAAGCAGGCGCAGTCGAATGCGCGCACCCTCGCCGACGCGTTCTCCAATCTTCCGCCGAACGCGACCGATCAGGCGATTCAAACCTGGCTCGACGAGCGAACCTCGCTGCTTCAGTCCTCGCTGCCGGGAGCGCGCGTGGCCTTGTGGCGCGGCGCTCAGAATGGCGACGATGCCGAGGCTGTGGGCCATAACAGTCCCGCGCAGTTTGTGAGCGAGTCCATTAGCGACTACACGCGCGCCGTCGGCAACGATCCGACTCCGACGGGTGCGCCTTTGCCGGAATGGCTGCGCGGGCGAGCTGAGTGGAGCGGGCTCGCCTACGCTGCGCCCGTCGATGAAAAGGAGAAGTTCGCCTCCGCATCTGTGCGCGCCATGACACGCGGGGCCTCGGGCGGCAGAGCCTTTACGCTGCTGCTGGTCGTACCCGTCAGCCGCGCCCTCATCGAGCAGCAGCGCGAAACCACCGGCATCTACTTTCGACCATATTTCGTAGACCCGGGGCTTGGCCGAAGAACTTCTCAGGCGGCCGTCAGGGCTGCCGATAAAAATGGTAAGGGCGAGCCGAAAAGTCAGCCCGCGAATGAGGAAGAGGCGTTTGACCAGCGAGTTGAAGACGCGTTTCGCAAGGATCAGTTCGGAGAGAGACCCGGCGAAGGCACTGTCTATCCGGTGGTGCTGCCCCTGACCAACTGGCAGAACGGCATGACCAGGGAGAGCTTGAGTTTTATCTTCGATTGGTCCTGGACGCTGGCCGGTAAACAGTTTTTGGGAAGCACCTCGCCCGGAGTGGCGTGGCGAAAGGGATTGACGGCCGTCGGGATTACTTTCCTCGTCCTGGAGCTGCTGGCGCTGGTTGCCGCCGCCTGGATGACGCGCGCCGTGACCGGCACGGTGCACAAGCTTTACCGCGCCACAGAGTTCATCAAGCGCGGCGATTTCTCGCATCGCGTGCGGGTGCGCTCGCAGGATCAACTGGGCGAGCTGGCGGGCTCCTTCAACGATATGGCGGCCAACATAGAATCTCTGCTGCACGAGCGCGTCGAGCGCGAACGGCTTGAGCGCGAAGTCGAGATCGCCGCCGACGTGCAGGCTCAACTCTTTCCGCGCCGCGTGCCTGACCTCGCGACCGTCCATATCTCGGCCGACTGTCGCGCCGCGCGCGGCGTGGCCGGTGATTATTACGATTACATAGAGATAGCGCCCGGATTGGTCGCGGTCGCGCTCGGCGACGTTGCGGGCAAAGGAGTGTCGGCGGCGCTCGTGATGTCGAATTTGCAGGCGGCGTTGCGCGCACAGACGACCATCACTGCCGAACGATTGAACATCGCGGAGCGCGCGGTGGCCGTCTCGGCTGCGGGCGGCGGCGGTCAACTGCTCGCGCACGTCGTCGCCGACGCAGGAATGGATGGCGCGGTCTCGCGCATGACGGCCAACATCAACGAGCAGCTTTGCCAGAGCACGGATTCAAACCGCTTCGCGACCCTCTTTCTGGCCATCTACGAGGAGCGCACGCGCACGCTCCGCTATACCAACGCCGGGCACAATGCGCCCTTGCTGGTGCGCGCCGACGGCGAGGTGGAGCGTCTGGTGGCGGGCGGCATCATGGTCGGCGCTTTCGACTGGGCCAGGTATGAGGAATCGTCCGTCAAGCTCCGGAAAGACGATCTGCTGGTGATCTTCTCCGACGGTATCACTGAGGTAGAGCGCGCCGACGGCGAAGAATATGGCGAAGAGAGACTCAGGCAGCTTGCCGTCAAACACAGAAGGATGCGGGCCGAACAGTTGCAGCGCGCCATCTTCGACGATATCGAGAGCTGGTCGGGCACTGAGGAGAGAAACGACGACCAGACGCTCGTGATCGTCAAGAGTAATTAGTAGATTCTGTCTCATAACCTGCGCTGGCGCAATGTGCTTCTGTTCAGGAGAGCTTCGGTTTGGCGCGAGCAGAGGGAGGAGCGCGTCCATGCGATTAGCGAAGATCATTCTGTGCATCCTCAGCCTTCCATTCTTTTGCGACGCGGCGCAATCAATCTCCGCACAAACCCTTGCGCCAAAGCGGCAGCGCATCGTGATTGCCGCGAGCACAGTGCTCGACGGAAGGGGCCGCGTGCTGCGCAATACTCGCATCGTGATCGAGGGCTCGAAGATCGTCGCGATTGATCCGAAGGCGGGGCCGGTGGACTACGACCTGCGCGGCCTAACGGTGCTGCCCGGTTGGATCGACGCGCACGTACACATTACCTGGAGCTTCGGCAGGGATGGGAAAAATGCTGGCGCGGGAGGAACCACACAGGAGGCAGCGTATCAGGCGGCCTCGAACGCCTGGGTGACGCTGATGGCTGGCTTCACGACGGTGCAGAGCGTGGGCTCGCCGACCGACGTTCCCCTGCGCGAATCAATCGCTAGAGGCACGCTGCCGGGCCCGCGCATCCTGACAGCCGTCGAGCCGCTCATGGGTCGAGGCGAAGCGACGGGCACGCCGGATGAAATCCGCGCTTACGTGCGCAGACAGAAGGAAGCGGGCGCAGACCTAATCAAAATCTTCGCGGCTGGCGGTATGACCAGAGGCACGATGACGCTCTCGCAAGAGCAGTTAAACGCGGCCTGTGATGAAGCGAAGAAGCAGGGACTTCGCACGCTCGTGCATGCCAATAGGGATGCCGTCCGGGCCACGGCTCTCGCAGGGTGTACGGAGGTCGAGCACGGCCTCGGCGCGACCGACGACGACCTTAGATTGCTGGCCCAAAAAGGAACCTATTTTGATCCGCAGGCAGGGCTGTTGATCGAAAACTATCTCCTGAACAGGGACAGGTATCTCGGCACACCCTTCTACACCGAAGAGGCTTTCGCCGTGTTTGAGAAGATGCTTCCGGTGAATCACGCCCTGATGCGGCGGGCGTTGAAAATCCCCGGGCTCAGGATTGTTTTCGGCACGGACGCGGTCGCGGGCGCGCACGGGCGCAACGCCGAGGAGTTCATTGACCGTGTGCGCGACGGCGGGGTGACGCCGATGGCGGCGCTTGTTTCGGCCAACTCACTGGGGGCGGAAGCGCTCGGCATGGCCGATCAGATAGGCTCGATTGCGCCAGGGCTGGAGGCGGACATCATCGCGCTCGACGGCGATCCGTTAAAAGACATCACGGCCGTGCGGCGCGTCACGTTTGTGATGAAGGGCGGCATCGTTTACAAGAACGCCGCGCGCGGCCGCCTGCCCCTTTATGGCGGCTGATTACTTTCAGGCTGTGATGATCGTGGCGCGGGCGCCCATCAGCTCGGAGAAATCTTTGGCGTAGACGGTTCCGACCTTGCGGACGCGGTTGATGCATTCGACGAGGTCGGCGGTCGAGACGAAACCGTTCTCGGCATAGGCGATGGCCCAAAGGGGAAGATGAGCCGAGGTTTGCAGCAAGTCCTCGACGAAGCTCAGGTATTGCTGCTTGGTCTCGGCATAGGAGCCGAGACGGCCCGCGCATCTCTTTTCCATCTCGTCCCAGAATCCATCGTCGCCGCGCACCCATTCCTCGCGCCAGGCCGAGGGCGCGCTGCGTCTTTGCTCCTGCTTATTGCTGGCATGCGGCAGACGCAGGAAGAGAAGGTCTGTGTGTTGCTGGGCGACAAACTCGCGCGCCTCCATATTGGCGCTCAGGTTGCGCTGCGAATTGTTGACCGGATGGGGCTCGCGCTGCCACACGCGCTCGAAGACACGGGGCAGCGCCAGAGGCTGACGTAGCCTGCGCGTCTCGTCGTCAAAAGAGAGCACGTAATCGCCGACCATCATTCCCGTCGAGAGGGCCAGCGCATGCTTCGCGGGAGACTCCATCCTCTCGGCGTTCTCGCGCAGGTTATCGAACCATAGAGCATCCGTCTCGTTGAACCAGCGCCGTAGGGCCGCGTTGCCCGATTCGTCGCGCGGCATGTAGGTGTCTTCCATCAAGGCGGCGACATCATCCTCGGTCAGGCGCTCCGTATTGTTCTCTATGAAGGCGGCGGCTTTTGTCGAAGACCAGCGGGCCAGGTCGTTGGCGGCCACGCGCACGCCCCAGTGCTTGAGGTAGATTCCGAGGTAAGGCTCGCCTCCGAAAGGAAGCGCCACGGAGCGAAATTTCAGGCGGCGCAAGACGCTCAATTCAAAAGCGAGCCAGCCGCCGACGCCCGCGCTCGATGCTTTGTAAATAGTCATCCCTGAAAGCCCGCCCGAAGTAATCAAACTGAAGTATCAAAAGCCCGTCCCCGTTACCCACTCCGAAGAACCAGCCTCGCCCGGGCCGACGCCTCCCATCTCAATCGCGGCGTAGGATCGAAGCTCCTCCATTGATTCGAGCGAGAGGAAAGCCTGCACGACTCGCGGGTCGAACTCAAGACCGGCCCACTCCGTCAAATGCCTGCGCGCCTCGTCTTCGGTGCGGGCGGGGCGAAAGGGGCGGGCGTCGGTCAGGGCGGCGTAGGCGTCCGCGACGCGCAGTATGCGCGCCGCCAGTGGAATCTGTTCGCGCTCAAGGGCGTCCGGGTAGCCCATCCCGTTCCACCATTCCTGATGCCAGCGCACCAGAAGCTGCGCGCCGCGATCCGCGCCCGAACGCGCCGCCTCGCGCTCGCCGATCACGGGATGACGCGCCAGGTCGAGGCGCTCCTCCGGGTTGAGCGGCCCGCGACGCTTGATGTATTCGCGCTCCATAGCGACCTCACCCATATCATGCGCGAGCGCCGCGACGCGTAGCGAAGAGCGATCCTGACGCGCGAGCTTGAAAAGCTTCGCTACCTCGTCGGCCAGTCTCGCGACCCTGATCGCGTGCGGATTACTGTAGGCTTCAAAACGATCTGTCACAGAAGCAAGCTCGACGAAGACCTCGCCCATCACCCGTTCGTTTTCGTTGAAATCGATGTGTGGTGTTCCCATGATCGAACGACTAAGGACATACAACGCTCTTAGAGGACAAAGTGAAGCAGTCTTTTGTAAGCCTCATCCTTGCGACCCTTTTGTGACCTTCACCCCTCTTTTTAACCTTTGCCTCGCAGTTTGTCGAGCATCAGGCGGGCCGCCTGGCTCTGCGGGTCGATGGCGAGTGCGCGTTCCAGCTCGCTCTGCGCGCGGCGCTGCATCCCCATCTCACTATAAAGCCGGGCGAGCATCACGCGATAGTAGACGTTCTCTTTGTCGAGGGCGATGGCGGCCTGAAATTCGGCTTCGGCCTGATGGCGAGTCTGCTGGTTGACGGCGAGCGCGCGACCGTATTGAGCACGATAGCGCGCCTGTTTCGGAGCCAGCCGCGCCGCCTCTCCGAGATAGGAGAGGGCGAGCGTTTGGTTGCCCTGCTGGAAGGCGGCAGCGCCCTGCTGGTAAATCTCTTCGGGCACGGCGGCGGCTGACGCCGGACGCCCCCAGGGCATGCTCGCACCGGACGCGGGCGAAGGCTTCGGCGCGCCCTTCTGCTGGGGCTTCTCTTCCTGCTGCTGCTTTTTCTGCGTCGGCGCGGCGGCGGGCTCCTTCGGGCGCATGACGACCATCGGGCCGAGAGCGCGATCATAGGCGGCGCGCGTCTGCTGATCCTTGAGCGTCTCGTACGCCTGAGAGATTCGCGCGAAAGCATCTTCGATGCGCGCGTAGAGCGACGGGTCTGCGTCCCTGTGAAACCTGTCCGGGTGAAAGCGCTTGGCGAGCGTATGGTAAGCGCGTTTGATCTCGCCCGCCTCCGCATCCCGGCTAAGGTCTAGCACCTGGTAATGATTCTGCGCGTCACCGAGCCGTGCGAACAATATGTCGACCTCGTTCTGCCTCATCTCCGCTTCCGACGGAGGGGGTGGAGCTTTCGGGGCTTCGGGGGCGGCGGGCTCGGGCGTGGGCTTCGCCTCGGCGGGCGTATGGCGCACCTGTGGCGTCTTGACGGAGCGCGCTCGCGCCAACTGGTCGGCGTTGAAGGCGCGGGGCGCGGCGTCGCGTTTGAGCAGCCCGCCGAGCACCAGCGCGTAGAGCGCTTGCAGCGTATCCGTCTCCGGCATTCCGCTGATGGCCGTCAACTCGAATAAAGCCATCGGCGCATCGACGCGCGAGAGGACGAACGCCTCGACCGGCGAGAGCTTGAGACCGTTTGTGGCCACCGGCACGGGCGAGAGTTTTTCCCCGGCGCCTGCGGCCGCCGTGCGCGAGAATCTTCCGGCGACGAAGTCATGCGGCAGGCGGCGCGCGCACTCCATCAAAAGCTCTCTGGCATCGACTTGCGCCTTGAAGTCGACCGTCAGGCGAACGCGCGCGTCGAAACTCCATTCGCCGTCCGTCCAGAGGAGCGCCGGACGCAACACTTCTATCGCCTGTCGCGCGAGCAGATCCTCGAACTCCTCTCGGCTCAGCTCGCCACGGGCAATCAGCTCAAGGCCAAGCTCCATATCCGACATCTTCTCGCGCTCGCTCGCCAGTTGTTGGACGGGGGCGACTCCCCAACGCCGCGCGCATTCCGACAAACGGTGCGCGCGCAAGTTGGAGGTCGCGTAGACGATGCCGCCCTCCTCGAAGTAGACGACCAGCTTGACTCGCTCGCGCGCGAGGCGCAGCGAACCTGATAAACCTGCGGCGGCTATCTCGTGTATGAGTTCGGCGAACGGATGCTCGAACAGTTGACCATTCATGTATAGGAACCCGGAGCAGGAAGAGCGCGCCGCGGCCGACCCATCCAGCTTACGGCGGCGCGAGGGGAATTGTCGCCCCTCTGAACATCATAACGCAGGCGCGCGTCATTTGAGAATACGGCAGGCAAGCGAAATCGCTGTCGCCTGTGCGCCGGAACCGGGCCGCGCGTATCGAGAGGCTCGCCCGCGCGCTCTCTCTCGGGCGCGCGCGCGACCCCCTACAGAAGCCACGCCGTTTTGTGCTCCCGGCTCTCTTTGACACTTCTATGTGCGGCGCTCTATATTTCCCCCAACAAATTTTTTCTATCAGTTCGGCAGCAACGTTTATTTCGCTTACGGCGAAATCGGCGCGCCATGCGTTAAATGAGTAAGCAGGGAATAGACAAGGCAACTGCCTCGGCAGAGGAAACCGTAAATGGCACTGAAGAGCGTCGCGGCGAGCTGCACGCTCTGAGCGCTGAGATAGTCGATCTCTTCTACACACAGACCTTCTCGCCCACGATCAGCACTCCTTCGGATGTCTGCGCGGCCTTCTCCGAGATGTTGCTGCGACACTGGGATCTGTGCTGCATCATCATCTACCTGCGCGACGGCGACGGGAGTCTGACCCAGAGCGCCATTCACACGCATGAGCATTTCGACCAGGCGCGCGCCCTTGAGGTCGGAGCCCTGCTCGCTTCGACGGTCGAGAGCGGGGGGAGGGAGCTACAGGTATGGCTCGATGAGAGCGAGTCGGCGGCCGCTGCTGAGGGCGCGGACGAGTACCGGCGCGCACTGGAGAAGGCGGGGTTATATGCGGGCGTCGCCGTCCCCATCCACGCGCGCGGCACGCTTGTAGGCGCGCTCGTCGCCGTCACGGCTTATCCGGAACGACTGCGCGCGGCCTTAAACGGCATACGCTTTATCTCGGCCCCAATTGTCATCGCCGTCGGCAATGCGCGGCGGGCGGCGGCACTGCGCCAACAGCACGAACGCATAGAACATCTGATAGAAGAGCTACAGCAGCGCACGCACGACCTTGAAGAGGCCAATCGCGAGTTGCAGCGCGTGGCGCGTTACCGCTCTCTGTTTCTGGCGCGGATGTCGCATGAGCTGCGCACGCCGCTGACTTCGATTCTGGGCTTCACGGAGATTCTGCTGGATCACGAAGACCTGAGCGATACGCAGCGCCGCTTCTGCGAAAAGATTCAGTCCTCGGGGATGCAACTGCAATCGAGCCTCAACCAGTTGGTCGATCTCTCGCGGCTCGAAGCCGGGCAAACAGAGCTGTTCCTGCATGAGTTCTCTTTGCGGCAAGCCCTGCACGAGTCGTGTATGGCGGTGGCCCGGCTGGCGCAGAAGCAGGACGTGAAAGTGGATTGCCATTACGGGGAGAACATCGGCACGATTGTTTCCGACGAGGGCAAGCTGCGCCAGGTGCTCTACAACTTTCTGGCGCACGCCATCGGCCGCAGCCCGGCGGGCGCGACCATCGCCGTTACGGTCGATAGCCTTGCGCCCCTGCGCTACCAGATAAGTATCGAAGACCATGGCGAAAAACTGCACGACATGTCTCGCGTCTTTGAGCCGGTGGACATAGACGCCCCGAGCGAGCAGGCGACCAGCATGAACGAGCTGGGCCTGGTCATCGCGCGACGCCTGATAGACGCCATCGGCGGAACCGTCGAGCTTGAGAGCGTCGCCGGTGGCGGCCTCAAGGTGAGGATAGCGCTGCCCGCGCGACCAACGAAAGGGTAAACGAAGGGAGGAACGAAGGGATGAAGGCGGAGGGCGGAGGGATGAAATAAAAGCTTTGACGGAATGGGCCAATCAAGCATTGATTCAAGCCCTTTCAACCCTCAAACCCCCATCGCTGCCGCCCTTATCTTTCATCCCTCATCGCTGCCGCTCTCATCCCTTTCCTTTCAACTCCCCAATTCAATTGTCATGAGAGCGCAGGCGGAAAACGAGATGCATGCCGACGAGGGCGAGATAGAGATACGCGAATGCACGACGGTCGAGGAGTTCGACGGGTGTGTTCGGTTGCAGCGTGAGGTGTTCGGCGGCCCGGACATAAATATTTCTCCGCGCAAATACTTGATTATGGCGCGTCGCGCAGGCGGCTGGACGCTCGGCGCTTTCGTCGGCGCGGAGCTTGTCGGCTTCGTTCATCTGAACGTCGCCGTGCGCGGCGAGCGCGAGATAATAGGCTATTCGCACATGATGGCGGTCGACGCGGCCTACCAGAACCGTGGCGTCGGGGCGCGTCTCAAGTGGGCACAGCGCGAGCGCGCGCTCCGCGAGGGAAAGAGCTATATCACCTGGACGTGGGAGCCGATGCGTGCGCGCAATGCTCACTTTAATCTCAATCGTCTGGGCGCGACCGTGCGCTCCTACGGCGTCAACTTTTACGGCCCCGAAGACCGCACGTGGGGAGAGTCGGCCGCGCTCGACGGCGGGATTGATAGTGATCGCTTATTCGCCGATTGGCAACTCGACTCGGCGCGCGTCGTCGCGCTGGCGCATGTGGAATCTACGCAAGGGACGGCTGCGGCTTCTGCTGCTCCTGCTCCTCCTCCTGTCAGGACGATAGAGATTCCGCCCGATTGGAGCGCGCTGGTCAAGCGGGACGCTCCGGCGGCGCGGCGTGAGCAACTGCGCGTCAGGGAAGAATTTCTGAGCGCCTTCGCCGCCGGATTGGTCTGTGCTCGCTTTGAACGCGACCCGGAGCATCCGCGTTATCTACTTTATGAGAGTCAAACCGGGTGACAGATGATAGGATGAAGCCGTCCGGATACTTGCGGGACGCCTGATTGCGCGTCGCTCGACGGCTTTGATATACGAGTTTCGGGAGATATGAGTTTCGCACGCTTTGACCGCTACGTTGAACGACACGGGCGCGCCTTTACAGAGCGCCTTCAGTCGATGTGTCGCATGCCGTCGGTGGCGGCGCGCGGCACTGGCATGCGAGCGACGGCCGAGGCGGTCGAACAGTTGATGCAGCGCGCGGGCGCGGGCACGCGCACCTTCAAAATCGGCAGCGGTTTCCCCGTAGTCTTCGGCGAGTGCGGCGCTGGCCCGCACTGTTTCCTGGTTTACGGCCATTATGACGTACAGCCGGTCGGGCAATTAACGAGTTGGTCTTCGGGGCCGTTTGCCGCGACCGTCATCGACGGCAAGCTCTATGCGCGCGGCGCCGCCAACAGCAAAGGCGATCTGGTCGCCCGCCTCGCGGCCGTCGAGGCTTATCAGAAGAGCTTCGGCAAGCTGCCCGTCTGCCTCCGCTTCATCATCAGCGGCGAAGACAGCATCGGCAGCCCGAGCATCTTTCGCTTCGCAACCGAGCAGGCAGTCCTGCTGCGCGCCGAAGGGTGTATCTGGGACGACGGCTACAAGGACTCGCAGGAGCGATTGGTCATCAGCCTCGGTTTCAAGGGCATCACTTTCCTAGAGCTGCGCGTGCACGGGGCGCGCACCGATCTGCATTCCAAGTGGGGGGCGATTGTGCCCAACCCTGCGTGGCGGCTGGTGCAGGCGCTCTCGACCATCACCTCGCCCAAAGGCGTCATCACCATCGACGGCTTCTCGTCGCACATCGCGCCCATCTCGGCCGAGGACTCGGAAGCCCTGAAAAAGATAGAGTTGGACGAAGCGGAATTAAAACGCGAGTTTCGCATCACGAACTGGCTGCGCGGAATGCGCGGGCACACGCTCGTCAAAGAGCACATCTTCGGCCCGACCTGCACGATCTGTGGGATTCAGACGGGCCACACCGAAGCCGGGCCGAAGACCGTACTGCCGTCAACGGCTATGGCGCGCCTGGATTTTCGTCTCGTGCCCGACCTGACGCCCGCGCTCGTCGTCGAACTCTTACGCAAGCATCTGGACGGGCGCGGCTTTCAGGACATAGAGATCATAGAGCTTGGAAACTCTCCGCTCGCCAAATCATCCGCGCAGTCGTCTGTCGCGAGCGCGGCCATCGAAAGCGCGCTCGAAGTTTATGGCGTGCCCCCGGTCGTCTACCCGCTAGACCCTTCGAGCGGCCCGGTCGGCGCTATTTGCGGCGCGAACGACCCGCCGACGCCGGTCGTCTCGTTCGGCACTTCTTACGAGGGCTCGAACCCGCACGGGCAGGACGAGAACCTGCGTATCGAGGACTTTCTACAAAATATAAAGTTCTTCGGGCGCGTCATTCATCATCTGGGCCAACAGAGCAAGCTGCACAAAACGGCCGTCCGCTCGTCAAACGCGCTTCTTGCGCTCGACAAGGTATGAGCTTGCCTTCCGCGCCCGTTCGGTTATGATGAGCGCGAGCGTTCCAGGGGGCCGCGCGTCGCGCCACACCACAGAGGGGTTAAGAGGTAAGTTGCCTACCAGCAGCAAGAAGACCATAGATCTTGAGATCGAGAGCCTGCGGGATGAGATTCGTCATCACGAAGAGCTTTATTACGTCCACGACAACCCGGAAATCTCCGACGCCGAAT
Organism: Pyrinomonadaceae bacterium; assembly: GCA_035940775.1. Lineage (GTDB taxonomy): Bacteria > Acidobacteriota > Blastocatellia > Pyrinomonadales > Pyrinomonadaceae > DASQYE01. The sequence goes on along the minus strand of DASZEN010000017.1, from coordinate 169,005 downwards.
ATGATGAACTGCTCGCGCGCCTCAAAAGGCTCGAAGAAGAGCATCCGCATCTGCTGACGCCCGACAGCCCGACGCAGCGCGTCGGCGGTCGTCCCGCCGAAGGCTTCGGCGAGTACACGCATCGCCGACCGATGCTCTCGCTCGATAACAGCTACAACATAGACGACCTGCGCGCCTTCGACGAGCGCTGCCGCCGCCTCGCCGATGGGCGTTTCCTCGAATACGTCGCCGAGCTGAAGATCGACGGGCTCTCGATTTCGCTGCATTACGAGCGGGGCGTGCTCGTGCGCGGCGTGACGCGCGGCGACGGGCGACGCGGCGAAGACGTGACGCAGAATGTCCGCACGATCCGTAGCGTTCCGCTCCGGCTCAGAGACGACGGCGCAAAGCTGAGTCCCGAAATAGAGGTGCGCGGCGAAGCCTACCTTCCGCGCCACGTCTTCGAGCGCATCAACGCCGAGCGCGAAGAGGAGGGCGCGGCGCGCTTCGCCAATCCGCGCAACGCCGCCGCCGGAACGATTCGACAGCTAGACCCCCGCATCGTCTCCGCGCGTCGGCTCGAAATGTTCCCCTACGATGTCATCACGGGCGAGCGCAAGCCCTTTTCGTCACACTGGGAATCATTCGAGTGGCTTGAGCGCGCGGGCTTTCGCGTCAATCCTAATCGCGCGCTGTGCGCTTCGATTGACGAGGTGATAGATTTCTGCAACCAGATGGAGCTGCGGCGCGACGAGCTTGGATACGAGATCGACGGCGTCGTGGTCAAGGTCAACTCCACAGCTTTACAGGATGAATTTGGCGCGACGACGAAAGCGCCGCGATGGGCCATCGCCTACAAATACCCGGCGCGGCAGGCTACGACGCAGGTGCTTTCCATCGTCGTCCAGGTCGGTCGCACGGGCGCGCTCACGCCCGTCGCCAACCTTCAGCCAGTACAGCTTGCGGGAACTACGGTCGCGCGCGCGACGCTTCATAACGAGGACGAGATCAAGCGGTTGGACGTGCGCGAGCGTGATTGGGTCTTGATCGAAAAGAGCGGCGAGATCATCCCGAAGGTGATTAAGGTGGTCGAATCGCGCCGCACGGGCGAAGAGAAGCGGTTTCGCATGCCGAAGAAATGTCCCGTCTGCGGCGGGATCATCTCGCGGCCCGAAGGCGAAGCCGTATCGCGCTGCGTGGCGGCGGATTGCCCGGCCCAGCTCAAGGCGCGGCTCCTGCATTTCGCCTCGCGCCGCGCCATGCGTATCGAAGGGTTGGGCGAAGCCCTCGTCGAACAGCTCGTCGAAAAAGAGCTGGTGCGCGACGTGGGCGACCTCTACGATCTGAAGCTTGAAGGGCTTGCCGCGCTCGAACGAATGGCCGAAAAGAGCGCCGCCAATCTCATCCTCCAGATCGAAGCCAGCAAGGGGCGCGACCTTCCGCATCTGGTTTACGGGCTCGGCATACGCCACGTCGGCGAAAGAACCGCCGCGATACTGGCCCGGAATTTCGGCTCGCTCGAACGACTGGGCGCGGCGAGCGTCGAAGAGCTGGACGCCGTTCACGAGATCGGCCTGACGGTGGCCCAGAGTGTCCGCGACTGGTTCGAGGATTCGGGCAACCTGGCCCTGTGCGAGCGACTGCGCAGGGCGGGCGTACGCACAGAGCTTGAGATGGATGCGAGCCGCGTTTCGACGGAGGCGTTCGCGGGCAAGCAGTTCGTCCTGACCGGGAAACTCGAAAGCATGACGCGCGACGAGGTGCGCGCCCTGATCGAGGCGCGCGGCGGGCGCGTGACATCAACCGTCAGCAGGAAGACGGATTACGTCGTCGCGGGCGAAGACGCAGGCTCAAAGCTTGAGAAGGCGAACGCGCTCGGTCTGCGCGTAATAGATGAAGCCTCGCTTAAAGAGATGTTCGATTGATGGAGGGACGGATGCCGTGTGTCTGTAAAAGGCAGACTCGCTCTTTGGAATACAGCAGCGTCCGCGATCCAAAGCTTACGGAGAAGAAATGGCAACACCAACAGAAGAAACAGCTAAACTCGAACTCGTCTATACGCTCTTTTGTGACGACGTGCGGTTGGAGGTCGGCAACAAGCTCTCGCTGATGGGTGTTTTTCAGAACATCCTCGTACAACAATTGCCGATCTCGCTCATCAAGTTTGCCGTCGTCAATCACTGGCGCGGAGAGGGCGCGCATCTATCAGAGGTGCGGATTCTCACCCCGGACAAAAAGCAGCCCGTGGTCGTCTCGCAGCCGACGCGCTTTGAGATCGCGCCGGGCGGCTTTGCCGACAACATCAGTTTTTTCGTGAACGTGACTTTCAGCGCGCCCGGCGAGTACTGGGTACAGACCCTTGTCGATTCGACGCTCTTCGACGAGCAGCCGCTCGTAGTCGCCGACGCGCGGACGGCGGGCGGCGCCGAGCCCGTCTCGGAAGCCGTCAACTGACGGCGGCCAAAGCGAAAAAAAGGCAAAAGTGAAGGAGATTCAAACCCTCTTCACTTTTGCCTTTTTCGCTTTTGCCCTTTGTAATGCGGATGAGTGGACTTGAACCACCACGGTATCGCTACCACAGGCTTCTGAGACCTGCGCGTCTGCCAATTTCGCCACATCCGCGCGCCTGTTTTGAATATACGAGCGGGGCGCGGAAGGTGTCAAGAAGGCGGAAAGCCGTTAACCCGGCTCTGCGGCTTTACCTGTTATACAATCCGAGTCACGGGCGGCCAAGAATGTCGCCGAGGATCTCGCCGACGCGACGGCGGCCCGTGCTCCCGTTCGTGTTGCGGTTGCGGTAGCCGTCATCGTAGCCGCGTCGGAAGCCCTCCTGGAAATAGCGGCGGTATAGCTCGCGGTCGCCATAGCTCGTGCGATAACCAGTGGTCGCATCGCGATATGCATTGTGATCGTCGTAGTCGGAACTTCTGCCGTTGCGGGCGTCATCGCGGCCAGCCTCGTACCCTTCTCTGTAGCCTATGTCCAGAGCACGGCTCCTGAGGTCGTTACGGTCAAAGTCGCCATCGTCATCGCGGTCACGATCACGACGGCCTCTACCCCTGCCGTAATCATCGTCGTCGTCATAGTCGCGATCATCATCGTCATCGCGGCGGGGCCCGCGCCCGTCCACGCGCCCGTCACGCGCGTCGTGGCAGTTAACAAACTTGTCGCACTTGTCGCCGCCCCGACCTCTTCCGCGCCCGCGTCCCTGCCCGAGGGCGACGGATGGTAAGGCGACGGCCAGGATGAGCGCGAACAAAGCTGCCGAGAGCCCAGCGCGCCTGCCAATTGAGTGAGTCATAATATCCTCCTGTTAATTTTGAAACGCATTATGCGTCCGCTCGTATCAGATAGTTGTCGAGGGAAATAGTTTCCAGGGCAGGAAAAGACCAACAATTACCATGCCACGCGGTTTCTCCGGGCTAAGTTGTTGAGAGCGTGTGCTCGAACGTCGAGTCGCGTGAGCGCTTCTCATACGAAAACGTGACAGTGCGAAACCCTATGGTGTGAGGATACCGCACGGGCGCGGGTTTGATTCCCGCGCCAGGCGGGTTGAGACCGGAGAGATGATGCAGGATTGGGACAAGAAGATTCCTGTCTTCGGCGTGCGAATGGTTTCCGCAACAGCCGGAGATGTTGTCCGGCCTGCCCTTGCCGCCCTCCTTTTTACAGACGGCGGTTCAAACCCTGCCCGAATCAATTCAGCATATCGTTCATCATCACAAGTATAAAGAGGCGCTCAGTCGGTAATCTTGCAGGATGATCGCCGATTCAGTAAGCTCATAGTGCCTTTCGCCGAAAGATCACAGCTTAACCGGAGAAAATAGATGACCAGCCGACCAGCAGAACCGTCACCGATCCTTTTCTTTGACACGATCAATGCGTACCAGCGTACCGCCGCGCTGAAAGCGGCAATCGAACTGGATGTCTTTACGGCCATCGCTAAGGGAGCCGTGACGGCACAGGCGATAGCCGAAGAATGCGGCGCTTCGGAACGAGGCACGCGCATTCTTTGCGACTATCTGGTAATCATAGGCTTTCTCAACAAGCAAGCGCAGAGCTACGGACTGACACCCGATTCAGCAATGTTTCTCAATAAGGATTCTCCGGCCTACGTCGGCGGGGCCATAGAGTTTCTTTTATCCCCTATGTTGCTCGAAGGATTCAAAGACATAGCGGCAGCCGTGCGCAAGGGCGGCTCAATCGTTTCCGAAGAGGGAACCGTCGCGCCGGAGCATCCGATCTGGGTTAAGTTTGCGCGTGCGATGGCCCCGCTTGCGGGGTTCACGGCCCAGGCGCTCGCCGAGTTGGTGGCCCGGCAGGTCGGCCAGCCGCGAAAAGTTTTGGACATCGCCGCCGGTCATGGCTTATTCGGCATAACTCTGGCCCGGCTCAATCCGGAGGTCAAAATCGTCGGGCAGGACTGGTCGAACGTGCTGGAAGTTGCCAAAGAAAACGCGCGCAAGGCGGGGGTCGAAGAGCGTTACACGACGATTGAGGGAAGCGCTTTCGACGTGGACTTCGGCAGCGGGTACGACCTCATCCTGCTCACCAATTTCCTGCATCACTTCGATAAGGAGACGTGCGAAAAACTGCTCGTGAAAGTCCGTGAGGCGCTCAGTGACGGTGGCAGCGCCGTCACTCTGGAGTTTATCCCGAACGAGGATCGCGTCTCGCCGCCCGTCGCCGCCGCCTTTAGCATGACGATGCTCGGTTCGACGCCGAGCGGCGATGCTTACACTTTTCCGGAATTGGAAAGCATGTTCAGCAACGCCGGATATACGCGAAGCGAGCTGCACTCTCTGCCCGTCACTTTTCAACAGGTGGTTATCTCGCAGAAGTAGCTGGCCCGGAAAGAAAGAGAGCCGACGCCGAGGACGCACATGGAAAGCGGGGAAGCGCCGAACGTTATTCCCGTCATACGGCCTGACGGGGCAGCGTCCTTTTAATTCCGGCGACAGATGTTTATGAGGTGATTATGAGCACGGACGATGCGGTGGCCTTGATTATTTCCGAAGCCGACGCCGGTAACGGCTTGTTGAGCAGCCTCCGCGCGGGCGAAGACCCCGGAACCGAGAGAATGCGGCAGCTCATCTCGGCCCTCTCCATAGTATTCCAATCGCTTGGCGGCCAGACCGAATTGGATCGACATCTGGCCGCGGCCCTTTTCACGCTCGGCTCGGATGTGCCTCTGACGATCAGCGCCCTGGCGAGCAAAGGGCAGAACTGGCGCAGAGGGTTTATGGAGGTTGAAGTCTACGAGCTATTGATGGGCGTCCAGAGCATCTTTGAGGATAGGTGGTTGGAGCCGGAGCCTGCTGAGACTGTTCACTGAAGACGCGCAATCAGCGGCCGCTCTCGACCATGATCGCAACCCGTCTCTGCTCGCGCATCATTATAAGAATCATCCCCAGAGACTTTTTAAGCGCCGGAAATGCGACGGAGAGCGAGCAACTCCGTTACAATCATCGCAACTTTTCAAATCCCTTCAAAAGCAGTATTTTGGAGTTGTGGTCTAATCAGGTCGGCGCCAAACAGATGTCGGAAAGAGCGCAGAGTCGCGATGAGTTGAGCGAAAGGTTATTGGAAGTGCGTCGCCGCATGCGTGCCGCTGCGCTTCGAGTCGGCCGCGCGCCGGAAGAGCTTACGCTCATCGCCGTGAGCAAAACGCACCCGCCTCCCGTGGTCAGGCGTGCCGTAGAGGCCGGGGTGCGCGACCTCGGCGAGAATCGCGTGCAGGAGGCGGACGCGAAGATCACGGAGGTTGGCCGCGAGGCCGCCACGTGGCACCTGATCGGCCACCTGCAAACGAACAAAGCGCGCCGCGCCGTCCTGCTCTTTGACCTGATCCATTCGGTTGACGACGTGTCGCTCGCACGCCGCCTTGACCGCCTGTGCGCCGAAGAGGGGCGCGCCGAGTTGCCCGTGCTGGTGCAGGTCGATCTCGCGGGCGAAGCCACTAAGTCGGGCGCAGGCGAAGGGGAGTTGCCCGAATTGGTTCGTGCAATCAGGGCTTGCGAGCGCTTGCGCCTCGCGGGTTTGATGGCGATTCCGCCATTCTTTGAGGACGCCGAGAGGGTGCGTCCCTTTTTTCGCCGCCTGCGAGAGCTGCGCGACCTGTATCATTCAAGGGGCGAGTTTGGCGAACGTCGCGGAGAGCTTTCGATGGGCATGAGCCATGATTACGAGGTGGCGATTGAGGAGGGCGCGACAATGGTGCGCGTCGGCACGGCCATCTTTGGCAAGCGCCGTTAAGGAAACGGGACGCGGCAGAGAGAGCGCGCCGCGGAAGCCGTAGAATCAAAACATAGCTCCTTTAAACAGGCTCTCTTTTTAACGTCTGCCTGGAACCTGATCTATATGTCAATCTTCGGTCTCATCGGTCTCGTCGTCTGGTACGCGGTCGTCGCCTGTATTATGACCGTCATCGTGCTGATGCTCCTGCGCATGGTGGTTAATTACGCCGACCTCAATCCGTTCAGCAGGCCCGCCATGACGGTGCGGCGCTTCAGCGACCCGTTGGTAAATCCCGTGCGACGGCGCTTGATAGGCTTCGGCCTTGACCCGAAGTTCGCGCCGCTGGTCTCCATACTAATAGCGATCATTCTGGGCTATTTCACTTTACAGATAGTCGGCACAGTTCTGTTCACCATCAGCGGGCTACTGTTGAGCCTTCAGCGCGGCGCGATCATCGCGGTCGTCGGATTTTTGCTCTACGGACTTTTGGCCGTCTATTCGCTGCTGATCTTTATGCGAATAATCTTCTCGTGGGGGGCGAGCGAGACGAACCGCCTTATGCTCTTTCTGGTGCGCGCGACCGATCCCATACTGGTTCCTTTCCGTCGCATCATTCCGCCGCTCGGCATGTTCGACATCTCGCCCATCGTCGTCCTTTTCCTCCTGCGCTTACTTCAAGAGATGGTCGCCGCGACGCTCCTCTTGCGTTAGCCCTGGCGCGGGCGCGCTCTCTCTCGCTTTCTCTCACTCTCTTTGGCCACCCGTCGAAAGGAGAATCGTTTGATCGAATGTCTTGAGGGCGACGGCTGGATAAGCTTTCGAGTGCGAGTCGTGCCGCGCGCCTCGCGCAGCCAGATCGCCGGAGAGCATGAGGGCGTGCTGCGCGTGCGTCTGGCCGCGCCGCCCGTCGATGGAGCCGCCAACGTCGAGCTTGTGCGGACTCTGGCGCGAGCATTGAGCGTGAGCGTGCGCGCCGTCGAAATCGAGAGCGGTCACGCCTCTAAACTGAAACGGGTGCGCGTCAGGGGCGTCGGGGCGAGTGCGCTTGAGAATCTTGCGGGCGGGAAGTAAAGGGAGCGCGCCGGAACGGGCGCCCGCTTCCGGGACGACGGGCGGGCGCGCCGAGCAATCTTCTTCTTCTTGCGGGCCTGTCTTTCTATGTCAGGACGAATATATCTCTTGAAACCTGGGGTCGAGGCGCAGGCGATCCATCCTCGGGTCGGCTCTGAGTTGACGCCTGAGTTGTGGCTTGTATGATTTTTGCAGCCACTCGAAAGCCTGCGTCTTCTCGCCCAGGCCCGTGTAGACGGTCGCCATGTCGTAGGGCGAGACGGGCCTGCGCCGTGCCAACTCCTTCAACTCGACGAGCACCTTATGCGCTTCGTCGCGGCGGCCCGCCATCGCCAGCGTGTGTCCGAGCGCCGCTACCATCCAGGGGCTGCCGCCCGATAATTCTCGCGCCCTGTTCAACTCGGCCAGTGCCTCCGTGTACATCCCCTTCTGTTCATAGGTGAGCCCGAGAAGATAATGGGCCGGGCTGAAACTCTCCTCCATTTCGAGCGTCTTGCGAAGCTGAGCGGCCGCATCGTCATAGCGGCGCGCGTAGAATAATCGCTCGCCGAGCGTGGCATTGATGACGAGCGAGAGCGGATCCAGCTCAAGAGCGCGCTTGATCTCGGCCATCGCTTCGTCCTGCCGATCCATCATCGCCAGAAAATCTGAATACCAGTGGTGCGCGGGCGCGTAGTTGGGATTCAGCTCTATCGAGCGCAGGTACTCGCGCTCGGCGCCCGCCTCGTCCTCATCCACGTCAAGGCGTGCGAGCGCCAGCGAGGCATGAGCTTCGGCCAGCGTCTCGTCCAACTCTATGGCGCGCGTGGCGGCCGCCCTGGCTTTCTGAAAGACTTCTTCGGGAGCGCGCGCGCCGAACTGGTAGAACCCGAGCACGCTGTAGGCGTCGGCCAGTCCCGCATAAGCCAGCGCATAGCCGGGCTCAAGCTCTATGGCCTCCGTAAAGCAGGAGATCGCTTTGAGCAGCCCCTCCTCATTGCGCCTGTTCATGAAATAGCGGCCCCTCAGATAGGACTGGTACGCTTCGACGTTGTCCGTATAGCGTTTGGCGAGCAGCCTTTGCTCCTCGCCCGTTAGCTTCAGCGTGAGCGCCTGCGCCACCTGCGCCGAGATTGAATCCTGTACCGTGAAGATGTCCGTAAAGCGCTCGTCAAAGCTGTGGGCCCAGAGCGCCCTGCTCTCGCGCACGCTGATGAGCTGCACGGTCACGCGGACGCGATCACCGGCCCGCTGAATAGTTCCTTCCAGTACGGAATCGACGCCCAGCTCGCGGCCTGCGGCGAGCGGGTCTGTGCTCTGCCGCCCGGCGTAGCGGATGACGGCGCTCGTCGGTCGCACGCTGATCTGTCGAATATTGCTCAGCTTGGTGATAAGTGCGTCGGCCATTCCGGAGCCGAGGTATTCGTCGCGCGCTTCATCGCCGAGCAGCTTGAAGGGAAGCACCGCGATTGACCCGGGCGCGGCGGGCCTCAGAGGCGAGCGCGCCCTGCTGATAATCCACAGGTAAGAGAGCGTCGTCACGGTGAAGAGTAGCAGCAGGGATAAAGCCAGAACTCTACGGCGGGGCGAAGAGGCGCTGCCCGGCCGCGCCACGTCTCGAAAAGGTTTCCACCTCTCAGGCGGCGACGATGGTTTGAAAATGGCCGCGTGGCCGTTGCGCCCTGAATCGTGGGCTCGAACGTAGTCGCCCGTAGACGCTACCGCCGCTACGGAGCGTCCCGCCTCCATCGCCGGAACGCCCGAGCCCCTCTCTTCGTGCCCCGTCTCTTCGTCCTCGCATGCTTCCCTGACGGCGGCGACAAAGCTGTAGCCGCGCCCCGGAATGGTGACGATATAGCGATGCTCGTGGCGACTCTCGCCGAGCGCCTTCCTGAGCACAGATATATTCTGCGTCAGGTTGTTCTCTTCGACGATGGTATCGGGCCAGAGCACGCGCATCAGCTCGTTTTTTTCGAGCACCTCTCCGCCCCGGCTGACGAGCGCCAGCAGCGTATCGAAGACCTTGGAGGTGAGCGGCACACTCCGGCCGTCGCGCAGCAGCAGTCGCTTCAACGTGTCCACGCGGAAGGGGCCGAAGTCGTAAAAGTGCGCGATTGGCTTGCTCATCGCCGCTCTCAGAAGTTTTCAGAAAATTTCAGCGCCGCATTAAAGACTTTCATACATGGCGGCGCGCATCATCCCGGATAAGCCGTGGGGCCGGGAGCGTGCGTCCTGACCCTTTTTGTCTGGTCTGAGAGTGTATCAAAGCGCAGGTGAAGGCGAAAGGGTTTCCGAGGAGGATGAAAGCGAAGCTGTTCAACCCGAATTATCAGGCTTTCATCCTCCCCAAACCCTCAGGCTTTCATCCCTCGTCCAAAGTATTTTCGCGCGGTATTGGATTTAAACGCTTATGAGAGAAGCAACCATCACTAGAGAATCGGTCGCGCCGCCCGTCACGGACGAGGCGCACGTACCCCTGGCGGAGAGCCGGGCGGTACACAAGCCGTTCGTCGCGGCCTCAAAAGTTTTGCCGGAATGGACGCCGCGCGCCATCATCCTCGGCTCGATACTCGGCATCATCTTCGGCGCATCGAGCGTCTACCTGGCGCTGCGCGTGGGCCTGACCGTCTCGGCCTCAATCCCAATCGCGGTGATGTCGATCTCTATCTTCCGAGCGCTGGGACGGGCCTCGATTCTCGAAAACAACATCGCGCAAACGACGGGCTCGGCCGGTGAATCCATCGCCGCCGGGATCGCCTTCACCATCCCGGCGCTCCTGGTGCTCGGTTACGATCTGGAGATTTCGCGCACGACGATGGTCGCGCTCCTCGGCGGCTGGCTCGGCGTGCTGCTGATGATACCTCTCAGGCGCGCCCTGATCGTAAAGGAGCACGGCAGGCTGCTGTACCCGGAAGGGACGGCGTGCGCCGAAGTCCTCGTTGTCGGCGAAAAGGGGGGAACCGACGCCAAGCTCGTTTTCGGAGGCTTCGGCATGGCCGCCCTCTACAGGTTTTTGATGAGCGGCGCGAGGTTGTGGAACGAGACTCCCGCTTACGTGATGAGGAATTACCAGGGCGCGACCGTCGCCGCCAACATTACTCCGGAACTCTTAGGCGTCGGCTACATCATCGGCCCGAGGGTGGCGGCGATGATGCTGGGCGGAGGCTTTCTCTCGGCGCTGGTGCTCATACCCACTATAAAATTCTTCGGTGCCGGATACACGGAGCCTCTGTTTCCGGTCACGGCCGGAGGGCCGCTCATCAATACCATGTCGGCCGGACAGGTGCAGGACTTGTACGTTCGCTATATCGCGGCGGGCGCAGTCGCCGCCGGGGGCATCATCAGCCTGATACGTACTCTGCCGATGATCGTCGGCGCGTTTCTGTCAACGGTCGGAGGCTTCAATCAGGGGCGGAAGGCGTCGGGGCGGGGCCGCACCGCAGCGGGAGTAGCAGAAGAAGAAGTGCCGCGCACGGAGCGCGATATGCCCTTGACGTTCGTGCTCGGCGGAATCCTGGTGCTGGCAATCGCCATCTTCATCTGGCTGACGGTCGCGGGCAGCGCCACGGGCGTGCCTTCGAGCGGCGTCCTGATGAATATACTGTCGGTTCTACTGGTGCTCGTCTTCGGTTTCTTCTTCGCGACCGTTTCATCCAGAATAACGGGAGAGCTGGGCTCGTCGTCGAATCCCATATCGGGCATGACGATAGCCGCCATCCTGCTCACGTCTTTGATCTTCCTGATATTGGGCATGGGCGGCGCGGATTCGCGCGTGCTCGCTCTGTCGGTCGGCGCTGTGGTTTGTATCGCACTCTCGAACGCGGGCACGACCTCGCAGGATTTGAAGACGGGGTTCCTGGTCGGGGCCACACCGTCGCGTATGCAGTGGGGCCTGATGGTTGGGGTGACGACTTCGGCGCTCGTCATCGCCTGGACGCTCTCCTATCTGAACAACGCCTACACGAACCTCCTGCCCGTCTACTATCCGACCTATAGCGCGCAGCTCAGCGCGGGCGGCGAGCCGTGGGCCAGGGGCGACATGCGCGGCGGCGAACTGGCCGGTGGGCCATACTTCGTGCATCGCCTGCCCGTGGATGCGAAGGGAAGCGACGGCCAAATCATTCCTTCCGGGAAGTATCTGGTTGACGGGGGCGGAGAGATTCATTACCGCATCAATCCGGGTGTGGGCGGGACGCGCACCGCCGTCACGAGCGAGAATCTACCGCCCGGGCCGCTCGTCGCCGGAGCGGATGTGGAGTTCAAGGGCCGCGCGCGCGGGCTCGACAACAGCATCTACAACCTGGCGGTTGTGCGCGGAGGCGGCGGCGAGACGCCACGCACCTTTTACGTGGACGAACAGGGCCGCGCTCGATTTGAAGAGGTGACGACGGGCCCGGCGTCCAAGTTTGACGCGCCGAAAGCGCAGTTGATGGCGATACTGGTGGACGGCGTCCTGACGCAGAAGCTTCCGTGGTCGCTGATCCTGATCGGCGTCTTTATCTCTGTCCTGCTTGAGATCGTGGGCGTCTCGGCGCTGCCCTTCGCCGTCGGGATGTATCTCTCGATCGCCACTTCGGCGACGATCTTCGTCGGCGGCCTTGTGCGCGCGCTGGTCGAGCGCGGCGCGCGAGGAAAGCTCAGCCGCGCCGAAGAGGAGAGCGGGCCGGGCATACTCTACAGTTCGGGATTGATCGCGGGCGGAACCATCATGGGCCTGCTGCTCACGATCCCGCAGAGCATCGGGCGCGGCGACCTGTTCGGCGTCGTTCAGTACCTGCCCGCATGGCTCGAAGAGAACAGGTTGACGGCGCTCGTAATGTTTTCTTTGCTTGCGGCGACGCTCTATTATGTCGGCATGTACGGACTCGACGGGCGGCGCAGGGCACGAGCAGCAGCAGCAGCGGCGACCGCCCCGAAGAAGAAGGGTCAAAGCTAATTCCCGGCCGATATTCCTCCGGTCGCAGAAGGCCCGCATGAAAACGACCGGCTCTTTTCTCTGCGCCTTTATCCTTCTCCCGGGCGCGTGCGCCTGTTCGTACGCGCCCGGGGCAGTCCCATTCGTATTTGAAACCGGGATGTATTTTAGAGCCCTCTCGCTGGACTGTTAGTAACAGCAGAGTCGTCGTGGCCAGAAGGGCGTTTTGTGAGGTAAGCTTGCGCTCTTTTAAGCCCTGCGGCGGCTCTGCCCCTAATAGCCGACCCGCCTGCTTTTTCATCAAAGCCACGACATTGTGGTATATTTCCCGTCCGCTCTAATTCCGAAAATTCTATTCCAGGGAACTTATTTGTCATGTCAGGACACTCTAAGTGGCACACTATTAAGCACAAGAAAGGCGCTCTGGATGCCAAGCGCGGCAAGCTCTTCACGAAGCTGATCAAGGAGATTCAGGTCTCTGCGCGCACGGGCGGGGGCGATGTCAACGCCAACGCGCGGCTCAGGAAGGCCGTCGCGGACGCCAAGGGCGCGAACATGCCGAACGACACGATCGATCGCGCGATCAGGCGCGGCACGGGCGCCGAAGAGGGCGTCACCTACGACGAGATAACCTACGAAGGCTACGGGCCGGGCGGCGTCGCCGTCATGGTCGACTCGATGACGGACAACCGTAATCGCACCGTCGCCGAGATCAGGCACATGTTCTCGAAGAACGGCGGCAACCTCGGCGCGTCCGGCTCTGTCAGCTACCTGTTCGAGAAGAAGGGCTACATCGTCGTCGAAAAGTCTGCCAAGTCCGAGGAGGAGCTGTTCGAGCTGGTGATCGAAGCCGGGGCCGAAGACCTGCGCGACGACGAGGACAACTTCGAGATCATTACGTCACCCGAAAACTTCGACGCCGTTCTGACGGCCGTCAAGAGCGCGGACATCGAGCCGCAGGTCGCCGAAATCGAGATGATCCCGCAAAACTACATCAAGCTCGAAGGCCAGGAAGCCCGCCAGATGCTCAAGCTGATGGAGGCGCTCGAAGACCACGACGACGTGCAGAAGGTCTCCGCCAACTTCGACATCAGCGAGGCCGACATGGCCGGAGCATAAAAGAATGACCTAATAATAAACCCATACGCATCCACTTAAGCCCCGGAGTTACAATCATAAACGGAATAGCGAGAGGGCGGCTGATAGTGGGTCAGCCGCCCTCTCGCTATTCCGTTTATGATTGTAAATGATTGACCCTTTACCACCTCCTTCCTTCGCGTATTACCTGGCCTATGGCAACTAGATCATTGCTTAGCGGTTGCGCGTCCGTTGAACTTGTGGGAACTATTCCATGGTGGCAACTGCCTGCTCCTGTGCGGCGGTGTTGCGCGGGGTGATTACGGGCCTCGACGGGAGTTTGTCTATCAGCCGCGTCGAGGCGTCATCGAATATGGCGCTCCACTCGTTGCTCCGTAAGGCGCGGCAACTGGCATGCTCTTGCCAGAGAAAATTGCCTTTGCGGTCGCGCATGGTCGCGAAGATTGCGCCGAAGTAGGTCGTGTCAGGCTCAAAGCGAACGATCATGATCCCATCGGCTTGTTCTTTCTTGGCTTCCGTAGTCACGACGGCGATGCCAGTCTCTTTCAGAGCGCTACCGACGGCGGCGAGCAGTTCCTTGACCTGTGCCTTATGCATTTGCGTGCTGTTGTTCATAAGCAGGAAAACGGTCTGTACTTCAGCCAACCGGCGCAGTCGTTGCGCCTCCCACGAGAAGGTCTCCGCCGTATCCTCTTCCTCCGGTACGCCCGCCAGAGAGGCGCCTGGTGCTGTTGAATTGTCTTCAAGCACCGAGTCTTCCCTCGGGATGGGGACATCGACGCGCACCGGTTTGAGCCGGACTCTGGGCTGTAATTTCTTCGCCCCGTCCCCTCCGATTTGATTCCCGACGGTCACCTGCTTCGCCATAATCAGCGCAATTGCTACACCGACCTTATTTAGCCCATCGACGTTAAGAGAAAGCGAAGAATCGACCACTATAGTAGCGGCGATGCCCTTTGTGGCAGGAGGAGGTTTAACCCCCCCTAACGCAACTGCCTGTCGACGGGAGAGCAGGGGGATAACGGTGAGCATAGCCAGCACAGCAAAAGCCGCCGTCCCGAAAGCTGGGATGGCCCACGGCCTCTTTAACCATTGAAGCTGTCGGTGAAACGTCGCCTTGGCTGATGCGGCCTTACTCTTTAAGCGCTCCAACGGCCTTGAGTCGTCGACCGACCGTACGCCAACCGGATTAAAGCCCAACCACAATCTCAACTGACCGTTCTCTTCGGGCTTCACTTCCAAAGTTATTTCTTGATTATTGGGGTGCGATTGGACGAACTTGACGCCCTTGGTCGATATTTCCTGTAGCTCGCCGTTCAGTAGAACCACCGTGTCGACGACCTCATCCGCCCGCCTCACCACCTGCACAACGGACTTCGGTAGTGATGCCAGCTCGAAAAGGACGCCCTTCAATTCGGTGACGTCGCCCGGCTGCACGGTCATCACCTTCTGAGCTTCCACCCAAACATCAAACATTCCGACGGGCGCGCCGAACTGGCGCCACTGCTCGTAGGCTTCCGCTTGCTCAATGACCGTGGCTATAGCCTCGCTCAAGCTCAGCTTGCCCTTTCCAGGCTTGCGTACCGTCGCCAGGGCGGCCAAGCTCTTATCAATTTTTGCAACCATGTTCTCGGTCTCTCCTGTTACTTTTCCGCCGCCCAAGTTCTCTTTCTCCTTCGCCTCCAGTGGATGTTCAAATTCTTCTCCGTTCATAGTCATGTTCCTCCCGTATTGTGGTTAATCCTATCTTTTGTCATGGTTACCCGATGTAGAGCCTTCTCGCCAATTCGGCTCAACATCAGCCGGGAGGGCTTGCGTCCGTGCCAGACAAGAGGTCTTTCAACTCGCGACGGGCCCGAGAAAGACGCTGGCGTATTGTGGCGGGCGTCAGATCCAAAAGTGCGGCAATCTCTTTGCCTGACAATTTTTCGACATCTGCCATTTCAATTAGAGTCCTCCTGTCTTCGGGTAGCAGGTTCAACAGTTCTCTAAGCAGGATCGCTGCATCCAGCGCTTTGAAGTGTGGCCGATCAGGAAGGGTACCGAGGTCTTCAATATCAATGACTGGGGAGCCGGTTTTAACTCGGTAGGCACGGTTCGCTGCGTTTCGGATCATGGCCGAGATATATGCTTCGCGGTCTTCAATCTCTGACCATTTCTGCTCAGGAATCATGCCGCACACCTGACACACTGTCTGCGCCAAGTCCTGGCCTTCGTCCGTGTAGTTGGGGAACCGCCTTACCTTCATGGCGTGGCGGCACTTGTCGAGCAGCCACTGATAGTTATCCTGACAATAGCGGATAGCCGCACTGCCTTCACCGTCTCTCCGATCTGCCATAATCTCCCCCCTTCGTTTGCGAAGCGAGATAACTTCAAACGTTCATGGCGCTGCCGCTTGCAGGGGTAAAAGGCTCGCGACCCGGTTACTGCCAAACATCAGCCCTTGTCCCATTTTTCTCTGTCGCGAATGTTAACCCATTAAGGAGCGGCGAACTGCGGTCGGGAGATGGCGAGGGATAGTTCAAAGCGCCGCATATTTACCGTGCTATCTATGTAGAGACGCCGCCCCCCGATTATGTGACCGCCTCACCCGAATTTTTTAGCCTGAATTTTGAGAGAATTACTCTCATCAACGGGACGAGCGCCCGACGCTAAGGTCTGACGCTCGTCTTCGCTCAGGTGTTTTCGTCACTCACCCTTACCATAGCGACAGCTTGTGCCCAACATCGCCGAGCTGCCGAACGATGAGTTCAACAAGCCCGCTCCCGGTGTGTAAAAGCAGGTATGAGCGTAAAAGGATCAACTCAATCCTGGCCCAGCGATCTTCCGTGTTAAAATTCATGGTCTCAACTCCTCCATGTTGTTTGCGCCTCCGCGCCCCTCGCGAAAGCATCCGCAGCGCTGCACTTATATTGAGATGAATTAGAGAGGAATGTGACGCCGCGTAAGATGGACGTTAGTTGAGATAAGCCAAAAGCTGCACTCAAGGGATTCAAGCTGCTCCATAGAACATGACGGATCCGCCGCGGGTCTCCGATACACAATGATTAATGCTTAAAAGGATGACACGAGGTCTAATCCCGCGCTCACCATGCCAAGAGATCGGCGATGCTTGCGGTCTTGAAAAAACTCGATTGTTCAAGCCTGCGCTGGCAGAGTTGATAAGCTGGTCGTCTGGTCGCGCCGCGCTGCGCGCCCGCTCCGCGCTTGCGTACCTTGATTAATGATCCGATGGCTCAGAAGAGATAGGCGCGCCGCTCAGAGGCGCTTTTCGTGGTAAATGCCGGTTATAAGCTTATGCCCTTGATAAATGTTCAAGTTAAAACCAGGCTTTTATACAGCACTTCCCGATCCGTAGGATTCCTCCTATGCTCAAAAAACTTCTCGTAAGATCCGACGGATTAAGATAAAATCCGCCATCTTTGATTAAACAAGTTCATGATGGCTGTGCCTGACTGGTAAATGAAGATGCGGGGTGGGAAGCAGGCTTTATTTTCTGGGAGCGAACTATATTGTGCGTAATCAGTAGCGTTTGATGGGAAAGAGGGCTTTTGGTGCGCGTATTGGGAATTGATCCGGGGAGCGAGACTACGGGGTGGGGCGTGGTCGAGGGCGATGGCCGCCGCTACGGTTTGATCGAATATGGCACGATCAAGGCTTCGCCGCGCGACAGATTCTCGCTGCGGCTCTTGAAGATCAGCGACGGGCTGGAAACGCTGATCGCGCGCTTTAAGCCGGACGTGTTCTCGATTGAGGAAGCCTTCTATGCGACCAACGTCAAGGTGGCGTTGAAGCTCGGGCAGGTTCGCGGCGTCGCGTTGCTGGCGGCCGAGCGCGCCGCTCTGGAGATTCATGAGTACAGCCCGCGACTGATAAAGCAAACGGTCGTCGGTTACGGCAATGCCGAAAAGCATCAGGTTCAGGAGATGGTGCGCGTGCTCCTCTCGCTCGCCGCTGTCCCGGAGCCTCACGACGCGGCCGATGCGTGCGCCATAGCCATCTGCCATTTTCATCACGCGGGCGCGCAGGGGCGCATCCTGGCCGCGGACGCCCGCGTGAGACTCGCAACAACACAATCGCCTGCGACTCGCCGTCGCGCTTCTCGCTAAACTTCACCGAGCGAGCAGCAGCAGTCACAACCCGGCGAGCATGTCGCCTCAGATCAACCTCACCTTGTGAAAGGAGGCAAGGCTCGTGTCTCTTCATCTCTCAATCGTCAGGAGAGTTTCAACCGCACTGTCTTTCAGAAATTCCTTTGCCCTCGTGGCCCTGGCCTGCGCGCTCTCGGTGGTTTCCGAAACGCCAGCGCAGCGTCGGCGAACCCCGCTCAATAGTCGAAGCGCCGTGGTCGTCGATGAAAGATTGGCGGCGCTGCGTGATGGGCCGGAGCTTTCGGCGCGCTTGTTGCAAAGGATGAGCCGGGGGCGTGTGGTCACCATCCTCGGCGCGAAACGCGCGCCCGACCGTCTTACGTTTTACCGCGTCGCCGTCACCAGGAGAACGGCTGGGTGGATTCAAAGCGAGGCGGTCGTCTCGCCCTCGCGCGCCGAAGATGATGAACGGCTCCTGCGCCTGATACGGGGCTCCGTGGAGTTTGATCGCATCGCGCGGGCGCGCATTTTTCTAGACCTGTTTCCGAGATCGCCCTCGCGCCCGGCCGTCTTAATGCTCTATGCACAGGCGGCGGAAGAGGCCGCCGCTAAACTGTCGCGCGATGCCGTAAGGCGTCTGGACGAGCGCGAAATGGCGGCTGGCGGCGCGCCCCTTTTCAGCTACTTTCTGAACTACAACGGGCTCGACAGGTACGGGCGCCAGGGCATCGGCTTCGTCTTCAACCGGGCGGCGAAGCAGTTTCATTACGACGGCGAAGGCTGGCGCGAAATCCTTCGCCGCTACCCGCGAAGCACGGAGGCCGTCGAGGCGCGCAAACGTTTAGGCGCGCTATCGGTCGTCGCCGAAAGGTGATGAGAGCTTTCGGTCGTCGCCTTAAGGTGAGCGGCGCGGCGTCGCGTGTGAGGTTTCCGTCTGATGGTCGGGGAAGGGGGCGTGCCCTGCGCGGCGCGGCGGCCCGGCTACAGTTGTGCGCGGCGGTACTCTTTGGGAGTGATGCCCGTCCAGCGGCGGAAGGCGCGGTGAAAAGCGCTCGGCTCGGAAAAGCCCAGCAGGTAAGCTACTTCGCAGATCGCCATCTGCGGCTCGCACAGGTAGCGCTTGGAGAGGTCGCGCCGTATCTCGTCTAACAAGTCCTGATGCGAGGTGCCTTCTTCCCTGAGCTTGCGCTGGAGCGTGCGCGGGCTCGTGCCCAATTGCTGCGAGATGGTTTCCAGACTCGCGTCGCCCCCCTGCATCGCCTCGAAGAGAAGGGCGCGAACCTCGTCGGGCAGGCCGCCGCGCCTGGGGAGTTTCGTCAAAAGCTCTGCGGCGTGGCGGTCGAGCACGGCGCACAGGGTCGGATCCGCCTCCGTCATCGGCAGATTCATTAACGAGCGGTCGAAGACCACTTCGTTCTCCGGCCTGGAAAAATGTACCGGGCTGCGAAAGACTCTGCTGTGTTCGGAGGTGTCTGCCGGGCGGGCGTGCTGAAAGGTAATCTCTCGCGGCGTCCAGTCGACGCCGGTCGCAAGCCGCGCTAACCGGACGGTGATCCCCAGCGTCATCTCACAATCCTGGCGACAGGCAGCGGCCCCCAGGTCAACGTAGCTGTAGCTTAGACGGGCAACGTCGCCCGCCGTCTTCAGGCTGTAAGCGGCCCCGTCCGTCCAGATCGAATGATAACGGACAATCCTATCTAGGGCTTCGCCGAGCGTCGCGCTATTCATCAGCACGTAGCCGAGAAGGTCGAAGACCTTCGCGCTGGTTCGCTCGCTCAGGTGTATGCCGAAGGCATCGTCGCGCGTCAAACGCGCCGCCGCCTCGTAGAGCGCGACTATCTGCGCGTAAGGGATACGATTCTCTACGTCGCTGAGCAGGGCCGGGTCGAGATTGACGGCGCTGTAAAGCTCTTCGGGGCGAACCCCGGCGTCGGCTGCTGCGTCTACAATTTTGCCGATGGCTTTGACGGAAATCGTGGGCACACGAGGCATAAGACGAAACCTCAAAATACGTTGGAAACTTTATCCTAGGGGGGACGGGCGCGACAAGTCTGGCGGTCGGGCCGCACGGGGGCGAGAAGATTTGTCGCCGATGGTCAATGCTTGGCGTCCGAGGTCACTACGTTTTGCTCGCCGGTTGGGTAGATTATCAAGCCTGCAATGGTGGTTGATTCAAGGTGGCGATAAATTCTCATAGCTCAGACAGCCGGAGAGAAACCATGGTGCACAGATTTTTACCGCTCGCATCGAGTGCGCTGCTCATCTTTGCTGCGGTCGCAACGCTACTGTTGGCCCAGGCGACGCGCTCGCAAACCTCTACAGGCGTTACGGCCAACACGCAGGGTGACGCCGCCGCTACTCCCACACCTTTGCCGTATAAGGGCTACACCGCGCCGCAATACAGGGAGGCGGTGGTTCAGTCGCTCTACATACCGATGCGCGACGGCGTACGGGTCGCCGTGGACGTAGTGCTGCCGAAGGATTTGCCGGAGAGAACGCGGATTCCAGCAATCGTAGAGCAAACGCGCTACTGGCGCTCGAAGAAGGGGCAGGGGCCCAATAGCTACCAGCGTTTCTTCGCCTCTTACGGCTATGCGCTGGTCTGGGTCGATGTTCGCGGCACGGGCGCATCATTCGGCAGTTGGCCCACACCCTGGTCACGCGAAGAGATAAAGGACGGCGGCGAGATAGTCGATTGGATCATCCGCCAGCCGTGGTCGAACGGCAAGGTCGGAGCCATGGGCAGCTCCTACGGCGGCAACGCGGCGCTGCTTATCAACGTGCCCAATCACAAGGCGCTCAAAGCCGTGATTCCAAGGCACTACGAGTTCGACGAATACGCGGATGTTCCATACCCTGGCGGGATTCTCAACGACTGGCTGGTGAAGACCTGGAACGAGTTCAATCACCAGCTCGATCTTAACGCGGGCGCACGACCGGTGGACGAGGACAGGGACGAAAGCCTCGTCGGCGAGGCGATCAAATCACACGCCGCGAACATAGACCTCTACAGTGCCGCGCAGCAGGTCACGTATCGTGACGACCGGCCCTTCAAAAGTTATTCGATAGATGATTTCAGCGTTCACAGCTACGGGGCGGAGATCGAGCGCTCCGGGGCCGCAATCAATAGCTGGGGCGGCTGGTTCGACGCCGGAACAGCCGATGCCTGTATCAGGAGCTTTATGAGCCTGAAAAATCCACAGCGCGTGATCGTCGGCGCGTGGAATCACGGCGGCTCACAGAACGCGAGCCCGTATCTATCCGCCGCTTCCGAAGCCGTCAGACAGCCCTTCGAGTGGCTCCGCTTTTTCGACTACTACTTGAAAGGCGTCGATACGGGCGTCATGCCGCAGGAGCGCACCCTCCTCTATTACACGATGGGCGAAGAGAAATGGAAGGCTACGAAGACCTGGCCCGTCGCTGGAAGCAGGGCCGTGCGCTGGTACATGACGGCCGAGCGCGCGCTCTCGGCGGCCGCCCCGACCGCTTCAACAGGGGCAGACAACTACACGGTGGATTTTGACGCGACGACCGGCGAACACAATCGCTGGCGCACGCAGCTCGGTGGGCCCGTCAGCTACGGTGATCGCGCCGCGGAGGATCGCCGCCTGCTCACGTACACGAGCGCCCCTCTAACGGAAGACACGGAGATTACGGGCCACCCCGTCATCAATCTGAAAATCTCTTCGACGAGCACGGACGGCGCTTTCTTCGTCTATCTTGAGGACGTGGACGAGAGCGGCAAAGTCGCATACATCACCGAGGGGCAACTGCGCGCCATCCACCGCAAGGTGTCCGAGGAGAGACCGCCCTACTGGACGGGCGTGCCCTATCACTCGTTCAAAAGAAAAGACGGAGCGCCGCTCGTGCCTGGACAGGTGACGGAGCTGAGTTTCGGGCTCCTGCCGACCTCCGTGCTCATCCCGAAGGGGCATCGAATACGGATCGCGATAGCGGGCCACGACAGAAGCGTCTTTGCGCGCATCCCCTCGGAAGGAAAGCCCGTCATCACTCTTGAGAGGAATAAGAAGAACGCCTCGTTTGTAGAGCTTCCGGTCATCCGGCGCGACGCCTCGATGCCGCCCCCGGTTAATCTTTTAATCACACCTATGGGGAATGCCAAAAAGTCTACGGGGACTCAATGACCGGCTCTCTCTTCAGGAGAAACTGTAGGGAGTCCTGCGGCGTGTATTCGGTCGCCTGCTCGCCTTTGATAAATACTCGCGCGCTCTTTTCGCCGAGCAGGCGGATCGAAGAGCCTTCGATGCGAAGCATGCTGCCTTCTCTGAGGCCGACGACATAGACGCCCTCGTTGACCTCTATGAACTCGGCGAGGCGCTGCTCGCGCGTTTCGCCAGCGTGGCCAGGCGGATGCTCGTCCGTATAGTGCGGGTTGATCTGAAAGGGAACGAGGTCGAGCGCACGTAGACTCGGCGGCTCGACGATGGGCATATCGTTGGTCGTCCTGATGGTCGGGCAGGCGACGTTCGATCCGGCGCTCCAACCGATAAAGGGCACGCCGTCCGAGACCCGCGAGCGGATCGCTTCGATGAGCCCGGTTTCGTAAAGCGCGCGCAGCAGATGAAAAGTATTGCCGCCGCCGATGGCAATCGCACGGGCGCGTCTGACGGCAAGGCGTGCGTCGCTCGCCTCGTGAACCGATTCCAGCTTGTAACCCAGCTCCGCGAAACGCTCGCCGACGATCCTGGCATATTCGGCGAAAGAGAAGCGCACGCCCGCAAACGGCACGAAGAGAACTGTCAGCGCCTCGCCGCCCAGAAAATCCCTGATCGCGCTCGCAGAATATTCCAGATAGCGCTCGCCGTAATTGGTCGAATTGCTCAGCAGCAGTAGTCGCCTGTTCGCCATCTCTTTCCGTGCCTGCTTTTAGATTGAGATTATCACCTGAATAGTTTTCCTGAACTCGGTTTTTAGTTTCCGTTCGAGGCGCGCGCCGCTTTGAACAGTTGGAGGCCGCGTGCGCGCGTGTGCGCCAGCTTTTCTAGAAAGCGGTCGCGGCTGATGAGTTTTGCGCCGAGGGTTTGCATGTGCGGCGTCATCATCTGTATGTCAATCCAGTCGAGCCCGCCCCGGCTTAGATGTTCGATCAAAAACAGCAGTGCCAGTTTCGAGGCGTTGGGGCGCAGGTAAAACATGCTTTCGCCCGCGAACGCGCCGTCGGCATCGACGCCGTAGACGCCTCCGACCAGCGCCTCCTCCTCCTCATCATCCCACGCCTCGACGCTATGAACGTGGCCCCGTCGGTGCAGCTCCCCGTAGGCTCGAATCACGCCGGGCGTAATCCATGTGCCGCTCTCTCCGGCGCGCGCCGTTTTCGCGCAGGCACGAATGACAGCGTTAAAATCATGATCGACCGTGAATCGCAGACGCGTGCGGCGTCGCTCACGGGCAAGGCTGCGCGGCACGTGCAGGTCTGCAAAGTCGAGTATGGCGCGCTCGGGCGGGCAGAACCAGGTGAGCGGCAGCCCGTCTATCGGCCAGGGAAATATCCCTCGGCGGTAAGCCTCAAGGACATTCTCGGGCCGAAGGTCTCCGCCGATGGCGACGATGCCCTCGGCGGTGGTGTATCTGGGGTCTGGAAAGCGTATCAGCGCCATCGCCGCCTTAGCTTAAACTGCCCGTTTCAGAACCGGCAAGCCGACGCAAGCCGGGGCCCATGAGCGCGCCCGTCGGAGCGGCCTCCGCGGCGCGCGGCGCTCTTGAATTTCCTGCGGGCTTCGCGGCCGAGCCCGTATGCGCGGCTGCATTCTCTCTCCGGTGCTGGTATCTTATTAAAGAGAGAAAGCGCAGGCGTCGCCGCCTTAGCGTGCCGCCCTTTTAGATTATGTCGAGACTAACGGAAGAGCCAGATGATGCGGTCGTCACAGAGAGCCGTAGCAAGGAGAAGCTCAAACCGCCTCCGCTCTACAGGGTCTTGATTCATAACGACGACTTCACGACGATGGACTTCGTCGTCTTCGTCTTGCAGACGGTCTTTCAGCGGACGGAGGCCGACGCCGTCCGCGTGATGCTTCAGGTGCATACGCAGGGCGTGGGTGTGGCCGGGATTTACACCTATGAGGTCGCCGAGATGAAAGCGGCCAGGGCGATGGCGCTCGCACAGGCGCACGAGTACCCGCTCCTTTTCACGACCGAGGAAAACTGAAAGCACCCGTCTTCAAAACATGGTTGCTTTGAAGAGATGGATCGGACGCGCTCCGAAGTTTTATATGATTACCAGGGAATTACAGGCGACGCTGAGCGTTGCCGTCAACGAAGCGATCAAGCGACGGCACGAGTACATCACGCTCGAACACCTGCTGTTTGCGCTGTTGCAGGACGCTACGGCCGGAAAGGTCTTGCGTCATTGCGGCGGCGATCTCGAAGTGCTCAATCGCGAACTCACCTCTTTTCTCAACCAGCAGTTAGAGCGATTGCCCGAAGGCGCTGAAGTCTTGCCCGAGCAGACCTCCACGTTTCGCTACGTGCTCGAATACGCGCTCCTTCAAGCCGAAGGCTCGGGCCAGCGCGAGGTCAACGGCGGCAACATCCTCGCCGCCCTCTACCAGGCGGAGCAATCGCACGCCGTCTACTTTCTTAAAAAGCAGGGCATCACGCGCCTCGATATACTGAACTACATCGCTCACGGCATCTCAAAGATCGCCGAGGGGGCCGAGCCCGTGCCGAACGGCCGCGACGGCGGCCCCGAAGATGACGACGCGCAGCCCGTCCGCGACCCGCTCGCGGCCTTTACGGCAGACTTAGTTGAGCGCGCCGCCGCCGGACACATAGACCTGCTCATCGGGCGCACCTCAGAAGTCCAGCGCACCGTTCAGGTGCTCTGTCGACGGCGCAAGAACAATCCTCTCTACGTAGGCGATCCGGGCGTCGGCAAGACGGCCATCGCCGAAGGGCTCGCCTTAAAGATTCATCGCGGCGAAGTGCCGGACGTGTTGCGAGATACGGAGGTTTACGCGCTCGACATGGGTGCGCTGCTGGCCGGGACGAAGTATCGCGGCGAGTTCGAGCAGCGTTTGAAGGGCGTCATCAATTCGCTCAGAAAAAAGCCCGGCTCGATCCTCTTCATTGACGAGATTCACACGATCGTCGGCGCGGGCGCGACGAGCGGCGGTTCGATGGACGCCTCGAATATCATCAAGCCCGCGCTGGCATCGGGCGAGATACGCTGCATCGGCTCGACCACCTATGCGGAATACAAGGCCGCCTTCGAGCGCGACCGCGCGCTGGCCCGCCGCTTTCAAAAAATAGAGATCGGCGAGCCGACGATAGAAGAGACGGTGCAAATCCTCGCCGGGCTTAAGAGCTACTACGAGGAGCATCACGGCGTACGCTTCACGGCCGAAGCCCTCAGAGTCGCCGCCGAGCTTTCGGCCAAGCACATACACGACCGCTTTCTGCCGGACAAAGCGATTGATGTGCTGGACGAAGCCGGGGCGGCCGTCAAGCTGCTGCCCGTGGAGAAGCGGCCCAAGACCATCCGCCCGAAGGAGATCGAGATGGTCGTCGCAAGGATGGCGAAGATTCCTCCCAGAACGGTCGTCGTCTCCGAGAAAGAGCGCCTGCAAAATCTGAGAGGGGAATTGCAGGCGGTCATCTTCGGACAGGATCAGGCCATTGATGGCGTCGTCAACGCGATCAAGCTCTCGCGCTCGGGCCTCGGCCACCCGGACAAACCCATCGGCTCGTTCCTCTTCTCGGGGCCGACCGGGGTCGGAAAGACGGAGCTTTCCAAGCAGTTGGCCGTCGCGCTCGGCGTCGAGTTCCTGCGCTTCGACATGAGCGAGTATGCAGAGGCGCACACCGTCTCGCGTCTGATCGGCGCGCCGCCCGGCTATGTCGGCTTCGATCAGGGCGGGCTCCTGACGGACGCGATCAACAAGACGCCCTACGCCGTGCTCGTCCTTGACGAGATTGAGAAGGCGCATCCGAACCTCTTCAATATACTGCTACAGGTGATGGATCACGCGACCTTGACCGACAACAACGGCAAGAAGGCGGACTTTCGCAACGTGATTCTGATTATGACCACGAATGCGGGCGCGCGCGAATTGAGCGAGAAGGGCATAGGCTTTCAGAACGAGGGCAGCGGCAAGGGCAAAGGTCGCGGAGCCATAGAACGCACCTTCAGCCCGGAGTTCCGCAACCGCCTCGACGCCTGGATCGCTTTCGAGCCCCTGGGCTTTGAGACCATCGAGCGCGTCGTCGATAAGTTCATAGGCGAGCTTCGCGCGCAGCTCGCCGAGAGGCGAATCTCGGTCGAGTTGAGCGAGCGGGCTCGCGGCTGGCTCGCCACGCGCGGCTTCGACCGCCTGAA
Source organism: Pyrinomonadaceae bacterium (assembly GCA_035940775.1). Taxonomy (GTDB): domain Bacteria; phylum Acidobacteriota; class Blastocatellia; order Pyrinomonadales; family Pyrinomonadaceae; genus DASQYE01. The sequence continues at coordinate 143,300 of DASZEN010000017.1, read as the reverse complement.
CGGCGCGCGGCCTATGGCGCGGCTCATTCAAACTAAAATCAAGCAACCGCTGGCCGAACAGCTCCTCTTCGGCGAATCGCAGCCGGGCGCGCGCGTCCTGATTGACGAGAGGGATGACGATCTGACGGTCGAGTTCGTAAAACAGGACTGATCCCGAACCGGCAGGGGGCTGTCCATAGATAAAGCTTTGCAAGGAACGTAATCTCCCGCATCTGCGTAAATCAAAACGACAGCCCGGACGTTGACGGCCACAGTGGGGGAGTGTGGCCTCCTCTCCTGCTCTTCAGAGGCAGGCAGGGGTATCAAAGAACTCGATGCTCACGCAATTAAGAATCGAATTTTTTAAGCTCGTTCGCTCAAGGAGCTTTTACCTGTCGTTCGTCTCGCTGGCGGGGTTCGTCGCCCTGATGCTGTGGGGCTTCTACTCCTACGCCGAGCGCAAGACGGGCGGGCAGGCGGCCGAGCAGTTCAAGTACACCTATGAATCGAAGAGCTATTTCAACGGGATGACATTCGCGCTCTATTCGCTGATGTTCTCGTTCAGCCTGTTGATTCCGATCTTCGTAGCGATGACGGCCGGGGCACAGATAGCGGGCGAGGCGCGCGCGGGCACGCTCCGCATGATCTGTGTGCGGCCCATCTCGCGCGTCTCCATCTTTCTCTCGAAATTCCTGATCGTCGCGCTGCACGTCTATCTGCTGATGGCGTTCTTCATCGCTTTGAATCTGCTGGTCGGCCTGCTGTTTATCGGCTGGGGCGACATAGAGCTATACCCAGGCCCGCTGAATCTGGTGGACGAGCCCGGAAGGATAGTGCGCGACGAGGCGCTCTGGCGATTCGTTTACGCCAGCTTGTCGGGGACGTGGGCGCTGCTGGTGGTCGCCGCCATCGCCATGTTCTTCTCCGTTCTGTTCGAGACGCCCGTGATGGCCGTCGTGACGACGCTCGCCATCTACATCATGCTTTACATCATCGGGCGCATAGAGTTCTTCGAGCACCTGCGCCCCTACTTCTTCACGACCGATATGGATTTCTGGCGCGACGTGTTCAAGCCGGAGATTCCCTGGCTCAGCTTTTATCATTATGGGAGCATCTGCGGCGCTTATATCTTCGGGCTGCTGCTCGCGGCCGTCACGATCTTCGACCGAAAGGACATCACCAGCTAAGCGTAATGTGGGCCAAGCTTTCTTTATGTGCGCTTGCCCTGTTGATGATCGGCGGCGCGCTCCATTACAGACCGTCGCGCGAGCGCTCGCTGCTCGGCACGAAGACGCGCGAGGGGCCGCGCCTGCGGCTCCTGACCTGGAACATAGGCTATGGCGATCTGGAGGACGATTCGCGCGCGCACACCAAAGACCTGAAGGCGGTCGCCGAAGCGATCCTCGCCAGCGACGCCGACGCCGTCGCCTTGCAGGAGTTGACCGGGCAGGAGCAGTTGGACATATTGCTAGGCCATCTGAAGCGGCGTTATCGCGGCGCAATCTGTCCGGCTCTCAAGGCCGACCGCGTCGAGGCCGTGCTCGTCAAAGATCATCCGGCGCGATTCTCGCAGGTTCAGGCCGGAGACAAGTGCGTGCTCGGCGCAAGCTTTCGCACGGGCGGCAATGGGCCGGAGATCCTGCTCCTGAGCGCGCACGCCGATGCCTTCAATGCGGCGCGGCGGCGCGTCTTCACGGGCGAGTTGATCGACTGGGCGCGGCAGCAGCAGCAGCAATCCGCGCTTGTCTTCGTCGCGGGCGATTTCAATTTCGAGCTGCGGGCCGGAAACCAGTCGAATTTCTTTACGGACAATCTGAAGAACGATAGCGAGGCTTACAGCTACGCCCTCAAATACTTTCGCGATCTGGGCCGCAACGCCGGAGAGACGGCCCTGAACGAGCGGCGCATTGATTACGTCTTCGGGCCGAGCGAAGGCGCGCCTCTGCGCCGCGCCGAAGTGCTCAGGGATGCGGCCGTCGGGCGCATGGATCACTGGCCGCTAGTCGTCGAGGTCGCCCTGCCCTAATGCCGTAAAGAGCGACGCTTGCAGCGAGACACCATAAGGAGAGGTTGGTCAAGTGAAGAGCATTACATTACTGGCTTACGCGGCGCTCGTGCTGGCGTTGCCTTCCGTGCAGCGCCGGAATCCGGATTACGGACTTCCGGCGGGCGCGCGCATCATCGAGGTCAGACCTCTGAAGACGAAAGCGCACGCCGATAGGGCGCTGGTTCTATGGATGCTCAGACCGAAGACGAACCCGCGCGAAGCGGCCGACGAAATATACTCCTGCCCGGAAGAGACGCGCGGCAGCCATTATAGTGGGCCAACCAGGATCTCGCTTGTAGACGCCTCGGCGCGAAGGGTAATCAATACGGTCTCGATCAGGCAGGAATATGACGAGGGGGTCGAAGACAGCTTTGACATCCCTTACAAAATCCACAAAGGGTATTACCACGTCGGCGGGGTGCGCCGTGGCTCGGCAGAAGGCAAACCCTCTATCATGTGGTTGAGAGATTATAACGGAGACGGCAGAGCACATGAGTTCGCTCTCTTCGACGCGCTCGCCTGCATGGGCCTTGCCACGACGCTGATCGGATATAGCGAGTCGCGCGATGAAGTGATCCAGTATCCTGTGGTGCTGAGCAGGGAAGAGGGCGGCAAGCGGTCTACGAAGACTGTGCACTGGATCGATTATCTTTTCAGTCGGCAGCCGGACGCGCCGGGCCTTTGGAAATACGAGATAGATTATCGCGGCCGGGGCGGATCGCTCGATAGCTACGAGATTCGCTACGACCGGGCGGGCGAGAGATTTGAAGGGAAGCTGGTAGTACGTTGGGATGAATGACAAGCCATTCGCGGTGCTGCGTACAGAGCTACTGACGAAGAGATACGGACGCCGCGCGGCGGTCGATCATCTCTCGCTTGAGGTCGAGCGCGGCGACATCTTCGGCTTCCTGGGCCAGAACGGCGCGGGAAAATCCACCACCATCCGGATGGTGTTGGGGCTCGTGCGTCCTTCGCAGGGCAACGTGCGCCTGCTCGGCCAGGACATGCGCCGTCATCCCCTGCGAGCGTTGCGTCACGTCGGGGCTATTATCGAATCCCCGGCCTTTTACGATCACTTCACGGGCTGGCAAAACCTGCGACTGTTCGCGGCGATGTCGGGCGGCGCGACGCGCGCTCGTATCGATGAAGTGCTGGACATCGTGGGCCTTACGGGGCGCGCGCACGAGCCCGTCCGCGTCTATTCGCACGGCATGCGCCAGCGTTTGGGCATCGCGCAGGCGCTCCTGCCCGCGCCCAAATTCATCATCCTGGACGAGCCGACGGACGGCCTCGACCCGCAGGGCATACGCGAAGTCCGCCTGCTGATTCGCCGCCTCCGCGACGAGCTTGATCTGACCGTGCTGCTTTCGAGCCACCTGCTCAACGAGGTCGAGCAAATCTGCAATCGCGTCGCGATCATAGATCACGGGCGACTGCTCTATCAGGGGACTATCGAAAAACTTGTGACGGCGAACAAGACCGTCAGGCTTAGGGTTGACCGTTTGGATGAAGCCTACAGCTTGCTCTCGACCGACCCGGCGCTCGCCGTCAGCCGCAACGGAGACGGGGCACTGTACGTCCGAATGGCCGACGAGCAGATACCGCGCGTCAACGCCCTTCTCGTCGCGCGCGGCTTTCTGGTCAGCGAACTCTCGCCGCAGCGCGAGACCCTCGAGCAGGTGTTTTTAAGGCTCACCGAAACGACGCCCGAAAACAATTCCCGCATCAACGCATGAGAGCGGGAACGATTGAGCGCAGAATCGTGCACATCTTTGCCAGGAGAAAACAGAGATGGCATAGATGCAGCAAAGTGTAAAACAAGCTTCTGTTCACCTCTCTACACCTCGTCGAGAGATTTCAAATCCGGCTCGATCCAGCGGGCACGCGCTTCCCCTGACATCAAACGCTCGCGCGTGTAGAACTTGAGCGGCAGACTCTTATCACCGTAACGGTCGACCATCCCGTTGAAGAGTGCGACGAGCGAGCATTCACGCGATGCCGTTTCCAGATACAGGCGCACCATGCGCAGCCAGAAGAGCGTGATCGTTTCATGATAGCCGCGCTCTCTGGTGGTCAGGATTCCGCCCGCCTCGTTATACCGCTTGATGTTTTCGCGCGTACGGCGGACGGCTTCCGGCCACTGGTGGCGAAGCAGATACCAGAGCGCGACCGTGAGATGGGCGCGATGCGTCCACTGGTCGCGCGGCAGCAAACACGACTCGAAGTTGCGCACCAGGCACTCGATCTCGGCGGTGGTGCGATACGCTGCGGTCTCGCTGTAAATTATCGACGCGCTCATCCGTCTTCTCCCTTCAAAATCGTATGAGGTGACGACAAGGGTTTTGAGGAAACAACTTGGACGCTCTACTCCTGAGCTACCGGATCGCTTTCACGACTGTGGGCCGGGACTCGCACCCGGCGTCTCCCGCTTGATGTAGTTCCCACAGCATTCGTCACCCGTTAATACTATTCGACTATCGGCAACAGGTTTTCGACTCGTCGCTGATTAACAGATTGGCGACTAGATCGGTGAGAGTTCAGACCACGTTGCCGTGGCCTCTCGCCCATCGGTGTGACGGGCGAGGCAGATTTCGAAGTCTGCTTTTGCCATGTACTCCGCACCAGCATTCGCCAAATGAAAAAGAGCAGCGAGAAAGAGCAGCAACGCGGCGATCAGGGGCCGACCAGAAAATCATCGTCGAGACTTCCAGCATCATTTAAAGTGATGTAGTCCCAACAGGCATTCGGCCCCAACTCAAGGGATAAGGGCGGCAGCGATCAGGGATGAAGGCGTGATTACTCAACCTGAATAATTATTCCTTCATCGCTGCCGCCCTTCGTTCCTCCTTCAGATTGTTATCGCGTCGATGCGACCGACCCAGTGGCCTGCGTTGAGGTGGCCGCGAGCGAATTCCGCGATCACGTCAAAGACCTGATCCGAAAAGCCGCCGACGTTGAGTATGTCCTCCGTGCGTTCCTGCGCCTGCGTCGTCGCGTAGGGCTGCACGTCTATGCAGACCAGTCGCGCCGACGGGTTGCGCTGCTTGAACACGCTCCACTGCTGCATGGTCGCCGTGCCGCGACCGCTGGGCACGTCAACCCACGACTCGTAATCCGAGACGAAGACGACCATCTCGCCCCTCGCCCGGCGCTTGTTGAGCAGTGCGAGCGGCGCGCTGCAATTCGTGCCGCCGCCGCCGACACGGGCGAGCCTCTCGGCGTTCGTCATCACGCTGTCGCGCGGGTTCAATCGAACTTCGACCACGTCCTGCTCGAAAGGGATGACCTCGGCGGTCGGGTTCTTTCGCAGGATGGCCGCCGCGACCAGGGCCGCGATGTCGATCACGCGCACGCAGCTCGTCGAGCCTTTGCGGCGACCCGTCACGGCGCTGCCCCTCATCGAGCCCGAAACGTCCGGGCAGACGTAGACCTTGCCCTCTATCTCCGGCACATTCCGTATCGCGATCTCCATTGCATCCTGTAGCGCATCACGGACGATTGCCGGAACAGCCTCGCCCGTATTCACGTAGGCCGTCATCAACTGGTACGGGAAGACGCGCGCACGCTCGATTGCGCGCTCGTCGCTGAGGCGAGCCGCGATCAGCTCGGCCATTCCCGGCTCGTCGAACACACCCTGGCGCGCAAACGTGTTCAGGTTCATACGCAGCATTTGCCACGGCGCGCGACGCGCGATCTCGATCCATTCCCTCTTGCCAATCTCCAGCGCGGTCAACATCTGGAACGGAACACGAGGCAGCTCCAGAGTCTCGCCCGCCTTGAAAGCCTCGTAAGCGCGAACGACCTCGGGCAGCGCCGAGGGGTCGTGCGCGCGCCCAACGAAGTAGCCGTAGAGCGCCGCGCGGCCTTCCGATGAAGGCTTCGGATGAACCATCCTGATAACATCTGCGAGCGACGGATTCCGGCCCACGCTCTCCTGAAGGAGCGTCGCGGGATCGCGCGCCTCAAGCCACTCGCGGACAAGCCGCTTCGGCGCAGTCCCGAGCGACTTGCGACCCGCGACGCCCGAACGCAAAATCTGCACGAAATTCCGAAGCATCTTTCCGTTATCGATGACGCGGTGAAAGATGGCTGCGAGCAGCGCGCGGTCTCTGACCGCCAGCACGGCGCACAGCAGCGCGGGCATGTCCTTCATGAAACCGCGCTCGCGCGCGTAGACGGCCGTGCGCGCGATAAACTCCGGCTCGACCCCCTCGCACAGCTCAAGCACCCGGGCAAGCTGCTCTTCGGCGCTGGCGTAAAACGTCGCATTCAAGCAGCCCGTCACGGCGTACTGCGCCAGCGCGTGCTTCGGCGTAAAGGCGTAAGCCGGTGCGTGCTCTTCATTGACCGCATCCGCTGCGGGGATGAGCCTGCCGACCAGCGACTTGAACAGGTTCTTGTTTGCCATTGCCTTTTTAAACCTCCATGACCGGGGACGCACATTCACGCGCGCCCTCTCTCTCTCTCTCTCTGCGAACAAAACTCGACCTCAAAAAAAATCGGTTCGACAATCGAACTACCTTTAGGCGAGCCGGTGGGCCAACGTGTATGGATTCTGGCTGCGGGAGAAGGATTCAAACCTTCAGTCTCCGGATTCAAAGTCCGGCATGTTACCCGTTACACCATCCCGCAGGATGATCGAAAAGTGGAATCGGGGCGCCGGGACTCGAACCCGGAACCTTGCGGTAATCTGCCGCTAATACAGGGTATAAGCCTGCTGCTCTGAACCGATTAAGCTACGCCCCGTCTGTTAAAGAGAGAGGTTTGGTCGGAACGGTAGAACTCGAATCTACAACCTTCTGCATGTCGCGCAGACGCTCTCGCCGTTTGAGCTACGTTCCGAAAAAAGGTGTCGGTCGCGGCGGATGGAATCGAACCATCATCGGTCGCTTATCGAGCGACTGTTGCCAGCCGTTTGAGCTACACTGCGCAACTTTTTTTAGGCCGGGTCGGATTTGAACCGACGATCTCCCGTTTAAAAGACGGATGCCTTAGACCGCTTAGCTACCGGCCTCTATATGAGATTAGGCTGTGGCGGAAGGACTCGAACCTTCGGTTTTCGCATTAACAGTGCGACGCCTTACCGCTTGGCTACGCCACATCAGGAACACCTCAGCCGCAGCCGCAGCGCCACCGCCGTCGCCGCCGCCGCCGCAGAGGCGGGAAGGCACAAGAGCGGGAGGAAAGATGAAAGGAGACTTATTCAAACTCAAACAGGCTTCCTTTCATGCTTCCTCCGTAGCCCTTGTGCCCGTTCGGGTGGCGAGACTGGTGAGGACTTTTGAAAATGGTTGCGGGAGCGGGAGTCGAACCCGCCGGTTTTGGCTTATGAGACCAACGAGCCGCCCTTGCTCTATTCCCGCGCTGGGGTGGCTGCGGTGACGAGACTCGAACTCGTATCATCTCGTTTACAAGACGAGCGCTCTGGGATCAATTGAGCTACACCGCAAAGAAAATGTTTGGTGGACTGGGAGGGATTCAAACCCTCTCAAGAAGTTTGCAGGACTTCTATGCTGTCGGTTACATCACCAGCCCGTCATGGTCGGAACAACTGATCGCTGTGGGCGGAATTGAACCGCCGACCTCCCGCTTATGAGGCGGTTGCTCTCGACCACTGAGCTACACAGCCATGAAAAATTTGAAGGCCCGCGGAGGAGTTGAACCTCTCGCCTTCCGCCCGGCTCTTTGCGGTGCGGTTTAGAAGACCGCCGCCGGGAACGCGGGCCCCGAGTGGTTTTGGAGGCGGTGGAGAGACTTGAACTCTCAGCCGCTCGATTACGAATCGAGTGCTCTCTTGCCAATTGAGCTACACCGCCACGGAAAAGAGTTGGCCGGGGCGTGCGAGGGACCAGCTCCTCTTCGCGCTCCACAGTCCCGTATGCAGTCGCGTTCTGCCGGGATGAGCCACGCCCCGATAAAAGTCTGGTATGGCCGGTGAAGGATTTGAACCTTCGGCCTCCTGTGTGTAGGACAGGCGCTCTCGGCCTGACTGAGCTAACCGGCCTTAGAATAAAGGTTGGCGGATAAAGGCTGGTGGTCGGAGTTGGAATCGAACCAACCTGTCGAGTTTTTCAGACTCGCGCTAATCCATCTCAGCTATCCGACCCGCAGGAATACGGATGTTCACCGAAATGTTGACCGTCTATGGGGCGAGCGGCCCCTCGCCCCATAGACGGTTCACGCCGTCCGCGCCTTCTCGCGAAGCGCGCGGTCGTCATGCGCGTCCATAAAGATGAACTTTTTCCACTCCGGCCTTGCCTCCGCGTAGTGGCAGAGCACGACTCTTTCGAGCTTGACGCGGAGCGCCGATTGAGTCGTCAGCAGAGGCATGCGAGCCTCTTCCGGCGTGCGATTGCCCTTGCGGTTATTGCACGCCAGACATGCGGCGACGATATTGACGGGCGTGTTGTCGCCGCCGCGCGAGCGCGGGAAGATGTGATCCAGCGTCAGCTCGGCCGGATTCTTCTTCTCGCCGCAATACTGGCAGCGAAACTTGTCGCGCATGTAAATTCGCAGACGCCTCATGCCCGCCGCTTCTCTGCGACGGCGCACGTTGATGTAGGTGCGTCGCCTGATGACGGAAGGAACCGGGAACTCTTCGCGCGGCGTGCGTAGAACGCGGTCGCCTTCCCATTCCTCGACCGTCACCGTGTTCTTCCAAACCATTATTACAGCACGGGCCACGCCGACCGTCCCGAGCGGCTCGTACGTTTGATTGAGCAGTAAGACTCGACCGTTAAGGGCCATCTCCCGGCACCTCCTTTCGTCTTAAATGTTGTGGCGAGGCGGCGCGCTTGCTATCGCTCTCGCAAGTCAGGGGTTCAAAGCGGGCAGCCGGATTTGAACCGGCGATGCTGGATTTGCAATCCAGTGCCTTGGCCGACTTGGCTATGCCCGCCGTAGAGAGTTGTGTCTGGAACGGGAGAAGGGATTTGAACCCTCAAGACAAGATTGGAAATCTCGGATGTTGCCAGTTACATCACTCCCGCATTGAAGTTGAAAAAGGATGAGGCCGATTTCCCGACCCCTCAAAGGTTGGCGCTTCCGGTAGGACTTCAACCCACAATCTGCACGTTCGAGGCGTGCTGCTTTATACGATTAAGCTACGGAAGCAGTTGAAAGCATCGTATCGGATTTGAACCGATGTCTCGGCATTGGCAACGCCGCGTCTTAAACCGGGCTCGACCAACGATGCGCGAATGGTCGGAGTGGGAGGACTCGAACCCCCGTCGACTTGTTCCCAGGACAAGTGCCTGAGCCTCTAGGCTACACTCCGAAAAAAAACTTTGATGCCCCCGGTGAGAATCGAACTCACGCCTGATGGATTAAGAGTCCACCGCTCTGCGCTGCTAAGCTACGGAGGCGTATGGCGGAACTGAACGGACTCGAACCGTCATCGTTTTGGTTGACGACCAAATGCCTCACCTCTCGGCCACAGTTCCATTTGAAAAGGATTGGCAGGGCGTACAGGATTTGAACCTGTGATTTTCTGATTGAGAATCAGACGGCTTAACCGCGCTCGCCCAACGCCCCGCACCGAAAAGGGTTGATCGGCGGGACTCGAACCCGCACATGACTGCGTTCACAGCGCAGCGCTCTGCCCTCTTTGAGCTACGATCAACATGAAAAGGATTGGCAGGGCGTGTGGGATTTGAACCCACGATCTCCTGATTGAAAATCAAGCGGCTTAAGCCCTTCTTGCCCAACGCCCCACAGGAAAAGATTTGAACGCCGGATGCGCGTGGAAAGAGTCGAACTTTCACCTGCGCGGGTTTTAAGCCCGCCACCTCTGCCAGTTGGGTTACACGCGCCGAAAAGAGGTTGGTGCGGAAGGAGAGACTCGAACTCTCAGGAGCAAAGTTTTGAGCTTTGCATGTCTGCCGTGTTGCATCACTTCCGCGTCCGATGATGATGCTGGAGGAGGGAGTCGAACCCTCAAAGAGATTTTTGGTCTCACAGCGATCTCAGTGCTGTGCGTTTGCCAGTTACGCCACTCCAGCGCGGAGGGGGAATGCCGACGGAGGGATTCGAACCCATCACTGTCCAGTTCCTAAGACTGGCGCCTCCTGCCAATTGGGCTACGTCGGCCGAGAAAACCTTTGATGCCCCCAGCAAGATTTGAACTTGCGTGTGCTGGCTTAGGAAGCCAGTGCCTCATCCGCTCGACCATAGGGGCGCGAGAAATTTTCAGGTTGGCTGCAATGCAGGGACTCGAACCCCGATCTCAGGTTTCAGAAACCAGCGTCCTGCCGGTTGAACGACATTGCAAAAAAAGTGAGCCTGGCACGACTCGAACGTGCGCCCTCAAGCTTCGCAAGCTTGCGCTCTCATTCCGCTGAGCTACAGGCCCAACAAGAGGGATGAAGGCGGAGCGATGAATAAAAGCATTCAAGGTGTTGAATCGTTCCTTTGATCCCTCCGCCTTCATCCCTTGCATTTGTGGCGGAGGGTGCGGGATTTGAACTCGCGTGGGCCTGAGAGAGGCCCGTCGGTTTTCGAGACCGATGCCATACCAGTTAGGCGAACCCTCCGAACTAGAAAATTTTAAAGGTTGGCAGGAGCACTCGGACTTGAACCGAGATCGACGGATTTGGAAACCGCCATGTTTGACCTTTGACACCATGCTCCTATTGAGAAATGCATGCGGCAGGACTCGAACCTACGAAGCCCATCTCAGGGCACTCGGTTTACAGCCGAGCGCTTTTGCCGTCTCAGCCACGCATGCAAAATTGAAATCATTATGTTAAAAAACAGATGAAGGCAGAGAGGCGCGACCGCTGGACACACTTCGGCGCACACTTCTACGCGGGACGGCGACCCTGGGACTCTCGCAAAGCAACGGGGTCAACCGTCCGGGGAAGGCTCCCTGCCTTCATCTTTCTCACAAAAAGGTAATTCGATTATCAAACAACAAAAAGAGCGGGCCAGTCGTGGCTTCAACAGGGAAGCCGGGCCCGCTCCAAACAATTCTCTTAAACTTTTTATTCGAGATTGGGAGCGGGAGGCCGCTCCCGCGATGCTAAATCCGATTCTGACGGCGACCCGAAAGCCCTGAGCCTTCAGTAGTTTGCCCATGTCTTTGGACGAAACCGCCGACCGTATCATAGGACGGTAACGAACGCAGACATTTGGCGGACAGGGCGAGGGCGCGCATGCCGACACGCGGCTGCCACGCGGCCATCGCCGCTATGCTTTGTATGTTTGTCCGGTTCGTTAGCATTGAAGTTTCTCTCTCACTTGCTTGCTTTCAACTCATTCGGTAAAAGCAACCGCGCATGTATAAGGCAAGAGCCTTTAATCTGTCAAGAACTTTTTTCGTTCCCGTTAAGAGATGATCGCTCGCGGAGTTGCGGTTGCCTCGCGACGCGCGCGAATTTTCGGCGGCGACGACTAAGGGCGCGCTCATGCACCTCCATCAGTATAGAAGCATTGGACGGAAAATTCCGAAGATAAATTTTTCGGGCGGGCGTCAATGCTATAATCGCTCTTCGCTTTCGACTCTTAACTTTCAGGAGCAACCAGGTCAAGTGCCTTTAAGCCCCGGCAATAAACGCCTCGTCGCATCACTGGCAAAGACCTTCGGCGAGTTGCTGCCTGCGCTCGACGTGAGCATCGGCATGGTTTGGCGCGGCGCGGCACGGCCGCCTGAGGCGAAACTGGTGCTCGACAATCAACTGCTCTCCATCGCCAGAAGGTTCGTCAACCTGCGCGAGGGTTCGGCCGATGAGAAGCAGCGTTATTACGAGGAGATTTGCAGCAGCTTTCAGCTACGCTCAGAGAGCAATACATTTCCGCTGCCCGAAAGACAGTCCTTCAGCCGCAACGTGAGCCGAAAACTGGACGACTCTCCCGTCGCCGTCTCTTACCTGGAAACCTACGATGCGCGGCACGGCTCGAACTACGCAGACCGCGCGCGCCACGCGCTTTTCCAGTTCGCCAATCTGGTCATCAAGTCCGATGGCCGCGTCACAGAGACGGAAGAGGCAGAGCTGTTGATACTAAAACGGACGCTCTATGCCGGGGGCGACGCCGCGCCGCCGCCACAGACGGACGAGGCGGCGACTGTGAAGAAGGAGAAGGAGGGAGAGACGGAAGAGGGCTCGGAGATTGAGATGGAGCCGCCGCGCCCGCTCGAAGAGCTGCTCGCGGAGCTGAACGCGCTGGTCGGGCTTGAGCGTGTCAAGGAAGAGGTCAAACAGTTGACGAACTTTCTCAAGGTACAGCAGTTGAGAGAGGCGAAGGGTTTGGCGACGCTTGCGGTCTCGCGTCACCTGGTCTTTTACGGCAATCCGGGCACGGGCAAGACGACCATCGCGCGCCTGCTCGCACAGATTTACCGCTCGCTGAATATACTGAGCCGTGGTCATCTGTTGGAGACAGACCGCGCCGGTCTGGTCGCCGGATACGTCGGGCAGACGGCCTTGAAGGTCAGAGAGGTGGTCACAAAATCGCTCGGCGGTATTCTCTTCATAGACGAAGCCTACGCGCTCAGCCCACAGGGGAGCGGCAACGACTTCGGACACGAGGCCGTCGAGACTCTTTTGAAGATGATGGAAGATCACCGCGACGATCTGGTAGTCGTGGCCGCCGGTTATACGCAGAAGATGGACGAGTTCCTCTCTTCGAACCCCGGCCTCCGCTCGCGCTTCAACAAGTTCATACACTTTGACGATTACAATACGGCGCAGCTCGTCTCGATATTCAAAGCCTTCTGCGAGAAGGCCGACTTTAAAACGACGCCCGCGGCCGAAGAACGGCTCGTCGCCCTTTTCGACGCGCTGACGGCCACCCGCGACGAATCCTTCGGCAACGCCCGCACGGCCCGCAACCTGTTTGAAGCGGCCATCAGCCTTCAAGCCAACCGCATCGTCTCGCTCGCACACATCGACGAGAAAGTGCTCCAGACCATAGAGGCCGCAGACATCCCCGCCCCGGAAGACCTGCGCCCGAGCGGCATTCTGATGGTGAAGGATGCGTAGAGCAGTTCCGCTCGATAAAGCGCGCTGTGGCCCATCCCATGCTGATGCCCGAACCGGCACGAAATAGAGCGACGAGAGACGGCCTGCCAGGGCGCGCGGTCGTCATCGAAAACTCAGGCGGGGCGTGGATTATGGTTTAGTCGGGCAGAAGCTTGATGCTTGTCTGCCGTCGCACCGGAAGAGTAAGATTCAGAAGCCCGGAAAATCGAGTGGAATCCGCAGTCGTAATGTGAGCCGCAGCAGTAGTAGTGATCGCCATCGCCGCCTGTTAGAGCGAAGCGACCGTGACGCGTTGGTAGTGATGAGCCGCACACTGTTTGAAACGCAGCCCGCCGCCCGTCCCGAAGACCTCCTGAAAAGCATCGGGGGGACGCCGCTGATACGTCTGCGTCGGGTCGCGCGCGACTTGCCTGCGGGGGTTGAAGTCTACGCTAAGGCCGAGCATTTGAATCCGGGCGGCTCTGTCAAAGATCGCGCTGCCCGCGCCATGATTCTTGAAGGCGAGCGCACGGGGCAGCTCTTTCGAGGCAAAACCATACTCGACGCGACGAGCGGGAATACGGGCATCGCCTACGCTATGATCGGCGCGGCGCGCGGCTATCCGGTCACGCTCTGCCTGCCTAAGAATGCCAGTGCGGAGCGCAAGCGCATCCTGCGCATCTACGGGGCGGAACTGGTCTTGACCGACCCGACGCAGGCGACCGACGGCGCTCAGCTTCGTGCGCGAGAGATGGTTGCGGCCGAGCCGGATAAATATTTTTATCCGGATCAGTACAATAACGACGCCAACTGGCGCGCGCATTACGTGGGCACGGCTCCGGAAATATGGGAGCAGACGCGCGGACGAATCACGCATTTTCTGGCGGGTCTGGGAACGTCCGGCACGTTCATGGGAACGGCGCGCCGCTTGAAAGAGTACGACGCACAGATTCAGGCCATATCGATGCAGCCGGACTCGCCCTTTCACGGGCTTGAGGGCATGAAGCACATGGGAACGGCGATTGTGCCGGGCATCTATGATGCTTCGCTGGCGGATGCGAGCGTCGAGGTCGCGACCGAAGACGCGCAGGAGATGACACGCCGACTGGCCCGCGAAGAGGGCTTGCTCGTCGGCATCAGCTCGGGCGCAAACGTGTTCGCCGCTCTCAGGCTCGCGCGCCTTCTCGCGCCGGGAGCAGTCGTCGTTACCATACTGTGCGACGGCGGCGAGAAATATTTGAGCGAGCACTTCTGGGAAGACGATTCGCAATGATAGCGCTCGGGGCACAGCACGAAGAGGAGATACGCAGGCACGGAGAAGCGGAGTACCCGCACGAATGCTGCGGGCTACTGATCGGACGCCTCGATGCGGACGGGCACAAAAGGGTCGTGGAGGTCTATCCGATCTCGAACGCGCGCGAGGCAGAGGCCAGGCACAACCGTTCTTTGATTCTGCCCCGTGAGTATATGCGCGGCGAGCGCCATGCGCGCTCTCGCGGCCTGGAGGTCGTCGGCAACTATCATTCGCATCCGGATCATCCGGCCGTGCCGTCGAAGTTCGATTTGGAACATGCCTGGCCCATCTGGTCTTATCTGATCGTCTCGGTGCGCGAGGGGCGCGCCGCCGATCTGCGCTCGTGGGAGATGGAGGCGGATCGTTCACGTTTCACGGAAGAAGAGATGGCAGGGAGCGACGTGTCATGATGCGAAGAATTCTTAGCGATCATCTATTGATTTCGTTCATGGGCCTATCCTTGCTCTTTGCGCTCGCCCCGGTGCGAGCCGCAGCGCAGGGCCCGAATGAAATCGCCGATCAGTCCGCGCGCAAATTCGACGAGTTCGGTCAGGTCGGCGGCTGTGATTACGGCGCACGGCTGGATAACTTTGCAATCCAGCTACAGAACGAGCCGACCGCCGACGGGTATATCGTCTGCTACGGCCCCAAAGGCGAGGGCTCCGGGACGGGGAAATTTGCGATGGAGGTGGCGAAGGATTATCTCGTAAATGCGCGCGGGTTGATGCCGGAGCGCATTAAGACCATCTACGGCGGGCGCTACAAGGAATGGAACGAGGCGGCGACGGAACTCTGGATCGCCCCGCGCGACGCTGCTCCGCCTGTGCCCATGAGCTACAACACGGAGATAGGTGCTTTCACAGGCAAGTTCTCAGAATACAGTGCGTGGGACGACATGGGCGAGGATGGGGGAACCGGCCCGACGCACGGCCATGTGTCGCGCGCCAGCTTCGCCGACATGCTGCGTGAATTAGGCGAGACGCGCGCCTATATCGTCGCTTATAACACCGGGAGCGCGACGCCGGGTGCGTGGCGCAGAGTCGCCAGGGAGATCGCCAGCGACTTGCAGTACGGCTATCAGGTCGGGGCTGATAGAATAAAGATTATTTACGGTGGATACAGGAAACCGGAAAAGAAGAAAGACGCGGAAGGAATCGGGACGCAAGCCCCTGTTTTCGTGCAGCTCTGGATTCTACACGAGGATGCACCGCCGCCCGTGGCCGAAGCGAAAGAGCCGGAGCAAATGCCCACAAAGGCAGTACGGATAAATACATCGAGCAAGTATACGCTCTCGTTCGGAAGCGCGGCCCAAAGCGCCTTTCAAGGCTTCGCAGACGTGCTGCGAAGCGATGAACGTATGAGCGCGTGCCTGATCGTTCGCCTGGATAACAGAGCCAAAGACGAGGCGGAGGCCGACGGGGCTCGCAGTCCTGCCGACGCGCCGACCGAGGCAGCCCGTGAGGAACAATGGCCGGAAGCAGACTTGATGGCGGTCGTCAACAGGTGGAAATCCGAACTGGTCGAGAACTATGGAATCTCCGAACATCGGCTGATCGTGATAACGGCCGAGGCGGATCAGTCAAGCCACGGGTCGATTGAGACGTGGCTCGTCCCGCCCGGCGCGGCGCTGCCCGATCCGGACGCGCAGGACGAGATCGCCCCGGATGGCGAAGCGATGGAATTTAGCGAAGCAACGCGGTAAGGAGTTTTAATGATGGCGGTAACAATCTCAATCCCGACGGCGCTCCGTCAATACGCGGGCGGGCACTCGGAGATAGAGGTCGAAGCGAAGACGGCGGGCGAGGCGCTTGAGCATCTGACGACGACGCACGCAGAGCTTCGCAGGCATCTCTATAACGACCATAATACGCTCAGAAACTTTGTCAACGTCTACGTCAATGACGAAGATATACGCCACGGCGCAGGGATGGAGACGCCCGTCAAAGACGGCGATACGGTGATGATCGTGCCCTCGATTGCCGGAGGCGCGACCGCCGAAGAAGAGGTCGCAAGCGAGCGGCCCGCGCTCTCGAACGAAGAGATTGCGCGCTACAGCCGTCATCTCATCATGCCGGAAGTCGGGGTGGAGGGGCAGCGGCGTTTGAAGGCGGCGAGCGTATTGATGATTGGTACGGGGGGCCTGGGCGCACCGACGGGGATGTATCTGGCGGCAGCAGGCGTCGGGCGACTCGGGCTGCTGGACTTCGACGTGGTCGAAGAGTCGAATTTGCAGCGCCAGATTATTCACGGAACGCGGGATGTCGGGCGGCCCAAGATCGCTTCGGCGCGCGACCGCCTGAGCGACATCAACCCTCACGTCCGTCTCGAAACGCACGAAACGCGCCTGTCGAGCGAGAACGCGCTTCAGTTGTTTCGCGACTACGACATAATCGTTGACGGCACGGATAACTTCCCGACGCGCTATCTGGTCAACGATGCGTGTGTGTTGACGGGGAAGCCGAACGTCTACGGTTCGATCTTTCGTTTCGAGGGACAGGCGAGCGTCTTCTGGGCGGAGCGCGGCGCGTGCTATCGCTGCCTGTATCCGGAACCGCCGCCGCCCGGCCTCGTTCCATCCTGCGCCGAGGGAGGCGTGCTCGGCGTCTTGCCCGGCATCGTCGGCGCGATCCAGGCCAACGAAACGATCAAGCTCATCCTGGGCGGCGACAGCCAGCCGCTCATCAATCGACTGTTGCTATTCGACGCGTGGCGCATGCGCTTTCGCGAGTTGAAGCTCAGGAAAGACCCTGCGTGCCCTGTCTGCGGCGAGAAGCCGACGATCAAAGAGTTGATTGACTATGAGGAGTTTTGCGGGCTCAAGCCGCAGGTGCAGGAGACTAACGGAGCAGAGGAGCCGAAGATGGAAGAGATCACCGCCACAGAGCTTAAAGCGCGCCTTGATCGGGGCGACTCGATTCAAATCATAGACGTGCGCGAGCCCCACGAGTTCGACATCGCGCGCATCCCCGATACGAAACTCATCCCGCTCGGACAGGTCACGAACCGCATGAGCGAGATCGACCCGAACCGCGAAACGGTCGTCCATTGCAAGATGGGCGGGCGCAGCGCCAAGGCTATAGAGGCATTGAAGCGCGCGGGCTTCGCGGGCCGCCTCCTTAACCTGAAGGGTGGCATCACCGCCTGGTCTAACGAAGTCGACCCGAGCGTGCCGAAGTATTAGGGAAGACTCCGACCCGCGAGCCGGAAGCAATCAAATGAAAGCCCCATGAGGGATGAGAGATGTTCAAGGCTTGAATATCTCTCATCCCTCATGGGGCTTCGACTCTTACGGCAACTGCACCTCCGACGACTCGCGCCGAGGGCGACGCGATCCATCGCCCTTCAAGCGACCGATGGAAATTCGATCATCCTGAAAATTCGGTCATCGCTCTTACCAGATTTTGACCTGTATATTCTCGGCCCGCATTCCGGCGTCGCCGGGCTTGCAGCCGAACGCCTGGAAGAACTCGGGCATATTCGAGAGCGGGCCGAGGACGCGGAACCGGGGCGGCGAGTGCGGGTCTGAGGCGAGCCTGACGCGCATCGCTTCGGGGCGCGTATTGCTGCGCCAGTTCTGCGCAAACGACAGGAAAAATCGCTGTTCGGGTGTGAATCCGTCGATCAAGGGCGGGCGCGGCTTGCCCTCAAGCGCTTTCTGAAGCGCCAGATAAGCGATCTTCAATCCGCCGATGTCGGCTATGTTTTCGCCCATCGTCAGCTTGCCGTTGATGTGCACGTCCTCCAGGGCGACGTACTCGCCATACTGTTTTTCGACGATGGCGGCGCGCGCCATGTAGTTCTTCTCGTCCTCGGCCGTCCACCAGTCTTTGAGATTACCTTCGGCGTCGAACTGGCGGCCCTGATCGTCAAAGCCGTGCGTCAGCTCGTGGCCGATAGCGCCTCCGACGCCGCCGTAGTTGGTCGCGTCGTCCGCTTCGGGGTCGAAGAAAGGCGGCTGAAGAATACCGGCCGGAAATGCTATCTCGTTGAAGTTCGGGTTGTAGTAAGCGTTGACGGTCGGCGGCGTCATCCCCCACTCCGTACGGTCGATGGGTTTCCCTATCTTGTTAAGATTGCGCTGAAACTCGAAGGCGTCGGCGCGCATCGCGTTCGTGACGTACGAGCCACCGTCTATATTCAGGGCCGAGTAGTCGCGCCACTTGTCCGGATAGCCGACCTTGACGGCGATGGCATCCAGCTTCTTCAAAGCCTGCTGGCGCGTTGGCTCGCTGATCCAGTCGAGGACTTTGATACGGTCGCGCAGCGCCGCCTTGAGGTTCATCACAAGCTCCTGCGCCTTGGCCTTCGCCTTCGGGCTAAACGCGCGCTCGACGTAGAGTTGGCCTAGCGCCTCGCCCAGCGATACGTCGGTCGCCTCAAGAATGCGTTTCCATCGCGGCCTCAATTGCTTTGTGCCGCGCAGCGTCTTGCCATAGAAATTGAAATCCTGGTTGACGAAAGCGGAGCTGAGTCGGCCAGCCTGGGCATTGATGAGCTGCCAGCGTAGATAGGTCTTCCAGTCGCTCATCGGAATGCTCGTCATCATCCTTCCGACCTCTTTATAAAACTCTGGCTGCGCCACGTTGATGTCGCCGGGGTCTGCGAGCCCTATCCCTTTGAAGTAGCGATTCCAGGAGAAGCCCGGCGTGAGCGCGTTCAATTCCGCCAGCGTCATCTTGTGATAGGTCGCCGCCGGATCGCGCTCTTCGACCGGCGTCATCGAAGATTTGGCAAGACGGGTCTCCATCTCCATGACGGTTTTGGCTTCGCTCGCCGCCTGCTCCGGTTTATCACCGAGCAGTTCCAACATCTTTGCCACATGGGCGACATACTGCGTGCGAATCTCCTTCGACTTCTCATCTTCGTTCGTGTAGTAGTCTCGATTCGGCAGGCCGAGGCCGCCCTGGTAGAGCCAGGAGATGATGCGCGTACTGTTTTTGTAGTCCTGGTAAGCGAAGAAGGCGAAGGCCGGAGCCAGATTGTGCTTGTGAAGGTGGGAGAGTTCGTCCTGTAGGGTCGGGATGTCCCTGATCGCTTCGATGCGCGCGAACTCGTCGGCCAAAGGCCTGGCTCCCTCGGCCTCTATCCGCGCCTCGTCCATGCCGCTGCGATAAAAATCTCCGACCTTGCGTTTGGCGCTTCCCTTCGGCGCGTTCTTGTCCTTCGCCGCGTCTTCCAGTATCTGATGAAGCACCTCGAAATTTCTTTCGCTAAGCTCGCTGCCCGCGCCCCAACTGGAACGGTCGGCGGGGATCGGATTATCGGCGATCCATTTCCCGGCGGCGTACTGGTAAAAGTCCTCGCAGGGCTTCGCAGATGTATCCATGTATTTGAGATTTATGCCGCGCCCCGTCTGCGCCGGGGTGGTTGTCGTCTGACCCACAACGATGTTCAAGGGCAGGCTGAGCGAGAGCAGCAGCGCCAGAAGCGCAGGTCGTCGATTACGTTTATTCACTTGAGCACCTCTTTTTTTGTGATAGGCGAAGATGCGCCTGACCTGAAAATCCTGAGACCCGGAGGATTGGTTTCACCGCCAGCGGGTCAGAAAGAGAGAGTGAAGCGCCCCGAGGCCGGAATGTCTTGACGCGCCCCGCAAGGGAGAGCGTGACGGACGGCCGCGCCCGCTCGAAATTCCGTTTTTCGTCTTCCTATTCCGTTATTCGTAGCCGCCACCGTCGCGGCCTTCGGTTTTGGGTGTGTCGTCGTCTAAGGATGACACTCGGAGCGTAAAGCCAATACGCAAACCGGCGGCGAGAGGTTTCAGTCCGGCAGGGGAAGGATTCGTTTGGCGATCAGCAATTCGGCGTTGAGGATGGCGGCCCCGGCCGCGCCCCTGATCGTATTGTGGCCGAGAACCAGGAAGCGATAATCGAGCACCGCATCGCGCGCAATGCGTCCGACCGTGACGCTCATGCCGCCGCCAGCGTCGCGGTCGAGCCTGGGCTGCGGACGATCCGGCTCGTCGCGTATGATGATGGGCCGCGCGGGCGCGCTGTGAAGATGCAGCTCCTGCGGGAGCGATGCGAATGAGCCGAGCGCGTCCCGCACCTCTTCTGGATCAGCCTTCCGGGCCAGTCGCAGGCGTACCGCCGCCATGTGGCCGTCAGAGACGTTGACGCGATTGCACTGCGCGCTCACGCGCATCGAAGCATCTTCGACGCGATTATCCACAACGCGACCCAGAATCTTCAGCGTCTCGGTCTCCATCTTCTCCTCTTCATTCTCGATATAAGGCAGCACGTTATCCGTAATATCAAGCGAGGCGACGCCCGGATAACCCGCGCCGGAAAGCGCCTGCATGGTGGTGACGACGACCGCCTCGACCCCGAAACGCGCGTGCAGCGGCGCGAGCACGAGCGCCAGCATGATCGTCGAGCAATTCGGATTGGTGACGATAAAGCCGCCGCTCGCATAGCCGCGCGCCGCGCGTTGCCCGTCGATGAGCGAGAGATGTTCGTGATTGATCTCGGGTATCAGGAGCGGCACGTCCCGTTCCATGCGGTAGGCTGACGAGTTGCTGATGACCGGATAACCGTTTCGGGCGAAGGCGTCCTCGGCCTCGTCGGCCGCGCCCGACGGCAGGCTGGAAAAGATAAGCTCGCAATCGAGCGGCGGTCTCGGCGCGGCGACCACCATTGACCGCACGCGCAAGGGCATTTCGCCCGCCAGCCGCCACGCGCAAGCCTGCCCGTAGGTTTTACCCTGCGAGCGATCCGAGGCCGCCAGCGCCGTCACCTCAAACTGCGGGTGCTCTTCGAGCAACTGAATAAAACGCTGCCCGACCGTCCCCGTCGCTCCAAGAATCCCGACGCGATACTTTTTGCTCATCTGTATATCTCCAAACGCGTATACCGAATGTCGGCAAATGCTAATAGCATCCTCAAAGCCATCCATCCTCAGCCATCTAACGGCCCGCCAGATGCTTTAACGCCTTTCCCATACGTCTTACGCCTTCGGCGAGCGCCTGAGGCTCGGCGCAGAAGGAGATGCGAAGATGCCCCTCGCCTTCGCTGCCGAAGGCCGCGCCCGGAACTGTTATCACGCCCTGAGCCAACAAAGCTTCGGCGACTTTCATGGAACTGCCGTACTGGCTCACGTCGACCATCGTATAGAAGGCTCCGTCGGGACTGACGGCGCGCAGGCCCAGCTCGTCGCTGAGCGTTTTCAGCAGGTAGTCGCGCCGCTCATGAAAGATACTGCGATGATTCTGGCGCGCGCCTTCTGCCTCGTCCGTCCAGGCGGCGAGCGCGGCCTTCTGAGAGATGGTCGAAGCGCACGTCGTGACGTAGCCGTGCAGGATGAGCGCGCTCCGTATAATCCGCTCGTCGCCGCCGCACATCCAACCCAGTCGCCAGCCCGTCATGCTCATGGATTTCGACAGGCCGCTGATGACGAGGGTGCGCTCATAGTGCTCCGAGATGGATGGGGGAGGCGCATCGGTGTAATAAAGCTCGCGATAAATCTCGTCGCTGATGACGTAGGCGCGGCTCTCGCCGAGCGCCCCGGCCATCGCCGCCAGGTCTTCGGTCGAAAGCGTTCGGCCCGTAGGATTCGACGGGCTGATGGCGACGACCGCTTTAGTCCGGGGCGTAACCTTGCGCTTGAAATCCTCTGCATCAAAGGCGAAATCGCGCGCCCTCGGCAGACTATAAAAGACGGGCTCGCCTCCGGCCATGCGTACGATGGTCGGATAAGCGACAAAGCCCGGGTCGGGCAGCAATACTTCGTCGCCCTCTTCGACCAGCGTCATCAGCGCCAGGTACATGGCCTCCTGCGAACCGGCTGTGATAATCACGCGCTCAGGATTCGCGCCCGTCAGGCTGTTATCTCCGGCGATCAACTCGCGCAGGGCGAGAAGGCCCGCGTGCGAGGTGTAGCCGTTCTGCTCCTCCGCGATGACGCGCGCGGCGGCGCGCTTGATGACTTCGGGCGTCTGAAGGTCTGGCTCGCCCAGGCCAAGATTGATGCTGTCGGGCAGCGCGCGGTCGAGCATCTGTCGAATCACGCTCCGTTCAATACCGCTGAGGCGCGCCGGAGGATGAAAGTCGCTCGATTGCTGAAAGTCTCGGCTCAACGCAGGTAATCCTCCAGTTGCACGGCGCGGTCTGTCTTTTCATCCCTGTACTTGACGATGACGGGCGCGTAGAGCGAAAGCCCCCACTCGCGTCCGCGCTCGGTGGTCGCGGCGCGCGCGCCCGGAACGACGACAGCGCCCGCCGGAATCTCAAGCGGCGACTCGGCCGTGCGCCCGTAAACCTGCTCGCGCACCAGATCATAAACCGGCGTCGAGCCGGTCAGGATCGTGCCCGCCGCGAGCACCGCTCGCTCGCGCACGACCGTTCCCTCGTAGACTCCGCAGCCGCCGCCCACCAGCACGTCGTCTTCGATGATGACGGGCACTGCGCCGACCGGCTCAAGCACGCCGCCGACCTGCGCCGCCGCCGACAGGTGAACGCGCTTGCCGATCTGCGCGCACGAGCCCACCAGCGCATGGCTGTCGATCATCGTCCCTTCGTCGACGTAAGCGCCGACGTTGACGTACATCGGCGGCATACAGACGACGCCGGGCGCAATGTAGACGCCGTCGCGGATGCTCGACCCGCCCGGCACGATACGCACGTTCTGCTCAATCGTCGTGGCCCGTAGCGGGTACGTGTCCTTATCGAAGAAGCGAAAGCCTGCGCCGCCCGCCGCGACGGACATGTCCGTGAGCGAGCCCATGCGAAAGCCCAGGAGAATACCGCGCTTGACCCACGAATTGACGCGCCACTCGCCGCCCGCGCCCCTTTCGGCGGCGCGCACCTCGCCGCGATTGAGCGCCGCCTTGAACTCCGCGAACAAGGCTCGATCCGCCTCCGTGTAAGCGACGGACGCGCGCGCGGCCATCTCCTCTATAGCTTCACGCAGCGGCATGACTCGTCCCCTTCAAGAGCCCAAGCTCCGTGAGCACTTCGCGCACGCGCTCGCGGCTCTTCTCCGTGATGGGGACGAGCGGCAGGCGAAAGTGCTCTTCGATCAGGTTCATCATCGCGAGCGCGGCCTTGACCGGGCCCGGACTCGATTCTATGAAATTCACCTCCATCAGCGGCAGCAGGCGATAATGAAGCTCGCGCGCCGCGTCCCAATCACCGCCGAGGGCCAGCTCGACCATGCGCGACATCAAAGCGGGCGCTTCGTTCGAGGCGACCGAGATGACGCCGTCTGCGCCGAGCGCGATCAGAGGCAGCGTCAGGGCATCGTCGCCCGAAAGGACGCGGAAATCCGCCGGACGGTCGCGCAAAATCGCCATCACCTGAGAGAGATCGCCCGAAGCCTCCTTGACGGCGACGATGTTCTCGACCTCGCGCGCGAGCTTGAGCGCCGTCGCCGCCGTGATGTTCGAGGCGGTGCGCCCCGGCACGTTGTAAATGACGACGGGCAGGTAATCGACCGCTTCGGCCACGGCGCGAAAGTGAGCGTAGAGCCCCGTTTGCGTCGGCTTGTTATAGAAGGGAGCGACCACCAGCACGGCGTCCGCGCCCAGCGCTCGCGCCGCGCGCGAATATTCAATCGCCGCCGCGGTCGAGTTGCTTCCCGTCCCGGCGATCACCAGCGCACGCCCGCGCGCCGCCTCAATCGTTAGCTTGATAACGCGCCGGTCTTCCTCTTCCGTCATCGTCGCGCTCTCGCCGGTCGTGCCGCACGGCACGAGCAGCCGTACGCCGCCCGCCAGTTGATGCTCGATGAGGGCGCGCAATCGCTCCTCGTCAATCGCTCCGCTCGCCGTAAAAGGCGTCACAAGGGCGGTCGCGCATCCACGCAGCCAGTCAATCTTCATCGCCATCTCCTTCTTCAGGACAGGTCAATCGGTGACACCTGGATGAGCCGCCGGGCAGGCTTTCAACCTGCCATTCTTCACCCGCCGTTAACCCACCGCCTTTAATATTTCATCCAACACTTCCGAGAACTCGTAAACCCCGCGCCGCCCCACGATCCAGCGCGCGGCCGTGAGCGCGCCCGTCACAAAGCCTTCACGCGAGCGCGCCGTATGCGTCAGGGTTATCTGGTCGGCGATTGAATCGAACCCGACGCGATGCGTGCCCGGAATGTATCCCGCGCGCGTCGAGGCGACCGGGATATCACCTTCGAGTCGCGCGGCCAGAAGGTCTCTCAATCGCAGGGCCGTGCCGGAGGGCGCGTCGCGTTTGCGCGCGTGGTGCGCCTCTTCTATGAAAGGGGCGTAGTCGGCGCTCGCCCCGAACAACTCGGCCGCAGAGGCGACGAGGCGATAGAAAAGGTTGACGCCGATGGAAAAGTTCGCGCCGTAAAGGAGCGCGCCGTCGTGTTCGAGCACGATGGCGCGCGCCCGCTCAAGCTCATCGCCCCAGCCCGTAGTGCCCTCCACCAGCGGCACGCCCGCCCGCGCACACGCCTCGACATGCCTGACGACGGCCGGGCCCGCAGAAAAATCTATCGCCACGTCAACCGCCCGCAACTGCTCGACCACGTCTTCCGGCGGGCGCGCGCCGTCACGCGATGAGAGAGCCAGCGCAACCTCGTGCCCTTCGCTTCGGGCGCGCGCCGCCACCAACTGGCCCATAGTACCCTGTCCGATCAGTGCGAGCCTCATCAGCGCGCTTCCTCCACCATTGCTTCATCCTCGGCCGCACGGGCGATGAGGGATCGCACCAGACCGGCGTATATCTCGACGGCCTCCGAGAGTTCGCGCTTTGCGACACGCTCGCGCGCAGTGTGCGCCAGGAGAATCGAGCCGGGGCCGACGAGCAGGGGAGCGCCCCAGTTTTTCAGATGCGGAATGTCGGTCGTAAAACGGACGATGCATTGCTCGAACCCATCGACCGCGAGCATTCGCACGGGGTCGGCGACCGATAGATATTCGATGCGGGCGCGACCGGCGACCGCTTCTTCTATGATTTGCCTGACGGGCGCGGCATCCGTCACAAGTCGTATCTGCAACTCGGCCTGCGCCTCCGCAGGGATAACATTGGGGCGCGTGCCGCCCCCTATGCGCCCGACGTTGCAGGTCGTCTCGCCGAAGAAGTCGTCCGTGGGCCAACGGCAGGCCCGCAACAAAGCGAGCACGTCGAGCAGCTTCTCTATGGCCGACTCGCCATGTTCGGGATAAGCGGAATGCGCCGCGCGCCCTTCCGTTTTGATCACGAGACGCAAAGAGCCTTTGGAGCCTATGGCGAGCTTGTTATCGGTTGGCTCGCCGTTGACCAGAAAGCGGGACGCGCGCCCGTGCGGGTGCTCGTTGGCGGCGCGCGCGCCGAGGCTTCCCATCTCTTCGTCAACCGTAAAGAGCAGCCCCGGCGCGCTCTCGCCTTCGGCGCGCAAGCGCTCGGTCGCCGCGATCTGCGCGGCAATGATGCCCTTGGCATCGCACGCGCCCCGCCCGTAGACGTATTGCTCATCCTCGCTCGAAGAGATGTGCGGCGGGACGGTGTCCATGTGGGTCGAGAGCGTGACGCGCGGGCGCGTGTCTCCGGGCGCGGCGAGGATATTAAAGCGCCCGGCCGCCACTTCCTGCCGCTCGACGCGATAGCCCAGACCGTCAAGATAGGAGAAGAGAAAATCTCCGACCGCTCCTTCTTCTCCGCTGTTGGAGGGGATGTCTATGAGCGCGCGAGTTAGTTCGATCAGGTTCACTTTAAAATCTCAGACGCTAAGAAACTGTTCGATAATCCCTTTTGTTGATCGCCGAGCGGGGTCGTCAAAGCGAAGTATCGGAGGCCGCGAGCGAGACCTTTGCGTTGTCGTTCTGAAACTGCCGCTCCTCGAAAAAGGCTTCGTGAAGGCGCGTGACCGCTTCGGTAAGACGCGCTTCGTCAACCACGAAAGTCAGGTTGACGCTCGACGCCCCGAGCGAGATGAGCGAGACGTTGATATCGCTGATCGTATTGAAGACGCGCGCCGCCACGCCCGGAGTATCCCGAAGGCCCTCGCCGACCACACAGATGGTCGCGCGGCGCGGCTCGACCAGTACCGTGCCCAGATCGCGCAGGTCTCGCAGGATGGAAGAGAGCGCGCTCGCGTCGTCGAGCGTGAGCGACACGCTGACCTCCGATGTCGTGACGACATCGACGACGGTACGATGCCGGTCGAAGACCTCGAACAGCGCGCGCAGAAAGCCATAAGCCCCGAGCATGCGCGCGGCCGTGATCTGCACCACCGTCACGTCACGTTTATGCGCGATGGCTTTAACGGTGCGCGGCGCAGTCTCGGTCTCCGCACCGACGAGCGTACCAGTCTCTTCGGGCGCGCGCGAGTTGCAGATACGCACCGGAATACACTGGTCTATGGCAGGCTGAATCGTCTTCGGATGGAGCACCTTCGCGCCGAAGTAGGCAAGCTCAGCCGCCTCCGCGTACGACAGGCGCTCGACGGTGCGGGCGCGTGGGACGAGTTGCGGGTCGGCTGTCAGGACGCCGTTGACATCCGTCCAGATCTGAATCTCGCGCGCATCCATCGCAGCGCCGATAATGGCCGCCGTGCAATCCGACCCGCCGCGCCCGAGCGTCGTCGTTCGAGCGGTCGTCGCCGACGCAGCGATGAAGCCTCCGAGCACGGCGACTTCACGGCGCTCGATCAGAGGCTCAAGCCCGGCGCGCGTGCTGCGTTCGGTCTCGTCGAAAAGAGGCGCGGCGCATCCATACTCGTCGTTGGTCAGGATCAATCGCCGCGCATCCACGTAGCGCGCCGCAAGCCCGCTTTCACAAAGCACGTGCGCGAGGAGCGTGGCCGAGAGACGTTCGCCGTAAGAGATGATCTCGTCCTGCAAAAGCAGCCGGGGCAGTTTGTGTGCGGCGACCGCGCGCAAACCTTCCGCGATCTCGTCCCGCGCGCTTTCAATAACCGCTTCGGCCGCAACCCTCCCGCTCGCGGATAACAGGTCGCGCGCGACCGCGTGGTGACGCGCGAAATGTTCTTCGAGCCCGCGCCGCGCACCCTCCACGTCGCCGCTCGTCGCCGCCTGCACGCTCGCCACCAGCGCATCCGTCATACGGCTCATGGCAGAGACGACGACGATGACCGGACGCGCTTCTCCTTCTTCATCATCTGCTCGCACGTGCGCTGCGATGATGCGGCTCACGCGCAGGAAGGCGCGCGCGTCTTCGACGGACGTGCCACCGAACTTCATGATGGTCGGTTCATGAGACAATGACGGAATAACCTCGCTGCCAAAAGGGAAGAGGCCGATCATGGAAACGCACGACCGACCTCTGCGGCAGAAATCGCAACCGTCGGAGACATGGCGCGCCGTGATCGGGTCGCCCGGTGCTCCGCAAGTTGATTTGTCGTAGCCCTTCACCGACCACCGAGGGCCGGTGACAGTCCTGCGGATTTAGCCGCAGCAACCAATTCGCGCGCGCTTTACTTTGAAGGATGGCGGCGACGAATTTCGGCGACCTACCCCTTTGCGTCCAACCATCGTCGAAGTCCTTCTCTGCTTCTCCGGTCGGCTTACTCATGGAGGCCGCGCCTCTACTCTAACTTTGAAAGACCTTGTGCGTGGATGGCGTAACTTAACGACAAGAGGGCGACCCTGTCAAGAGAGAAGCGCGGAAAGCACTTCCGCAGAGAAGCGCGGAAAGCGCTCGGCCCTCGCTCGCTTTCGTAACGCCCTCACTCGCTTCCGTGATGGGCGGCGATGCTCATCCCGTAGGTCGCCTCGCTCCTCCTCTCGGTCACAGGCTTCGGCGTCGTCACGATCTCCATGCCCAGCTCGTAGCCCTCTTCGCCGTGCTGCGTCAGGTCGAGGCCCGTCAACTCGTCTTCGGGAGTAACCCGCAGGCCGATGAGCATATCGACGAGCTTGAGAAGCGCGAGCGTGCCCGCGCTCGCCAGCAACATCGCCAGCGCGACGCCCGCGACCTGATTGACGAGCTGCGCGGCGTTTCCGTCAAGCAGCCCGACGGGCAGCGCGCCGCCGTCAGCATTCCTGAAAACGGGATTGACCGCACGGGTCGCAAACACGCCCGTCAGCAGCGCCCCGAGCGTCCCGCCCGCGCCGTGTATGCCGAACACGTCAAGCGAATCGTCGTAGCCGAATGCGCGCTTGACTGAGGAAGTCATCAGGTAGCAGACGACGCCCGCAAGCGCGCCTATCAGGAGTGCGGCCCTCGGCGAGACGAAACCCGACGCGGGCGTGATCGCAACCAGACCGGCGACCGCACCCGAGATTGCGCCGAGCACGGTCGGCTTGCCGAGGCGCAGCCATTCGACGGCGAGCCAGGAGAGCGCAGCGGCGGCCGCCGCGAAGTGCGTCGCGACGAACGCGCTCGTCGCCAGGCTGTTGGCCGCCAGCGCGCTGCCCGCGTTGAAGCCGAACCATCCAACCCACAGCAGGCATGCGCCTATAAAGCTCAAAGTCAGGTTATGAGGACGCATCGGCTGTTGCGGGTAGCCCCGGCGTTTGCCCATGTAGAGCGCGCAGACGAGCGCCGAGACGCCGGAGCTGACGTGAACCACCGTGCCGCCAGCGTAATCGAGCGTCGGGATACGACCGCCCAGCGCCGCGTTCAGGAGGCCACCCGCGCCCCAAACCATATGGGCCAACGGAAAGTAGATCAGCGTCGTCCACAGTATCATCAAGAGCAGCATCGCGCTGAACTTCATGCGCTCGGCGAAAGCGCCTGTGATGAGCGCCGGGGTGATGACGGCGAACATCATTTGATAGACCATGAAAGTCTGGTGCGGGATGGTCGGAGCATAGGTTGCGTTCGGCGCCAATCCGACGCCGCTCATCAATACATAACCGAATCCGCCGACCAGCGCGTTCCCCTCTGCAAACGCGAGACTGTAACCGTAGAGCGCCCAGAGCACCGTGACGACGGCCATCATCGTGAAACTCTGCATGAGCGTGGCGAGCACGTTCTTGCGCCTCACAAGTCCGCCATAAAAGAGGGCCAGCCCCGGCCCCGTCATCATCAGCACGAGCGCCGCCGACATCAGCATCCAGGCATTGTCGCCCGCGCTCTGCGCCGCGCGCGTCGCCTCTTCCAGGCGGCGCAAACGCTCCTCGGCAGCCTCGGCAGCCGTAGTCGTCGTCGCCCCGCCCTGAGCCAGGACAACAGTCGCCCAACACAGCCCCGTAAGAACAACAGCAACGGTCGCTCGACCCGCTCTCAACAAACCTCTCATATCAATAACAAACCTCCGAAAATCAGGAGAAAAGCGAAGGGAGGAACGAACAAAGGGCGGCAGCGATGAACAAGAAAAGCATTCAAGCTGTAGAAGCATTCCTTTCATCCCTCATCGCTGCCGCCCTTAATCAGAGCGCTGCTTCGCCGCGTTCGCCTGTGCGAATACGCACGACATCGTCAATCGGAATGACGAAGATTTTGCCGTCGCCGAACTTGCCCGTCTGCGCCGCCCTGGTAATGGCCCAGATGACCATGTCCTCTATGTCGTCCGGGATGATGATCTCGATCTTGAGTTTCGGTATGAAATCTATCTGGTACTCGGCCCCGCGATAGGTCTCGGTGTGCCCGCGCTGGCGGCCGTAGCCCTGGACTTCGCTGACGGTCATGCCCTTAACGTCGATCTCCTGCAAAGAGTTCTTGACCGCGTCGAGCAGGTGCGGTCTGATGATGGCTTCGATCTTTTTCATCCTGCGATCACCTCTCTTTTCGCGCGGACGGCGGTGGTGGATGGCTGCCATCCCTCGCTCAGGGCTCCGGCGAGCGAACTCTTCAGGGCCGAGGTGAGCCCAGCGATCTGCGCGGCCGTAAGTTTTGCGCCGCCCGCGTTCGTCACGTAAAAGACATCGAGCGCGTCGCTCTTCTCCGTAGCGATCTTGGCGCAGTCGATGTCGAGCCCGCATGCGGTGAGAATGCTCGCGATCTTGTAAGCGAGCCCGTGTTCGTCGGCCGCGCGTACCTCGACCACGGTCGCCGCTTCGGCGATCTCGTTATCGCAAGCGACGGTGGGTTCCGTTCGGCGGACGGCGCGAGAGCTTTTCAGGCGTCGCGGCGCGTGATGCGTGCGCCAGCGTTCGACGGCCGCCGCCACGTCGCCCGCGCCACGAGCCGCAGCCAGAAGCGCACGCTCAAGCGAGGGCAGGCGGTGTTCTTCGATGGCGCGGCGAGTCGCGGCGTCGCGCAACGCGAAATGATCGAGCGCGATCTGGTCGCCGCGCGTGTTCAGGTCGGCGCTCAGAATCTCTATGCCCTGCGCGGCGAGGGCCCCGGCGAGGTCTGCGAACAGCCCACGCCGATCCCTGGCCGCAATCGTCAATTCGGTGGCCGCGCCGGTCGGAGGCAGCCAGCGAAAACCGATCACGCCTCCGCTGTCGCGCAGTCCTTCTATCAGGAGGAGGTCGGAGGCGACCTGCGCGGCGGCGCTCGAACGCGCGTAGCGCCGGGGAAGAAGTGCGAAGTGGCGTTCGATCTCGCTTCGCGCGAGCTTCCCTCCCGAAATACTGAAGACCTCCTCTTTGAGTCTGGCGGCAGCCTCGGCCGCGTAGAAGGGCGCGTCGCTGCCGGGTGCGAGCAGGAGGTGCGCGCGCGTGCGATGGTAGAGTTCGAGCAGGAGCGTGCCCTTCCAGGTGCTCCAGACTCCGGGCCCGACGCCGTTCAAATCCGCGTAAGTCAATAGCAGCAGCATATTCAGAGCATCGACGCTCCCCATATCGGCCGCAAATTTCTTCGCCAGTCGCGGCTCACGCACATCACGGCGCTGCGAGAGATGCGCCATCAGGACGTGATGACGAACAAGGAGCATGACCAGACCCGCGTCCTTCGCGCCCATTTGCAGCCGCGCGCAGACGCGACGCGCGATATGCGCCCCGCGCGCAATGTGGCCCCGTCCCCGTCCCTTGCCCAGATCATGCAGGAGCACTGAGAGATAGAGCAATGACGCGTCTTTCACTTCGTCGAAGGCCGTGGAGAGTTGCGCGCCCGAGCGTTCCTGCGGGCTTTGCTCCCCTGTTCGAGGCAAACGGTCGAGCGCTTCGACCGCCCGCAGCGTATGCTCGTCAACCGTGTAATGATGATAGAGGTCATGCTGGATGAGCATAGTGATGCGGCCGAACTCGGGTATGTAGCGGCCCAGGAATCCGACCTCGTGCATGAGGCGCAGAACGTGAGCGACGCGCCCGCGCACGCCGAGGAGTTTGAGAAATGCGTGCGCCGATTCATCGGAAGCGCGAAAGCGATGATCCAGAGCCGAGAGATGGCGGCGCATTGCTTCGCGCAGGTCGTGGCCGAGAGTGACGCCAGCCACCTGTGCCAGAGCAAACGCTTCAAAGAAAAGCTGCGGCCGCTCGGCAAAGAGGCGCGCGTCGCGCTCGAATCTCAATTGGCCGTCCCTGATCGAGAACAGCTCGCCCGCCTGGGCGCGGCGCAGGCGATTGAACCAGCGCGGCGCGTCAGGCGAGGGACTCGACGCTTCTTCCTCGACGCGCGCCAGCATCGTTTCGCTGAGTGAGAAAACGGCGCGGGCGCGGCGGTAATAGTCGCGCATGAACTGCTCGGAGGCGAGCAGGTACGGCGAGGAGACGTAGCCGAACTCTTCGGCCAGCGCGCCCTGTAGGTCGAGCGCGAGTCGATCCGTCTTGCGCCCCGTCAACCAGTGCGCCTCGTGCCGTACCCTTAAAAGAAAGCTGTAAGCCTCGTGGGCCTGCGCGTATTCGTCCTCAGAGATAATCCCGCGCCGGAGGCGCACGTCTTCGAGCGTGCCGCATCCGTGACGGGCGCTCAGCGCCCACAACGCCGTGTGCAGGTCGCGCAATCCGCCCGCGCTCTCTTTGACGTTAGGCTCCTGTAGATAGATCGCGCGGTCTGTCTTCAGATGGCGCTCGTCGCGCTGGCGTCGGGCCATCGCAATCCAGGCGGCGCCGTGCTTGCGTCGTTCGCGCTCAAGCGCCGCCCGGAGCTTGTCAGGAAAGGCCCGGTCGCCAGCCAGGGGGCGGACGCACGCGAGCGCCGTTTGAAAGTGTGGATCGTTGCGCGCCGCCGCGATGCATTCGTCTACCGTATGAGACCTGTGCCCGATGTCGAGCCCTGCATCCCACAACAGGTGCAGCACGCGCTCGGTCATCTCGCGCGAGCGCGACGAGCGGCGATCTGCGTGCAGAAATAGCAGGTCAATGTCGGAGAAGGGTGAAAGCTCTGCGCGGCCATAACCGCCGACCGCGATAAGCGCACAATCAAGTCCGGCGGCGCGGGCCGTTTCGTCTGTGACTGCGCGGGCGGGCGCAGCGGCGATGCGGAAGGCATGAGCAACGAGCGTGTCGATGACGAAGCTGCGGGCGCGAGCCGTCCACATGCCGCCCGCTCCCAGCCGGTGCGCGATGCGTAGCCGCCTGTCTTCGATCTTGAGAAACGAGCGAAGACGGCTTGAGATTTCCTCCGGCTCTGTCAGGCGCGCGACACAGCCCAGACGCCGCTCGCCGTGTTCGAGCACCTTCTCCCGATGAGTTCTAATCAATGGAATGCGGCCCCCCCCGGATTCTCTGCGCCGGATGTTTTCAGCCGGTCGGCGGGTGGTGCGCCCTGAAGGCGACTGAAAACTCAACCTTCAAAGTGTGACATCCTAGAGATCGGGCCGGGCCGAGTCAAAGTTATAGTTTTTATGGGAAGATAAATCCTGGTTATGATCGAGCGGGCGCTCTTTGCCGGGGCGCGGGCGGGATGCGTCCGGCTTTTAAGATGGGACGGCTGCTTTTACGACCCGTGGACGCTGGCGTGCTGGCGCAGTGCATCCAGAAATGCAGAGGCGGCGTGCGAGAAGGTCATGCCGCGACGATGCGCGGCCCAGAGCGTACGGTTATAAGAGAGTCCGCGCACGCGCACGCTCGCCAGCGTGCCGCGCTCCAACTCTTCGCGCACGCACATACGCGGAACAAAAGCGAGGCCGATCTTCTGTTGAACGAAACGCTTGATGGTCTCGACGGTCGCCAGTTCGAGCGTGATGTTGAGCGGCGTGCGATGTTTGGCGAAGACCTCCAGAACTTTTATGCGCGAGGCCGACTTGACGTTGTGCGCCAGAAAGGATTCCTCGCCGAGTTCCCTGACCGTGACGGACGCGCGCCCGGCCATCCTGTGCTTCGGGCTCATAATCAGCACCAGCTCGTCCTTGAGCACGGGAAAGGATTCGAGGTCGCGATCCTTCGGCTCGGAAGCCATGAGGGCGAAATCGACGTTGCGCTCTAGGACTTCACGCGACAGGTTTTCGGAAGGGTGGCGAAAGATTTCGACCTTGACGTTTGGATGAGTCTCCCTGTAGGTCAGTATGACGTGCGGCAACAGGTAGATCGAGGTGCTTTCATTCGCCCCGACGCGCACGCGGCCGCGCTTCAGGGTCGAAAGCTCCGAGACGGCCTCGCGCGCCTGGTCGCGCAGCGCGATGATCCTCTGCGCGTAGTCGTAGACGATCTGGCCTGCCTCCGTGAGCGTCGGCGTCTTCTGCGAGCGGTCGAAGAGCGGCGCGCCGATCTCTTCTTCGAGCCGTCGAATGGAGATGCTGACGGCGGGCTGCGTGCGAAAGACACGATCAGCCGCCTTCGAGAAGCTCTTCTCCTCGATCACTTTCAGGAAAAATTCCAGTTGCGTCAGTTCCATCAGCTTTCGTCCGACGCGTTCGCCCGCCGCCCCTCTGCAACGGCCCTTTCATAGACGGCCCGCTCAATGCAGACTGTAGATTATACAAATCGGCCCGAAAGATGTAGATTACGTCCCAAACGGCCTCAAAGGCTAATCCCTTTCAAAGGATAAACGCAGATGTCTGCCAAAATGAAACCCGACATCCGAAAAATCACGCGGCTCGTTCCGCCGAACGGAAATCTGGTGCAGGGACAGTCGGAACTGGCGATTGATCCGGCACTGGCGCGCGCCGCCAACGAGATCATCAGTGCGAGCCAGAATCATTACAGCCCGGCCGAGGGCGCGCAGGAGCTACGCCACGCCGTCGCGCAGAAAATCCGCACGCTCAACCGGATCGAAGTAGACCCGGATGCGACACCGCTCGAACTCCTGATTACACCCGGCGCGACGGGCGGTCTCGTCTCGGTCGCGCAAACCTACCTCAAGGGAGCATCGGCCCTGGTCTTCGAGCCATATTATCCGTATCACCGTCGCATCCTCGATGAGCTTGGCGGACATACGGAGGTCTTCGCGCTCCGACGAGATACTTTGGAGCTGGACGGGGAAGAGTTGTTCGCGCGCTGTCGCCAGTTAAAGGAGCGCAAGCCCTTTCCGCTTCGCGCCATAATAGCCTGCACGCCCGTCAACCCTACGGGCAAAGTCTTTACGCGGGCAGAGCTTGAGCTGATCGCAGATGTGTGTCGCGAGCTTGACCTGCTATGCATCGCTGACGAGGTTTACGAGCACTACGTTGTCGGCAGCGAGCCGCACGTCTCAATCGCGACCCTCGAAGGGATGTGGGAGCGCACGATCACCGTCAACTCCTTCTCAAAATCCTGGAACATCTCTGGCTGGCGGCTCGGCTACGCCTACGGCAGCGGGGCTCTCATCGCGCCGCTCAATAATGCGAACAACGTCTTTTATGTTTGCTCGCCGACGCCGCTTCAGCGCGCGCTGGCGCAGGTGCTGATGGCCGACCCCGATTATTATGCGCGACTGCGCGAGCGCTTCGCCCTGAAGCGGAAGAGGGCCGAGGAGGTGCTGCAAAGGTTGGGCTTCCGGCTTTACGATTCGGGCTCCGCCTTTTATATCTGGGCGCGTATCCCGGCGGGTTTTCGCGACGCCATGCAGCTCAACGAAATGCTGATCGACAGGGCGGGCGTGGCGGCCGTGCCCGGAAGCGCATTCTCTGACAGCGACGCCTGGGATCATCACATGCGGTTATGCATCGCGCGCGAGGACGAAATCCTGGAAAACGCGCTCCGTAGACTGCAAGATGCCCTATCACAGGTCGCTTAGAACCCTCATCACTCGCGGCGCAAAGGCGCGGGCCTGTGGCCGACCCCTTTTTGCAAAATCCGTGTTGCAAAATCCGGCGGGCGCGGTTAGATTGTCCCGGTCTCTAAAGATAAAACAAGGTGGGAGCCTCCCCAAGTAAACATACGGGTGTGCCTCTCTCTGCTGTCAACCAAATGCGATGGAGGTAAACAGAAGTGCCGACCGGAACGTGCCCCGATTGCGATGCAGATGTCCACGTCGATACGGACGCGGACAAGGGAGATATCGTCTCGTGCGAAGAGTGCGGGACTGACCTGGAAATAGTTGGACTTGATCCCGTCGAACTAGACATCGTCGAAGAGGATGGTCTCGACGAGGATGAGGAAGACGAAGACTTTTAAGATGTAATCAGTGAAAAGCGGCTCGGGGCGAGTTCCGTAGGCTCGTTCACGGCGCGCTCTGTTTCGCACGCCACTGTTTGCCCGCTACTTTTCATTGCTCTTATATCCGGGGCGGCTCTGGCGAACGGTCAGGCCGGGCGGCGCTTCGATACGGATCGTGTGGAGGCGACCATCGCGCCGCTTCTCTTCGGACGGATAGAAAGCCAGCACATAGGTTGACGTGACCTCTTCGGCGAGCGAGCGGAAAAGCGACTCCAGATCCTTATCCGTCGCATAGGAGTTTGTCCCGCCCGTTAGCTCGGCCAGCCCGCTGACATCGAGCGGCGTCGGCAGCGGTGGGCGCGTCGTCGAAGCCACGAGGCGCGAATACGACGGCAGCGTGACGGTATAAACGCTCACGTCGGCCGCGTTGGCGCGCTCGATGACGGTGCTCGGCGCGACCGTATCGCCGACCGGAAAGCCGTCCGTGATGGCGACGACGACACGCCTCATCAAGCGACGCTCGCGCGTGCGCGGCGCTTTTCTGACGAGCAGCCGCACGGCGTCGTCCACGGCGTCGTAGGCATGCGTCGAAAGGCCGTTCGGATCGCGCGCGATTCGTTCGAAGGCGCGGTCGAGCTTCTGCGGGTCGTTCGTAAATCCCTGGATAGTCTTGACGTTCATCCCGAACGACATCACTGCGAAAAGCGCGGGCCTCTCCGCCAGCTTCGCGGAGAAAATCTTCAATGCGCCGCGCAGGCGCTCGATCTCTTCCGGCGTCATACTGCCCGACACGTCGAGTGCGAAAACGATGGCTACGGGGCGCGTCCCGGCGTCTCGCTTTTCCACGTTGAAGAAGGCGATGGGCCGCTCAATACCGTCTTCGTAGAGCTTGAAATCCTTCGCGCTCAGGTGGCGCACGGGCTGCCCGAGCGCGTCCGTCACCGCCGCGTCCACCATTATCAGGTCTGTGTCGACGCGCAGCACATCATCTGGCCCGACCTCCTCCTGCTCGACCACCGTATGGACGCGGCGCGGTCGCTCCTGCGCTTGCGGCGGAGGCGGCTGTTCCTGTGCCCGAGCAGAAGATGGTGGTAAGGCGAGGACGACGACGACGAGCGCCGGAGCGACCGCGAGAAGCGCGCCGCGTAGAAGCCGCAACGAGTGAGCCCTGGGCGGGGCCTGGGCGAATCGGAAGGACGAGGGGACAGCTAACATAAAAGCCTGACCGCGAATCTATGGTTTGGCGACTCGTAAAATCGCCCGGTTCGATGCGGGGAGATTATACGCGAAGAGGCGCGGCCCGCGCGGAGCCCGCCCGTCGTATGAATACCAGCAACGGGGCGCGCAAAGCAACAGGAAACGGCCTTCGACGCATCAACACTTCCCGTGGCGCTTCCGAAGCTCACCCCGCGCCCGGCGCATGTTATAATGACGGCTCTCGCTTGCGGGCCTCTACGGTGGCCTGGCGGCTCACGGACGAACACGGATTATACGAGAATGAAAGTAATGTTGTTGCAAAGATGGAGCGGCGCTCTTCTGTTGGCGATCATGTTGATTTCGGCCTGCGCCGCCACTTCCACTATTGCCACAATGGCGCAGGGCGTTGATCCGACGCGGGGCGGCATCAAGGGCAAAGTGCGCACGCGCAGTGGCGCGGCCGAGCAGGTCGAGGTCAGTGTGCGGCAGGGAGACAGCGAGGTGGGACGGGCGACCACCAACGACAAAGGCGAGTTCCTTATTTCGGGACTCGCGCCCGGCAGATACGGCTTGACCTTTCGCAAACCCGGCCTGAGCGTCGGACGCCTCGAAGACATCGAAGTGCGCGCCGGAAAAATCCGCTCTCTGCCGGACAAACTGATTCTGACGGTCGATGAAGGCTCCATAGCCTTTGTGCGCGGCAGCGTCTTTAGCGCCGAGGGAAAGAGCGTCCCCGGCGCGCGCGTCGAGATCGCCCGCGTTCGGCCCGACGGCAGCGCGAAAAAGATTGATGGCCGCGTCACAAACGAGACCGGGCTCTTCGTCTTTCGCCTGGCGCCGGAGGCGGCCGTGTATCGTCTCACGGTATGGGCCAAGGGTGTCGGCCCCGTGACGAAGGATGTCGAAGTGGACGGCCCGGCCCGCTACAACGTCGCGCTCTCGCTTCCTCCGACAGACAAATAGAGGCCCCCCTCTCTCTCGGCGGGGTGAGTCTAAATGAGCGAACCGGCTCCCCAACCTACGCATCAATCGCGTGAAGAGTTTCTGACCGCGCGACAGCTCGCCGCCATTCTTCAGGTGAGCGAATCCACCGTGCACAGGCTGGCGCGAAAGGGACGCATCCCCTGTGTCAGAATCACGCCGCGCATCGCACGCTTTCACTTACAATCGGTGCGCGACGCGCTCGACGGCGTAAAGCGCACACGGCGCGGCGCGGCCGACACGGCACAGCTTTCGTTTGCAGACCTGCTCTGAAACTCGGACGGCCCCCGTCAGGCCCGGCGACGGGCGGCGCGGCGCACGAGCGAGCTTATGTCCACCCAGCGGCCGTCGCGTTTGACGTAGATGCGTGGGTCGCGCAAAGGATATTTCCCGGTAAAGTCCGGATAGTCAGCGAGCATTTGTCTGAGGGTCGCGCGGTCGCCCACCGCGACGCGCCATCTGCCGTCTTCGCGAACCAGATACACTTGCGCGACTACCTTTGCGTCGCTCTCGACGGGCCGCGACACGCGCCCGTACATCACTACATCGGCGGCTGCCACGTCGCCCGCGACGCGCACCGCGCCGACCTCCATGCGATCAAGCTCGTACATATCGCCGGTGCGCCTGAGAGAGCCCGTAAAACGCTCGCGCGAGATGCGTCGTTGCGACGCGGACGGGAGCGCGTCGTAGATCGCGCCGTATTGGCGCGATTTCAGTTGCCCGAAGACCTGGCGCACGGCGCTGCGCACCTCTGACTGATCGTCGGCCGAGGCGCGTGCCGCCGCCCTCGCCGTCGTCGTAGCAGCGAGGGCGCCCGGCCACGCGGCCGTCAAGCATAGCATCAGGGCTGGCATCAAGTATCTTTTAATCCTCATCTTTGTCTCCGCTCGTGTTGTGATCGCTTTCCCGCTCTTCGACCGCCGGGACGATGGTTTTACGCAGGCGGTCGCGCAGGCCCAGGAACCACGCGACGACCCCGAGCGTCGCCGCGACGAAAGCGACGGTTATATTATCCCGCAACAAGAATATCGCGGCGACGATGATTCCGAGGCCCGCGATGATAGTCCAGATACGCTCCGTCATTATAGATTTCGGATTTTAGATTTCAGGTTTCAGATTGGCAAACGCGACCGCAAGGCTCAACGTTTCGGCGTCAATATCCTCTTCATCAATATCTTCTTCGCAATCGAAATGGGCTGCGTCACTTGACGGTGACGGGTATGGAGGTATTGAGGGTGCGCGGCGGGTAACACGCCTGATCGTCGCACGCCTGCACGCGTAGTTTCGCGCCGAGCGAACGTGGGCCGGGGGCCGCCCCGGTCTCGGCCCGCAAGGGGAGCTTGATGACGGCTTCGCGCTCGTAAACGGCGAACGGCTGCGGCTCAAAAGAGAACTTCTTCGTGATCGAAGGCGGATAAACGGGGTCGCTCGCGGTGATGCCCGCGCCCGGCTCGACCTTTATCTGCGTAGCTATCTGGTAAGAGAGCGTCGCCGGATTGGCGCTGATGTGATAGCCGTCGGCGATGGTCAGCCGCACGAGCGCTTCCGCCGCCCCGCCCGCCGCTATCTCGACGCCGGAAACGTCGGCACGCACGATGTCAGCAGGCGGCGTCTTCACACCCGCCGCGCCTGCATCCTGGTTCGACGTGTTGTTGGCCGCCACGGGAGCTTTAGAGTCTCTGCCAGCGCATGCCGCGCAGCCAAGCAATAGCAGTCCGCCGAGGATAAGATGGATGGTTCGATTCATAGTACGCACACACACTCTCTCTCTGAACCCGAGACGAACGGCCCTGGAACCCTTGACACTTGCGAGCCGCTATAAAAATAAGGAACGAAGCTGTAGGGATGAACCCCGGAATGATGATTCAAGAACCCGAGGACTCAGAACACAGGATTCAGAATGGAAAGGGCGGCAAACCGCTTTTATTCTGACTCCTAAATTCTGAGTCCTAACTCCTGCTTTTCATTCCTTATCCTTCTTCACGTTCTTTCTCCGGCTTCTTAATGCCGAACTTTTCGAGGCGGTATTGCAGCGTGCGGAAAGTCAGCCCGAGCAGCTTTGCGGCCTTGGTGATGTTGTAGTCGGTTTGCTCCATCGCCTGCATAATCAGGTCGCGCTCGACATCTTCAAAGGCGATGCCTTCGGGCGGCAGCTTGAACGCGCCTTCGGAGGCGGGGCGCGCTTCCTGTCGGACTTCGAGTGGCAAATCCTCGACCTGAATCAGATCGCTCTCACACAGGAGGATGGCGCGCTCTATGGCGGATTCGAGTTGTCGCACGTTGCCGGGCCAACTGTAATCCATCAACAATCGCCGCGTCTCGGGCGCGAGCCCGCGTACCAGATGAGAGCTGTTGCGCGTGTGCTTCTTCAGGAAATAATCTATCAGCACTGGAATGTCGTCGCGCCGCTCGCGCAGCGGAGGCACATCGACCGACAGGACATTGATGCGGTAATAGAGATCGTCGCGGAATCTTCCGTCGCCGACCATCGCGCGCAAGTCCCTGTTGGTGGCCGCGACCACGCGCACGTCAATCTTGATGGCGCGGGTTCCGCCGACGCGCCGTATCTCACGTTCCTGTAGGGCGCGCAACAGCTTGGCCTGCATGCCGATGTCGAGTTCGGCTATCTCGTCGAGAAAGAGCGTGCCCCGGTCGGCGACCTCGAAGAGCCCCTTCTTCTCGGCGTGCGCGCCTGTGAAAGAGCCCTTCTCGTGGCCGAACAGCTCGGATTCGAGAAGGTTCTCGTTGATCGCGGCGCAGTTGACGGCCTGAAACATCTCCGCAGCGCGCGGGCTCTGATTGTGTATGGCGCGGGCGATCAACTCCTTGCCCGTGCCCGACTCGCCGCGTATAAGCACGGTCGAATTGGAGCGCGCGACCTTGAGGATCATCTTTTTGACGCTCTCCATTTCGGGCGAGGCCGAGATGATCTCGACATCGAGCGCGTCGAGGCGCGAGAGCGCGCGGCCGATCGTCTCCAGCAGCTTGTCCTGATCGAAAGGCTTTTGCAGGTAATCATACGCGCCGCGCTTGAGGGCCTCTTTGGCCGAATCAATCGAGCCGTGGGCCGTGAGCAGGATGACGATGATCGAAGAATCCTGCACGAGCAGGTGTTGCAGCAGCTCTATGCCGTCCATGCCGGTCATCTTCAGATCGGTGAGCGCCAGATCGAATCGGCGCTCCTTGGCGAATTTAAGCGCCGCCTCGCCGCTCGACGCCGTCGTTACGTCGTAGCCCTCGTTCGACAAGATCAACTCAAGAATTTCGCGTTGCGACTTTTCGTCATCCACCACGAGTATGCTTTTGCGTGCCATAGCGTTCAGGGATGAGGGATGAGGGATGAGGGATGAAATAAAAGCTTTTATTTCATCCCTCATCCCTCATCCCTCCGCCCTCCTTTCAGTCGGTAGTGTGATTGTAAATGTTGTGCCGCTCGCCTGCTTCGAGGTTACGGAGATCGAGCCGCCGTGTTCGTCTATAGCCTTCTTGACGATGGCGAGGCCGAGGCCCGTGCCCGTCTCCTTGGTCGAGAAGTAGGGCTCGAAGACCTGTGAGATGTTCTCGGGCGCGATGCCGTGGCCCGTATCCGTTATCTCTATGCGCGCGACGCGCCCCATCTCTTCGGCCGATAGCTTGATCGAGAGCCGCCCGCCCGCGCCGTCAATCGCCTGGAGACCGTTAATTAAAAGATTCGTAAAGACAGAGCGCAGAGATTCGCCGTCGGCCATCACGCGCGGCACATCATCGGCCGACTCTATGCTCACCTCTATGTTACTCTCGGCCGCCTGCACCTCGACCATGCGCAGCGCATCCAGGGCCGCCTCGCGCAGGTCTACGGGCCGCAGCTCAAGCTTGACGGGCCGCGTGTAGTTTAGAAATTCGGAGATGCGCGTATTGATGCGCGCGACTTCGGCTTTGAGCTGGTCGGCCAGCCGATTGAAGGTGGCGCGCTTCTGCGGGTCTTCGGGCGCGAGCGCCGTCCGGACGTGATCGAGCGTGAGGTTGATGTAGTTCAGAGGATTCCTGATCTCGTGCGCGATGGCGGAGGCGAGACGGCCGACGACGGCCGATTGCTCCGCCTGATGAAGCTGCGATTCCAATTCGCGCGTGCGCGCCAGCCTGCTTATCATCTCGTTGAAGACTGCGACGAGCTGGCCCATCTCGTCGCCACGGTCGGCGGCGCGGACTTGAAAATCGAACTGACCGGCGGCGACCCTGCGGGCCGCGTCCGAGAGGTCTTTGATCGGCCGCGTGAAGCGCCAGACGAGAACGGCCGTGAAGAAGGTCGTCACCAGCAGCACGGCGAGGGTGTAGAGCAGGGGGCGCGCCGCCTGTAGATTCCATACGCGGGTCGTCAGCGTCGCCCTGCCGAGCGCGACGATGACGTACCATCGCCCCTTGTCGGTTTCGACGGGGAAGGGAAATGCGCGCGGCTCTCCGGATCGGTATTGCGTCGGCGCCTGTGTTTTTAGCGGCAGGAGCGTATTGTCATCCGCAAGCTGACCGGCGCTAATCACGCGCGGCAGCGGCACATCGCGCAGTTGCTTATACTGCATGACGCCGTTGACCTTCTCCGGGTTGTAATCCGGATCGAGGCTGTCTCGGACCTGCCCCTCGTTATCGACTACCAGGATATTGGTCACGCGCCCGGCCTTCTCATCCAGCAGCGGTTGGTTAGCGCGCTCGCGCAGCGTGATTAGATAATCCCCGGCCGTGATGGCCTTGACGCCCAACTCGACGCCAGCGGCCAGCGCCTGCTCCTGCTCCGCGATGACGCGCGCATTCCTCTGCGCCGCGAGCAGGTTCAAATAGTACTGCACGCCGAGCGTCATGATGAGCAGCACGGCCAGCACAAGCAGTAGCCGTACGCGAAAGCTGGAGATGAGTTTGACCTCCCTCATGACGTGTCTCTTCCGACCGGCGGCATCCTCTTCGGTGGGCCAGTCTCCCAACGCATGTAAAATCCGGCCCCACTGCCCGCAAGACTTTTTTGTTGCCGCTCGTCCCCTCAGATGTTATAGTTGCGACGGTCTCAAAGCAAACTCCCCAGAGGCCGCCTATCGGGAACTCTCCCTCCTCATTTGTAACAGACGAAGGTTTAGCAAAACTGATAAAAATGTTCAGGAGCGTTTTTGTTGGCTCTCAACACTTCGATTTTCATCATTGACTACTCGGCGCACGGCGCGGCGCAAGATGTTGCGCGCCGGAAAAACTTTGGCTACAGACTCGAAGAGCTTGTTCTCATGCCGGGGCGTTCGATGCCAGCTCAAGAGTCGTATCCACGGCTGAAACCCTGAAGCGAGGCCCTATCAATGACCCAGAGTTTACGTACCTCCAGGCAGCAGGCGCGCGGGGCGCTCAGTTTATTCGCCCTCTTATTTCTTCTTATAGCAAGCTTCTCCGTCGGCTGGGCCAGGGAGAGACCTTCGGCGGCGAAAACCAAAACCCAGTCGGCGCGCGATAAGAAGTCGCGCGCGGCGCGGGGTCACGAAAAATCGGCGAAGGTCGAGCGGCAGGATCGCAAGCGCGCCAGGTCGGCGCGCGAGGAACGGGCCGAAAGGAGATCGGCCAGAGACAAACGCACCGCCCGAAACGTAGACGAGCGTAAAGGCGGACGCGCGCTTTCGCGCCGCGAGCGCCTGATTGAAGCGCGTCGCCAGGCGCAAGAGCGCCGCCGCCAGCTCGAAGAGGCGCGGCGGCGCGCAGAGCAGGCCCGGCTGGCCGCCATCGCGCGCCAGCGTGCCGCCGATCAGGCGTTGCGCGATGAATCGGCCGCCAACATTCTCAAGGACGAGGTCACGGGCGAGGACATGGAAGTAAGGCGTGCGGCCGTCGCGGCGCTCGGCAATCATGCCGGTTCGGTCGTCGTCATGGACCCGAAGACGGGCCGCATCTTCACCGTGGTCAACCAGGATTGGGCGCTGCGCAAGGGCTACAAGCCGTGCTCGACGATCAAGCTCGTGACGGGCCTCGCCGGTCTGTCCGAGAAGGTGATCGACCCGACTCAGACCGTCAACATCTCTTTGCAGAAGTACAGCCTGGATTTGACGGACTCGCTCGCCTACTCGAACAACGGTTATTTTCAATCCGTAGGCGGGCGCGTCGGCTTTGATCGTATGGTCTCTTACGCGCGCGAGCTGGGCCT
The DNA here is from genome assembly GCA_035940775.1 of Pyrinomonadaceae bacterium. GTDB lineage: Bacteria > Acidobacteriota > Blastocatellia > Pyrinomonadales > Pyrinomonadaceae > DASQYE01. Next base: position 99,452 of record DASZEN010000017.1, on the reverse strand, counting down.
CGGCGAGCGCACGGGCATTAATCACGCGAACGAATATACGGGACGCGTCCCGGCCTATAAGACGGGCTACGCGGTCAACCACATGTCGTCGCACGGAGACGACTTTGAGGTGACGCCCGTCCAGTTGGCCTCGCTCGTCTCGGCCATCGGCAACGGCGGGCAGCTCATGACGCCGCACCTTCCGCGCACGCCGCAGGAGGATGTCAAGTTCAAGCCGGAAGTGCGACGCCGCCTCAATGTCCCGCAGGAGAATCTGCGTCGCATGATTCCGGGCATGATCGGAGCGGTCAACTACGGGACGGCGAAACTCGCTTACGATCCCGTGCAAACCATCGCCGGAAAGACCGGCACGTGCATCGGTCAGGGCAGTTGGCTCGGTCTCTTCGCATCCTTTGCGCCGGTCGTTGACCCGCACCTCGCAGTCGTCGTGGTAACGCGCGGCTCCGGCGAGCGCGGGCGCATCGCCGCCGGTGTCGCCGGAAAGATTTATCGCGCGCTCAACGCACGCTTCGGCACGACGAACGGCGTCCAGATGGCGGCGACGCCCGCCTCGCTCACTCCGCGCCCGAAGATAGACCCGCGCGCAGCCGCCGCCCTCAGCGACGAAGTTGAGAATGAACGCGAGGCCGCCGACTCGACCTGGGGCACGCCCGCCGATGATTCGGCGGCTGCTGCGGCGACGACGACGACGACGGGCACGAATGGAACGCGCTCCAACGTCAAGACCGTAATCATGACCGTACCATCGAGGCCCGTACAGGTGACGACGCGGCCCACGACGACTACGACAACAACTACGTCTACTCCGAACGCGACGACCACAGCGCCGCCGCCCGCCTCGGGCGCGCCCGCCACGCAGCAACAGCAGAACGGAGAAAGACCGCGCCGCGTTCTAACGAATAAGCCGTAACGGCCGAGCCTTTGCGAATCGCGGAAAACCGGATTGCGCCGGACTTTCGTAGATCAATTGAGATCGAAAGTCCGGTGCAGTTTTTTGTCGGCGTGTCAGGCCACGGCTCAATGGGGAAGAGGGCCGAAGGGGCTTGACACGAGGACGATTATTGCAGGATTATTGCGCCATAGCACTCGTAAGGTATGGTTCGATACCCCACGCTGGCTGCAACGCCAAGTCCCGAGCTTGCGGCGTTGTAAAATGCGGCAACCGTCGGCTATCCCGCGCGCATCTGAATGAGCGCGAAGCTGTTTAGAGCACGCCCACACCCCCGAAAGATTTTTGAGAGAATTTAAGTTAAGACAGACATCGCCTGGAGGACATGCATCCGATGAACAAATTAATCCGCCTGATAACGTTAAGCGCGATGGTCGCCACGCTCGCGCTGTCAGCGTTCGCGCTCGGCAACAACACCGCTGCCACCTCGCCCTTGACCACAACGGAAGAGACAGCGACGGGGCAGGGCGACGAAGATGCCAAAACGAAACTGTATAAGCAGTTCACGGACAATATTAAGACCAATCAGCCATTAGCCTACGAGACCGCCAAAGAGTACCTGACCAAGTTTCCGGCGGAAGATCAGTATACGGCCTACATGAAGAAGTGGGTCGCGGCCTATGAGAAGGGCAAGCGCAAGGTTGACCTGGAACAGTTGATTAAGGATCAGAAATTTGCCGAGGCCTACGATCTGGGCAAGCAGATTCTGGTCGACGAGCCGAACGACCTGACCGCTATGAGCAGGGTGTCGTGGGCTGCCCTCCAATTATCGCTGACCAATAAAGACATTAATAATGCAGAGGCTTCAAACTACGCGCGCCGGACTCTTCAACTGGTCGAAGGCGGAAAGGGTTTTGAAGAGGGCAAGCCGCTCGATGCCAAGGTCAAGGATGAATACATAAACTGGCTCAACAGCTCGCTCGGTATCTTCGCATTGAAGACGAACCCGAACGAGTCCATCGGCTACTTCCTCAAAGCGGCGCAGACCGAGGGCTTCTTCAAAAAAGACCCGCAGACCTACGTGCGTCTCGCTCTGGCCTACCAGGCAGGCCCCTACAAGAGGCTCTCCGATGATTTCGAGAAAAACTTCCGTGGCAAGGATGAATCGCCCGAGAGCAAAGCGGCGCTTGAGAATTTGAATCAGGTGATAGACCGCATCATAGATGCTTACGCGCGCGCCATCGCGCTGGCAACCGATGCGAAGTACGCCACCGTCAAGAGCCAGTGGACGACGCAGTTGACCAACTTTTACAAGTTCCGTCACAACGATTCCGAAGCCGGAATGCAGGAGCTGATCGCTGGCGTGTTGTCGACACCGTTGCCCGCGCAGCCGACGCTTGCGCCGACGCCGACGCCTGCGACCACCACGACCACCCCAGCCACCGGAGCCGGGACTTCGACGGGAACTAACGGAACGGGCACTACCCCCACTTCTCCGGCCACGGCTACGCCGAGCGCCAGCCAGCCCGCGACGACGACTACGCCGCCGAGCGATAGCTCGACGACCGCGACCAAGCCCAAGCCGCCGTTGCATCACGCTCGCCGCCCGTAAGTCCAGAGACCCGAGCCTCGATTCGAGAGCCTGGAAATTAACGCCGGACGCAAACGCCTTTCGACGCTGCGTCCGGCGTTTGCTACAATCAGGAACCGTGAAGAAGCCCAAAGGCACTGCTCCTGATCTAGGCGCGTTGGAGAATCTGCTCGCTTACAAGTTCAGCGACCGGCATCTGCTCGAACGCGCCATTACGCATCGCTCCTGGGCGCACGAGCAGGTTGCGCCCGGCCAGGAAGAGGAGGCGCGTCGCCTTCACAACGAGGCGTTCGAGTTCGTGGGCGATTCCGTGCTCGGGCTCGTCGTCGCCAACTCGCTTTTTCAGTCTTACCCGGATGTGACCGAAGGCGAGCTGTCGCGCATGAAGCACAGGCTCGTCAGCGCGCAGACGCTCGCCAGGGCCTCGCAGCGTTTGACCATAGGCGAATATCTTCGCGTCGGGCGCGGCGAAGAGAAGAGCGGCGGTCGTCTCAAACGCGCGCTGCTCGCCGATACTTTTGAAGCGGTGCTGGCGGCCATCTTCTTCGACGGCGGGTTGAGCGCCGCGAGCGACTTTGTGCACCGTGCGCTCGGCGACGAACTGGAAGGCGCCGATCCGGAATCGGCGGCGGCCGCCGATTACAAGACGATGTTGCAGGAGCGGTTGCAGGCTTCGCAAGGCGTCGCCCCGCAATACGAAGTGGTCGATACGGTGGGGCCGCCGCACCGCCGCACGTTCCACGTCGAGGTGAATTGGGAGGGCGGCAGCGTGCGCGGGCAGGGGCGCACCATAAAGGCCGCCGAGACGGTCGCCGCGCGACTGGCGCTCGAACAGATGGATGCCGAAGCGCAGGCGTCGGCGGCGGCAGACTAGAATAAGGCGTGCCCGTCCGGGGCCGCTGGCCTTCTTCTCTCTCTCTCTCTCTGTGAGGAGGCGCTCCTTCTGCGGTTGGGCCAAACGCCGGGCTTAAATTCTCTGCGTCCTGGCCCGGCTGGCTTGACCGCCGCCGAGACCTTCTCTAGGATGTTTTTATGGACGACGATTTCACGAACACAGGGATTGCGGAACGGCCCGCCGAAAGGGAAGCGAAGGAGACGGTAGCGCCTTCTTTGTCTGCTGCATCGCGCGCCGCCGCCGCCAGCCGCAACGGTAATGAGAAGCGCGCCGCGACGGAACGTAAACCGCAGGGGCCGCCCAAGACCATCTGGCGCGAGTATTTCGAGTCGGCCGTCGTGACCGTGATAATGGCGCTCTTCGGCATGACGTTCATCGTGCAGGCCGTTAAAGTCCCGACCGGCTCGATGCAGAATACGATCACCATCGGCGATCACCTGCTGGTCAACAAATTCATCTTCGCGCCCGGCCCGCCGCTGCCGTTCCTCCCACAGCGCGAGATTCGACGCGGCGACATCATCGTCTTCAAATATCCGGGCAATAGCAATCAGAAGCTTTCCGAGCAGACCGGCGACCCTGAGAACATTCCTTTCAAGACCAACTACGTCAAGCGCGTGATAGGTTTGCCGGGCGAGCAGATCGAAGTCCGTGATGAACACGTCTATATAAACGGCAAGCTGCTGCCGGAGCATCGCATCACCGCCATCGATCACGACGACAATCCGGCGACCGTCGGACAGTTGGAGAACAACGCCCCGCTTGAGATTCGAGAGAATCCGCCGCGCGCCGCCGACGAGCCCTATTCCGTCTTCTACAGCGTCAACCGCTCTTTCGATAGCGATAAAAAGTTCGTCGTTCCGGCCGATTCCTATTTCGTGATGGGAGATAATCGCAACAACAGCTCGGACAGCCGCGTTTGGGGCTACGTCAAGCGGGAGTATGTCGTGGGCCGCGCCATGTTCGTCTACTGGTCGTATGACGAAAGCGCGCCATCGACGAATCCTCTCTCGAACTTTTTCACGAATACGCGCTGGAATCGGACGGGCACGATGGTCAAGTAAATTTCCCTCTCTCTCTCGGGCGGTCTCGGCCTCCGGCGCGTGCCCGGATGCGAAGCGAAGATTTCGGGCGCTCTCTATCCATCTCCCCACTTTGGCGCTCGCCCCCGGTCAGGAACCTTCGGGTTAAGCCAGCCCCTCTGTGCCACTTCTAATGAGGATCGTCTCGGTTAGTCCAGCCGTCTCTGCCTATTCGGCGGCTGGACGCAGCGGTGTGTATCGAAGCCACGCTGAAACTAATAAGGGGAGTAAGCCATGTTGAATCGTACCGTTAAGCGCCGGACAAATTAATGGGCGTGAGCCGGGATAAGATTAATCATCTCCCGGCTCACGCCCTTAACTTTATCCGGATTCCGCGGGGTGTTATTAGTAACCCCTGTAGCCGTCCGCGTAGCCGTTCTCAAATCCCTGACGGAAGTAACGACGATACATCTCGCGGTCACCTAACCGTGAGTTGTAATCCTTGGTGGCCTCGCGGTAATCGCCCTCGTCGCGAAACTCGTAGCGCTCGCCACGGCTGCGATCCTTGCGACCTTCCTGGATACCCTGATTGTAGCCAGCGTTCAGCGCCGTCTGGCTAAGCTGGTACGAGACGCCGTACCCATTGTTATAGTACCCGTCGTTGCCGTAACCGTTGTTGCCATAGCCGTAGTTGCCATATGCATCTGCGCGGCGCTGTTGCCGTCGCAGCTCACGCTCGCGCCGCCTTTGCTCGCGCTCGCGCTGCCGCTGCTGTCGCTCGTAGTAGCGATCACGACTGTACTGATCGTTTCCAAACTGTGCCTGTGTGGTCACGCTCGAAGCGATCCCGATGCCAAACAGGAAAGAGAATGCCAGAAAAGCTCCCCCGATTTTCTTCGTTAAGCCACTTGTTTTCATCTCTTAAAAACCCCCCTTGCCCGGTAAAGTCAGCAACTAACATGCCAGACGGGGGGAGATGCTGCAAATGGCCTGTTTTATTGGCCAAAACTGCGCCCGCGCTCCATCGTTTGAACCGGATCGCCCCGGCGCAGGTGACATCATTCATTACACCTGAGTCGATATGGTTCAGCGCACGCCAGGGGCCTGCACGCGCCCGGTCTCTACGCGCGCACGCGCGCGCGTGCCATGATTATTTGATTCCGGAAAGGATCGGAGCGAAAAGTAGGGCGGCCCTTTTTCGGGTAGGGGTTTTATTTGAGAGCGCACGCGGGACGCCCGCTACTTTGTTGTTCATGCCGCGTGCGGGTCGTGTTAAGATTCGCTCCCGCGCTGCCGCGACGTGCACCTGCGCTTTTCCATACTCGCTCTCTTGAACAAAAGATAGACGTTACGTTGATGAACTCTTTCTGGCAAAATGTTGTGACGGCCTCGGGCATGGGAAACAAGACCTTCATGGGGGTTCTGGTTGTATTCCTGATCTGCTCGATGGTTCTCTTCGTGATCGTCCCGGGGGAGCGGACGCGCATCCGCACGGCGGTGCTAATGTACGGGCTCGGCCTCGCCGGGCTGATGATCGCCGCCCTGATCTACGACGCGAGCGTGGGCCCGCAGCAGCAGAGCAGCCCGTATCGCTGGATCAGTTGGGCAGCGCGGATGATCGAGGGCATCGCCCTCATCACGGTTGGCAGCGTGATCCTGTTCGATGTCCTGATGGATGCGGCGCGTTTGAAGCCGCCGCGCATCATGCGCGATCTGCTGGTCGCCTTCGCCTATATCATCCTGGCGCTGATGCTTCTGGCGCGCCACGGCGTAGACCTCTCCGGCATCGTCGCCACTTCCGCCGTCATCACGGCCGTCATCGGCTTCTCCTTGCAGGACACGCTCGGCAACGTGATGGGCGGCATGGCCCTTCAGATGGAGCGCACGATCTCGGTCGGCGACTGGGTGCGCATTGACCAGCAGGAGGGGCAGGTCAAAGAGATTCGCTGGCGGCAGACCTCTATCGAGACACGCAACTGGGATACGGTCGTGATTCCGAACAGCGTTTTGATGAAGGGGCAGGTGATCCTTCTGGGGCGGCGCGAGGGAGCGCCGCGCCAGCATCGCCAGTGGGTCTACTTCAACGTGGATTTCCGTTACGCGCCGACGGACGTGATCGACGCGGTCGAGGCGGCCCTGCGCGCCGAGCCGATACCGAATATCGCGCGCGAGCCCGCGCCGCACGTCCTCATGCTGGATTTCAAAGAGAGTTATACGACGTACGCTGCGCGCTACTGGCTGACCGATCTGGCGCTGACCGACCCGACCGATTCCATCGTCCGCCAGCGCATCTACTTCGCCCTGCGCCGCGTAGATATTCCGCTCTCGATCCCGGCGCATTCGCTCTTCATCACGGAAGAGGACGATACGCGGCGCAAGCGCAAGCGCAGCGAGGAGATCGAGGGCCGGGTCGAGGCGCTTCAGCGCGTCGAGTTGTTTCATACCCTGACGGATGAAGAGCGGCGCGAGCTGGCGCTGCGTATGAACGAAGCGCCGTTCGTGCGCGGCGAGGCGATGACGAGGCAGGGCGCAAAGGCGCACTGGCTCTACATTATGACGCAGGGTGAAGCGGAGGTTCGCGTCGCCGTCGACGGCAGCAACCTCAGTGAAAAGGTGGCGACGCTCAAAGGCGCCGATTTCTTCGGCGAGATGGGCTTGATGACGGGCGAGCCGCGCACGGCCACCGTCATTGCGCATACGGACGTGCAGTGCTATCGCCTGGATAAGGATGCCTTCAACGACATTCTGCGCCGCCGCCCCGAAATCGCTGAGGACATCTCGCACATACTGGCGCGGCGTCGCGTCGAGTTGGAAGCCGTCCGCGAGGGTCTCAATGAAGAGGCCAAGCGCCTGCGCATGCGCCGCGCGCAAAGCGACCTGCTGCGTCGCATACGCAACTTCTTCACGCTTGAGAAGGATAACGGGGCTGGCGGCTGAAGCCGAGTTGCCCGTTCCCTTATGGAATCGCCATCGCTTCCGTTGGTCTCCCGCAAGCGGCCCATTACTTGCTACGTGCGAGTCAGGGGCGCGGGTCGCTGTCGTGTAATCGAACGCAAGGGGAGAAGGCCATGGCATCATTATGGACGTTGGGCGGGCTGACCTGGAAAAAGCTGGCGCAGCGTATCTGGTCGCAGGTCACAGAGGACGACGTGTTCGGGCGCGCCGCCCAGTTGTCTTACTATTTTTTGCTCGCCCTCTTTCCGTTGCTGCTTTTCCTGGTGACGCTGTTCGGTTATTTCGCGGAGGCCGGATCGGAGCTGCGCGATAACCTGCTCGGTTATCTGGGAGAAGTGATGCCGGGGTCGGCCACCGAGCTTGTCCGAACGACGATTGATGAGGTCGCCAACCAGAAGGGCGGCGGTAAATTGTCGTTCGGTATTCTGGCGGCGCTCTGGGCGGCGTCGAACGGGATGGGCGCTATCAGCGAAACGCTCAACGTCGCTTACGATGTGGAGGAGACGCGCCCGTGGTGGAAAATCCGGCTGGTGACGGTCGGCCTGACCGTGTCGCTCGCCCTGCTGATCCTCGTCGCGCTGACGCTGATGTTCGGCGGCGGCAAGATCGCAGACCTGCTGGCCGGGAGCTACGGTTTCAGCCAGGCTTTCACGCTCACGTGGAAGATCGTGCAGTGGCCGATAGTGCTCAGCTTCGTCCTCCTCACCTTCAACCTAATCTATTACTTCGCGCCCGATTTAAAAGATCAGGATTGGAAATGGGTGACGCCGGGCGCTGCCATCGGCGTCGCGCTGTGGCTGTTGGTCTCATTCGCCTTTCGTCTCTACCTGCATTTCTTCGATTCCTACAGCGCGACCTACGGCTCGCTCGGAGCGCTTATCATCATGATGCTCTGGTTCTATCTGACGGGCGCTGCCATCCTGATCGGCGGCGAGATCAACTCCGAGATCGAAAACGCGGCCGCCGAAGCGGGCGAGCCCGACGCCAAGGAGCGCGGCGAGAGGAGCCCAGACGAGTTTGAGAGAAAAGCGAAGCCGAAGGGAAAAAGAGCGAAAGCAGGGCGGGTCGCCAAAGCCTGAAAGATACGCAAAGCCTGAAAGACACGCTTCGGGGCGCGAAGGGTCATGAAGGGGTTGCTCCAGCTCCTTATCCGCAGCCCGCGCCGTCCGGCGTCGCTCACAAAATCGCTTACGATGGTCGATCAAGACATCTTTGTTTTCGGCCCGGAGGTCGAAGAGGCGCTGGCCGAAGGGCGCGCTCTGGTGGCGCTCGAATCTACCGTCATCGCGCACGGGCTGCCGCGTCCCCTTAATCTCGAAACGGCGCTTCAACTGGAAGGTATCATACGCGCGGCGGGCGCTTGCCCGGCCTCCATCGCCATCCTCAACGGAAGGCTTCACGTCGGCCTCGACGAGGCGCAGTTAAAACATATCGCCGAGAGCGATTCCATACACAAAATCAGTCGCCGCGATCTGGCCGCGGCGGTCGCGCTCAATTGGGACGGCGCGACGACCGTTGCCGCAACCGTCTGGATCGCCAACCAGGCTGGCATAGAGGTCTTCGCCACGGGCGGCATCGGCGGCGTTCATAGAGGAGAGTTGCCGGATATCTCAGCCGACCTGCCGGAATTGGCCCGCATTCCGATTGCGGTCGTCTGCTCTGGCGCGAAGATCGTGCTTGATCTGGCGGCCACGCGCGAGTGGCTTGAGACCTACGGCGTGATGCTCGTCGGCTACGGCTGCGACGAGCTGCCCGCCTTCTATTCGAGACAGAGCGGCCTCAGTGTGGATGCGCGCGCCGATACACCGGCCGAGGCCGCAGAATATGTCAGGGCGCGCTCTGCCCTCGGCCTCAAAAACGCCGTCCTCATTACAGTGCCCGTGCCCGCGCAGGCGGAGGTTCCCATTGAGGTCTTGAAGGGCGCGCTCGACCGGGCGCTCGCGGAAGCCGAAAGCGGCACGGTTGGCGGGCGCGAGCTGACGCCTTTTCTACTGAGGCGGCTGGCGGAGCTGACCGACGGGGCGACGCTCCGCGCCAATACGGCGCTGCTCGAAAACAATGCGCGCGTCGCAGCCGAAATTGCTCTGTCACTCACGCGTAAGGATTAAGGATGACGGGGAAGGATTCAAGCAGGAACACGGAATTATTAATCTAAAGACAAAAGCCCTCAACTCATAGCTCGTCATAATTCAGAGCGCATCATCAACAGTTCGTCATTTCTCTTCATCCTATCCGCCAGAGCATCACGGCCCCGATCACCAGGCCGATAATAACGACTGTGCGGCGGACGAAGACGCGCCCGAGTCGCCGCGCCGCGCTCGCGCCGTAGTAGCCGCCCGCTACCGCCCCCAACGTCATCAGGAGAGCATCTGGCCAGTAGACCAAGCTCGACAGGGCGAAGGCCAGAACCGCTATGCTGTTGATGCAGATGCCCAGAAAGTTCTTGATGCCGTTGGCCCTGTGAATGTCCGTGAGCCCGAACAACCCGAGCGCGGCGAGCATCAGTATTCCATTGCCCGCGCCGAAATATCCGCCGTAGATGGAAGAGAAGAATTGAACGATGACGGGCGCGATCCAACGACTCGCGCCCGCCGAGGGCGAGACCCGCTCTCCGAGCCGCAGGCGGCGCCCTATCGGCTCCTGTAAGGTGAACAGCGCCGTCGCGAAAAGAATGAGGAACGGAACAAGGCGCGCGAAGGTCTGTGACGGGGTCAATATCAGCAGCAATGCTCCGACGCCACCGCCTACAACGCTCGTCAATCCGAGCCACAGCAGATGCGCGCGGCTGTCCTCCATCTCTTTACGGAAGCCGAACACGCCGCCGAACAGTCCGGGCCAGAGCGCCACCGTGCTCGTCGCATTCGCCACCTTTGGATCGAGCCCGAGCCACAGCAGAACCGGGAAGGTGATGAGCGTGCCGCCTCCGGCGATTGAGTTAATCATCCCGGCCACAAAGGCTGCCCCGAACATCAAGACCCCCTGAGTCACTGACATGGCGATGATCTTAGCCATGAATACGAACGATAAACAACCTCGGAGATAGTTTGTGGGCCGCGCGCGCGCGAAGGCTTCCGAGACCGGCGCGGACGGGCCTATCGGGAATCACGCTTCCTTTGAAATAGACGAGGGTTTCGAGCTTCCGGCTTTTGCAAAGCGGTCGCCCGGCGCTTAAAGTATGAGGACATCTCAGAAAACCCGGAGGAATTGATAATGAAGTCCATTCGTGTGCATGAGTTCGGCGGGCCCGAGGTCATGCGATTGGAAGAAGTCACAGACCCTTTGCCGGGCCCCGAGCAGGTTCTGGTGCGCGTCGCCGCCGTCGGAGTCAATCCCGTTGACACCTACATCAGGTCGGGTCTTCATGCGAGTCGTCCCGCGCTGCCTTACACGCCGGGCATGGATGCGGCGGGAGTGGTCGAAGCGGTCGGCATGAATGTTCGTCGCGTCGGCGTCGGCGACAGGGTCTACACAGCCGGAACCGTGAGCGGCGCGTATGCGGAGCTTGCGCTGTGCGACGCCTCGCAGGTTCAAAGGCTTCCGCCGTCCGTCACCTTCGCCCAGGGCGCGGCGGTCAATGTCCCTTACGCCACGGCCTATCGTGCCTTGTTCGGCCGCGCGCTCGCCCGGCCCGGAGAAACCGTGCTGGTTCACGGCGCGAGCGGCGGCGTCGGCATCGCCTCCGTACAGTTGGCACGTGCTCGCGGCCTGACGGTGATCGGAACCGGCGGCACGGATGAGGGACGCCGCCTGGCTGCGGAACAGGGAGCGCATCACGTCTTCGATCATCACGCGCCCGATTACCTTGAGCAAATCCTAAAGCTCACGGGAGGGCGCGGCGTCGATGTGATTCTTGAGATGCTCGCAAATGTTAACCTGGGGCGCGATCTGACCATCCTGGCGCGTCAGGGGCGCGTCGTCGTCATCGGAAATCGCGGGCAGGTCGAAATCAACCCGCGCGATGCGATGACGCGCGACGCGAGCATACTCGGCATGACGCTCATGAACACGACACCCGAAGAATCCTACGGTATACACGCGGCGCTCGTCGCCGGATTGGAGAGCGGCACGCTGAGCCCCGTCGTCGGGCAGGAGATGCCGCTCGCCGACGCCGCGCGCGCGCACGAGGCCGTCCTGCAGGCGGGCGCTTACGGCAAAATCGTTTTGATCCCTTAAAAGCTTTGACCGAAAATAGTGGATGCGACGAAGAGGTGAGGAAACGGATGGCGATAGCAACGATAAACCCCGCGACGGGCGAGACGCTCCGCTCCTACGAGCCGCTTTCGGATGAGTTGATCGAGCAGCGACTCGCGCGCGCCGCCCGTACCTTTAGCGAATACCGTCTTTCGGCTTTCGCCGAGAGGGCCCGTATGATGACGCGCGCCGCCGAGATTCTCGAAGCGGAGAAGCAGGAATTTGCGCGCATGATGACGACAGAGATGGGCAAGCCCTTGAAGGCTGCGGGCGAAGAGGTAATGAAATGCGCCTGGGTCTGTCGCTATTATGCCGAACGGGCCGAGGGCTTTCTGGCGAACGAAACGGTCGAGGCCAATGCCGCGCTGAGCTACGTCAGCTATCAGCCCATTGGCCCCGTGCTCGCCGTGATGCCCTGGAACTTTCCCTTCTGGCAGGTCTTCCGCTTCGCCGCGCCCGCGCTCATGGCTGGCAACGTAGGGCTGCTCAAACATGCCTCGAATGTTCCGCAGTGTGCGATCAGCATCGAAGATATTTTTCGCCGGGCGGGTTTCCCCGAGGGAGCCTTTCAAACGCTGCTGATCGGCTCAGACCGTGTCGAGCGATTGATTGACGATGAGCGCGTCCGGGCCGTCACGCTCACGGGAAGCGAGGCCGCCGGTAGCCAGGTGGCGAGCCGCGCGGGCAAGCATATCAAAAAGAGCGTGCTCGAATTGGGCGGCAGCGACCCCTTCATCGTCATGCCGAGCGCCGATGTGGAAGAAGCCTCGAAGGCGGCCGTCCGCGCGCGCACCATTAACAACGGCCAGTCGTGCATCGCCGCCAAGCGCTTCATCGTCGCCGACGCTGTCTACGACGAGTTCGAGCGCCGCTTCGTAGAGGGAATGGAGCAATTGCGCGTCGGCGATCCGATGGAAGAGGAGACAGACATTGGCCCACTGGCGACCTCGGACGTGCTCGAAGATTTGGATGAACAGGTGCGCGAGTCCGTGGAGGCGGGCGCGCGTGTTTTGACCGGCGGCCGCCGCCTCGAACGGCCCGGCAATTACTACGCTCCGACGGTTATCACCGACATCGCGAAAAATTCTCCGGCCTACACGGAAGAGCTGTTCGGGCCCGTCGCCCTGCTCTTTCGCGTCCGCGACGCAGGGGAAGCGATCCGCCTCGCCAACGACTCGGTTTTCGGGCTCGCCTCGAGCGCCTGGACTAATGATGAAGCGGAGCGCGCCCGCTTCATCCGAGACCTCGAAGCGGGCTCCGTATTTATCAACGGTATGGTCGCCTCCGACCCGCGTCTGCCGTTCGGCGGCATCAAGCATTCCGGCTACGGGCGCGAGCTGAGCGCCCACGGCATACGCGAGTTCGTCAACGTCAAGAGCGTCTGGATCAAGGAAACGGCCGGACACAATCGCACCCGAACGGAGTGAAACTGCAAAAGTTATCTTCGACGGAGTGAAACCGCAAAGTCATCTTCAAAGCTTCGTTAGAACCGTAAACCAATGGCGCTTCTTAAGATCGTGAGCTATCCGGCGAGCGTGCTCGCAGAGATGGGAGCACCCGTTGAGACCTTTGACGATGCCCTGGAAAAGCTCGTCTCGGATATGTTCGAGACGATGTACGCCGCGCACGGCGTCGGACTGGCCGCGCCGCAGGTCGGCCTCTCGCTTCAACTCTTCGTCATGGATTGCGAGGGCACGAAGATCGTCGCGGCCAATCCCGTAATCCTGAACGCGGAGGGCGAGCAGGACGGCGACGAAGCCTGTCTTTCGCTTGCCAGCATCGGCGCTCTGCTTCGCAGGCCCGATCATGTGCTGCTGCGCGCGCAGGACGCGGCGGGGCGAACCTTCGAGACCGAAGGCAGGGGATTGACGGCGCGCTGCCTCGCCCACGAGACCGATCATTGCAACGGAATGCTTTTCATAGACCGTCTCTCGCCGCTCAAGCGCGATATAGTCAAGCGCAAGTTTCGCAAAGCGATCAAGAGCGAGCGTTGAGCGACGTGACCATAGGGGCTCGAACCTTCTCGCGCCAGTGGGCCAGGCGCTTTAGGGGACGGGCGCGGACGACGCGACGCAGAGCCGCGCCGACTTCGATGCGCCAGCAATCGTCGGAAGCCACAGTTTCCGACTCCACACCTGTTGGCGGCCCCGAGAGCGGCCCTCACGAGTTCCAGAAAGCATCCGTGATAATCCGCCGGGCCTCGTCCAGACTCAAATCCCCTCTGGTTATCTTGTAGCCGATCCGCTCCTCATAATCCGCCGTGCCTGCCCGGGTTCGCATCGCGGCCTGTTCCGGTGTAATGCCCGCCAGCTCCATTGCGTGTGCGCCACGGGCGCTGAAGCACCCGGCGTCGAGCCATTCGGCAACCTCTTCTGCATCTTCAAATCCGGCGTCGATCCAACTGCGCGCCGTCTCTTCCGGCGATGCGCCGCTGCTGCCGCTGCTGCTGCTGCTGCTGCTGTCGCCACCGCCGCCGCGCGCCGCTTCGGCGTACCGTTCGATTATCTCGGAGATGCTGCGAAGCAACTCCGCGCGCCCCATCTCTAGGTCATCCTTCATACAGCTTTTTCCAACCCTCGCTCCTGCGCTTCACACTTTAATAGCGGCGCTTCTATACTGTCTGTCAAACGGGTTTTCGCCGCCGCGACCGCAGACGATGACGCTCGCACTCGGGCGCGGACGGCGAGAGCGTCACGGCTCATCAAGGCGTCGAGTGACAGTGTTTTTGAGCCTCCGTCATCCATCTTGAAGCGTTGAATCTTATGACTCGTACTATCGTCGCCGTCGGCGGCTTCTCTTCGGGGGTCGGCAAGACGACCGTCATGTGCGCGCTCCTGCGCGCCTTTCCCGGCTGGGAAGCCATCAAGATGACTCGCGGGCATTATCGTTCCTGCGGCAAAGACTCGCACGCCTGTTGCGTGAGCCATCTGTTGAAGGACGAGCCTGTGATTCGCTCCGGACGCGACGAGACCTATGCGGCGGGCAAGGATACGGGGCGCTACTGGGATGCCGGGGCTTCCAATGTTCATTGGGCCATCGTCACGGACGCGCAGGTTGAACAGGGAATCACAGGCGCGCTTGCTCGCGTAGAGGCTCCCGGCGTCTTTGTCGAAGGCAACAGCTTCCAACAATTCATCCCCTCGGACTTCACAGTGATGGTCGCCCGCCCGTCAATCAGGCAGCTCAAGCCATCGGCCCGCCGCGCGCTCTTGAAAGCCGACGCCCTCTATCTATTCGACGAGGCGGGGGACACTAAAGCGGCGCGCGCGAGCTTCAACTCATGGCAGGAGGCAACTCCGGCCCGCAGCCTGACGGGCGACCTACGGGTTTACACGAGCGAAGACCTCCCTGAACTGATCTCAAACCTGCGAGCCGTCCACGCGACAATGGCCGCCGCCGCCTCCTGACCGGAAGGGGCGGGCAGAACCCGTTTGCCGAAACGACCTGTTTCTATCTCAACAACGATTTTGATATACCTTCCGGATGGGCTAAGGCGACAGCAGAGCGTAAGCGATTGCGCCCACGGCGGATGCCGCCACGTAGATGCCCAGGAACGCCAGGATTATAAACAGCGCACGCGCGCCCCGCGTCTTGAACAAATAATAGAGCATGCTGAAAGGCCACGCGAAATAGAGGAACAGGGCCATGTCCATGATCCTTTGGACGCGATACGCACGGCTATCTTTTTGCACCCACCATCCCATGATCCAGATAAAGCCGACCGTATGCAGTAAGTCGTAGGCCGGGGGCGTTTCGATTCCACTCGCCACATAGAGCCCGCCTGTGATCTGCGTGACCAACATGAAAACGCCGAGCAGCGCGGTCGTCAAACTGATTTTTGAGAGCAATCTCATCATACGCCGCTCAGGTTGGTTCGAGAGCAATAACAACCGGCTCCGTGCGCCGGAGATTATACCTCCGCGCGCCTCTCTTGAAAGCTCGTCGCGTTGGGCTCCGGGGCGGCGGCCGGGAAAAATGGCTCGCAAAAAAAAGCGAACGGCCACCGTAACGATGGCCGTTCATTTCTTCCCGATAGAATGGTTGCTCCGGCAGACGGTATGGGCCAAAGGCCGGGTTTGAGCCGGGCGCGAGCGCGTGCCGGGGATTTATGGGTTAAAGGCGCACGTATTCAAACTCGAAGGGCTTTCCCTTGATCCCGGCGGCGGGCGGCGCGATCCAGCTTGCGATCTTGCCGGGCTCCGTGACCGGATGCATGAGGCTGCGCACGTACTCGCGATCCTCCATCGTAGGCATCCACGCGTCTTTGCGCCGCTCGAACTCCGCCTCCGAGATGAGATTGCCGTAGATGTCGAAATGGTGACCGGCAAACTCTCCGACATGGCGGTGAAAGCGAGTGCTCGGCAGGTAAAGCTCGGCGTCCAGGCCCTCGTCGGCGAGGAATTTGTTCCAGCGCTTCATGGCGCGCTCGCAGTCTTTGACGTACTCGCCGCGCAGCACTTCGTTGAGCGCATTCCGAAGCGGCACTTCGCGCGGCACGAGACGGCCATCTTCGACCACCATCAATGTAAAACTATCGTCCACGATACGGTGGTCTTCGTATTGCTCCCGCTCTTTATAACGACCCTTGAGCCCGGCGGCGAAAAAGTCTGCGGAGTTGGAGCTGATCTCGCCGCCGAAGAGGTCTAGCGAATAGCTGAACCAGAAATTGATGTATCTTTGAATGATGTCGAGGGGAATGCCGCCCGCCTCGCGCACGTCGCCGTCCCTGCTCTCGCGCATCAATTGCGCAGTACGCTTGACGACCCGGCCCACGCCCGTCTCGCCGACGAAGAGATGATGCGCCTCTTCCGTGAGCATAAACTGGCAGGTGCGCGCCAGCGGCTCAAAGCCGGATTCGGCCAGCGCCGCGAGCTGGTACTTGCCGTCGCGATCCGTGAACATCGTAAAGCAGAAAAAGTTCAGCCAGTCGTCGCAGGGCTGGTTGAAGGCTTCGAGGATGCGCGGCTTATCGGGATTACCGCTGCGGCGCTCTAAAAGGGCGTCGGCCTCCTCGCGGCCGTCGCGCCCGAAATAGCGTTGCAGCAGATAGACCATCGCCCACAGGTGGCGGCCCTCTTCGACGTTCACCTGAAAGAGATTGCGCAGATCATAGAGAGAGGGACAGGTCTTGCCCAACTCGCGCTGCTGCTCGACCGAGGCGGGCTCCGTATCGCCCTGCGTCACGATGATACGGCGCAGCGCGTTGCGAAACTCGCCCGGCACCTCCTGATAAGCGGGCGCGCCGTAGTTATCGCCGAACCCGACTCGGGCGTTCGGGTCGGCGGGCTTCAGGAAAATCCCCCAACGATAATCCGGCATCTTGATGTAATCGAAATGGGCCCACCCCTCGGGCTCGACGCTGATCGCCGTGCGCAGGTAGACATCCTTGTTCTGGAACCCTTCCGGGCCCATCTCGCGCCACCATTCCAGGTAATCGGGCAGCCATTTCTCCAGAGCGCGCTGAAGCCGCTTGTCTCCCGCCAGATCGACATTATTAGGAATCCGTTCGTATAACTGCATCATCACCCTCCGAGAGCAACGCGGAATAAAAGATATCTGCTTTTAATCCCGCCTCGCGCCTTCCGTCCCTTTGCTTATGTTCTCCTGTAATCGAATCGCGCCTGGGTCGGTTTTCCGTAATTAGTGAGCGAGCCGTGCGGGCCGACGGCGTTCGGGCGCTGGAAAATCCAGTTCTGCCAGGCCGTCAACCGGCCATAAATCTTCGTGTCCAGGGTTTCAGGCCCGGCGAATCTGAGCGACGCTTCCATACCCGTCAGCGCATCGGGCGAAAGCGATGTCCGCTCCTGGATGGCGACGCGAATCTCGTCTTCCCAATCCAGCTCGTCGGGCGCGAAAGTCACCAGTCCAGCCTCTTCGGCCTCTTCGGCGTCAAACCGGCCGTCATGCTCAAGCACCTCTTCGGCCTCCTCCGGCGTGGCGAGGAAGCGCGATTGCAGTCTGGTCAGGCCGTTGCTCATCGGGAGCGCGCCCCGATTGAGTTCGCTCGTGGCCAGCTCAACCCGCTCGTCCGCGCTGTTGAGCATATAGCTGCGGTCTGCGCTGAGCGCGAGTTCGAGAAGATTTCCGGCAAAGCAGCTTCCGGGCTCTATGAGCGCGAAGAAGCTTTTCGCCGTCAGGTCAAGCCGTCTGAGCACGCGCGCCATGTATAAGATGATCTCGCGAACCAACCAGTGGTCTCCATGATCGACCAAAGCTTTATCGACCGCGAGGACATCGTCAATATTTCCTTCCGTACGCAGGCAGACGAGCCCCGTCTCAGGCTCATTGACTCTGAGGTGCAGCAGCGCGTCGTCCAGCTCGCGGTAAGCCTGAAGCGGCCAGAAGGCATCGCCCTGCTGCTCCATCTCTTCGGGGGACGCAGGCGCGGCGTCCGACTCGGGGCCGCGCACGATCAGGTCGGCGTAACGCTGCTGGCGATTGACCTTCAGGCTGACGTACCTGTACTCGCGGCCCATGTCGGTCGCCTCGACCTGAAGCGGGTTGAGCTTGATGCCATGCGCGGCCTTCTTCCCGTCGCCGGACGCGAGTATCTTCTGCACGCGAGCATCCACGCCCTCCTGAAACCTGCTGGTCGGGAAAAAATCGTCGATCAGTCCCCATTGCCGTGCGCGCTTGCCCTTGAGCCCTTCCGCCAAGGTCGAGAAAACGTCGGCCCGGTCACGCCGCACCTTGCGCTTGTCAACCAGGCGAGTCAGTCCGCCGGTTCCGGGCAGCACTCCGAGCAGAGGCACTTCGGGCAGCGAGACGGCCGAGTTGCCGTCGTCCACCAGATAGATTTCATCGCAGGCGATAGCCAGCTCGTAGCCGCCGCCCGAGGCCGTGCCGTTCAGGGCCGCGATGTATCGCTGGCCGGAATTGGCGGACGCATCCTCTATGGCACAGCGCGTCTCGTTGGTGAATTTGCAGAAGTTGACCTTGAAGGCGTGTGAAGATGTGCCGAGCATGTAGATGTTTGCGCCCGCACAAAAGATTCTGGGCTTGAGGCTGGTGACGACCACGACGCGGACTTCCGGGTGCTCGAAGCGCAGGCGCTGGACGACATCAGCCAGCTCTATATCAACCCCCAGATCGTAAGAGTTCAGCTTCAGTTTATACCCCTCCGCCAGCGTCACATCCTCCTGCACGTCCATCGAAAGGGTCGCCACTTCTGCGTCAATCGTCAGCTTCCAATGCTTGTACTGTTCGGGCCCCGTCTCAAAATTAATCATTATTAATCAGCTCCAAATATTTGAACCAGTATCACAGACGACCAACGATAAGTCTACTTTGCAAACTCTACGGATTATAGCTATCGAGCCGGGGGATTGCATCGCTCGTGCGCGCGACACACAATTAAGGGCAGCCCGCGCGGGCTACCCTTTTAAACATGCTTCATTATAATGGCGCAACCCGTAAGACTCAAACCTCCCTGGATAATGGCAGGCCGTGAAGTAACCGCTGAAGGGGACTATCCTGCTGTTCTCGGGCACGACTTCGCGCAATGGTATGTCTATGAAGTTTAAGGCTCGAATCGTTTCATACCTTGATGATCTTTTTAGATGGGTACAAGGTGAAACGAACAGCGGTAGATTTCACTGCCGCCGCTCATTCGCAATCGTAATACACCCGGCAAGGCTCGAACTTGCGACCTTCTGATCCGAAGTCAGACGCTCTATCCAACTGAGCTACGGGTGCGTAAAGAATCTTGTTGGTTCCGAAGGCTGGCGCTCTATCCAAAAACTGAGCTAACGGCCCTTTTGAATCTTTTATGAGGGCCATTTTATTTGTTTTCCGCCTGTCTGTCACGCCGCTCTGTGTCCGCCCGCGCGCGGCCCACGAGGCGCGAGCGCGACCGCGCGGCGCGACCCGGCGTCGCATAAGAGGATTGAGGTATCCGCGCGATGAAAAATGGTTTCAGGAGAGGAAGGCGCCCCGGTCAAGAGAGAGCGCCTGTTTCGTGCGTGGCCGCATCCTGGTCGTCGCCGACGGGTCAGGGCTTATTGGCCGCCGCCTGTTTCTCTTTTCTGGCCGGTGGTTTGTTATCTTCCGAGAGGGTCATGTGGCAACTGCCTTCAAAGACCGCGCCCTGCTCGATGACGAGCGAGGGCGTCTGTATATTGCCCGTGATTTTCGCCACGCGTCCCACCTCTATGCGCTTGCTGGCGGTGATGTCGCCGTTGACCGTGCCGTGAATCTGCGCGATGGCAACCTCTATGTCGGCATCAATCAGGCCGTTCGTGCTGACGATCAGCGTGCCTTCCTCGGAGCTTACTTTTCCCGAAAGATGACCGTCGACGCGCAGCATCCCTTTGAAATTCGCCTCGCCCGTGAGCTGCGTGCCGTTACCGACGAACCCGCTTAGAACACCTTCTTTGATGTCGCGCGCGAGAGATTCGCTCTCGGTCATGGCCGGTGTAGTCGTCGGACTGTGGGCCGGTGTCTGGTTATGCTTGCTGCCTTCGTACAACGATTGCGGCGTCTTATCCATGGTAGCTTCTCCGCCCGATTGATCCTCCTGAGAGGTTCTATTCATTCTCAACATCTCGTTGACTCCTGGTTAAATGGTGAAGAGCCTGCCTGCTGCACCTCATCCTTCTGCGCCTTCGACAGGTGATCTTCCGGGTCTATAAATTATGAGGCATGAAATGCCTGCGGAGGTAAGGAACATCAGCTTCAACGCAGGCTCGGCGTTCATTCCAGGAACGCGTGTGGTGATTGGACTCTACTGCTATTGCCCTTGCGGCGTCAATGGCTTTCTACTCACTCGGCGGCCCGCGCGCACCGGCCGACGCGAAAGCTTAATTCGCCTTCCTCCTGATATAAAGATAATCGTACGCGAGCTTCCAGGTCTTCCCGTCAGGAGATCGCTCGGAGTACTGGCGAACGCGATCCGGCCCCAGGTTGTAGACGATCATCCGTCGAAACACCCTTTTCCCATTAAAACCGTGAGTCTCCCCCTCATAGCGCATCGCGCCGTCCCTGTACTCGCCCGTGAACTCGCTCACATTGCCCAACTTATCGACCCAGGTCTGACGCCATTTGCCCAGAGTCGAGTCGAAGAAGTTGAAGCTTTTACCCGTATAGCCCTCCGGCTCAGAGTAGTTCTCAAAGATGATGCAGCCTCCGACGATGCTCTGAATACTGCTGGTCGCGACCCTTTTATCTTTTTCAGTAACGTCCCATTCACCCACCCAGAAGTCGAACTGTTTATACTCGGGTTTGACGGTGCAGGAGCCCGGAGGCAGCTGTTGTTGCTGCTGTGGCGTCGGCGTCGGCGTTGGGCCCGCCGTTTGTTGGGCGGGTTGGCCCACGAGTGTAGAGGCGATGAGAGTCGATAGTACGACCGGACGGATGCACTTGCACAAGATGGAAATCAACGACATAGCTCCTTAGCAGTATGTAGTCAGTCTAAAAATCGCGCGCGACTATTTTCCGGGCGGCGCTGGCGATGATGCCCTGGCCGGCGCTCCCGCCTGAAACTCTTTGCGTATGAGGCGAACGAGCGTGTCCACCTCTTCCTTTTTGAGCTTGTCCCTGTAGGCGGGCATCCCCTCGCCGCCGTCCATGATCTGTTTGGCGAGCTGCGCTTCCGTATGGTTGAGCGCGTGGCCCGTCTTGAGGCTCGGAACTTTCAGCTTCTTTTTGAGGATTTCGACCGTCCCGCCGTCGCCGTTGATGCCGTGGCAACGCGCGCACTCGGCCGCGTAGACGGGCCTTATGGCTGCGAACTCGTCGGCGGGCGTCGCGCTCGTCGCAGGCGATACGGACGGCGTGGCCGTTCCCGCAGCGTTGCTATTATTGCCGGTTTGATTCCTGGTCGTGGTGTCGTTGCAGGCGATGGCGAAAAGCGTTAGGGCGGCGAAAAGTATGACGAGCTTGATGGGTTTCATTCGGTATGTTTTCTCCGGCGAAGAATGCTCGAAGAGCTTCTGATCGGCGTTTCCGGTATCGAGACAAGAGCGGCGTGAGTATAAAACATGCTCGGGCCACTTTGGAAGCTGTGGCGGAAACCGCGCCGCCAGAATTCAGCTCGGGCGTCTACTTGCGCTTCTTGAGCGTGGCGATCCATTCCGCGATGGCGCGCTTCTCGTCCTCCGATAGCTTGTTGGCGAACGACGGCATGAGCGGGTCCATGCCGAAGGAGGCCGGATCGTTGATGATCGCGATGAGGTCTTCGATTGTTCGCTGAGGCTTATCCGTAACGCCGATCAGTCGCGGATAGATGGAAGCGCCCTGCCCGCGCGTGCCGTGACAGCCCGAGCAGCTTGTGATGTAAGCGTCGGGCGGCGCGGTCGATGAAGTGGTTGGTTTCGGGGACACAGTGACGCCGGGCGACGGCGACGAATTGGCGTCGGGCGACCCCGTCCCGGTGTTTGCGCCCTTCTCAACGCCCGGGCCCGCTCCCGTTTCGCCCGGCTCGTCTTCGATGTTCGATTCACTGGTGCGCGTCCGAAGTGGTGTGAACGCGGTGGTGCGAAAAGCCTCTTCTTCCTTGGACTGGCGCGCAAGCTGTGCGCGCACGCGCGGGTCGCGCGCATCCTCCACGTAGGCGATCACGGTCATCGTCGTGAAAAGCGCAAACCCGAGCACGAAGAGCGCGACGCCGAGGTTGCGGCGTGGATGCTTCATCACCTTTCTGAGCTGCGGCGGATTGAGAAACGGCAGCGAAGCCAGACCTATGAAGATAAGTGAGGGAAGCGCGACCGCGACCGTCGAAGCGAGGCGACCGGGCAGGTACTTGAGCAGTTGAAAGAGCCATAGGAACTGTGCGCCGGGGCGCGGCAGGTAGCCGGGCGCGGCGGTGTCCGCCGCTGGCCCGAGCGGCGCATAAAATCGCGAGGCCCAGAGCGCGAGCGCGACAAAAACCATGCCCGCGGCCAGGGCATTTCGCGCCACCTGCCCGAACATCCAGCCTTCGAGCCGTCGCTCCTCCTCGTCGCTGACAATCCCGCGCTCGCGAAAGACGAAGAGCCGCGCCATGATGACGATCAGGATCAGGACGGGGACGACCAGCACGTGCAGCGCAAAGAAGCGCGCCAGCGTGATCGGCGTAATCTCCGTACCGCCCAGCAGCCAGCGGCGCGAGGCGTCACCCATGAGCGGAATGCCCCCGGCGATTCCTTCCGTGACGCGCGTCCCGAAAAAGGCGCGCGCGTCCCACGGCAGCGAGTAGCCGGTCGCGCCGCCCGCCAGCACCAGCGCCAGCAGGATAACCGTCGACATCCACCCGACGGGCCTTCGGCTGTAGCCCTTGCGCCAGAACATCTGCGCCAGGTGCAGCACCAGAAAGAGCGTCAGCCATTGCGAGCCATAATGATGCATGGCGCGCAGCCAGGAGCCCGCCGGGAGCACCTTCTCAATATAGGCGACGGTGGTATGCGCGCTCTCGGCCGACGGAACGTAGTAGAAGGCGAGCAGCACTCCCGTCACGGCCTGCACGACGACGAGCATCGCGACCACACCGGCGGTCGTCCTGGCCCAGGCTTCAATGCCGCTCGACGGCTCGTCGACGAGCGAGCGCTCTATATCTTCGAGCGTCGTCCAGCGCGACAGCCACCGCCTGATCCTCAAGGGCAGGTATGGATTCTGCTCCGCTTTTTTCATCCGCGCACTATGCGCTCCTCCGTATTGTTGATGAAGGTTTGATACTGCACCTGTAGGATGCCGTCCTTTTCGCGCGTCGGCAGCGGGTCGAGCCCGCGCCGCGACGGGCCGCTGACGCGCGAGCCGTCGGCCGCAAAATAGCTGTCATGGCACGGGCAGAAGAAGCCTCCCGTATCGTCGCGCCAACTGACGTTGCAACCCTCGTGCGGGCAGACACTCGACAGCGCGCGATTATTCTGCGCCGGAAGGACGTAGACGAAGTGTTCCTCGCTCGTGCTGGCCCACCCGGCCTCGTGCTCCGCGATGATGCTGCGCATGATGGGCTTGTCGCCTTTGAGCTGCGAGACCGGAGCAACGTCCGACCACTTCGGCTCAAAGCGCGTATAGACGGGGCGCAGGAAGCGAAAAGCGGCGGTCGCAATCGTCGCGGCCACGCCCGCGAAGATACCCAGCGGCAGCAGCAACAGGAAATTTCTACGCGCAGGGTCGGGCATTTCGTTTTTCTTCTGCGAAGGATGGTCGGCGGTGTGCTCAGGCATAAGGGTGATCTGTGGAAACGTGTCCGGTCGCGTCGGGCCAGGGAGTTGCAATCCGTCAGGGATCGCCGCAGAATAGCTTCTTAAACCGTCTGCGCATTCTAACCCGAAGGGTGTAAACTGCGCGATATAAAATTTTGGTAAAACTTTTCAGAGGTGGAATCCGAGATGAGTACTGATAACAGCCAGACGGGCGAGACGGGGCGCACATCTCTGCGGCTGGCGGCCAACGCAGGCGAGTCGGAGCGGCCCCGTCCGACGCTGCCGCGCCAGTTCGTAACCTTCACTTTCTATCGCGCCCGTCCCGAATGGCGCATGCTCGACGCGGCCGCGAAGGATGCGGCGAAGCAGGAGTTTCTGAAGGCGGTCGAAGAGTTTCGCGGCGAGTTGCTGATGCACACCTACTCGCTCGTGGGCCTGCGCACCAACGCCGAGATGATGATCTGGCGCATCGGCTATGCGCTCGATCCTTTTCAGGAGATGACGACGCGGCTCAACCAAACGCGCCTCGGGCAGTACCTCGAAGCCACGCAATCGTTCCTCTCGATGACGAAGCGCTCGATGTACATAGACAAGGACAATCCCGAGCACGTCGAAGACCGTCTCCACATCGTCCCCGGAAGGTCTAGCTACCTGTTCGTTTACCCGTTCGTCAAGACGCGCGATTGGTATGCGCGCTCGCCCGAACAGCGGCAGGAGATGATGGACGAGCACATACGCATCGGCTCGAAGTATCGCTCGGTCAAGCTTCATACCACCTATTCGTTCGGCCTCGACGATCAGGAGTTCGTCGTCGCCTTCGAGACGGACGAGCCCGCAGACTTCCTGGATCTCGTACAGGAGCTGCGCGAAACCAAAGCAAGCTCTTTTACCCTGCGGGACACGCCCATGTTCACCTGTCGCCAGCGCACGCTCGCCGAATGCCTGGACGCGCTCGGATAAGCTAGCGGGAAGGGGCCGGAGCGGGAGCGCGCCGCCTCGGGGGCCCAAATTTCAGAGACGCCTCCCGGGATTCATCAGGGGGCGAGCGCGTTCACGCTCCGGCTGTGTTATTCTCCGGCACGCGGCAGCGGCCGAAGGCGTCGAATCGCGCGGCGCTCTGCGGCGAAGTCAGGTGTTTTCCGGCGGGCCGGAGCTTTCTTCAGGCGCAGCCCTTTCGGGCCCCCTTCTGTCGCCGACTGGAGGAATCTGTAATGACTGAGATCGGTATCGGTTTGTTATTCGCCTTCTGGTTCGTGCTGGCCTACCTGCTTATCTCCAAGCTCTTCGGCCCGGACGATCAGGGGCAGACTCGCTGGCGCGAGATACTCCGGCCGTCGGCCAGCGCCGGAAGATCAATCGGCGCGAAAAAACCGCAGCTCTTCCTCTCCGCTTCAGAGTTGAGCGAACATCACTCGCAGTCAAAAAGCGGCTCGTCTTCAGGCACGGAGCGTTAAAGCGAGGGCGTGCCGAAACGAAGTGTTGGGCCCTCTCTCTGTATGGCCTTTGAGATGAGCGAGACTTTTTTCCATAGATCAAGGGGCGACGGATGAAGACGGCGCGAAAGTTTACAATTAGCGGGGAAGTGCAAAGGGTCGGCTATCGTTTTTTCGCGCAGCGCGCCGCCGCGCGCCATCAGGTGACGGGCTACGTGCGCAACCTGCCCGACGGGCGCGTGGAAGCCCTTGCCGAAGGCCCGCTCGATAGCGTCGAAGCGTTCAAGCATGAGCTGGCGACGGGCCCCGCCTTCGCGCAGGTGGAAAACATAGAGGAGCTAAACGTCGAGCCCACGGGCTCGTACTCCTCTTTCAGAATAGAAAGATGAAAAGCAGAGCCAGAGGACTCCGAAACACAGGGGTCAGGATAAAAGCGGTTTCAGCAGTCTCATTCTGAGTCCTGATTTCGGAATTCTTTATTCAAAACCTTATGAATGAACTCAAAGCCCTAATTCGCGAAGTGCCGGACTTTCCGAAGCCCGGCATCAATTTCTATGACATCACGACGCTGCTCAAGCAGCGGGACGGCCTGCGGCTGACGGTCGATGCGCTGGCCGCGCAATTCGAGGGCGTCGAGGTCGATACGGTCATCGGCATAGAGGCGCGCGGATTTATCTTCGCCCCGGCGCTGGCCTATCACATGGGCGCGGGCTTTGTGCCCGTGCGCAAGCCGCGAAAGCTACCGGCGGAGTGCGCCTCCATCTCATACGATCTCGAATATGGGCAGGACACGCTGGAAATTCACCGCGACGCCATCAGCCGGGGCCATCGCGTCATCATCGCCGACGACCTGCTCGCCACGGGCGGCACGGCCCGCGCCGTCGTCGAGCTGGTGGAACAACTGGGCGGCACGGTGGCGGGACTGGTCTTCGTCGTCGAGCTGGAATTTCTACCGGGACGCAAGCGCCTCGAAGGCTACGACGTGCGCTCGCTCATCAAGTACCAGTCGTAACCGAAACTGGACTGCGCCCCGGCCCATCTGTTAATTTCATTCCTTGTCGTGCTCCCGTAGCTCAGTGGATAGAGCACCTGCCTCCTAAGCAGGGGGCCGCAGGTTCAAGTCCTGCCGGGGGCACCATCCCTTTATAGTGGGCCAGGCCCGCCGTCGTCGTTCAATCCCCGAGAGCTTTAAGAAGCGCCGCGCGCGCCAGCAGTCGTGTCGAATCGAGTGTCGGCAGCGGGGCATCATCGGCGCGGACGATAAGGGGGATTTCAGTGCAGCCGAGAACGGCGGCGTCGCTCCCGCGTCCCTTTAGTTTCTCCATCACTTCGTTGAAGTAGAGGCGGGATTCTTCTGGGAACAAACCGTTGACGAGCTGCTTGAAGATAATCGTATTGATCCGCTCGCGGTCGGGAGCATCCGGGATTTGACAAGTGATGTCGTATCGCGCCGCCGCCTTACCATAGACCGGAGACTCCATCAGGTAGCGTGTCCCGAGGACGCCCAGGTGCTGAAAGCCCCTGCTGTGTGCTTCGCCAGCGACCACTTCGGCGATGTGCAGCCAGGGTATGGGCGACTTCGGCAGTAGATAGTCGAACGCCTGATGGCACGTATTATCCGGGCAGATGGCGAAATCCGCACCGACCGCGGCCAATTTTTTCGCCGACGCCAGAAGCAGCTCCGCGACCGATTCCCAATCGCCATCGGTGATGTAGGGCATGTGCTCGGCCATCGGGATCGAGTTCATGGTGATTTCGGGATGGTTATGCTCTCCCATCAACGGCAGGGCTTCGAGACAGATCGTTCGATAGCAAAGCGCCGCGCCCTCTGCGCTGCACGCGACGATTCCTATGTGTTGGGCCACTGAAAAACATCCTCCGTTATAGTTTCGTTCTGAGCTTGACGATCAATTCTAGTACGAATCAGGAATAACAATATGTTCCCGCGCGTTGAAACCTTTAATCGGCCTGCCCGTAACTACGTTCGACCCCGGCGCAACAGCTCACAAAGCTTCACCGCGAGCATAACCTGAATCGAATCGCCTGGAACCTTGTGGACGAAAACGATGCGGCGACGCTCGGATATCTGAACCTCGACTACATGGAGCATTTGAAACACCACCTTCGCCAGATTTTCGATGAGTAACGCCTCCCGCGCCGCTAAATAAAGAGCGGGTAGGGATGAGGGATAAGGCGTCGAGGCGGAAGATGCTCTGTGAGCCGCGCTTAAAGAGTTACGGCCACACTAAGGAGAGGCGCGCGCCTCTCCTTAGTGTGGCCGTAAGTCAAAATG
This sequence comes from Pyrinomonadaceae bacterium, assembly GCA_035940775.1. Taxonomy (GTDB): domain Bacteria; phylum Acidobacteriota; class Blastocatellia; order Pyrinomonadales; family Pyrinomonadaceae; genus DASQYE01. Next base: position 72,064 of record DASZEN010000017.1, on the reverse strand, counting down.
CGCTGCCTGGGTATCGGCCGTCTTCGGGCTCTTAATTACCGGCGTTTTCACATTTCAGAAGGTCTTTATCCGTGAGCGTCCAGTGGGTGTGGTCTTTACACATGTTGACGTTTTCGATGACGCACGAATCGCCGTCTTCGTCCACGATCTTGATGTCGTAATCGTCGCAGGGAATACCGTTGAGCGTGAAGGTCGTGCCCGATTTGACGACCTTTTTGCCGAGTTGATCCGGCCCCCAATGGTCGTCATCGCTCGGCGACAGGTATAAGTGATAGATGTCCCAGTGCGACCTGTTCTCGATCATGATCTCGGCCCCGGACTGGCCGTGCGTCAGGCGCGGCAACAGTGCGACGGCGCACAGGACGACGGCGAGGGTTGCAATACAGGGGATCAGGTAGCGCTTCGAGCGGATAGCGGCTGAAAAGCTTTTCATGGGGATTCCTTTCCGTAAGAGGGGACTCCGGCAGGTCTCTGGCCCATTCGCCCGCATGGTTGGGCAACAGACCCATTGGCGTTAAAGCATCGGGGAGCGTAAGACCAATACCGACCGACTGTCAATAGAAATAAGGCCGTCAGTCGCGACGCGGTCGCTTTCCATCTTTCGATTTTGTGGCATCTGCTGTTACCTTATGCGGCGGCGGCGGGGCGCGCGGCTGTCGCTTGGAAACCCTTGAGCGTGGTGCTCCGGTCTGATGCGCGCCCGGCTAAAAACCCTCGGAGAATGAACATGATTCCATGTCGCAACTGCGGGCAACTTAACGACGATGCCGTGCGTATCTGCCGCTACTGTGGGACGAGCCTGGCCCCGAACGCTCAGGCCACACAGCAGGAATACAGGCGGCCCTACGCCTGGGCGGAGAGCGCGCCGCTGCCACCACAGCCGCCGCCTCAGCCTCGGCCTCCCGCGCCGCTACAGCAACCGCAGCAGCAGCCCTACGCGGCTCCGCCCGCCGCCGCCGCCGGTTACAGATGCCCCAGATGCGGCGCGGCCTACTTGCCTACTGTCGAGAAAAAGGTCTCATCCGAAGGCTGGTTGATCTTCATACTGCTGCTCTTCTTCTGCGTCCCGCTCTGCTGGATCGGCCTGTTGATGAAGCAGGAGTATCGCGTGTGTCCCGTCTGTCACGCAGACCTCGGTTAATGCGTGAGCCGTAGGGCACGTTCGATAGACGCCGCTGGAGATCGATGAAACAAAGGACGTGCAGGGAGCCTGCAAGGTGGTCGATGACCTGATCGCGCGCCTGATAGTCTTTCCGAAAAATTAGAGTTTTGATTCCTCACGGCCCGCCTCGTCTCTTAAAGAGAGATGAGCGATGGTCGCTCCCCATCCTCCAGCTTCGGGCGGAGCATCCGTCCAGGCTTCGACGAACGAGGTGCGCGACAGAATGCTGCGTACCATCTCGCGCTGCACGCCTATGCCCTTGCCATGAATAATGCGTACGCTGCGAAAGCCCGCCCGCCGAGCTTGCGTCAAATACTCCTGGACGACGCGCTGAACATCGCGCGGCGCGATGGTGTGCAGATCGAACACGTCTCGAATCTCTAAGCGCACGGGCTCCGGAAAGGGATCAAACGGGTCGCTGCTCTGCTGATCCTCGTCTTCCGCCTCCGGAAGGGAGGGCGGCTCTTCCGTGGCGCGCACTGCGTCCGTCACACGCCGGGGCGCGCCGAACAATCTACTAATCCAGTCACCAAATCGCATCGGGAATTTCAGCCACGGACACCAGTCGGGCCATGAAGCGCGCCGACTGCTTATCTTGACACCCGCGCCAGAGCGCCTGTAAACTCGCGCTCTTTCATATCCTAATCATAGCAAACATGTAGCTGCCGACGATCAGTCAGTTCCAAGACGAGGCGGAAGCGGCCTGTAACTGATCGTTGATCGCTGATCTCAATCGAAAGGACTCAAAGAAAAGTTATGGGCAAGCGAAACAAGATCACGGTGGTGGGTGCGGGAAACGTCGGCGCGACGGCCGCGCACTGGCTCGCCAGTAAAGAACTGGGCGATGTCGTGCTGGTTGATATTATGGAGGGCGTGCCGCAGGGCAAGGCGCTGGATTTGGCGCAGGCCGCGCCCATCGAAGGGTTCGATGCGAGGATGCTGGGCTCGACCAACGACTATGCGCTGGCGAAGGATTCCGACGTGGTGATTATAACGGCCGGTCTCCCGCGCAAGCCCGGCATGAGCCGCGACGACCTCTTGAAGACCAACGCCGACATAGTCTCTAAGGTTGTAGATCAGACGGTCAAATATGCGCCCGATTCGATTCTGATTATCGTCTCCAACCCGCTCGACGCGATGTGCCAGGTCGCGCTCAAGCGCTCGGGCTTTCCCAAACATCGCGTCATAGGAATGGCGGGCGTGCTCGATTCGGCGCGCATGCGCTGCTTTCTGGCCGAAGCCCTCGACGTGTCGGTTGAGAACGTGACGGCCTTCGTCCTCGGCGGTCACGGCGATACGATGGTTCCGCTGCCGCGTTATTCGACCTGCGCCGGGATACCCGTGACGGAGCTGCTCGCTAAGGATCAGCTCGACGCGATTGTGAAAAGGACGGCCAACGGCGGGGCCGAGATCGTCTCGCTGTTGAAGACCGGCTCGGCCTACTATGCGCCGTCGGCCGCGGCCGTCGAGATGACGGAAGCCATTCTCAAGGACAAGAAAAAGATTCTGCCGTGCGCCGCGTACCTGGAAGGCGAGTATGGCGTCAACGGTCTCTACGTAGGCGTTCCGTGTAAGCTCGGCGCGCGCGGCCTTGAGCAGATTATAGAGATCAACCTGACGGCCGAAGAACGCATCGCGCTGCAAAAGAGCGCCGCCTCCGTGCAGGAACTCGTCAACGTGCTCGGTATCTAAAGAAGGCGAAAGTTATTAAGGGTGTAAGACAAAAGCGCAGGGCGAAACCCGCTCCCGGCCTTTGTCCTACACCCTTTTTTATTTCTACTTTACTTCTACTTTATCGCCCCGGTCGGCGGCGGCGGCGGCGGCGGTCGCTAACAGCTCGGCGATGACGCGCTGCAATTCGTCGCGCTTGATCGGCTTGACCAGAAAGCGATTGCAACCGGCGGCGCGCGCTTCGCTTCTCTCCACTTCGGTGTCGTGGCCCGTCAGCACTATGGTCGGGATATTTGAGAGACGCTCGTCGCGCTTGAGAGCGCGGATCAGCTCGCCGCCGTTCATGCCGGGCATGGACCAGTCCGTGAGAAGAAGATCGATCCGCTTGGCGCGCATGATTTCAAGCGCCTCGCCCGCGCCCGCCGCGATCTCCACCTGATGGCCCATCCGCGCCACGAGCTTGCGTAACAGCAGCAGTATCTCCGGCACGTCGTCGACGATCAGGATACGGTTGGTGTCTCTGGGCGACGCCTGCTGGCTGGCCGGAAGGATGATCGAATAGGTAGTGCCCACGCCGACCTGGCTGCGGACGGAAACGTTGCCGCCGTGCGCGGCTGCGACCCGCTTGGCAATCGCCAGCCCGACGCCACGAACGACGTTTGTGCGAAGGTCGCTCGACTGCCAGAAAGCATCGAAGACGAACGGTACTTCTTCGGCCGGAATCCCCTCGCCGCTATCTGTGACGTTGATGACGACGAGGCGGCGTCCTTCGTCGCCGACGCGCGTGCCCGTGATCGTCTGCGCCTCGATCTGGACAGCGCCGCCGTCACGCGTCGCGTCGAGCGCCACGGTCAGGATGTGGCAGAGCGCGCGCCGCGCCTGTCGCGCATCAGCGTGAAGATTGAGGTCGCGTGCCGTGAGGTTGACGTTAAGCTCGACGCCACGCAGCGCCGCTTCGCCGCGCAGAGGCTCGGCCACATCTTCGAGCAGCCGGAGCACGCTCACCTCTTCCGGCACGAGCATGAGCGGCCTGTCCTGCTGTCGGGCCACCTCAAGGTGATCGTCCAGGAGGCGGCGCATGCGGTCGCCGTTCTCAAGCGCCGAGCCGAGCAGTTGACGATCCTCCATATCGAAAGGCTCGCGCGCTTGCAGCTTCGACTCGAACAGCTCAAGGAGCCCGAGCACGCTCGTCAACGGAAAACGTATGTCGCGTACGAGGGTATTGATGAATCCGCTCTTGAGCCGCGCGATCTCACGCTCGGCCTCCGTCACGATCTCCATACGCTCGCGCAGCAGAATCGCCTGCGCGACCGCCGCCACGTGATCGGCCAGCCATCTCAGACGCCCCGCATCATCCTTCTTGTAAGCGTCGGAACGGACGCTCGCCAAACAGAGAAGACCGAAGCATCTGCCGCCGAAGACGAGCGGGAGCGCGAGCGCCGACTGAACGTCGCGCTCGAAGCAATTTGCCGCGCCGCCCTTGATCTCGTCGCTATCAAGAAGTCGCGCGTTGCCCTCGCTCAAGACCTGCGCGAGAAACGGCTCGCCCGTATTAAGCGTCTCCATAGAGGCCGCGCGGTTAAAGGTCTCGGCGGAGCGGGGCGTGCGCCACGTCCGAATCCCCTTGCCGTCGGGCGCGGGCAGCACCAGGCTGCAATAGTCGAAGCCGAGGGGCCGAGTCGCACCCTCGCCAGCCAGCGCCTCAAGAATGCCCTGCGGCGAGCGCGCCGCGTTGAGGCGCGAAGTCAGGGCATCCATCGGCACAGACGATTCTTGCTTCTGCTCGATCACAGAATCAGGATTATTCATTTGTGTGTAAAAGCTCCGGCGTGTCTTCTTTGGAGAGAGTTTGCGAAGGCGTAGGCGGCAGCAGCGACCGTTCATGCCAGCCTTGAATCGAGTTTATACAGATTGGCCTCTGATGGCAAGAAGTTTTCTTCAATTCGGGGCGAGAAGATTCCCCGGCTCAAGGCGCGAGGTGGAGGCGAGCGAGCAGGCTCGCATATCCGGGGCCTGAGCGCAGCGGGGCGAGCATCGGGTCGAGCATCGGGTCGAGCTTGAGCTGTACGAGCCGGGTGCGCGCTCCTCGTATGCTTTTTCGAGCCACGCGAAGGCCCTGTCGCGGTCGCCGGGGCCCGCGTACTTCACGGCTGAAAAATACGTTGAGACGCGAGGGTTTGCTTCAATTTTGTTCCGTGCGGAAATGGCGCGGAAGATTAATGTTTCAGCCAGCCGAAGAGGCCGTGGACGACCGTCTCGCGGTTCTCCTCGTAGATGGCTTTCGTCAGGGGGATGGACATCGGGCAGACCTTGACGCAGTTCTGCGCGTTGCCGCAGTTGGTGATGCCGTCCTCCTGCATGATGCCTTCGAGGCGCTCGTCGCGCGTCATCTTCCCGGAAGGGTGCATGTTCATCAGTCGCACCTGCGCGATGGCCTGCGGCCCTATGTACTGATCCTCGTCGTATTGCGGGCAGGCTTCGAGACAGCAGCCGCAGGTCATGCAGCGCGAGTAGGCGTAGCGCTCCGCCACGTCCGTCTGATCCATACGCGGGCCCGGCCCCAGATCATAGGAGCCGTCGATCTCAATCCAGGCTTTGACCTGCTTGAGATGATCGAACATCCGCTGGCGGTCAACGATGAGGTCGCGTACGTTCGGGAACTTCGTCATCGGCTCAAGCGTGATCGGAAGGTCTAACTGATCCACGAGCGCCGAGCAGGACTGGCGCACGCGACCGTTAATTATCATGGTGCAGATGCCGCAGACCTGTTCCAGACAGTTCATATTCCAAACGGGCGGGGTAGTGCGCTTGCCGTCTTTCGTGACGGGATTCTTTTGAACCTCCATCAGACAGGAGATGATGTTCAGATTTGGTCTGTACGGTATCTCGAACGTCTCCCAGTATTGCGGCGAGTCCGGTTTTTCGCGGCGGCGAATCCGTATCTCTACAGACTTCGGCGTCGCGCGTCGCGGTGCTGCTGCTGCTGCTGAATGTGTTTGGGCGCTCATAGCTCGTCGGATTTCCCCCCTGCGTCCTCAAGTGATTTGCCCTGCTGCCGTCTGGTTTCCGCCTCTCCGTGATTCACGTCGCGGACTTCCTCTTTATTCTGATCCCAGACGGCCGGGCCGCTCAAATCTTTGGGCTTTTGCTCCCAACCTTCGGCGGGAACCTGCTCGGCGCCGTCTTTGGGCGGAAGGTTGGACGCCGTGGCCGCGCTTGAGGCGACCGTTGCTGCGACGGTTGCCGTCTGCTGCTTCTCCTGCTTGCCCTTGCTGTAGTCGCGCTTTCGCGGCGGGATGAGAGAGATGTCGACCGCTTCGTAAGAGATGACGGGCCCTTCGCCTGAATATTCAGCGATGGTTGTCTTCAAAAAGTTCTCGTCGTCGCGGTTTGGAAAGTCCGGCTTATAGTGAGCGCCGCGCGATTCGTTGCGGTTCAAAGCGCCGAGCGTGATGACGCGCGCAAGCTCCAGCATGTTCTTCAGATGCCGCGCGTGTGGAAGGGCCATCGTCGCCCACAGGTTCGAGTCGTTGATCGAGATGCGTTCGTAGCGATCCATCAATTCGAGCAGCTTATTGTCGGTCGCTTGCAGCTTATCGTTATAGCGGACGACCGTCACGTTATCCGTCATCCACTTGCCCATCTCTTCGTGCAGCTTGTACTGGTTCTCCGTGCCCGACTGGCGAACGAGCGCGTCGTTGATCTCCTCCTGCCGCTTCAACTCCTGCTCGTAAATCCTGGAGTCGTCGTGCCCGTTACGCTCGACCGATTTGGCGAACTCGATGGCGGCCGGAGCGGCTATGAAACCGCCGTAGACGCAACTGACCAGGGAGTTCGCGCCGAGACGGTTCGCGCCGTGAATCGAATAATCACACTCGCCAGCGGCCAGCAGGCCCGGAATATTGGTGCGCTGATTGAAATCGACCCACAACCCGCCCATCGAATAATGCACGCCCGGAAATATTCGCATCGGCACGTGGCGCGGATCGTCGCCGACGAACATCTCGTAGATTTCGAGGATCGCGCCGAGCTTGCGGTCGAGCGTTTCAGCAGGGATGTGCGACAGATCTAGATAGACCTGATTCTCGCCGCCGATGCCCTGACCGTCGAGGCAGACCTGAAAGATTTCGCGCGTCGCGATGTCGCGCGGCACGAGGTTGCCGTAAGCCGGATACTTCTCTTCGAGGAAATACCAGCGCTCCCCTTCCGGGATCGAAGACGGGGCGCGCGTGTCGCCCGGCTGGCGCGGAACCCAGACGCGCCCGCCCTCGCCGCGCGCCGACTCACTCATTAGTCGCAGCTTGTCCTCGCCCGGAATCGAGGTCGGATGTACCTGTATGAACTCGCCGTTGGCGTAACGCGCGCCCTGCTGGTAACAGGCGGAGACGGCCGAGCCCGTGCAGACCATCGAGTTCGTAGACTTGCCGAAGATCAGGCCCGGCCCCCCGGTCGCCATGATGACCGCGTCGGCCTTGAAGGCTTTCAGCTCCAGAGTCTGCAAGTTCATCGCCACCAGCCCGCGACAGACCCCGTGATCGTCCAGAACGAGCGACATCATCTCCCAGCCCTCGTACTTCTGAACCTTGCCATCGACTTCGCGGCGTCTCACCTGCTCGTCCAGGGCGTAGAGAAGCTGCTGGCCCGTGCTCGCTCCGGCGAACGCCGTGCGGTGATGCTTGGTTCCGCCGAAGCGACGGAAATCCAGCAACCCTTCTGTGGTACGCGAGAAGGGAACGCCCATGCGGTCGAAGAGATAGATGATCGAAGGGGCCATCTCGCACATGGCTTTGGCGGGCGGCTGGTTGGCCAGAAAGTCTCCGCCATAAACGGTGTCGTCGAAATGCTCCCAGGTCGAATCGCCCTCGCCCTTTGTATTGACCGCGCCGTTGATGCCGCCCTGCGCGCAGACCGAATGCGAGCGCTTGACCGGCACGATTGAGAAGAGGTCAACCGAGTGGCCGCCTTCGGCGATCTTCATGGCCGCCGCCAGTCCCGCGAGCCCGCCGCCGACGATGGCGATCCTGATGCCGTTGCTTGCTGCGTTTGCCATTAATAAAGTATCCCTCCTAACAGGCCGCCGTGGCGCACGAAGGCCGCCGCCGCGTTGATGCCGACGGCCAGCAGCAACAGCCCGAAAGCGATGCAGGCGTAGCCCGTAAGGCGCTGCGCGCGCGCGCCGATAGTGATTCCCCAATCAACCAGAAAGAGCCAGATGCCGTTGGCCAGATGCCAGACCGTAGACGTAATGCCGATAACATAAACGGCAAAAATCCAGGTGTTCAGAAATTCACCGCGAACAATGTCGAAGGCTTGTTCCGGGGCATGAGCGACCGAGATGGTGTTGAGGCCCGGAATCAATCCGAAGCGAAAGTTCAGGACGTGGAACGTGATGAAGAAGAAGAGAATCATGCCCGTCACGCGTTGAATCGTATAGAACCAGTTGCGCGGGTACGGGTATGAAAGATTGTTCGGGCGCATCTCCCACGTAATCACCAGTCCGTAGACGGCGTGATAGATGAGCGGGATGAAGATGCCGCCGATCTCGACGAACAGGATGTAGGGGATCGATTGCAGACCGGCGACCGCCTCGTTGAAATCCTTCGCGCCCGTCAGAGCTTTCGAGTTGGTGTAGAAATGCTCCAGCACAAAAAGGCTCAGCGGAACGATGCCTGACAACTGGTGAAGCTTGCGCAGGATGAAAGTCCTGCTGATACGAATAGCCATGGCTACTGAAAACACTCCTTCGCCTGGAAGGCTGTCAAAAGAGCTTCTGCTGACGGACTTCAAAAGTGCGGGTTAGCAAGATTTCGGATCGAACGCCTGAAATTATAGCGGTCAGCGCCCGAAAAGCAACCTTGACCCACAGGCTTCACGCGCGCCGCCTCCTTTCCCCTAACCGCGCGCCGCACGGAAAATCCAGATCAACAGAAGAACCAACGGGGCGAGGATGAACGCATACCCCGCCATCAGGGTCGCGAAACCTGCGCTCGCCCACAAAGCGAAAGCCCTCTTGTCGGCGGGCGTGGCCGCGATGTGCTCTCTATCGAGACCGAGCAGGCAGCGCATCTCTCCCACCTTGCTCTCAAGCAGGGCGTCGTCGAAGGGGAACGCGTACAGGTTCTCGCTATGCCGCCCTCTCAAAAAGGCGCGGTAGACGCCGCGCCTGTTAATCAGGAGGCCGAAGCCGAAGCCCAACAGGTTCAAAGTCCAGGCGGCGTAGTTGGCCGTACAGCCCGTCGCGATCTCCCAGGCGCTGATCTCCGTCTCGCCCGGCATGGTCGTGCTGTATTCGGTCAGGATGTGATGCAGGTCGTGATACCTGACGACGGCGGCGCGCGCCCGCGTGTTCGGAAAATAGAAGCGCATCCAGCCGTACTCGACCTTGACCCAGTTATCGTCGTAGCCGCCGTCGCCGAAATTGTTGAGCGCGAAATATTTCGCGCGGGCATCGCCGAGCGTCGACTCTGAACTGTAGATCGCCATCAAAGCCTCTTATCCCGTCCCTGATTTCGTCCCTTCAGCAAATCTCGTCCAGGCTTATGTTAAGCTCACCGGCTTATAAGGTAAAATGAAAAATATTGCGTACTAAGTTCAGCAAAACTTATAATTCGACGGTCGCAACCCGAGGCTCAGATTCAACTGCCGGTTCGGTCATAAAATGATCGCGCGGCCTTAAACGACCTCTCTCTCCCGGAGACGGGCGACTCCCGTTCATAAACACTTCCTTACGGCTTTCCGGTCTCGGAAAATAATCTTTGCGGCGCAGCCGAAAGTGGCAGGTAGAGACCGCGAGCGGAAAAGCAACAGACACAGTTGAGAAATCCTGATTTCTCAACTGTGTCTGTGTTTCGGGCAGAGCGATTGGAAGCTTAAACTCTTTGCAGGAGCCGCTTGTGTGTCAGTGGGCTTCGGTCGCGCGCGGCGCGTTCCCGCCCGCCTGTATGTACTGTTCGAGCGCCGCGAAGCGCTGTTCGAGCGTGCTCAGTTTCGCGCGGAGTTGTTCGACTTCGGTGATCTTCTGTTGCAGTTGGGCCGTTCTCTCTTCCAGGGCTTTGACGGCCGCCAAGCTCACACCGGCAAGATCCTGAACGCCTATCGAAGTGTTGCCCGTGCCGAGACGAAATGCCTGGTAAAAGTCCTCCGCCATCGGGCCCAGGTGCCTGACCTGCTGCCCTTCGGAGATGTAGTTCCAGGTAGTGACGGACAGCCCGCGCAGCCGCGAGAGCACGTCCTCGCCACTGACGGCCAGAAAGTTCTCTTTCGTCGTGCGGCTCGATGTGCAGTTGAAGACGCCTGAGCCAGCGGGCAGGTTGCAGCCCGTAGTGCCGCCCAGGTTGGTGCGGAAGCGGACGCCGCCCGTGGCGCGCACCGCGAACTCGTTGTTCGCCGTGTTGCGGAAGGTGTCGGCGCTCTGCTGGGCCGAGCCGTCAGACCAGATGAAGGTTCCGGTGAAGCCGTTGTTCGTGGCGAACTTGCCCATGGCTGTCGTGTGATCCTGGTCGGCGGTGACGTTGTAGCCGATGGCGACGGCCGCGAGGCCGCGGATGTTGAAGGTGTCGGGGTCGCAGCGGCCGTTGATGAGCGGGCCGCCCGATTGAGCCTTGTTGCCGAGCGCCACGCCGTAGGTGTCGCACACGCGGTTGCCCGCGCCAGCCGAGAACCCGGCCGCGCCCGTCACCTGGTTGCCGCTGCCGAAGACGATGGACGAAGTGCTCTCGGCCGAGTTGGTGTCGCCGAAGGCGAGCGCGTAGAGGCCGATGGCGGTTGAGTTCGAGCCGCCCGCCCACGAGAAGAAGCCGACGTTCGCGTCGTCCCACTCGGCGTCCGCGTAGCCCGAGCGGAACGCGCCCTTGTAAGAGTCCCAGGAAGTGCGATAGCCCTTGCCCTGCATCGGGGAGACGCCGATGCCGAGGTTGCCGGTGGCGACGAAGCTGCCGTTCTGGAAGACCTTGAACCAGGCGGGCGTGTGGCCGCCGGGGCCGGAGCAGCAGGTCGAGCCGCCGCGCAGGTTAATCATAGGGGCCGTGCCGTTGGCGTCGCCGACCGAGAGCTGCTCAGCGCCGGGGACGAATTTGACGGTGGTCGCGTCAACGTAAGCCTTGTTCGTGGCGTCGGTCGCGCTCACGGGGTTGCCGACGTTCGTGATGGCAACGCCGTTGGCCGAGAGGCCGTTGACGAAGGTGTTCTGGCCCGTCCACGCGTTCTGCGTGTTTAACTTCGCGACGTTGGGCGACAAGCGTCCATCCGAGATGAAGCCGGTGGTCGCCGCGTCGTTGATGGCCGCGACGATGCCCGTGCCGGTCATCTGGCTGCCGGTGCTGGCCGTCGTCATCTTCGTGCCGTCAGGGAAAATCAGCCCGTTGCCAGTCCCTGAGATTCGAGCATCGCCCGCTACTTCGAGCTTGAACTGCGGGTTGTTCGTACCGATGCCGAGGTTGCCAGCCGCGTTGAGCCTCATGCGCTCGCTATTGCCAGCGGCGAAGACGATGGGCCCAACGTAGTTCCAGAGCACGGCCGCGCCGGGGCCGCCCGTTTGCAGGGTGTTGCCGTCGTTGACCGAACCGAAGAAGAAGCGATTTGCGTTGGCCTGCTTGAAGAAGAAACCGCTGAAAGCGGAATTTCCGACGGCCGTGTTGCCGTTATCGACGTTGATGGTCGTTCCCGTGTTCTGGGTGCGCGAGACCACGAGCGGCGCGTTCGGAGTCGTCGTCCCGATGCCGACATTGCCGTTCACCTCCGTAATGGCCGAATCGCCGAGCGTGCCCGTCGTGTCCGTCCACTTCGTCAAAGCGTTGGTCGTCCCCGTACCGGCAACGTTGATTGTCGGGTTGGTGCGGGTCTGCGGCACGGCAGCAACCGTGGAAGCAGTGGCCGTATGCGGCGCAGAGTTGAGCACCGTCCCGTCATCGAAAACGATACCGCCGCGAGCGCGTATAGCGCCGTTCACGTCGAGGGTCGCTTCCGGCTTATCAGTGCCGATGCCAACCCGCCCGTCGGGCGTGATACGCATCTGCTCCTGCTCTTTGTGGGAGAAGGTGTCGCCGGTGCGAAAGGTCAACGCTCCGGTCGTGCTCGTGACCTGTCCATCCTGGCCGTCATGGGCCGTCACGGTGACGGCTCGCGTCTTCGCTTCGCGTATGACTGTAAGAGCCGTATCGCTTCCCGCCGCCTCGATTTTTTGCGTCCGTCTGCTCGCCGCCAGAGCCTGCGACTGTGCCGGGGTCAGCTCCTCTTCACGCGCGCGTTTGACGGTCATCTGGCCCGATTGAACGGTCATGGCCCCGAACCTCTGGGTGGGCCGTCCGCGTAAATCCCTGACCGTCACGATGCACAGGTACGAGCCGTCCGTCAGCGGCGAGGTTGCCGTCTTCCAGTCCAGTATATTTCCCTGGCGCAAACCGGAATCGAAAATAAGCTCGCCGCTCGCCGAGTAGATTTCGACGCGCATCTGTAGCACCTGCTCGGGAGAAGTGAAGCGTACCGCTTCCGCCGAAGCAGAGACGGTCACGGCCGGAGCGGTGACGGTCGCGGGTGCGGCCTCTCTCTGAGCGGCCGTTTCACTCTGCGCAAGCGCAGCGGTGCTTAGAAGAATGGAAACCAGTAGGGTCGCGATCAGGTAATGCAATCTGAACATGGTCGTTCACTCCTTCGATAACCGGCGAACCAGCTCGCCGATTTATTCCTTCACTCCCTAACGCGGATTCCCGGAGCGGAATGAATCATCGCGGCTGAAATTTTTGCCTTCGCCAGTGTTCGCGTCCTCGGAATGATCGAAAAACGAGGGCTTGAATCACTTTATGGTCGAGCTTTTGACCGCGATATGACCGAGCGGTGGTGGTAAGATATTGATTCCGGATAACAGCGATTCACTTAATGGGCGAACCGACGACGGAAGACGCCACGTACGGCTCTTATTCCGGCTCCTGAGTTCTTACTGGTTCCGAGTTCCGACTTTTCTATGCAGATCGAGACGCTGAAAATCTTTTGTGATCTGGTCGAGACGCAGAGCTTCTCGCAGGCGGCGGAGCGGAATTTCGTCACGCAGTCGGCCGTGAGCCAGCAGGTGCGCGGGCTCGAAGAGAAGTTCAAGCGGCGCTTGCTTGAGCGCGTGCGGGGCCGTCGCGAGTTGCGTCTGACGGATGCCGGTGCGGCCTTCTACGAGGAGAGCCGCAACGTGCTCGCGGCCTATGAAGGGTTGCAGGAGCGCCTTCGCGGCCTTGACGGCAGCGTTAGCGGAACGGTGCGCGTGGCGACCATCTACAGCATCGGCCTGCACGAATTACCGGCGGCCGTGCGTCGTTTTATGGCGCTCTATCCGTCGGCCAAGATCGATCTTGAATACAGCCGCACGACGCGCATCGTGCGCGACGTGTTGAGCGGCGCGGTGGAACTGGGCGTGCTCGCCTATCCGGAGAAACGGCGCGGCCTGACGATAGTGCCGCTGCCCGGAGACAGGCTGGTGCTGATCTGCCCGCCCTCGCACAGGCTCGCGACGCGCCGCAAGGTCAGGGCGACGGAGCTTGCGGGCCAGGACTTCGTCCTCTTCGAGCGCGACATCCCGACCAGACGCGCCACCGACCGCATCCTGAAATCTCACGGCGTAGCGGTTCGCCGCGTCGCCGAGTTTGATAACATCGAGACGATCAAGCGGGCCGTTGAAGTCGGCTTCGGCCTGGCAATCGCGCCGCGTCCGTCCGTCATGGACGAGCAGCGCCGGGGCCAGCTCGCCGTCGTCGCCCTGGCCGAGCCGGAATGGACGCGGGCCGTCGGCGTCATTCACCGCAGCGACCGCAGCCTCGGCGCGGCCGCGCGCAAATTCATAGAGCTGCTCAAAAACGGCGATGAGTGATAATCCGCCATTTGAAGCGCGCTCATCAAAAGCCAGCCGTCGTCCACCGAGGGGAGCGCCAGCCATCTTCGGGTTCTTTGACCTTGCGAGGAGGAAGAGAAGCTGTCCGAGGAACTGACAAACAGTTCGGCGACAGAGCTTGCCGAGTTGATCCGTACGCGCGCCGCTTCGCCCGTCGAAGTGGCCGAAGCGCACCTGCGCCGCATAGAAAGCCTGAACCCGGTGCTGAACGCCATCGTGACGCTCGCTCCGGATGTGTTGGAGAGGGCGCGCGAGGCCGAGGGTCGCGTCATGCGCGGCGAGCGGCGCGGGGCGCTCGACGGCGTGCCGCTGACCGTCAAGGATACGATTGAGACTAAGGGTCTGCGGACGACGAGCGGTTCCAGGGCGCGCGCCCTGTATTTACCCGCCGGAGACGCTCCGGCCGTGGCGCGTCTGAGGGCTGCGGGCGCGATCCTGCTCGGCAAGACGAACGCGCCGGAGATGGCCCTGACTTACGAGACGGATAATCCTCTGTTCGGTCAAACCCGTAATCCGTATGATGTACGCCGCACGCCCGGAGGTTCGAGCGGCGGCGAGGCGGCGGCCATCAGCGCGGGGCTCTCCCCGGCGGGCCTCGGCAGCGACCTCGTCGGCTCGATTCGCATCCCGGCACACTTCTGCGGCATTAGTGGATTGAAACCGACGACGGGGCGCGTGCCGTCGGCGGGCCATTTCCCGCCCGCCATCGGCCCCTACTCGCTCGGCGCGGCGCTCGGGCCGATGGCGCGCCGCGTCGCAGACCTCTCGCTGCTTTTAAGCGTCATCGCCGGGTACAACGCGCCGGAGCCCATCTCTGCGCCTCTTGCGCCGAATGGGACGGGGGCGCGGCGGCCGAGCCTGCAAGGCTTGAGCCTGGCATGGTACTCGGACGACGGCGTCGCGCCCGTTTCGGAGAGCACACGAAAGACGGTGCGCGCCGCCGCTCGCGCTCTGGAAGAGGCCGGATTGATCGTGACCGAACGGTTGCCGCCCGGTGTGGCGCGCGGCCACGCTCTTTGGCTCGCGCTCTTTTCGCGGGCGATACGTGGCCCACTGTTGGAGACCTATGCGGGACGCGAAGCGGAGGCGGGCGCGTTCGTCCGCTTTATGATGAGTTCTCTGGCAGCGGAGACGACTACTACTGCTGCTGCTGCGCCCGCGCTCGACCAGTTCACGGATGCGTGGATGGAGCGAGACCGTTTGCGCGCCGCGCTGGTCGAATGGATGAACGGGACGCCGCTCATACTCGCGCCCGTGGGCGCGACACACGCCTTCGAGCACGGCGCGCGACGCATAGAGATCGAGGGCCGCAGTCTGAGCGTCTTTCGCGCTTTCAGCTACGCGCAGACTTTCAACGTCTTCGGCCTGCCCGCCGTCTGCGTGCGCGCCGGAAGCACGCCCGAAGGCTTGCCCATCGGCGTGCAGCTCATCGGACGGCCCTTTGAGGAAGAGGCCGTGCTGGCCGCCGCTTCGCTCGTCGAAGCGGCGCTCGGCGGCTGGCAGGCCCCGCCGCCGCTCGCTCTTTCGCCCGAAGGGCACAATCCGTTATAGTTCTACGCGTAAGTCTTAAAGGAGATGCGCCAGCAGCAGCAGCAGCAGTAGTAGTAGTTCTCGCGCGCGCGTCCAACTCCCCTGATTTCGGAGGTACACGAATGAAACCCGTTGCCGCTTTACTCCTCTTTTTTCAGGCCGAAGCCGGAGCCGCATTGCTCTTGTTCTTCTTCGCCTTCATAGCCATCGCCTTGCTGGTCATCGCCGTCAAGACCATCAAGATCGTACCGCAGGCGACCGTCATGCTGATCGAGCGGCTCGGGCGCTTTAGCCGGGTTGGAACCAGCGGCCTCAATGTCATCGTGCCGTTTCTGGATAAGCCGCGCGGCGTTTACTGGACTAACACGCGGCCCGGCCTCTCTTCCATAGACCTGCGCGAACTCTACATAGACCTCCCACCGCAGCCCGTCATCACGCGCGATAACGTGACCATCCACGTCGATTCGGTCGTCTACTGGCAGATCACCGATCCGATCAAGGCCGTCTATGAGGTCGCCGATCTGGTCGGCGGCATCGTGCAGTTGACGATCACAGGCATGCGCGCCGTGATGGGTGATATGGATTTGGATCATACGCTCTCGTCGCGCGATCAGATCAACGCCAAGCTGCGCCTGATTCTGGATGAAGCCACGGACAAGTGGGGCGTCAAGGTGACGCGTGTCGATGTCAAGAACATAAACCCGCCCGAAGACGTGCGCCTGACGATGGAGAAACAGATGACTGCGGAACGTAATCGCCGCGCCCTCGTCCTTCAGGCGGAAGGCGAGAAGCAGGCCGCCATCACGCGCGCGGAGGGTGAAAAGCAGGCCGCCATCACGCGCTCCGAAGGCGAGAAGGAATCGGCCATCCTGCAAGCGGACGGCGCGGCGCAGGCGCGCCTTCGCGCGGCGGCCGCCGAATCCGAGGCCATCGCGCGCATCTCGCAGGCGATGCAGGGCCACGGTAATCCCGCCCAATACTTAATCACGGCGCGCTATATAGAGTCTTTGCGCGACATGACGCGCGGCAACAACTCGAAAGTCATATTTATGCCGGTCGAGACCTCGGGCATGCTGTCGAGCATCGGCGCGGTCAAGGAGATGTTCAGCGAAACGGGCGAGAAGCGCCCGGGCGGCACGGATGACGGCGGCACACAGCCACCACCGCGCCCCCGCCAACTGCCGACCTGATGACGACAACGAATGCGCGCGCGGCGGCCATTTGAGAATGGAAAAGAGGGAGAGCGGCGAGATGAATTTCTCGCCGCTCTCCCTCTTTTAAAACTCGATGTGCCGAAATGCTATGCGCCGCCGCTATTCAACGTCGGCCCAGGCGCGACCGTTTTCGTAGTGCAGCGTCACCTTTGAGATTTCGAGCAGGTTGAGATTGGCCCACTCTATGCTGTTGCCTTCCTTGTCGGTAACCTTCAAGTCCCACTTGGCAGCCTTCTCACTACGGCTGAAGTGAATATTGACGCTCTCGCCGTCGGCAAGCTGATCTTGTCCGAGAACGTCTTCTTCCCAATCGTTCGAGCTATGCGGGGAAACATAAAGCTCGTTGATCGTGACGCCCGTATCGTTGACCAGCGTGAAATCCTGCCGTCCCTGCGTGAAAGCCGTAGGAACCAGGAGCATTGAAAGCGCGCATAAGACAACGACAAACGCTGCCACGCGGCGCAGGGGGTTCAGAGATGCATTTTTCATGTACAGGTGAATCCTTTCAAAAGTGGATGGGTTAGCGGCGATGCAAGCGCCAGATGTCGGGATGATGTAAGAGGAGAAAGATAAAATTGCGCGGACAAGCTGTTGCTGATGCTGCGATGTGCCCGGAATGATTATAACTCTTTAGCAATCCTTGGTTAACGTTCGCCAACTTCGACGCGGCCGTGAAGACCGCGCTGGCCCGGCTGTGAATAACTCTATGTCAGGCATAGCCGTAAGTCAAATTCATAAAAGAGATGGGCCCTGGCCCGGAAAGAATTTTCGGACGCAAAGATAGAGCCCGTGCGGGTGGCGCAGTCGCCTGGAAGGGCAAATCGCCGTGGCCCGCTGAGAGCGCGCGCTCGCTCTCGCGCGTATACGGATGCGCGCTATATCCGGCCCGTCAAGGGATGACGTGAAAGCTCCGAGTAGCGCGAGCCGCCCGGCCCAAGCTCGCTGCGGAGCACGACGAGCGAGTTGACGCGAAACCCGGCGGGCGCGAAACCCTTCTCGCGGTGGAGCGCCGCCAACTCGCGCGCGCCATCGGGTCGGCGCAATCGTGCGATGGTGAGGTGCGGATTAAACGGCCTGTCTTCAATAGGGAAGCCGAGCCTCGCATACTCGTCTTCGAGTTGAGAGTGCAGTCGTGCGAGCGTGCTCGAAGTGTCCGCGACGCCGAGCCAGAGCACGCGCGCGAGACCGCGCGGCGGGAATACGCCAGCGCCTTCTATACTGAGGTCGAAAGGCCGCACACCGAGGGCGGCCCTTTCGGCCGCGCTCGACACCTCGGCGGCTCTGCCGGGCTCGATCTCGCCCAGAAACTTTACAGTGATGTGTAGTTTTTCGGGGCTCTCCCAACCGACCCGCAGTTGCGGCAAGCTGCCACGAAGGTCTGCTATGTGGCTGGCCGCCCGCTCGCGTACCTGCGACGGCAACTCCAAAGCACAGAAAACGCGCAGCGAGCGCAGAGGGCGCACAGATGAGGGATCAGTAAGAGAACCGTTTTTATTCATCCCTCATCCTTTCGTTCCTTCCTTATTTAGCTGGTATGAGTAAGAGCGTTTCGCGCGTCGCTCTGGCGGTTGCCGCGACGGTGAAGGGGAAAACCTGTGGCGTGACGGCGCGCCAGTCTGCGAGCTGGTCTATCCAGTGCGGGCTCGACGGATTGCCGGATTGGCCGAGCGCAATGCCCTGCTGCGTCTTGTCCCAGTCGCTCGGGTCTGCGATCAGGCGCATGGAAACAAAGCGGCCCACATTCACCGTCTGGTTATTGCCGCCCGCGCCGTTCTGTGGAAACGGAGGGACGGCGAACTGCAAGCCTATGAGCGGCGCGCGCGCGAGCGGGTGAGGGAAATTTGCTTGCGTGTAGCGGCCCCACGTCCACTCTGCCTCATTCGCGCCGAGCCGTTTTTCTATCGTGGAGCGAGCCTCCGCTTCGCAAGCCTTCAACAACTCCGCGTAGCTCTTGAAATCTTTGGGCAGCCACGCGCTCGGGCGCTCCCGAAGAATACGGTCGATGAGCGTATTGCTATTGTTCCAATCGTAGGTTTCGGCCAGCTCCGGGCCGAGTGCGGCCTCAAGGATGCGGCGGCGAAACGCGTTGCGAATCACGTTCGCCAAAAGAGCCGCGCGCGAATCCGCGTTGACGTATCCATCCCATCCCTCCAACAACTTCAAGGTCTCGCGCCATCGCGCTTCGCCTTCGGCGGGCGCTCGCTCGCGCCCCGCCTTGACGACCTCGCGCGCCAGAAGCGCAGCGCCTATGGAATAGGTGTCGCCCTGGATGGCTCGAAAATCTTCGGCCGTCAGTTTCTGTTTGGCTTCGAGCAATTCCCGTATCCGATGCGCGCGATAGGGCGAGGCCCAATTATGCGTGAGGAAGAATGGATAGCTGCTGCCGACGATGCGCTGGTTCGCCGTCACGATCATACCCGAAGGCGGGTCGAGCAGGTGCGGAAGCTGATCGAACGGAATGTAGCCCGTCCATTCACCTTCGGCGGTCGCGCCATCATAGGGTGTGCTCCCGTCGCCAGCCTTTCTCTGCGGCACGCGCCCCGCCGCATAGTAGCCTATGTGGCCCTGCTCGTCCGCGTAAACCATGTTCTGCATCGGGCCCGAGTAGTCCGAGAGCGCTTCGCTGAACTCTTTCCAGTTGCGCGCGCGGTTCAGCGCGTAAAAGCTCCGTATGCTCTGAAGCTGCGGGTCGAGCGCCGTCCAGCGCAGAGCGTAGCGGACGGAATCCTTCTCGAAGACGATGGGCCCATGCCGCGTCGCCGTCACGTCTAAGGGGACGATCTCAGTCTCCGTGCTTGTGAAGCTCTTGCGGACTTTGATCTCTTCGCGGCGCACCGTCGCTTCGCGCCAGCCGTCCGGCGTCATATAACGTCGCGGGTTCGCTTTGTCGAACCTTTCCATGTAGAGGTCGGAGACATCCGGGCCGACGTTTGTAAAGCCCCACGCGATAGAGCCGTTGTGACCGATGACGATGCCGGGCAGCCCCGGCGCGGTCACGCCCGCGACGCGCACGCCCGGCGCGCCGAGGTGCGTCATGTACCAGATCGAAGGCGCCGAGGCAGGAAGATGCGGATCGTTAGCCAAAAGTGGTTTGCCCGAAGCGGTGCGTTTGCCGCTGACGACCCAGTTGTTGCTCGCCAAGCGATGCGCGTCCGTGAGGCCCAATCGCTCAAGAGCGCGATTTTGTATCGCTCTCTGCCTCGCCACTTCGCGCAGAGCGGCGAGGCTGTGTGCGCTGAAACGGGGAGGACGGACGAGCGCCCTCGAACTCCTTACCTTTGCGCCGTCCGTGCCGACGACCAAAACATCCAGCGGGGAGGTTTCAACGAGCAGCCCCTCACGTTTCTCTGCGGGCAGGGCGGCGAGGGCGGCGCGCATCAGGTCTGTCTGCCAGTTGTCCGTGAGCACTTCAAAGAAGAGCTTGCCTATCAGGAGCGAGTCGGCGGGCGTCCACGGGCGCGGCCTGTATTGCAGTATTCGGAACTCCGGCGGCAACGACCGGGGGTCGAGCGAATCTATCAGGGCATTGACGCCGCGCGCGTAGGCTTCGAGCATGTCGCGCTCGTGCGCGGGCGTCTGCGCGAACTCCGCTTCGACGACCTGCAAAAAGTTGTAGGTGCGATGAATCTTATCCTGCTCAAGCGCATCGCGTCCGAAAATCTCTGCCAGTTCGCCGCGCGCCGTTCGGCGCATCAAATCCATCTGCCACATCCGGTCGCTCGCCGTCGCGTAACCCTGAGCGAAGTATAGATCGGCCTCATTGCTTGCTTCGATGTAAGGAATGCCGCGCCCGTCGCGCCGCACAACCACGCGGTCGCGCAAGCCCTGAAGAGTAATGCTCGTCTGCCTGGACTCATCAGCGGCGCTCGTCTGCTGCGCGGCCGCGCGACCCGACGGCTGCGGCCCCCACCCGCTCGCCAAAGTGAGCGACAGGATCAGGCAGAGAAGAATGCAATGTTTTTTCATGAACCAAACCTCAGCGCGAAATAGGAGAGCAGGGGCGGACAAAGGCCAGGCACGGAAAAGGCCGGGCCCGTCATCCGGCGCGCGCGGACGACCGAACACCAGGGGAAGCGCTTCGGCGAGCACCTCCCCCGAACGGGGCGGCATGAGCGTAAAGCCTCCATGTCATCAAAGCTGTCTCGGTCGCGCCCGTCGCTTTCCTAGCCTAACATACGTCTTCGGCGCGACGCCCTTGAAACTTTCCGGCGCGGATACGTTGACGCTCGGCTGTGTGAGCCGCTACAATCCGCGCGACGTTCCGGGAAATGCCCGAAGGCCCCTTCAAGTGTTCGGACGGAAGCGGCGCTTCCCATGATCGCTTTGCATTCCGGGGCGCTCTTCAATATTTCAGTCGGGAAACGATTCGGCCAAATCTATGTTGCGTCCGCGCCTTTCAAACATCATCTGCCTGTTGCTGCTGATCCTCTGGTCGGCGGCGACGAGCGCGAGCGCGCAGCAGCGCCCGCTCCTGACCGAAGACGTGGACATCATTCCGCCCGGCTCCGTGCGCATCGAGGCGGGCATAGATTTCATGCAGGACGCGAAGTTCCCGCTCTCAGGATTGACGGGCGATCTGACGCGCGTCGGCGTCATCGGGATCAACGTCGGCCTGTCGCCCAACGTCGAGTTCCAGATAGACGGGACGGTTCAGAATTTCCTGAGCATCAATTCAAGGAGCGTGCCGACGCCGATCCCGCTCGGGTTCGCGCCCGGAACCAATTCGACCAACGATACGGGCGATTTCACGCTTTCGACAAAGATCAAGCTGAGGAACGAGACCAAAAACGGCCCTTCGCTCGGTTTTCGCTTCGGCGTGCAGTTGCCGAACTCGAATCAGGCGCGCGGCATCGGCGTCAATCAGATCAACGCTTACGGCGTGATTCTCGCCGGTAAGAAGTTCGGCGAGAACGCGCGGGCCAACTTCTTCGGAAATCTGGGGCTCGCGATTCTGACCGCGCCGACCGAACCCTTTACGCAGAACGACGTGCTGCTCTACGGCTTCGCAGGCATTGTCCGTCTCAATAAGCAATTCAATTTCGTCGGCGAAGTAAACGGCCGCGCGAGCACGCGACGTGGCCGCGCGCCGCTCGGAACCGAATCGCAATCCGAGGCCCGCCTCGGTTTACAGATCAAGGCTTCGGGCCTGCGCTTCGATTTCGCGGGCATTGCCGGGCTGACGGATTTCAGCCCCCGCTCCGGCGTCACCTTCGGCGTCACCTACGATACCCCCACCGTCTTCGCACCTGTCAAATAAAGCAGCGACGAGTGACAACTGACTTGATGACAGGCTACACTCCATTTTTGCCCGTCATCATAATCGACTGTCGCTTTCACTTATGCTTGATTGGTTGAGCGCTACCATCAACTCTCTACAGGAGTCGTTCGCGCACGTCGTCGAATGGCTCGAACGCTTTATCATCGGCGTGCCGATGTATGTGGCCGCGCCCTCGATGGTCTTGATCGGCGCGCTCGACTCGTCCCTGCTCTCGCTGCCCGAGATCAACGATTACCTCGTCGTCATGCGATGTACGAAAGACCCCGTCTCGGTCTTCTACTTTCCGCTCTTCGCGGCCGCCGGGTCTGTCATCGGCTGCATGCTGCTCTATACGATCCTGCGGCGCGGCGGTCAGGCCGTGTTGCGCCGTCGTTTTCGCTCCGACCACATAGAGCGCGTCGAGCGCGCTTATGCTCGCTTCGGTTTCCTGGCGCTTGCAGTCCCGGCGCTTTTGCCGCCGCCCATGCCGTTCAAGATTTTCGTGGCGACGGCGGGCGCGCTCGAATATCCGCGCTGGCGCTTTATGATTACGATCATGATCGCGCGTTCGCTCCGCTATTATATAGAGGGGACGCTGGCCGTCTTTTACGGCGAGCGCGTCTTGCAGTTTCTCAAAGAGAACGGCGTGATAATCCTTGGGCTCGTCGCCGCCCTTTGCCTCGTCGGTCTCGCTATATATTTCATCACGCACCGCAACCAGACACCGGCCTCCGCCGCGACCGCTGAGGGCGATTTGGCGGAGACGGAAGCCGGTCTTGATGCAGCGGAGGTGGAGACGGCTGCGGAAAACAATAGAGGTTAGGATTCTCGAAGACTGAACGGTTGGGGGCTGTTGCTCGATTGGGCCTCCGGCCTCTTTCCTCGACGGAAAGGGATAGTGATAGGCTTTTGAAGTGGCTTTTACGAAAGATAACGAACGGGCTCGGGCATGTGTCGCAGTACCTCGTAGCGTTTGGCCCGTTCGGGTTATTCGCCATCGCGCTGCTTGATTCGGCGCTGGTTCCGCTGCCGGGCGGCGCCGATGCGGTGATGATTCTGCTGGCGACGGCAAGGCCCGCGTGGTGGCCTCTCTACGCGGGGGCGGCGACGCTCGGCTCCGTCATCGGCTGCGTCATCCTTTATTACATCTCGCGGCGGGCGGGTCGTCGTGCGCTGGCGCGCTTCAGCGAAGCCAAGCAAAAGCGCGTCAAAGAATTGATAGACCGTTACGACGTGCTCTCGGTGCTGGTCGCGTCCCTACTGCCGCCGCCGTTTCCATTCAAGCTGTTCGTCATCACGACCGGGGTCTTTCGCCTCAACGTCTGGCGCTTTGCGGCGGCCATCGCCGCCGGTCGCGCCTTTCGCTTTCTGCTCGAAGGCTACCTCGCCGCGCATTACGGCGAGCACGCGAAGGAGCTGCTCGCGCATTACTATCCGATGATCGGCACGGGCTTCGCAGTCCTTATTATTCTGGCATTCCTGGCGCGAAGGCTACGCCGCAAAAAGGCGGTCGAAGACCGTGAGGCTTCGGATGAGCGTATGTCCGAGGCCGGATGAAGGTAAAGACCGAAGGGGCTGGAGGAACAGGAGGAGGAGGAGGCAGCCGACGGCGAGCGAGAGAGAGCCGAGCGACCGCCCGTTCAACAGATAGCCTTCGAGGCGGTCTCGAAGTTGAAATTAAAAAGCCGCGCCGCCGCCAGATCGCGCACGCCGTATTCCTCAAGGCGCGTGAGCATGCGTATGAAAATCTCTGCGGTCGCGAGCGCGTCGTCAGCCGCCCGATGGCGATTGATGATCGGAATCGTAAAATGCGCGGCCAGCGTATGCAGACGATAGTTCAGGAGGCCCGGAAAGATGCGGCGCGATAGCTTTACAGTACACAACTGCGAATTAATCATGCGGCGGCCCGGAAAGACGCGCGCGATCTCGTGATTGAGGAAACGGACATCGAATTGCGCGTTGTGCGCGACCAGTACGGAATCGCCCAGAAAGTCGAGCCAGGCCGGGGCGATGTCTGCGAACAGGGGCGCGCTCTTTACCATCGAGTCGGTGATTCCCGTCAGGCGGACGATAAAGGGCGGGATCGGTATTTCCGGGTTGACCAGGGAATTGAACTCGGCGACGATACGGCCCCGGCTGACGCGGTACGCGCCGACCTCCATAATCCGCGACGGCGGCGCTTTGGCTCCCGTCGTCTCCAGGTCGACGACGACGAAATCGGTTTCCTGCAAAGGGCGGGCCTCGGCATCTTCGCAGACAAGCTCTACGATCAGGTCATCGCGCAGGAGCAGCCGGTGGTCGTCCTTGACCAGATCGGCGACGACCATCGCCGCCAGTTCCGCATCCAGATCGGAAAGCTTCAGGACGATGTCGGCGATGTCGACGACCGGCGCGCAGCCACCCGCGACGCGCAGCATATCGACGGCCTCCTGTACGAGCGCGGAATCGGAAACGAGATTGCGGCGGCCCTGCATACGCGTGACATTGTAGCACGCACCAGCGCCGCAGAAAACGAGGTGAGAAATTGCGAGCCGACGAAGTGATCGACAGATTCAGGCGAACGGGCGCGCTGCTCGAAGGCCACTTTATACTGTCGAGCGGCCTTCATAGCCGCAGCTACCTGCAATGCGCGCTCGTGCTCCAACACCCTTCGGAGGCAGAGGCGTTCGCCCGCGCGCTGGCCCAACAGTTCAGGGAACAAAACATTCAAGCGGTCGCCTCGCCTGCAATCGGCGGGCTCGTCATCGGCTATGAGGTCGCGCGGCAACTCGGCGCGCGCTTTATCTGGACGGAGCGCGATGAACAGGGGATCATGACCTTAAGGCGCGGCTTCACCGTAAGCCCGGGCGAGAGGGTGCTGGTCGCAGAAGACGTGATTACGACGGGCGGCTCGACGCGCGAGACTATCGCGGCCCTGCGCGCCGCCGGGGCGCTCGTGGTCGGCGCCTGCTCCATCATAGACCGCTCGCAGGGGCGCGCCGATGTCGGTGTCCCGCGCGTCGCCCTCGCCACGCTGGACGTACCCGCCCTCGCGCCCTCCGTCTGTGAAGCCTGCGCGCGCGGCCAGGAGGCCATCAAACCGGGAAGCCGGAAGAAGTAAAAAGGAGAAAGGTAAGGGGGAAAAGCACGGCAGCAAACCGCATCTGATAAAAGCGCTCTTGCCCGTGCCCTGTGCCTCTTACCCTTTTTCCTCTTGCTTTTCTCTTTTGTCTTATGAATTTCAAGTTGACGCTGCAATATGACGGGACGGATTTTCACGGCTGGCAGATGCAGGGCGACGACCACCAGCGCACGGTGCAGGGCGAGCTGGCGCGGGTGCTGGCGCTGATTGACGGCGGGGCGGTGACGGTGCACGGGTCGGGCCGCACGGATGCGGGCGTGCATGCCGAGGGACAGGTGGCGAGCGTCGAGCTAAGGCGCGAGTTCAGCCCGTGGAAACTGCGCGCTGGCGTCAACGGAAATCTGGCGCGCGACGTGCGCGTGATTGAAGCCTGCGAAGTCGCAGACGATTTCCATGCGCGATATTCGGCACGCGGCAAAACCTACGTCTATCGCATCTTCAACGCGCCGGTCGTCTCGCCCTTCTGGTTTCGCTACGCGCAGCACGAGGCGCGCCCCCTCGACATGGAGCGAATGCGCGCGGCGGCGAGGCTGTTCCTGGGCCAACATGATTGGACTGCTTTTTCGGCTGCGCAGTCGGAGGCCGTCTCGCGCGTGCGCGACATTACGCGGCTCGAAATCACAGAGGCGTGGGAGAAGCGCGGGCGCGGGCGTCTGATTGAGATAACGGTGAGCGCCGACGGCTTTTTGCGCTACATGGTGCGCTCTATCGCGGGCACGCTGATGGCGGCGGGTCGCGGCGAGCTGGATGAAGAGAGGGTCGCGCTTGCCATCAGTACGGGCGCGCGCGAGCTTGTCGGCGCGACCGCACCGGCCTGCGGGCTAACACTCGTCCACGTCCAATATGATTGACATAGACGGCCGTAGAAGTAAGAATGTGCGGCGTCGTGTATAAGCCGGGCAAAGTTGCCGGGTCGCGGGGCTAAAGTTGGGAGGACATCTGCCGTTTGAGGCCGAAAGCCAAAGGCCGGGGAAGGAATTGAATGCTCGCGGATTTCTCTGAAGTCGTAGAGCGTGGAACGCGCGACGAGATGTTGCTGGCGGCCCTCGATTGGGAGCGCCTGCCGCGCCACGTCGCCATTATCATGGACGGCAATGGTCGCTGGGCGGCGCAACGCGGCCAGCCGCGTATCGTGGGCCATCGCGCGGGCGTCGAGGCCGTGCGCTCGGCGGTCGATACGGGCGCGCGTCTGGGTCTGGGCGCGCTCACGCTCTATGCCTTCTCGACCGAGAACTGGAAACGACCGCGCCTCGAAGTTGATGCCCTGATGCGTATGCTGAGGCGTTACCTGCGGCTTGAGCTGGACGAGATAGACCGGCAGAACATACGTTTTCAGGCCATCGGGCGCACCGCCGCGCTCGCCGAAAACGTGCGGCGCGAGATCAGCCGCGCCACCGAACGGACGGCTGCGAATACGGGCATGGTCTTGAACGTCGCTTTGAATTACGGAGGCCGCGCCGAGATCGTGGATGCCTGCCGCGCCGCCGCCTCGCGCCTGATAGCACAGGGTCGTGGGCCCGAAGAGTTGACGGAAGAATCAATCGCGCGCGAGTTGTACACGAAGGGATTGCCGGAGCTTGACCTGCTGGTACGCACGAGCGGCGAGCTGCGCATCTCTAATTTCCTGTTGTGGCAGATGGCCTACAGCGAGATTTATGTGACCGAAACCCTCTGGCCAGACTTTCGCCGCGTTCATCTGCTCGAAGCGGTGTTGGATTTTCAGGGACGCGACCGCCGCTTCGGCGGGCTTAAACTGGTCGCCAACGCGAAATAGCAGAGCGACGTGTGACGGGCGGGAAGTCTCGTCTGCGCTGCTCAGAGGCTTTGATCTATGTCTACTGGCCCGGAGGGGAGGTAACGTCGCCTTGGGATCGCTCATACATCATATCGGGCAGGTGAACATCGCGCGCATGAAGGCGCCGCTGGATGACCCTATCATGGCAGGCTTCGTCGCGCGCCTCGATGAGGTGAATGCCGCCGCCGACGGAAGTCCGGGCTTCGTCTGGCGTTTGCAAACGGAGGAGGGCAATGCGACATACTTGCGGCCCTATGACGATGAACGCATTCTGTTCAATCTCTCCGTCTGGGAAACCATAGAGCAGTTGAAGGAGTACGTTTACAAAAACGCGCACGGACAGGCGATGCGTCTGCGGCGCGAATGGTTTGAGAAGTTCGACCGCACCTACATGGCTTTGTGGTGGGTCGAGGCCGGACATATACCGACCGTAGCCGAAGCCAGGCAGCGGCTTGAATATCTTGAACGGCACGGCGAGTCATCGCACGCCTTCACCTTCAAGCGAATCTTTCAACCCGCCGATAGCGAGGCCGAGCGATTCATTATGCTTCCGGCGACACCCTGTTCCGCATAACAACGGCTCTAAGGGTCGCACCCGCGCGGCTTCTCTATCAGCATGTTTCTCAGGAAGCTTCATCCGACATAGGCCGACCGCAAGGTGCTTGCGCTTCGCGCTCGGCGTCGCTCTGTTGAACCGTCCCTGCTCAATCGCTTATCGTATCTGTTGCTGATTAATGTCACGTATCATCACGGCCCTGATCGTTCTTCCCCTTCTGATCGCATCGATCCTGATTGATTGGCTCGCGCTGCTGTTCGTGGCCCTGGCTCTGGCGGCGATGATCGCGGGCCTCTACGAGTTCTGGGTGCTGGCGGGCAAGCGCGCCCTGAAGGCGAACGCCGGGGTGGGCTTTCTGGGGGCGGCTGCGCTCTTCACGCTCTTTTATTTTGATGCTCCGGCGACCGGCCCTGAGCTGCTCGTATTAACGCTCGTCGCTTTGACGATAGTCGTGCTGGCGCTTGAGATGCTGAAGGGCGCTCCCTTCGATAAGATGATCGGGGCGGCGGGCTCGACCCTTCTGGGCGTGCTGTATGTCGTACTGCTCGGAGGCCACCTCGTCGCCGTCCGCACCGGCTTCGCGCAGGCCCGAGCGGCGCACCTGCTCTCCTTCTTTTTTCTGGTCATCATGGGCTCCGACACGGGCGCTTATTACACGGGAAGGGCATTGGGTCGGCACAAGCTCGCGCCGAAAATCAGCCCCGGCAAGACCTGGGAGGGAGCCTTCGGCGGCATGCTGGCGAGCCTGTTGCTGGCCGCGTTGGCCCACTACTGGTTCTTTCGCGAGTTGCCGTTGAAGTGGGCGTTGCCGCTCGCGGCCCTGATGAACGTGCTCGGCGTATTGGGGGATTTGACGGAGAGCGCGCTCAAGCGGGGCGCGGGCGCGAAGGACGCTGCGCAGATTCTTCCGGGCCACGGCGGCCTGCTCGACCGCCTCGATAGCTTGCTCTTCAACGCGCCCGTCATCTACTATTTCGGACGATTCTATTTTCAATGAGCATCCATCTTCAGGCGCATCGACGAAGAGCGCCTGAATGAAAGCGGGAAGACTCGCGAAAGTGACGAAGAGGACTATCATCATCCTCGTGAGCGTTTTGGGCGGGCTGGTGCTCATGGCCGCGCTCTTCGCTGGCGCGATTGTGGGCATCGTCTTCTATACGATCTCGCACAGCGAAGCGGCGCAGACGGCCAGGAGCTTTCTTCAGAGCAACGAGAAATTAAAGCAGGACATAGGCGAGGTCAAAGACTTCGGCTCGATCATCACGGGCAGCATCAATTCGCGTAATAACGACGGCGACGCGACGCTCAACATCAAGGTCAAGGGCACGCGGCGGACTGTGAACGCGACCGTCGTGCTGATGTACAGGGCGGGCCGTAACTGGCGAGTCACCGATGCCGTTTATGAGAACGAGGCCGGGCAGACCATAGAGTTGTTGGATAAGTACGGCGAAGATGCGCCATCGCAATAAGGGAGAGAATGAAGCCTAAAGGGATCGCTATCTTAGGCTCGACCGGATCAATCGGGCGCAATACCTTGCGCGTGGTCGAATCGTTCGGCGCTCAGAAATTCCAGGTCGTCGCGCTCGGGGCCGGACGCAACACGGCGAAACTGGCCGAGCAGGTCGCGCGCCACAGGCCCGAGCTGGTCTCCGTCGAGACGGAAGAATGCGCCGAAGCCCTGCGCGAGGCTCTGCGCGAGCAGGGAACGCCTGCGCCGCGCATCCTGATGGGCGAAGAAGGATTGGTCGAAGTCGCCACGCATGCGCGCGCGGACTGCGTCGTTTCGGCGACGGTCGGCGCTATCGGATTCGTTCCGACCCTGCGCGCGCTCGAAGCCGGAAAGCGCGTCGCGCTGGCGAACAAAGAGACGCTCGTCATGGCGGGCGAATTGATGACGCGGGCCGCCGCGCGCGCGGGCGCAGAGCTTCTGCCCGTCGATTCCGAGCATAACGCGCTGCACCAGTGCCTTCGCGGAGAGAAGCGCGCCGAGGTGCGCCGCCTTGTGCTGACGGCGTCGGGCGGCCCCTTCCGTACGATGGGCAGCGACGAGATGGCGAGGGCGAGCGTCGGCGAAGCGATGCGTCATCCGACCTGGAGCATGGGCGCAAAGATCACCATTGATTCGGCGACGCTGATGAACAAGGGGCTTGAGGTGATAGAGGCGCGCTGGCTCTTCGGCTTTGAGGCCGACCGGATAGACATACTCGTGCATCCGGAATCTGTCGTCCATTCCATGATCGAGCTGGTCGACGGCTCCGTGATCGCGCAGATGGGCGTCACAGACATGCGCCACGCGATTCAATATGCGCTCACTTACCCGGAGCGTTACGCCTGCGATCTGCCGCCGCTCGATCTGGCGCGGCTCTCCGCGCTTCATTTTGAAGCCCCCGACACGCAACGCTTCCCCTGCATTGCGCTCGCCTATCGCGCGCTACGCGAGGGCGGCACGCTTCCCGCCGCGATGAACGCCGCCAACGAACAAGCCGTCAGCGCCTTCCTGGACGAGCGCATCCGCTTGACCGACATCCCGCGCGTGATCGAAGCCGTCATGGACGCGCACCAAACGAGGGCCATAAACAGTCTGGACGACGTGTTGACGGCCGACGCAGAGGCGCGACTTTCGGCCTCGGCCGCTCTGGCGTCGCTCTCGGAAGCGCCCCGCGCGGTCGAGGCCGTCAGAAATTAAAAGGCTAAAAACTTCCCAATTCGACAACAGGAATCGGATAGAAAATTTTGCCGACGCAGCGTAAGGTGAGCGCCGAAACGACATCCATTAAAGGCGGACGCGCAAGGAAGGCGGATTCAAACGGATGCCAGGCGATTCAGAGCGGGATTATGTGATCGGCACTCACGATGAAGAGATCGCACGCCTCGGGATACAACATCATGTCTGGCGGCCTCGCGTTCTGCAATGCTGGCGGAAGGCCGGAATCACTACGGGCTCGCGCGTGATGGATGTGGGTGCGGGGCCTGGATATGCCACGATAGACCTGGCTGAGATCGTCGGAGCCGACGGCGAGGTGATAGCCGTCGAACGCTCGGCCCACTTTTTACAAAACGCTCGGCAAGCCTGCCGGATGCGCGGGCTCTCGAACATACGTTTTTGCGAGCTTGATTTGATGGACGAGCCTTTGGGCGCAACCGGGCTGGATGCCATCTGGTGTCGTTGGGTCGCCTGTTTTGTATTGTCTCCGGCCAAACTGGTTGCCGCTATGGCCGCATCGCTCAGAGCCGGAGGCGTCGCCGTTTTCCATGAGTACATTGATTACGGAAGCTGGCGGCTTGCTCCCCGGCGGCCTGCGGTCGAATCCTTTGTCGGTGAAGTCATGGCAAGCTGGCGAGCATCGGGCGGAGAGCCGGATATAGCAATCTCGCTCCCAGGCTTGCTTCGCGAGGCGGGTTTCCGCATCCTCCACATAGCCCCGGTCGTGTATGCCGTCACGCCCGTTGATTTTGCATGGCAGTGGCCTTCAAGGTTTCTCAAAGGCTTCCTGCCTCGATTGCTTGAGCTTGGCCGGGTTGATGCCGCGTGGGTGGATTCCGTCAGACGCGAGTTTCAGGAAGCGGAGTCAGACCCATCCACCATTATGGTTACTCCGATGCTTCTGGAAATCATCGCGGAGCACGCCTGACGGCCTATAAGTTATGAGCGCGTGGGCCCGCGCCCATGTGCTCGACCCTCGCCGCCCCTCTGATACTTTTTCCACACGCTGTTCGGCCTTTCACCTTTGCCTTTACCGCTTCGGCCGCGTAAACTTATGTGCAACCCGGCTTAGCGTCGCTGACTCTAACCCGATATGTCGCGCAGGCGCTATCGCCGGGGTTTAGAGAAGAGACGGGAGTCCTGTTTAGATGAGCTATTTAATCAATATTCTAGCCTTTATCTTTATACTCGGCGGCGCCGTCGTCCTGCATGAATTCGGGCACTTTATCGTCGCCAAGCTCCTGAAGATTCGCGTCGAGACTTTCTCCGTGGGCTTTGGCCCGCGCCTCTGGGGGCGCAAAGTTGGGACGACCGATTATCGCCTGTCGGCCATCCCGCTCGGCGGCTATGTGAAGTTGGGCGGCGACGAATCCAACGCGCCCATAGAAGGCGAGGGCGCGTCCGACATTCCGCCCGAAGAGCAATTCAACCTGCGCCCGCGCTGGCAGAGAATCGCCGTCGCCGTCGCCGGGCCGGTCATGAATATTCTGACGGCGTTGACGATTCCGCTCGTGGGCGCGCTCGTTTTCGGCGTCCCCGTCAACCCCGCCCCGGTCGTCAGCCAGGTCAAGCCGGACGGCGCGGCGCAGGCCGCCGGACTTCGGCGCGGCGACCGCATCGTTGCCTTTAACGGCGTCGAGAACCCTTCCTGGGATCGCATCCGTGGCGATAGCCTGCTATCGCCGGGACAGCCTATCCCGCTCGTCATCGAGCGCGACGGGCAGCGCACGCCACTGACGATCACGCCGACGCGGCAGGTCGAAAGCGGCGAGACCATAGGCACGCTCGATTTCCTTCCGGATTACGGCAGCCTGCCCGTCATCGTTCGCCAGATAGAGCCGGGCGCGCCCGCCGATGAGGCCGGATTAAAAGTCGGTGATCGCATCGTATCGGTTGGCGGTGAGAACGTCACGAGCGCCGAACAGGTCTCGCAGTACATCAAGGAACACAAGGCGGAGCCGATTCGTCTGACGGTCGAAAGAAACGGCGCACGCCAGGAGATTACGGCTAAGACGCGGCTTCTGCCGGACGGCAAGGAGCGGCTCGGCTTCACTCCTGACGAGGAGATGCCGCTCGAACGCGTCGGCCCCATTGCGGCCGCCTCCTACGCCGTGCGCTCGAACGTAGAGATACTGCGCCTGACAGGCAAGGCGCTCGGACAGTTCTTCACGGGGCAACGCTCCGCCAAGGATACCGTCTCCGGGCCGATAGGAATCGCCCGCGCCTCGTCGCAGGCCGTGACCATCGGCGGCATCGGCGGCGTCTTTACCATGCTCGCATTTTTAAGCCTGAGCCTGGGCGTCTTTAATCTACTGCCGATCCCCGTGCTGGACGGCGGCGCGATCTTCCTGTTGCTCGTCGAAGCCGCGCTCGGGTGGATCGGCGTCAAGCTCTCGATGACCGTGCGCGAGCGCATACAGCAGGTCGGCTTCGTCCTCCTGCTTCTCCTGATGGGACTCGTGATCTTCAACGACCTCAATAAAGAGTATTCGCGCTGGGGCGCTCCGCCGCCACAGCAGCAGCCGCAGCAACCGGCCACCAGCGCATCCCCGCAGAAATAGGTTCGGGATTGACTCTTTAATAGTAAGAGAGAAAAGGTTTTTGATTCCGGGCCGGGACAAGATATGGATATGCGAAATTCTAAGGCGGTAAAGGTTAAGGATGTGGTGATCGGGGGCGGCGCGCCCGTCGCCGTCCAATCCATGACGAAGACGGATACGGTCGATGTCGCGGGCACGGTCGCGCAGATCGAAGAGATGATGCGTGCCGGGTGCGAGATCGTGCGCCTCGCCGTCCCGGACAAGGACGCGGCCCTCGCCCTCAAAGAGATCAGAAAGCGCGTCCCCGACGTGCCGCTCGTCGCCGACATCCATTTTCACTACAAGTTGGCGCTGCTGGCCCTCGAAGCGGGCGTCGATAAGCTGCGATTGAATCCCGGCAACATAGGCGCGCACGAGCGCGTGCGCGAGGTCGTGCGCGCCGCGCAGGCGCAAAGGGTTCCGATCCGCATCGGCGTCAACGGCGGCTCGCTCGAAAAAGACCTTTTGAAGAAATACGGAACGGCGACGCCCGAAGCGATGGTCGAATCCGCCCTGCGGCACATACGCATCCTCGAAGACCTGGGGTTTACAGATACGATCATCTCCCTGAAAGCCTCGGACGTGCATCGAACGGTGGCGGCTTACAGGCTGTTGGCCCAACAGGTTGATTACCCGCTGCACCTGGGAGTGACGGAGGCGGGCTCCGCCTTCGCCGGAACGATCAAATCCGCCATCGGGCTGGGCATACTGCTCCACGAAGGCATCGGCGACACGATTCGCGTCTCGCTGGCCGCCGAGCCGCAGGAGGAGGTGAGGGTCGCCTGGGAGATTCTGAAATCGCTCGAGCTTCGCAAGCGCGGCGTGACGGTCGTCGCGTGCCCGACCTGCGGGCGGCTTGATGTGGACAACTTCGTAGGCATCGTCACAGAGATCGAGCGCCGATTGGCCCACATCGAAGAGCCACTTCATCTATCGATCATGGGCTGCGCCGTCAACGGGCCGGGCGAAGCGCACGACTCCGACCTCGGCATCACCTTCGGGCGCAACGTCGGCATGATCTACAAGAACGGCGTGCCAATGCGAAAAGTGGCGGGCGAGGACATAGTCGAAGCCTTCGTGCGCGAAACCGAAAAGCTGCTCGAAGAGGGCAGCTACAAAGAGAAGGCCGAGGTGGAACTCGTCACGATCAAA
This sequence comes from Pyrinomonadaceae bacterium, assembly GCA_035940775.1. Lineage (GTDB taxonomy): Bacteria > Acidobacteriota > Blastocatellia > Pyrinomonadales > Pyrinomonadaceae > DASQYE01. The sequence continues at coordinate 38,453 of DASZEN010000017.1, read as the reverse complement.
TAGGCATACAAAGGAATAGCCGGGGAGCCGAAGAGGCCGTCTTCATTCAGTAAGGAAGACGGCCTCTTCTGTTTCCCCCCAGCGCCGGAAGCTGGACAGGAAAAAGCCCCGTCAGGTAGAAAGGCGCGCGGCGCTTTTCAAAAAAGCTTTCGGGCGCGCGCTCGCGCCCCTCTTCGTTTGTGAATACTGAAAGTATCTCTACGGAGCCAGGAGCGAGAATGGGTACAGCGGAATGTTTCGCAGAATCACGAATGCGACGATTACCCAGAGCAGCGCCTTGAGCAAAGCAGGCGGCACGAAGACTCTGGGCAGCCCGCGCCCACGGATCGCCAGCAGCGCATAGGATAGATAAGCGTAAACGATCAAGGGCACGGCCAGCACCATCAGGAGATTGAACCCGAAAGCCGTGACGAGATGACCGTGGAGCAGTTGATGAAGCGCGCGCGTCGAACCGCAGCCGGGGCAATACAGGCCCGTCAGAGAATAGAGCGGACACGAGGGGTAAAAGGCAGAGCCGCCGACCGGATTAAAAAGGCTCACGTAAATGAGGACGGCCAGAGTCGCCAGAACGATTGCCGCCGCCAGCAATCGCTGCCGACTCGATGCGCTCATATTCCCCTTTAAGTAGAGCTGCTCGCTCACAGGCTTTCTTCCCTTTCCCGGCCCGATCCTCAAAACTACAGCCGCGACCGGTAAAAGAAGACCGGCTGCGGGGGAAAGTCAGGTGATGCTGCTGCCACTGCTACTACTACTGCGTTGGCCTTCCGATTCCTCTTTGGCGGTCAGGTATTTAATCAGCACGACCTCGTTGTGACGCTCGTTGTAGATCATCTCGTCGACCAGATCGCGCGCGATCAGGATGCCGAATCCGCCGGGCCGTAAGCCCTCTTCTTCGCGCACCTGCTCGTGATGTGTCGGGTCGCCTTCGGGATTGAGAAAGGCCGCGATGGGGCCTTCGGGCCGATAGAGCGATTCGATGCTGAAGCCTTCGCCGGGGTCTTTGATGCGATAGAGGATGATGCGTGGCGAGCGCAGATAGCCGACTTCGACGTACTGTGAAGGGTCATTCTTGCCGCCATGCTCGATGGCGTTGCGCAGCATCTCTCGAAAGGCATAGGTGATGCTCTCGCGCGTGATCGTCGGGAGATCGGTTTTCAGTTGCGACATCAATCTTTCGAGCGGGTCGATGGCCGCCAGATCGCAGGGCACGCGCAGCTCTATCCAATCGGGGCGCGCCGAAAGCACCTCTATGGAAATCTCCTTCGGGGCCAGCTCGAAGGCGGCCTCGACGGCAGAGATCAATTGCCCTACCTCGAAGGGCTTGGCGAGAAAGTCGCTCGCATGGTCTCGTAAGGCGCTGATGGCCGTCTCGGGCGTCGTCAGCGCCGTCATCATGATGACGCGCAAATCGCGGTCTCGCGCTCTCAGCTTCGAGAGCATCATCAGGCCGTCCATCTTCGGCATCATCACGTCCAGCAGCGCCAGATCGTAATGCTCTTTTTCGAGCGCCTCAAGGCCCTCGAACGCATCCCTGGCGATCCGCACGTCATAACCCTCCTGCCCGAGCGCAAAGCCGACCAGGTTTTGCATGTCCGGGTCGTCATCCACGACCAGAATCTTTTTCGACATCGCCTCTCCCTTGATGAAACAGCCTATCGTGAAACGTGACGGAGCAAAAGCCTCGAAAGCTTACTACTATTTATGCGCCGCCTGCCATCCCCAGCAGCAGGGCGTCGGTCGCCACCTTACGGTTGATATTGACATCGAGGCCGCGCCGGTGCTGCTCGATGCGGGCGAGCCAGTCGGCGGCGACGCGACTCTTCATGCGCGCGCCGAGCCGCACGAGTTGTTCAAGGATGTCGCTATTAATGACCTGCGCGTGCGGCGCGCCGAGCGAGAGCGCCCATGAATCGTGGATCAGAGTCACGAGCACGTCGAGGCGCGGCTCGTATTCATCCTTGCGCTTAGCATCGGCCAACTCTTCGGAGGCGCGCAGCAGGCGGGCGCGATCCGGCTTTAAAACGAGCGCATCGAGGATGTCCATCATGGCCTCACGCTGGCTGCGATAGCTCTCAAGGTCGATTGAGAGCGCGCGGCCGATGCTGCCCTGCGCGGCGCGCGCACGCAAAGCGGCGTCCCCGCCGCTGATCTTCCGCCTGTTCACCAGATGCGTCTCTATTTCGTCGGCGGCGAGCGGCGCAAAGCGCAACGCCTGGCAGCGCGAGCGAATGGTTGGCAGCAGCGCCGCCGGACGCGCCGTGATGAGCACCAGATGAGTAGTCCGTGGAGGCTCTTCCAGGGTTTTCAAGAGCGCGTTGGAGGATGCCTCGTTCAGTTTGTTGGCGTCGTCGATGATGAAGAGACGGGCCGCGCCTTCGTAGGGCCGAAAGTTAGCTTCGCGCTCAAGCTCGCGAAGCTGCTGCACGTTGATGAACCGACCCGCTGGCCTGACCACTCCCACGTCCGAATGCTCGCTCCAGATGATTCTCTTATTCGCTTCCGTATCGTCGGCCGCCGGATAAGTAAAGCGCGCGGTGCGCAGGCACGACGGGCACGCGTCGCATGCTTCAAAACGGACGGACGCGCGGCAGTTGAGCGCCTTCGCCAGCTCGATGGCGAACAGTTTCTTGCCGATACCGTCGGCCCCGGCGAACAGCAATGCTCCGGGCACGCGGCCCTTTGCGAGCATCCGTCGCAAAATATCCTTGACGTGTTGATTTCCGATCAAGCTCTCAAACATAAATCAAGAGGCGGGAGACGAAGAGGGCGGAGCCTCCGGCGGCGGCGATGACGGTTCCCGCCCCGGCCCGCCCTCGCGCGCGAATCCGCGTTCTTCCAGAAAGCAGGTGACGAGGTCTGTGACGGCGGCGTGCGTCTCCTCGACCGAGCCGCTCGCGTCCAGCACACGCACCCGCTCGGGCTCGGCGGCGGCGATTGCCAGGTAAGCGTCGCGCACGCGCGCATAAAACTCCATATCCTCGGCATCGAGCCGGTCTTTCCCATGCTCGCTATTTTCACGCCGACGGGTGCGCATGAGGCATTCGGCAACCGACACGTCGAAGATGATGGTCAGGTCGGGCTTGAGCCCGCCGGTCGCCAGCGCGACGACATCCGCTATGAGTTCGGGCGTGAACCCGCGACCCGCGCCCTGATAAGCGACCGTCGCATCGGCGTAGCGATCCGAGAGCACAATGTGGCTCGTCTCTAAAGCGGGAAGCAGCAGCGCGCGGACGTGTTGGGCGCGGTCGGCGGCGTAAAGCAGAAGCTCGGCGAGCGGATCGACCTCGGCCTGCGCATCAAGGAGCGCCAGTCGCAGGCGCTTGCCGAGCGGCGTGCCTCCGGGCTCGCGCGTCGCCACGACCTCGAACCCGCGCAGGCGCAGTAGGCTGGCAAGCATACGCAGTTGCGTGGATTTACCACTTCCGTCAATGCCCTCGAAGGTAATAAAAGCGCCAGCAGCCACCGTCTCCTCTAAGATTGGTCGAAAATTGTGGTCGAGAGCGGGAAACTCTCAGGAGCTTGCGGAATCCGTCGGGTCGGGGGGCGTTTCGGCGGGCGACGGCGCGCCCTGCGACGGCTGTGAACTACGCAAATCGCCGCTGCCGCGCCGCGCGTGAACGATTGTCGAGATGGCGTGCTTGAAAATCAACTGCTCCTGCGAGCCGGATTCCAACAGCACCGAAAACTTATCAAAGCTCTTGATCCGCCCCGAAAGCTTCGCTCCATGCAGTAGGTAAATTGTGACGGTGCTGCGTTCACGACGCGCCGTATTAAGAAACGCGTCCTGAATATTCTGCGGTGTCGGCCTTGAATCCACCATAGTCTCCGGTCGGGAAATAAAGCTACAGAGTACGATAATATCAGAGTACACCACGCCTATTCGAGTGACAAGGGATGAGGCGTCCGGGCGACCCCTAAGAGGGCGCATTTACGGCTCGACGGACGCCAGGTCACCCCTCGCCCGTCACGGCCTTTATCACGAGCCGCTGAACAAGGGGGTCGTCGCCGAAGCCCGCGAACCATTCCACGCCCGGCTCACGCCGAAACCAGGTCAACTGCCGCTTACTGTAGTGGCGCACGTCCAGCTTTGTCTGTTCGACGGCCCCGGCCAGATCACGTGCGCCCCGCAGATATTCGACGACGCGGCGATAGCCATGAGCGCCGAGCGCGGTCGAGTCGGGCGAAAATCCGCGCTCCAACAGAGAGCGCACTTCGTCCACGAGCCCGGCGGCGAAATGGGCCTCCGTGCGTGCGTTGATGCGCGCGTAAAGCTCTGCGCGCGGTGGCGAGAGAGCGATGACGCGTATGCGCGCGGCGCTCTCGTGGGCCGCCGCGCGCCCCTCCAACTGTTCGGAGATGGGCTTTCCGGTCTGAAAGCGCACTTCCAGTGCGCGCTGCACGCGCGGCCAGTCGCGCGCATGCAGACGGGCCGCCGTCTGCGGGTCAACGCGTCGCAAGAGATTATAAAGATGAAGAGCGCCGCGCCGCTCTCTGATCTCTGTGAGGCGTCGCCGCAGCGTTTCGTCCGTGGGCGGGCTCGGAAAGAAGGGCTTCCGCAGCGCCCGCAAGTAAAAGCCCGTGCCGCCGACGAGGAGCGCCGTATGATGGCGCGCTTCGATCTCAAGTATCTTCTCTATAGCGGCGCGCGCCCATTCGCCCGCCGTGTAATTTATCTCCGGCGAAACGAAATCGATCAGGTGATGCGGCACGCCGCGCCGCTCCTCCGGGCCGGGTTTGGCGGTCGCAATCTCGATCTCGCGATAGACCTGAACGGAATCGCAGTTGATTATCTCGCCTCCCAGGCGCAGGGCCAGCTCGATGCCGAGCGCGCTCTTGCCGGAGGCGGTCGGGCCCATGATGGCGATGACGGGACGCTCTTGCTTTTGAGAAGGAGTCACGCGCGGCCAGAGAGTAGACGAACGATTACGACCAGCCAGACGAGGAGAAGCAGTGCGAGCGCGCCGAGGATTTGTGCACGGGAGAAACGCATTCGTAGTTTATAGCAGAAACTTTAGTTTACAGCAGAAGCTTTGCCAGCTCTTCTTCACCGGGGCGGACGAGCGCGCGCCCCTTCGCTTCAAAAACGGGGACGAGTCGCTGCCGGGTCAATCTATGCATCGCTCTGAGCGCCCCGAAATCATTGGCCACGTCGCGCTCAGAGTACGGGATGCCGTGCCGCTCAAGCCATCGCCGCGCAGTGGAGCAAAGCGGACAATCCGGCACTACGTAGAGCGTCACTGTCGCGTCCGTCGCCGTCTCGTTCACCACACTTTTCTCTTTCTTCTAATAGAGTCTGGTCACGTCGATGCCCGTGTAATAAGCCTTCAGAATCTTTTCGTAGCCGAGACCGGCTCGGGCCATCCCGTAGGCTCCGACCTGACAGAGCCCGACGCCGTGACCCCAGCCGCGACCCGTCAGTTGAAAACCCGTGACGCGGCCCGTCTCGTCATAGCGGCGCTCGATGACGAAGAGTTGTTCGCGCAACCCCAGGGCCGAGCGAATACGCCCGCCGCGCAGGTGATTCGTCCCTTCTGTGCCGACGATCTCAAGGTCTGTGACGCGGCGCGACCAGCCGCGAGCGGCGATGCGTAAGTCCGTCAACGCTCCCATGCGGTTGGCCCAGCGCGCGAGACGCGAGCGGGCCTCGGCGAGCGTGAGCGTCACAGTCCAGTTGGTGAAGGGCGAAAAGCGGTCTGCCGCCGCGCCGTTCGGAGCCGGGCGGACTTCCAGATAATCGACCTGCCCGCCACGGTTGAGATGGAAAGTGACGGGCTCGCCGCCCACAAGCGCCACCGAGCGCATCTGGTAAACCCCTTCGCCGAGAGCGCGAAAGAGATATGCATCACCCGTCATGCTGACGGGCTGATCGCGCCCCCTGGTCGCCGAGCGCAGAACAAGAGCCCCGCCCACGCTCGGTTTGGCCGTCCCCTTTTGAAGTTGAAGAATGCCGCGCGATTCCAGCAGGCGTGCGATGGCATGAATGGCGCGCGCGCGCGTCATCGCGTCGCTCGCGTGCAGGCTCGCCTCCGGATAGAGCGAAAGATGGCCGTCGCGCAGGAGCAGCGCCACATCCGCCCGGTTACGCGCCGGAACCTCGCCCGCGTCGCGCGCCGCCAACAGGTATTCAACGTCCGCGTCGTTCAACAGAGTATCTGCGTAGGCGGGCCCATAGACGGCTGCGACGAGCGCCGTGCTGAATCCCGGCGGGCGAGTCGCATCTTCCGTCAAGGCGGCAGACGGGCCCTGCTGTCGCGCGAGCCGCGCCGCCGTCATCATCCAGTTACGCACCTCTGCGGCGGAAACGGCGGACGCGATCCAGGCGTCCGTGATGCGCGAAGAAGCGGAGAGCGGAAAGTCATTGACGGCCAGGATCGCCACGTCGCGCGCGAGCGCCGCGTTCTGTTCTTCGCGTATGTCGGGCGGCTCGCGCGAGCTTCTGACGGTGAAGGGCGTAAAGTGGGCGCGGCCTTCGATGGCGCATTCACGCCCGCGCAGGTAAGGGGTCGATTCGTTGAAGATGTTCTCGACGTTTTCAGTGCGGCCGCCGCACGTCGAAGTGTAGAGCGCATTGATCGGCTCGCCCCTGTAGGTGGCGACCATCCCGCGCGTCTCGTCCACGGCGCGCGTCGAGAGCGGGTGCTCCGTAGAGAGCCCGCCGTAGACCTGCGAGCGCGTGGTCGGCAGTAGATCGAAGCCCTGCGAAGCGAACTGGTTGCGATTCTTAACGGCATAGGTGCGGGCGGCTACGGCCTGCGCCTTCAAAGCCTCTATCGCTCCGTAGCCGCCCGGCGAAAGCTCGTTCGGAACGACGCCGCGCACGTAGTCTTCCAGCCCGACGACGTTGACGACCGTCAGCGCGCCGCCCGGATTGGCGAAAACTTCGAGGCGTCCGCGATACGGCTTTTCATTGAAGCGTACGGGAGCGTTGCGCTCGTCGTCGGAGGCGAACATGACGGGCGCGCGCGAGCTGAGCAGAACGGAACGGCCCGGAGCGGCATAGGCGACCAATTCACGCGTCGGGACACTGGCGCGCGAAACGGGCCGCACCGTGCCCGAGGATGAAGGACTCGTTGCGGGAGATGCGGGAGAGATAATACGGGCGCTCTCCTGGACGGGCGTGGAAGCGCCGGGGGCGCTGCGCGGGCCAACGACGAGGGCGTTCGTGAAGCCCGCTTGCGCCAGACGCGCGCGGAGCGGTTCCACGTCGTCACGCGTCCCAGGCTTGCCGACCCGTATCGACCACGTGTTCGTCGTCACGTCGAAGGCGATCTCAGATTCCTCGCCTGTGAGGTTGCGTATCTCGCGGGCTGCGCGCTCGCTATCGGCGCGCGTCGCCGCTCCCGCGATCAGGACGTAAAAGCCCGTGAGGCTGTTTACTTGCGGCGTTGGCGCAAGAAGTGAACGCGCCTCAACGCGCACGCGCGCGACGGCGAGCGGCGAGGGCGTGCCCGCCTCGTCCGTCAAGCTCACGAGTCGCCCGCTCGTAGAGATATTGACCGAGCCCACGTCGGTCGCCAGCCCGATTCGCATGACCGGCTCGACGCCCAAACGACGAGTCTCCATCTGAGACGGCGCGGGTTCCGGTGGCGCGGGCGTCGCTGTCGATGGTGCGCGATCACGCGCGCGGCGCGGTCGCGTCTGCTCCGTGGGGGGCGGCCCCTCCTCCTCCTGCTGCTGCTGCGCCCGCAGCGTCGAAGAGGCGATGAGCGCGCAGGCGATCAGAATAGCGATCAATTTAGAGCGATTGAAGGGCCACATCGGATTTCGGTTACGTGTGCGCGTTCGAGGGAGATTCGGACGCCTCTGCCGGACGCGCCTTATACTACTACATTTTCGGCATCCGCCTTAACGTGACGAGGAAAATTTGTGCCTGGCCGTACTGCCCTGGCGGGTCGCTGCGAATCGCGTTCGGTCGAGCAGCACGGATGGTCGGAAAGAAGCTTCTGGCCCCCGCTCTCTAGCTCGCGTAGCGTTCCTCTACGGTCGCGGCAAAAACGATCATGCCGACGATGCCGATGGCGGCGGCCGTCAGGAAGGGCGTGGGCGGCGCGATCTTCCAGAGCAGTCCGCCGATTGCAGCGGCGGGCGTGATCGAAAGGCTGCGTATCAGGTAATAGAGGCCGACGGTGCGCGCGCGCAGGTGCGGCTCTGCGAAATCCACGATCATGGCCTTGCGCGCTGGCTCGCCGATCTCACGCAGTCCGCCGATGATGAAGGCCGGAACGAGCGTTGCGAAAGAGCGCGCGACGACGACCGCCGCCGGATAAAGCGCGAAGCAGGCGAAGGTGATGATGACGAAGGGCTTGCGTCCGATGCGGTCGGCGATCTTTGCCGCCGGGACGTAGACGATGATCGCGGTCGTCATCTGTATGGCGACCAGAACGCCGAACTGCGGAATACTGATGCCGATGACGTTGGTCGCGTAGATGATAATGAAGACCTCGGCCATCGCTTCGCACGTCCTGATGATAATGTCGGAGATGAGCAGCCGCTTGAGCGCGCCGTCGAAGGAGTTCCACACGCCGCCGAGCCGCGCCGGTTCGCCGAGGATGATCGGGATATTGATCGCCGAGATGATGAGGGCCGTGATCGCCACCAGCACCAGAGTTAGCGTGAGACCGAGGCGAACGCCCGAGCGTATGCCGTAGGTGAAGACGAATGCGCTGCCGATGACGGGCGCAATCGTCATCGGCACGCGCTTCAGCATGGACTGGATTGTGAATCCCATCGCGCGCCGCTCTTTCGGCAACGCGTCGCCGATGACGGCGAAGATCGCGGGGCTTGCCATGCTGGCCCAGGCCATCGAAAAAGCGAGCCCTAGAAACACGAACGGCCACGAAGGGCTCAAAAGGTAGATCAGATAGCCGAGGAAGGCGAGCGCGAGGAAGGTTTGAAAGGCCCTGCGTCGCCCCAGCCGGTCGGCGAGCCATCCGCCCGGATACTGGTAAACGGCGTCGAAGAAATCACGCGTCGTTCCGAACAGGCCGATGGCGGCCGTCCCGGCCCCGAGCGATTCCAGATACTTGGGCAGAAACCTCTTCCAAAGCTCTTCGCCCAGGCCGATCAGGAAGAGCGCAGCCGAGACGGCCGCGACGTTGCGCTCAAGGCCCAGGTAGTAGGCCACGCGCGCACGCCGCGTCGCTTCCTTCGAGAGAGCGTCTGACGGTTCCTGCATCTCTTCCTTTTACCCTTTTCGGCCCTTCTATTTTTCGAGCGCGGCGACCGCCAGCGTGTGAAAGCTGCGGCGTACGCTGTTGATATTGACGAAGGGAAGCGGCGCGGCGTGCGTGCGATTGGTGAGCAGGATAAAGACGCGCTCGCGCTCCGGCTCGATCCAGCAGCTTGTGCCCGTAAAGCCGGTGTGGCCGAAGCTGTCGGACGCAAGACTGGGCCCGGCCGTCGAGCCGGGGGTCGCGGCGAGCTGCCATGCGAGCGAGCGCGCCTCCTCAAGCCCCTCGGTCATATTGGTGCGAAAGAGCGCGCACGTCTCAGGCCGAAGCAACTGTGTGGTTTGGGGCGTAAATTGTTGGGCGAGGCGAAAGGTCTCGGGCGCGGTCGAGAAGAGCCCGGCATGACCGGCTGCGCCGCCCAGAAAATGCGCGTTGCCGTCATGCACCTCGCCCCAGATCAGGTGCTCGCGCCAACGGGCATGCTCGCCCGCCTTCAGCTCACGGCACATCTCGCGCTCGAAAGAGTTGCCCGTCTCGCAGGCGGCGACCCAACCGCGCAGCGCCGCCTCCGGATTAAAGAAGGTGCGCTTGAGCCCGAGCGGCTCGAAGATTTCGCGCCGCGCGATTTCGGAGAGCCGACGCCCGCCCGCCAGCTTCTCTATCAGCAGGCCCAGCGTGATGAACCCCAGATCGCTATAGCAGACGCGCGTGCCCGGCGCTGACTCCAAAGGCTGTTCGGCGATGACGCGAAGCACGGCCGCCGAGTCTTCGGCTTCGATGTAGAGCGGACGCCATGCCGGAAGACCCGACGTGTGCGTGAGCAGTTGGCCCACCGTGATCGCACGCTTGCCCGAAAGGTCGAACTCCGGCAGGTAAAACCCGACTTCGCGGCGGAGCGCCAGCTCGCGGCTCTCTATCAGCCGGGCGCAGAGCAGGCCCGTCACGAGCGGCTTGGTCAGCGATGCCAGATCGTAGATCGTGTCGGGGGTCGCGGCCCGCCGCTCATAGGGCTCGGTGACGGCATGGCCCAGCGCGTCGGAGAGCGCGACGCGGCCCGCTTCGGCGACGAGGTAGACGGCGGAAGGGAAGTCGCCCGCCGCGATGCGCCCGGCGAGAAGAGCTGAGATTTCGTTCCGACTAGACATGGTTGAGCCGACCAGACAAGGGTTGAGCTTCGCCGCCTCGGCCGCTACCTGAGAGCCCCAACTCCGACCTGCGCGGCGTGCTCGTGTATGCGTTCGAGGGCACGCAGGGCCAACGCGAGCGCGCGTCGCCCGTCCAGGCCGGAGATGGGCGACGGCCCGCCCGTTTGCGCGGCGTCGATAAAGGCTTCAAGTTCGGCCCTGAGCGGCTCCACGTCTTCGATCTCAAGATGGCGGACGTTGACGCCGGGGTGTGCGCCCGCCGCGCTCTGGGCCCAGGGCGCGAGGCTGCTGATAGAGGCGCGCCGCGTCGTATAATCGACGGCGATATAATCGTGCGGCTGGAAGAAACGCATCTTGCGAATCTTTTCCGTACCGACGCGTGAGGCCGTGATGTTGGCGACCGCGCCGGAGGCGAACTCGATCCGCGCGTTGGCCGCGTCCACACGTCGCGTCAGGACGGGAATGCCGACGGCCCGCACGTCCGTCACTTCCACCTCGCCGCCGACGAGCCATTGGACGATGTCCAGATCGTGGATCATCAGGTCAAGGACGACATCTATATCGAGCGAGCGGGCGGTGAACTCTCCGACGCGATGAATCTCGAAATAGAGGGGAGCGCGCACGTGCGGGCGCAGGGCCGTGAGCGCCGGGTTGAAGCGCTCCAGGTGTCCGACTTGCAGCAGCGCCCGGCCACCGGCGGCCGCCGCGATCATCCTCTCCGCCTCCTCAAGCGTGCGTGAGATGGGCTTTTCGACCAGGACGTGAATGCCCGCTTCGAGCAGGGCGCAGGCGATCTCGCAATGCGATTCTGTGGGCACGGCCAGCGAGACGGCGTCGGCCCGGCCCAGGAGGTTGCGCCAGTCCGTAGTCCAATCGGTCTTGCGCTCGCGGGCGATTTCGCGCGCCGTCTCCTCCGACAGATCGCAGACCGAGACGAAGCGCGTGCGTCCCTCGGCGGCCAGGGCGGCATGAATACGAGCGTGCTGGCGGCCAAGATGTCCGACGCCGACGACGGCTGTGCGTAGAGTCACGGTTTACAAGTTCCTGTTTTTAGATTAGTAATCAGTAGTTAGTTATCAGTTATCGGCAGCCACAGGCAGAGAGCGATTTTCGGCGAATCCCCGGCCTTTCGTCTTCAGACGTGCAATGCGACTCGCGGCGAAAGAGAAGAGCTACCGGGCGCGCGCGCTCTTTGAACCGACAGGCTATTGACGACTGACTACCGGCTGCTGATTGCTGATTACTATTCTTCGGGTGACTATACTTGCAACGTTCGATGCTTGCCAAGCGGGCCTGGCTCCTCTTCTTTACGGCGGCTTTTGTTCTCTACCTGTATGGCCTCGGCCGCTTGCCGTTGATCGGCCCGGACGAGCCGCGCTATGCGCAGATCGCGCGCGAGATGCTTGAGCGCGCAGACCCCGTCACGCCGACGCTCGGCGGCCTTCCCTGGTTTGAAAAACCTTCGCTGCTCTACTGGATGATGATGGCCGCGTTCGCCGCCTTCGGCGTCTCGGAGTGGGCGGCGCGTCTCGGCCCGGCCTGTTCGGGCCTGCTCACGGGACTCTTGATCTACGCGGCCGGGCGGCGCGTCGAAAAGGCGAGCGCGGAGGCGACTGCATCGGCTGCATCAGCAGCGGCATCGACGGCTTCATCGGCATCGGCGGCATCGATTGCGTCGGCGGCATCGGCTTCATCAATGGACGCGCGGGGTCTCGGTCTATGGAGCGGGGCGTCGCTTCTGTCCGGCGTCGGGATGCTAATCTTCTCGCGCGGGGCGAGCTTTGATGTGATCGTGACCATGACGCTCACGGCGGCGCTCGCCTGTTTCCTCGTCTCGGAACTGGCGACGACTGAAACTATGCGTCGCCGTTGGCTGGCCGGATTTTACGCGTGGGTTGGGGCATCGCTGCTGGCTAAGGGCCTGATCGGCATAGTCATCCCTTTCGGCGTCGTCGCCGCCTATTTTCTATTGCGGCGCGAATGGCCGCGAAGAAGAGCGCTGTTGAGCATGTGGTGGGGAGTTCCGCTCGCGCTGATCGTCGCTTCGGTCTGGTACGCGCCCGTCACACTGCAACACGGCTGGACTTTCATAGACCAGTTCATCATCCAGCATCACTTCGCGCGCTACCTCTCGAACAAGTACCGCCACCCGCAGCCCTTCTATTTTTACCTTCCGATGATGGCGCTCCTGGCGCTGCCCTGGACGCCCTTTCTCGTCGCCGCGCTGGCCCGCGCCCGCCGCTGGAACTGGCGCGGCGCAGACTCTTTGAGCAAGCTGCGCGTCCTCGCGCTCGCCTGGGTGGTCGTGCCCGTAGCCTTCTTTTCGCTCTCGGGCTCTAAGCTGCCCGGCTATATTCTGCCCGCATTGCCGGGCGCGGCGCTGCTCATAGGAGACCAACTCGCCGCCTTCACGCGTGATGCGCAGAGCGGCATTCGATCAATGCGCGCGACGGGCGCGTGCCTGCTGCTGCTCGGCGGTGCGATCATCATTTACCTGACGCGGGTGACCCACATCTCGACCGCACCAGGGATAGCCGTTGCTCTGCCGCTCGTGCTGGCCGGACTGTTCGCGCTCCTCGCGCGTCCGCGTCTGCGCCGATGGTCGGCGGCGCTTGTGACCGCTGCGACCTTTGCCACGACGACGCTCGCCATCAATCTGGCCATAGAGCAGGGAGCACGCGGCGAATCTGTACGCGATCTGGTAGCAAAGGCGTCTCAGCGAGGCTACGCCTCAGCGCCCGTCTTCGAGCTACACACGGTAGAGCGCACGGCGGAGTTCTACGCGGCGGGGCGCGTCGCTCGCGGCCCCGGCGGCGACATCATCAAATTCGAGGGAGTCCAGCAGGTCGCAGAGGCTGCGCGCCGAAGCAATGGCCCGGCCCTGGTCATAGTTCCACTGGAATACGCCGGACAGTTGCTCGACTATGCGCCGCTCCACCCGGAGCTGATCGGCGACAACGGCGAGGTCGCACTCGTCGTCATTCGCGCTCCCTAGTCGAGCGCGCCCTCCTTCGCGTATTTCTTCATTGTTATAGAGTGCGCCGCCTTATGGCGGGGCGGGTTTGCGGCTACTGTGTGGCGCGCAGCGCACGGTCAAAAAAATCTATTACGCGGCGGTCGTAGGTTTCGCTCTGTTCGCCGGTCGCGGCGCGCTGGTTGATGCCCGAGAGCGGAAGATCGGTTTTGGCTTCGACCTGCGCCTGTTTCGGAAAGCATTGGGCGAGCGCCAGCGTCGAATCGCGCAGCGGGCTCGCGTCGGCCCCCGCGAGCAGGAGCACCTGCCTGTCTGTGAGCGAGGCCACTTCGGCGCAGGCGTCCGTGTTGTCGTAACGGCCCAGAAAATAGAGGCGCGTTCCTATGCGCGCGATCCCGCGCAGCAGGCCGTTCTCAAGGCCCAGATTCTCTTTCATCGCGAGGTAGAGCATCGCGTCCGGCGAGGCCGGGACGGAATCGAGCGCCACGGCGCGCACGCTCCGGTTAGGGGTCGTGGCGCGAAGCGCCGCGTAGGCTCCCATCTCGACGCCGTAAATCCCGAGGCGGTCGCCCACAAGCGAGCGCCCCTGCGCCGTTTTGACCGCGCGTAAATAGCCGAGCGCCGCCCCGGCGTCCTCTGCCTCGCGCCCGCCCAGCGATGTCCAATTCACCGGCGGGTCTTCGCCATGCCCGCGCAAATCCGGCAGGAGCACGGTATAGTTGGTCGTCTCGTTGAGCTTGACGGCGAGGTTGAAGAGGTGCGAGCGGTCGGCCCCGTAGCCGTGCAGCAGAAGGACGGCGGGCGCTCCCTCCGATCCGCGCAGAAGCCAGCCGCGCGCCTCCGTTCCGTCCGGGTTGGCCCACGTCTCGTTGGACGCTTTGAGCCCGCGCGCGCTCAACTGTGAAAAGGTCTCGGGCGTGACGAGGTAGGCGGCGCGCGGCGGCCGCGTCACCCTGTAGACTATCCAGCCCGCCACCAATGCCATCGCCAACACGAGCACGAACAGGACGGGCAGGAATGCCTTGAGGAGTTTGATACCGGGCCTGCGTCTGGGCGACATCTGAACCGAGGGATGAAGGGTGAAGGATGAGGGATGAACGATTGATTCACTTCGACAGTGACTTAATCATTCCATCCCTCATCCCTCACCCTTCATCCTTCATCCCTTTCTTTGGCTTGTGCAAAATCTTCCGGCGTGTTGACGTTGGTAAAAAAGAGCCCCGAGGCGGGCAAGTCCGCCAGCTCGTGGTCTGCGGCCCAGCGCACCCGTACGCGGTCGAGCAGCGCGCGCGGGCGGCGCTCTCCCTTTGCGATCAACTCCCCGGAGAGCGCCGCGCACGTCGCCCGGCGATAGAGAGCACAGAGCGGCTGAGGGCGTCCGTCCGGTTGTAAGGGCACGACCGCATCAAAGTTTTCGGCCAGCGAGGCGAGTCGCACGAAAAGCTCCCCGGTGACGAAGGGAAGATCACAGGCGACGACCGCCGCCCACGGCGCGCGGCAGGCCGCAAGCGCCGTATGCAGGCCGCCGAGCGCGCCCCACCCCGGATACACGTCATCTATGATAGAGAAACCAGTCATCCCCATTTCGTCTCTCGGCGCTCCCACCAGACGAATGCTCTGGGCGATGGCGGCGAGTCCCCGTGCCACCCTCTCGACAAAGGTGTAGCGGCCGAGCTTGAGTCCGGCCTTGTCTGTGCCCATCCGGCTCGATGCGCCGCCAACGAGGATGAAGCCTTCGACCTCAAGCATAGACAGCCTGCTCGTTTGTTCTGCTGATGAGCACCGAGGATGCACCTTGAAGGGGCACGTTATCATGCTGGCGACCCGTCGGCAAGAGAAACGTTTTCCTCGGAGAGCGCATCATAGTGGCGATCAAAGGACGGCTTCTCTTAAGTTTAAGGCCGGGAAGCGTCCGGCCTGATGAGAGCGGGAGAGGAAAACGGCAAAACGAAACTTTATAGAGCTTGACCGTTGTCGAAAGGCAAAGCTATAGTCATCAAGTGGCGGCCCTCCTGGCCCTACAGTTCCCCCTGCCGCCGGTCGCTTTTGTAGTCGGCCGAGGCGCTCACCTTTTGCATGAGCAAGCTCCTTTTTTGGAGCCTTCTCGAAAGTTCCCAGAGGTTGTTTGATGAAGAGAAACTTTATATTGATTCTCGCGTTGTCGCTGACGCTCGGCGCGCTCTCGACGAGTGTCGCGGCGCAGACGGCTGCGGCGACGGCCCCCGCCCCTAATGCGAAGAGCACGACCGACGCCAGATTGTTTCCCCTGGAAGACGTGCGGCCCGGCATGAAGGCCGTCGGCTGGACGGTCTTTAACGGAACCGAGCCGGAGGAGTTCGGCGTCGAGATTCTGGGCGTCCTGCCCGGTTTCCCCGGGCCGCGCCAGTCGGCCATCATCGCGCGCCTGAGTGGCCCGCTGGCCGAAAGAACGGGAGTGTTCGCCGGAATGTCCGGCTCGCCCGTCTATATCGACGGACGACTGGTCGGGGCCGTCGCCTTCAGCTTCCCGTTCTCGAAAGAGCCCATTGCGGGCATCACCCCGATCAAGCAGATGATAGATATTTTCGAGCGCGGGTTGGCCGAGCCCAACAGCGGCGGCAGACGCGAGGCGCACTCCGTCTCGTTTACACAGTTAGCCGCCACCGAATGGAGGCCCGCCCTGCCGAAACCGGCGGTCACGGGCGCTCCCCTGGTCGCCTCTGTCGCACAGGGGTCGCCGCTCATTCCTTTGATGGGCCAACAGTTTCAACCCATCGCGACGCCCGTCGTCTTTGGCGGCATCAGCCAGGAATCGCTCGCGCTCTTTACGCCGCAGCTTCTGGCGAGCGGATTGCTGCCCGTCTCCGGCGCGGGCGGCGCTGCCGCGATCACGCCGCTCGCTCCCTCCACGGATAAGACGCTCGCGCCCGGCACGAGTGTTAGTGTGCAACTCGTGCGCGGAGATTTTTCGATTGCCGCTTCGGGCACGGTGACGTTTCGCGACAAGGATCGCATCTACGCCTTCGGCCACCCGTTCCTGAGCCTCGGCGCTGCCGACATGCCGATGACCGAAAGCTCCGTTGTGACGGTGGTGGCCAATGCCAACAACTCTTTCAAGCTCGCCGTGCCGAGCCAGATGGTCGGGGCGATCTCGCAGGACAGGGCGACGGGCATCTATGGCCAGTTGGGCCAGACGCCCAAGATGATTCCCGTCCGCGTCAACCTGCACACGAGCCGCGACCGCACGGAAGTTTACTCTTACGAAGTGGCGAGCGATTCTTTCCTGACGCCGCTGCTGCTGAACCTGACCGTCTATAACACGATCACGTCGAGCGAGCGCTCGCTCGGCGATCAGACGCTCAGCGTGCGCGGGCAGATCAGCGTCAAGGGACAGCCCACCATCCGGATCGACAGGCGTTTTTCGGCCTCGGCCAATGCGGCGCTGCTCGCCGCAGGCTCCATCGCCGTGCCCGTCAGCGCCCTGATGTCGAGCGGGTTCGAGGGCGTCGAGCTGAACGGCGTGACGCTCGACATCTCTTCGACCGATGCGAAGTATGCGGCCACATTGGAACGCATCGCGCTCGACCGCACCGAGACGCAGCGCGGCGAAACGGTCGAGATTCAAGCCTATGTGCGCACCGATTCCGGCAAGCAGTTCGTCCAGCGCATCCCCGTGCAGATTCCCCTGGATGTGCCGCTCGGCCAGCTTCTGGTCTTCGTCGGCGACGGCGGGGCGCTCCAGGAAGGGTCTGCGTCGAAGGCTTTCGTCCCGCAAGACCTGGGCCAACTCGTCGATGCGATCAACAAGATCAAGAAGAACGACCGGCTCTACGTCAAGCTTTTCCGCATCACGTCGGGCGCCGTCATCGGCACGAGCGAGCTGCCGAACCTGCCGCCCTCCGTCATCGCCACACTGAACAGCGACAGAACCTCCGGCGGCTATACGCCGACGGTGCTCTCGCCGATCTATGAGAAAGAGCTGCCGCCCGCCGATTTCGTCATCGCGGGCCAACAACTGATCGGCATCGACGTGGTACGCTGAGGACGAGAGCGCCGCACACGATGCCATTTCCGACCGGACGAGGTGAGATGCAAACTTGCTCTCACCTCGTCCTGATTTATAAGGCTTGGATATAAGGCGCACGCTCTCGCTCGCCGTCGCCGGGCGCGTCTATCCGATTCGTCATGTAGTAGAGGGCGCGGCCCGCGTGACGAAGAGGAAACGCTGCTCGGAGTCGGGCATCGGTATGGCCCTGTAACGGAGCGCGCCCCTCTCCAGCTCCAGCTCTATGGCCGGGCCGCCGAATAACAGTAGCGTGCAAGCGGGCGGCGACCATGACAGCAGCGCAGGCAACATCTGCGTAAAGCGGTCGAGCGCGCGGCAGGTGATGAAATCGACCTCCGGGGTCGGCATCGTCTCGAACCTTCCGACGATCACAGTAGCGGCGGCGGCGCGCGGTTCATCCAGCAGCCGCAGGGCTTCGCGCAGGAAGACGGATTTCTTCGCGGATGATTCGATCAGGGTTGCGCGTATACGGGGCCGCGCGATCAGGCAGGGAATGATGGGAAGCCCCGCGCCGGAGCCTATGTCCGCCACGCGCGCGTCCCGCGCGAGGTGTGGGAGGGCGACCAGCGATTCCAGTACATGGCGCGTCGCAAACTCTCGGGGCGAGCACGGCGCGACCAGATGCAGCCGACCATTCCAGGCCATCACCTGCTCGTAGTAGAGGCGCAACTGCGTCAGGGCACGCGCGCCCAGCTCGACGCCGTAGCGCGGGGCAGACTCTTCGAGTGCCTTCCTGAATTCGTCGGCCTGTGAAAGAATTTCCGTCATCTCCCTTGCTCTGACCATTACGCTTTAGCTTAGCTAAACTTGCTTTCAATGCACAGTCGGCGTTGTAGCTTTGCGTTCATTTTCGACGGCTTCCAGACCCGGGCGCGCCCGTGCGCCCATGATCTGGTAGAATTGTTTTGCGGCGCTCCGCTCACAAAACTCTGAGCCGAAAGCAGAGGGCGGTGACCGACGAAGAGTTAATGATCGAAGGGTGGCAGATGGTTTAAGAAAATCTCTGACCTCTTTGCCGCACAAGGTAAAGCGATATGAATGTTATGAAAACTTCGAGGCTGGTGGCGCTGGCGGCGGCGCTTGTGATCGCACTCCTTTCCGGCGGCGAAGACGCGTTGGGCCAATCTTCCGGCCCGCGCTCTCTGCCCGCGCTCAAGTCTCGCGCCGAGTTCGATGCAATCGCCCGCACCTACGATGAAGACACGCCTTATCCGCTGCCGCACGTCATGTTCGTCATCGACCGCAAAGACAATAATAAAATTTATTACGTCAATATGAAGCGCTATCGCTTTCATAAGGATTTCGTCAACGGCACGTACCTGTCACTGGAGAGAGGGCGCGAGTTTTTCGAGAATAATTACCTGAAGCCGAATCGCCGCTTCATCATGGGCACGCTCGCCTTTCAAACGCCGGTGCGGCGCTGGACTTTCGAGTTCTGGGAGGGCGACCTGATCCCCGCAGAGCAGATCAAGCTCGCCGCCGAGGTCATCAGCAAGACGTTCTACGACCCCGTAGCCTACAAGCCGAACTCTCTCAGGCAGGAACAGGCGTCGGCCGAGATAGAGGGTTTACAGCGCGTTCTTCAGAGCGAGATAACGCGCGAGCAGGAGTATCAGGGCTTGAACACGGCGCGCGGCATCGGGCGCATCCATATCATCCCGAAACTGGACGAGCACGTTGAGATCGGCTCCAACGAGATTCTAGTCCTCGACGAAGTTCCGATCACGCTCCCGCCCGTCGCCGGGATCATCGTGTCGAAACCCTCGACGCCGCTTTCGCACATCAACCTGCTGGCCAAATCCTGGGGCGTGCCGAACGCCTACATCAAGAACGCGCAGGAATTGTTCAAGGAGTATGACGGGCGCTGGATTATCTTCGAGACCAAGTATGACAAGTACACTATCAAGCACGCCGATAACAATGCCCTGAACGAATACCAGCGGCGATTGCGCGAGCGCACAGACCTTATGAAGCCGCGCTTTACTCTCGCCGTGAAACAACTGGCGAGCCTTAGAGAGCAGCGGGCAAGCTCAGTCCTCGCCTACGGCGCGAAGTCTGCCAACCTGGGCGAAGTGATGAAGGCGCGGCTGCCCGGCATAGTCGTCCCCAATGGGTTCACCATTCCGTTCTACTACTACGACCAGTTCATCAGGGAGAACAAGCTGGAACAGTTGATCGGCGAGATGTTGGAGGATCAGCGTTTCGTTCACGATCCGGCCTATCGCCGCGAGCGGCTTGTAGAGATGCGCGAGCGCATCCGGAAGGGCGCGATGAATGAACGCCTCAGCGCCGAAATCCTTCAACGCGTCCGAACCGAGTATGCCGGAAAGGGACTGTTTGTCAGGAGTTCGACCAATAGCGAAGACCTGCCGAACTTCAACGGCGCGGGCCTCTACACGACCGTCCCGAACGTGCGTGGGGAACAGGAGCTGATCGAGGCGATCAAGACCGTGTGGGCTTCGATCTGGAACTTTGAGGCGTACGAGGCGCGTGAGCGCGCCGCGATTCCGCACACGATGGTTTACATGGCCGTGCTCATACAGGAGGGCATCAATTCGGAAAGCTCGGGCGTGATGATTACGACAGACCCGTATGACCGCGAAAACAAGGGGGCGTTCTACATTAGCGCCAAGCGCGGTCTCGGCATCAAGGTCGTCGAAGGCAGGAAGATCGCCGAACAGGTCATCTTTCGCCCGCGCACCAACGCCGTCAGCGTCCTGACCAGATCGGAAGAGGATAGCCTGCTCACTTTTGACGAGCGCGGCGGAGTCCGCGAGATTCCCATAACGGGCGAGCGCGCCGTACTCACGGACGAAGTGGTTCGCCGCCTTGTTCGCGCCGCGACCGCCATCAAGCGAGTTTTCGGAGGCCGCGATCAGGACATCGAATGGGCCTACATGCGCGGGCAAATTTATATAGTGCAGTCGCGGCCCTACATCGCCGGAAGCTAGGGTTTGAAGAGATGAGAGATGAGATGCGAAAGGCTTTGGCGGGCGCGGGCCTCGGCCTCCTCGCCCTGCTCGCGCTCGGAGCGTGCAACGGCAACGGCTTCGCGCCGACCCAAAACGCAGATTCTACAAATCAGGCTGGAGCCTCAAACGCGAATGTATCGCCGCGCGGCCAGGGCGCAGGTGTGACGACCGCTCAGGCCAATCAGGCTGCGCCTGCGAACGCGCGCGATGGCAACACGCCTCCGGTCGCTGGTTCGCCGAGGTCTGCGCCGCAGGCGAGCAGCGGCGGCGAGCCCGTGGACACCTCCGGGTACGACGCACAGATCAGGCAGCTTGAAGCGAAGGCTAAGAAGAATCCCGCAGATCGACAGACGCGACTGGCGCTCGGCAAGGCTTACACGGATCGCGGCGACGCGCTGACGGGAGTTCGCCAGTATCGCGCCGCGCTCGGCGATTACAGGCGCGCTTTGCGTCTTGATCCGGATAACGCTCAGGCGCAGCAGATGGCCGGAACCATCATTAGTATCCTGAAGAGCATGGGACGCGACGTTCCCGCCGAAGGCCAGGAGCCCGCGCCGCTTCCATTGAAGCCTGAATAGAGACGGGGGCGGGGCCCCCGTGCGGTGTGGATTAAAGGATTTTCTCATTACGGCTTGGGGCCTGTCGGGCTCGCTCGATGAGATGTTGATTATCCCTGCAATTCATTTGAAGGATGGACGGTGCGTGCGCCTGAAGCAGGGTCGCAAGACGGAGGTCAAGGTTTATGACGGCGATCCCGTCCTGATCGCGCAGAACTTCGAGGCCGCCGGGGCGCGTATGCTCCACGTAGTCGATCTCGACGGCGCATTCGCGGGCGGCGATTCGCGCAATCGCAAAGTTATCCGCCGCATTATTCGAGCCATAGAGATTCCGGTGCAGTCGGGCGGCGGGATGCGTACCGTCTCGGACGTGCAGCAGATGATCGAGTATGGCGCGGCACAGGTCGTCATCGGCACGCTGGCCGCCGAGTCGCCCGCGACGCTGGAAAATTTCGTGCAGCTTTTCGGCTTTCGCATCTGCGTCGGCATTGATGCGCGCGCCGGGCAGGTGATGGTCGGCGGTTGGGAGCGGCAGGCGAAAATCTCTGCCGCCGAACTGGCGCGTCGCGTCGCCGATGCCGGAGTCGATCGCATCGTCTATACGGACGTGGCGCGCGATGGCACGCTCGAAGGCGTCGATACGGAACAGACGTGCGCGATTGCGCGCGCCTCCGGCCTGAGAGTGACGGCGGCGGGCGGCGTCTCTTCCCTGAAAGACATAGAGCAGTTACTGAGCGTCCGTAGCTGCGGCGTCGATAGCGTCATCATCGGAAAGGCGCTCTACGAAGGACGCTTTACGCTACAGGAAGCATTGCGCGTGGTCTAACCGGAGAGAGAGGAAGGAATAATCAATAGTCAGCCGTCCGTAAAAAGCTTTGACCGGCTATTGAATACGAGAGAGCCATGACCGATAAAATCTTTGTTGACGGATTGCTGGCGGGCCGCGTGGCGTTTGTGACGGGCGGCGGAACAGGGATTACGGGCGGTGTGGCGCGGGCGCTCGCCGAAGCCGGAGCCAGTGTCGCGCTCGTCAGTCGCAGGATGGAGCATCTGGAACCGGCGGCTGAAAAGATTCGCGCTTCGGGCGGCGAGGCGCTGGCCGTGGCCGCTGACGTGCGCCGTACGGAAGAGGTCGAGAGAGCCATCGCGGCGACGCTCGAAAAATTCGGCCAACTGGACATAGTAGTAAACGGCGCGGCGGGCAATTTCCTCTGCGCGGCTGAGGAACTGTCGCCCAACGGCTTCGGAACCGTCGTCGACATAGACCTGAAGGGGACATTCAACGTCTCGCGCGCCGCCTTCGACGCGCTCAAAGCCACGCGCGGCTCGATCCTCAATATCAGCGCGACGCTGCATTACGGAGGCACGCCCTATCAACTGCACGTCTCGGCCGCCAAAGCCGGTGTTGACGCGCTGACGCGCAATCTGGCGGTCGAGTGGGGCCGTCACGGCATACGCGTAAACGCGATTGCGCCCGGCCCCATAGAGGATACTGAGGGCATGGCCAGATTGGTTCCCGCCCCTGTCAAAGAGCGGCTGCGCCGTGCCATTCCATTGGGCCGCTTCGGTCGTATCAGCGATATAGAACGGGCGGCCGTTTTCCTCTGCTCGGACGGGGCGAGCTTCGTCAACGGCGCGGTGCTGGTCGTCGATGGCGGGCAGTGGTTGTCTACCAATCGTCTGGTCGGAGAATGAGGCGAGGCTGGAGGCGGATGGACTGTAAGGCGAAAGGCCGCGGGCCGCTCTGAATCATCTATGAACCGATAAAGTATGCTTGATCTTCAGCCCGCCTCATTTGAAGAGTTCGAGCGCGAAGCGGGGCGCGGCAATGTCGTCCCCGTAGTGCGCAGCGTGCTCGCCGACTTGCAGACTCCGGTCGGCGCATTCCTGCGCGTGGCGGGCGCGTCCCCCTACAGCTTTCTGCTCGAATCCGTAGAGGGCGGCGAGCGCGTCGCGCGCTACTCCTTCCTCGGCGCAGACCCGTCGATGATCGTGCGCGGGCGCGGGCGGCAGACCGTCCTGGAAAGGGGATCAAAGCGCGAGACCGTTGATATGCGCGCGACCGAGTTTTTGCGCGAGTATTTCCGCGACCGCGAGCTGGCGCGGCGCTCCGGGCTGCCGCCGCTTGCGGGCGGCGCTGTCGGTTATCTCTCTTACGACGCCGCGCGCTGGTTCGAGCCCGTGCTCGGCACAGTCGGCGACGGCGACGCGTCTACAGCCGATATGGCCGTCTGGATGTTTTATCGTACGCTGCTCGCCTTTGACCGCGTGCGCCAGCAGATCGAGATCATCTCAATCGTCCTGACGGAGGAGGCCGAAGGAAGCCGCACGCGCTTGAGAGAGTTGTATGAGGGCGCGCTGAAGAAAACGGCGAAGATCGAAAAGCTGCTGGCGAGCGCATACGCGCCGCGCACGCGCCGGAAGAGTAGCCACAGCGACGCAGCCGACGACAGCAGCAGCGGCGGCAGCGGCGACGGCGGCGAGCAGTCGTCGCGTCACGCTGCGCTCGGCTCGAAGTCGAAGCCTTTTGAATCGAATTGGACGCGCGAGGGGTTCGAGGCCGCCGTCGGTCGCGTCAAAGATCGCATCGCCGCCGGGGATTGTTATCAGGTCGTGCTCTCGCAACGCTTCAGCCGTGAGACGCGGGCCGAATCGGTGGCTATCTATAGGGCTTTGCGTTCTACCAATCCGTCGCCCTACATGTACTTTCTTCGCATGGGCGATGAGACGATCATCGGCGCTTCGCCCGAAATGCTCGTGCGGTGTCGCGGGCAGCGTCTGGATTACCGCCCGATAGCGGGGACGCGCAAGCGCGGCGCGACCGAGACGGAAGACTGGATGCTCGGCGAAGAGATGCGCGCCGACGAAAAGGAGGTGGCCGAGCATACGATGCTCGTCGATCTGGGCCGCAATGATCTGGGTCGCGTCGCGGAGTACGGCTCGGTGAAAGTTGATGACCTGATGAGCGTCGAGCGCTACTCGCACGTGCAGCACCTGGTGAGCAGCCTGCGCGCGCGACTGCGCGACGGGCTTGACCGTCTGGACGCGCTCGCCTCCTGCTTTCCCGCCGGAACAGTTACGGGAGCGCCGAAGGTTCGCGCCATGGAGATCATACAGGAGCTTGAGCCCGAGCCGCGCGGCGTCTACGCGGGCGCTGTGCTCTACATGGATTACGCGGACAATCTGGATTCGTGTATCGCTATTCGCACAATCCTGATGCGCGATGGGAGAGCGATGATACAGGCGGGCGCAGGCATCGTCGCCGATTCCGTGCCGGAGCGGGAATATGAAGAGACCATCAGCAAGGCGCGTGCGCTGGTGCGCGCCATTGAGCTGGCCGAAAGGGGCCTGTGAGCGGCCGCCGCCCCGTCACCCCAGCGACATGATTCGACGCGGAGAAGATACTCGTCATCGCAGGCCAAAGCTTGTGCGCGGCGCAATCGCCCTTGCGCTCGCCTCGCTCGTCTCGCTCGCCGGGTGCGTGGATGCGTCTAAGTCTCAGGTGACGCCGGAGCTTGCGCGGCGCGAAATGATTCTGCGGGAAATCCCGTATGATGAGAAGAGCTTTGTAATACATGCGAGGGAGGGTGATTTGCGGGCCGTGAATCTATTCCTGGCCGCCGGGATGAGCCCGAATGTCAAGGATGAAGGCGGCGACACACCGCTCCTGGCCGCAGCCGAAAAAGGCGAGATCAAGATAGTTCAAACCCTTATAGCCGGGGGCGCTGACGTGAACGCGACGGATAAGGACGGGCTCACGGCTTTGATGCGTGCGACGCGCAACGGGGCTGTAGCGATGACGCGAGCGTTGCTGGACGCACGCGCCGACGTTAATCTCAAATCCAATGACGGCGCGACGGCTCTGATGTACGCCTCCTGGAAAGAGCGCATGGAGATCGTGCGCGCGCTCCTGGACGCCGGAGCGAGTATCGAGGCCAATGACGAAATCACAGGAACGGCTCTCTCCTGGGCCGCTTTCTTCAACCGCATTTCGATGGCGCAACTTCTGCTCGACCGCGGCGCGAGCCCGAACGCTACGAGTAAAAAGGGAGTGACACCGCTTATGATCGCGGCATCGAGGGGCAATACGGAGGTCGCGCGGCTACTGCTTGACAGAGGAGCGGACGCGCGCGCCCGTGCCAACGACGGCAGAACGGCGCTCGTGTGGGCCAACCTGGGCCATCGAGAGGAGACGGCGCGGCTGATTAAAGAGCGTATAGAGGGCGGGCCGAAGTAGCAGCGGTCGTCCCGCGCGGCAAAGTCAAATGAGAAAGCAACAGAGCGAGGCCGGGAAAAGAGTTCGCAGGAAGGATCGGCTTTCAACCAGGCTATTGCTGGTATTAGCGGGGCTCATCACGGGTCTGCTGATGGTCGAAATCGCCTTGCGCATCGAGGGCTACTCGTACCCGAATTTTTATACTACGGATGCGGACAGAGGCGTCGCGCTTCGCGCCCGTATAGAGGGTTGGTACCGGCGCGAGGGTCTGAACTACGTTCGTATCAATAGCGACGGGCTCAGAGATCGCGAACATCCAAAGGCGAAGCCGCCGAACACGTTGCGCATCGCTGTCATCGGCGACTCCTACGCCGAAGCCCTACAGGTTCCGCAGGAGAACGCCTTCTGGGCGGTGCTTGAGCAGAAACTACAGCAGTGTCGAAAGTTTGAAGACTACCGGGTGGAGGTCATAAACTTCGGCGTCTCCGGTTACGGGACGGCGCAGGAGCTAATCACCCTGCGGACTAAAGTCTGGGACTATGCGCCCGACATCGTCCTGCTCGCCGTCTGTACCGCCAACGACATCACGGATAATTCGCGTGCGCTCAAGAAGACGGACATACCATACTTCGTCTATCGCGACGGCGATCAACTGACGCTCGACAATTCGTTTCGGGATGCGGCCGGGTTTCGTCTACAGAACTCGGCTCTGAACCGTTCGGGAAGATGGCTCAGGGACAGGCTGCGCTTCGTGCAAGCCATAGGCGAGGCAGCGTTCGCCATCAAAACCTATATCATCCGTAGAAGAGCGCAAAGCAGTCCCACCGCCATCAATTCAGTTGCGCCCGAGGCGTCGGCACAGACGCAACCGGACGCCCCGCGCTCCGAAGAACTGGGGCTCGATAATCTGATCTATAGCGAGCCGGTCGATCCGGTCTGGAAAGACGCATGGCGAGTCACGGAAGGCTTGATCCGGCTCATGCGCGACGAGGTCGAAAACAGGGGAGCGAAATTTCTGGTCGTCACGCTCAGCAACGCCATTCAGGTTCATCCGGACGCGCAGGGGCGCAAGGCTTTTATGCAACGCATCGGCGCGACAGACCTCTTTTATCCGGATCGGCGCATAGAGGCTTTCTGTGAGCGCGAGGGCATCCCCGTCTTAAGCCTCGCTCCGTCGCTACAGTCCTATGCCGAGCGGCAGAAGATATTCCTTCACGGCTTTGACGGGAATATAGGGAACGGCCACTGGAATAGCGCGGGCCACGCGCTGGCCGGTGAGCTGATCGCGCAGAAGATTTGCGATGGAACCTGATTAAATTAAGGCGATAATATAACTCACCTCCGTTATCGGCAATGAGTGGTAAGCTAAAAGCGGGAGGCGGAGAGTACAAACTCTCCGCCTCCCGCTTTTGCTCTTTTGGGGAACGCTCCCGTTTTAGTAACCCCTGAAGCCGTCGGCATAGCCGTTCTCGAAACCCTGTCTGAAGTAGCGGCGGTACGCATCGCGGTCGCCCAGACGTGAGTTGTAGTCTTTGTCGGCGTCACGATAAGCGCCCTCGTCGCGGAAATCGTAGCGCTCGCCACGGCGACGATCCTTGCGGCCTTCCTTGATGCCTTCGTTGTAACCGGCGTTCAAGGCCGTCTGACGAAGCTGGTACGAGCCGCCATAGTAGCCGTCGCGGTCGCGCCAGCGGCGATTTCGCCTGCGGTTGCGCTCGCGTTCTCGCTCGCGTTCCCGATCACGATCATCACGGTCGCGATCATATTGTCCGTTACCATACGGGTACTGCGCCTGTACTGTGGCACTCGTTGCGAGGGCGATGCCAAACAGCAAAGCGAATACCGCCAGGGCCCCACCGATCTTGTTCTGTAATTTTCTAAAGTTCATATCGAACCTCCCTTGAGCAAGCGAGGTTAGCAAGCCCCATACCGTTGCGAGCGACCCGAGCATTAATTCGATTTTTGAGGGCCGGTCATATCGATATGGTTTCACAGCCCACACCATATCGTGTCCGCTTAGACCACTTCGGTGATGTGTCGGGCCCGGCCTTGTTCCTGGTCGGCGCGTCATCTCTCCGCGAAGCGAAGGCCGCGCCCCTCAATCGAAGCGTCGTCTTTGCTTAGACAGTGCCCTCCCGCTACAATGGCCCACAAAAAGGGGGCCGAATCATAATTCTAGTCATCGACAACTACGACTCTTTCACTTACAACCTCGTGCAATACCTGGGCGAGCTTGGCGAGGAGATAGACGTACGCCGCAACGACCGGGTGACGGTCGAGGAGGTCGAGGCGCATTGTTGTCCGGATAAGATTTTGATCTCGCCGGGGCCGGGCACGCCTGCCGACGCTGGCGTTTCTATGGAGATGATAGACCATTTCGCCGGACGCGTTCCGATCCTGGGCGTGTGCCTGGGCCATCAGGCGATAGGGCAGGTCTTCGGCGGGCGCATTGTGCGCGCTCCCGTGCTCGTACACGGCAAGGCGACGGAGATTTGCCACGATGGCCGTACCATCTTTGAGGGCCTGGAATACCGTTTCCAGGCCGGTCGCTATCATTCACTGGTCGTCGAGCGCGAAACGCTCCCCCCTTGCCTGGAGATTTCCGCGACCACGCCCGACGGCGTCATCATGGGCCTGCGCCATCGCGAATTGAAGGTCGAGGGCGTGCAGTTTCACCCCGAATCGATTCTGACGACCGAGGGGAAAAGATTGCTCTCCAACTTCCTGAAGCAGTGACCGGACAGCGGCGGCCGCCGCCGAGCGGAAGGCGAATCGCAGGTTATAAGATTCCTCTGCGCGCGCCGCGTCGCCCGGTCACACAAAATTTTTTCCTATGGACGAGGAATCATCGGGGCGCACAACCAGGCGGCTGTGGAATTGGCGCAGCCCTACGCGCCGTAATGATGTGCAGGCGGGCGCCGGAGGA
Organism: Pyrinomonadaceae bacterium; assembly: GCA_035940775.1. GTDB lineage: Bacteria > Acidobacteriota > Blastocatellia > Pyrinomonadales > Pyrinomonadaceae > DASQYE01. The sequence continues at coordinate 10,448 of DASZEN010000017.1, read as the reverse complement.
GGGATGTTACGCGCTCTCCTTTTACGCCTGATGCGCGGTGAAAATCTTCTTCGCGCCGAGGCGTTCGCGCTGCTCGAAGCGTTGCTCGACGGGAGCGCGACCGATGCGCAGATCGCCGCCGCTCTGGTCGCGCTCTCTGTCAAGGGCGAGACGGTAGAGGAATTGACAGGCATGGCCCAGGCGATGCGCGCCCGCGCCCGCCGCATCCATTGCAACCACGCGCGCTTCATAGATACGGCCGGGACGGGTTCGAGCCACGCGAAGACATTCAATGTTTCGACCGCCGCCGCCTTCGTCATCGCGGGCGCGGGCCTCGCGGTCGCCAAGCACGGCGGCCGCGCCGCCACCAGCCTTTCGGGCAGCGCCGACGTTTTGACGGCGCTCGGCGTCAACGTAGAGGCCGCGCCGGAACTTTCCGAGGCATGTTTGAACGAGCTTGGCATCTGCTTTATGTTCGCGCCGCTTTATCACGGGGCGACGGCGCGCGTCGCGGGCGTGCGGCGCGAGCTTGGAGTTCACACGACTTTCAATCTGCTTGGCCCGCTGACGAATCCGGCGGGCGCGCCGCGACAGCTCATAGGCGTCTGGCATGCGGCGCTGGTCGAGCCTCTGGCCCAAACCCTCGCCGCGCTCGGAACGGCTCACGCCTGGGTCGTACACGGCAGCGACGGTCTGGACGAAGTAACCCTCGCGGGAGAAACGCTCGTCGCCGAGGCGCGTGCCGGGGAGGACATCAAGAGCTTTGAGATCGGCCCGCAGGATTTCGGATTGCGGCGCGCATCGATTGAGCACCTGCGAGGCGGCGATGCGGAGTCAAACGCGAAGACCATCGGCGCGGTGTTAAGGGGCGAGCGCCGCGACGAGGCGCGCGAGCTGGTGGTCGCCAATGCCGCCGCCGCGCTCTTCGTCGGCGGCGCGAGCGATAATCTATACGAGGCTGCGCGGCTGGCGGAGAAGAGCATCGACGGCGGCGCGGCACATGCCATGCTCCAACGTCTGGTCGAAGCGACGACTAAGCAGGAAGAGAAATAAAGGGAGCGCGCGCGCTCTCGAAGAGATTATATATGCGGAAGGCTTCGGCTCCTTCGCTCACCCTTCGTGGACGCCCTCGACGGCTGGCCTTTTATGGATTTTCTGGCGGAGATACTCGGGCTCAAGCGAGAGCGGCTGCGGCCGCTCATCGAGGACGAGCGTGCCAAGGAAGAGCTGCGAGCGCGGGCCCACGACGCGCGCGGGGGCGCGAGCCCGCACCGGCTGCGGGGCGCTCTGGATGAGCGCGGGCGGGTCAATATCATAGCCGAGATAAAGCGCGCTTCGCCGTCGAAGGGGACGATTCGTGCCGGGGTCGATCCCGTGTGGATGGCCCGGAAATATGAGGCGGGCGGTGCGGCGGCCATCTCCGTATTGACCGAAGAGGATCGTTTCCGGGGCTCGCTCGCCGATTTGCGCGCCGTGCGCGAGGTCGTCTCGCTGCCCCTGCTGCGTAAGGATTTTATATTCGATGAGTTTCAACTGTATGAAGCGGCCGAGGCGGGCGCGGATGCACTGCTGTTGATCGTCGCCATGTTGGATGACGAAAGCCTCGCGCGCCTCATTCGTATCACAGAAGGCGAACTGGGAATGGATGCCCTGGTCGAAGTTCACAGCCACGAAGAGCTGTCGAGGGCGCTGGCGTGCGGGGCCACGCTGATCGGCGTCAACAATAGAGACCTTCGTACCTTCGGGGTCTCGCTGGATATTTCAGTAGCGTTGGCCCTGGCTGCGCCCGACGGCCTTTCGCTCGTCAGCGAAAGCGGATTGCGGAGCGGCGACGACCTGCGCCGATTGCGCTCTCTCGGCTACAAAGGCTTCCTGATCGGCGAAACCCTGATGCGCGCCCCCGAGCCCGACAACGCGCTACGAGAACTGATCCAGGAAGCGGAAAGAGGGAACGACGAAGGGCGGAACGAAGGGCGGCAGCGATGAGGGATGAATAAGAAAAGCATTCAAGCAACGGAAGCATTCCTGTCATCCCCCATCGCTGCCGCCCTCATCCCTTTTTTCATCCTTCCTGCACTTTTATGGTGAAAATCAAAGTTTGCGGTATCACGAATCTGGAAGACGCGTTGGTGGCGGTCGATGCGGGCGCGGACGCGCTCGGGTTCAACTTCTATCGCCTGAGCGCCCGTTTCATCACGCCCGCCGATGCCCGCCGGATCATCGAACGCCTTCCCGAAACGGTTTTGAGCGTCGGCATCTTCGTCAACGAGGAGAGGCCGGAGACTCTGGCGCGCATGGCGGACGAGGCGGCGGTCGGCGCAGTGCAATTACACGGCGACGAGTCGCCCGAGTATTGCCGCGCGCTCGGCGACCGCTTCGTGATTAAGGCTCTGAGAGTCGGCGAGGGATTCAGGCCCGAGAGCGCGTCCGCCTATCAAACGGAGGCGATCCTGCTCGATGCTCTGGACAGGGACGCGCGCGGCGGGACGGGGCGCACGATTGATTGGCGCGTGGCGCGGAAGGTGCGCGCTCTCATACCGAAGCTTTTTCTGGCGGGCGGTTTGTCGCCTGATAACATAGAAGAGGCGTTGGCGGCGGTCGAGCCTTACGGGGTCGATGCGTGCAGCGGTCTGGAATGCGCGCCGGGGCGAAAGGATGCTGCGCGCGTCCGCGATTTTATCTGGCGCGCCCGCCGTGTTAAACCTTGACGCCATGCCCGCCTTATCGGTTATCCTGATTATTGTGAATCGCAAACCGTGTGCGCGCGCCGTCCGCGAAAGTATTCAAAATCTTCCTTGCTCCCGGAATGTCCCCTCAATCTTCTTTAAACCTGATCGAAAACCGGCTCCATCAACCCGACCCTTATGAGCGCCATAGCGCGAGCAGTTAATAGTGATCGCACCCCCCCTGCGCGTGACCAGGGAAGAGTCCTGCTGGTCACGGATGATCCGGCCATGAAGGCTTACGCCGAGGCGTTGGAGCGCGCGGGCTTCGTCGTGGTCGGCGTCTCGGGAGGCGTGGCGGCGCTCGTCTCGCTTCAGCGCACGCGCCCGCACGTCGTCATCGCCGATGAAAACTTGAGAGACATCAGGGCGGAAGAACTGGCGCGCAACCTCGGGCAGACGCAGGACGGCCTGCCGCTCATCATGATCGGAGCGGGCGATGCGACCGGCACGCGACGTAGCGCCGCTCTCAGCGTCGGGGCGTTCGATTACATCTCTGTGCCCGCCGAACAGGCGCTGCTCCTGGCGCGCACGGCCCAGCTCGTAGCGCTCAGGCGGACGATGGAGCGCCTGCGCGCCGAGGCAGACCGCGATTACCTGACCGGCCTGGCGAATCGCCGCCGCTTTCGCACGGCGCTCGGCCAGGAAGTTGAAAGATGGCGGCGCTATAATGTGCCGTGCGCGCTGCTCCTCGTAGACATAGATTTTTTGAAGAAGGTCAATGACGCGCACGGTCATTCGGCGGGCGACGTAGTGATACGTCACGTCGCGAGCGCGCTGGTCGAGCTTTCACGCGACAACGATACGGCGGCGCGCCTGGGCGGCGAAGAGTTCGCGCTGCTCCTTGCGGGCGCGGACGACGCCAAAGCCATCGCCGCCGCCGAACGCCTGCGCTTCACCATCTCGCACGAGCCGCTCGAAGGCATAGGTACGGTGACCGTCAGCCTCGGCGTCGCGTCGTGCCCGTCCCACGCCGGTTCGGAGCGGACTCTGTATGCCGCCAGCGACGCCGCGCTCTACAGAGCCAAGGAAGAGGGCCGCAACTGTAGTATCGTCGCGTCGCCGCTCGCCGCCTCCTGAGACGGCGGCGGCAATGCAGCCCGAGAGAGCGCGCACATTGCGAAGAGCATCGCGAGTCGCTATCAGCGGAGCCCTTCGTCGCCGGGGCAGAGAGAGAAAGAGAAGGGTAATAAAGTGGGCCGGGATACGAAAACAGAACCCGACGCGCAGGGACACTGGGGGCCGTATGGCGGGCGCTTTGTGCCGGAAACGCTGATGTCTGCGCTCAATGATTTGAGCGCGGCCTACGAGGCGGCGCGCTCGGATCAGGACTTCCAGGCGGAATTAGCCGCACTGCTGCGCGATTATTCGGGACGCCCGACGCCGCTCTTTCATGCCGCGCGACTGACCGCGGAGGCTGGCGGCGCGCGCATTTATCTCAAGCGCGAAGACCTCTCGCACACGGGCTCGCACAAGATCAACAATGCGCTCGGGCAGGTTCTGCTCGCGCGCCGTATGAATAAGCGGCGCATCATAGCGGAGACGGGCGCGGGCCAACATGGCGTGGCGACGGCGACCGTGTGCGCGCTGTTCGGGCTCGAATGCGTCGTCTACATGGGCGCGGAGGATATGCGCCGCCAGAAGCTGAACGTCTTTCGGATGCAGTTGCTCGGCGCCGAGGTGCGCCAGGTAGATGCGGGCTCGCGCACCCTTAAAGATGCTATTAACGAGGCGCTGCGCGATTGGGTGACAAATCCGGCGGACACCTACTACTTGCTGGGCAGCGCCCTGGGCCCACATCCTTACCCGCTCATGGTCAGGGATTTTCAGAGCGTCATCGGGCGAGAGGCGCGCGCGCAGATTCTTGAGCGAGAGAGCGGACGCCTGCCCGACCTGCTGGTGGCGTGCGTCGGCGGCGGCTCAAACTCAATCGGCCTCTTTCATCCTTTCCTGAATGATGAAGGGGTGGGGATGGTCGGCGTCGAAGCGGGCGGAAGCGGCGACCGGCCGGGAGAGCACGCGGCGCGCTTTCTAGCGAGCGGCGGCGGACGGCCCGGCGTCTTGCAGGGAACGATGAGCTACGTCTTGCAGGACGAGCGCGGGCAGATCGCTTCGACTCATTCGATCTCGGCGGGGCTCGATTATCCCTCGATTGGGCCGGAGCACGCCTTTCTGCATGACCTGGGCCGCGTCCGGTACGTCTCGGCCTCGGACGCCGAGGCGCTCTCGGCCTTTCGTCTTCTTTCGCAGCTCGAAGGCATTACTCCTGCGCTGGAATCGGCGCATGCCGTCGCGCACGCGCTCAAGGTCGCGCCCGCGATTGGGCGCGACCAGATACTCATCATCAATCTTTCGGGGCGCGGCGATAAGGATGTCAACACGGTCGCCGAGGCGCTCGCCGGAGAGGGGCCGTGAGCCGCATCGCGGATGCCTTCGCGCGTTTGCGGCGCGAGGGAAGGCGCGGCTTTATCCCTTTCATCACGGCGGGCGATCCCGATCTTGAGACGACGCTCGCTCTTCTCATTGAGCTTGCGCGCGCGGGCGCGACCCTCATCGAGCTTGGCGTTCCGTTCAGCGATCCGATGGCCGATGGGCCCGTCATTCAACGCGCCTCGGAGCGCGCCCTGCGGCACGGCTTCGGCCTCGAAGAGATTCTGCAAGTGGTGTCCGAGGCGCAAAATGAGACGCCAGTGCCCGTCGTCCTGTTCAGTTATTACAATCCGTTGCTCCGCTTCGGAGCGGAGCGTTTGAGCCACGAGGCGCGCGCGGCGGGCGTCGATGGTGTACTCGTCACAGACCTCTCGCCGGAAGAGGCCGGGGAGTTTTCCGCACGGCTCAGGTCGAATGGGCTCGATATGATCTTTCTGGTTGCGCCGACCTCTACGGACGCGCGCCTGAAGATGGTGGCCGAGCGCGCCAGCGGCTTTATCTACGCTGTCTCGCGCGCGGGCGTGACCGGAGCACGGGCCGACCTGAGCAGCGATGCCGAACGGCTCGTCCAGCGCATGCGACATTTTTCCGAACTGCCGGTCGCGGTCGGCTTCGGCATCTCTAACGCCGAACAGGTCGCCGAAGTCTGGCGCTACGCCGATGCTGCCGTCGTCGGCTCTGCAATCGTCGCTGAGATTGAAAGATTGGCAGGAGCGCCTGATACTGTGGCACGCACGGGCGAGTTTGCGCGCAGGCTGTTGCCCGACGGATAAGGAATCTAAAGAGCTGATACTCGTAAAGAGAAACGGAAGGCTTAGAGTGACGGAGAAACGTCAAACGGGAATCGAGGCGGGCGCGTGGATCCTGATCGTCCTGCATAGCCCGCGCGAGAAGTGCTGGGGCTTGCTCGACGAGATCAACGCGGCTGGCATATTCCTGCGCGGCCTGGACCTGAATGCTTTCGACGACTGGACGCGCGCCGTGGCGAATGACGAGCCCTTTATAGGGCTGACGGATCTGTTCTTCCCTATGTGGCGCGTCGAGAGAGTGGCGCGCGACGAGGCGGCGGGCGGCGTGCCGTCGCTCGCGGAGCAGTTTGAGAAACGCACGGGGCGACGCGCCGAAGAGCTTCTACGCGCCTGAGCGGGCTTGCATGGTCGGTCTCGGGCGTGCTATATCGCTTCCGATATTTAGCGCCGCCTCACAATTCCGATCCGGCGCATTAACGGTCAGGGGAGTCCCGGCGAAACCGTTTGCCGGGCATGCCTTTCGGGCTGAAAAATATATTTGTTGCACGTGTGAAACGCTGTTCCATTCTCGCGGCGTCTATGTTATACTCGCTTTCGATGTGGTGTCAGGCCGCAGAAAAGCTCTGGATAACAAAAACACTTTGAGAAAAGGAACGGAAGAAAGAGATGTTTGTCATGGCAGACGATAAAGCCAGCGCTGATCGCGGTAAAGCGGTAGAAGCGGCGCTGCTCAACATTGAAAAGAAATTTGGCAAGGGATCGATCATGCGTCTGGGCGAGCGTGAAGTCTCAGAAATACCGGCGATCTCTACAACCTCATTGAGTTTGGACGCGGCGATTGGCGTGGGCGGCGTGCCGCGCGGTCGCATCGTGGAGATTTACGGCCCGGAAAGCTCCGGCAAGACCACGCTCGCGCTCCACATCGTTGCCGAAGCGCAAAAGGCGGGCGGTGTGGCCGCCTACATTGACGCCGAGCACGCGATGGACGCGGAGTACGCGGGCAAGCTCGGCGTGGACGTGGACGGGCTGCTGATCTCGCAGCCGGATAATGGCGAGCAGGCATTGGAGATAGCCGAAGCGCTGGTTCGCTCGAACGGCGTGGACGTGATCGTGATCGACTCCGTGGCGGCGCTCGTGCCGCGCGCCGAGTTGGACGGTGAGATGGGCGATTCGTTGCCGGGCTTGCAGGCCCGCCTGATGTCGCAGGCTCTTAGAAAGCTGACGGCGATTGTCTCTTCGTCCAACACCTGCTTTATTTTCATCAACCAGATTCGCGAAAAGATAGGCGTCATGTTCGGCAGCCCGGAAACGACCACGGGCGGGCGCGCGCTCAAGTTCTATTCCTCGCTGCGCCTGGACATCCGCCGCATCGGGGCGATCAAGGACGGCGACCGTGCCATCGGCAACCGCACTAAGGTTAAGGTCGTCAAGAACAAGGTGGCCCCGCCGTTCCGCGATTGCGAGTTCGACATCATGTACGGCGAAGGCATTTCGCGCGAGGGCGATCTGGTCGATCTGGGCGTCGCCAATCGCGTCATAGAGAAGAGCGGCGCGTGGTTCTCCTACAAGGGTGAGCGCCTCGGCCAGGGCCGCGAGAACGCCAAGCAGACTTTGCGCGATAACGCGGAACTGCTCAATCGCGTCGAGACGGACGTTAAGGTGGCGCTCGGCATCCCCGTCCACAACGCCGAAGAGGTGACGGAGACCGAGGCTACTACTACTACTACTACTGCCCCGGCGACGACGGGCCGCAAGGCCGCCGCCGCCGACAAGAAATAAGCGCCCTTTCATAGACGGGTGTGCTCGACAGGGAAGCGTTCGGTCGTCGTTGGCAGCAGAGTATTTTCTTACTCGCCAGCGGCCGCCGGGCGCTTCTCTCTTTATTGGAATGAAAGTTTCTTTCTTTACAGCCCGCGCCCGGCCAAAGCATAATTTGCACGGCCACAAAAGCTCAGCTTCGACGCGCACATGAAGACTTCTATTTTGATTAAAGGCGGCACGCTCGTCACGATGGACGAGATGGATTCGGTCGTGACGGGCGACCTCTGCATCGAAGACGGGCGCATTGCGAGCGTTGGTGAAGATCGGGATCTTGAGGCTGAAGTTGTGATAGACGCGGGCGGGTGCGTCGTCGTGCCCGGCTTCGTGCAGACTCATATACATCTTTGCCAGACGCTCTTTCGCGGCGCGGCCGACGACCTGCCCCTGATCGACTGGTTGAAGAAACGCATCTGGCCGATGGAGGCCGCGCATACGGCCGCGTCCGTCAGGGCTTCGGCGCGGCTCGCAATCGCCGAGTTGATTAAAGGCGGGACGACCTGCGCGCTCACCATGGAGACGGTCAATCACACCGTTGAAGCCTTACGCGCGGCGGAGGAGTCGGGTTTTCGCGCCACTATCGGCAAGTGCATGATGGATAAGGGCGACGATGTCCCCGCCGCGCTTCACGAAGATACAGCAGCCTCTGTACGCGCGTCACTCGCGCTCATAGAAGAATGGCATAATCGTGCCGACGGGCGCATACGCTGTTGCCTTGCGCCGCGCTTTGCCGTCAGTTGCACGCGAGAGTTGCTGTCAGAGGTTGCGCGACTGGCGCGCGAGCGCGGTGTGATGGTGCACACGCACGCCTCGGAAAATCGCGACGAGATCGAAATGGTCGAGCGCGAGACGGGTTTGCGTAACATCATCTATCTGGATTCGCTCGGGTTGACGGGCCGTCACGTCGCGCTCGCCCACTGCGTTCACCTCGATGATGCCGAAATAGAGACGCTGCGCCGCACGGGGTCGCACGTGCTTCACTGCCCGTCGTCCAATCTCAAGCTCGGCTCCGGCATCGCGCGCATAGACGAGCTGCTTGAGCGCGGCGTCTCGGTCTCGCTCGGCGCGGACGGAGCGCCGTGCAACAACCGGCTCGATATGTTCACGGAGATGCGCGCCGCCGCGCTGCTGCAAAAAGTCTCGCGCGGGCCCGCCGCTCTGCCAGCGCGTCGCGCGCTGCGTATGGCGACCATGGACGGCGCGCGTGCGCTCGGGCTCGACGGCGAGATAGGGAGTCTCGAAGCGGGAAAGCGCGCCGACATCACGGTTATCGATTTGAATGACGTGCACCTGACGCCGCGCCCTTCAGACCCCGTCTCGACCATCGTCTTTGCGGCGCAGACGAGCGATGTGAAGACCGTTATCATTGACGGTCAGGTAGTCATGCGCGACCGCCAACTATTGACTATGGACGAGCGCGAGGTGATCGATGAAGCCGCGCGCGAGGCTGCGCTTTTATTAGAGCGCGCCGGTTGCTAAACCCTACTGCGCTTTAAATACAGTTCACGAAATGGCAGGGTCATCAAACGGTTGTGAAAGACTTGCTGCCCGAACCGGCCTGAAAAAACCACCCGCTTGAACTCAAGGGAACGCCGTACGTGGCCGCGTCCACTGCATCGAGACCGCGCGGCGTTTGAACCGTTGCCACCTCCTCGCTTATCTTCGGCGGAGAGTTTAAGTTTTTCGATAAAGTCTGGTATTGTAATGGCGGTGACGGCGGTTACTTCATAACACCTGGCGATTCCCGACGTTTCCCCTCAACCGTTCGACAATCAGCAAACCCCTACTAAGGTAGCAAACTAATGTATGGAACGAAGCGGTATCAAGCTGCCCTTATAATCCTGTGTTTCTGTCTCGCGTCTATCCCCGCGCCTGCGATGGCTTCCCGGCAGACCGTTCCCGTCAGCGGGGCGGCACAGGCGCGCGCGACCTTCAAGTTCACTCAGGTCGATCTTGATTTGCTTGAGCAGGTCAAGCTACTGGACAAGCGGTTTGAGAAGGAGGGGCTTGTTTACAATGACGACGCCCTCAACAGCTATTTGGATCGAGTCGGGAAATCGGTCGTGCCGCCGGATACGCATTTGGAGCATGTGGAATGGCGATTCCGGATGCTCAGAGACCCCGTGCCGAACGCTTTCGCGCTGCCCAACGGAACCGTCTACATCAATATGGGGCTCCTCGCTTTATTAGAGAACGAGGCGCAACTGGCGAGCATTCTGGCCCACGAAGCAGTACACGTTCTTAATCGTCATAGCTACTTGCAGAACCGCAGCAATAGAAAGAAGGTTCTGGCGATCAATATTATTCAGGCCGTAGGCTTCTGGATGCCGGGCGGCGGGGCGGCCGGGATGACCATCAACCTGATAGCCTCCGTCGCACCTTTAATTTTGGAGGCGAGCATGTTCGGCTACAGCCGCGATCTTGAGCGCGAGGCCGACCTTGAGGGCCTGAAACTACTGGCCAGGGCAAGCTACTCCACACCGGAGATGGTCAACGCCTTCAAAGTCCTGAAGAAAGATATAGAGGGAGAGCGATTAAAGCTGTTCTATAGCGATCACCCGCAACTGGACGATCGTATCGCCTACATCAATGCCATGATCCATACTAAGGGGTCAGCGAGCGCGCCGGAAAATGTCGCGGATAAAACGGGGGCCGAATATGTCTCGACCATAGAAAGAGCGGCACGCCATGACGTGCTGCTTGCGATCAATAACGGGCGCTCTCGAACGGCATTCTATATCAGTAAAAA
>DASZEN010000016.1:0-182840 GCA_035940775.1 Pyrinomonadaceae bacterium | reverse complement strand
CTGAGCGAGGTCTTCGGCCTCCGAGGTGTTTTGCGTCATGCGAAGGCACAAGGAGTAGACTCTGCGATTATGGCGAGAGTAAAGCTGCTCGAAGGCAGTCATGTCGCCTTCTGAGGCCGCCTGTGCCAACGCATAGTCGGTGCTCTGTGTTGTCTCGGTTTCGGCTTCGGTCACGTGTCCGTTTGTTCGGGCCAGCGGCGGAAGTCGTGCAGTCTCTTCCATGCTGCTCATAAACCGACGTGGCGGGCGCGACCGCTCGATCCTCAGCGAAAGATTTAACATCTGCCCCGGCTCCAGCCTCGCCGGGAGCAGGCTATCAGGGCCGGGCTCTTTCACCTCTTTTGTGATGCGGCGCTTCTCGCGCGTCGTTGCCTTATTCTACTAAAAGATAATCTTTTTCGTATACCGAGCCAACGCTTTCGTGCAGCAGCGGCGGCCGCCCGCTATGTCCAGTAAGTCCGGTCGAGCGAGCGGTAACCGACCGCTTCGGCGACATGCGGCGCGCCGATGCTCTCTGACGAATCCAGATCGGCGATGGTACGGCTGACCTTCAGAATACGGTCATAGGCACGCGCTGACAAGCCCAAACGGGTCATCGCCGCCTCAAGCAACCGCTCGCTCTGCGAATCAATGCGGCAAAAACAGCGGATCAGGCGCGGCGTCATGAGCGCGTTCGAGAAGACGCCCTCGCCCGCAAAACGCTCTAGCTGGCGCTCCCGCGCCTTGAGCACCCGCTCGCGTATGCTGGCCGAGCTTTCAGGCTCAGGGACTGCCGCATCGCCCGTCAAGTCCCTGAAACGCACTGCCGGAACGTCTATGTGGATGTCTATGCGGTCGAGCAGCGGCCCCGAGATGCGGCCTACGTATCGCTGAATCTGTAGGGGCGTGCAGCGACACTCGCGCAAGGGGTCGTTCCAGAAACCGCACGGGCACGGATTCATGGCGGCCGCCAGCATGAAAGAGGCCGGAAAGGTCAGAGACATCGCCGCGCGGCTGATCGTCACCTGTTGGTCTTCCAGGGGCTGGCGCAGTACTTCGAGAACGCTGCGGTCAAACTCCGGCAGCTCGTCCAGAAAGAGCACGCCGTGATGGGCCAGGCTGACCTCGCCGGGACGGGGCACAGCGCCGCCGCCGATCAATCCGGCATCGCTGATCGTATGATGCGGCGACCGAAACGGCCTCGCCGTAACCAGACCGGCGCGCCCCGTCAGACCCGCCACCGAATGTATCTTGGTCAATTCCAGAGCGGCATCAAATTCGAGCGGCGGCAGGATCGTCGGCAGGCGTTTGGCGAGCATAGTCTTGCCGGAGCCCGGCGGGCCTATGAGAAGAATGATTGGGGCGAATATCCCGCAGCCGGACTGATCGGAAATGAGACATCGAGCCGATATTCACTACCATTTCCAATAACCCGCAAGTTCAGGGCTTTAAGCGCCAGCCGTTTATCATCGAAGCCGAAATTATCCAAATTGCCACGAACGCGCTCACAATATTCCGTCAAGGCTGTCAGGCTTATAGCGTCAGCGTTTTGTGTCGCTATGCGGGCTTCGGTTTCTGCCACAAGCCCGGCAAGCCGTTGGCGCTCTGTTTTCTTCAGGTTTATTTGCCCCTGAAACATCTCCCAAAGTTCATCGTCAGCCGTCGCCGCACGGCGCACGAGGCGCTGTAGCTCGCTCTCAATATTCTGTAAAGCCTTCTTTGCAGATTCCATATCCGCAAGAAGATGCGTCGTTCCGTCTTCTCCCTCAGCCTTTCGTCTTTCAAGTTCCAGCTTAATCGTCTCAGGATGGCGGAGGATGTCGGTGATTTTTGACCAAACAAGTATCTCAGACCGCTCCGCCCCAATACGCTTTCCCCCACAATTTCCTGTCGGTGTGTTGCGCGACGGGCAGCGGTAAATCCTATGCTCGCCGTGTTCACTCTCCCCGTACATCCTCCGTCCGCACACGCCGCAGAAGACGTATCCTCGCAGGAGGTCTGGCCGTGTCTCATTGCGCGTTTCTTCGCCGCGATTACTTTCTAAAGCCTTTTGAACGGCATCCCACATTTCCGCCGTCACGATGGCGGGCGTCGTGCCGTCCGGTAATTGAATCCACTCGCTTTCGTCACGGAGGGCTATACGATAAAATTTCTGCCCGTCTTCGTAGCCCCTAACGCCTTTGTACCGCCATGCAACGGCTACACCCTTATATGCAGGCTCAGAGAGGATGCGGCCTATCGCGCCTTTCCCCCAAAAGGTCTCGCGACCATCTTTATACTGTCGTTTGCCCCTAGCGGGCGATGGAATGCCTTGCTCGTTAAGCCGTTGAATCACTTTACGGGTGCTGACCCCTTCCAGAATCCACCTGTAAATCTGACGGACTACCATCGCCTCATCTTCTTTAATTGCCCTGATGCCATGCTCTTTATCGTAAGAGTAGCCGTAAAGGTCTGTGCCCCCGCGCACCACCTTTCCGTTTAGCGCCTTCTGCCGCTTCCCTCTTACGCATCGCTCGCGGATTTTTAGACGTTCGACCTCTGCCACATAAGCTTTGACGCTAGTCATCAGTTTGCCTTCTGGCGAATCGTCAAGGTCTTCGGTAACGAAAATGAGTGCCGCGCCCGCCCGCTCAACCTCTTCCGAGAGGATCGCTAAATGCGCCACATCGCGCGAGAGGCGGTCAATGGCATAAACAACGACTGCATCAAATTGCCCAGCGCGGATGTCTGCACGGTCACGCGAGAGGAGTGGTCGGTCGAAGAGTTCAGCACCGCTGAAAACTTCTTTTGTGATGCGTCCGACGACATAGCCAAGCTTCTCTGCGTGCGTTACACAGGCGGCAGCTTGCGAATCAAGCGAAGTCCCTTCTTCTTCTTGCTTTGCTGTGGACACACGGCAATAAACGAGCGCTGTTCTTTTATCGTTTACGCTACTTCTTAGCGTCTGTCCGTTACGTTTGCTGATTTGCCCGGTCATATAATCCAACCTCCTATCTTCCTGAGCCTCGCTTTAAGCATTCCCTGCTATTCTTTTCATCGCTCTGATCTTTCTTTAATAGAGTGAAGGGATAGAGAAGGTTGACCCGCTCACATATCCCGTTTCGCTTTTAGTGCGAAGTCTCGTTGTAACGCTTGACGAGTCTTGCCGCCGCACGATGCCAGCAAGGATGTCCGCTTCGATATGCCTTGCACTGGCATATACCGTTCGCGTTGTAGATTTCACCCGAAGGGGAAAGAATCAAAAGCGATTGACCGTCAAAGTGTATGTAGGGATTTGATTCTAATTGCGCTTTGGCCTTCGCTATCGCCATTTCCCATCTGCGATTGCCTGACACTCTATCAAAAGCTTCTTGCATCACTTGCTGCAATTTGTTTTGATCTATGTTCATCATCTCCGTTTCCTTCAAGAGTAGTATTAACTAACATCGAAACTATGCCATACTTAGAATAGTTTTGTCAACAAAAATATTCTTATTGTGGAATATTATTTTCCATGCTATAAATCATAGAATGAAGATGCTAACCACAGCAGAAGTTGCTAAGCAATTGAACGTCACCGTGCGACGTGTCAACGATTTAATCAATTCTGGGCGGTTACCCTCACAAAAATTTGGGCGCGCACACATGATAAAGGAAGCAGATATAACAAAGGTTATGATTCGTAAACCAGGTCGCCCTCGCAAAGGAAAAGGTTAAGTTTTCTATTTGGAGCCTTTATATCGTGAATAATCACAAATTGGCTTTGATATAAATAGGGATACAAAAGAATGACAGTTCCTACTGTAATTTCCGACTTGGTCGAAAGTTTTAATTCAAAAGCTGATGAGTTCAACAACAGCAGCTATAAGGAAGCCCGCTTGCGAATTGATTTCATTGATCCTTTTTTTGAAGCTTTGGGTTGGGATATGCGTAATGAGAAAAGAAGAGGAGAGATATATAGGGAAGTGGTTTATGAAGACTCACTTAAGATCGGCAAGTCACCTAAAGCTCCTGATTATAGCTTTCGTGTGGGTAACGAAAGGAAGTTTTTCGTTGAGACGAAACCCCCTTCAACTAATCTTCAAGTTTTGCGTTCAAGCTCATATCAGTTACGCCGTTATGCATGGTCAGCGAATCTGCCGCTTTCTATTTTAACGAACTTCAGAGAATTTGCTGTTTATGACGGACGGGTTGAACCAAAGGAGAGCGACGAGCCTTTTGTTGCTCGAATCTTCTACTGCACACACAACGAATATATATTGCAATGGGACAAAATAGCAGGAATCTTCTCACGTGAAGCGGCATTTGATGGAACCTATGATGCTTACGCGTGGTCATTAAAAGCGCCTCGCGGTTCACAGAAAGTTGATACTACTTTTCTTCAACAGATCGAATCGTGGCGTGAAACCCTAGCCCAAAATATAGCGTTGCAGAATGATTTGACTGACGGCGAATTAAATGATGCGGTGCAGCGCACTCTAGATCGCATTATCTTCTTAAGAATATGTGAGGATAGAGGAATAGAAGAGTATGGGCGTCTTCAGAATTTACTCAAAGGCGCGAATATATACGCACAGCTTTGCATTTTATTTCATTACGCCGATCAGCGTTACAACTCTGGCTTGTTCCATTTTGAAGTAGAAAAAAGTCGCCCATCTGTTATTGATGATTGGACGTTAAAGCTTAGGATTGACGATGAAGTTCTCAGCACAATTATTAAGAACCTGTATTATCCATATAGCCCTTATGAATTCTCCGTAATCCCTGTTGATATTCTTGGGCAGGTATATGAGCAGTTTTTAGGAAAAGTTATAGAACAACATCCCAAGGGTAAAGCAGAAGTAAAATACAAGCCAGAAGTACAGAAAGCGGGGGGCGTTTATTACACGCCAACTTATATTGTAGATTACATTGTGGAGCAAGTTATAGGTAAATTGTGCGAAGGGAAAAAACCGGAGCAAGTCAAAAACTTGCGAATCCTTGATCCAGCATGTGGCTCTGGCTCTTTCCTGATTGGCGCATATCAATATTTACTTAATTGGCATCTACAATGGTATTTGAAAAACGAAGTAAAGAAACATGCCCAAAAGATATATCAAGGCTCAGAGGGCCTGTGGTATCTCACTTCATCAGAGAAAAAGCGGATCTTACTAAATAATATTTATGGGGTTGATATAGACGCGCAAGCTGTTGAAGTAACAAAGCTATCACTAATGTTAAAAGTAATTGAAGGGGAGAGCGCACAAAGTGTTTCAGATAACTTACGTATGTTCCATGAGCGCGCTTTGCCTGACTTAGATAATAATATTAAGTGCGGCAATTCACTTATTGGCTTCGATTTTTATCAGCAATATCAAGCAAGTGATCTTAGCGAAGAGGAGCACGAACATGTAAATGTTTTTGAGTGGAAAAAAGCTTTCCCTGACATAATGAAGCAAGGTGGTTTTGATGCAGTGATCGGTAACCCGCCTTACATACGTATTCAAACTTCCAAGCGTAAAGAAGTGTCCTATTTTAATTCCCATTACAGCACTGCGGTTAGCAATTACGATATTTACTGTCTTTTTGTTGAAAAGGGGATAAATCTATTAAAGGCTGGCGGATTCCTTGGATACATACTTCCTCATAGGTTTTTTAAAACCGATTATGGCGAAGGACTACGAGATTTCATTGTCAAAAATCGCAACTTAAATCAGATCATTGACTTTGACGGATACATGGTATTCGACAGGGCAAGTATTAATACCTGTATTTTGATTCTTAGCAAGAATGGCTCAGAGTATTTTCGGTTCGGGCAGATGAAATTTACAAGCAAATCACCTAGAGAGGTAGCTTCAATACTTTCAGGAATTAATGAGACGAGTAGATTTAATAACAAAATAGGTTATGGGCAAATACCCATATCAACGTTATCATCGGAGCCATGGATATTCCTTTGGGAAGAAGATATGTCCATATGGAAAAAACTAGATTCGATTGAACAACGCTTAGGTAATATTACAACTCATATCTTCCAGGGATTAAAAACCAGCGCAGATGGGATTTATATAGGGGACACTATCAGAGATAAAGGCAATTTAATTGCTCTGAAGTTTAAAATAGATAATAAGACGTATGAAATCGAAGCTGACATTATGAAGCCATTAATCAAGGGTGGAGAAATGCAGCCCTATCATATCGGCAAAAGTTCAAAGCGAATACTATTTCCTTATGAAAATGGTGAGTTACTATCAGAAAAACGACTTAGACATAACTTTCCAAGAGCATGGGCTTACCTCACCCATCATAAAGAATATTTGGAGAATCGAGAAGAAGGAAAGATGAAAGGGAATCACTGGTATGCCTATGGGCGAAGCCAAGCCCTTAGCATAATGACCTCACCCAAAATCATAACTCCTGATTATTACGCACATGCATCTTATTGTTTAGACGAAGAAGGCACTTACTTCTTTTGTGGGGGCGGTGCTGGGGGGTATGGCATTGTGCTAAAGACAGAATTTAATATGTTTTATGTATTGGGGTTACTCAATAGCAAGCTGTTAGATTGGTATTTACGCAAGATTACAATGCGTGCCTACCAAACTGCGTATATGTACACAAAGAAATATATAGAAAAGCTACCTATACAATATATTAACCCTTCAAAACCAACTGGCAAGGCGTTACACGATCAAATAGCAAAGGCTGTCAAGCTTATAATTACGCTTAACGGTCAATTGTTGGATGCTAAAACAGATAAAAACAGAGCAATAACTCAGAGTAAAATTAACGCGCAGAAGCAGCAGATCAATGAGTTAGTGTATGAATTGTATGGCCTCTCAAACAATGAAGCTCAGTTTATTGAAAATATCTATTAACAGCTATTTTATCCTTTCGTACATTAACTTGTTGAGCATTCATTATTAATAGCGACAGGCATACAATAGCGGCGTAGATCGTATAACTAGCGCAGCGCAGGAATTGTCTGTTATAGCCATCTGAAAGCAGGGTCATCCAGTCTATCGCCATGCTTTCATCAAAGCGCGGTACACGCCACACAGAATGTGATCTTACCAGAAAGGCTCTTCTCTTCTAGCCCAATTCATCCACGCATTCCCATGCAGCTTTGTCCCTAAAGTCCTTTTTGACCATCAAATCTGACCACAAGGTCAATTTAACGGCAAAGCCACCTTTAGCCTAGTTCTAACATTCCAACTATGATTCGGTAAGAAGTGAAGCAAACAGAGATTGTCGACACAGTATTTATCATGCGTGTATTGGTGCTATGATTTGCCCTACTAAAAACAAGTAGACTAGAGGACAAATTATGGCGCTACCACCGGATATTGTACGCCTCCTACAAGAATTCGCATCTGTCATTGAACTAGAAGTAGTAACGTATCGGGAGGCCATGCTCTTAAACAATCCACCCGATATATTTCTGACATTAGAACCTACTTATATTGCAGATAGACCAGACGAGCCACTTCTCTCCTTGATGCAAACCAATGGGGTAGAATACCTACGCCCTGCGCTCAGAGCGGGCTATGTTCCCCATCTTGGGTGGTATACGCAATTTGATGAACACCCCTTGAAGCAGCGACTCAGTGATGAGTTAGCTGCCCTTATCAACAATTACTATTCTAGTACTGCTGAGTGTGAGCCTTATCTTGCAGAGAGTGTGAATGAAAGTTTAGGCCGTTACATCTACCAGACTCTCCGCGAATATCATGCGATGCTGTTCCGCCGTGTGCCCTTCAGTCGCGAGCACGCTTTTGCCCTTGCCATCAATCAACTCGACGCTCGGATAAATCCAGAGCGCGCTAGTCATTTCAGCGGTTGCTATCTTTACAATTTTGAACTCGCCCCCCCAGACGCAGCGCCAGTCCGCTTCGATGACAACTTGGAGATACGCCTCAGCACACGAGATGATCTGAAGAGACAATTATCTTCCAGCAGCATGAAGGGGAATTACATATCACCCTATATGCTAATCCATCGCCACATTCCCGATATTCCGATCTGGAATGTGCTCGATTCTGTTATGTATATGGATGAGGAGCGTATCAACGACGCAATAACAGCACTGAGGCTCTACCAATCTGCATACATCGGGCGAGGACAGGTTCTCACTTGGGAATCAGGTCTAATTACAGGGCACGGTGAGGGAGTGCTTCTACTAGACCACCTCACCGCTGCAATTATCGTCGGCAGGGTGCCCGTCATTCCTAAATATCAGTTGCAAGTGTTTGAAGTTGAAGAAGTCGTAAAAATATATCAGCGATTAAGGCATCCGGGCGAACACACCAAGTTAAATATAGCCATTACGCGATTCAATGATTCTTACCGCCGACCTGACGCCCGTGAGCGTATTATTGACCTCGTAATTGCATTGGAAAACTTATTTGGAGAGGAAACGGTCGGGCAGACCACAGAAGTCGGATACAGGCTACGGATGCGTGCCGCGAAGTATCTTGGAGAAGATGCTCCTCAACGAAAAGATTTGGTTCGATTCATTTCTATTCTCTATGAACTGCGAAGCAGCATTGTACATGGCGATTCTGAAGGCGTGGAAAGAATCGCGACGAAAAGGCTTAAGAAATCTCTCGATGATGTTGTGAAGGACACAGAAAACCTAGTTCGTCGAGCACTCTTGAAGATGCTCGCTAATCCATTACATAAAGAACCCCAATATCTAAATAACTTGCTCCTTGATACAGTAGATTAGTCGATGTAACTTCGAGTCTTTTCACTCAGTATTATATAGACCGACTTGGCAACATTTCTGCAAGTCTTTAGCAGTCTATTGACATACACCGCAGATTGGAAATGTTTTATGGGACATGCTATCTAACAACTCATTCAACACGACCGCTCGATAGTAAGCCTCTCATACGAGAGTACTAGAAGAAGATTGGCTTTATCCGGTACTACCCAAGAATCTTTCAAAACATTTCAAAACCTTGCAGTCTACCTCTCTGTACCTTGCGGAAGTGCCACCGGATAGGATGGCTTTTCTTTAATCTTTTGAGCATTCCGGTACGCCTCATAAGCGGCAGGCGGCATTAAAGACTTTAGTAGATCAGGCTTCTCTTCCGTAGGTAACTGAAAAGAATCAGTCTCGTCTCCTCCCTGTGACCAGAAAGGATGATTAGCGGCGGTGGTGGGCTGATGGAGCGGGTCTTGCGGCTGCCGCTGGCGAGCAAGATATTCTTCATCCTGGCGCTTTCTTTCCTCTTCCCGCAGCCGCCTTTCTTCCTCACGCTGGCGTTCTCTCTCTTCGGCTTCACGTTTTCGGACTTCTTCCGCTTCAACAATCTGGCGCTCTCGGTCTTCGATGAGCTGCAAAGTCTCCTTAGACTTCTCGCCCCACATGAAAACCTCCATCTCGGCCATCACGTAGTAGCTGAAAAGATTATCGTCCTTAATCTCCCGCCGTCGCCCCCTCACCTTATCCATCGCCGCGAAAACAGTGCCGAAAATCTTGTCTTTCCGGCTCTCTTCAGTTGCTTCTTTTCCCTGTTGATTCGCCTCCCGTATTTGCTTATGGGCAGCAAGTTCATCCAAAACCTTGACCTGCTTGCGCGCCGACTCTCTGAGGGTTGTATTATCCGAGCGAATCAAACCACGCAGACGCCTCTCCTCGGCCTTGCCAATCTCTTTTATCTCCAAAAAACGAGGGAGGTGTTGCATCCAGGCATAGCTTGCCAGCCACTTAATATCGAAGTGGCGTGAGGAGACTGATATTAGTACGGAACGCTCCCGCTCCGTGTAGCCTGAATGGATAAGCTTGAGAGTTTGCCCGCAGGCGTGGCAGGTAGTCACATATAGATCGGCGCTGGTAGTGCGTTTTATCTCATCACTATAGCGAATGTAATGGACGCGGCATGACAGGCAGCGTTGACCGACCCCCGCCTCTTTCTCTACCCTTTTAAGCCGAGAGGAAATACTCACGCACCATCCCCCCGATCCTTGAGGCGCGCTTCGAGTACCTTAATCCGCTCTAGCATGTCGAGTTGTTCGCGGGCCTTGAGTGTGAAATCAAGAATGGTCTTTGCGGCCTGATTCTCAGCCGCAGGAATCTTGCAGGAGAGGTTTTTCTGTAGGGTGGCAATGGCCTCGGTAGCGGCCCCCTGGAGCGTGCCCAGAGCACCGTTTAAGGCCAACTCCTGCGCCTCCTTGTAACGCTCCCGGAAGTCTTCGCGCTGCATCAGTCGCCAGATGGTCGACTCAGAGACGTTGGCAGCTTTCGCCGCATCTGTGATCTTTGGGTTAGCCAAGAGAGCTACAATCACGCTCTCATGCCGACGTGACAGAATCGGCTCGACAACTTCAGGAACAATCGCAGTCTCTTTCTTTTTTGCCGTTCGCTTGCTCATTTTTGAAACTTTCCAGCCCAATTCAGGAGTAGAAAAAGGCGATAAAGCTACCTTCACGTTCGATTTTGCTCAGGTCTGAATGTATCTGTGCGCGCTTTTACAGGCATCATTTGTGAATTCCCTAAGTAATTCTGTCAATCATGCCCTCTGTAGAATTTGGTACAAAAGAGGGCGCTTCTCTCCGAGGCCCATCTGAACCCCTTTTCGCCTGCATCTCTATACAATGCATAATTGCTTCGATTGTATTAGGTACACTTGCCGGTATGTAGATTTCATCTGGCGGTTTGTTATCACGAAGCTGGTATTTAACAAGGTAATCGGCAAGATCAAATCCTTGTAACTTATCCTCTTCCCTCGTTTTCCTTTCGAGCAAATCGGAGACGGCGATGCTGCAATCTAGCAGGGCTTGTAAATGTTTGGCTCTGTCACTCCATTTCTTAAAGCAGTTCAGGTCAGGAAACAGGACAACTTTTCTCCCTGTAAGAACCCTGCATTTATCGGCTGTCAGGTTGGTTAAACTACCGCAGGCGAGCCAGACGAAATCAGGCAGATAGGGTGTTGCGATGATTGCCGTCTTTTCAGCCTCGACAACGGCGACAGGCTTGTTTTTCGGCTGGGCTGCAAGTTGATGTTCACCGAATAAACATTGCCGCAAGTTAAAGCCTTGAATCGCCCCTTGCTTCTGCAAAATGCTATGCGCCCAGGTTATCTTGCTTTGTTTGCTCCCGTCCGGCCTCACTTCTTTAACCCGCCTGCCTGTCTCGGAGTCATAGAGCATGATCTTGCCGCTTCGGATACGTCTTTTACCGTCAATCTGCCAGAAGACTGTCGAGCCACTCCAATAATTAGAAGAGCCAATATAAAACCGCTTAATCAGTTCGCAGGTGATGTCTGCACCAAATAACCTTTTTAAGTAGCAGATGAAATTATTCTCCGTGTAGTTCGTCAGGCTCTCGCGGAAAGGTTCAAAGGGAATTGTGTTTATTGGTTTCTGTGATCGCTCCGGCGGCTTTACTACCCGTTGATGCTGGGGATCGTTTCCTTTGTAAGCTATTCGATGGTCTGAAAAATACTTCTTGGGCGTGTACTGATAGCCGCAATTCACCTCGCGGTTACACCGGCCAACATAATCTGCCAGATAATTGCCCGTTTGGGTATCAATATAACGGGTAAACTCTCCCGGTTTGCCGCAGTTTGGACAAGTATGGCGCGTGCGCCTCCCATTGTACTTTTCGAGTGTGAATCTATAACGCATCTGGCTAAAAACCTTTTCTGCAAACGTCAGGAATGTCAGAAATAACAGACGGTGAATCTTCGGGCTGACGTTCCTGACGTTTCTGACATTCATAGGAAGAAATATTTTCAAAGGGTGACTCTCGGTATAGGCTTTACGTAAGCAACTAAACCAACATCGCGGCGTTGCGTAATAACTTTGTGTGCTTCAAGCCTTTTCGTAAAATTATTGCGTCCAAGTGGCTTATAGCCATTATCAAGGCAATAAAACTTATAGCTCTGATAAATGATTTTTACTTCGGTGAAGTCGCCGCTAGGCTCGTAGCCCTCATCAGCCAAAAACATCGCTACAGAATCAGATTCTTTTCTGTACTGTTGAAGAGCCTCGCGCGCCGCTTCGCATAGCGTGAACTTCTCTTGCCGTAAGAGCCTCTGTAATCCTCCAAGAATCCAGTTAAAGACGCCGGACAACTCGCTTTTAATGATCTTCTCGGCAAGACGTTTATCCTGCTGATCTTCAGGGATGGTCACATCAAATGGCAGAATCAAATAGCGGCGAAAGAAGGCTTCCGTGTGCTCCACATCTCGCGGCAGTTCGTTGCAATTGAACAGCAGACGCGCATAGCGTGTCATAATAAATGGTTGACCGTAAGGCAGTCTTGCATCGACGGGTTCGCCGCTTGTCAGTCGTTTGAAAATGTCGGCTTCAAGGCGTGTGGAAATCTCAGAAGAATAGTTAAGGAGCTTGTTGGCGAGTTTTGCGCGATGGTATTCATGCGATAGGCTTGCAAGACTGTAATTGGCGACATTCTCGCCGCCCAGCAGCGCGTTGATGACATCGAAAACCACTGACTTACCATTAGCGCCACGCCCGTAGAGCATCAGCGTCTTTTCGAGTTTGAGTCGCGTAAAGACATAACCGAGATATTCGGCTAAGACTCTCTGCCTGGTTTCATCGGGCAAAACTTCATTGAGAAACCTTTGCCAAAGTGGAGCTTCGGCGTTTTGGTCATAGTCGAATGGAAGCTGGTAGGTTAAGAAATCTTCGCGGCGAAAGTCGCGGATGACAAGCTCAGTCGGCGTAATCTCAAACGTACCATTACGCAGATTGATGAGACATACGCCGTCTGCCGTTTCAGGTTTAGGCAGGTGAGCGATAGCAAGAAACTGTTTATAAAGCTGTTCACGAAATAGGTGATAGGTTGACGTGATCCGATCAATGCTTAATCGACGCGCCGCTTCGCCCAAAAAGTCCGTGAGGGGATCTTTGTCTATCAGTTTCCAGAATGCACCATTGTATGAGTAAAGAAAGTCATAATTCCTGCAAAGTCCGCAGTTAAGAGAGCGCGCCACACGTAAGACTTCCTGCACCGTGATAACGATATAGTGCTTTTGCGAAAGCCTCTCTTTAGCGTCCAACTCTGCCATCTCTCGAAAGTCAATTGGCTCTAGGGCATCGAGTATCTCTTGCCAAACGTCTGTGTGAGACACGGGCGCACGCGCGGCATCGCTACGTGCGAGGTGCTCGGCCTCAGCTTGAATTTCAGAGAGATTTATTTCAGTCTGTAATGCACTTGTAGACATTTTCAAGCCTCATTTTTACGTTGTGTCGCAGGCAGGCCGTCGTCGGCATCATGTCTTCGCTGAGGTAAATCCTCGCACTTGACGCTTAGGAGTCGCTGCCAGAGAGAGCGCCAAGCCGCATTTCGGATTTCGTCATTGTCGAGTTGGTACTGATCGCACATTCGTGGCCCGTTGCATTGAAGGGTCACGTCATCCCCTGATCGCATCAGCCTTTCGCGCTGGTTCATTTGCGCCGCTCTCCTCTCTCTGCCGCAACGCAGGAAATAATTGTCAGGCAGCTTGCTTTGAGGGGCCACGATGTAGGCGCTCGTATTCCAGCTTGGCATCTACCGGGATGCGCCAAATCGTACCGATGAGCAACGCTCCGGCAATGCGACCCGTACGGCAAAGACGGCGCACGTGATCGGGTGAGACATTCCACTCCCCTGCTATTTCACTAGGGGTTTGGAAAGGTCTATTGTTCATTTTCTTATCCGGCATTCTCTCCTCCATAGGCTATGTGTGCTACACCGACTCGACAACTCAAAAAAAAGCCCGTAGCAAAGCTACGGACATTTTGGCTCAAATCGTCGCTTGTGTATTCGGCGTATCTAAAAATAATTTTTTCTAATTACGCACAATTCTCCGCTTAGCACTTAAACGTGTCCCTTTACGCATTCCGGAACGAAGATTTGGGCGGCGTGAGAGGCCAATGAAACTAAGGGTTCTATTTATACCATCAGAAACTGTCTTGCGGGGTTCAGAGTAAGTCTTTTCTATTTTCGACAAGGGCCACTCCTGCGCCTGAAAGTGAGCGGCCCAAATGAGATGCTTGTTAGCCCAGCGGCGTGGGGTCTTAATCAACCCAACTTTGGTTGCTGCTTTCTCAATCTTCCGTAAATACTTGTCTCGCGAAATGCGGAATCTTTGCAGCGTACCAGTAGGCACGACTCCGCCGCTATGCGCGACTTGCGCGAGATAGATTATAAACTCTTGTTCAGCTTCGCTTGCCCATGTATCTCTATAGCTCGCTATAGGATTCCAGCGAGGAGTCTTAAAGCATATATTCTGCCACGAAAAATGGAAATAGGGCTCCCCCGTAATTTTGTCTATTAAAGCATTCAGCTTCGTAAAACTCTCGCCCGTTGAAAACGGCATGTCGGTGTACGCAAACCAGAGATTGTGCATGAGCATTGCAGAAACACCTGGCCCAAGAGAAAGTCCACTCTCATCCCATCTTGAATACCTGTCGGAAAGCCAATGGCACAACGCTGCTAACGCATAGTCGCGACACCAATCCTCATCGCAGTTCCAATCTTTCGACCATTTGGTAAGAGTTTTGCGTAGTGGTGCTGTATTCTCGGTGTACTGTAATGCTTTCCAGTTAGGGAAAATACGCGGAAGGCTAAACTCAAGTTCCTCGAATGGACGCAGCAATTCCAGCATAAGCACTTCTCTCATATAATTAATAACCATCTCCTGATCTTTGCTGAATGGTGTTGCGAGAAGTTCAACGAAAGCGGGATGGAATGATTTGGTTTCAGGATTATAAGGTGAGGCAGAGAAATCTTTGGTGACTCGCTCAAGCTCTAATAGGAAGCTTTTATCTTCAACCCATGATAAGACAGGCGTGGGAATCGCCTCCGGGAAATGACTCCACGCCAGAAGAATAAACTGAAAAAAAGCTTCCTTATAGAGAGTATTGGCAACACATGGTTCCAAGGAGTCTAATACACGAAAGAAGTCTGCGCGAACTTTCCTTCGTGAATAAGAGTCAGATCGGGGAGGTTCAAATGAACCAAGACCCAAGCGGTCGCTTTTGGGTTTCTTCGCTGGGCGTGAATTAACAGTTGAATGTTTAGTCATGTGTCAACCCCCCGTTACTTGCGTCTTAAATGGTTGGCTCTCTATGGATCTATATGAATGCTTCAGGTGAAGATACGACCTAACAGAGTGAAAGCGGCGCGTCCTCACCCGACGCCGCTTTTGCTCTGTAAGGCTATACTTTATGCTCAAAAGGGACTTTAGGGGCGAAGCCCTTCCGAGTGCATCCTCCATTAAAGCCAAAAACAATAGTAGAGTTTTGTGATAAAGTGGTAATTGGAT
The DNA here is from genome assembly GCA_035940775.1 of Pyrinomonadaceae bacterium. GTDB lineage: Bacteria > Acidobacteriota > Blastocatellia > Pyrinomonadales > Pyrinomonadaceae > DASQYE01. Next base: position 167,622 of record DASZEN010000016.1, on the reverse strand, counting down.
TAGACCTTTATGCTCTATGGCATCTTGAATTGATATGTCATACAAACTAAGTTATCAAAAGGCCATTATCTTAACTCTTGTCCTTTTATTGCCTAGCTGTAATATTGAGCGTGACCGAGTCGATGCTGAAAAAGTGGCGGAGCGCGTGCATTCCCAAATTCGCGCAGGCGATTATTCAGCGATCTATAGAGAGTCTTCGCAACGTTTTAAGAGCGTAGGCAGTGAATCTGAATTTGTTTCTAGAATGGAACAATTTCACCGCGATAACGGCTCATTAAAGACAGCAAGCGAGATTTCTTATAAAGCAGGCATTGACTCTAACGTTGGCAGAACGTTTGTTCTAATCTTCAATCTGGATTTTGAGCAGGGACACGCAACAGAGCGTATGATTTTCACCCGCTATAATGGACAGGTTCAGCTTTGGAAGCTTGAAATTGAGCCGATTGATTAGTTAGACCTTTTAGTAAAACATATTAGTTTGTAATTAGTTGTAACCCTTAGCACGCCAAATATAACTTATAGTATAGTTTGCACTTGTATCGCGTGCATTCGCACCTTCGTATTGAATAGCTATATAAAATTCTCCTTTTTTGAATTCCAGTTTCTTCCCTCCATAGTTTCTAAACCAGTCTTGAATATCTTCCTCTTCGTAGAGAACCCAGCCTTTTGAAGTAAGTGCTGCGGAATAGAAGTCCCTGACCACTTCATAGTTTGTTGGAGACTTGTAATAATTAGTAATGATGGCATTGATTTCTTTCTCTCCGTAGTTTGAACCCACTTTGTTGAATGAAGGAGGAGTCGGTATTTCAGAAGATATTTTTCTCAATTCCTCCAGTTTCGTGTCTCCACGCGTCGGGACACAAGAATCTACCAATAAAACTGAGAATACGAGAGCAATAATTGTGCCTATTTTACCTTTATAGCTCTTCATGAGTACCGAAACCTATATAAGAGATACAGGTAGTATTCACCATTGAATCGGGAGTTTTCTACATCTCTCTGAAAGAGAGAACGAGGCATTAACACCAGGAGTCCCAACGCCAAACATGAAAGCTTTCCTGTTACCGGATATTTGTACCCCGCCCACTACCTTAGATCCACCTGTAATAGTGAAACTTGATCCCTCGACGAAAGTTCTTATCTCCTCTTCGCTAGGCTTTTCGAATTGCCCCATCCAGTCCGCAGTCAGGCTAGCTCCAATAGCGTTTCTAGCCCTGATTCTACTTGGTGCTCCTGTATAGCTGGCTGTTGTTGGCACTAGAAGAAAATCGCCTGAACCATACAAATTGCCATACCTATCAAGTGTCCATGAAGTCCCGAAAAAAACGAGGCTGAGATTCACAGAAACTTTATCAGGAAGCCTGGGCGCGTCTCCAAGTGCTTGGTTTATTATGAAGCCCTGATATCGAGCGTTTGCTTCATCTGCGGTGTCAACTTCAGCATACTCATTAGCAAATGGGTTAAGGGCGAAGTATTTCCCGCTGGTTACACTCTTATAAACATAGGAAACAACCAATTCGTATTTATCTGGATCAAATGGGCTTTGTTCATCGTGCCACTCCGGCTTAGCACCATATACCCCTTTTAGGACGTACCAAGCTAACCCTGTAGGATCCACATGCGTGAGCGGGTTGTTAATACAGTAAACATAATGATTCCAATTCTGTGGCTGCCCAAGATATCTTCTAAAAATATCTTTACCCGCGTCGGATATAGGGTTGTAAGAGTCAGTGCTGGTAAATCGCCCTTGCGCACTTGCATAATATCTCGCTTGTGCATAATCCAATCTTGATTCATCATCTCGCGCATATCCAGTGAACTTCTGCCTCAAACCATCAGCCACATCGTAGAACTGCGCAGCCGTTCTCCCACCACTGCCAACGAACAACTCCTCTCCAAATGGCATGTAGTCATGACGACTGACCACATCGCCATCTGCGTCCGTTACTATCCTTGGCGAACCTAGGTGATCGCTGGTCGTGTACTTTGTACCTAACGTCGTGCCTACAGTAGGCTCTATCGTTGCTGCCAGTCCATCTGCTCCGTAGATATACTCCTTCTCTAAGTCCCCACTTAACCCGTTGAACTCTGCGACAAGCCGACTACTCATGTCATAAACGAATCGCAGATTCTCCCCTAACAGCTTTCTTACACGTTTACCCTCGCCATCATATTTATAGGCACTTGCTGTATCTACAGTTATAACCCTGTTCTCAGCGTCATAAGTATAGGTGTGAAGGGGATCATCAGTAAGATTGCCCACTGCGTCGTAGCTGTAGCCTGCGCTCGTGATTTTATTCTGAGCGTTGAATGTTAAATTGGGTGATCCACCGATGATCGCCCACCGATTGCCATATCGGTCATAGCCGTTAGTCTGTGTCCAGTAGGTAGTGGTAGAGCCATTTGTCTCTTGCGTTGAAGAGAGGCGGTTCAGTGAGTCATAACTGTATATTTGCTTAGTGGTTGATGTTCCGATCTGATTCGTCACATCCTGCACATTCCCATTATTAGCTGTCGTCCCGTAATTGTATGTGAGATTCAACACTGATGTGCTTAGGGTTGAAGTGCCCAGCTTAATCTTTGTAGGTTGTAAACGGTTGTTATAGCTCAGGGTGTGAATCAAGGTGTTACCCAACTTTTCACTTGACAACCCACCATGGCTCGCATAGCTAATTGAGTCTACATTTGCCCCCGCAGCGTAGTTGGTAGCAAGGCTTTCGAGTTCCAAAAGCCTTCCAGCACTATCAAAGCTATAAGCGACCTTACGCCTGCTAGTTCCGCCGGGCACTGATGGGTAGGTTTCCGTCGTTATCGCTCCCGCTTTATTATAGGTGGCATCAACCACGTAGTTAATCAAATCTGTCCTCTGCACACGGGTTAGCACCTGTCCTAACCCATTATAGCCATAATAACTGCCAGCGTTCGTTCCTCCGTAAGTGACGGCCACTAATCGCCCTTCGGATGAGCCGCGGGCGAAGATTGGAGCGCCTGTGGGCAGTGTCTGCGCATCATAGTAGTAAGCAATGTCCGGTGTCGTATCGCTGTAGTTTGCTGAAGTGATGCGATTGAGCGCATCATAGGCATAATTGGCCTGAATCGGAATCGAGCGTGCATCGGTCTTTCTCGTCAGATTACCGTTGTTATCGTAGAGATAAGAGATTGTCCCACTTTCCGGGTTAATAGCCGAAATCAACCGCGATAGGCTGCTGTAGCTAAAGGTGCGAGTCTGCACGCCTTGACCGACCTGTGTGAGGTTAGAGAGCGCATCATACGTATAGTCGGTCGGCAGAGTTGGAGCAGCAATAGTACCCAGGTTGTTCGCGCCATCCGGTTCATCCACCCTATCAAGTCGTCCGAGGCCATCAAGCATATTGCGCCGCTTCTTGCCTGCTTGATCCGTGACAGTTGTATAGATACTGTCGTAGGCCGTTGCCACGGTTCCTGTTGTACTGGTATTTGTGCCCCAGGGCGCAGGCATTCCCGCTCCACTGAAAGACTGAACGGCGATAACACGACCGCCATTGTCGCGCTTGGTCAAAGTCCAGCCCATCGTCGGCTCCGTACCAGCTCCCCCTGATGTTGTTGCTCGGTAGGGATTAGAAACGAGCTGATAATTATTTGGGCTGGCTATGCGATAGCGTGTCTGTACCTTGATCCCGGTCGTCTCATCCGTGGCGCTCTGTGTCGTCGCATCTTCGAGTTGCCGAGTCAGCCTGATCCGCCCCAGTTGGTCGAAATGCCGAATGCTCACCAGCTTGCGATCTCCGGCCAGGTCCTTGTCTGAACGTATGATGACGTATCGGCCCGCGTCGGAGTAAGTCGTGAAGGTTTGCGTCTCCTCTGCCCTCCCATCGGCAGCCTGAACCAGAGTCGGCCTGCCTAATGCATCATAGGAAGTAGCTGTTGAGACGTTATTGTCCGCGTCGGTTGAAAGCGTGACCAAGCCCGCGTAGAAGTCGTATGCCAGATTGGTAGTCCGCTGCACGGTCTTGGTATAGGCCGCGTTGATCTGCGTCGGGTAGAGATTGCTGAAGCCGCCCACCAGCCCATAGACAAACTGCGTCTGGACACCATTTGCATCCGTTGTCAGAGTGCGATTGCCGTAGACATCATATTGATGCGATACGGAGATTGAGTTGGTGGCTGAAAGGGGCCGCGTGAGAGTCTGCGCGACTCCACCCTTATATGAGTCCCAGCTCTTCTGCTGCGTCAGATTGCCGGTCGTAGTCGCATTATCGTAGGTAAATTCCGTGCGGGCGAGTGTAAGCGTGCCATTTGAGCTGACTTCGCTCGTCGCGATGGCATTTCTCAATTGCTTGGAGCTGGCTTGAACGTAGGTGTCTGGGTCGTTCGTGGTGGAATCGGCAGCATCCGGAGTGGGACTGTTATATGTATTGATAGTGACTCTCTTGAGAGGTGCGCCAGCAGGTATTCCCGTGGGCTTTCCATTCGCATCGCGCGGAACAGTGCCGTAATCCACCCAGTCGTATTCGGCTATCCTTGTGACGTTCCCATTCTTATCATAGTTGAAGTCTTTGATAGCCGTTTTGACTGAAACCCCGGCTGCGTCTTTGATCGTTGTAAATTCGGTCTTGGCGAAAGGATTCACTATCCTATTGCCCATAGCCGTAACGCTATAGGGTTTGTTCTCATTCCAGATGCGTTCCACTATCGTTTTGTCAGGACGTTCGCTCTTATAGACCAGATTACCGCTCCACCGATTTACCTCCGGATCATCAAAATAATCTCTTGATACGCCGCCATCTGGTGACGTTATCTGCCCTGTCGTAGTGGTGAAAGAATAAAGCCACGTCTCCGTGGTACAGGTCTCTGTCAGCGGGTCACAAGGAGTGTTGGCTGGGGTCGCTGTGAGGTCGTATTCCTGCCTGTAAATAAGGTCTTTACGTGTCGGCGAATCTCTCAGTATCTCCCTCGCAGTCTGGTTATTTAACCCATCCAATCTGTAGTCATATTCGGCACGCGCCCCCGAAGGTAAGGTGATTGAAGATAGCTCTCCCCAACCGTAGGAAGGGTTGACCGTGTTCGCGTTGTAGTCGAACGAATAGGAGAGACCTCCGGCCTGCGTCGGCAGGGTGATCCGCTCGATCATCGATAATGTATAGGTCAGAGCAGTCGGACACCCACTACCTGAGCACTCCGGATTGATGGTCTTGTTGACGGTGATGCTTTTCCACTTCACAGTGGTCTTGATCTGGACGTTATTAACGCCCCACTGGTAGATATAATCCTGCCGCGTAGCCGAATCATATTCGACGATCAGGTAACGGCCCAACTGGTCAGCGATTTTAGTGGCCGGGTGTGTGTTGTAGGTGATGTTCTGAAACTCTATATAGTTATTGTTACTATCGTAAATTCGCTGTGGAACGTTACCCGCGACGACTCGTCCCCCGTCTGGGAAATAAAGCGTCCACTGAGTCATGCGCTGTGTATCGTGTGCGATGTCGAGCCGTAGGTGACTGCCGTCGGTGCTGAAGTAGGTCATCACACCTTCGGCGATGCGTGACGTAGTTAGCTGACAACCTTGAGAAGTACAGCCACAGGTAAGCTTCTGCCCGTCAGGATTAACATTGAAGTAACCGTCATTCAAATCATCCGAAAAATAGTAGGGACGAAACTCATGCTCACTTCCATCTGGAAAGCTCATTGTCACCCTATAAATATACATGGCTTCCCAAGACGGGCACTGGGGGGTGTAGCCTGAAGTATAATAATCCTGGACGCGGCTGCGCACATTCAACTGGTATTGCATCCCGTAGCGCCAGCCGCCATCCTTGCTCCTGGTTATAACATTTCCTGTGACGACAGAATTGTTGTAAGGATTGGGCATAATCATGCCGTAGGGGTCCCATATCTTGCTGTTGTAAATCAAGCTGATCTGTGTACTTAGCTTGCCTCCACGATTGGCTGGTAGCGAAGCTAGAGGTATGCGCAGCATCATGTCGCCGTTGGTAGTATTAAAACTTTCCAAATCACTTAGAGCATAGGAGCCAACCGGATTAAAGCCACGCTCCGGTACAGGGTTTTCTTGACCATAGACTGTGATGGCGCTTAGAAGGAATACAAGCATCAATCCATATTTGGATAGATCAACGTGGGAGAACTGGATGCTAAGCGACCGCATTTGTATGTTCATGATATTGCCTCAGGGGATATTGTTGCTAAATGAGATATCAGAAAATGTTACTGAGGATCGTTGAAGCTGGAATCATTTACACGTGGCCCTACACTTATCGGAGTTAGCGTCAACGTCAGCACCAGCGCGTTATTCTCCAGGCGATCTATGCGCCCTGGAGCTTTTTGCCCTTCGAGCTCGCGCCAGTCACTGAGTTGAACCTCGACCGCGGTCTCGCTTCCATCACGCATCAGAGAGTATTGCACTTTCTCTAATAAGTGAGTATCGGAGTTGAAGTAATAAAGCTTCGTCTGCTCTCGCTCTTCCTGCCTGATTCTGATCTGCTCTGTAATCTGATAAATGTCATAGAAAGGCCCTGTGTAGTCCGGCGCTTCACCGTCATCCAAGCGAAAGCGAAGGCCTAGAGACCGAGTGCCCATTCCATTGATTTGTTCGAGGAAGAAATGTTCGGCCGAGTCATACACGAGCGCCTCGATTGCCGCCTCATCGACCTTATCAAGAGTGCCGTTTACAACTCCGGCCCCATGCTCGTTAAAGATGATAGCGCGTGCGAGGCTCCCGCCCTGGTCGTTTAGACGTAGATGAGCCGGAAACTCCGAAATAATCTGTACCGGCCTAGACTGTGATTCGCCTGCGATGAGGAGCATTCCGTTCAGCGTGAGCCGTTCCTTACCCGGTTTCTCTAGACGGCCACCTAAAACTTGCAAGGCCGGTCGCAGTTGCGGCGACAAGCTGGACATCTGCACGTACATTTGAGAGTTCAGTGCAACTGGGCTACTGCTTTGGTCAGTCTGCTCTTCATCCATAGTCAATCTCTGCCGCAATGCTAGGCTGATTGCCCTACCTTTGATTGAAACAAGAGCAACCGTACTAGCGGCTGTTAGGAGAATGATTACCAACACTAGAGGATTTTTATAAGTTATAGACATAGACGGCTCCTTTGAAGACTTCGCGAAAGCGGAACAATTGATGCTTTAAAAGGATTTCCCAGCTAGATGAGAAATCAATGCAGTCGTGAACAGAAGACAAGGCACAAGGGGCTGCATTTAGAATTTCTTGGTTTTAATTCAAAGTGATCGTTGGCGTGAGGCTGACGTGGTTGAGTCACACGAAAACGAATATATCGAGCGCGCAAACATTAATCACGAAAGACAGTGTCTGTCAAGAACTTTCTATTGGCCTAAACGCGGATTTATCGGCTGAAATGAGGATTTGTAGAAAATACCTTTAAAGCTACAGCCTCTCAAGGCAAAACCGGCGGATTCTAACCCCGCGCCGCCCTCTATCACTCACAATCATTTTGGGGATTGTGAGGGGCGGAGACTTTTAGCCTCAACGCCAAGTGTTCGCCATTCTAGTTTTTAGCTCTTCCTGTCAATGAAAAAGATTTTGCATCTCTGAAAATTCCTTAACGCGCAGCAATAAACCTTGCTATGATGCGCGGGCACACTTGACCTGTGCCGCCTAACATAATCGTGGGAGACCGTCAGGCAGCGAGCATTAGTCAGTTGGAATAGCAGCTAGATGAGCGAAAGTGCTGTCTGTAGGGCAGTCATAATCATTTCTGTTAGAGGGTAGTGCATATCGCCCTGTATGACTGCCGCGCTTGTTGAAGCACCCGGTTGCGGCATATCACCGGCATAAGCCGAGCCGGTAAGCGCGACCAGCAGGACAACTAAGTAAATTGTTTTTCTCATGGTTTCTCCTTATTGCAAAGATTTTTGCAATTTCACGCGAAAGGTAAGCCTCACATGAGTTTAGCAGAACTTACGCAAGACCTTCTCGCCAGATGCGCTAAAGTGTCTGACTTGATCTATGCCGGACGGTATGAAGAGGCGAGAGAGGTTCTAGGCGAAGCATGGCGCGGTGTGGGCGTCCGCCCTGACGTAAGCAGTTATCCGCTTGAGATTGCCGCAGAAGTTTTAATGCAATGCGGGCGTCTCTCCGGCTTTCTCGGAAACGCGCGGGCTAAAGATGTGCAGGAGAGGGCCAGAGATTTACTGACAGAAGCCCTCCATATCTTTCAATCTCTCGACAACCGGGCAAAGGTATCCGAAGCACAATATGAGCTTAGCATCTGTTATTTCCGAAACGGGGCATACGATGAAGCGCGCATAATCTTATACGAAGCTCTGACTGATGCAACGCCCGAACTACAAGCCAGGAGTACTATAGGGAAAGCTCTCTTAGAGATTTATATCGGGCGATACGAGGAAGCGCAGAATATTCTTAATGAGGCACGCCCCCTACTTGAGACAGCCTCACACGCCTTCAAAGGCATGTGGCACGGTCACATGGGGCTAGTACTGAGAAGGCTTGCACAAGGTCGGATTGAGTTTTTAGATAAAGCCATCATCGAATTTACGGCTGCTATCTGTCACTATGAAGAAGCGGGCCATGAAAGATATTGCGGAAGTAACTTGAATAATCTCGCCATGCTTTTATACAAGCTCGGCAGGTATCAAGAGGCTTATGAGTATCTTGATAAAGCGCACAGGATTTTCACTCGTCTCAAAGACCCCGGCAATATAGCTCAAGTGGAAGAAACCAGAGCGCAAGCTTTGCTGGCGGAAGAACGCTATGAAGAAGCAAATCGGGTTATTGTCAGTGTGGTGAATACTCTTGAAAGAGGCGGCGAGCAGGCGTTTCTTGCAGATGCTTTAACTATTAAGGCTACTGTACAGGCAAGGCTTAGAGATTACGACCGCTCGCTTGATACGTTCCGCCGTACCATCAATCTTGCGGAGAATGCGGGAGCATTATGTCATGCCGGACGCGCCGCTATCTCGATGATAGAGGAACATGGAGCGGCGCGTCTTCCTGAAAGAGAAATCTATCAGGCGTATCGCCGCGCCGATAAATTGCTGGCGACGACCCAAGATGCAGAAGATATAGCACGGCTGCGCGCCTGCGCTAGAATCGTTATTCGCAAGTTGTTTGGCCCAGACTTGGACGAATACTTCACCTTGCCTGAAACGGTCTTGCAATATGAAGCCCGCTTTATCGAACAAGCTCTAAAAGAGGAACGAGGAAGCATCTCAAGAGCCGCTCGCAGACTGGGACTCTCACATCAAACGCTCGGAGCTATGCTCAAGACAAGACACCGAAACCTGCGCAGTAAAAGAGGCCCTGAGATCAAACGTAAGAAAAGCATCATCAAGCGAAGATGAGAAAATGTAAGCTTATTGATAAGTATTGAGATCCATTCCAAGCAGGAATATCGTGCCCGCGCCTGATCCTTACACATCTGCTGACGAGAGCCTTTCTTGTTAGCCTCAGATTAAACTTTTCTACAATATAAGGTCAGTGTGCGGTAAAACTCAGTATAGAGGGTAGTTAGACCGCGACAGGCGGTAATTTATATCTGTGAGACTGATTAGGCCGTTGTCGCCTTAAATGAGAAATACCGCTGCCGTCTAATCAAAAGGCAACTGCGGTCTAATTGTAGTTAGACAGAGGGAGGGTCTTATGTCGTTGGAACCAGCACCTTATATAGGCGCGTTTAAAATGCTTAGCGACGACTTTTGTCGGCTTGCTGAGTATGTCGAGCCCGCGGACCAGAATCTCTCCACGTACTCACATCGACTTTATGAATTGCTTTTAAGGGCATGCACCGAGTTCGAGAGCGCATGCAAGGAACTTCTTGTCGCTGCCGGTAGTTCTAAGAGTCCTAGCCAAATGAATATCATGGATTACAAGACGCTTGAGGGCTCCCTTCAGCTTGAAGCGCGCGAAGTTGGCATTTTGATCTGGCAGCCAAAGCTAACTTACGTGAAACCCTTTGACCAATGGTCGAGTGCTACGCCGCCGCTCGGTTGGTACAGTGCGTACAACCAAGTGAAACACAATAGGAACACAGAGTTTGCACGCGCGAGTCTTGACAATGTAAGGCATGCGATTGCAGGGCAGTTTGCGCTTCTGGCGATCACCGGGGTCATGGATTCAAATGTGTTCGGCCATCAAGAGCGCAACGCTAAGGGTGGTGCTGCTAGGGAGGCCGTTTATCCCGGATACATTTTCTCCCTCCTCAAGTAGGTGCGCCGTATCATGGCCTCTGCCTAACAACTCATTCAACCCGACCCGCGATTGCATGGCTTTCATGCTCGTTTTTCGGGTCGCAGGTTGGATGCTGCTCGCGCGGGCGGGTTAATTCGGGCGTTAGATTTCTTCCCTATTGCTAAATTCGGAAATTTAGTGATACAAAACTCCAAAATTTTTAAGGAGTCCTTAAATGCCACAAGTCCCAAGCAAAGTAGCCGCGAGATCATCAGCAGCCATTAAGCGTTTTCAGCCGATCATTGCTTCGGCAAAGTTACGTGACGCCAACGAATCAGATACAGTCATCATCGTTACCGATATGCTGTCTGAAGTGTTTGGCTACGATAAGTATTCCGAAATCACTTCTGAATGTTCTATTCGTGGAACATGGTGCGACCTCGCCATAAAAATTGAGGGAACATTTGAATATCTGATTGAGGTTAAAGCTATTGGCTTGGAGTTGAAAGACTCCTACACAAAACAAGCCGTTGACTATTCCGCCAATCAAGGTACAGATTGGGTTATTCTCACAAATGCAGAAATCTGGCGCATCTACAAAGTTACATTTGCCAAACCTATACTTTCGGAGCTTGTGCTTGAAATCAATTTCTTAGAACTTAATCCAAAGAGGTCTAGCGACATCGACCTTTTGTATAACCTAACGAGAGAAGGTTGGGTGAAATCAGCTCTTGGCGAGTTCCATACACGGCAGCAAGCCCTGAGTCGGTTCTTTATGGGTGCTTTGGTCATAAGCAATCCTGTTCTCGAAGTCATACGGCGTGAGCTAAGGCGCATTTCTCCTGATGTTAGAATAGACCTAGAGCAAATCAAATCCGTGCTTGTAAATGATGTTCTGAAAAGGGAGGTAGTCGAAAGCGAAAAGGCAGAAGAAGCGCGGAAGAAAATCAATCGAGCTGCTGGTAAGTTGTTGCGTGCTAGAGCAGCAAAGCAATCTAGCGGATCAACAAATCGAAGTGAGGAAATAGAAGTCGAAACAGAGCGTGGGGACACTCAAGACGAAACCTAACAACTTATTGAACCCGACGCCTCAATAGCATTTCTTTCATCGTTGATTTATCCTTCGTGCGTTCGTGCTATTCGCTCGGCGCGGGTTAATTCGGGCGTTAGATTTCTTCGTGTTAGTTGACCTTAGATTCATTTAACTTACCGCGCACAAATCTTAGGAGTGATTGGCTCATGATTATCCTGGGAAAAACAAATGATGATAAAGGTACTCAGCTTGAAAGCCTAACCCGCGAAATATTAGCGAATATGGGTTGTAAGAACATAGAGGTGAATTTTGTTAGCTCAGGTGGTGAAGAAATAGATGTTAGCGCTGACTATCCCTTACCTAGTTTTGGAGCTACCCAATACAGACGCCTTATATGTGAATGTAAGGCTTATGCTAGGCCAATAGATATGCCTCATTGGTTAAAGTTTTTAGGAAAGGTTTATTCTGAGGAGGCACGCCTAAAGAGCGAAATTTCCGGTTGTTTCATTGCTCTTTCCGGCGTTAATGGTAACGTTAGTGGACACCATGACCAACTGAAGATTAATCGCCCAAACATCATGCTTGTGAGGGGAGATATTTTGCTGGATGAGTTGAAGAAAATTTACAAATTGAGTGATGTTGAGAATGTTAATAAGGTTTTGGGCCAATACACTAGTCGCCGCTACAGAAGCTTAGAGGTGGCTTACTATGAGCGTAATGTTTACTGGATAATCATTTTTGAAGATGATGCTTATACAATTCTGACTGCTGAAGGTAATCAAGTTGAAGGTGAACGTCTTGATACGTTGAAACCTATGATTGAGGGTGCTCTTGCAGCGCAGCCTTACATAGGATTGAAGCAAGAAGCGGAAGCTCAAAGGAGGGGCATCCAAGCAAAGAAATCTGTGGTTTCACAGATAATAAGAAACAATGGGAGGATGAAGATGTCTGAGTTAGTTTCGAGAGAGGAGTTTAGCTTTACTGAGCCAGAGTTCCACCAAGCGATTGATGAATTAATTGCAGAGGGCTGGATTGTCCAGTCTGATGATAAAACAGAAATATACTTCCGAGATGAGGATAAAGGAATATTCTATTCTCATCTGGCTAATATGTATCTCTTCCTATTAAGCGGCGAGGCGCGCTTCGGTTTAATGGAAATGCTAGAAAGTGACTTTTATGAATCGCACATCAACGAGCAATTTGTAGCACAAATCCAAAAAATTCAAGGAAATTTACCGCTCTCATCTCCAGATGTTCAGGATGCTATTAAATTGCTGAGATGGTCACCCTCCGCTGTATTATGGGCGGTGCAGCCAGATCCTATGATCGTAACACATCGAAATGACCCGAATTTCAAAGACGATGAAAGTATGGATCGGTTTGACCGCAATTATTTCTTTCGACAGCTATATGGTTCATTGAGAAATGATTTAGCGCATCCGATTGCACGCGCCTATCTTCTAGATGTTTACAAGGTAAGAGAGATAGAGACAAAACAGAAAATAATAATCAAAAGTAGCACGAACGTTGAATTAGAGAGCGATTTACACGAGAGGTTAGGAGTTGGAGAATTAGCAGATAATTTAAGGGGGCCTGATGGTAGCAACAAGATATTACTGCTGTTGATGGAAAATGCCCCAGAGCCTTGGGAGGTTCCCGCAGGGAATGAAAAAAGTCAGGATACTGATAGTAGTGATACAAAGAGTTAATGCTGTTCAATTACTTGTAAGGTGCGCTTGGCCCAATCGCCGAAATCTAACAACTCATTGAACCCGACCCCGCGATAGCTACTCTTTCATCGTAGTGTGCTGCGATAATGTTGTGTGCTGCTCGCGCGGGCTGGGTTAATTCGGGCGTTAGGTGCTCACTTAAATCTAAGAGGTTGATATGGAAAGTGAAATTATCGCAGGCATCATAGGTGGAATTATAGGTGGCGCGGCTGGGACTATTGGGTCTTGGCTCACAGGATATTGGGGGCCGAGAAAGCTAGAGGAAGAAAAAGAAAGGAGGGCGGAGGAAAGAGTTTGGGGGCCAAGAAAAAAGTTAATCAAAGAAATGCTAGATAATGCTGCGCCGGGTAAAGGCAGGTCTTTTGAAACTCTCAAGAGAGTAACGGGTACTCCAGACGATGACCTCAGACGCTTATTAGTTGAATTAGGAGCCAGAGGTTTTACTCGTGATGATGAGAAAGAGGCTTGGGATTATGCAAAGAATCGTCCTCTGAAAAAACAATAGAGCTAGTTGATCTATAATGGGAAGATAAAAGGCTTGTTGAAGAGGGGACGCCGCACCTAACAACTCATTCAACCGGAGCGGAATCAGCATGATTTTCATTCGCGAGATTGGAGGCTGCTCGTAGTTTCTTCCCGCCCGGTTAATTCGAGCGTTAGGTGTCACGAGAACGGAGGCATCGGAATGACTAAAGTCGCTGTGCTGGTGGGGATAGACGCTTACCCCAACGCTCCCCTTTCCGGTTGTGTAAATGACGCGAATCGAATGCGGGAGTCACTCGCATCGAATTACGACGGCTCGCCGAACTTCAGTTGCTATTCGCTGCTCTCCTCGGAGCAACAAGTCACCCGCCCTCTCTTGCGTGAGAACCTGGAGAAGTTGTTCCGGCACCAAGGTGAAGTTGCGTTACTGTTCTTTGCCGGTCACGGCTATATTAGCGGCTTGGGCGGTTATCTTGTAACCCAAGACACGAGACGCTACGACGAAGGAATCTCGATGACCGATGTCCTAAGCCTGGCCAGTCGGAGCAGAAGCACGGAGATAGTCATCATGCTTGACTGCTGTCACAGCGGCGCGTTTGGGCAAGTTCCCCTCATGACAGCTGAGCAGGCGATCCTACGAGAAGGACTTACAGTGCTTTGCGCCAGTCGATCCGACGAGTCTGCTATCGAATCCAACGGTTCTGGTCTTTTCACTTCGTTAGTCTATGAGGCTTTAGGTGGCGGCGCCGCGAGCCTGACCGGCGAAGTGACGGTTGCGTCCCTCTATTCATTCGTGGAGCGCAACATGGGGCCGTGGCAACAGCGCCCACAATTCAAAGCCAACCTGTCTCGATTAGAGGTGTTACGTCGGTGTGATCCTCTGGTAGAGTTGAGCGCGCTTCGTCTGTTGACACGCTACTTTGAAACTCCGGATCAGGTTATCCCAATAAACGCCTCTTCCCCGGACAACGACATCGAACTTGGTGAGCAGAAGGCTCGATTGTCTCACTTCCGCTCATATAGAGCCGCAGGTCTGATTAAAACGCCGGAGCACGGCGCGATGGCTTTTGATGGCTCAATTCTTCTTACCAGTCTCGGAAGATATTTTTGGAAGGTTGCGAAGGAGCGCCGCATTTAATGGTTTTCTAACACGGATGCTTATGTCAGAGACACCTAACAACTCATTCAACCGGACGCGCAATTTGCTTGGCTTTCATCGTGAACTTGGATGGATTCGGCGGCCTGTGCGCGCCGGTTAATTCGTGCGTTAGACCGCTCCGCTATTCAAATGAGATAAGATCGTGGCAGCGAAGCTTGATAAAATCGCCAGCGTAGATTGAATGGTTTAATCTAACGTGCGGTCTAACAACTCATTCAACCCAACCGCCCGATAGCATCTCTTTCATCGTTGCTCTCTCCGATTGTGTTGTATGTTTCCTGCGGGCGGCGGGTTAATTCGAGCGTTATGCCTCAACAGTTTATTTCTCTCCAAATAATTGTAAAGGACAGCAACAGATGGCTAAAAAAAAATCAGGTGCAACAACTTCAGTTGAGGCCAAAGAAATCAATTCTAATAAGGTAAACGAGCATAATTCTAAAGGTGAAAACACAAAAGTATGGTGGCAATGGTGGCTACCTTATTTAGGAGGAGTAGTTGCGTTTTTAGCACTTGTAGGCTCTTTAATAACTTTCTCCATTTCCCAAATAATACAGATCTACCAGCGAGTAACTTGGAAGGAAGAAGTTACCGTAATTTCATTCATGTCGGCTGGTGAGAAAGTATTTCTTAACTCTGGTGACGGCGAAGTGTTTCTATCTCACGTAGATATAAAAAGTGCGGTGTATAACCAAGGAGTTTCAGTCAATAGCATTATCAAGCCGAAAGAGTTTCTGTACAAAGTACCGGGTGATGATATTGGGAAGTCAGATGTAGTTTCAGGAGTAAGTGATAGGGAATGGGCTGAAATACTTACGAAGCCCCGCACTGATGAGTCATTTTTTTACGCCTTTTTTTTCATAGATGACCCAACGCTACAGATTTTCAAAAAAAGCTTGGGGGAGAGGTTACGGACATTCCCAGCGAGTGCCCAGTTAATTTACTACTCTGCCAACGGCGGCAAAAAGTATTCCAAAGATGTCCCTGTTGTAGGAATTATCATGCACATAAGAAAAACGCCTGAAACAAATGGTAAGTGAAACGCCTCTATTTCAACATGTTCTGTAGGTAAACATAATGAGGCATAACAACTCATTCAACCGGAGCGCTCGACAGCTCTCTTTTCATGATGCTTCCTTAGATGTAAATTGTGTGCTGCTCGCCCGCGCCCGGTTAATTCGGGCGTTATACACGCCTGGAAGTTGCGACATGCGACAGTCAGAGCTAATCTTCCGAGTGGCATGCCGCAACAAGAGAGGCGGTCTAACAACTCATTGACCCCGACCCGCGATAGCGTGGCTTTTATGGTGCTTCCTCGCGGCGAAGGTTGAATGCCTGCGCGCGGGCGGGTTAATTCGGGCGTTAGGTGGCTACCTTATGAAATATCGTCTTAAAAAAGTCGCGGCTAAGGTAAATCAGCATCGCCTCTTGGTGGTATTTATTATTGTGATTACCGTACTCATAGCTTTCATTCTGCGGCAAGTAGACTTTGCTGTTGAATGGAAAGAAAGGAGCGAAATAATTACTTTCTTGATTGTGGTTTTAGGCATTTTAAGTGTCCTTGTTATTACTTTATGGAATATATTATTAAAACACCTTAAGCCCGCTTCATTTGAAGAAAAGAAGGATTTCATATTGTTAATCGCTCAGATTTTAGGCGGCACAACACTCTTAATCAGCCTAGTTGCCACTTGGCAAAGCATCAAGCATACTAACGAAGAGTTGAAAATCAATCAGAAAAAAATTGAGGAAGGCCAGAGAATCTCAGAGGAGAATCTGAAACTATCGATTAAAACTTTGGAAGATACACAGAAACGTCAGATTGCTGAACGTTATGCAAGGGCAGTTGAGCAATTAGGGAGCCGGGAAGTCAAAATCCGCATTGGTGCAATATATGGCCTCGGACAAATTGCTATGGATTCCGAAGACTTTTATTGGCCTATAATCCGAGTTCTTACCGCCTATATAAAAGAAAATGCAGGTGAGCAAGCAACTGTAAATACAAAATCACAAGGGCAAGTCACTCCTGATATACAATCAGCCCTTAACGTGCTTGGCTGGCGCAAGCATAGGTGGCGGGATGGTGAAGGGCAACGTTTAGAGTTAGAGGCTACTAATCTTCGTGGAGTAATATTAAAGGCTGAAGAGTCGGATGGTGCACACTTCGAGGGGGTATTACTTTCGAGAGCCAATTTAGAAAATGCAAAGCTGAGAGGCATACATCTTGAGGGTGCAGTGTTAGCTGGCGCTAACCTAAAAAATGCAATTCTTTATGGGGCGCATATGGAAGATACTGATTTAACCGGGGCTGATTTAGAAGGAGCCGATTTGCAAGATACAATTGGGCTAACTATAGAGCAGGTGAGGGTAGCTCGCAATTATTGGAAGGCGTATCTCCCTGATTATATAAAAGAGAAATTACAGATAGAGGAGTGATGTTATGAAGTGTGACAAATTACTACTTTGGGGAATGACATATTTATTGATAGTAAGCTTAGGATGCATTGGATTTGCACAGTCGCGAAGTAGCAGAAAGGAATACGCGAGGTTGCTTTTCCTATTTCCTATTACTCCTGATAGAGGGGGAAATCAAATCAGGCCTCGTTATGACGCGATGGCACGCTCACTGAACGAGTTTAGAGGATCTAAGTGTTATATAATAGGTTATGCTGGGCGTGAAGCCAAAACATGCGAAGCTTTTGGATATGCCGAATATTATAAGAAGGAACTTCATAAGTTTGGGCAAATTGAGTTGACTCGAATTGTAGTTATAGACGGCGGCTTTAGAGAAAAGCCATCAGTTGAATTTTATTTAGTTCCAGAAGGTGCAGATCCGCCCAAACCCCGCCTCACCCTAAATATAAGAAATGTGAGAATTACTCCCGCCCCGGATTGGTGTCATAAAGCTAAGAATTGAGGTGAATACATTGTTTGAGGCAAGCACTATTTCGAGTATCAGGTTACTTGGAAGAAGCCATTAGATAATGAATGTGACTTGTCCAATAGATCAAACGCCACCTAACAACCCATTGAACCGGAGCGCGAGTTAGCTTGTCTTTTATCGTCAACTTGGCCGCTGCGCAGTTATGTGCGCGCTCGGTTAATTCGAGCGTTAGGCTGATGAAGTCCATAATCTTCTAAACTCTACATGAAAAAAGCCAAACAAAGTCGCTCAACCAATAAATCCAAAGAAGCAGAAAGCGAAACTAAAAAGAAGTTGGTTGAAAGCATTGCTGCTGAGTTACATACTTTGCCAGGAGTGCAGGTTGAGCGAAACAAATGGTTGCCCTCTCTCATTAATCCCGAAGACGAGCGAGAGATTGATGTGTTACTAACAGTCAATCCTGTGGGCTATGAAATGCGTATCGCTATTGAATGTAAGAATTTATCGAGGCGAATCGAAGCAAAGGATATAGGAGAATTTGCTGACAAGCTCAGACAAGTAGGCGTACCTACTCAAGGCAGCGTTTATGTATCTGCTAGTAAATATAGGCGAGGCGCATATACACGAGCCAAAGAACTAGGCATCATACTTTTGAGGCCAACGGGCTT
The DNA here is from genome assembly GCA_035940775.1 of Pyrinomonadaceae bacterium. GTDB lineage: Bacteria > Acidobacteriota > Blastocatellia > Pyrinomonadales > Pyrinomonadaceae > DASQYE01. Next base: position 149,518 of record DASZEN010000016.1, on the reverse strand, counting down.
AACAGCCGACCGCCTCGCAATTATTGTCGAGGAAGCTTTTCAATCAATAGTTTTTCTGCTTGCGGTTGCCGCCGAATGGACTATTCGTAACGATGTACCTAGCGACGTGTTTAGTAAAGTGCCAGTGGAAGATCAACATGCAATCTATGATAAAAACGGTAAATTATTTGGAATGATGCCTGATTTGATCTGGGAGAAATGGAGATATGATGGTATCCCGCCTTCGACTATAGGAGAGCATTTTGTTGAGGTGGACATACCATCAGGATGGCATCAGCTAATTCAAGGTAAGCAAGTGCCTATTCTGCGTGCTACTGCGAAGGTTACAGTTTGGGGATATGTAGTTTCAATTTCCGGCAAGCTCGAACGTATTTCACTTTTGGATGCTATGTCTGAAAGTCCGGTAAAAATTAAGGTTAAAGCACTGTTTGATACGTCTAAGAAACGATATCCCGTAACAACATTTACGACCGAAGAAGATTTTCAATCTTTCATAAAACAACCCAGGGTATTACACATTTTTTCTAACCGCATCAGATTGCCTAGAATATTAACGCAGTTAGGCTTTTGGCCGCCTAGTAAACGTGCTGCTCTGAAGCTAGTAAATCTGATGATGGCGTTTGAGCGCGGCGAAATTCCTGATCCGCGCCCAATTGATTATGCACAAATTGAGGGAAATGATCTTTCGGCGGTTTGGGAAGAGGTGATTGAGGGAAGCCCAGTTATTCAAAGAAATATTGACAAAAAACCGTTTGATGAGTGAACCGGCATCAGCCTAACAACTCATTCAACCCGACGCCTTGATAGCATGGTTATTACAACCTAAGCTTTAATATGAAAGCTAAACACCCAGGTGTTCTGCCCCGAACAATAGAATGTTGTGGCCTCCGGCGCTGGCGATCTCAAGCGCACGCTTGGCCGAGAGCTGGCCGCGCACTTCGCGAAAGTCGACGCGGTAGTGCTCATCCGTCAATCGCAGGGCCTCGTGCTCGACGACGACGAGCGGCGCCGGAGGATTCGTCGAGCGCAGGGCTGCGATCAGCTCTACGGCTCCCCGAAGGCTTGCGACGGCGTAAACACTGACGCCTGCGACGACGGCCGCTTCCTTCGCATTCTCTTCGGGCAGGAGCAGGTGTTTGACCGCAGCATCGCGTGCGCGGATCGCTATGGGCAGCGCGCCCCGAACGGGACGCACGCGCCCATCAAGCGAGAGTTCGCCGACCGAGAGCGTATCGGTCAGACTTTCCGAATCGCCCAGATCGCCGTTCGCTCCCAGGATGCCGAGCGCAATCGGCAGATCAAAGCTCGCCCCCTCTTTACGCACGTCGGCGGGCGCAAGATTGATCGTCGTTTTATGAAAAGGGAAAAAGAAGGCGCAGTTGGTGATGGCGGCGCGGATGCGTTCGCGCGATTCGCGCACGGCTGCGTCCGGCAGGCCGACGATAGTCACGGAAGAAGGCGAGTCGCTTTCGCCACGCGCGGGCGTGAGGTCAACCTCGATGTCAACCAGGTCTGCGTTGATGCCGTAGACGGCGGCAGAGAGCGTGCGAAAGAGCATGGTGAGGTTGCTCCTTAGAAAAGATTAGAGGTTAGGGGTCAGTCAAAGATTAGCTACTCTGACGCCTCAGGCCCGTGATGATTGCTAAAAATAGATGAGCGCGCTTTTACCTTATAGCTAAAAGCGCGCTCGACCGTTTTCCCCAGGGCGACAAGCTTTTGAGAGGAGCGAGCGCCGCCGCCGCAGTTTCTAAGCTTAACGCCCGCCGCGTCGCCGCCCGCCCTGGAAGGAGGCCGAGGACGGCACTTTGATCTCCTGGCCGGGCTGAAGCTCTGCATCCACGGCCATGCCGTTCAGGCGCGCGACATCATCCGCAGAGACGTTGGAACGCTCGGCGATCTTGGCAATCGTGTCGCCCGCGCGCGCTTTGATCTTCATCAGACTGCTTCCGGCGGGCGCATCCGAGCCCACTTTCGCGCGCACCAGCGTAGTCAACTGAACATTGCTGCGCGGCGCTGAATCGCGCTGGTTGACGGGAACGTTCTTCAGGTAAGCGACGAACTGATTGGCCTTACCGCCGGGGATGCGAACATCATAAGCCTCGCCGCGCGGCGTCACGTCGCGTCTAAGCTCTGGATTGATGCTGCGTATATAGTCCACGCTGATGCCGGTGGCCGCCGCGATGTGATGAAGGCTGGTCGCCGAGGGGACGCGAACAATATCGTAAGAGAGCGGAGAGTCGGGGCGAATATTGCGGAAGCCGTATTTTTCAGGATTCTTCGCAATCAGGATCGTCGCCAGGATGTTCGGCACGTAGTTGCGCGTCTCCTGCGCGATATAAGGATAGATGGCCCAGAAGTCGGCGCGTCCGGCCCGCGCGATGGCGCGGTCGACATTGCCCTGTCCCGTATTGTAAGCGGCCATCGCCAGTTCCCAGTTTCCGTTATAGTGGCGGGCCAAATCCTTGAGGTAACGAGCGGAAGCGCGCGTCGCTTTCTCGAAGCTGTTGCGCTCGTCCACCCAGGCCGTCTGACGCAGGCCGTAGGTCTGGCCCGTTCCCGGAATGAACTGCCAGAGCCCGGAGGCGGCGGCCCAGCTCTGTGCGCGCGGACGCCATGCGCTCTCGACCTGCCCGAGCCATGTGACATCCTCGGGCACGCCCTCTTCGCGGAAAATCTTGCGCGCCATCCTCATAAACTGGCCCGAGCGACGCATTCCAGTCTCCATCGTCGCGCGCCCACGGCCCTGGTAATAGTTGATGAACTGCTGTATCAGCGGATTGGTGTTGAAGCCAAAGTCGATGGAATTTTTGGCCTGCTCAAGACCGGCGATGTCTTCCGGATTGACGTTCGTCTCCGACTCCGTCAGTACGAGCTTGCTCAGGTCGTCCAGAGGCGAGGGCTCGAACTTCTGCTCGCGGAAACCTATCTGCGCGATCTGCTCCTTTACGGCTCCGCCAGTGCTGCCCGCGCCCGTCGATGCCGGTACGACGTTCGACTGCGCCAGGAGCGCGCCCGACGGAAGCGGCTGCGCCAACTGCTGATTAGGGACTTCCAGACGATAGATTCTCTCGACCAGTTCCAGGTAATAGGTTTGCAGGCGCTGGCTGGCGCGCACATCCATCCCCGACTCCAGTATCACGTCCACCGCTTTATCGAACTCATCGCGCGCCTGCTCTCGACGATTATCGTCCAGATTGAGCTTGCCTCTCTTGAAATGATCTTCGGCGCGAGCGATCACCTGCAACACGCCCGGATCGGCCTTCTCGACCTCTGTGGGGATGGCGCGGGCTGAGGAGCCCGTGGGAATCTGTGCGGAAACAAGAGCGGCGGGGGCGACGAGCACCGCCAGAAGCGCGGCGCGGGCGATTAAACGGGGGAAGCTCGTTTTCATCAAATCGTCGGTCTCCTTTAAAGAAAACTGGAGCGAATCCACTTCGGGGCGACTTTCCTATCCTAAAAAGAGAGTCGCTCGGCGCGAAGCGGCATCCACTATCTCTCGAACGCGAGGGCTATAATCAAAGTTCCTAATTGTTAGAGTGACTCCGCATGGCGGGCCGTCGTGCGCTTAGGGCATGACTTGAAGCCACAGGCCGCGGAGGTTATCACACGGCTTCACGGGGTGTCAAACCATTATCCACTTAAAATAGAATGCGAAGCGGTTAAATTTTCCACTAAAACCGCTTCGCAACCCTATCTAAAGATGCACCTCGCGGGCAACTGGTTGTGCCCCTCGGAGGAGATTTTTCGGCCCAGCTAACTGTTGAAATAGTTAGACCTAACGCACCCCCTGGATGCCCGCCCCGGTGGCCGCCTGGGGCATCCTGGAAGGGCGCGGCCCGGCGCTCGCCGGTGGGGCATCCTTGCTCTTCAGAGCCTCGCGGAAAACCTGGCGTACGTTATCTACGAAAACGAAGCGAATGTCCTTAAAAGGCTCTTTCGGCACCTCGTCCATATCGCGCCGGTTCTGAAGAGGCAGGATAATGGTCGAGACGCGCGCGCGCCTGGCGGCCAGCACCTTCTCTTTGACGCCGCCGACGGGCAGGACATTGCCGCGCAAAGTAATCTCGCCCGTCATCGCAACATCCTTGCGGATGGCGCGCTGCGAAAGCGCCGAGACCATGGCGGTCGCCAGGGTGATTCCGGCCGAGGGGCCGTCCTTCGGGATCGCGCCTTCGGGGATGTGTATGTGCAGGTCGTAGGTATTGAAATCCTCTTCGTCTATCTCAAGCTCTTTGGCGCGCGACTTGGCGTAGGAGTAGGCGGCCTGGGCCGATTCCCGCATCACCTCGCCCAGTTGTCCGGTCAAGACCAGATTGCCCTTGCCCTTCATACGCAGCGCCTCTATAAAGAGCACGTCGCCGCCCACGGCCGTCCAGGCAAGGCCGGTGGCGACGCCGATCTGGTCTTTCTTCAAAACCTCTTCCGGCAAAATCTTGGGCGCGCGCAGGAACTCGTGCAGGTTCTTGACCGTGACGCGCACGGTTTCAGTATTTCCTTCGGCGATGCGGCGTGCCACCTTGCGACAGATAGCGCCCAGTTCGCGCTCCAACTGGCGCAAGCCCGCCTCCTGCGTGTACTGCTGGATGATGGCGAGGATCGCCGTCTTTGAGATATGGAGGTTGCGCGCCGTGATGCCGTTCTCCTCCATCTGTTTGGGGAGCAGGTGACGGCGCGCGATCTCGCGCTTCTCTTCCTCCGTGTAACCGGCCAGACGAATCACTTCCATCCTGTCGCGCAAAGCGGGTTGAATCGTCTCAAGCACGTTGGCCGTCGTCATGAACATCACGTTCGACAGATCAAAGGTGATGTTCAGATAGTTATCACGAAAGGAGTTGTTCTGCTCCGGGTCTAAGACTTCGAGGAGCGCCGACGAGGGGTCGCCCCTGAAGTCTGCGCCGACCTTGTCGATCTCGTCGAGCATGATGAGCGGGTTGTTCGTGCCCGCCTGCTGTATCGCCTGTATGATGCGGCCGGGCATCGCGCCGACGTAGGTGCGGCGGTGGCCGCGTATCTCCGCTTCGTCGTGGACGCCGCCCAAAGAGAGGCGGACGAACTTTCTATCGAGCGCGCGGGCAATCGAGCGCCCGAGGCTGGTTTTACCGACTCCGGGCGGGCCAACCAGGCAGAGGATCGGCCCCTTGGGTTTCTCTTTCAGCTTGCGCACGGCGAGCGCCTCTATGATACGCTCCTTTACTTTCTCCAACCCGTAGTGATCCTCGTTCAGAATGCGCTCGGCTTTGATGAGGTCTAAATTATCAACCGAGGCTTTCGACCACGGGAGATCGGTCATAATCTCCATCCAGTTGCGAAGGGTCGCCGTCTCGGCGGCGTCCGGGTGCATGCGCTCAAGCTTCTTCAACTGGCGGAGCGCCTCTTCCTCGGCAGGCTTGGGCATCCTGGCGGCTTCGATCTTCTCACGGAACTGCGCGATCTCTTCGGCCAGCTCGTTGCCCTCGCCAAGCTCGGACTGAATCGCCTTCAATTGCTGGCGCAGGTAGAACTCACGCTGCGAGCGGTCGATATCGGCGCGCGCCTGCGTGTTGATCTCCTGCTGTACGGTCAGGACTTCGATCTCCTTGTTCAGGAGTTCGTTGACGCGGCGCAGGCGCAGCGTGGTATCCGCGATGTCGAGAACGCTCTGCGCGTCTTCGACCTTCAATTCGAGGTTTGAAGCCGATAGGTCTGCGAGGCGTCCGGCGTCGTCCAGATTAGCGATGATCGCCATCACTTCGGGCGAGATGTTTTTGCCGAGGTTGGCGGCCTTCTCCATCGAGGCGCGGACGTTGCGGATCAAGGCTTCGACTTCGAGCGAGCGCTCCGGGGCGGGCGTCTCCTGCAAGACGTGCAGGCGCGCGCGCAGGTATTCGCCGCTCGCTTCGACCGATTCGATCTGGGCGCGCGCCAAGCCCTGCACGAGTATGCGTATGCGACCATCGGGGAGCTTGAGCATACGCATGATGACGGCCACCGTCCCGATCCCGTAGAGGTCTTCGCCCGTCGGCTCTTCCTTGTCCAAATCCTTCTGCGAGGCGAGCAGGATCATGCGATTCTCGCCGAGCGCCTCGTCGACGGCGCGAATGGATTTCTCGCGCGAGACGAAGAGCGGCACGATCATGAACGGGTAGATAACTATATCGCGCAAGGGGAGCACCGGCAGCTCGTTGGGAATCTGTAACTGCTGCTCCTCGCCGCCGCCGCCGCTACTACTGCTTGCCGCCTCCAGGTCTTCTGCGATTTCTGCGTTGGTAATAATAGCCATAGTTTTAGATGATGGATGCGGAGCGCCGAAAATAATAGACGCAAATTGAGTTCTTCAATTCACCCGTTCCGCATTCATCATTCCTCGTTCTCTTTTATCGTCACACGAAATTGCGCGCCGCGGCGGTCTTTTCTTTTCGGCAGACGAACCGTCAGCACGCCGTTCTCAAGCTCAGCCGTCGCTTCGCTTACGTCTATAGTCCAGCGAAGCGGCACAGTGCGCATGAAATGTCCGTAGCTTCGCTCGGAACATAGATGCGAAATGATGCGCGTGCGTGGCGTCCGTTTTTTCTTCTCGCCGCAGATGCGCAGGTGCGCGCTCGTCAGCGCGATCTTGATCTGGGAGGCCGCCACGCCCGGCAGCTCGACGCGCATCGTCACGGCGTCGGCCGTTTCGCACAAATCGACGGGCGGCGACCATGCGCCCGGCGTCGCCGGAGCGTCGGCGAGCGTCGCTTCCTGCAAGGCATCGAAGAGACGCCCGACGCGGTCGCGCAATCTCTCAAGTTCGAGGCGTTCGAGCCCCGTGACATGCGCCGCTTTAATCATAAGCAATCGGTGTCGAAGTGTCTTGGGCCGTAAGCGACGAGTCAGGAGACGCGCGGGGCCCCTCTCTCTGCCTGACAGTCATCGCTTGTCGCCGGTCACAAACCTTTCAAGCTCTTTTCGCCGCCTGGCCGCCAGCGCGTGAACGCACCAGGTGTTTCAGTTCGTGCATAAATTCCGAGACATCTTCAAATTCCAGATAGACGGAGGCGAAGCGCACATAAGCCACCTTATCCAGCTCCTTAAGGCGGCGCATGATCTGTTCGCCGATCTTGCTCGTCGGGCGCTCGCGCTCGGGCGATTCCTGCACGTACTTCTCCACGGAGTTGACTATGCCCTCAAGCTTCGAGGACGGGACGGGCCGTTTCTCGCAGGCGCGCAGCAGGCCCGCCATCACCTTGTTGCGGTCGAAGGCTTCGCGGCGGCCGTCCTTCTTGATGACCATGTAAGGGATTTCGTCTATGCGCTCGTAAGAAGTAAAGCGCCGCTCGCAGCGCAGGCACTCGCGGCGGCGGCGAATCGCATCGCCCTCGCGCGACTCGCGCGAATCAACCACCTTATCTTCGATGAAACCGCAGAAAGGACACTTCATAGTGGCTTTGCTCCTCAAAGGCAAAAGTGAAAAGGTAAAGTAGTGCGGACAGCAGCAGCAGCCCTTTTATCCGAGGGTTTCGGTTTTCCGCTTCACTCTGCTTTTCACTTACTCCGGCTTCAGCCGCAGAGCTGCGGGCGTTCCCGTAAACTCTCCGGTCAGGACTTCAACCGCCTCGTCCTTCGTACAGCGCACGCTGGCGCGTATGCGTCGCCCCTCCTGAATCTTCTCCTTGACCTCGACCTCGCACGTCACGGTCTCGCCTATAAAGACCGGCTGGTGGTAGCGAAAGTGCATCTCGGAGGCGAGGAAGGCGAGCATGCCGCCGATGTGCGTCGCCAGGCTCGCGGTCAGCAATCCGGGTACGATGCGGCGTCCGAACTTGGTCTGGCGAGCGAAATCATCGTCCATGTGAAAAGGATTATAGTCGCCCGTGACGCCTACGAAGATGGCGACATCGCCTTCCGTGATCGTACGGCTCCAACGGAAACGGTCGCCAACCTCTATCCCCGCAAACGTCTTTTCCACCTGAGAGCGTAGATCAGCCATCGAAAAAGCCCTCCCGACGAACACGCCTTCGGCCGTCTCACTTGCCAAGCGCCAGAGCCTCCAGGTCTTCTTCCTCCTCCGCCTTCGTTTGACCCGCAACGGGTTCCAGCTTCTCGTCTTCGACCGCATGCTCGACGGCTTCGGACGAGGTCAGCTCGCGCAAACGCCTGATGTTAATGTCGCCGCGCAGCACGTAATAGAGGCCGAACAGGACGGCCGGGGCGAAATCCACCAGATGTATCACGATCGAGGCGGCCGCCGCCTTCTCGCGCGCCACTCCGAGAAAGATCAGCCCGGCGGCCGTCGCCGCATGAAACGCACCGGCGGCCCCGCCCGGCGTCGGCACTAAGGAGCCGACGAGCGCCCAGCCCAACACGAAGACGGTCTCTCCAAACCCGAAGGGCAGACCGAAGGCGCGTATCACGAGCCCGTTGGCGAGCGTTATGGCGAGCCACAAAAGGGCCGTCCATGTCGCCGTCACCAGCAACTCGCGCGGGTGCGCCAGCACTTGCAAAGCGGTCGCCAATTGCTCAAGAGTGCTGACGGCCGCGTGGCGGACGCGCTCGGGCACAAACCGCAGGCGCGCCAGTCTTTGATCGAGCCAGTGAACCGCTCGCGCCGAGCGCCGCTCGAACCAGATCAGAGAGCCGACGCCGACCAGGGCTACGACGAGCAGGATCAATCCGGCCTCGCGCACGTGCGCGAACTGGGCCGCATCACTGGCGGGCGCGCGAAACCACAGTAGATTGGCGGCGAACAGCACGACGACGGCCACGCTATCGCAGAGGCGCTCGACCATGATCGTGACGAAGGAAGCGGCCGGGCGCACGCGCCTGTCACGCAGCGGGAGCACGACGGGGCGCACCACCTCGCCCGCTCGACCGAAGAGAAAGACGGAGCCGAAGCCTACGGTCGTCGCTACAAACAGCTCGCGCAGGCTCGCGGGCGTCAGGGGCGCGAGCAACGCGCGCCAGCGGTAAGCGCGTATCAGGTAGGTCAGCGAGACGACAAGGATGGCGGACGCGAGCAGGCGCGCGTCCGCCAGACGGACGCTTTCGCGCACCTCCGCCCAATTGAGCCCGCGCCCGAACCACCACAGGATAAGCGCGGCCAGCACCACGAGAGCGATGAATTTCAGATGTTTTCGCAAAAGATCAAAGCCTCTGCCGGGAAAGACGCGCGCGCCTCAATCCTTTTACGGCACTTGACGGCGCACGAGCCCAAACCACAAGATATAGGGTGGCGAGGCAAGGCTACAATATTTCGCAGTAGGGGCGCAAGAAGCCAGAGATGAGACGAAGGGCCCGGGCGGGACGCGGACGGAGCGAGGCCCCGGGGCTCGGGGCCCCGCCGCCCTGCTTACGGCCAATGTTTTCAGGAACTTTCGCTTCCGGGCCGTCGTAATCAGCGCTGAGCAGGGGCGTTTTCCACCTTGCAGGACGCGCATGTTAAGAGAGATGTCGACGACGGGATCGGAGAGACGACAGGTGGGAGCTGCAAAGGCTTTGGCGACGACTGAGGGAGCCGAATTAGTCAGACGGTGTCGTGCGGGCGACGGTGCGGCGTGGGAAGAGATCGTCTCCTCCTATTCACGCCGCATTTACAATCTGGCCTATCGCTTTACCTCGCGCGCCGACGCCGCAGAGGATTTGACGCAGGAGGTCTTCATACGCGTCTATCGCTCTCTGGATCAGTACGACCCGAAACAGGGCGACTTGCAGAACTGGCTGATGCGTCTCGCTCGTAATCTAATCATAGATGATTACCGTCGCCGCCAGAGGACGCCGCACGATACGCATGCCGACGATCTGGAAGACCATACCTATCATCTTCGCTCGAAGAGCGGCTCGGTGCAGAGCGAGATGGAGCGGCGCGAACTGGGCGCGCAAGTACAGGCGGGCATCGACAAGCTCTCGCCAGACCTTCGCACCTGCGTCATCCTGCGCGATATAGAAGAGTTGAGTTACCAGGAGATAGTCGATCTTTTACAGATACCGGAGGGTACGGTTAAATCGCGCATCAATCGCGGGCGCATTGAGCTGGCGAAGATTTTGCGCCGCATGCGCGTCGTCGCCCTGACGAGCGTTTAGACAAAAGCGCGGAGGCGCACGCGTCTCTCCAGCGGTTGGGGCCGAACGCGAAGCGCCGTCGTCGCCTTAGAGGAATTTTAAAACAGGGGTTGGAAACGAGTAAACAATATGCTTTGTGCGGATTTTGAAGATCGCTTGACGGACTACATAGAGGGCAGTTTGGAGGCCCCGGTGGCCCGCGCCTTCGCCGAGCACGCCATGCGCTGCCCCGTTTGCCACGACCTTTTGAGCGAGGTTAAAAACAGTATTCGCGCCTGCCAGATGTCGGAACCCGCGCCGCCGCCCGCCGAACTCGAAGCACGTATCCTGATGCAGACCATGCCGGAAACTGCCATGACCTGCGCCGAGTTCGAGGAGTGCCTGACCGATTACCTGGACGGATTCCTGCCCGCCAACCTTTACCATCGCTGGGAACGCCACGCCGCCCTATGTGCAAGCTGCACGGAGCTTCCCGGTCAGGTCGTGCGCTCGATAGGCGCCTGCTACACCTATATTACGGAAGAGAGACCCGTGCCCGCCGGGCTGCACGAGAGGATTTTACAGGCGACGCTCGGCACAACCGATGCCGAAGAGGTGCGCGCTCCCCTCGGCGCACGCTTCGCCGCGTGGATGCGTCTGTGGCTCGACCCGATTGTCTCGCCGCAACTGGCGACCGTGGCGACCATGCTGCTCGTCGCCGTCCTTGTGCTCACGAGCACGGTCTCGGCCGACGGCTCGATCAGCGGCCTCTATCGCGCCAGCGTGCGTATGGCCGAGAAATCTTACGAGGCCAACGCGGCCGTCAAGGGTATCGCCAGCGGCATCACGGACTTCATGAGCGGCCAGCGCCCCGATGCAGTTGTCCCGGCCCGCATGGAAGCGGACAAGCCCGAAGCGCCCAGGGAGCAGAAGAATCGCTAGAACGCTTTAGAGAGACCGAGGGGGCAAACGGCAGGAAGAAAATGAATTGCGCTTACCATATTCGTAACCCGGCGGTCGTCCAGTGTAATAGCTGCGCGCGCCCGCTCTGTCCCGCATGCGATCATCGCATTCGCGGCTTTCCCTTTTGCCAGGACTGCATCGTCGCGGGCGTAGAGATGCTGCAACAGCAGCAGTCGCGCTCCTCATCCAGGTTGCCCGTCCTCCGTCGCAAGAGTTCGCCGCTCATCGCCACTCTGCTTTCCATAGTGCCGGGCCTCGGCGCAGCCTATAACGGCCAAACCTCGAAAGCCATCGTCCATTTCGCCATCTTCGCCAGCTTCTTTCAGATGGCGGTCGTCACCGACGGCATGGCCTTCTTCGTGTTGGGCCTCTTCGGCACGCTGCTGTTCGCGGCCGTTGACGCCTGCCGCACCGCGCAATTGATGCGCGCCGGGTTAGCGCCCGATGCGGAGGAGGATGTCATCGCGCGTCGCCTTTACGGCAATCCTTTCGCGTGGGGCCTGACGCTCCTGGTGCTCGGCGTAATCTTCCTGCTCCATACGCTGCTCGGCATACAGCTTCCCGTGCGCCAGTTTCTGCCGGTCGCGCTCGTCGCGCTCGGCGCTTACATGCTGGTCGATTATGTAGGGCGGCGCAGGCGGCGCGACCGCGAGCCCTTGGCTTTCGACGCGCATCGACCGCCGCCGTCCGTAGTCGTCCATTCGCAACTGGAGTCGCCCAGATTTCGCACCGGAGAGCTTATTACGCAGGTCACGGCGCGCGAGCCCGGCGCGCTCCCCTTTGAGCCGCGCCCCTGAGCGAAAGCTCTCTGAGAGAGAGTGATAAAGACCTGCGTCGCGTTTTATCTTTGTTGCGTTGCTCGTCTCTTTGTTATGATGATGTCTCGCGCCGCAAGGGGGTTCGCGCGTGCCCATGACGCTCAAGGCCGGTTTACACACTGGTCAGCTCGCGCAGCAGTTGTAGCCGTGGCGGCGAAGGTTCAAAAGTAGTACTTTCACGAGGTTATAGATCATGACAGCTTTTCTAAAGGTAGCAGGCCGTTGGGGCGGAATCATTACGCTCATCCTTTTGATCGTGACGCTGCTGCGCCAGCTCATCTCGCTCGTCAGCTTTCTGCTCGTCGCCATCAAGGTCGCCATCGTCGTCGCTTTCGTCGGCATCATGCTGCTGATCGTGCTTTCGATCATGCGCGGCCGACAGAGCCGAAAGCGCGAAGCAGAGGATATTTGAGGGGCATCCCTTCCGCCCCCGAAGGTAGTAACATAGCTCACGCGCGGCCAGGCGGTTCGGCCCCGTCGCGCGTGGGCTTTTCCTTTCCCCGGAACCTTTGGCGAAACGTGTTCTCCAGTGTTGCAATAGGGTTGCAATCTTTCGGCTCCTGTGATAGTTTCCCAGACCTCTGCAGCACCTGAATAGGGTCAGCCGTCATTTCGCGACCTTAAATCGGAAGATCTATCGCGCTGCAAAATCTCCAGGCAGGTATCAAAGTTTAAGACCTCGATATTTTTGGCTTAGCAGCAGTCGCCCTCGTCCGGCAGGCTGTGCCTTTCCGGCGTCGCTCGCGCGTCTCTCCGATCTGCTTTTTCGCGCGAATCTGATCGCCAAGGAGCACGTATGATGGCCAGTGACGACCGGTTTTACGCTTTTATTGTCGCCCGTACTTCAAATTCAGCTTCGCGTGTCCGTCGTGTTTCGTTACACAAACGATGGGTCAATGCCTGTGCCTGCTCCGTCGCCGTCTTGATAGGCGCGGCGGCTTACGGTTTTTACGGTCTGACCCAGCAAGCCATACACCTTCGTGTAGCGGAGGAGAACGAGCGCCTGCGCGCGGAAAATGATAAGCAACGTCAGCAGCTCAACAGCCTGAACCAGCGGGTCGAGGCCGTCGAGACCGTCACGCGGCGCATCGCCGAGATGTCGGGCGTTGAGCACGAGCAGCAAACAACCCAGCGCGGCGCTGGCGGCCCCGAGATGCCCTTCGACATCGCGACCACGATTGAGTACCGCACGAAGGTCATCGAAAGGGATCTGCGTAATTATGAAGCGCTGCTCCACAGGCGCGCGGCGACGCCATCCATCTGGCCCGTCTCGGGCGAGTTAACGGACGGCTTCGGCGGTCGCAGCAATCCCTTCGGCGGCGGCTCTTTCGAGTTCCATACGGGGCAGGACATAGCCACGCTGTGGGGGACGCCCGTGATGGCTGCGGCCACCGGCAAAGTCATCTTCGCCGGATGGCAGAATGGTTATGGTCAGATTGTCATACTGGATCATGGCGGCGGGCTCACGACGCGCTACGGCCATCTTTCGCACATAGATGTGATCGAGGGGCGCAAGGTCGGGCGCGGCGAGTTGCTGGGGCGCGTCGGCTCGACAGGGCGCTCTACGGGCCCTCACCTTCATTATGAAGTACGCATCAACGACGAGCCTGTTAATCCGAAACAGTATTTGCCACGGGATACGAACTGACGTCCGACAGAGATGTAAAGCGGAAGGCAGCAGGAGGCCATCGAGAGAGTGTGTGTCTTCCTGCTGCCTTCCGCTTTTCGGTTTTCCCGCGCGCCTCTGCTAATATCCCACGCATACGTTCATCGCTCTTCTATCAACAGTCGTAAGGAAAAGGTTTTTACGAGATGACTTTCGGATTCTCGCGTGCGGCGACCCTCGCGCTCGTCTTCATCCTGGTGATCGCGCCGTTTGCGCCAAGCGGCGCGGCCCTCGCAGACGAGGGCATGTTTACGCCCGATACGATTGCGAAGCTTCCCATCAACAAGCTCAATCAGCGCGGCCTGAAAATCCCCGTCACAGACATCTACAACGCGGCGGGCCCGAGCCTCTCCGATGCCATAGTGATTATCGACGGCGGGACGGGCTCTTTCGTCTCTGCGGAGGGACTCCTGCTCACCAATCATCACGTCGCCTTCGATGCGCTCGTCGCCGCGTCCACGCCCGTCAACGATTACGTGGCCCACGGCTTTACAGCCAGAACGCGCGCCGAAGAGCTACAGGCCCCCGACTATACGGTGACCGTGACGCAGGAATTGAGAGACGTGACGAACGAGGTGCTCGCTAATCTTCCGGCGACGATTGCGCCCGGCGAGCGCCAGCGTACCATCGAAGACAGGGTTCGCGCCCTGGAAGCGGCCGCGCGCACCTCCGCCCGGCAAGGCACGCGTACGCGCGTCCTCTCAATGAACGAAGGGCTCTCCTACTACATGTTCAACTATCTGGTGCTGCGCGACGTGCGCGTTGTTTATGCACCGCCCAACAACGTGGGCCAATTCGGCGGCGAAACGGATAATTTCCAGTGGCCGCGCCACGGCGCTGACTTCACCTTCATGCGGGCCTACGTCAGCCCCGCGGGCGAGCCCGCCGATTATTCGCCCGCCAACGTGCCCTACAAACCGAAGAAGTTTTTGTCGCTCTCTATGGGCGGAGTCCGCGAGGGTGACTTCATGATGGTTCTGGGCTATCCGGGTTCGACCACACGGTATCGCGAGAGCTATTCGGCCGCCTATAGCCAGGACATCAACTGGCCCTTTATGGTCGATCTTTATTCAAACTATATACGCATACTGGAGGACGTGTCCCGCTATAATCCGGCGCTGCGCATCAGGCTACAGTCGGACATAGCCAATTACAGCAACACTCTGAAGCTCTACGCGGGCTCGATTCCGGCGCTGCGGCGTGCCGGTCTCGTCGCCAGAAAGCGCGCCGACGAAGAAGCGTTCGCTCGCTGGGTCGCCGCCGATCCGGCGCGCAAGGCAAAATACGGCGAGGTCTTGCCCGGTCTCGCCAGCGCCTACGGCGCGCTTCTGGCGGCGGGCCAGCGCGGCCTCGTCATCCAACAGATGTTTTCCGTCAGCGACCTCGTCGGCATCACCTTCCTGGCCCAGCAGTTCGCCGCCAATAAAGAGAGACCTGAGAACGAGCGCAATCCGCTTTTCAGCAACGCCGGAATCGAGCGCGTCAAGACGCGCTTCGGGTCGATACTGGCGGCGCGCCAGCCCACGATCGAGCGCGAGATTCTGATATTTCTCTTGAGAAAGGCGGACGAGCTGCCCGCCGGGCAGAAGATCGAGGCGATTGAAAGGCGTTTCGGCCAGTTGCAGGGCGAAGCGCGGCGTCGCGCCGAAGAGGATTTTGCGCGCGCCGTCGTGGACGCCAAGCGCTTCCAGACCGTCGAAGGGCTCTCCTCGCTCTACGCTCTTTCGACGGCGCAACTGACGGAGCTGCACGAGCCCTTAGTAGACTTCGCCGCCGAGATCGGCGCCGAGGAGCGACGGCGCTCGCGTCTGACGCAGGAGTTCAACGAGACGGTCGAGCGCCTGCGCCCGCTTCTGTTGGCGGGCATGAGCGAGATGCGCGGCTCCGCTCCGGCTTACCCTGACGCCAACCGCACGCTCCGTTTCGCCTACGGCGAAGTCAAGGGCTACGCGCCGCGCGAGGCTGTCATTTACCAGCCCTTCACGACGCTCTCCGGCGTGATCGAGAAGGATACCGGGCGCGGTGATTTCGAGGTTCCGGAAAAGCTCAAGCAGCTTTACCGCACGCGCGACTTTGGCCCATACGCCTCGGCCAGTGGCTCAGGACGCCATGAGGTGCCGGTCAACTTTCTCGCCACGACCGACACCATCGGCGGCAATTCCGGCAGCCCTATCCTGAACGGGCGCGGCGAGCAGGTCGGCATCGTCTTCGACAGCAACTACGAAGGGCTCGGCAACGACTATCTCTACGATGATGCGGCGCATCGTGCCATCTCCGTCGATATTCGCTACGTGCTCTTCATCACGGACAAGTTCGGCGGCGCGGGCTACATCCTGAAAGAGCTGGACATTAAAAACGTGCCGGGCGCGCGCGCCGCCGGTGCGGCCCTATCTTCAAGCCCGCAGTAGTAGTAGTAGAAGTAGAAGTAGTGAGCCGTCTCGCGCAACGGGAGCATCGCTCGCCGTATCGGTCATGGCGAAGGGAGAGAGAGCGGCCCGAGTTCTCTTCGGCTCGAGCGGCGGAGGCGCGTCCGTTCCCGGCCCGCGGCTTAAGATCGGGGCGAAATTTTTTGGTTTTTTCGCTTGACAGACTCGCGGGCTATCGCTTAGTATGCGCCGTCGTTTCGATGCAGGGATTTCCTTTAACTCGCCCCGGCAGAGCGATTTGCAAGCATTACAAAAATGAAGTTCGAGCTTTTCCCCATTGGTCTCTGTGTGTGATTGATCGTCGCCTTTGATGCGGCGGACGAGCGCGCACAGTTTTTTGTTGGTTGTGTTACCGTGTAGCGCCCCAGAAGAAAAGCGCGTCCGGCTCACAAGCATTAACTTCAGGTCGGCGCGAAAGCCTTTAAAGCTCTCACGCCCCGTTTTACCGAATCGTTAGGAGGGTTCGTCAGTTATGTCTAGAATAACCGGTAAGGTCAAGTGGTTTAACAACTCGAAGGGTTACGGCTTCATCGAGCAGCCCGGCTCTTCCGACATCTTCGTTCACTACAGCGCCATTCAGGGCGACGGCTTCAAGACTCTCGAAGAGGGCCAGGAGGTCGAGTTCGAGGTCACACAGGGCCCCAAGGGCCCACAGGCCGAGAAAGTGACCAAGATGTAATCTCCCGAGAGGCTTTAACATAAAGTAAAGCCACTGGCCGCTTCCGGTCCCGAGCCCGGCAAGCGCTAAGAGTTAGGTAAAGACGACCTCTTTTATCAAAGGGGTCGTTTTTATTTTTGGTCGGCTTTGGCTTTGAAGTTGACGCGCCCGTCCTCCACGTCTATGGAGAAGCGCACGCGCTCGCAACCCAGATGCTCTTTGAGGTTGTCGGTCTTGGTGGCGATCAGGTGATGAAAGCGCGGGAACGAGAGATCATCGACCGCTTCGCCGCACTTTCTCTTGGCCTCGACGAGGGCATCGTATATCTGTCTGACGGTCTGGATATCGCCGTGCGCGTCGTTACAGACGAAGGTGGATTGCTCGCCCGGCTTCGCTGCTTCGACGCCGCGCGCCGACGCCCGCGCCGACGCCGCAGCATCACGTCCTTCCTCGCGCCCCTGCATCGTGCGCCGCCACAACTCGCGGAAAGAATTGTAGCGCGCCGTCAGCGAGTTGTAGTGATAGCGCTGCGCGAAGTTGAGCGTGCGATCATCGCCGAGGCGCTTGATGACCGTCTCCACCCGGCTCTTCGTATCATAGGGAGGCCGCTTTGCCGCGCCGTTGAAGTAGATGTCGTACTCGATCTTGAGGCGGCGCATGTCCTCCTCAAGCCGTGTGAGCTGCTCGTCTACGGTCGGCTGGTTGTCGACCGTGGAATTGGGCTTCGATCTGTGCTGCGAAGCGCGCGCCAGCTTATTATCGCGTATTGGCACTTCTGAAATTCTCCTTGATTATCGGCGCACCCGGCGGGGGGTTTTGTGGGAAGGGGCGCGCCCCTCTCTCTCTAATTTGAGTCTAGGCGTTTTGAAAGCCGGGTGTCAACGATAATATTTGACGGACGGGCGCGCGGCGGCTCCGCTTCAACCCGCCCCGGCATTGCTTCAATCCCGAAAGAAGGAATATTCTTAGCGCGGCCCGGAAAAAGCGGCCTCAAGACTCTTATGACCGATAAATCCGAAAACAGGCGGCAGGCGTTGCGCGCCCTGCCCTCCGTCGACGCTCTGCTTAGAACTGAGGCGGCGCTCTCGCTGCGCGAAACCCTCGGAGCGCAGCACCTCGCCGACCTGGCCCGCCGCGTCACCGAGGAGCTTCGCGCTCGTCTCCAGAAGGACGGATCAGACGCCGAAGAGGATCAGCAAAACGGCGACCGGACACGCGAGGGCCTGCTCGCGGAGGCCGCGCTCATGCTCAGGCGCGCGGGCGCGGCCGAGGAAACGACGGGGCGCTTGCGCCGCGTCGTCAATGCGAGCGGCGTTATCCTGCACACTAACCTGGGTCGCGCGCCTCTCTCGGAGGCAGCGCGCGACCGTGTGGCGGTGGAAGCGGGCGGGTACTGCACGCTCGAATACGATGCGCTGACGGG
The DNA here is from genome assembly GCA_035940775.1 of Pyrinomonadaceae bacterium. GTDB lineage: Bacteria > Acidobacteriota > Blastocatellia > Pyrinomonadales > Pyrinomonadaceae > DASQYE01. The sequence continues at coordinate 131,571 of DASZEN010000016.1, read as the reverse complement.
CAGGCGTGGGCGGCGCGGCGCGCGCGTCGAGCAACTCCTGACGGAAGTGACGGGCGCGGAGGCCGCGCTCGTCGTCAACAATTGCGCGGCGGCCGCGCTGCTCGTCCTGACGGCTTTGGCCCAGGGCGGCGAGAGCCTGGTCTCACGCGGCGAGTTGGTGGAGATCGGCGGCGACTTTCGCGTGCCGGACGTGATGGCGCAGTCGGGCACGCGCCTCGTCGAGGTGGGGACTACTAACCGGACACGCCTGGCGGATTACGAGCGCGCGATCACGGAAGGGACGCGCCTCATCGTGCGCGTTCATACCTCCAACTATCGCATCGTCGGTTTCACGGCGACGCCCTCGCTCGCGGAGCTGGCGGAGCTGGCGCACAAGCGAGGGCTCACGCTCTACGAGGATGCGGGCTCGGGCGCGCTCTTTGATTTAAGGGCGTATGGACTGGAAGGCGAGCCGGTCATCCTCGAATCCGTCAGGAGCGGGGCCGACGTGGTCTCGTTTAGCGGCGACAAACTGCTCGGCGCGGCGCAGGCGGGTCTCATCGTCGGTCGTCGCCCCGTGATCGAGGCGTTGCGCAAGCATCCGCTCTATCGCGCGCTGCGCGCCGACAAGCTGGCCCTCGCGGCTCTTGAAGCGACGCTCGAAGCGCACCGTCGCGGCGCGTCTTTCAAGGAAGTTCCGGCGCTCCGGATGCTCGCCATGACGCGCGAGGAGATAGAGGGACGCGCGCGCGCCCTGCTTTCCAGGCTCGCCGAGCGCCGGGGGCCCGCCACATCATCGCTTCGCTACGAGGTCACACCGGGAGAATCAGCCATCGGCGGCGGCTCGGCTCCGACCGCTCACCCGCAGACGGCCCTCATCGCCCTGACGCACGAGAAGATGTCTGCGGACGCGCTCGAAGAGGCACTGCGATCCGGAGCGACGCCCGTCATCGCGCGCATCATGGAAGACAAAGTGCTGCTCGACCTGCGCACGGTGGCCGAAGACGAGGACGCTCTGGTGCTCGACGCGCTCTCTGCCATCTCAACTTGAAGGGCTTCGCTTAAGGCAGATTTGAAGGTCTACGGAGCCCCGCGAGGGGCGAAAGGTATCAGCCTACGGCGTGAGCCGTAGGCGGCTTGTTGCTTAATATGCGGCTACTAATTTCTCTTATTGATCGTCCCGCGACAGGTCGAGGCTTTGCAGCGACACCTTTTCTCGTCGGAGTGTAGCGTCGAGATGTAGTCGATGGTGATCTCCTCGCCGGGTCGTATGTCGCGCAGGGCGTAGAAGAGGATGTGCCCATAGATGATCTTCATATAGCTGTTGGGTTCGCACGAGTGATTGATGTAGTGTGTCCCGTTGCCGCCCCGGCTGCCGTCGATGCTCCATCGTGCATCCACCTCGCAGATGCGCAGCTTGGCCCTGTGGGCGCGGCGTTTCGCTTCGCGGCTGGATATACGCTCGCCCGCATACTCGGCGATCTTGCGGCCCCTGGAGAAGCCTATGGTCGCAAAGCAGCCCCTGCCGTTGATACGAGATTTTCGTATCGCCAATCCGTGCGCAAGTTTCAGACTCATAAAAGTTGAAAGCCCCTTAGGATAAGACTCTCGATGAAAGCCCCGACAATGCGTTCGTTTTTTGTCCGCGTGGTATCCCGGACGCCTGTTATGATACTATTCGCCAAGCCTTTAGCCTCCTTCAACTATTAGTATCGTCTTATGAAAGAGATGTTCGCATCGGGGGGTGTAGAATAGACTCGGACTGTGTCGGCCGTGGTGATACTGAGGGGACTCTTCGGCCTTTCTATTTTTTGATAATCCACAGAGAATCCTATGTTGAATAAGCTCGCGAATCTACCGCGAAGACTCCACAGAGTCTTTCTTCCAGGTCAATCTACAACAAGAAATAAAGAAGAAGAAATCATTACTCGGGTTGGTTCTGATGAAAGCCTGCTGTTCTCGGCCATCCGCCAAAATGTCAATCGGCATGCCAGCGCACTTCATAATATCTTACACCTGTATAGGGCCCTTAATCGCCTCCTGGGATTGGTGGGAGAGTCGGCACACCAGAAAAAGGTCGTGCTTGAAATGGGGACGGCGCGCGAGCCCGGCCTCCCTCTGGTTCTGCTTCTCGCCGGTGCGGATAAATATTACGCCAACAACATACTTCCCATAGACGACTGGGTTTCAGAGGCATACGCCAAGCTCTCGTATTTGATGTTGGCGGGATTTATGCCCTACGACCCTGTCCCTTTGTCTCAGGTTTGCGTTAATGAGGTTGACGGGAACGGAACCCCCATCGTGCGCCTTCGCCCTGAAAAATTTGTTTCCCTGAGCCCAGTGCCCGCAGAAGAAATCACTCTGCCGGAAAGTAGCGTGGATTTGATCTTCTCTTTCTCCGTCCTAGAACATGTGAAACGGCCCAGAGCAGTCATCCAGAATATGTTCCGAATGCTCAAACCGGGAGGGATAGCCGTACACGGGATTGATTTGAGAGACCATACGGATTTTAGTAAGCCTCTGGATTTTCTGATGTATTCCCCGGAGGATTATGTGCTGAAGACACAGGCGACCGAAAATCGCTGGCGCGCTTCGGATTTTTTGGACTGTTTTAAGAGCGAGGGCTTTGAAATCTCGAAACATCTCTTCAGAGACACGACGCTATCATTGACATCGACCGGCGCAACGGATGCTTGTGATTCCGTCATGGAGCCTTTCGATACCATGCTGCCCAAAAGCTCGTTCGAGACGATCACGCCCTGGATAACGGATGAGATGAGAGCCAGATTTTATCACCTCTATCAGACGAAGAGTCTGGCCGATTTATCGATTTTGACGATGGCCGTGATTTTACGTAAGCCATAAAAACGGTCGCCACTGAAGCTCAATCTTCTGAGGAGCGTGCTGACCGGCTCGGAATAGTCCCGTCATCTTTTTTTGAGTAGCAAGAGCGGAGAGTCGCCGCCCGACCGCCAAAAATGATGGCCGCCCGTCGCCTTCAAAGAGCGCGTATGGGCGGCCCCCCGTCTACGATCCGGGAAATGTCCGGTCGAGGATTACTTCAATTGAAAGCTGCGCGCGATGATGTCCGTCTGGTTTCTGATGCGCGTCAGCTTGTCGCGCATCCCCGTGAAGCGCAGGGCGTAGATGGTGCGATTATCAGCCTGTAGATAATAGGTGCGACCTGTCATCGGTTTGCCGCCGCTCGTGTACTGGTAAGAGATGGTGACACCGCTCAGGCGTCCGGCGAAGCGCTCTTCCTTGCCGTCCACATAACCGGGCATGAAACGAAGCTTCTGTTCCTGATCGCGGCGCGCAAGGTCTGAGGCGGTCGTCCCCTGATCGACCACCTCTTTACGAATCCTCAGATAGCCGTCGTTGCGATCACCGTAAATAAATTCCGTGTGCTGGTGAATGCTATCGGCCTCTTGCACGACGCGCCAGGTCGGTGAGGGGAGTTCCAGCGTGTACTCGACCGAGTCGCGCGAAAAAGTCTGCGTCTGCCCGAGCGCCAGCGAGGACAAAAGCGCCAGCAGCGCAAAGGCAGCGATGAAAAAGATGCTCAGGCGTCGCATACGTTATGACTCCTTAATAAATTGTCATTGCGATGATAAATGTTTTCCGACCGATTCGGAAGTTCGGCTTCGGTCGCGCGCGCACATGTGTACGCGCGCACGCCGCTTTGTCCCACTTGAGATGCCCGTCGCAAGGCGCGTGTTGTCCCGCATGAGTTTAGAGGCTTCATCCATCAGGGCGCGGCCCCTTCGATGGCGGCACGCTGTACGAGCACAAGGCTTTCGACGCCCCTTCCGGCCAGCGCCAGCAGTTGATCCATCTCCAGGCGAGTGAAGGGCGCACCCTCAGCCGTGCCCTGCACTTCTATGAAACGACCGTCGCCCGTACAGACGACGTTCATATCGACCGCCGCGCGCGAATCCTCGTCGTACTTCAGATCAAGGAGCGGCACGCCCGCGACGATGCCGACGCTGATGGCGGCGACCTCGTTCGTCAGCGCGTTGCGCGTAATCTTGCCCATGCGAAGCAGGCGGCGGCAGGCGAGCGCAAACGCTACGTATGCGCCCGTGATGGATGCCGTACGGGTTCCGCCGTCGGCCTGAAGCACGTCACAATCGAGCGTGATCGTGCGCTCGCCGAGCGCCGTCATATCGACGACGGCGCGCAATGAGCGGCCTATGAGTCGTTGTATCTCGTGGGTGCGACCCGAAGGGCCGCCGCGTGCCGTCTCGCGCGCCGTGCGCTGTTGGGTCGAGCGCGGAAGCATCGCGTACTCCGCAGTGACCCAGCCCTGGCCGCGATTACGCAGGAAAGGCGGGACGCGCTCTTCCACCGTAGCGGCGCAGATGACGCGCGTCTGGCCCATCTCTATGAGCGCCGAGCCTTCGGCATTGGGCAGAAAATCCGGCGTGATGCGCGCCCGCCTTAACTCGTCGGCCGCGCGCCCGTCAGTACGTGCGAAGTTCATCATGCCCCCAAACTTCCACTGCCTCCAAGACGGAGGGAGCGGTTCCAAGGAATCTCTCGGCGACGCGGCTGAATCGGTCGGCGGCATCCGTCACGTAGAAGTGATCCAAACGGTCGCACAATCGGCGCTCCCTCGCGTCCACCACTTCGGCTTCACGCGCCAGTCCATTTCGCTGCAAAAGCTGTTCGACCGTTTGCGCCGCCTCCTCGCCGGAATCGATCAGGCGGACACGGGGCCCGACCGTCTCCTGAATCACACCGCGCAGAATAGGATAGTGCGTGCAGCCCAGGACGAGCGTGCGAGCGCCGCTCGCTTTGATCTCCGAGAGATATTTGGCCGTGATTGAACGCGCCTCATCCGTTTCGGCCCAGCCCTCTTCGGCGAGTGAAACGAAGAGCGGGCACGGGGTCTCGATAACTTCCGCGAGGGGCGCAAGACTGGCTATGGCTTTCGCATAGGCGTGGCTATGGACGGTCGCTTCGGTGGCGATGACGCCGATCGGCGCTCCCGCAAAGTGTGCGGCGGCGGCGCGCGCTCCCGGCTCGATCACGCCTATGACTTCGACGCCGACGCTGCGGCGTATGGCTGGCAGCGCCAGGGCCGACGCCGTATTGCAGGCGACGACCAGCAGCTTGATGCCGTGCGCTTCGAGAAAACGCGAGTTCTCGATAGCATAACGCTCGACGGTCGAGAGCGATTTTGTTCCGTAGGGCACGCGGGCCGTATCGCCCAGGTAGACGAAATGCTCTGCGGGCAGCCGCTCGTGCAGCGCGCGATAGACGGTCAGGCCGCCAACGCCGCTGTCGAATATTCCGATTGGCAAGTCGCGATTCAATGGGTGGGTGCTAGAGTTGATGGTGGAGGCGCCGAGAGTTGAACTCGGATCCAAAAGCCAACGCCGACGAAATCTACATGCTTAGCCGCTTCTCTTTTTGTCCGAACACCGGAAAAGCGCCCGGACACCTTCGCTCCCGAGCCGAGTAAGTGAAGCGACGAAGACCTCGGCCAGGAGCTAGCCCGACTTTAGTCTCACCCATCCTCACGGGCCGAAAGGACGGGCCAGCTCATCTGTGTGACATCTCCCTCCGCGCGCATGAGCAACTTGCGGCGAGACGCTCGGTGCTTAATTAGGCAGCGAGAGCCAACTCTTGATTATTGGCATTTGTGTTTCTCCATACTTTTTAACGAGCTGCACGGAGAGAGCCCGGCATGCATTCGCTCGACGATTAAGACTCCTGTCGAAGCCTGTCGCCCCCATTTAGCGAGCACTCAGGATTATAACCGCTCGGATAAAGGCGCGTCAAAGATGAGCGGTCAGTTTAAAGAAAAAGGTATGTTGAGGTTTTCATCTGTCCGGGCAGACGGATTGAACCATCAGGAGCGGCCTTGTAATTCTGTGGAAAGAGCAGACTTAAACTCTTTGATGTCGGCGCGCAAAGCCAATACTTCAGAGCGCGTTTGATGGGAAAAGCTTTCGATACGATCAAGCCTTATGTCCATCCGTCCTAGCTGGTGCTCGATACGGGCAAACCCCGAGCGCATCTCGTCAAGGACGGTTTGAAGAGTCGGCAATGTATCGGCTTGGTCGCTCAAGGGTACAATCATCCGCCAACTCGGTTTGAAAAGTCAACGCGGTTATACGAGGGGTGCACGCTGCTGCTGCTCCTTATCATTTCCTCAACTGGTGCGAGCCACATAAGAGCGGTGTGGGTAATCCCCTGCGCTCGCGGCCTGCCGGAGCGAGTAGAATGTAGGGGCCTTCGGGCGGCCACAGGCTTCAAGCAACCGCGAAGCGCCGTGCTTCGCCTGCTTGCAGGAGTTGCGTTATAATCGCCTTGCGAATGCTCTTCGCTCGCGGGCGAGGGCTTAGCAACCGAATTATAGAGAGATCATCAGCGCGGGGCCGCCCTTTTGAACGGTTCGTCTTGCGCCCGGTTTTCACAGAGGATTGATTTATGGCTTCCAGAGAAACGCGTCCCCGTTCGGCCTCGCTGTCGCGCCTTAATGCTGCTCCTCCGGCCCGCCGACGCCACTTTTTGCGTCGCTTCTGGCTACCGGCGGTCTTGCTGCTGGCGATTGCCGCTGGCGGCTTGACCGGCATCATCCTCGCCTACCAGCTCAACTATTCGAGGGCGGCCAACGAGGTCGCGTCGCTGGCGACTTACCGCCCGAGCGTGGTGACGCGCGTCTACGCCGACGACGGCGAGACTGTGATCGGCGAGTTCGCGATTGAGAAACGCATTCCGCTCAAGTACGAGGAGATTCCGCCCGTGATGAAGAACGCGATTCTCGCCATCGAGGACGCGCGTTTCTACGACCACGTCGGCATAGACCCGATACGCATCATCGGCGCGGGCTGGAAAAATCTGACGACCGACCGCCGCGAGGGCGGCTCGACCCTGACACAGCAGCTCGCCAAGAACCTCTTCCTCTCGAAAGAGCAGACCTTGAGGCGCAAGATCAACGAATGGCTGCTCGCCCTTCAGATCGAGCGCTACTACACGAAGAATCAGATCATGGAGATGTACGCCAACCACATCTTCCTGGGCGCGCGCGCCTACGGCATAGAGGCGGGCGCGGAGAACTATTTCGGCAAGCAGGCCAAAGACCTGACGCTCGAAGAGGCCGCGCTGCTGGCTGGCATCCCGAAAGCGCCCGGCGAGTATTCGCCGACCATCAATCCGAAAGAGGCGAAGGATCGTCGCAATCTCGTGCTCGAACAGATGGCTAAGAACGGCTTCGTCACGCAAGCGGAGGCCGATGCCGCAAAGGCCAAACCGATACAACTGGTCGATACGGCTTACTATCCTTCGCAGGCGCGCTCCTCGCCCTTCGATTATCCGGTCGAAGAGATTCGCCAGGACATCGAAGAAAAGTATACGACGCGCGTCGCGCAGGGCGGCCTTCGAGTCTACACGACGATCAACGTCGCGGCCCAGATCAAGGCCGTCGAGGTCGTGCGCGCGCGCCTGCGCGAGTATGATCGCACGCACGCCGGTTGGCGCTCCTCCTATACAAACATCGGCACGCAGAACAATACGGGGACAACCCAGCCGGTCACGCAGCAGCAGCTCGACGCCTACAAGCATCCGGACTGGTACGGCAACGATTACCAGCAGAACAAGTACGTGATGGGCCTCGTCATGAAGCTGGATCAGGCGAAGAACGAGGCGCGCGTCCGCTTTGGCAGCTACAGCGCGACGGTGACGGCCCAGGACATGGGGTGGTCTAATCGCCAGCCGAAGAGCGAGTTCAAGCCGGGCGACCTCGCCGAGTTCAAGATCAAGGGGGTGGACGATAAAAACCGTCGCCTTGAGGTCGAGTTGTCGCAGGTTCCGGGCGTGCAGGGCGCTCTGATGACCCTGAACGCCAAGACCGGCGAGATCATAGCGATGGTCGGCGGCTACGATTTCTACACCAACAAGTTCAACAACGCGACGCAGGCTTATCGCCAGACGGGTTCGGCCTTCAAGCCGTTCATCTACACGGCGGCGGTCGAATGGGGCATGACGCCGGACAGCAAGGTGAGCGGCGCGCCCATACACATCGGCGACTGGATACCGCACAACTACGACGGCTCGACCAGCAACGGCGACCTTCCGTTAAAGATCGCGCTCGCCAAGTCAATGAACATTCCGGCGGTGCATCTGCTCCAGACGGTCGGCATTCAGACCGGCGCGCAGATGGTCAGGCGTTTCGGCATCACCGTCCCGATGGCCCCCTACCTGCCTTCGGCGCTCGGCGCGACGGAGGTTCCATTGAACCAGATGGTCTCGGCCTATTCGGCGTTTCCCAACAAGGGCGTGCGCGTCGAGCCGCATCTGGTCAGGCGCGTCCTTGATCGCGACGGCGAAGCGCTCGAAGCGTGGGAGAAGACCACCTACAAGGTGACGAGCGAGTACGTCGCGCTGACGATGGTCGATATGATGCGCGGCGTCGTCGAGTCGGGCACGGCGACGGGCGCGAAGGTGTTGGGCGTGCCGCTGGCGGGCAAGACCGGGACGGTCAACGATCACACGGACGTTTGGTTCGTGGGCTATACGCCGACCTACGTGACCGGGGTCTGGATGGGCTATCCGGGCAGAAAAAAACCGCTCGGCAACGACATGACGGGCGGGCACGGCGCGCTTCCCTTCTTCGTCGATTTCATGAAGGATTTCCTGAAGGACAAGCCGAAGGAGAATTTTGAGAAGCCGCCCTCGATGCCCGAAGATATGAAGGAGCTACAGAAGCAGCGCCAGCGCGAGCAGTTGGAAGAGAATATGCAGCTCGTCGCGGCGCGCGCCAGGCTCAAGCGCGACGACGGCGACACGACGCTCCCTTCAGCCATCACAGACCCGAAGCTGGAACAGGTCACGCTGCCACCCGCGCCGCGCACCGATTCCGAACCGGCGACCACAACGGCCCCGCCCTCCTCGACCGCCGCTCCCAGGTCTGAGAGCAGCGCTCCACGCACGGACGTGCTTCCGCCTCCCGCGCCCGCCACCCGCCCGCGCGAGGTCGAGCCCCAGCAGAAGAAGAAGGGCAAGAAAGGCACGGACGAACCCTAACGAAGGGATGAAGGATGAGGGATGAAAGGGGTTGAGTTATTCATTTGATGAATGAATAACTCAACCCCTTTCCTTTGCCTTTACTCTTGACGGTCTTGACCATCGTGACGAACATGGTCGTCAGTTCCTCAGCCTCATCCTTCCTTCCTTAAAATATCTTCCCGATGTAGTAGTCGAGCATCTTGCGCCACCAGGGCCAGTCATGGTCTACGTCGTAGCCCCACATGTCCAGGCTATGCGGGATTCCCTTTGCGTTTAAAATCTCGGATAGATGGCGGCTGCGCTCCGGCGCTTCCCACTTCCCCTGCCCCGTCACGATATAGATGGCATCGGCCTTGCGAAGCAGCGGCAGGTAATGATCGTCGTTGAGGTTCGACAGGTAATCCACAGGGTTGTTGAAATACACATTGTCGTCGTAGTGATCGCGCAGGTACGAGCGCACGTCGTAGCTGCCGCTCATGGCGATCACGCCGCGAAAAAGGTCTGGGTGACGAAAATAGGTATTGGCCGAGAGGAATGCGCCGAGGCTCGCGCCCGTCGTGACGGGCCGCGCCCCTCCGTCATTCGCGTCATTGCGAATGAGCGGCAATACTTCCTCCGTGATATAGCGATCATAGCGCGTCAAAAGTTCTGCCTTCCATTGCGGCGGGGCCTCTTCATTAAGCAGGCTGTAACGATTGACGCTATTGATCGAGTAAGCGCGCACGCGCCCCGCCTCGATGTGATGACTGATGGCATCTATCAACTGGAATCTCTCGTACTCCAGGAAATCTGCGGCGGCTGTGGGCAGCATCAATAGCGGGTGGCCCGCATGACCGTAAGCCACCAGCGGCATCTCCATCCCAAGATTCTGACTGTACCAGGCAGTGATACGGCGCTCCATTGCGTACTCTCCTCACGTTTCGGCCCTCGGCGGCGCGAGATGGAAGAACTCTCTGACGAATAGAAGAACTCTTTTAAGGGACGAATGGCTATTTCTAATGCGAGTGTAGCGCAGATATTCGCCTACTTCCGGCCCGCATGCAAGCTCCATCGGCCCCTCAACCCGCGCCCGGCACCCACACCAATCACTGCGCTTGACGCTCCCCGAACCCTTCTGATATAAAAATTCACGCGCCCACGCTGACGAGAACCGTTTCTCAATTCTCCAGCGGGGCGCATCTTCCGCAGTAGCTCAATGGCAGAGCATTCGGCTGTTAACCGAAGGGTTGTAGGTTCGAGTCCTACCTGCGGAGCCATATTTCAGAAAGGCCGTTTGGACCAGCTCCAGCGGCCTTTTCTGCTTTCCAAGTTGTGTTCGTAACCGCAAGCATATCGAAAGGTCGGCGGAATTCTGCGGTGAGTTCATTGTGCTTCCAGATGGAGTTCGAAAGTACAAAATCGGGGAGTTGGCGTTTTTCGCGCGCAGTCCTCTTAAGATAAAGACTATGAGCACGTTGCGCGAGTTCGAGAATTTTCACCCCCTGATCGAGGTACGACTGGTTAGCCTGCTGGTGCTGTTCAATGGCAGCGAGTAATCGCCGTTGCTCCGCATCCCACTTTTGAGAAATTCTTTCGTAGTGGGCCGGGCCGATGACCCCGTCGAGCGATGACGTTGGTCATCCCCTGAGTTGAAAGTCTCTGGCCCGAAGCATTGATGAAGAGAGCTGGACTCTCTGTTTTAATGCTCCTGCGGGCCTCCAGATACGCTCTCTGGATGTTCACCGTTTCCACGTTTATGATAAAGGCTAGTAGGTCTCTCCCGCCTTTACCCTGCACCCTGAATGCCGCTTCCTGCACAAAGAAGTCGCGGACGTCGAGTGCTGAGGGGAGCAGTCCTTCAATAAGTAACCGTGGAATTTCAGAATTAGTAAGCACAGTTGGTCACAGAGTTTATTCCTCTTGTCCTTTCAGCTCTTTTTTCCATCCTAAAAGCGTCGTCCGACTAATCCCCAGCCGCTCGGCAATCTCCTGCCTTTCGTCATCAGGGAAATTTTCCGCCTCTTGCAGCAAGAAAAGCTGTAGCTCCTTCTTCCACTTTTTGTAATCGAGGACAGCTTCACCTGCCTTGATGACGAAATCCTTTTTCAAGCTATTAATCTCCTGCTCCACTTCATGGGCCAACTCACGAACGTAGATGTGCTCGACATCTCTTTCCAGTTCCTTCCATCTCAGAAAATTCTCGTTTGCCTTTAACCTTTCTCCCTCGCGCGCGTAACTGCGGGAGAGGTGCAGATAGCAGAGCGCCTCCAGTTTGGGGTTAGCCATAGTGCTCCTCATGGAGCTGTTTGATTCTTTATTAAGGGCGAGCGCATCTTCCAAATCCTGACGCGCCTCAGCAAACTTTGTGAGGTCAATGCGAATGGCGCTGCGCGTAATCAGAGCATTTATCTCACAGAGGGTTTGGCGATGCTGTCTGGCGTTGTGGCTGGCGCTTGAAGTCAGCTCTTCGGCTAGCGAAAAGCATTCGGTCTTGCGCGCCTCATTGAGTTGACCACGTCTGTGCTCTATCCGACTACGAAGAATCAACGCGTTAGAGATCCATCTATGGTCTTCGGATTCGAGCGCCATGGCTTCGACTTTTTGGGCCCACTGCTCGGCTTCATCCAGGTTGTCGCTGTAGAAGTGGGCCAACCCGAGTTCCCACGCGGCACGCCCGACATAGCGCCAATGCTCGTTCTCAAGGAAGACACGATAAGCGCCTTCAGCCATCTTGATGGCTCTGCTCAACGTCACGGCATCCTTGTTTGATAAGGCCCGGGTGATGGACGAGTAAATGAGGTCAAGATACGCAGAACTCAATTCATCACGCGCATGTAGCAACAACACCCGCGCCGGATTGATATTGGTGTTGAGGGCTTCGTGCAGGTGGCCTCTGGCGTAGTTGATCCAGCCGATGCCGAGCGCGAGGGCGATTCCGGTTTTCAACCTCGTCAGTGCCAAATCCTCCTGAAGACGTTGCATCTGCTCTTCCGAGTCGCCCGCAGCCTTATACTGCATCGCCTCCTGATACTGCGCAATCTTCGTCCGCGCACGTTGATAATAGTTCTCGATGGCTAAAGCGAAACACTGCTCGGCTGCGCTGTAATCATTTTGCTGGCGGTATATTTTCCCGGCCACGTAGTAGATTTGCCCAAGCGTGCCATAGCAATTGAATTCCCCCTTGCGCTGCAAATGACGCTCGACGAAATCGCGGCAGCGAAGGACGATTCGCAGGGCCTCAGGGTAATCGTGTTCCCTGTAAAAATGAGTTTGCACGTAATCTATGCACAGCCTGATTTTTTCGCGTAAGACGTGCCTGCTTTCAACGACCTGCAACGTAGTGTCTATCCCCGAAGGGATTTGATTGAGAATTTCAGCGCCATCGCGGCTGGCCTCTTTGGCCTGCTGACGAAAGCCGAATTGGTCGAAAACTTCGGCCATCATGCAGCGGCTTTTGAGATAGCACAGTTCCACGACGTGGTCATCGTCGCTTCTTTCAATGAAGCGCTGGATAGCCAATCCGTTGTCATTAACGAACCGTTCCAGCTCCTGAGCCTTTTCGAGAGTCACCATGGAGATGCAGCCCTGCTTGAGCAGCTTCTTCAGATCGTCTTGTAAGCTCTCGAACTGTTGACGCAGTCTGGTCGTCAGGTTCCCGGCCCGTTGTGGGAATTGAGTTTCGGAAGTCGAAGGCTGCGCCCGTTGGATGACTTTTTTGTGAGGCTTGCTCATAAGCGTTAATTTCCCGAAGAGTGAGTGTGTTTTCGGATTGCTATCTCAACATAGAAGAGATGGCAAGCGGAAGCTCTGAACCGCGCACGTCAGCTTTTTGGACGCGCCGCGACAAGTAAGTTTCAGGGGGGATAATTTCGTTGACGGAGGAACTACTGTGTGACAGTGTATCGGTGCAAAGGAAAATAAGGCTTTGCTGCTACCCGCAAAGATGACAGCAAAGCCTGCACCATACAACCTCCGCGTCATTGGCAGAGGATGCATCGTTTAGCGACCTCATCCTACCCCAATGCACGTGGATTCTCAAGGAAGGAGAATTCCATGTCACCTGTCACCACAACCCGCCTCCAGTCGGGAATCATCATTATGTTTCTCGTGACGTTCTGTGCCTTGACCTCAATTACCGGCAGTGCGCAGACGCAGCCTCAAAGCGGCACCGATACGACAACAAACGTGACCGCGACCGAGGCTTCGGCCACAGATAAATTCCGCAAAGCGTTGATCACCTATCGCCCGGCGCTGAGGTTTGATACGGGCGAAGATTTCTTCCCGCTGAAAGCCGATGCCATCACCAACAACGTCGGCAACAGGCTGACCCGCGATAATAACGAGACCATCGCCGAACGACAGCCCGGCGGGAAGGGGTTGCGCATAGGGTATCTGCGCGGCGGCGACAAATATCCGAATGGCAAAGACATTCTTGGCAATGACAAAATCATCCTGCGCCACGAAAACAAGGATGATTACTTCGAGGATGCCGCAAGGCTTCAGAAGGACGACCGCTACCGCGACCGCGTTTACCGCCGCTTGATTCTCACCAGGGATGACGGACGCATCACGGGAGCATGGTTGCAATATTGGTTCTACTACTACTACAACGATTTCCCTTCCGGTGTGAGAGGCGGCGACCACGAGGGCGACTGGGAGCTGGTGCAGATAAAACTGGGCGCTGACGCCAAGCCGGTGTACGCCGTTTATTCGCACCACGGCAAAGGCTCGAAGTGCGTCTGGCGGAAGATAGAGAAGGATGGTGCAAGGCCCAAAGTCTTCATCGCACGCGGCTCTCACGCAAATTATTTCCGCACGGGCAACCATCATCCCCAAGACCTCGATGAGCCTAACGACGGAAAGAAGCCGCGCAACTTCAGGCAGCTCAGGCCCATGAGTAATAGCGCAACGCCCTGGCTCAATTGGCCCGGCTTCTGGGGCAGCACAAAGGGGAGCGTGCCTGTTATTGATTCGACTAGCCCGAAAGGCCCCAAGATGCAGTCGAAGATGTGGGACCCGGAAATTTTTGCCGGAGATGCGGAAGTGGACGACGACTGCAAGGACTGAAGCGAGCGCGGGGTTGTGGAGGGCTATGGCCGGAAACGTCTTCCGGAACAAAGTTCTGATGCTCCTGGCCTGTGCCCGGCCCAGCCTGCTGGCTGAACGCCTCCGGGAAGACCGAGTATCGCCCAGCCCCACATCAACGTTCCCGAACTTTTCTCGCTTCACAATTAAGCATCAAGCCAAGATTGGTTCTTTCGGCAGGGAGGTTTATGCAATGAAAAGAAACGCAATGAATCTAGGAGTCATCTTTTTAATCTGCACGCTGGCGCTTAATTTCTCGCCGGACAGAACAAGCGCTCAAAGCCCGCAACGGCCATTCACCATTCACGCCCGGCAAGTTGAAATGAGCGCGCTGGCATCTGCGCTTAAAGCGCACGCTCTATTTACCGTTAATGACGCAAAGCAGAGCGGCGTAGGGATAGGAACTCTGCCGGGGCTGGGCCAAGCGCCTGGTCCCGGTGATGAGGCAGAGCTTTCCATTAACCTGGATGCTTCGGCCGACCCGGTCGTCACGGGTTCCAACGTCACCTACACGATTACGGTCACAAACGAGGGGCCGGGCTTCGCCTCCGCTTTTACGGTAGTCGATGAGCTTCCGTCCGAAGTCTCCTTCGTCTCGTGCGAAACATTAGGGGCGGGACTGTGCGGTGGCTCCGGCAATAACCGCACAGTCTTCTTCAACACGCTGGCACCTGACACAACAGCGACCATCACTCTTGTCGCAACGGTCAATTGCCCAGTCGCAGACGGTACGGATATAGCCAACACGGCGGAGTTGCAGTTCTCTGCCCCCGTGCCCGAAGATGATGAAAACGACAGTGAAACGGTCGTCATCAATACTTCCAATCCCCCGCCCATAATCACCGGCGTTGCGGTGAATCCGCCGCAACTCTGGCCTCCCAATCACAGGTTAATCAACGTTGCCGTCAACTATAGAGTCAAGGATAACTGCGGGCCTGTTACTACCAGGTTGAGCGTTGCGAGCAACGAGGCGGTCAATGGCACGGGCGACGGTGATACGGCCCCGGATTGGGAAATAGCCAATGAGCATCTGGTGAGATTGCGCGCAGAGAGAGCAGGAAATGGTAATGGGCGGATCTATACAATTACTATCACTGCCACTGACAGCGCGGGGCAATCATCGAGACAAGCTGTGACGGTTAACGTTCCGAAGAATCAAAAATAAGAAGCCCGACCCTATCGTGCAGGCCCGCCCGGCGGGCCTGCACGATAGATTATCGACCGCAGATCTCGGCTACCGCATGATCTCAAGCGATAAATAAGGATTCAGCGGTGCTTTGCACAATTATTCAGAAGAGATTGCATAATTCATCACTTTTATTCATTTCACTTGAATAATTGTGCAAAGCTAACTGGAGGGAGGATTATAGCTCAAGAGCGGTTGCTGCAATACAGCCTCTCCGACAACGCCCGGTTACGAAGGTACCAAACCAAAAAATCAGCTAACCCCCTTAAATGCCCTGCGGCGTTTAAGGGGGCAGCTCAGGTTTACAGGAATGGTTTCAGAGTCGGTTTAAGGGGGCCGCCGCGCGTCTTACCTCAGCGACTGGAGCCTGAGCAGGAGTTCCCTGTGTGCCTTCTGCATGGCGGCGAGGTCGCCCGCGTCGCGCCGGGGGGTGGCCAGCTCGTTAAAGGCACCGAGGGAGCCCGCGCTCAGGAGGCTCAGCCCTTCGCGCAGGCAGGCCGAGGTGGCGCCGAGGAGCGCGGGGTAGTCGCCGGCGGTGACGCGCCTCCCCTCGTAGGCCGCGATGAAGGAGGACATCTGTTCGGTGAGTTGGGCCGAGCAGCGCAGGCTCGACAGCGAGCGGTTCTTGGTAAAAAGGTCGCGTTGCCAGCGGACGTTCTGCAGGATGTCGGCCGGGTTGCCCTTGGCGAGTTGTAACATCGTCAGGTTGGCGTCGAGCTTGTTGAGGAGCGCGGCGTGCGCGACCGCAGCCTCGGGCGCGCGCCCGGCTTCGACCGCTCCACGCAGAGCCTTGAGCGCCTCCGCGCCCCCAAACTCGTCCCTCTGGCCGCCGGCGCTGACGGCGAGGCCGAGCGCCTTCTCCAGCATCGACGCGCGCTCGATGAGGAGCTTCAGGTACTCGTCATCCTTGAGCGACCCCTCGCCCGCGTACCTCTGTACCAACTCGGCCTCCTCGCGCGCGCCGGGCATGTTGAAGCCGGCCGCCAGCCGCGTGAAGACCGAGCGGTGCATCTCCATGTTGTCGCGCGTCACGCGCCCCATCGGCGACGGGCGCGCCGCGATGGTGAAGCCGTTGACGGCGGTGTTGCCGACCATCTCGTAGAAGTTGACGCCGAGGGTCTCGCCCTCCTTGCCCTCGGGCGGCGCGTAGCTGAAGCCGACCCAGCGGTTCTCGCCCGGCTGCATGCCGGGGAGCGTCACGGAGTCGCCGGAGCGGAAGGGCTTGCCCGGCCCGCCGATCACCTCGACGGTCGCATCGCGCAGGCGGCGCAGCACCTCATCCGGCGCGTCGTAACGCAGGACCATGTCGCGCCTGAAGGTCGCGGCGTTGTGGACGAGCGCGTAGAAGGACATGCGCGCGCCCACGCCGCGGGCGGGCGTCGTCGAGAGCCCGAGGTTGCGCTGCGCCTTGTTGTTGTCGTTGATGACGCGGATGTCGGTCGTCGGCCACCCCGGCGCGCTGCCCACGAGGGAGGGCGCGACGAACGGGTCGCCGGGCTCCGAAAGCTCGACCGCCATGCAGATGTGGGTCGAAGCCACCGCGTCCAGGTGCCACTGCTGGCCGACCGTGGTTATCGGCCCGACCTGCGCCGCCGGGAAGTTTACGGCTGGGTCGGGGCCGATGATGGAGACCGGCCCCGTCGTCCCGTCCACGAAGTTGCTCCCGGTGCCGAAGGGCGAGACCATGAAGTGCGCCGTGACGGTCTTCGAGCCGGAGGAGGCGGGCGTGTTGCGGCGTATGCGGGCGAAGGCCCAGTTGTCGCCGATGTTGCCGACGCCGTTGCCCGCGTTCTCGTTATCGGGCTGGTCGTTCGGGAAAGCGCCGGGCAGCGTGCCGCGCCGATTCCACACGTCGCTCGTGGCGTAGAAGACAGGGTGGGTCGAGGGCTCAAGCCCCGTGTCGCCGCTCGCGGGGTTGTCCGTCCAGTCGCGCACATAGAAGTCGTTCTCGCTCGCCAACTCCGTGACGCTGAAGAAGAAGGGGTCGATGGAGACGGGGACGGGGTTGTTAGACAGGTTCAGGGGCTGGTGCGTCGTGAAGTTGGCGTTGCGCTGGTAGGTGACGCCGTTCGGGAAGTTCGCCATGTCGGGCGTATTGTTGGCCGAGAAGATGCCGTAGTAGTTCTTCCCGATGGCCAGCAAGTGGACGTAGTCGCCCGTGTAGGGGATGAAGGTGACGGTCGGCGCGTTGGCAGGCGGCTGCGCGAGGATGAGGTCGTTCCAGGTCGTGCCGTTCGTGCTGCGCCGCAGGTGCGTCTCCCAGCGCTGGCTGCCCGACGTGCCGGCGAGCTGCTGGTAGAGGAAGCCGACCTGCCCGTTGGTGTTGATGGCCAGCGCGGGGTTCGTGGCGTTGGTGATCGTCAGCAGGTCGGCCGCCGACCAGGTCGCGCCGGAGTCGGTCGAGCGGCGGACATGCAGGTTGTAGTTGGTCGTCCCCACAGGCCGGTCGGCCCAGGCGATGTAGACGGTTGAGCTGTCGCGCGGGTCTACGGCGATGGTGATGTTCGAACCGACGAAGCGCTCCTGCCCGAAGGACGCCTGGCTCGTGTTGTTCCACGGCACGGTGATGCCTGTGACGACGAGGCGGCCCGGGCCGCCGCTCGGGTCTGTGAGTGCAGTGAACGGCGTGCCGCTGCTCCCCCAGTTATCGTCGCGCACGACGACGACGTCGGCCGTGGCCGCGGTGCCGCTGAACGCAGTCCAGCGGTAGAAGATGGCGTAGAGCGTCCCGTTCATGTGGATGGCCGGGCGGATGGGCGGGCCGTCCTGGCCGCTCGTGCTGCGCGACTCGATTCGGTCGATGGTAAAGCCGGAGGGGGGTGGCGGCATGGCGGTAGTGGCGTTCAGGTGCTGGTCTACGGTCGCCGTGCGCCCCGGCGTAGTCGGGTTGAAGTCGTTGTCGCCCACGTAGACGCGGTCGTTGCCCGTCCCCGAGAAGCCGAAGACGGTCGCCGCCTGGACGTAGGGCTGGTCAACGCCACCCCTTGTGACGAGCAAGTCCATAACCGCCGCGCCCGTGAAGTTCGTCGAGCGCAGGATGTTCAGAGTCAGCCCAGAGCCGCCGCGCAGCGTCCCCGTATAGAGGACGCCACTCGTGCCGCCGAAGCGGAGCGTGATGTCGCCCGTCATCCCGTTGCTGCTTGGGACGATGGAGTTGAGCGTCCAGGTCGTGCCGCCGTTGGCGGAGACGAAGATGGGCGCGATGGCCCCGCCCATCGGGTCGGGCGTGAAGGCCGAGCCGGCCATCTGCAAGGTGTTGGCCGGGTTGACGGTGATGTTGGGCTCGGAGTCCTGGTTGGTCTCGTTGCTCTGCGCGTTCGGGATCATGTCGACGACCTGCACCTGCGCGGGCGCGGGTGCCGCGGCCATGGCGAGCGCGGCAAGCGCGAGCAGGGAGCGCAGGGTCGCATGTGGGCGGATGGGTCTCATGGTGTTCCTCCGGGCTGTGAGTTGTCCGGCGCGGAGCGCATAGCGAGGTACAGGCCGCGCGCAAGATAAGTGGGTTCTACCTGTTGCTGAGGCGCCTGACGCGATCGAGCTGCTGGACGGGCTGGAAGTCGAGCGGTTCGAGCGCGGTGAAGCCGTCGAGCCGCAGTTCGGGCTTCACCTCCCTGCGCAGGATGAAGACGCCCTGCTGCCCCTTCGTGAACCTCGGCGCCCTGTACCACATGACGTCGGTGCTCGTCGGGAAGAGCACGGTCACCTCCCTCTGCTGCGCGGACGCGCCCTTCAGAAGCGTGTCGACGCGGACGACCGCTTCGCGCCAGCCGGGGTCGTGCTCGGTGATGCGCGTGGTGCCCTGCGCGACGCGCGGCTCGCGGATGAGCGTCACCGTGCCCGAGACGACGACCTGGGCCTGCTCCAGCCGCTGCGCGAGCGCGAGGTCGGACGCACGCTGCTTCGCCTCCGAGACCTGCCCCCGCAGGGCGGCGAACCCCGCGCCCTCGGCCTTCGTACGACCAACCTCGCGCACAGCGAGGCTGCGGCCGTAGACCGCGCCGTTGGTGTAGAAGACTGCCGACTCGCCCGTCTTTACAGAGCCGCGTCTGAGCAGGAGGACGGTGACCTCCCGGCCGCTGAAATCGTCGAGCGTGTCGGGCGCGACGAGCACCTCGTCGACCCTCACGACGGCCGTCTCCTCGGACGCGGGGACGCTGTCGGACATGGTCGTGCCGCCGGCTTTCGTCACCGTGCCACGGAAAACGAACCTCGAGTCAGCGAGGAGCTTATCGACCTCCGTCAAGTTAGTGTCCTGTGTCATTCCCCCGAAACCTGTGAGTAGGAGCAGAAAGAGCGTGAGCATTTTTAGACCTCCATGTGGGTAGCGGATCGTTTCCCCGTATCGTCCGGTGGTCGCAGCCGCCGCAGCCGGGCAGAAACCGCTAAGCGAGCGGATGTGGCGTGGCGATGAGACCGGGAACGAACCCCGGGGACGAGGTCAGTGGGCGACGCCTTCAAGGAAGGGCGTCCGCGCCCGCGTGCGACGCGGCTGACTGCCTTTGCCTAAAACCGCTCTCATAAACATATGCGGCTGTCTGCTGAAACGTTTCGGCTTTATTCGAAGCCCGAAAACCGTGGCCAGACCGGCTGCCTGCGGCGTCCGGTCTGTCGCGTGTCATTATGATGCTTCTCCTGGGGTAATGTTGCAAGAAATATTTTAGCTGCAATTAGTTGTGCTATGGGTCATGCTTCTGCCTCAATATATTGGGCAGTCAGAAAATTTTTTGCAACACTTTCCAACAGTGTAATGCTATCAGGGAATTTAAAATCAGCCAATGGTGCTGAGATTAGTGAAATCATGTTCCACTCGAATTTTAGGGGGAACGGCCCCTGTTACATATATTTCTTTCTTAATCTCTGTGATTAGGTTCTCATATGGTGATATGAGGTCTGGGTCTTCAATCCTATGGATGAGGACATCGTGCCCCTCTTTTGACACGCGTAACACGCGTTTGCCTTCATCCGATAGTTTCACGAAAGCAAAGTCTAACCTACTACGTTCGTAACGCCAGCGAAAGAAATGTTTCTTGAGACTGATCCCCTCGTTCCGGTTCCAGGAAAGTCCACGCGGAATCCAACGCTGATAACAACCAAGAGATCTTTTGTCCTCGTCCGTTAGCCTCTCCAATACACTCATAATTTCATCTCGTTGGAGAAACGCTGCCGGAATATTATAGTTCAGGTGCATTTCGGCTAGACATTTAGAGTAATATCCATCTAGGTAAATCGAGTCCAGGTTTTTAATTTCGGCCTCTGTGAAGAACAGGAAAACTCGCGCGTGGCTAAACATCGAGTTATGTAACTGACGGTTTATGATAATCGAAAAATACACCTGTGACACTGGATCGAACCACTCGTTGAATCGAATAGTACTAGTCGCAAAAAAGTCACTAGCATTGGAGAGCGTATCTTTCAAAACTTCAAGGTCTAATCTCCTAATCCTGATCGATGTTTCGTTTTTGATCAGAATATACATGATGAAAAAATAGGTTATAAAGACACCTAAGATTAAAGGAATTGTCCTCAGAAAAAACTCTTTCCACCCAAAGAATTTACCCGTAAAGTAGACAAATAAAAACTCGAAGCTCACACTCACGACGAGGGGAATCAGTAAGTGATAGGATAAATGTCTTTTAAAGATTCTTACTAAAATTTTCCAAATCATATTTTAGGCTCCAGCACTGATTGGTCAGATCATGAAACAACGCCTTCAGTGAAAAAGTAAGATGAGTGTATACGAAAAGATTTATAAAACATATAACACGAGAAGCCAGAGGATAATCAAAGCGGGTTGAGGTTTTAGTATAGCCTGAAGTTCTATCAGTTATTTCTTAGCGCATGGGGTAAGTCTATCAAATCAATCTTTGATCTTCTAGCAGGTATTCAGAAAGATATGTTAGGTACTGCTTTGTTAAGGAATCCTTCAGATAAGAAATTGCCTTAGTGGACTTGGATATGTAGCGTTTCGCAACAATCTTACAGTCGTCTATCGCACCGCATTGCTCTATAAGATTTGCAATATGATGAATATCTGCCGTCGAGGGATTTCTTTCTCTTAAGAAGCATCTGAGACTCCTGGAGTTCTTCTCGTCGGTCAAATTCAAAGCCAGTATAAATGGAAGTCGCATTCTACGGCATACCAAATCGCTCGCAAAGTTTTTTCCTGTCAGGCTTGGCTTTTGAACGACATCACACATGTCATCCGTGATCTGCATAGCTATTCCATAGTAGTATCCATACTTTGTGAGAATCTCAGTATCGGATTTGGATTTATTTGCCAGCAAGGCCCCTGACTTAGCTATATTAGCCAAAAAATTTCCCGTGGTAAGGGAGATAGCCCTGTAATAGTCTGCGATCTTAATGCGATGATTTGAACTGTTATATATATCAAGATACTGCCCTAGATAAACTTCCCTTACGGTTTTAGTGAATGCTTTAAGAACTGATGCCTTGTTCTTAAATATCCCGCTCTCTAGTTCCAAGCTTATTGTTTCCAGGGCAAGTGATTGCAGAATCTCTCCTGCGATAATAGCGTAATTGGTGCCATATTCTTTGCAGACCGTCTTTTTACGATCCCTTAACCCCGATAAGTCGAAAATATCATCAATGACGAATGTTGATCTCTGCAATAAATGTATTGCTGCTGATAGCCGTTTTATCTTCTCGTAGTCTTGTTCATCGTCGGAATAGGAATACCTAAATAAAAAAGGATATTCTGTTGGTGTCGGATCACCGAGGGCCGAGTTAAGCAGTCCTTTGAGATGTGTGTCTTTCTGCTTGAAAGTCCGATTGATGAGGCGTTTTGAAATTGAATGAGCTTCCTGAAAGGTTTGCCGGTAAGCCGCACGATATAGTTTCAATGTCATAATCGTTACCTGTTTCCCGCGATTTTGTTATGGATTAGTTACTTAATGCACTGGGAGTTGACCTCTTGAAACTTCCTTACTTAACCGTCAAAAGCCCATAGAGCTTATCATTTTCTTGTTGTCTATAACTAAGCCTGCATAATGTGTATTCCTAGGTGATATAATGAACGGGACAGCAGAACTCAACTGTCCCGTTCGCAGGTTTATACAACCACCTTTATCAATCCAGCCTCTCGAACGCTTCCATGTTGTGCAACATAAAGCTCGTTACGTTGCACAACATTGTGAAGAAGAAGCTGAGATTGTCTCTTCTTCTAGGGGTATTTTCGTATTGGACCCTACGGTTGAAAACTATTGCTGATGGGAACTGTACATCTCAGGGAATTCAAGCGATGAGACAAAGCTTGAATGAGCCGGTTCAAACATACTCACTAATGACTATTGTCCGCAAAGCTGGACTTAGCCGTAATATCGCCAAGTCTGGAATCGCACACAACTTCGCTCGTTATATAGGAACTCACGGTCGTTTGTCTCTCAATATTAGCCGGTAGAGGCCTCTTACCTTTGCTTGAGATGCCTATCCCATTCTGTGTTCCTTTGTCCCAAAGCTTCCAGAACCAATCTAGAAGTGCCATGAATCCGCCCACAATACCAAGCGCGGTTGCGAGATCACCGAGACCGCTCTTTAATCTAATGCAGATGATTGTTAAGGCGATTAGGAGGCAACAGTATGCGACGCCCAAGACCAGAGCATGCCCAAGAATCTTCTTTTCCCATTTTCTAAAGAAGTGAAAGTGGACGGCTGTGTTTAAGACCAGAGGATCGCCGGTAGATGCCCCATGCGCCAGCACTTGCATGAACAAGATTGCCCAGAGAACCTTAAGTCCGCCCAGTGTCATCGCAAAAATTGGTTTATAGAGAACCAGACTCTCCGGGCTCATGATGCTCTGTGCTCCCATTAGTTCAGTGGTGTAGATGAAAGGCTGCATGAATCCGTAAGCGAAGCCTACGACGAGAATGAGCAAAGTGTTATACCTGAGATGGCACGCCCAACCAATTAGCATAGGCGCGAACACACCCAAGCACAAAGACCAAGTGCGATGAACCTCGTACGCAAAGTTCAAACCGATCAGCCGTGACAACATGTAAAGAATGACACAACCCAGAAATAGTGAACCGGAGATCTGCACAAACGCCACTTGGATTCTACGCTTGTCAAAATCATTTCCACGGGTCACGACAAAATAGACCAAAAACATGAACACGCTGTTTAGATTGTCGAAGACGAGGGTCACAATCCTCAATTCGACTGGTACAGGGTCTAGCCGGAGTAAGGCTGCCATGAGCAAGATCCCCCAAGCGAGCACCCAGCATAGCCAAGAGGCCCACCAGCAGCGATAGGCTAGGAGGCTGAAGCGCGGGCCAGAGCCCAAGTTCCGACCTCTGAACCATGCAAAGTATCCGTAAAGAGTGACGGAAAGGCTTAAAACAAAGTTCGTAACGGGTCCAAACAGTTTGACTGATTCCAGGTCCATCATGTCCTCCAATCAATACAGAAGCTGTAACTGCCGCCATTGACAAATTGGTCAAAATGGATGCATACGTTTCTGAACAATCCTGGTCAAGTGTCGTTGCTTATCTCTCATTCCCATTCATGCTTTCCTTTCAGAAGAGAGACTATCCACTTCCGAACCCGGTTCCTATTCTCCGAAAGCTTGTAAATGCGTTTCCGAAGCTTGTCCCAGCAACTGGTGAGCCCTGACAGAAGGAATGTGCCTGCTCGTATAAGAATATTATGTATCCTCGAGCAGAGACTGATCCTTTTGTGAACTGATTAGTTTGGCTGTACAAACTGCTCGTTAAGGCAAGCATCATCGTCAAGGCCAAAATTAAAGCCTTGACCTTAATCATCTCAAAAAACTTCATCTTGTTATCTCCTTCCATCAAGTCTTTTATTGTTTCCTTTATTTCGGGGGCCAATTCCGTTGCCGTTTGCGTTAACGGATTAATGGACAGATTTTTCCGTGTGCGTTCTCTATCAACCCGCACGGCTTTACCCAGGTATGTGAGCACTTCGATTACATTGCTTTCGAGGGTGGCAATCTCAAAAGCGTTCATCAACAAATCGTGGCCGGTTGGAAAGAACTTTAGACCTTGCATTACGAAATACCGTCTCCTGTTAAGCCATTGCTGATACGGCAATCCTTTTTCTTTCGGCTGTCCGAATTCTTCGATAAAAGAAAGAACTTCATAGGCTGTGCCTATAGCTCTGGTAGAATGAGAGAACTTTGTAATGACCTCCGAAGCCAATCTCTCAGCCTCTTCGAGCTGTTCGGTGATTGCTAACAGGCGAGCTTTGTTAAGAGTATGTGTCCACGATGCGTTGACAATGGCTTCATGCTCCTTAAGCAAATCCAACGCTTTTTCGCAATTAGGAAGCGTTAAGCCATTGTCCAGATTAAGAATTTGCTTGAGTTCAAGACTCAGAATCTTTTCATCCGTGCTTCTTTCCCTGCGCCCATTGCTTTCGGGAAGAACACCGATCATCGTTTTAATTGTTTGATGTTCGCCTTTGAAGGTGGAAATGGTGATGTCCGTTGTACCGGTAACGTTATTCACGTTCTTGAATCCCAAATCTTTCAGGTCTTCGATGTGAAGGAAAACCATCAGCAGCAGGGAGATCAGGGTGATCAATAACAACCCGGTGGTTTCTACAATATTGGGGTCATCAATACAACGTCCAATCAGTAGAGAAGCAAGGGCTATGATCCCTAAAAACACAGTCGTGAAGGAGCGTCGCAACTCCTTGTTATTCGTTGGATACTGCATAATCAAAGTCGCCCCCTTAACGACATTGACAAAATTCTGTTTGGCTTTAGCTGAAGCGGTGTGTAGGAAGGTCAGAGCCGCCTTACGTAATCCAAGTAGCAGAACGTCCTACTCGGTTGCCCAAAAGAGCGACGCTTTCCAAGCATTCAACACCTCGGACTATAAAACTAATTTTTGGATTTGGTTCGAAAGGCATAGAAGGTTTTTAAACACTTCCTGAAATTGTATGAAGTGTTTCTGTGTTGAGGTCAGGCGTCGTGATTATGTGGTTGCTATCTGCTTGATCGCTGCGAAGAATTTAGTTTATTCTTCAAGGGAAATTCTCATTCTTCCCAATAGCCTCATAAAGATTGTGGCTGAGAAAGTGCTAAACCTCAATGATAGACAGCAGGCAGCTTGAACCCTTGTATCGTAATGTTCGAGATAAGCTGAAGTGCGGCAAATTAGATGGCTTTCAAAAGGCCGACATACAAAAAATTGATAATCTCATCAGAGCTAAAAGCCTGAAGTGCCCGTTCGGTGAAGACTCCCTGCAATACGCTTTTTTCAAACTGCAATCTCACTTACAAAACCTGAAAGAAGCCCAGGACGACAGTTTTTTTAACAGTAATCCACTTTACCTGAAAGCCCTATCAATCACTCTTGAGCTTCGGGATTACCTTGAAGAATTACAAGATGAGCATCGATGGCTACTCTCCAAGCTTGCTCAAAGATTTTTAGATGAGTTCAATGCCAACAAGCTCAAACTTTCGACAGCCAATGATCGAGAGTTGCTAAAAGAAAAGGCTCGCCTCGTCTCAACTTACGCGAATAATCTTTGGCGACGCCACAATTTTGAGAAAGCAGAGCAGGCAGTGAAGAATGCAACGCGTATCATCTTAACGGAATTACGGCCCAGGGGAATGCAATGCAACACTGTCTTAGGCGGGCTTTACTATGTCGAAAGTAAATTATTACGGCATCATGGGATGTATAAGGGATGCGAAGAAAGTCTTACAAAAGCCATTGACTGTTACTCGCTATGGGTGATGAGTAATGCTGCCAACCCTAAGAATATACAGTTAGCATCCTACAAAATCGCCATGTTCTTAGGTCACATCGCCTGGTGCAAAAATAGCAGGGGGTTATGTACGGACGCTTTAGCGCTAATCGATTCCGCCCGCCTTCTGATGCTTCCAACCGAATGGCAGCTCGATCAAGCGCATCTCGCTTTAATATATGCCGACGTAGCGCGAGCCTTTTTCGGCACTGATGCAAATTTGTTGAAGGAAGCCATATCAATTGTTAACAGTTCTTATAGGACTTTCAAAAATCACCCTCACGCCAGGATGAAGGCAAGGGCGGCATATACTCTGGCGTTACTGAATTTTTACGGAAATAATCTCGTCAAAGCAGAGCAGAGTCTTACTGAGGTGAAGCAGTTCTCAGAAAAGACAGGGGACATTAGATGGTGTGTCAACTGTTGGACGCTTATGGCCAGGATTAGGGTTAAGCAAGGCAAAGCCGATGAGGCGCTCTCGTTTTTGAGTAAATCAATTGACCACGCCAAAACCAATAGACTGTTGAATCAATTAGTAGTCGCACATATTGTTAAAGGGGAAGCCCAGTGCTTATTAGAGAATTATGCAGCGTCCATTGAATCTTTTGACGAAGCACTTAAACTTAATGAAAAACGTATAGGCTCAGGAATTGAAGTCAGCAGTGAGCGAAACAAAGGGTGGATACTTTTATCTTTAGCTCATTCGTACCTATTGAACAATGATGTCGGGCAAGCCAAGATATATTTGGCAAGATGGGATCAACTAGATAATGTTGAGTTCAAGTGGTTACATGAAAAGGCAGAGCGGATCAGGCAAAAAGTGAAAGCTCGATTGTCTCAAGACTTTAACATCAAAAGCGGAACTGATTCACTAAGATGGAAAAGCCACGAGACTGAATTGGCGGCGTGGTTGATAGATGAAGCCAAATTACAGACAGGTTCTGAAAAGGACAAAGACATCGCCAAGGCGATGGGGATAACGACCAGACGCCTTGGGCAGCTAAAAAGAGACATCAAGAAAAAGCTTAACGGCACCAAAGATTAACATTCCTCGTCGCCAAAAAAACGTCACTCGAAGAGCTTGTTTTAGGTGAATACTTTAATAAATTTTTGCAAGCTCATCTCTTCAATGCGTAGAAACAGTGATGACTGATCAAGAGGCAGATCTATAGCGTAGTTCTCCTTACCAACGCTTATGTCATTTTGGTAGGCCGGTCGTGACAGGCTCTAGTAGGAGCCCATTCTGAATTGCTGCTTGGCGGAGGCTATTGCTAAGCACCTTCACACCTTAAATCATTCTTCGCAATACAGCCTTAGACACTCCGACCACTGGAGGCGGTCAGCGGTAGATTCAAAGTTGACGGCTGTTAAAGCGCCGTGCGCCTCAGATGCGACTTAAAACTGACGGTCGACGATTATTCTTGACGATGTGATCCGGTGGCTAACCCCCACATTTTCGTTCCCGGTCAAATAACCATCAACATTCACTCCCACCAGATAAGTCGAACTGCAGAAGAGGCCTCCTGAGGTTCGAATTACGTATGAGCGAAAAATTTCAATGCGTGCGCCTATAATATTCCGCCGTTCGCTGATGACTGATGCCGGATCGTTTGAAGCGCCGCATATGGGGTGTACCTTTTTCGCTGAATTGATAGCGGCTGTTCGCATCGCATTCATTAGGTCGTTGGTTTTATCGGCAAGTTCCTCCCTAAAGACTTCAGATTTCTTGGCCTGTAAAGATGTTACGAGTGACTGCATGAGATCTTGACTTGCACTTGTAGTTGATTCCGTTATCAACTTATTCACTGCTTGAATGGCAGCGTTAAGAGACGAGATTGATTTGAACTCTTGCTGCGCCCAGAGTCTTGCTTGCACCTCGCGCATTCCATCTGCTTTTTGACGTAGACTCGCGCCCATCATCGAATTCGGATGTTTCTGCAAAAAAGCGTTAATCGCAACCACCCCTGCGGATGCTTCCTCAAAGGTGTACATGTCCTTGAAGTAGTTGGAAAGTTGGTTATACTCATACTTTTCGTTGTAAGCGGATTCGAGCAAAGACTTTATCCGCGTCTTGCCCTCCGCTATCGGTTTTGGGCTGGACGGATATTTTTGGGCAAAGTTGTTGAAAAGGCTTAGAAGCTCTTGTGCCTTTTGAATTGCATCTTCATAACTTGCAACGGATGCAAGTTGCTGCTCAGCTTCCATCAGTTTCGCATAATCTAGTTCTTCATAGACTCTCTTGAGCTTTTCTTGAACTAACATTAACTGCGAGTTTGCTTTCTCTCCGATGCTAGAATCAGACGAAGATGATAATTGAGTTAGGCGAGCTTGTACGTTCTCATAGCTCGACTTCAGCCCTTCCCAATTCGTGTTTTGAGATTGCTCGGATGCTAGAAGTACCTGAAGCTCTTTCTCAACCGCATCCAAATTTTTCTTGTCTTCAGAATTGCCGCAGCCAGAAAATATCAGCAGCAGCAAGAGAATGATAAAATATCGTCGCATAAAACCTCCGCGCCTGAGTCAGGCGTTTGGACATTTGTTATGTGTTGATAAGGGAAGGGGCAATGGTTCCCTTACAAGTTGGCATCGAGTTGTTCACTACACCTACCGATGCTTGAAATACCGCAGCAGAGAAATTGTTGGTCGCAAAATAAATCTGCGAGTAAATCCTCGTAATGATTCGGATTTGGCAATGACCTCCGATAACGGTGGTGAAACCGCGTAGTACGCTTGAATAAACCCACGCCCGAGCGCGCTTTGACTCAGCCACTCGTCACGAAATGCGCGAAGAAAAACGACTTCAGGCGCATTAAAATCTCCGAAAGCAGCCGTCGCTACAAAGCAGCCGCCACCGCTGCCACCGCCGGAGCCACCGCCCCCTGATTCTCGGTTTTTCCTTATATTGTCAGCTATTGTTCCGCCCGGTGGTCTATGTGAAGGGGAATAAACAGCTCCTTTTTTTACTGCTTCGTCGTAGTCACTCATAATTTTCCTCCAGCTCCTTGCGTTTGTTTCTGTTCTGCCAGCCATCGCTCTCTGCGTGTGAGCTGGCTAACAGGTTCTTCCTTTGCTCCAACCTCGATTGGTGCTATCCTCGCGAATCTGCCGCCGCTCAACTCATTTCTCTCGTGGCGACAGCACGTAAATACCACAGGACGTAAGTGAACAGGCGTCACTTGTTGTCCCCAAACATCACCAAACATCACCGAGACTGTAAGCGCAGGAGAACAAATGATTTACAAGTTCGACTCATTTACTTTGGATGGATGGAATCTCACTCGTGATGGGGTTCTCATAGTCCTCCCCCCTCTGGAGTGCCAACTTCTACACGTGCTTGTAAAGCAAGCTCTGGAGCAGCCAGATATTGTCGTTTCAAAAGAAGCAATCGAAAAGACAAAACAGGAAATAAAAAACGCTCTGTGGGGTGATGAGTACTCCAGGGACGATCACGAACAGGCCTTGCGGAATCTCGCCTACGAGCTACGAAAGCTGCTAGGTGATCGTTTCGATGGGCAGCCATATATTGCGAGGAGGGTTTTTCGTCTCAACGCTAAGGTGGTGGAGGTGGATTCGGAAAGCGGGCGCTCCCCTGATAATCTCAGTACGGACGAATCGACCACACTGACGGGTGAAGCGCCGCAGCCCGTAGGGGTCAAACAGGGCGTGTCTCCTTACCCGGGTGCACAGTCCTTTGATTCGATGATGACGGATAAGTTCTTCGGTCGCGATGATGAGATAGAGGCGTTGATGAAGCATATCAACGAATTTCCGATCATACTTATTTATGCACCGTCAGGCGCGGGCAAGAGTTCGCTCTTGAATACGCGAATCCGTCAAAGACTTAACGAACAGCAATACGAGTTTATGAAAGTGCGCGTGGGTGGGGCTCTGCCGAACATTGACGAGAACACCGAAATCCGCAACATCTTTACCTTTTCAGTGGTATCCGGTCTGATCCCATCTCCGAACCCGAGGTGCAGACTTGACGACTGCCTTGGATCAATTCAACGCGAGGGAGATAAACAAGGACGAGTTTTGGTTCTGGATCAGTGCGAAGAACTGTTCACGAAGTATCCCGAACGCTTTGAACATAGAATTTTGTTAGATTTCTTTAAAGAAATAATTTCCGCCCTCAAGGATGACTCGACACTGCGCGTAATATTTGCGATACGTCAGGAATACTTGGCAAATATTTTGGCAATTTTTGACGAACTCGCAGAGGATTTGTCCGATAAGCCATTGATGAAGCGATTTCACCTCAAACGTATGGATCGCGAAAACGCGCTAGAAGCTATTACCAGGCCTATCGCCAAATATGCCATCTTCGCCAAAAATGTGGCCGAAGAGATCGTCGATCAATTGAACATGATCAAAGTTCCAAGAGCAGATGGCACCCAAATTTGGCGGCCCGGAGAGTTCGTTGAATTGGTTCATTTGCAGATCGTTTGCCAGAGACTGTGGGAAAGGCTCCCGCCAGGCATTACGCTCATCAAAATGGAGCATCTCGATCAGGTTGCCGGTGAACCAGGCAAATTCAAGGAGTTCGTCGTCAATGCGTTGGATAAGTTCTACAACCGCATCGTTAAAGAGGTAGCTGATAGTGAGGAGACTGAGACCCATGGCGGATACTCTCAGAAACTTATTTTCTTCGGATGTATGCAATTCGTCACTCCTGCGTTAACGCGGATGAGGC
Organism: Pyrinomonadaceae bacterium; assembly: GCA_035940775.1. Lineage (GTDB taxonomy): Bacteria > Acidobacteriota > Blastocatellia > Pyrinomonadales > Pyrinomonadaceae > DASQYE01. Next base: position 100,900 of record DASZEN010000016.1, on the reverse strand, counting down.
TGCGCCTCGTGAACGGGCGAGTTGGGCGACTTCCGGAGTGGATTGTGCATCAACTAGTAACCGAACACTTATTAGTTTCCGAGCTAAGCGGTGGAGAGCGATGGTACGAGCTGGCACACGACCGCTTGGTCGAGCCCGTAAGTCGGCGAAAGGATCCCGAAGTTAATAAGCTGCTTTACGCCGCCGACCTTTTAGAAAAAACTCTTGGCCAGGCGAGGGAAAAGTACGGTCCTAATCTAAAAGGCTGCTTCGAGCAACATGAAGAAATTTTGCGCCAATGCCGGTCGTTTCTTTTACAGGCAGGTATCTTTCAAGACGAGGTTGAGTTTATCTTCCGTGTGAGCCTCAGGGACAGCTCTGGGGAAGCTCAAAAATGGTCACAAAAGCTTCACAAAGAATATTCTCCTGAGGTCCGGCTTGAAATATTAAGGGATGCTTTGGAATCGGAGTGGACGGAAGTGCGTCTTCATACCGCAGAGTTGCTCGGCAGAGACCCTGTTGACGAACTGCTGCCCGAATTGGCGCGCCTTGCGACTAAGGAGAACGAAGATGCCAGCGTACGGCGGGCCGCAGCCGAAAGTCTTGCGCGTCTGGATGCGAATCAGCATAGGGGCGAACTCGTGCGTAAGCTTTTTGAGGGCGTTTTCAACAAGCTTTATGATCCGGCGAGTCAATCCAGGGCCGAAGTCGCGTTGTCGCGCATTCGTATCGCCGCTAACTGGCGTGGCAATGCGCCGGTATTCGAGACCTACTTTCGTGACGTTAGCCGTTTGCTCCGGGCTAAGATTCGCGTTCGTGCCTTTGCGACGCAGTTGTGGGAAGGGTTGCCGATCTTGCTGTGTCTCGTCATCCCTGCTGCTTTCTTCGCTGCGATAGCAGCGGCAGCGTTCAAATGGCTACCAAGCCTTTTTGGTTGGGCGCTAACTCAGACTACAGCTAATGCTGGGCCGGGTATTTTCCAAGGTTTCACCGCTGGCTTGATATGGGCCGGGGGCATTGTTCTGGGGTTGACAGTATATTACATCATTTCCGAGCGTGAAGATGGCTCATATTCATATCTGAGCCAGTTTTACGCGATAATGGTCGGTACAGCATCCGGTTTTATCGGTAGTTCAATAATTGTTCTGGTTATCGTTGCCGTCTTTAACGAGACGGTGCTCCGGAATATGGGCTGGATTATGGCTAACCATAAGCGATTCAGTCAGGAATTCTGGCAAGATTTGTTCGTCAATACGCGTTACGCGTGGCCCTATCTTATTACCGGCTCCGGTCTGGGTATTGGCATGGCCCTGACAACCAACTGGCTACGCACGTCTCCAGAATGGGTCGCTTTCAAAGAAGGTCAGAGCCAGCCGACAAAATTTAAAGAACTGATGATAGTTATCTGGGGCATCATGGGGATCCTTATTAAAATAAGATACATCTGGCCTATTCCCCTCATGCTGCTGATCGCCGGTGGGCTAGCGTATTTTGTTCCTCAAGTAATGCCTGATGGACGCTGCCTTAATTTAATGCCCGGTGAACAATGTATTAGAAGCGGGGCTCTCGGTATCATCGAAGGGCTGGTAGGTGATTGCGCTACTCAGGCGGTTGGCGCATATTTCGGTATTGTGGGAATGGGACTGGGGATTGTTATAGTGAAAACGGGTTTCAATTTAAAACCACGGATGATCTAATGTCAGGCCCTCCCACTGTCAATCCATCAACGATCGGCCCGCTTCACGGCGTTAATTCGAGTGCCGTCATCGCGGCCATCAAAGAGCGGAGCGCGCGCTGGCTGGCAGGCAATCGCGAACCCGATGGCCGCAAACTGGGACTCGTCATCGAAGGAGGGGCAATGCGCGCCGTCTGTTCAGCCGGTGGCGCTGTGGCGTTGGCGCATCTTGGCTTCACCGATCTGTTCGATGAGGTCTATGCCACCTCAGCGGGCGCGATGAACGCCAGTTATTTTCTCTCCAATCAGCCTGAATTGGGCATCAGCGTCTACTTCGACAGCTGCACTACTCGGTCATTCCTGAACCCTCTGAGGGTCTGGAAGGTGATTGATGTCGATTACCTGTTCGAACAGGTAGTTTCCAGGGATAAACCGCTCGACGTTAACAAGATACTCTCGTCTCGGACGAAGCTCTTTGTCGCAGTGATCGACAAGCGTAGTGGCGCGGGGACGGTGATAGATACGAAGGCTACCAACACCCCCCTTTTGTCTATCCTCAAGGCAGCAACGGCCTTACCGGTACTTTATAACCGCACTGTTGATATTGACGGGCGACCCTTCATGGATGGCGGATTAGCAATCCCATTTCCTATTGAGCAGGCGCTGGTGAATGGTTGTACGGACGTGCTGGTGCTGCTAACCCGTCCAGTAAATCACTACACCGACGCACCCGGATGGGCAAGCCGGAGGATGTTCGACCTCATCTGCGCGCGCGGCAATGCCAACTTAAATCAAATATACTCGCTCTGTCATGAGCGGTCTCGTGTTGCACGCGATCTAGCTTTCGGTCGGGTCGCAACACCGCCGGGCGTGAATATCGCTACCATCTGCACGGACGAGCCAGAGACGATTCAGCGTACCACTAGCAACCGTGCCTTACTCCATAGCGCCGCCATAAGCTATGGGCGGAAGACGTTGCGTGTGTTTGGCGCTAACGCAGAAGCATGGGACATCGGGGATGGTGAGAATAAAGGCTCGAACGCGAAGTAATCACCTGAGGTTTGCTCATCTTACTTCCCTTCCCTGCCGCTGTCGGCACAGAGCAATGAGGTCGCCTCGTCGCGCACCCGCGAGGCATCCTCCGGCAGAAGAAATCCCCGGACCTCAGCACTCACCTCGGACAGTGTGAGTTCACTAGATTGCCCCCTGGTTTCGACCTCCCAGCGCCGGACACCGGCGGAGCAGCAGGTGCTGAGCCATAGCAGCCCACCGGGCAGGGTCAAAATTACTGCGAGATGATGGCCAATGTGGCGCAAAATCTAGTCAATAGCCTCAGAAGCATGTATGGAAATCGCCTTGATTCCGCCGCGGTGCTTAGAGCATTCGACGTGAGATTCAGTCATTGGTATATAGGCGCTTGGATGGGCAGTTCGAACGACCTCATTAAGGGCATCGAATATGGTTTGCAAACAAGCGCGCATACCGGGTCTAAGCCCCCGGAATTACAGAAAGGTCACCCGGAGCTTTTCGGGCCCGGAGGATTTCCGGATAATTTTCAGGATAAAGATCGGACACAAGACCAGACCCATCATTTTGCCGCTTATCTAAGCGCAGGCATAAACAGCCTTGAGCGGCCTCTGGGCCCTACACATCGCAGCAGCTATAGTCTTTAGTCTCTCTGCTGCTTCCGGTTTGGCGCAAGGACAAAACCCCAGGGATAGACAAATGATGATGGCGACAGACGATACCATATCGCTCTACGATCGCCTGTTGGGCGAAGTTTTCCCGCGCAACATTTTGAACGCGCCCGACATCAGGTATGCTTTCGTGCTCAGGGTCATACCGAGCTTTCAAGCCGAATCGCAGATCATTATCGTTAAGCGTAAGGATAGCTCGGAAGAGGTGAAAGTCCAGCGCTCGCTGAGCGGAAACATTGATCAAAAGTTCCAACAGTTGATTGAGGGTAAAGACCAGGTTGACTTGATCCAATTAGCTAATCAATTTCGGGTACAAACGCTGCATGTCAAAGCGCCAGCCTCACACTTAGCGCAATGGCGGCAGGCATTTCTTAGTGCGGCTTACGTGCAAGCTGCAAATGAAAAAAGAATGGCTGGAACAGCATCTAAAACAGATCAAGCCGATTTGCTCCTGGATGGCACAGCGTATGATCTCTGGTATGTAGGCGAATATGATGTGCGTTACGAATTTCATCGTGCACCAAGAAACCCCGACGAGCATCCGTTCACCTTATGGATAAAAGATATATTACGCACAGTCGAAAAGCTACCGGCATCTTCTAACGGACATTATGCAAGAAGCCGCTGAAACCCATATCTCAAATACGCGGGAACAGAGACGCAGATAACGCGCCGTTGGTGCGAGCAAAGGCCCATATCGCGTTCACGCTATGCTTTATTTCCTCGAGTGCTGTTAGTTAGTCATCTCAGCTTTCTCAATCTACAATCCTAAAGCAGCACATCCCCTTTCTGTAAGGTCATGAACGCTTCTGGACAGGTGGCATTTTTATCTGCTGAAATCGTAAATGGCAGCCTCCGATGATCGCTCTGTGGCTTCAAGATAATGGCCGAAGAACAGCGGGTGTCTTCCCAGCGAAGCCAGAGTCACCGCACTGAAGGCATCACACTCAAATTCGATCCTTGCAAGTTCTTCGAGCGCCTGCTTCTGCCCGAGCGGTGTGCCGACGCCCTGCGTTCTGTAAAGCTCCAGTGCCCGGCGCGCTTGAGCAGTCCTGCGCCAGTACAGGTCATAGCCTAGCTCAGGTGCGACATGCCCTAAAATTTCATCATCAGAGACTGCCCTTCTGATCAGGACTGTGCTCAACATAAGTAACACGGCGCTACCATTCATGGAGATCGGGCCGGGGTGGTCGATTATGAGGATCGCGACTGATTATCAGCCCAACTCAGCGTTTGCACCAGAACCAGTGTTGAAAGCGTGTTCGTGGCCGGAGCGGTTAGCCGCCGTGGTTGGCTGACCGCTCCGGCGTCTGTCTTGAGCTACGCGTGTAGAGGCGGTTAGGGGCGATGGGCGGCGGCGGCCGCCGTGTCTGTATTCGTGGAACCTGACAACCTTGCCGTCGCGGAAAGTGAAGACGTGGGCCCAGTCCCCGGCGTAGTGGCGCCCGGTCGATTTCGTGCGCCAACTGTAATGGCCCAGCGCGACGACCTTTTCGCCCTGCGCGACGAAGTCCTGCGGCTCGAACTGTTGCACGTCCTGTGCATCGGCAAGCGTACGGAAGAATCCGGCGACTTGTTCGCGCCCGCTGCGCTTGCCGGAAAACGGCGCGTTCTCTATCGACGGCAGTTGCCATTCGATGTCGTCCGCCATCGTCTCAAGAATAGATTGGATGTCACCGTTCTTGAAATTCTCGTAGATTCGCTGTACCACCCTGGTGTTCTCTTGTTCGCTCATGGCCGAAGCTCCTTTCCAGGAGTGATGGGATTGAAAACAGAGTGCTTCTATACCCAACCGCGAGGGGAAGTCAATCGTCACAGAAGGGGCCGGAACGTGCTCACACAGGGATTCCGAAGAGGACGAACGATGCCCATTGAGAGGGGGCGGGCCGTTGCCGTCTGACATCGAGCATCGCGAGCCGTAAGGCTTCCGACGGCACGTTGCTTCGCAGGTTTTTTACGAACGACTTCATCAACTCGGCGGTGGCCTTGTCGTTGACGCTCCAGAGGCTCATGACGACCCGCGGTACGCCCGCGATCTGGAATGCTCTCGAAAGCCCTATGACTCCCGCATCGTGTGTTTTCCCGAGTCCCGTCTGGCACGCGCTCAAAATCGCTATTTGCGCCCGGAGCTTAGAGCCTTGCACCTCCTTCGCCGTCCAGAAGCCCTGATTGAGACTGCGTGCAGATAGGAATAGAAAGCCGCCCGCGAGAGGATCGCGACTACTGGCAACGCCATGCGTCGCGAAGTAAAGAAAATCCGCCTCGCTTGCTCTCGCTATGACCCTGCGCTTGACGGCGCGCCTGCCAATGAGAGGTTTGGCGGCGATCAACTTCGCTATCGCTATCGCTTCATCTTCGGCTCCGGGGAGCGGCGGCACTCTCCATCTACTGTCCGGCGGGAGATAAGGATTGCCTATGACCAGAGGCTTTTGATACCTCGGCGTCCATTCTTTGATACGAGTCTCGATGTCGAAAAGACTCGGGACGATTGAAACCGACATCCTGTCTATCAGGAAAAGATTCGACTTGAAAGGGCGCAGGATGGCGAAGGGCACGGTGCCTATGCCGAGTATGGGAGCGACTATGAGATGCCTCACCGGATTCAATCTATCAGCGATGGGCGCGGGCAATAATAGCGCGGTCGCCTCGGCTATGGCGCGATCCATTGGTATTTTCGAGCCTGCGGGTTTCGGAGCCACTGTCAGGCCGACAAGCGAAGGAGCGCGAGCCGACTGTAAGGAATCGACGCCGAGCGAGCTTCTGAGGCCGTAGATGGTCGATTCCAATTCCCGCCCGGATAACGTCTGACTATTGTAGGCTTGCAAACCCGACTGGTCGATCAACCAGACCTGAAAGACATCTCCCCTATAAGCATAAAAAATCAGGGCCGTACCGGGCGCGAAGTTGTTTCGCAAAGCCCTTGTAATATCCGCGAGCGAAGAGCTGCCGACGTATTCGGAAAGCGGCGGCGCACCTCGCACAAGGAAGGCTTCAGAGATTTCCTGCTGCGTATCCTGCGGCGCAACTTTCCGTCTCCTACGGGCATCGACCGCACTACTACTGCTGCTGCGGCCCCTGGAAGTCATCAGACGCTCGTAATCGACCGTGTACTGATCGACCGCCGCCTCAAACTCGCTTTCAGCCTCAAGCGGTATCTGTGCGCTCGTTAGTATGGGAGCAAGCGAGATGAGCAGCAGGCAGATCAGGATTTTTTGAGATTCCCTCATTCAAGTCTCCCTCTCTTCGAGCCGTCGGGGCGAAAGCAAGTGGACGCAGGGACAGAGAGCCAGCCCCTTTGAGACGAACGCAACCCCTCAGCAAGGTTGACGGATCAGGGCCGGGCGGATTGCGGTCGGCCGCCTGGATTTGTTCGATTATAGCCTGGGATTATGCCGCGCGGGCGCGCAGAGTCTCTACCTGTCGTTTTATCTCCCGCAACATCTCCATGCGAATCAGTCCGCTGAAAGGGGCGATCAGGCTCCAATAGAGGCGAAACCTGCTGCGGCTTCGCTCGTCCGTACACCTGACCCTCGTCTCTGTGCTGAGCAGCACCTGACTCGCAGAGCGCTGCGTCAGGGAGAAATTCCAGGCCGCCTTAGCATATCCCTCTTCGTCGAATCCGCGATAGCCCTCCACATCGACGCGGCGAAGATCACCACACAGCGTCCAGAACTTTCCGATCAATCCGAGCAGCAGCTCTTCATTCACCCTTTCGCCCAGGAGTATGAATCGTCGCTTCAGCAGTTCGTCGAGCGTCAGGGCCGGAGGGGTCTGCATCCCGCGAAGCCGAAACAGCAAGGGAGTAATTCGAGCCCTGCTGATGTCGAGTTGGCGCACAGCAGAATAAACTTCGCGCGGCGAACCGGCGATGATTACCTGATGGCGCTCCGTGACATCATAAACGGGCAGGAAGTCATCTATGAGCATAGGTCTATTTCGTCCCGACGTGCGATCAGCCGCCAGCGGCATTGAGGCTGCCAAAGCCTTCCGCCCGTTTCTATTCTCAAAGTCGAATGGGCATGATGATTACACACGCCGATATAAAACGGAAGCGGCTTTTTCCTGGAAAAAGTATTCCGGCTTTTTGGTTATTTGCTCGACGGGGCAGGATGTGTGGAATGCACGGCCGGGGCGTCGGCTGGAACGAGTTATTCGGCGGGGCGATCGGAAAAGGCGCTCATCGTCCAAGCACTTCATCAAACGATGAGGGCGCGGTTCAATCGCACACCTCGTTCCGGGAAGCCCCCGGCCTTACCTGTCGGGAATAATTCTAAGATTGGCGAAATAACCGCCTGAGCCGTCGCCCGCCCAGAGCCCGACGCGCCCCTGTTTGCGCTCGCTTAATTGTTCGACCACGAGGCTGGGCGCTGTCGCATCGTTCACAAATACGCTCACCTTCGGCCTCGAAACCACGACGCGAGCGTGGAACCACTCTTCCGGGTCCGGAACGGGAGAAACGGGTTGTTCGTACTTCCCCGGATATTCGCTGCGTAATTTCCGCCAGGTGTGCGTCGGCGGAGAAATGTATTGCACGGCGTGGCTTCGCCTCAGCGGATCGTCACTCCTGAAGTTGAAGGGACGAAAATAGACGGCATCGTAGGTCGTCTCGTCGAGCACGTTGAAAGCTATGCCGACAAAACTTTTCTGCAAGACATTCCTGCCTTTGACATCGAACTCTATCGTGCCGGTCTTGAACGTATAACCCTTCAGCAGGGCGACGCCGTCGCCAGCCCTCTCGTCAAACCGGACGCCCCTTTTAGCGCCCCGATTAAAGAGGCTCGCATCGCGATTGAAGACCTGCCAGCCTTTACCTTCAACTATCCCGGCCAGATCGGGCTCGAACACAGCATCGGGCTCGAACGCCGCGCGACGGCTGACGCCATTCGCCACGCCGACCGATTCGGCGGCGAGCGCCAGCATTGATAAGACGAAAACACGTCTGTCCATGATTTTTCTTTCTACGGCCCGGTTCAGATTACAGGGCAGCGCTACCGGCCCCAGACTTCGGCGTAAGCGGCCGTCAACAGTCCGGGCAGGCTGAACCCGTCAAAGAAATCACGATTGTCTTTGTCGTCGCCCGCAAACTTTTGTCGCCACGCGTTGAAATCAATATCCTTTTGAACGGCGTCGCGCACGGCCTCAAAATTCCTGGAACCGTTTCCAATCTTGTAGACCTGAAGGCTTACCTGGGCGACCACCGCGCTCAGGAAATCAATCACCTGATTCAGGTACGCCTTGCCGCTGCCCCCTTGCAGGACTTCGCCGTGCCCCGGAACGATGGTTTGCGTGTCGAGTTGGCCCATGCTCCGCAACGTCCTGATTAATTCGGAAGGGTAACCGCCGCCGAGGTACGGCACGGGATGATCCAGCAGGTCGCCCGCGATCAAGATCCTTTCCTTCGGCAAATAAACGACGGCGTCGCCCGCAGTATTACCGCGCCCCAGATGTTTGACCTGCACTTCACGATTTCCAATGTCAACGTTGAGTTGATCGCTAAACATCAGATTGGGCAGCCGATCGACCACGGCTTTAAATTCCGCGCCGACCGGCTCGACCCCCGCCAGGGCGGTCGCGTAATCCCTCTTTTGGCTCTCGGTCAGGGGTTTGCCATCGACATCTTTTCCGGTGTCGAGCAATCGCTTGAATCGCTCGGCGCGCGTCGGGTACTTGGCGAACCAGCCCGGATTGTAGCCTTCCATCTGCTTTCGCGTCTCGACGTGGGCGATGATGGCAAGCTGCGGAAACGCCTCGGCATAAGTGCCGTTGCCCATAGTGTGATCGTAGTGCCAGTGTGTGTTGAGCAGATAACTGACGGGCTTGTTCGTCCACTGGCGAATCTGCGCGATGTCCTCGCGGGCGGCTGAGGGCAGATAGCATGAATCGACTACGAACACCTCCCGGTCACCTATAATCACCGTGGTATTTCCCTGTGGGAAACCATCCGGCGCATCCTTGTGGCGTATGACATACACGCCTTCGGCCACCTTCGTCACCGTCCGCTCGTTCGTATTCACAGAATCGGCGAGCAGCACGGTTGCGTTCAACAACAGGAACAACAGAAGCAGACCGATGCGTACGTGTAAAGCTCTGACCGGCGCTGATGGCATTTTGAATCTCTCCTTAAGATTGCGCTTCAAATCATAGACAAGACCGCCCCGACTTGTTCCGGGGTCGCGGTAAAACATCTTCCGAACAGACACCCCGTCAGCCTTCGCCTGGCGACATTAATCCAGCCACATTAATCTGGCACACTACGGCATGTCTTAACGCAAAGCTTAAGTGAGGCGTTAGAGGCTGTCTTGAATGTTCTTGCTGTTTTGTCTGTACTGCCCTGGGGTGACGGCGACGAGTCGTTTGAAGTGGCGTGTGAGGTGGCTCTGATCTGCAAACCCTGTCTGAAACGCGACCTGGGCAATCGACCAGCCCTGGCGCAGCAGCTCTTTCGCCCGGAACACTCTGAGCTGCGTCTGAAAGGCGTGAGGCGGCATCCCGAACTGTTCCGAGAAAACGCGATTGAAATGAAACGGGCTCAGGTTCGCAATGCGCGCCAGATTCTCCAGAGAGATGTTCTCGGCATAATGCTCGGACAGGTAGTCGGAGGCGCGCTTGACAGCTTGCCTCTCCGAACCCACGCTGAGCGGGCGCGGGCGATTCTCCGCAAAGCGCAGGATCAGCGCCGCCATGAAGTTCAAAAGCAGCGTCTCGCCCTCAAGGCTGGACGACGGCTGCTCAAGAGCGGAATGAAGGTGCAGGTACTCTCTGATGATGTCTCTATCGAAGATCACGGCCGTCGGAAAGAATGGATGATTCAGTTCTTTGCCACGGATTTCGCTCGCGGCGCGCCGCATCAGTTTCAAATCCATGAAGATCGTACGGTAGCTAACGCCCGTACGCTCAAACGAGCGGTTGGAGTGAACCTCGCCGGGATGGACTATGAAGAGGCTGACGGGCGGGGTAAGGAAGCTGCTGCCTCTATAGGTGAGGTCGCCCTCGCCCGACTGAATGAGGCAAAGCTGGTACTCTTCGTGCCAGTGGCGCGGCACGGGTCTGTCTACGCTGAAGCCGCGCCTAAGCTCAAGCTGACCCAGCTCGCGCGGTCGCCAGACCTCTATCACATCGCGTCTCTCGTTGAGTTCCATCTGCTTATTACCGAACTGCGGCTCAGGGGCGACCGTGCGAGCGTGCGCCTGCTGCGGGCGTAATATACCTTTCTCGGAGATCGATTGAAAGCGTCCGCCCGCAGGGTGATCGGGTTGAGGTCGCGCGCGCCCCTCGTTCGGGATTAAAAGGTGCGCGAAGAGCGTGCCCGTATCTCACCCTGACAAGACCTGTTGGGTTAGATATTCGATGAGCATGTCTATCTGATTATTGATGAGAGATTCGGTCGTCTGGTGCGGAATAGTTGGCGGGTCGTCGCCGAGCGGATCAACCATCTCGTCCACGTTGTAGATCAGGCCCAGTGCGGGCAGGAAGATTTCCGGGGGCGTACCCGGCGGGAGATTTCGGTATAGAAGCTCAAAGGCTTGCGCCTTCGCCTGGATGACCTCGGTCGATAGTGAGGGCGGGAAATCCGGCAACCCCTCGACGGTGGCATCAGCCGTCGCTCTCAATCCATTGATGATGGCTATGGCGGCCAAAAGCGCGGGCGGTTGGCCCTCCGGAGGAAGATCCTTGATCGCCTTGGCCATCGCCTGGCCTACCGCCTGCAACTCGAACGCGAGGGGCGCTTCGAGCGTCATCTCGTTCTCAAGCTCTGTGCGTTCCTGATCTTCCTCGGCTTCGTTGCTGCTCATCTTTGTTGCCCGCGACATCTACGCGCGCTGAGTGTGTGAGAGTCATTCATCATTCGGGCGCGGGCTTAAAATCATCTCGAACGACGAGGTCGATCCGGAGAAAGTCCCGTTCCCCCAATCGCCCGCCTGATCCCTGGTCTACCGTGGACGACAAACCCGCTCAGGCTTTGCGGCGCAACCCGTTATTGAGCCTCCTGCTTAGGCGCGCGCGGCCTCGCGCGGCTACAGGTCTGAAGAGTTATCGAGCAGCGTGCCCGAGGGCGGCTCGTCGCCCGGCCCGATCAGCTCCGAAGCGCGTATCTCGCTGCTGAATTTGTGCGCGCCGTAGCCCTTGCCCACGTATATCATCGTGTGGTGCAGCACCAGCTCAGGCCCGTTGTGGGCGACGACGAAGTAGGAGGCTCCGAGCACGGGCTCCACGATGGCGGTCGATTTCTCCGCCTTCAGATAGGCCCTGCCCTCCGAGTAGATGATCTGCCCCGAGCCGCCGATCAGGACAGGGTGTCTCCTGTCCGACTTCTTGTAAATCTGGATGTACGTGACCAGAGGATTTTGTACCATGTGCTGTAACGCCCTCTCGCTCCAATGGGGGAACATCCTATCATTATTGTAGACTTTTATGAGGCGGTAATTGTCGTAAGCGGGCATCGCCTGTTGGGCCAGGGCGTACTGTCCTTCCTGCCAGACGCTGAGCCGATTGTAGGGGTTGAAATAGTCCAGCGCATTATTGATCGGAACCCATACGAGCATGTGAAGGTCGCCGTAACGGTCGGCGGGCCAGCTACTCGTCAGCCGCTCGGTCTCCGTATCGACCGACACGGACGCATCTCGCTCCATGAAATACCTGTTCTTACGTTTCAGAGCTTGATCGTCGCTGAGCGACATCCAGGGATTGTCTTCGGCCCACAGGAGCCAGAACCGCGCCTCGTCGCCGATGTTGTAAAACTGCTGTATCGTGGCGTAGCTGGGCATCTCAATCTGGACTTCTTCGCAGAAGGCGCGGACGGCCGCGTATTCCAGCCCCTCTCTCTCGCTGATGGCCTTGCCCGGAATGACGAACTCTCCCGGATGCTCGCACAGGTAGAGCGTCCTGTTGTCGAATGGAAGCGTTCGTCTGAAATCGATGACGTTCTTTTGAGCGAGCAGTACTTCCCAGCCGTTGTTGTTCCTGACTGCCAGCGTGTAGGCCAGTGGCATTATACTTTTCCTTCTGCCCGATGCGATCTTTGCGGCGTGCCCCGGAATCTTTCCGTCACGCGGTCGCGGCGCGGCGCTTCAGAGAGTGAGCCCTCAGCCGAGTCCGGCGAAGGCTGCGGCGAGGGCCGACGAGACGGCGGCATCAGCCTGGTCGAGCGCCGACCGAACAGTGCCCGCCACGTCCCGGGCCGCGCGCTCGTCAGGAACGGCCCCGAGGGCTTTGCTTTCCAGCGCGACATCGCTGCGAAGGGCTGCGATCTCCTGTTGCTGCTCGGCCTCGTAGCTGGCCTGCGTTTGCGCGAAGACCGCGCTGGCGTTCGCCTGAAGCTCTTTCTCGATGGTCGCCGAGAGCTGTTGTTCGGCGAGGTAAACGGCGATGCCTTCGCTGATGGCCGCGACCTCGATGGCGATCAGGGCCGGAGCCAGCTCGACCACTTTATCCTGAAGGATTTGAATCACTAATTGGTAGGCCGCCGTGGCTTGCGCGACGCCGAGCGCGGCGCTGGCTTCTCCTGCTCCGACATCGACCGCCGAGACCGCTTCGCCTTTGGCCACGGCAGCCTGGGCGGCAATGATGGCAGCGTCAACGGACATCGAGCGACCTTCATTCTCCCTTCTACGAATCTTATCGGCGAGCGTTGCGCCCCGAGAGCGGTTGCCTTCATCAAGCTCAGAAACACTCCCGGTCGAAGGGTGGGCCGTCCGGCCCTCAGAAATAACCCAGCAAGAGCAGTATAATCACTATGATGAGCACCACGCCGAGCAGGCCGCTCGGGTAAAATCCCCATCCACGGCTGTAGGGCCATCTGGGCGTAGCAAAGATTAGCAGCACTATGAGAATGACGATGAGGACGAGCTTGTTGGACATCTCTATTCTCCTGCACAGGTAATGCTGAGGATATAGCACACTCCCCGGTTAAGGATACTTTTTTTCAAACAGGGCGGCGGCGATCAGTTGCGATCACGCGTGCGCCCCCCGGACGGGCGGCGAGTTGAGGTGCGCTCGCCCTCCCTCTCCGTAGGATTTTAAGCGCGCCCTCTCGCCGCCCGTGCGCTCCGGTAGCTTTTCAATTCTAAAATAAAGTCTCGCCGCCGCAGCTTCCCCGTAGTCCCGGCCTCTGACAAAAGGTGCCGTCCGGCCTTAGCCTGTGGCTCTCTGCCCAGCCTCCATTCGCCTCGCAAATAGCGTCAGTAGACCAGGGCGATGATCGTACGAACACCCCGATTTTCCAGATTGAACTGGTTGATCTGCGGGGCGATGATCGTGTCTACGACGACCGCTGTAATGACCGGCGTCACAGCGCCGGGTATCGGAGGCTCGGCCGTGACGGCTATCTCAACCTGATCGTTGTTGTTGACGGGCTCCGTCCAGAGCGAGCCCGGCAGTTTGGGCCGCCATATGCTCAACCAATCGCTCAGCGTTGCGGGCGGCGGCAGATAAGCCCTATTAAAAGCCTTGATTGTTATTGTTACCATTATATATTGCCCCCAATCTTCAAGTTAAAAGGCTTCCCGCTTCGAGAGCAGGAGTGGGGACTTATCAAAACCATCCCGCGCTGCAGAGAGATGAGCCGGTCGTCCTGCCGATCAATGAAAGGGGCTTGCGCTCTTAGTGCGGCCTCAAAAAAAATTCTTCCCCTGCCCCACCTCTGTAGTCTTCTACGGCAACGAGCGCGCACGCGCGTCCAGAAAGCCCCTAGCCGCGCGCCCTGGCCGAAAGAGGGAGAGCGCGGCGGGGCGCGCTTTGAGCAAGAGAGAGCGAGCGCGGAGCGGGCTTTTTATCAGCGCGGGCGCTCAGCGCGCCTCCGAACGCTCGGCCCGACCGGGCGCGCTCCTTGCGAGCGGGCGGTCGGCCCTCTCTCTTAAGAGAGCTTGACTCTAACCGGGAACTTCTTCTCGCTGCCGGTCATGATCGTCCAACCGTTCGTTTGCTCCACGACCCGCCACTCCAGGTTCTGGCCGAGCCTGACCTGCAACGGGAACTTACCGCTGCTCACGTTGACTACGGTCTGCACCTCGGCCTGGTTGCTGCCGAGTATTCCGAGCGCGACCGGGAAGTGACGACTGTTGACGTTGATGAGCGTCCCCGTCGGCGAATCGCGCTCGACGCTAAAGGTGGCGATGCTGTCGTCTATGACGAGGCTGAGCGGAAAATTGACCGCCCTCGCGGTGACCGCGAGCGAGCCCTGCGGATCGATCTTAACGGTCGGCAAAGGGATCGGCTTGGGCGGACGCGGGCGCAGCGGCGGCAGGGGCTGCGAATTAGTCGGCGAGGTGAAGGCCGCGAGCGTTCCTTTTATGTCGGCCAGTTGCTGCGCGACATCGTTACCCGTGTCGAGTTTCACTGTGGCGACCGCCTCCATCGGGCTCAGGTTCGCCACCAGGTTGACCGTCGTACCGAGCACGGATTGACCGACCTGATTCATAGCCTGCTGGTTGGCGACCGTGTTCTGCTGCGTCAGATTGTTATTGCTGATCGAATTGCTGTAGGCCAGGCTCGACAGGCTCGACGGTTGCCCGGAGATCGAAGTGAAACTACCGAGCGCGATTGATTCGCGAATATCGGCTGGTAGCACGGACTGCCCACCGTCGGGCGTCGTTGTTGTATTAGGATCGTCTTCGGCCATGATTTAGCTCCTTTTGAACTTTTTCGACTCGGCTTCCCCGCCCCGCGTCATGTTCCGGCTATCGCGATAGTAATAACCGGAACATGACTACTCCCGACGACGACGCCTTACGGTGTGGGTGCGGGCGGCCTGGGGGTCGGAGGAGGAACGGGAGTCGGAGGCGAGGTGAACGCGGCGACTGTTCCTTGCAGGTCGGCCAGTTGCTGCGCGACATCGTTACCCGTGTCGAGTTTCACTGTGGCGACCGCCTCCATCGGGCTCAGGTTCGCCACCAGGTTCACGGATTTGCCCGTGACAGAGAGGCCCAGTTGATTCAGGGCCTGTTGATTCGAGACGGCGTTCTGTTGCGATAGATTGACGTTGCTGATCTGATTGGCGTAGGCCAGGTTCGAGAGCATGGACGGCTGCTCGGCCACACTCTTGACGTTGCCGATTGCTATGGATTCTCTAATATCGTCGGGTAGCACGGATGTTGATGGTGGAATATTTACTACGTCCGGATCTGCCATTTGAATACTCCTTTCGTCCTTAATAGACTGGCTGTATTAGTTAATGCTGGCCAGGGCTTCGGAAGAGGCGCGCGCGGGCCAGCATTAACCAGGTAAAGATCGAAGCTTCGATTCGTCGGACGACGACTTCACGAATTGGAAGCCGATCAACCGCCGGTGACGGTCGGGGACGGGGTGAAGGCGGCGAGCGTGCCCTTGATGTCGGACAGTTGCTCGGCGATGTCGTTGCCCGTGTCCATCTTCACCACAGCCACAGCCTCCATCGGACTGAGGTTCGCCACCAGATTGACGACTTTGCCGGTCACGGTGATGCCGAGCTGGTTCATCGCCTGCTGGTTGGAAACCGCGTTCTGCTGTGAGAGGTTGACGTTACTGATAAGGTTGGCATACGCCAGGTTCGAGAGCATGGACGGCTGCTCGGCCACACTCTTGACGTTGCCGATTGCTATAGATTCCCGAATGTCATCGGGAAGGGCTGATGTTCCGTCTAGCGCCATTATGTTTGCTCCTTTAATCCTCTACGGATGTGTTGTAGGTGTTCAAGCCCCGGCTCTTGTGCAGGAGGCCCGAGAATTTTGAGACCGCGAATTACGTGTGACAATGTTTCTTAACTTGATAGTCTCCTTATGAACGAGTTGAGCATCCCCTTAATATCGGCGAGTTGTTCCGCAACATCGTTGCCCGTATCCAGCTTCGCCTGTGCATTGGCCTGAAGCGGATTCAGGCTTGTCACCAGATTGTTGATCTTGCCGGACACGGCGATGGCGAGCTGGCTCATCCCCTGCTGGTTCGAGACGGCGTTCTGTTGCGATAGATTATCGTTGCTAATCAGGTCGGCAAACGCCAGATTAGAGAGCAGAGAGGGCTGTTCGGCGACGGTTTTGATGTTTGAAATGGCAACGGCTTGGCGTATGTCATGGGGAAGCGGCGATGCGATGCCGTCTCCGGCTTCTCCTGCCTCTGACCCGAGGTAATGTCTTCTTCGCTCTGAGTCCATCGATTCCCTTCCTTTCGTTCTTGACGAATTGACGATTCACTTTTCAGGATCGGAAGCGGGCCCGCTCATGGCCGCGCTCCCCTCGTGTCACTCTGATCGGGTGACTAGGTTTTCGCCTTCCTGGGCGGAGACGGCGTGCGCGCCGTCTGCGGCGTCACCGGGCCACCGGGACTCGGCCCCGGCGGCGGCTGTGGCGGCGGCGGCCCCGCCGCTGGCGTCGCCTGCGCGGCGGCAGCAGCAGCAGCAGCAGGAGCCTGGGCGCTGACCGCATCAGAACTAGTCTTGCCGGATTGGGCTAACATCTCCATGACCTTCTGATACGCTTCGAGCTGCTGGGTTGCGCTTGCGCTGGCCGGGCTAATGCTTGCGATTAATTCAACGCACTTGCTAACAATGGTCAGTTGCAGATGAAACATCGCCTGCTGGTTGGAGATCGCGTTCTGCTGCGCGAGGTTCGTGTTTGCGATCAGGTTCGCCAGGGCGAGGTTAGCCAGAATCGCAGGCTGCTCCCCGACCGACATGGCCGTCGAGCTTGCGATAGCCGACACCAGGTCTTGTGGAATTTGATCTGCGCCACCGGGCATGAGCTATGTCCTATTGACGAGTAATATATCAATCTGAATTTCGAGAATCGTCATACACTTCGCTTGCGAATCGATGCCTCAGAGAGAGAGAGAAAAAAGGGCGAGTGATACGTTTCTATTCGACCATATATTTGTAAAAAACCTGTGCTGTCTCTACTATCCGACGCTCGCCACCTGTCTACGCCGTCGTCACCATCACCCTCCTTCTGATTCGGCCCGCTCTTCAAAATACCCGCTTGATCTTCTGTTCAGGGATTCCACTTCTGCCGTCGCTCCCGATCCGCTCCAACCACCCGGGGCGGCAAAACATTCGCCCGAGAAAGGAGTGAAAGGCGTCGGCATTCTCAATTTCACGTTCAAACTATAGACGCTGCCGACTGGGCATTTGTGAATTCGGGCTATTCGGCCGCGCCCGTTTGCGACGTTAAGGGAGGCGCGACCGTGCGTCTCCCTTAACGTCGCTCAGTCCGCGCCGTCGTAGCGCACGCGCGCTTGCAGCCGTTTGAGATGCGACTTCGCCTCTCGCCTCAAAGGGTAAAGCAGATGATGGGCCAACGCTGCGCGATAGGATTGCATGGCCCCGACTCTATCGCCCAGGGCTTCGAGGGCCTGGCCCCGCCTGTACTGCGCGAGCGACGGATACTGGGACGAGAGCACGAGGGCTTTCTGCGCCGCCCGCTCGAACCAGGCCCATGATTCTTCCTCTTCTCCCATGAGGCGCAGGCTTTCGCCACACCACAGCGCCGCGACCACCGATTGCTTATCGCACGCTTCGTCCGCCAACCACTTCCATCCCTTCGAGAGCGCCGCCAGCGCCTCCTGATGTTTGCCCGACAGGGCCAGCACCCTTCCGTGTTGGAACCAGGCGGCGGCCAGCTGCGGCTGAAGCTGTGTGGCGCGCGTCGAGATGAGACAGGCTTGCTCCGTATTCTTGAAACCTTCGACCAGCGCGTGGGCCACAGTGGCCCAGACGCTCCAGCGCTCTGGAAAGCGCACGAGCATCGCTTCGATCAGCGGGCGTAAGTATTGAAGCCTTCCGAGGTAGGTGAATATCTCGCAGGCAGCTTGCGGCGCTTCCCAGCTCTCGGGATGCAGGGCGCAGGCAGTGATGACCGCTTCGGCCGAAGCTTCCGGAGAGCCCGTGCGGAACAGCCACCGCGACAGGTTCAGCCACGCCGCCGGATAATTCGGGTATCGCTCGGCGAATGCTCTGAGCGTCAGGACTCCTTTTTCCCATTCGCCGCGAAAGATGTGATGAACGGCCTGCGATTCATGCGCTTCGGCAGTATCCGGAGCCAGCCGCATCAACGTCCGAAGGCGGCGGCGCGTCGTCTTGCTCTCCTCGCCGCCCGTCGCGCCCCTGTGCGCGCGAACGTCGGTCAACCATTTGAGGGCGGGCACATTCTCCGGGTCTAGATCGAGCGCTCGCGTAATGCGCTGTCGTGCCTCTTTGCCGCGCCCCGCCGCCAGCAGCGGAGCCGAGCTATAGGTCAGGGCGACGATGTCGTTCGGATTGATCTTCAGGGATTCATCGAACGCCTGAAGGGCTTTGACAAACGAGCCCGCGCGCAGGTGTATGAGCCCGAGGTTGTGCCAGTGGAGCGCCTCGTGCGGTTCGAGCAGCAGCGCCTCCTGAAGCTCGGCCACGGCCGCCTCGTAGCGCCCGCGACAGACCTCTATCAAACCATTGATGTGACGGCGCGTCGCCTCTCTTCTGGCCGCCAGCCGTGCGTGCTCGTAGACGGCTACGGCCTCCGTCTCGCGCCCCAGAAGCCTGTAAATGTTTCCCAGCGACAGGTAGGCGTCGATTAGTCCGGGCTGTCGCTCAAGCACCTGCGCGTACTCTGAGATGGCCGCCTCCCACTGCCCCATCTCGTAGAGCAGGCACGCCAGATTCCAGCGCTTTTTCCAGCCCCTCGGATAGCTGCGCACATATTTGTCCAGTGTTTCGAGGCGAAAATGTTGCTGCGGTTTGTGGCTGAGCGTAATCTCAAAGCTCATCTCGCGCGATGACGGGAGGACTACTTTGACCAGTCGGACGGCGAGCGGAGGGTTGATCTCGGGCGACTCGTGTGCCCAGCCCTGTTTCGTTCCAGGGAATGCCGCCCCCTCGTCGTAGACGTTTTCAGCGCGCTCCGGTTCCGCCGCCACCGCCGCCAGGCCGTAATGGTTTTTCGTCAGCTTATCGCGCAGCGCGGCGCGCGCCTGCTGGATGCGCTTGCGCACGTTCTCGTTCGAGAGGTTCAGTTGCATGGCAACGTCCGTATAGGCTTCGCCATGAAAGAAGTGAAGGATGAAGGGCTCGAACAGATTCGGCGGTAATTCGTTTATCAGGCGATAGAGGTAGAGGCGCGTTTCGCGCCGCAGCACGACATCTTCGGGCGATTCGATCGAGTGTGAGAGCGCTTCGTAATCCGCGTCCGTAATCTCTTCTATATTCTCGACGCCCTCGGCCCGGCGTTTGCGCTCGCGGTGCATGTCGATGCATAGATTATTGGTGAGGCGCGCGAGCCACGCCTTGAGATTGGTGATCTTTCCGGCGTGCTCCGGCAATCGGTCGCACGCCTTTATCATCGCCCGGCTGAGCGCATCCTCGGCGTCGCTATGGCTGCCGCCCATCTGTCGAAGACAGAGGGCGTAAAGATATTTGCGGTACGTCTCCCACACTTTCCAGAAAGCAGAGGAGTCGCCAGCGGCGATCTCTCTCAATAATCTTTGGGCCTCCGGTTCTCCCTGGAGCCCGGCCTCGTCAGATTTATCTCTCCGGAAATCGTACTCTCTCAGTAAGTTCGGGCGCGAAGACACGACAGTTCTCCGTGAGGGTTCCTGGTCTGGCCCGACACAACGACCTTATTCGAGAAGATGGGCTTGCATGCGTGCGGGAGGTAAAGAGACTACTTCCCCACAAGCTCTCTCTCTGCTCAAGAGCATGAATAATTATCCAAGGTTTTTAGTGGGCCACGTCGAGGTATGAGCACCATGCGTGCTCAAGGTAGTTCAATTCACCAATAGCTTATAGCGTGAAGATCGAACAGAAGGCGCATCCTGTTCATTCACATACCGCCGCCTTGTTCTTACACAGTGCCGCCGTTGCGCATCTCTTCTTCGTAAAAAACTGGTCTCACCGTTCATCAGGTCTCCTGGTCATGTTCCTCTCAAATGTGATGCGAAATCAGCGCTGTACAGTAAAGACGTTCAAAAAATTCATTTGTGAATTTTTTGAATTTTTCACCAAATCGGTCTGACATAGCGAGGAGGATTTATCTCGGGTGAAACGCAAAAGAGTTTATCAGGATGGAATGGGAATGGATGGAATATTTGACCGGCGGACGACAACTTTTAAAAGGCAGTTTCGAGGCGCTCTCGGAAAAAGAGGGCCCTCGCGCACGCGCGTCTCTGTGCGCGGCGCGCTCCCTTAAATCTTTTCACGGCTCGTGAGAGCGGGTCGGCCCTATCGGTCTTTCGCGCTCCCGCTTTTTCTTCGGCTCTCGATCCGCCCGGAGACACTTCCCGCATCTATCGGCAGCGACTCGACCAAATGATCCAGGCTCAGCCAGAGGCTCCAGCTATGGTGATAGAAGGCGATGGGGAACACCAGGGCGGCGATGAATAGAATTGTGAGGACTAAATCGAACCGGGAGCCGATCACCGGCAAAGAGATGAGGTAAAGGGCCAGTATGAAGAGTTCCGTCGTGACGACGTTGACAGAGATTGCGCCCACGAAGAAGCCGTCCTCGCGTTTGAAAAGCGCGCCGCACGAAGGGCACTGCTGTTTTATCCTGAACGGCTTCTCGACTATGGATGATAGGCCGCACGCCGGACACCTCAGTTTCAGGCACCGTACAAATATACTTGGCGGGTGGCGTGTCACCTTCATAATCTCTCTCTTCGGTCTCGCCGACATCATACCAGCCTGACAGGTAATGGATGAGGAAATTATGCGGGATCAAAGACTGTGCGCCGCTCAATGCGATAAAGCGCCCGTCGCGAGGCGAAGCCATAGAGGCGGCGAGCCCCGCCGCGCCCGTTCGACATCGGCGAAGCAATTAAATCGAGGCTGTAACCGCACGCTGAGAGCCGCGCGCTCGAACCGTCCGGTTGGCCCAGAGAGAGAGAGAGTGTGTGTGTGCCGCCGCGCCCGACCAGAGCGCGCGGCTCTTAATTCCCCGATTCTTACTTTTCGATTCTTACCTTTCCAGATGCAGCACCCCGTTGGGATAATCAATCGTCACTATGAACTCTTTTAGAAAGTTGTAACCGATGATGCCGTCGAGGCTTGCGCCCGTCGCCCGGTTGAGCGTCTCGAAGATGTCGGCGATCAATACCTGAAAGTTTTCGAGCTTTGATCCGCCAACAGAGATCGACTTCAGATTGCCGACCGAAGCCTCAGCCTTGTGCCCGCCGCCAGTCGTGATCGGCGGAATCGGCACGCCGCGCATATCCAGACGGGCGGCGAGACCGGGGGAGATGATCGTCGTCGAGGCTCCAGTATCGAGCGCAAATTCATAAGGGCCCTGACCGTCAACAACCGTCTGCAAGAGCACCAGCGGCTTGGATGGGGCCGCTAATCTAAAGCCTGTCTCCGTTAACGCGCGCTGGCCGACGACCTCGTGCCGCCCACTGGCGAGGCGCAAGCTGAGTCTTTTGTAATCAATCGTAATCCTGAAATCCTTGAGATAGGTGAAGCCTATGTTCCCATCTATTTTAGCGCCGATGGTCGTGCCCAGATCGTTCAGATCCAAGATCGCCACTTGAACATCCTCAACCTTTGCCGCGCCGATTGCCAGCGACTCGACGCTGCCGATGGCGACGCGTGCGCGCCCGCCCGCGACATGCCCCTCCTTCATCTCCGTCGCCTGGACGCCCAATTGTCCCGCAAGCTCGGACGACAACAGGCATACGCCCGCGCCCGTATCAAGGATAAACTCGTAGGCTCCCGTGCCGTTGACATGCACGGGCACGAGCATGAGCGGCTGTGCGCCTCCGGCCAACCGGAAATTGACTTCAGTGAGCATGGCGTCTTCTCCGTTTGTCGAGGTTACGAATTACGCTCTGCCTATACGCTACGGGAAGTTGAAAAGTTATCGCGCGGCGTGCGCGTGCGCGCCGGGTGAAGGCGATTTTAATGAACGGGGCGCGAGCTTACGCTCTCAGCCCCGGCTTGAGCCGCGCCAGAGGCAGGGAAATCAACGGCGCTCGAAGAATCCGCGCGAGAGCCGCGCCCGCCGAACGCGATGAGCATTCAGATGCGCCCGTTGATTACCTCCCAGGCTTCAACCTCGCCCTCTACGATCTTAAAGAGAGGATGCGGTTCCGGCTCTTCCATATTCTTTATAGCGTCGTGCCTTACGGCGTCTCTGGTCTTCAGCTTCTCCTTCAAGTGTCGCCATTCATATAGAAGCTGCCCGCGCGTGCATAGTATCTGTCCGCTGAAATCCGAGGGCGCGATCTTGTTTCCATCGAATTTGTAGGCCCGATTGACGGCCTCGCCGTAGATTCCGGACAGATATTTTGCGATAGCGCCGAGCGGGTCGGCGGAAGACCTGAACCTGCTGAGCTGTGGGTGATTCCTGTACCCTCTCGTCTCGCCTCGCAATACCTTCTGCGCCAGCAGCCCCTCTCTCCACGCAGCCAACAGCCCGCGCGTGTCCAGGTATCCGGGGTGAATCGTCCATAGTCGCATACGACATCTTAATCACATCGGCGCGGCGTCGGCCAGACGGCGGGCAAGCTCAAAGACTCAAAATGCTCTTCCACATCTTGTGACGAACCTGGCACCGATCTGTTAACAGGTCTGCGTTTTCGGTCGGCGTACGCAGTCGAGAGAGAGAGGGATGGCGCGCGCCTTGTGTTGCGATCTGCTATATGTCACTCTTTAAAACGGCGAATCAAGGCTCTTAAAATGCTGTCGGCTCGATTCCGAGAAAGGCCGCTTCGTGTCGCATCGGGTCAGAGTAAAAATCTGCTGCATCGCCGATCAGGATGAGGCGCGTATGGCCGTCAGGCATGGCGCTTCCGCCGTCGGGTTGGTCTCGGAGATGCCTAGCGGGCCGGGAGTCATCCCCGAGGAGATGATCTTTGAAATCGCGCGTACAGTTCCGCCCGCAGTGGCTACGTTTCTGCTGACGTGCAGGCAGGATGCGGCCTCTATCATCGCGCAGCAACGCAACTGCCGCGTCAATACAATACAACTCTGCGACAGCGTCGAGGCCCATGTTTATGACGCGCTCAGGGAAGCCATGCCGGGCGTCGCGCTGGTTCAGGTGATACACGTGAGGGGCCGCGAATCTCTTGCCGAAGCCGTCTCGCTCACGGGCAGGGTAGACGCATTGCTGCTCGATTCCGGGAACCAGAATCTACCCGTCAAGGAGTTGGGCGGAACGGGCCGCAGGCATGACTGGCAGATCAGCCGGGCCATCGTCGAGGCCGTCGATGTGCCGGTGTTTCTGGCCGGTGGGCTCAACCCCCAAAACGTCGCCGAGGCCATCGAACAGGTAGGCCCATTCGGCCTGGACGTTTGCAGCGGGGTGAGGACGGGCGGACGGCTCGACGAGGAGAAACTTTCAGGTTTCTTCGCGGGCATCATTTAGCATGAGGAGTATCAGAGATGACGAAGCCCATGCCGACCATTTTCTTCGGACACGGTAATCCGCTCAATGCGCTGATGAGTAACGGCTATACAAAAGGTTGGGCAGCCATCGGCGAGCAAATCCCCAGACCCAAAGCCATACTCTGCGTCTCCGCTCATTGGTATCTGCCCGGTACTGCCGTTACAGCGATGGCGGCCCCGCGAACGATTCACGACTTCGGCGGCTTTCCGCGAGAGTTGTACGAGGTTAAGTATCCGTCGCCGGGCGACCCCCTGATAGCCGAACGCGTGCGGAGTCTGCTCGCGCCGCTTCCCGTCCGTTTGGACGAGCATTGGGGGCTCGATCATGGAACGTGGTCGGTTCTCCGCCACGTCTTTCCGAAGGCTGATATACCCGTCCTACAGCTCAGCATAGACGAGACGCAACCCGCCGCGTTTCACTACGAGACGGGGAAGCGGCTCGCCAGTTTGCGCGACGAAGGCGTCCTTGTCATGGGGAGCGGCAATATAGTGCATAACCTGCACACCTACGCCTGGGGCCGCCACGCCGTCGAGCCGCTCGACTGGGCCGTTCGGTTCGAGACGCAGGCGCGCCAACTATTGCTTGATGGAGACGACGCTCCGCTCGTCGCCTACGAGGCTCTGGGTCGCGACGCGCAGCTTTCGGCCCCGACGCCGGATCACTACCTGCCCCTGCTTTATGTGATCGCCCTGCGCCGGGAAGGCGAGCAGGTGACGTTTCCCGTAGAGGGTTTCGACGGCGGCTCGGTCTCCATGCTCACGGTTCGTATCGGCTGAGGCGCGCAATCCGGCTCAGACCGGGAACGAAGCCGCGCCCGCGAGCCCAACGTTTCAGAGACGCCGCTCTCGGTCTCTCTTCCCCACGCTGATTCGACCCGGCTGCCCGCCCTGTGCTTAAATACCTTTTCCCGAGGACTTTTTATATGCAGCACGAGAACATGCTCGACCCGGCGCAGACGATGCTCGCCATCATAGATATGCAGGAGGCTTTTCGCTCCTCCATCTCAGATTTTACGGAGACGGCGGCGCGCATCGCGCTCGTCGCTCACGCGGCGCAACTCCTGAACATCCCGGTCGTCGTCACGGAACAGTATCCGAAGGGTCTGGGCCATACGGCCGGTGAGATCAGGATGGTCTTGCCGCCCGCCCTTGAGGTGATCGAGAAGACGGCCTTCAGCTCCTGCGGCGCGCAGGGTTTCGAGACCGAGCTGGAGCGCGCGGGCGCACGCTCCATCCTGGTCTGCGGCATAGAGGCGCACATCTGCGTCAATCAGACGACGCACGACCTGCTGGCGCGAGGGCTACGGGTGCATCTGCTCACGGACTGTATCACGGCGCGCTCCCCGCAGAATAAACAGATCGCTCTTGCCC
This sequence comes from Pyrinomonadaceae bacterium, assembly GCA_035940775.1. Lineage (GTDB taxonomy): Bacteria > Acidobacteriota > Blastocatellia > Pyrinomonadales > Pyrinomonadaceae > DASQYE01. The sequence goes on along the minus strand of DASZEN010000016.1, from coordinate 75,861 downwards.
GTATGCAACAGAGCGGGGCCATTCCCTCCTCAACGGAGATGGCGCTGTTCGAGCTGCTGCGCGACGCCCGACATGAACAGTTCAAAGCGATTCAGAAATTGATTAAATGAATACTCAGGACACAGAACTCAGGATTCAGAATAAAGCAAAGGCCCGACTCTTCATTCTGAGTTCTGACTCCTGACTCCTTATCTCATCATGGACTTTCTTTCCCAGCTCAATCCACAGCAGCGCGAGGCCGTCACGGAGACCGAGGGGCCGCTGCTCATACTGGCGGGCGCGGGCTCCGGCAAGACGCGCGTCATCACGTACCGCATCGCCTACCTGATCGCAGAGCACGGCGTCGCGCCGCACAATATCCTGGCCGTCACCTTCACGAACAAGGCGGCCGGGGAGATGCGCGAGCGCGTCGAGCGGCTTCTGAGCAGCTCGCGGATGGGCAGCGCCCCGCTGATCTCCACTTTCCATAGCCTGTGTGTGCGTATCCTGCGCCAGCACATAGAGGCGCTCGGCGAGGGCTACACGCGCTCCTTTACGATCTACGACCAGGACGATTCCGTGCGGCTCATCAAAGCGTGCATCAAGGATTTGGGCTACGACGACAAGCAACTGGGCCAACGCGCGGTGCAGGGCGCGATCAGCGGCGCGAAGAATCGCAACGGCGACGATGCTCAATCCTATTCGGCACGCGTCGAATACGGCGACGAGAAGCGCACGGCAATCGCGCGCGTCTTCCGGCTCTACGAGGAACGCCTGCGCAATAACAACGCGCTCGATTTCGATGACCTCCTGATTAAAACCGTCCAACTCCTGCGCCGCGTCCCCGAAGTGCGCGAAAAGTACAACGACAAATTCCGCTACATACTGGTCGACGAGTACCAGGACACCAACTCGCTACAGTTCGCGCTGATCCGCTTTCTGACCGAGAAACAGCAGAACATCTGCGTCGTCGGCGACGAAGATCAATGTGTAATTGAGGGGACGCTCGTTGTTTGCGAGAGAGGCACGGTCAGGGCTGAAGACGTGAAAGTTGGCGAGCGGGTATTAACCGCCAAGGGGGGCGGGCGGCTTGACTATCGCCCCGTCAGGGAGAAATTCAAGCGCAAAATCAGCGCTATGCCCGTCGTTACAATTCGCACCAAACAAGGTCACGAGGTCACGACCACGCCCGAGCATGTTCACTTTGCCGATTATGACCTGCGCGGCGACGAAATTTTCTTCACCTACCTGATGTACAAAGAGAGTATGGGTTATCGTGTTGGCGTGACCCGTCGTTACCGTTCGTATTCGGCTACCACTAAAACTCTCGGTTTCAAGCAGCGGACAAACCAGGAAAACGCGGATGCGATTTGGATTCTGGAATCTTGCGACTCGGAAGAGAAGGCGCGTTTCTGGGAACATTATTATGCCTCGTCTTTCGGATTGCCGACCTGTATTTTCAAGCACGTTGATGGCTACTCGCTTCGCCAGGAGAGTTTGAATCGGTTGTTCTCGATGCTTGATACGGCAGGAAGCGCACGTGCGCTTCTTGGCGCGAAGAACATGTTGCTGGAGTACCCCCATCATTCGCCGCGTTGCAGCACTCTCAAAAGACGCCGTAACTTCAGCGTTACGATGTGTAAGGATGGGCGTCATGGAGGAGGCGGGCACTATTGCGAAGTGTCCGGGTCAGACCACGCGGATGAGGAGCTTTTACGGCGCGCCGGTTTGCCTGTAACCGCCGGGAAAAAGGATGGCTGGCGGATCAGGGTGCTGTCCACTGACATGGCAAAGATCGAAACACTTTATCGAACAGTCAATCGCGCTCTTGGAGGCGTGAACCTGCGTCGAAGAGCAGGCTTTATCACAGGCTCATTCCTGAGCTTTACGCCCGCTTCGCACGTTCACCCCGGTATGATGGTATATGTCCATACCCAAAGGGGTATTGAGCTTGATGAAGTCGTGGCCGTCGAGCATTGGTCGTATTCGGGAAATGTTTATGACTTTAATATAGATAGGACACATAATTTTGTTGCTGGTGGTATCTTCACCCATAATTCGGTCTACCGATGGCGAGGTGCTGACATCAGCAACATTCTCAATTTCGAGCAGCACTATCCGAACGCGCGCGTGATCCGTCTCGAACAGAACTATCGCTCGACGCAGAACATACTGGACGCGGCGGGCGCGGTCGTCAAAAACAATACGGAGCGCAAGGGGAAAAATCTGTGGACGGCCAACCCGTCGGGAGAGCGTATACGCTACTACCAGGCGTTTGATTCCGAGGCGGAGGCGCGTTTCGTCGCCGCCAGGATAGAGGAGCATCGCCGCGCGGAACCGGACTTGCGCGCGGCCGTGCTCTATCGCACCAACGCGCAATCGCGCGTCTTTGAAGAGGCTCTGCGGCGCGCGGGCCTTCCCTATAACATCGTCGGCGGCTTCTCCTTCTACGAGCGCGCCGAAGTCCGCGACATCATCTCCTACCTCAAGCTCGCGCTCAATCCGCACGATTCCATAGCGCTTCAGCGCGTCATCAACACTCCCGCGCGCGGCCTCGGCAAGCAGACGCTGGACGAGATCGCGCGGCGCGCCAAAGACTACGGCGTCTCGCACTGGGAGACGATTGCGATCATGACGGATAAGGGCGAGGGCTTGAGCCCGCGCGCCAATGCGGCGCTCAGGAATTTCCAGCACATCATTACGGAACTGGTGCGCGCGGCGACCAACCCGGCGGCGACCGATACGCCCGTCTCCGACGTGGTCAAGGCGGCCATACTCGATACCGGATACGCCAACGCTCTGAAGACGGAAAACTCCGACGAGGCCGAGGCGCGTCTTGAGAACTTGCAGGAGTTGGTCAACGCCGCCGTCGATTATGACAAGCAGGAGCAGGAGGGTCTTCGGGACTTTATAGATCATGCCGCGCTCGTCTCCGACACAGACCAGTACAAGCGCGACGCTCCCGTGACGCTGATGACGATGCACTCGGCCAAGGGGTTGGAGTTCCCTTTGGTCTTCATAGTCGGCATGGAGGACGGACTTTTTCCGCACGCGCGCGCGGCGACCGCACCCGAGGAGATGGAAGAGGAGCGGCGGCTCTGTTACGTGGCGATCACGCGCGCCGAAAGGTTTCTTTACGTCACGCACGCTATGAAGCGGCGCGTCTATGGTGAAGAGATGGCCGCCGAGCCCTCGCAGTTCCTGAACGAGATGCCGCTCGACCTGATGGAAGACCTCTCACGCGGGCCGTCGTGGCTCTCGTTTGCGCGAAACTCCTCGACGCTGGAAAACAGGCACGCGGCGCGCGCCCTCAGAGGCGAGAGCCGTGAGGCGCGCGAGCGCACCAAATACGCGGGCAAGACCTATGACAGCGTGGATTCGATAGCGGAGTTCTTCAACAAGCGCAGCCAACAGTTGGGCCAATCCGAAAGCGGTCGGCGCAACACGCCCATAATCGAGAGACGCGCCCAATCCTCTGGCGCTTCAAATTCAGCGGGTGGGGCGTCATCATCATCGCGCTCGGCCTCGTCTTCAAAGGGCGGCGACTTCGCTCCGGGCTCGCATGTGCGCCATCCGAAATACGGGCGCGGCCTCGTGCTCAGGCGCGAAGGCGCGGGCGATTCCGCCAAGCTGACGGTCAGCTTTCCGGGCTTCGGACAGAAGAAGCTGATTGAAAAATATGCTGGCCTGGAAAAAGCCTGATGCCGTGGACGAAGGCGAAGGTTTTTTAAGGCCGCCTCGTCTCGGCTGGCGACACCCCTCGCGCGCGCGCGCATCAGCCGAGCCTGATGACGATCTCGCGCAGGATATTCGTCACTCGATCATCTATTTCAACCCCTGTTTCATGGTAAGCGTCCGAGAGGCGGGCCAGGGCCGAGGCCAGGTCGTATTTGCTCTCGATCTGCCTGCTGCTTTCGAGCGCCCGTAAAAGGAGGCGCGCGACCTCAGCCTCGCGCTCATTGGCTGCGTCGTATCTCATGGCGACCTCGACGAGGGCCAGCGTCCTGTCGTTGGCCCACTCTATCTCTTCGGCCGCCCGCGCCGATTCGGATAAGACTGCGAGGGCGCGCTGCTCCTGCTGCTGCTGCGGCTGCTCGTGCTCGTCCTTCAAGAGCGCTCCGGCTATGTTGTTCAGGGCGAGGACTCTCAAAGACAGGATTTCTATCATTCGTGCGACGTTAAGGGCATGGTCTCTGTTTCCGGCGCGCGTCAGGGCGTGTGCGACTTCTGCGAGCGCCACGTTTCTCTCCCGGTCTGCCTCTATCATCCTGGCCGTCTGCGTGGCCTCGGCCGACGAACCCAATTCTGCGTATTGCGAGGCGATCTCAGAGAGCGCACGGTACCTGGAAGCGGGATATTCGCCTTCGCGGTAGAACTCTTCCTCTGTGACGAGTTCGAGGGCGCGAGAGAGCAGCGCGAGAGCGTCTTCGCTGCGTCCGGCCCTGAGATGTTCGGCGGCTATGGCCGTATGGGCCGAGGCTGCATGAAAGGAGTCTTCAATGCGTGCGGCGACTTCGAGGGCGCGCTCCCTTAGGCCGAGGCGCGCAAGGCCGACGCTCGTCTGTGCCAGCGCGATCTCCCTGTACCCTTCGTGCTCTACGGTTTCGGCCAGCCGCGCCGCATCGCGCAGAATCCTCTCGGCCCTCTCCTGCTCTCCGGCCTCAGCGTATCTGAGGCCGACGGTCACGAGCATGCTCACGCGGTCTTCAGCCAGCTCGATCGTTTCGGCTTGCGTCAGGGCTTGAGATAGCAGCTCTGCGGCTTGCTCCGGTCGCCCGGCTTTTGTATGAGCGGCGGCCACCTCCGTCAGAGCGTAGGCGGCCGCGCCTTCATATTCGATGCTCCGAATAATCTCAAGAGCCCTTTCATACTGCCCGGCAGCGGCGCATTTGACGGCGATCTCAGAGAGCGTGGACGAGGCATCTTCAAGCTCAAGCGCCGCGCGCGCGGCCTCTTCAAAGTCGCCCGCTTCGGCGCGCTTGATGGCCATTTGTGCCCGTGCGTAAGCCTGAAAGCTGGGGTCTTCGACCGCCTCAAGCAACTGTGCGGCGTAATCGCCCGCGTCAGCTTCCGTGGCCTTGACGGCCAACTCGGCGAGCGTCCTGTCCCTGGCGAAGGGATCGTCTATGGTCTCGGCCAGCGCGACGGCGAACTCAACCTGACCGGCGTCGGCGTAACGCGCGGCCACACTCGCCATCGCCTCGGCGTGGCCCTCAAGATTATCTATGGTTTCGGCGACGCGCGCGGCGCAGGCCAGCAGGTCTTCTTCGGCCAGCTCGTCGTCAATCAGGTATTCACTCATGGCTGGAATTTTTTCGCTTTTGTAAGTAGTAGTCAATCGAGCTATCGTTGGCCCGGGCGGCGGCGGCGGCGTCGTCGTCAATCCTGTAGAAACCCGCCGCGAAAGAGCTTTTGGCCCGCGAGACTTATGTAGAAGGCGTAGAGGGCCAGGGCCGTGTAGATGACCAGTGCGAGCACGAAATCTCCCGCGTACCATGCCGTAAGATCGGAGGTGATGGGCAGGAACACCCAGGCGTGGAAGAAGAACATGGCGGAGATGAACGCCAGCAAGCCGTAGCGATACAGGCAGGTGATGGTGATAAGCGAGCCGGTCAGGACAAATATCAACCTGTTAGAGGGATGATCGCCCGTAGCCAGGCTCAGGGCAAAGAAATAAAGGAGCCAGACGGCGAGGGCGGTCGGCCCTCTACGACGCAGGAGGATGAGAATCAGGAGCGTTAGGAACGTTAAGAAGAAGGAGGAGAAAAGAGCGGCTGTGACCAACCAGACGAACTGGGTCATGAAGGGGCGCGCGCCGAGCAGTCTATGCGCATTATAGTAAGGTATGGGAAGGGGCTGGCCCAGCCATTGCGGCAACAAGTCCATCATGTAGTTGCTCAGAATCAGACCGACTCCGAAGAGCGCCCCGATCAAAATATCCCGCCCCACCAGCGGGTCACGGAAGCCTCCGGCCAGCAGCCGATTCCACGCGATGATGCCTTCGGGCCAGCGCCGACGCACGAACGGTTCGAGCGCGATGTAGAGCAGCCACAGGAAACCCGCCTGAAACACGCCCGACTTAACGTGCTCGACAAACAGTAGGAACTCTTCCTGAAAGCTCCAGATGTGGTGGGCGTCAAAAAGCCAGTTGAGCAGACTGACCGCAAAGAAGAAGAGCGCGAGACGGAACGCGCCCTTGCGGTCGCCGCGCCCGAGCCGCAGATTTCTGACCGCGAGCAGCGCGCTCCCGATCAGGGCCGACAAAAAGAGCGTGATGATGATGATGGTCAGGACTTTATCGCTCGCGCTCTCCTGTTGCTCTTCCTGCCGCACAGGTTTTTCCCAGGGGTTGAACACTTCAAAGTAGACGGGCCTTCCGCGATAGGCGGCCGCTTCGACGTGTATCCTGATGTCTGGCTGCGCCGGATAAGCGCCGTCCCAGGCCGCCCGCGTGTCGTATGCGTGCGGCGGAACCCAGGCGCTTGCCACCGGCTGAAAGCTTGCCTGATCGAATCCGGCTTCACTAAATAGAGCCGACCAGTCGGCAGCAGCCGTCGCGGCGGGACGCTCTTCGCTCTGCGGCTCTTCCTTCTGCGGCGGAACGGCCGAGAAGAGGCGCAACTGTCCCTGCGTATCGAGCAGCAGGTTAAGCATCCCGGAGATCGTCTGCGGCGGGTTGGCGGGCGAAATATCCTTGACGCCCGACGCCACCATGTAGCGTGGGCTCTGGCGATACCAGAAAAGGAGCGCCGGGGGCTGCCCGCTCCGAAGCTTGTCCCAACGCGTGCGTGACGCGTCGTGCTCCTGCACGTAGTTCAAATAACCCCTGTCCGGATAGATGCCGTAAGCCGTATCGGTCGGCGGATTGGTATAGCCAAGTTTTTTGGCGACTTCGCGCGCGCGTTCCCTCAATACCTCGGGCGACTTCTCGAGCGGAACCATGCGATAGAGCGCCACCCGGCCCGACAGGAAACTGACGAGGGCAAACAGCCCGAACACGGAAGCGAGCAGCGCGAGGGCGACGGCTGGCCTGAGCGCTCCCTCCTTGGGCGCGGCGGCCACCATCTCTGGCGAAGGCGTCTCGCCCGCCGCCAGCGCCGCCGCCAGCGGATCGCCGCCCGGCAGCGCGGCGGCCACCTGAAGAGCCGAAGCGGGCCTCTCTTTGGGATCGGTCTCAATGCAGCGCAGGATGACGCGCTCGACCAGAGGATCAAGCTCCTTCACATGGCTTGAAGGGTTGGTGGGCATCGTCCCCGTCTTGCGCAACTCGATCAGCTCGTGGAGCGAGCGCGCTTCAAAGGCGCGCTTTCCCGTGAAGACTTCGTAGAGCACAAGGCCCAGCGAGTAGATGTCGCTTTTGACCGTGACATCTTTCCCGTCCAGTTGTTCGGGGGCCATGTAGGCGGGCGTGCCCGCGCGCAGTTCGTCCTCGCGAAACTCTTCTTCCAATCCCGCCAATCCGAAATCCAGTATGCGAACGTTGCCGTCTCCGTCGAGCATCACGTTGGCGGGTTTCAGATCGCGGTGGAGCACGCCGTTATCGTGCGCGGCGGCCAGTCCCGCGCAGAGCTGACGCGCGATCTCAAGCGCCTTGTCGGCGGGCAAGCGGCCGATGCGTCTGAGGAGCGAGGAAAGCTCCTCTCCCTTGATGAACTCCATGGAGAGAAACTGATGGCCGTCGACTTCGCCGATGTCGTAGACGCGGCAGACGTTGCGATGCGAGACCTGGCGCGCGACCCTCACTTCCCTGTGAAAGCGCGCCAGCGCCGCCCCGTCGCCCGAAAGCGATTCGGGCAGAAACTTGAGCGCGACCGGCTGGCCGAGCTTGAGATCATCAGCCCTGTAAACCTCGCCCATCCCGCCGCGACCGATCAGCCCGACGATGCGATAACGCTCGGCCAGGATAGTCCCCGGAATGAACCGTGCATCATCTATAGAACTCAATGAGGACGAGGTGCGCCCTCTGCCCTTTGCGGCCGGGGCGGCTGCGACGGCGGCGGCTGCTTTGCGGCCCGACGAATCTTTCCTCGCGGCGGCGGCGTAACCGGGCTCGTCCGCGAGGCGTCGAGTGGGCGTGAAGGAATCCTCAAGAGCAGTGCCGCAGGAAGGACACGACTGCCTCTCGTCGGGTATCGTCTGCGAGCAGGAGGGGCACTTAATCATCGGCGGCGGATTGTATCACTTCATTCGGTAGCTTTGGTATACCGCGCCCGCCGAGGCGCAAAGGTTTGAGTCGTGGCTGCCATCCGGCCATATTATACTGCACCGCACAATATAAAATATGCGTTTCTTGAATAGACCTAAAGACAATATAGAGATATCCGAAGAAACGTATCTGTCATATGATAGAATCCGTGCTGCTTATCCATGCTTAGGGAATAAATTTTATAGGAACTTGCGGTTTATGCAACGAATCGCCTTACCATTAAACAATCTTGCCGTATCGCGCCGCGAACATAGTTATAAAGAGATATTGGTATCCGTTTTGTCGGGTGATTTGAATTTCCAGAGTGGTGAAAGTGGACACCTATCCCACAAAGTTCATTCGTTTCCGGCGAAATTCCCGCCACAATTGCCTCGCAAATTTATTCGTGAGCTAACGAACGCCGGTGATGTTGTTTTAGACCCGATGCAGGGTTCGGGGACAACTCTTCTTGAGGCCCTGCTTGAGGGAAGGCAGGCAATCGGCTTTGATATTGACCCACTTGCTTTGTTGCTATCGAAAGTAAAGCTGACGGCTTACGATACGCCGACTTTGAGCCATCTTGGTACAGAGGTTGTCGAACGTGCTAGAAAGCAGTTACAAGATACTGATAATCTCGAAAAACAGCTTGCAGCACGTTATAACCCAAAAACGCGAGTGTTTATTGATTACTGGTTTGCCAAGGAGACACAGTTAGAGCTAATCGCATTACTGATTGCAATTGAGGAGATCGCAACAGAGGAAACGCAAGACTTTTTCAAACTTGCTTTTTCGTCCGTTATCATCACAAAAACGGGCGGAGTTTCGTTAGCTCTCGATTTGGCGCATACGAGACCGCATAGAGCAAAAGTAGTTGTCACCAAAGACGGCAGATTTATTGTAGGCGAAGATGTGCCGGATAAAGCTGATCGAAAAATTAAAATCTTGACCAAAATCTTGCGCTCACCGATTGAAGAATTTGATCGCAGGGTGAAGCAAAATTTGCGCGGCGTTCTTGAAAACGCAACCTATTTCTTGCCGCCTAAGCTCGCCTCCGGCAATTCGCAATCGCTCCAGCTCGAAAATAATTCGGTTGATTTAATCGTGTCATCGCCGCCCTATGCTTCCAACGCTATTGATTATATGCGGGCGCATAAATTCTCTCTCGTGTGGCTTGGTTACAGTATCGAGAATTTGATGCAGAAGCGTAAGACGTACATCGGCGGTGAAGGCGTTTCATGCACTGAATTAATCGACCTGCCCGCTCATTCTAAAAACGTGGTGGAGCGCATTCATAGTAAAAATAGATCGAAAGGCTTGTCATTGCATCGCTATTACTCCGAGATGTTTTTTGTGCTTAAAGAGATGCACCGCGTTTTGAAGCTGGAGAAAGCGGCGATTGTTGTTGTCGGAAATTCGATTCTCGCAGGAGAAGATGTTGGCGTACCAGACTGTTTAGCAGAGATCGGGAAAGCGGTTGGTTTTGAAGTTCCGCGAATCGGAGTCAGGCAGCTTGACCGCAATAAGCGAATGTTACCGGCGGGGATGGATATAAACAAAGCGTCTCAAATTCAACAGCGGATGCATGAAGAACATATCATCGGCTTTTACAAAACGGAATTTTAGTCGCTCCGGTAATGCTTTGCGATGATTTCTCGTGCGATAACGGCATCAGGCGTGCCGGTTTCTTCGGATTCGGCTTGCAGTTGCTTGGCTATTTCGCGGTCAAGCGGAATAATTAAACGAGCGACGAAAAGTTCGGGATAAGCATATGGGCAACTATCGCAACTCGGGAGCGTACAACGCCGACAAGCACCGCGTTTTTCCACGTTGCAAGCGCGGCAAAGCAATTGCAAATTTTCAACCACGGTTGCGCCAAATCTTTCTAGTGGGATTTTATGGTCGTATTGAATGGTTGCGTCCGCCAGGCCGCAAATTTGGCAAATGCCTTTGTCGCGTTCAAAGACTTCTCGTTTTTGTTTGGCATTCGGATAAACTCGCTCATTTCCGGTTTGCTTCTTCCGTGACGTGAGCTTATATTTCGTTCCCCTTGTTTCAATCTGCCAGCCGCTTTCGCGCAACTCGCGGATTCGCCGATCATAATAGGTTTGCCCGACGGCGCGAAAAATGTCCGCACCTTCGACCCATTCCATTGACCACAAAATTGCTAAGATTTTTCGTTTGGCTTCGCTTAACTTCGGAACCGAAGCAGTATCGAAAAGCGGGTTTTCGGATTCAGCAGGCATTTGTTATGGCAAAAAATAATCCAACGATTTTTCGTACACCCTTGCAAAATCCGCAAGTTCGACAATATCAACGCGCCGCTCACCAGTCTCGCATTTAGTTACGTAGGATTGCGGTTTGCCAAGCATCGAAGCGACTTCGGTTTGAGTTAAACCTTTTTCTTTTCTCGCTTCACGCAAACGGGACAGGAATGATTGGTATTTTTCAGTATATATCTTCTTACGCAAGGCAAGCCTCTAAGGTGGAGGTATATTAAGAAGCGGGGCGCGATATCCCAAAACGGGATATTTAGTTGGAAGGTCTGAGATAGAGATGAAGAAACAATGTCCAGGAAAGAACCGGCGGGCTAACAAATCATTCGACTCGACCGATCAATAGCGCTCCTTTCATCATCTTTCCTTGCGTTCAGATAGAATACCATTCGCGCGGGGCGGGTGAATTTGGGCCTTAGACTCCTTACCAGTTCCTAAATTATAGATATTTGCTATGATCCACAGCTTGAGGGGCCGACTGAATTTAACCAATCGCCCTGCCCGTGCGCGAGGGGAGGCTAGGTGATGAGACGCATCAATCTATTTTTACTGGTGTGCGGTTTGGCCGCAGCTTCACTGGCGCAGGGGGTCGGGGCGGGCACGCAGCAGCAGCATCAGCAGTCGCCGCCCGATATAGTCGTCTACGGCTTTGAGTGGCACACGAGGCACAAGACCGAGAGGCGCAATGATTACGGGATTGAGAGGAGAGGCGATTACCCCAGAACCGACCGGCTGAATCAGGAGCGCCGCAGTCGCGGTCGCGGCGTGCCGGGCTACGATCCTCAGAGACTGGAGCTTCCCTCTTCTTCGGACAGACCTTCGCAGAGAGTCTTCAACGGGTACGAATCCTCTCTCCAACTAAAGAACGCCGGGACGAAAACGATCACCGCAATCGAATGGGAGCACGTCTTCTTCACAGATAAGGACAGGCAGAAGGAGTTGAGGCGGTTCAGGCTCAAAAAGAGGTCTAAGGTTGGGCCCGGCGAGCAAAAATTCATAGCTCAGGGAATTGATTCCCTGAGCTACTACCGCTTACCACCCGCAGCTAATCAGAGCGTCGTGATTAATCGCATCGAGTACGCGGACGGCTCCGTATGGCAGCGCTATTAGTCTGCGGGTCGAGCGCGGAGCGGCCATCGGGGCGGTCGCCGGGGTGACCTTGCTGGATATTATCTGCGGCCAGCAACTCAGCGACGACCAATCTTGAAAAGACAACTCGTCTCTTGAAAAGATAGCGCGTCGGGCCGAGACTCCGAAAGGGTAACGCGCCCGACGCTCTACTATCTGGTCAACTCGTCGGCGATTTCGTTTGCGCCGTAGACTCTGCGCAGCGCTTCGAGCATCGCGCGCGAGTCGACGCACAGAGACCTGTTCTGTGTCTCGTCGTAGACGTAATCGCCGATCAGCGATTGTATATTGCCGTCGAAGAGCAGGCCGACGAGTTCCGCGTCGCGGTTGATGACGGGAGAGCCGCTGTTGCCGCCCGTCGAGTCGAGCGCGGCGGCGAAGTTAAATGGCATCTTCAAATCGAGCGCCGACTTTCGCTCGACCCAGCGCGCGGGCAACTGGTACGGAGGCCGATTGTTGTGCTCGGCGGCACGCCTGTAGAGCCCCGCGAAGTCCGTGAACGCGGCGACCGCTTTTCCATTCTCGCGATAACCCCTGATCGTCCCGAAAGCCAGTCGCAGCGTAAAGGTCGCGTCCGGATACATCTTCGTCCCGTTGAGGTCGAACAATGCGCGCGAGATTTTAGCGTAGGCGTCGTGCTCTACTCCTTCAACCTCGTCCGTGTAACGCTTTCGCACGGCGCGCGCCTCCGGGTCTACGGAGCGCGCGAGCACGATCATCGGATCGGTCGCGGATTCGATGGCGTTAATGCCACCGGCGGCCAACTGCCTGCGATACTCAACGTCCGCGAGTTTGGTTCCGTCGACGAGTTCGGCGGCGCGCGCTTCGGGAGTCTTGCCCGCGAGCGCCTTGCGCACGAGCGGATTCGCCGCGCCCAGTTCGTCGCGCATAAAGGCGAGCGAGGCCGTGAGCTTCGCCTTCTCTAAATCCTTATAAAGCGGGGCGCTCGAATAGAGGCCCAGCTCAAGCGTTTCGCGGGCGGCATCCGTAAAATCCGCCAGACGCTCCTCGTTCGGCTTCCTGCTCTCGGAGGCGAGGCGCACGAGCTTGCGCGCGATGTCGAAGAGCGTCGATTGAAAACCGGCCGTCTTGTACCCGGTCGTGCTTTCCAGAAATCTTCTCTCGCGCTCGTAGGACGCGAGCGCCTTGCGCGCCCCGGCAATCGCCTCCCAGGCGTCGCCGTATTCCTTCCGCTTCCCGGGATCGGCCTCAACCATGCGTCGCAACTCGGCTTCGGCCGTCTCCCTTTTCGCCATGATCGCTTTATCGCGCAAGCCCTCAAGCTGGCCGCGCCAGAGCTTGAGCGAATTCTCAAGGCCGAGGATTTCAGATTCGGCGCGGCGCGCCTGTTCCGCTCCCTGCGCGCTGTAACGGCGCAAAGCATCCAAACGATTGGCGTACCACTTCAACTGGAACGGAAGACCCGTATCGCGCAGGTACCGTAGGTGCGCGACCGTATTGAGCCGACCCGTCGAGCCCGGATTGCCGGAGACGAAGACCAGCTCATTCTCGCGCCCGCCCGTCCTCGACCACGCGAAATAGTTCGAGACCTTTAGGGGCTGACCATTTTCGTAGACGCGAAAGAGCGCCATGTCCAGATTGTAGCGCGGGTACTCGAAGTTATCCGGATCGCCGCCGAAGAAGCCTATGGCCGCCTCGGGCGCGAACACCAGCCGCACGTCCGTATACTGTTTGTAGCGATAGAGATTGTACTGACCGCCCTGGTAGAGCGTGACGACATCCGAACGCAGCCCCGTCGCCTTGTTCGACTCATCCTCGATGGCCTTGATCTCGGCCTCGCGCGCCGCGTTGGCCTCGGCCGCCGTCATGCCGGGCTTCGTTGCGCCCCGGACGCGCGCCGTCACATCCTCTATGCTCATCAGTAGATTGAGTTCGAGGTCGGGAGCCCTGGCTTCTTCGGCGCGCGTGCGTGCCAGGAAGCCGTCCTTCATGTAATCCTTCTCCGGAGTGCTCAGTTTCGAGAGCGTATCTTCCGCGATGTGGTTATTGGTCAGCACAAGGCCGTCGCGCGAGACGAAGGAGCCAGACCCGCCGTTGTTGAAGCGCACAGAGGCCAACTGCACCTTCCTCAGCCACGCATCCGTGACCGTAAAGCCGTAGCGCCGCTTTATCTCATCCTTCGGCACGTTGTTGAAGGGCCACATGCCCTCGTCGGCCCGCGTCCCCGTGTTGAGCGTCGAAACGATAAGGAGCGCGGCGGCGGCAATCGCTCCCGGGAATTTCCCTGATACCATTGTGATCCTCATAAAATAGATTTAAAAACTTAGAGAGAGAAAGTTTAGACTATTTTCTCTTTGGTTTCGATGCCTGATTAGTTTTTGGCTGAGTATGTATAATAGGAGGGGTGATGGGTTTATTCGGCTGGAAGCGGGCACGAGCATTTATGGATAATGAGGCGATTGCCGAGCGGTTCACGCGTCTCGCGGCCATGATGGAGATTCGCGGCGACGATCGTTTTCGCATCCGCTCCTATCGCAACGCCGCCGAGTTGATCGAGACCTGGCCGACTCCGCTGCGGGAGATAGCCGCCGAAGAGGGAGCGAAAGGCTTGCAGGCGATCCCGGGCGTCGGCCGCGCCATCAGCGGCAAAATCATAGAACTGCTTGAGAAGGGCACGTTTGAAGCCTGGGAGAAGCTTATCGCCGAGACGCCCGAAAGCGTCCTCGACCTGCTCAAAGTGAGCGGCATCGGCCTGAAGACCGCGAGCCTTCTGCACCAGCAATTCAAAATCTCTTCGCTTGATGACCTGCGGAAATTCGTCGATGGCGGGGGCCTGGAACTCATCGACGGCATCGGCGAAAAGAGCGCGGAAAGAATCAGGGAGAGCCTCGCACGGCTTTAAACGAAGAGACGCGGGGCCCACAAGGGGGGAGTTCTCCAATTATATAGAGGTGGCAATCGGCAGGAGCCGGGCCACAGAGGAGGCCGAAAGGGCGCGTGCGCGGGTTGTTATCTTCCGTGACGACGATTCAAGATGAGCGAGCGTAGAATAGCAGAGCGTGTACAGGTACACCTTAACGCGCGTTGGGAGGGCGTGCTGGCCCGGCGCGAGGGAACCATCAGCGACATCAGCGCCACGGGCTGCTTCATCCTGACCTCGGACGAGGTGGAGAAGGGCGAGCTTGTCCGCCTTGAGATCGAGACGCCGTCCGAGGGGTGGATATATCTCTGGGGCGAGGTGGTCTACCTGATCGAAGAGATGGGCTTCGCCTTGAGGTTTACGGGGGCGGGCGAGAGCGAGCAGACGATGCTCGCCCTGCTCATAGACTATTACAAGCCCGAAGAGCCCGGCCCGCCGCCCGGCGAGACGAAGAAAGCTTAGCGCACCCTTTCGGCGACGATCACGGACGAGTTTCGAGAGCGGGCGCACCTTTATGCGCGCGAGCGCTCTCTCAAGCGCGAGCCGTCAATCCTCTCGGGTTCATTTGCGATTATAAAGTTAAGGATCACTACATGACCGAAATCTTCGTCAGCACGGATGTCGAGACGGATGGGCCGATCCCCGGCTTATACTCGATGCTCAGCCTGGGCTCGGCCGCCTTTCTCGCCGACAAAACGCTGGTCTCGACCTTTTACGCCAACCTTGCGACGCTGCCCGGAGCGACGACCAATCCGGAGACGATGAAGTGGTGGAAGACGCAGCCGCGCGCCTGGGAGGCTTGCCGCGTCGACCCGCAGCCGCCCCAAACCGTCATGCACGAATACGTCGATTGGCTCAAAAGGCTGCCGGGCCAGCCCGTCTTCGTCGCCTACCCAGTCGCCTTCGATTACATGTTCGTGCAGTGGTATCTCATCAACTTTACAGGCGAGAGCCCCTTCTCCTACGTCGCGCTCGACATTAAGACCTTCGCCTGGGCGCTGCTGAAGACGGACTTTCACGAGACCACGAAAGCAGTCATGCCGCCGCGCTGGTTCGACCGGCAACCGGAATTGACCCATCATGCCTTAGAGGATGCGAAGGATCAGGGCAGGCTCTTCTGCAACATGCTGGCCGAGCACAGGAAGCTGTAAAGGTGTAGTGTGAAATCGGGGCGAGACGGCCCCCGAGCGCAAGGGCAGGAGAAGTACGATCACCATTTAAGGAGAGCCGGTATCTGACGAGTATGCTTAAGCTCGGCTGCCTGATTGATTGCGGCTAAGCGCCGCTGGCGGAGACCGCAAGCGCGCCCTCGGCCTGTCGTTTGACGATGACGAGCGTGATGTCGTCGGCGGCTGCCGTCCCTTCGGCGAACTTTGTGAGCGCGGCTTCGATGCGGTCGCGTATCCCGGCGGCGCTCGATTCCATGTTGCGCGTGACGACATCGCTCAGGCGCTTGACGCCGAACTCTTCGCCCTGCGGATTGCTCGCCTCCGAGACGCCGTCCGAATAGATCACCAGCACATCGCCCGGTTGAAGCTGCGTGCGCCCTTCGCGAAAGACCGCGTCGGGCTTGATGCCGAGCGGCAGCCCCCCCGACGAGAGCTGTTCGACCGTTCCCGCCTGATGAACTATCAGCGGCGGGTTGTGCCCCGCGTTGAGGAACGAGAGCGCTCCCGTCTGTGGTTCCAGCTCGGCGTAGAAGAGCGTGATGAAACGGTTGGAAGGGATATTTTCCGCCAGATAGCGATTGACGGCCCCGATGGTCGCAACCAGCGAATCGTGCGATGCGGCCTGCGCGTGAACGGCCGCGTGCAGCGAAGACATCAGGAGCGCGGCGGCCGTCCCCTTGCCCGATACGTCGCCGAGCGTGATTATAAGGCGGCCGTCCTCGCGCTCTATAAAATCGTAATAGTCGCCGCCGATCTCGTAACACGGAAAGCTGATGCCCTGTAGCTCGTAGCCCGCGAGCTGCGGCGACGCGGTCGGCTGAAAGCGCTGCTGGATTTCGCTCGCCAGATGCAGCTCCTGCTCGAGCCGCTCGCGCTCGATCTGTTTTTCGAGCAGGTGCGCGTTCTCCACCCGTATCGCCGCCACGGAGGCGAGCGTCGTCAAAACCTTCAGATGATCTTCGGTGAACCTGCCTTCGGCAATCGGCGAGTCGGCGTAGATGATGCCGTAGACTTTTTCGCCGACGCCCAGTGGCACGGCCAGAACCGAGTGGACGCCCTGTAGAGTGGTCGTGCTGCTCATAAAGCGAGGGTCGTGCTGCACGTCCGAAGTAAGCACGGATTTACCTTTGCCGACGACCTCATCCATGATCGTGCGGCTGACGCGAATCTCGCCGACCTCGCCCTGGCGGTCGCGCAGGCGTGCGACGCTGACCGTCAACTCCGCGCTCCCCTCATCGCGCATCATTATCAGGCAGCGCTCTGCGGGTACGGCCTCGAAGACGAGCGCGGCGATCTGTTCGAGCGTCTCGTTGAGCGTCGCCGAAGCCAGCAAGGTTACGCCCACCTTGCTGATGAGCGCCAGCAGGTCGCTCTGTTTACTGACCTTCTGTTTGGGCCGCTCGGCGTCGGGCTGCGTGCGCGCTCCCTCTATGGCTTCGAGCAATCCGGAGGTGGTGCGATCCGCCGAGTTCAAAGCGATGGTCGCCTCCATCTCGGGCTGCGAAGTATTGTCGGTCACCATCGTCGCGCCCAGGAGGGCCGACTTATCCTCGAAGACTATTTCCGTCTCACCGATTTGAATGCGTCCGCCGGGCGCGAGCGCGAGCGCGCCGCTGACCGTCGAGCCGTTATAGAGCGTGCCGTTGGCCGAGCCTAAATCCTGAAGGAAGTATTCATCGCCCTCCTTTCGCACTTCGGCGTGAACGCGCGAGGCGAACGGATCGGGGATGCAAATGTCGTTGCGCGCCGAGCGTCCGATGGTGATGCGCAGGCGGCCGAGCGGAAAGGTGTCCGGGCTGCGATCCGGATACTTGATTATCAGTTCGGGCATCGTCTTGATTTTCGGCTTCTACGGTCGATCAGCTTTTATAAATCAACTCGGTCACGTATGTCTCTCTCTATTTCGAGCCTGAAGTGATTTCCGGCCTTTCACTCTGAACCTGAGATACAGAAGTCAAAACGTATTTACTATCTGGATTGTTTCTTCTTGCGGCGCTCGTACTCTTTGCCGAGCAGTTGCGCGTGACGGTTGGCCTGCGCGCTATGAGGGCCGCTCGTCGCGCGTAGAAAGTAGTTGAGCGCGGCTCTCAACTCGCCGTCGTTCAAACTCTTCGGATCGCGCCCCTCCGAGTAATACTCCGAGCCCAGATAATAATATGCGTCCGCGACGGCCGGAACGGCGGCACGAAACTCTTCGAGCGCCGAGCGCCTATCACTCTCCCACATCTGAACCCCGCGCTGGTAATGATCCGTGGCCGAGAGCGCACGAGAAGCGGGTGGCTGCACGGGCGGCGCAGCCGTTTGTCCTCCGGCCGGAGGAGAGGGCAGGGGCGGCGCGACGCTTTGTCCCCCGACGGGCGTTTGGGGCGCTGCCGGGTGAGCCGCCGATTCGCTCGCCTCGCGCGTGCGCTCAGGAGGAGGCGCGGGCGGAGTGTTCACGGGCGGCGGAGTCTCTATCTTGACGGGCTCGATTTCCAGCGCGCCCGTTTCCGCCGCAGCCTGCGGTTGCTCTTCACCGGCGGGAGCGGTCGCCGGGCCGCTCACGTCCGAGGCTTTCGATCTGCGCGACGAGATGAGGGCGAGCAAACCGGCGGCGAGCGACACGCACAACAGAATTATGGCCGCCCATTGCCACCTCCTCGGGCGCGGCGTGCGGCGCGCCTCCGGGCTCGCTGCAAGCGTAGTGGCGGCGGGCGCGTCCGTGTCGGCTGTCTCCACGGCCTCCGATGGTGCGCTTGTGTCGGCGGTCGCGCCGGTCTTGGCTGGCACGATGGCATCGGCGGGCGCGCTCTTCCTATGGGCTGGTACGCTCTTATCGGCGGGCAGTGTCTGAAGCGCGTTGGTAAGTGGCGCGGACGGTTCCGCTCCGTCGGCGGGTTTGTCGAGCGAAGGATACGAGTGTGCGTCATCGCCGCCGCCGCCGCCGCTCGCGTGCTCGCGCGCCACGCGCCGGAGCAGGTCTTCCATCTCCGTGCGCCTGAGCCTCGAAGTCCCCTCGCCGAGCCGTTGCGACTCTTCGGCGGGCAGGCCGTTGGTCGCGCGCCCCTCTTCTGCGAGCGGAACGGTTTGCGCCACGGGCGAGATCGGAGCGGCCCTTTCATCCATGCCGTCCGTGATCTTGAACGGAGCGCCGCAGCGTCGACAGAAACGCGCTTCGGGCGCTCTACTCGCCCCGCAACCTGGACATTGCTTTGACATTCCCTTTTTCGTCTCTTCAATCCGCGAGGAATCTCAGTGAACGGCGCGCGTGCGGCGGGCCGTGTCGCGCACGACGACCGTCCCGGCGATCACGTCATGCAGGGCGCGCCCGTTGGCGTTAAAGGCCGCGACGAGGAATCCGAGCCCGAACGTGAGGAGAGAGAGCGGATAGCCGACCAGATGGCGTAAGAGCAATCGACCGACGCCGACCGCGCCGCCGTCCCTGCGCACGATACGCAACCCGGTGGCCCATTTGCCCACCGTTTGCCCCTGCCACGCCGTCAGCACAATGAAATTCAGGATCCCGACGCCGAGCGCTATAAAGAGGCCCATCGTCTCGGTCGCGTCGCCCGACGAGCGCGCCCCGCCGCCGAACATGCGCGCCACCAGTGTGCTGAAGGCCATGATGCCGACCAGGATAATATAATCTA
Organism: Pyrinomonadaceae bacterium; assembly: GCA_035940775.1. Classification (GTDB taxonomy): domain Bacteria; phylum Acidobacteriota; class Blastocatellia; order Pyrinomonadales; family Pyrinomonadaceae; genus DASQYE01. The sequence continues at coordinate 56,617 of DASZEN010000016.1, read as the reverse complement.
TGAGCAGCGCGCCGCAGCGCAGCGAAAACGGCGCACGGTATCTTTCCAGATAGGTCTGCGCCGCCGAGCGCGCCGAAGCTTCGGTCTGAACCAGTGGTGTAGTTTCTATTCGCGCAGTCATTAAAGTTCGGATTTTCGGATTGCGGAGCGGCGATCCGGAAATCGGACTCCGCGTCTTCGCAGGCCGTTCATTCCGAAACCCGCATCGGGCAATCGACTCATCCCACCAAAAAATGGAGCGTGGTCTCTCCCAGGCGTAGCTTGTCGCCACTCTTGAGGGCGCGCGGCTGGCGCGGTGCGAGCCGCAGGTCATCGTTGATGACCGTCCCGTTGACGGAATTTAAATCTTCTATGAGAAAAAGCTCGCCGTCGCGCCAGATGCGTGCGTGGCGGCGTGACACCTTCGTTTCAGGGTCGAACCGGGAGAGATCAACTTCGGGAAAGATGTTTGAGTGCGGGTCTGAACGCCCCACCAGATTGCTCTCTTTCTGCAACGGAAATTGAGCGGCCTCAAGTTCGGTCGTACCGGCGACGACAAGCTTAGCCGTCGCGCGAGCGGTGCGCAAGGCCGCGCTCGACCCGACCCCGGCCAGCGGTTGACGCGCGCCGCAATGGGCGCAGAAGACATCGTCGCCCGCGATGCGTCCGCCGCAGAAGCCGCAGAAGACCATTTCCGTCTGAATCGTTTCGCCGCCCACCTGCTGGCCCGGAGCCGCGCCGTAGCTGACATCGCCGGTCTTGAGCCTCTCCAGGTGATGCGCGAGCGTATCACGCATCTCGGCGGCCGAGCGGAAACGCGCCTCCGGCTTGTGCTCGACGGCGCGCATCAGTATGCGCTCCATCTCGACCGAAAGAGCCGGGTTCAACTGGCGCGGGCGCGGGTTCTTCGTAAAATCGAAGATCAGGAGCGGGTTGTCCTGCGGATCGGAGCCCGTCAGCAGATGAAACATCGTCGCGCCTAAAGAATAGAGGTCTGAGCGCGGCTCGACCTTCCCGCTAAAGAGTTCCGGCGGAGCATAGCCCATCGTCCCGACCGCCGTGACGCCCTTCTCCTGCTTCGTCACCCAGCGCGCGATGCCGAAATCTATAAGCATTACGCGCCCGCTATTTCCGTCGATCATCAGGTTCGCGGGCTTCAGATCGCGATAGATGATCGGCATGGGGCGGCGCGTGTGCAGGTAGTCGAGCACGTCGGCCGCCTGCATAGACCAATCCGTGACGGTTCTTTCGTCAATGCGCCCGCCCGGCGCGTTTCTGAGGCGCGCCGCTATGTCGCCGCCCGAAATGTATTTCATGACGAGGTAAAAGCGGCCCGCCCCTTCGTCATAAAAATAATCGTAGATGGTCGGGATCGAAGGATGCTCGAGCGAGGTTAAGAGCAGCGACTCGCGCTTAAAATCTCCTATCGCTTTCTCGTGCTGCGCGTCGTCTATGTGCGATTCGATCATCTCCTTGACGGCGCGTGGCGCATCGCCCAGGTTACGATCCTTAGCCAGATAGACGGCGCCCATACCGCCGCCGCCGATGCGGCGTACTATCTCGTAGCGCCCGTTCAGGACCGTGCCCGTTTCGAGCTGTTTGCTGGCGGTCTGCTGGCGGCCTCCCGTAGAGGTGGCGCGCGCCGTCGGCGGAGCCTCGCCTGCGGCGCCGCGCGCCTCTCTGCGTATCTCGCCCGTCGACTTTTCTTTCCGTTCCGGCGCGGGAGAAGCCCCGGCCCCATCGGTCGCGGCCTCGCCCGGCGCAATCGTATCGTCAAGCTGCGATTCGCCGAGCGCCGTCGCCGCCGCAGCCGCCCCGCCTCCACCGCTCGCACCCGCCGAAGCATCGCGCCCGCCCTCATCTTCCTCGGCCTTCGAAGGCTCGTCAGCGGCCGTGTCCCAGGGGTCATTCTCTTTGGACGGAAAGGAGGCGAAAACGGTGGCGACGCCGACACTATCGACCGCGCCGCCGCTGCCCGTTGTCTCCGGCACAGACGCGGGCCGCTGTTGCTGCGGCGCGCCGCAGTTACCGCAAAATGGATCGCCGGGCGCAATCGTCGCGCCGCATTGATGGCAGGCAGACATCTCTCGATGACTCGTCGTCAAGGGTTTTTAACTCGCACGTGAAGCCCCTGAAAGGGAAAATTTTTTGTCGTCGCCGCTCGTGCTTCTGCTGCTGCTTCTGCTGCTGGCCGCTCCCCGCAAAGGATCAACCGTGCGGATAGCGCCGAAGCTGTCATAGCCCTGCTCTTATTTAACAATATGAAAACGCAAAAAAGTCTTTCCGACAATGATCTCGTCGCCGTCGTGCAAGGGCTGGCGGTCGCCCGGCAGTAAACGACGCCCGCGATTGATAAAAGTTCCGTTGGTCGAGCCCAGGTCTTCTATGAAATATTTATCATTGCGGCGCATAATGCGCGCGTGACGACGCGACACTTTCGCTTCGGGGTCGTCGGCGTCCAGGTCAACGTCCGGAAAGATACCGCCGTCGGCGTCCCAGCGTCCGATCTGCGATTCATCATCGCTTAAGGGGAACTGTTTGCCTGCGGAGCGTCCCCGCTCTATGACGAGCTTGGCGTGCGCGCCGTCCATCAGTGAGATGGAGCCCGAGGAGATGGCGTAAGGCGCGGCGGCCCCTTTGGCGACCGCTTCCAGGCCGTTGGGGATCGGGCCGTTACTTGCGACCTCGCCGAGCCCTTTGCCCGCCGTCCCGCCGCCCGTATCGCTCGTCCCCGACACTTTTTTCTCAGGCGCAGCACGAACCAGCGGGGCTCCGCATTCATCGCAATACTGCGCCCCGTCTATGTTTTCCGTATTGCACCTCTCGCAGGTAATCATAAGTTTTACCCAGACGCGCGCCCGGTACTTTCTCTGAGAAGGCGTCCCCGACTTTACCCGAAGGCTTGCGCGAGAGTGTCAGAGCGGCCCTCGCGCGAGGAAGTCCGTATTGTAACGCGAAATGAAAATAGTCGCCAACCGGAGTTTTTAAGGAGTCGGCCGTCACGCCTCTAAATTAAAGGGCGCGAGACGCAGGCGAGCGAGAGCGACCGTCGCTGACAGTTTTTATCTAAGGGCCCTTCACGCTTATAATTGAAACTGTTGGCCCCCGTCGGACGTAGAAGTTACGCTGGCCGAAGAGATTCTAAAGGCGGGCCGGGGCGCACAAAGAGAGCGCCGACAAGCTTGACCCTGTGTGACCCGACAATAGGATTAACCCCTTAATCAGAAGGAATGTATTGAGATGGCCCTAAGCCGTAGAAAGAAAATCATTATTATCGTCTCGGCGGTCGCCCTCCTCGGCCTGATCGTTATCATCAGCGTCTTTGCCAGCCGCAAGGACGAGCCCGAAGTGACCACGGTGAAAATCGAGGTGCGCCCCGAGCTTCGGCAGACCGTCACGGCTTCGGGCGAAGTGCGCCCTATTCAGTTCGTCAATATGACGAGCGAGGTGGCGGGCCGCATCGAGGAGATATTCGTCAAAGAGGGCGATCTGGTGACCAGGGGCCAGCCGCTCGTGCGCCTTGACCCGACACAGCTTCAATCGAACCAGCAGGCGCAGGCCGCCGCCTCGCAGGCAGCCATCAGCGACGTGCAGAACGCGCGCACGCAAGTTCTGGCGGCCGAGAACAACGTCGCGCAGGCGCAGCAGGCCCTGACGGTCGCCGAGGCTTCGGTCGCTTCGGCCCGCCAGCAGCTCGTCTCCTCGCAAACCAACGTCGATCGCGCGCAGGTCGATCTCAATACGGCGCAGCGCGAATTGAGGCGGACGACGGAGCTGGTGGAATCCGGCGTCGCTTCGCGTTCGGAGTACGACGCGGCGCGCGACCGCCTCGAGCAGGCACAGGTATCGCTGCGCACGGCGCAGGCAAACTACGAGACACAGAAGATAGGCGTGCAGGAAGCCGTGGCGCGTGCCAACCAGCAGCGCGTCAACGTGCGCGATGCGCGCATCGGCGTCCAGCGCGCGCAGGCGAGCGTCTCGGCCAGCGAGTCGCGTGCCAACCAGCAGGCCGCCCTACAGCGCGGCCAGTCGAGCCAACTGGCCAAGGCGACGCAGCTTGCGCCGATCACCGGCATCATCGCCGACGTTCCATCCAAGGTCGGCACGTTCGCCGTCGCCGGACTTTCGACTACGCCGCTGCTGACCATCGCCGACATGTCCACGGTCAACGTCGAGGTCAAGGTTGACGAGACGGAGATTTCAAAGGTCGAGGTGGGCCAGGCCGCGAAGATCAAGGTCGATGCCTTCGCAGAGCGCGAAATCCTCGGCACGGTGACGCAGAAGACTCCGCTCGCTCTCGGCAAGTCGGCGACGCAGAGTGGTCTCCAGACCCAGATCAATGTTCAGGAGGCCAAAGAGTTTCGCGTCGTCGTTCAACTGCAAAACGTGCCCGACGATATTCGCAACGGATTGAAGCCGGGTATGAGCGCCACGGCGACCATCACTACGCAGGTCAAGAATAACGTTATCGCCGTGCCGCTTCAGGCCATCGTCGAAAAATCTCCGACATCGCGCGAGGGCGCAGGAGCGCCCGCACAGGGAAGCGCCCCGGCGACCTCGACAGCGACGCCCGCAACGTCCGGCGAGAAGCCCAAGGACATCAAAGGCGTTTACATACTGGAAGGCAACAAGGTCAAGTTCGTCGAAGTCACGACGGGCATCACGGGCGAATCCGACATCGAAATCCTGAGCGGCGTGCAGCCCAACATGGAGATCATAACGGGTCCGAGCCGCGTGCTGAAGTCGCTCAAGGAACAGCAGACCGTCAAGCGAATGGTGAGAAAGCCGGGCGACGCGAACTCGAACTCAGGCGAGGGTAAATAGTAATGAGTGACATAACGCTCGCGATGTCCGCCTCGGAGGTCGAAGAGGGCGTGCTCGGGCACGGCGAGTTGCTGGCGCGCGATGCCGTGCCCGCCTCGCTCATCTCGATGCGCGACATCTGGAAGACTTACATGATGGGCTCGGAAGAGGTGCACGCGCTGCACGGCGTCTCTTTCGACGTGCAGAAGGGCGAATACGTGGCGATCATTGGCCCATCGGGTTCCGGCAAGTCAACGCTGATGAACCTGATCGGCTGTCTCGATACGCCGACCAGGGGTGAGTACTGGATCAACGGCAAGCTCGTCTCTGAGATGGACGACGACGAATTGGCGCGCATACGCAATCAGGAGATCGGTTTCGTCTTTCAGACCTTTAATCTTCTGGCGCGCGCGACCAGTCTGCACAACGTCGAGCTGCCGCTGATCTACGCCGGTATGAGTTCGGCGGCGCGGCACGAGCAGGCGAAACGCTCGCTCGCGGCGGTCGATCTGTCGGATCGAATGATGCACAGGCCGAACGAGCTTTCGGGCGGACAGCGCCAGCGCGTCGCCATCGCCCGCGCGCTCGTCAATCATCCCTCGATCCTGCTGGCGGACGAGCCGACGGGCGCGCTCGACACCGCCACCAGCTACGAGATCATGAACCTCTTCGAGAAGCTGCACGCCGAAGGGAACACGATCATCGTCGTCACACACGAACCGGACATCGCCGCGCGCGCGCATCGCGTCATCTCGATCCGCGACGGCCTGATCGAAAAGGACGAGCGAATCAGGTAAAACAGAGTGACGAGTGAGAGAGGTGGCCCTCTGCGGCAAGTGTCCCCGTGGATTCTCACTTGTCAACGGTCGCTCGCCATTAATCGCTCGTTTGTTATGCGCCTGCGTATTTCGTCTTTGTGGGAATCGTTTCGCGTCGCCGTGGCGTCGCTTCGCGCCAATAAGCTGCGCACCGCGCTCACACTCGTCGGCATAGTCGTCGGCGTCTCGGCCGTCATCGCCGTCGTCACCATCATCAAGGGGCTCGACAAGACGGTTGCCTCGACCTTCTCTTCGCAGGGCTCGACCGTCTTTACCGTCTCGAAGCGACCGCAGATCATCACCTCGCGCGAAGACTTCATCAAATTCAACAAGCACAAGGATGTCACAGAGGAGGACGCCGAAGCGATTGCGCGCCTGTGCACGACCTGCTGGCGCACGGGCATCACGGCCAACGCCAGGGAGTTAATCAAGCGCGGCGACCAGAAATCCGACGGCGTCCCGCTTCAGGGCGTCTCGCTCTCGATGTTCCTGATAAACGATATCAACGTCCAGGCGGGGCGCATCTGGTCGGAGAGCGAGCACGGGGCGGGGCGCGATGTCTGCGTCATCGGAACCGACATCATAGAGAATCTTTTTGGCGGCGCGCAGCCCGAACGCGTGGTGGGCCAGCAGGTACGCATCGCTGGCCGCCCCTTCGAGGTCGTCGGCGTGGCCGAGACCAAGGGCAAGATTTTCGGCTTCTCGCGCGACAACGTGATCTATCTTCCCTACCCGACCTACCAGAAGATGTACGGCTCGCGCGATTCGCTCGTAGTCTTTATACAGGCGGCGTCGGCCGAGCAACTGACGGAGGTTCAGGATCAGGTGCGCGTCGTGATGCGTAACCGTCGCGGCAAGACCGCGAAGGACGAGGACGACGGCTTCGCTTTGGAGACGCAGGATGTCTTTTTAGACCTCTACGGCAAAGCGACCTCCAACATCTATATCGTGACGATAGGCGTGGCGGCGATCTCACTGGTGGTCGGCGGCATCGTGGTCATGAACATCATGCTCGTCTCGGTGACGGAGCGAACCAAAGAGATAGGCATACGCAAGGCCATCGGCGCGCGGCGCAAGGATATTCTTCAGCAGTTTCTGATCGAGGCGGTGACGGTGACCGCAATCGGCGGCGCAATCGGCGTCCTCGCCGGATTCGCGCTCGCCTACGCGCTCTCTTTTCTGATGGGCTTCCCGCTCCTGATTAACGTCACCTCGGCCGTGCTCGGCGTCGGAGTATCATCCGTCGTCGGCATCGTTAGCGGATTGTGGCCCGCCTGGCGCGCCGCCCGCCTCGACCCCATCGAGGCGTTGAGGGCCGAGTGATGAAGAGCGAAAGACGCAGGCGCATCCTTAAGAGCCTCGGCGTCCTCATTGCGGCGCTCGTGCTGCTCTTCGCCGTCGAGCTTGGGCGCGAGCGTCTCCTTTACAGGCGCATCTCTCGCAGGATAGAGAGCGCGCACGCTCTGCTCAAGCCGGGTATGACGAAGGACGAGGTGAGGCGGATCGCGGGCGAGCCGCACGAGGTGGCCCGTCGAGAGCCGGACGAGTATTGGACGTGGACGGCGCGCCCCTTTCAGGGCGCGTTGTGGAGGCGGCTTGGCCTTGAGACCATGCGGGGCCATTATGATTTGATCGTCCGCTTCGACGGGCAGAACAGGATCACCCGCATCTTCGGCGGCGTGAACTAGAGGAAGGCGATGACATTCGACGACATTAGAGAATCGGCGGCGATGGCCGTCGATACCCTGCGCGCGAACAAGCTTCGTTCGGCGCTCACCATCCTGGGTGTCAGCGTCGGCGTCATCACGGTCATCTTCATGGTCTCGATCATCCAGGGCTTAAACCGCGCTTTCGCGCAGCAGGTCGAATCCCTCGGGTCGAATACGATCTTCATCTCGAAGTTCAATCCGAGTTTCGGACGCCCGCCCGGCCAGGAGGAGCTGCATCGCAAGGACTTGACGATGGACGACGCCGAGGCGCTCAGGCGCGAAGCGCCTTCGATCATCGGCGTCTCTCCGATTCACCGCATGATCGCCTCGACCGTGCGCTACAGCGACAAGCAGACGGACACGCCCATACTTTACGGCGTCACGCCCTTCTACGAGTTCGTGCATTCGCAGAACGTCGGGCACGGGCGCTTCATACTGGACATAGACATGGAGACGCACGCGAACGTCTGCATCCTCGGCGTCGATGTCGTGCGCGCCCTCTTCCCCTTTGAAAACCCGATTGACAAAGAGCTGAAGATCAACGGCAATCCCTATCGCGTCATCGGAGTGATGGAGCCGCTCGGCAATTTCTTCGGCCAGTCGCGCGACAACTCCGTTTTTATTCCGATCACGACCTTCGACAAGTATTATCCTGACCTGCCCGCGCCGCAGGTCGTCTTCTTTATCGTCGCCCGCCCGCGTTCGCGCGCCTACGTCAAATCGGCCATGGACGAGGCGGCGGACATCCTGCGCCGCCGCCGTCGCGTGCCGCGTAATGCTCCAGACAATTTCGGCATCTCGTCGCAGGATTCGCTCCTCGACATCTACAATCAACTGACGGGCGCGACCGCGCTCGTACTGACAGCCGTCTCCTTCGTGGCGCTCATGATCGGCGGTATCGGCGTGATGAACATCATGCTCGTCTCGGTGACCGAGCGAACCAAAGAGATAGGCATACGCAAAGCCGTCGGCGCGACGCGTGGTAATATCCTTTCGCAATTTCTGATCGAGGCGGTGGCGCTGACGGCCATCGGCGGCGTCGCCGGTCTCGTCGTCGGAGAGGTCGCGAGCCTGCTGATGAACAAGTATTCTCCGCTGCCAGCCTTTGTGCCGTTGTGGGCCATCGCCGTCGGCCTCGGCATCTCGGCGGCGGTCGGGATAATTTTCGGTCTCTGGCCCGCCTGGAAGGCCGCCCGCCTCGACCCCATCGAAGCCCTGCGCTGGGAATAGACACCTGCCTTATTAATAGATGGAGAAGACCACTGGTGCACTGTGATTAAAAGGGCTGTGATTGAAAGGGCCAGCCGTTTTGCGTAAAACTTATCCCCGTTCCGGCGCATCTGAATATATGCCCCCCGGCTGCAACCATAATCCGTACCGGAACGTAGTAGCTCCAGAGTGAAATTTATAGAGACATTAAAACTTGCGGTCGCGGCCATCTGGGCACATAAGCTGCGTTCGGTGCTCACCTTGCTCGGAATGATTATCGGCGTCACGGCGGTCGTCGTCGTGGTCTCCGTCATACAGGGATTCAACGCCTACTTTGACGAGAAGATCGCCGGGATCGGCTCCAAATCCTTTTCGATTCGCCGCTTCGCGTTCGAGGATTTCAAGGACACGGACACGATTGCCGCCGCGCAGCGCCGCAACAAGGATTTAACGCTCGAAGAGGTGGAGTACCTGCGTGCGCGGGCTACGCTGATCGGCAAGCTCGGCGCCAAAGCCCTCGCCACGCGCCACGAGGTCAGGCGCGGCACCGAAATTCTACAGGACGTTCAGGTGGACGGCGCGACGCCCATCATCGCCGACATCGAGAATCTGGACATCGCAGAGGGGCGCTACTTCTCGGAGACTGAGGCCGAGGCCGCGATGCGCGTCGCTTACATCGGGGCCGACATCGCCAACAAGCTGTTTCCTTCCGGCAGGGCGCTCGGGCAGGAACTGGTGATCGAGGGCCTGCCCTATCGCGTGATCGGCGTGGCGACGGCCAAGGGCACTATCTTCGGCCAGCCGCAGGACACCTTCGTCACGATTCCTTTGAAGACCTACGCGAACAGCTTCGGCCCGCTGAGGAATCAGCGCTCGCTCTATATCGTGGCGACCTCGAAATCCGACGAGACCTTCAGCGATGCGGTCGAAGAGGCCCGCTTTCTATTGCGCGTCAAGCGGCACATCGGGCCGAACGAAAAAGATAATTTCGGCATTATCACTCCGGACGCCATCACGGGCATACGCGACCGTATCCTCGGCACGGTCTCTATTGTCGCCGTGATCGTTCCGGCCATCGCGCTCGTCATCGGCGGCATCGTGATTATGAACATCATGCTCGTCTCGGTGACGGAGCGAACCAAAGAGATAGGCATACGCAAGTCGCTCGGCGCGCGGCGCTCGGACATTCTCAAGCAGTTTATGGTCGAGGCGATCACGCTCTCGGCCATCGGCGGAAGCTTCGGCGTCCTGCTCGCCTGGATTATCGGGCGGATTCTGACGGCCGTCTTTTTCCCGACCTACCTTTCCATCATCGCGGTCGTCACGGCCGTCACCGTCTCGGGAGTGATCGGAGTGCTCTCCGGAATATTTCCGGCATGGAAGGCCGCGCGCCTTGATCCGATTGAGGCGCTCAGGGCGGATTAAGTGATGGCTGAGATGGAAGGACTGCGCCGAGCGAAGAAAGACCCCTGACCGGCTACGGATTACTGCTGATCGAAGACTCTTATGAAACTGATACGCAGCGACATTTACGAAAACCTTCTGATGGCGCTGGCGACGCTGCGCTCCAATAAGCTGCGCTCGTTTCTGACGGTGATCGGCGTCGTGATCGGCGTGTGGACGGTGATGGCGATTGCCTCCATCATCAGCGGCATCGATACGGCCGTCAGAAAAGAGGTCGAATCCTTCGGCACGCGCTCGATCTTCATAGCCAAGTTTCAACCGGGCATACGCATCGGTCGTCTCTCGCGCGAAGAGCGGATGCGAAAGGAGCTGACCTTTGACGATGCGATGGCGATTGGCAAGCTTCCGGCCGTCGAGGTCTCAGTCCCCTTTCTGGATATCACCAACAATTTCTTCGGCCAGAAGATACTGGTGACGGGCAACGGGAAGACCAGCGCGGCCGTCTCCCTTCAGGGCACGTTGCCAGAGTTTGAGAAGGCGGGGACTGAAGTCATCACCGAAGGGCGCTTCTTCTCGCAATTCGAGAACGACCAGAACGAGCGAGTCTGCGTGATCGGCGCGAGCGTCGCCGAAAACTTCTTCTCCTACGTCTCGCCCGTGGACAAGACGATTGAGATCGCCGGGCAGGAGTTCCGAGTTCTGGGCGTACTGGAAAAGCGCGAGACATTTCTTTCCGGCGACGATCAGAACAACGTCATCTACCTGCCGTTCGGAGTGGTGCGCAAGCTCAAGCCGAACGCCGACGATATTTATATTATGGCTGTGGCGCGGCCCGGCATGATGGACGAGGCCAAGGATCAGATCACCGATCTGTTGCGCGTCCGGCGACAGGTTCCCTTCGGCAAGCCCGATAATTTCGGGATGGCGACCGCCGAGACGATCATAGAACAGTTCCGTTCCATCCTCGGGGGCGTCGCCATCGCGATGGTCGTTATCTCTTCGGTCGGGCTGATGGTGGGCGGCATCGGCGTCATGAACATCATGCTCGTCTCGGTGACGGAGCGCACGCGCGAGATCGGCGTTCGCAAGGCCATCGGCGCGCGGCGCGCAGACATTCTCTGGCAATTCCTGATCGAGGCGATGACGCTCACGGGGATGGGCGGACTGATCGGTCTTCTGCTCGGCTGGCTGACGACGCTGCTGATACGGATGCTCGTGCCGTCTTACGTTCCACTCTGGGCTCCCGTCGGCGGCTTTATCGCGAGCGTCGGCATCGGCCTCGTCTTCGGTCTCTGGCCCGCCTGGAAGGCCGCCCGCCTCGACCCCATCGAATCGCTCCGCTACGAATAAAAAGCGCCGGGAGGTCAGTTGATCGAGGATGGTTTTTAACTGGCCTCTGACTTTCGCTCCTCTTAGGACACGAAGCTTGGGAAGATGGCAGCGGACGCGAGCGCGAGCAGCAGCCCTATGGCCCAGAGTATGAGCGCGATAATCCAGGCGGTCGTGGTGCTCAGGCGCTCGCTCGTATGACGCAAACCGGTCGCCGTCAGCCATAGCCCGTAAAGCGAAATCACACCGATCATATTTCCGGCGACGTATAGATATGGGTGTTCGGCCGCAGAGAAAAGCAGGCCCAGATCGAGTCGCGCCAGTCCGCGCTGGCCCTTGATCGGGTCAAGATCGTCGGGCGACTTTAGATACAGCAGCAGCAGACTCAGGAGACCCTGGATCAGGGCCGTCGGCAGCGATGCGTAGGTCACGACCGACAACGCCTGCCAGTAGTCGATACGTCCGCCGAAGGCGATCACGGCGAGCAGGTAGAGCGCCGCCACGATCAGCATAATAATAAAGAGCGTGCCGACCTGATTGAGCGGCGTGGTCACCCTGACGGCCGGAGACCTGGCCATCTCTATCGCCTGCTCTCTCATCAACGGCGCTTTATCGGGCGGTATCCACCCGCTCTCGATCACCTTGTCGATGGTCGCGGTCGCAATGACTTCGGGCGTCACGCGCTGTGTGAAGGCGACGTTGTAGAGGATGCCCGGGATGCCGAAGCTGATGCCGCAGATGGCGATGACCAGAAAGGCTGCGAGCCAACGCGGATGATAGCGTAGGTTTTGAAAGACCCGCGCCGGTTCGTAAAAGACGCCCGCGATTCTTTCCGCAGGCGAGAGCGGCGGCGGCGCTCCTTCCCCGGCCTCATGCGGCCTGATGAAGCTCAGGCCGAACACCAGCAGGCCGACGAACATCGCAAACGCGCCCGTCGAAGTGACGCCCGGCACAAGGCGAGTCACTCCGCAGACCATCAGCACAAGCCCGACGACGAAAATCGCTATGCCGACGAGACGACGCATTGGGGGAGACTCCTTTCCGTAGATAAAGATGATCGGCGATAGTCAAAGATAGAGCAGCCACAGAGAACAGCCTTCAGAATATCAACTCAGGCGGCGGTCGGCGCATCCGTCCAGCCCGGAACGCGTATGCAGGCGACCGTGTGGCCCGAAGATATCTCGCGCAGGTCAGGATCGATCTGCGCGCACTCTGCGATGGCCGCCGGGCAGCGCGTGCGAAAGCGGCAGCCCGACGGCGGATTGATGGGCGTCGGCACGTCGCCTTCGAGCACTATACGCTCGCGCCTTCGTCGCGGGTCTGGGATGGGTATCGCCGACAGCAACGCCTGCGTGTAAGGATGAAGCGGGCGCGCGTAGAGTTCGGCTGCGCTCGCAACCTCTACGATGCGCCCCAGATACATCACGGCGACGCGCGTCGAGATGTGCTCGACGACGGCCAGCCCGTGAGAGATGAACAGGTAGGTCAGCCCGAACTCGTGCTGCAAGTCTTGCAGCAGGTTGACGACCTGCGCCTGCACGGAGACATCGAGGGCCGAGACCGGCTCATCCGCGACGATCAGCTTCGGCCTGAGCGCCAGAGCGCGCGCGACTCCGATTCTCTGGCGCTGCCCGCCCGAAAACTCATGCGGGTAACGATTCATATAATCGGGATCGAGGCCGACTTTCCTGAGCAGTTCGGCGACGCGCTCGCGCCTCTCCTCCTTGTTTCCGATCCCGTGAATGACCAGCGGCTCCGACACTATGTCGCGTACGCTCAGGCGCGGGTTCAGAGACGCGTAGGGGTCTTGAAAGATGATCTGCATCTGCTGGCGCAACTCTCTCAGCTCGCGGCGTCCCATCGCGAGCACGTCGCGGCCGTCGAAACTAATCTCGCCTGACGTGGGCTCGATCAACCGCAGCAGGCAGCGCCCGACAGTGGATTTCCCGCAGCCGGATTCGCCGACGAGCCCCAGGGTTTCGCCGCTCAGAATCTCAAAGGTGACGCCGTCAACGGCACGCACGCGGTCGTCGCTGCCCTCGGCCGTGAAGTGCTTGACGAGACGGCGCACGCGCACAAGCTCTGCGGCGGCGGCGGCTGGCGCACCCACATCTTCTGCGCTCGTCGCTCGCTCCGCAGCGGTGCGACCGGCAGCAGCAGCCGCAGCTTCGCGGTCGGGCGCGCTCGCGGCTCCTCCCGGTCGGAGATCGAAATTCAGTTCCTGGTCAGAGTCCACTTCCTTTTCCGAAGCCCTCTAAAGTTGTCTTCAACCTCGGATTTCAAACCCTCTAAAGCTCGGATTCTGAAATCTCAAATGTCGCGCGTCGTCTTCGTCTCAGCCTGATGATCGGCGGTAACCGCCGCCGCCAGATCATAGAGGACGCAGCGCACCTTAACCTCGCCTTCAAGTTCGTAGAGCGGAATCACCCCTTCGGTACAGCGCGGCATGCGGTGCTGGCAGCGCGGGGCGAAATGGCAGCCTTCGGGCAAATCCGTCGGGCTCGGCACGACGCCCTCGATCGTCTCCAATCGCTCGGCCTTTGCTACGTGCTCGGCCGTCAGCTTGGGCACGGAGCGCAAGAGCCCTTCCGTGTACGGCATCTTCGGTCGCGCGAATAATTCTTCGACCGGCGACTCTTCGACGATGCGACCCGTATACATCACGGCGACGCGGTCGGCAACCTCGGCCACCACGCCGAGGTCATGCGTAATCAGGAGCACAGCCAGCTCGCGCGTCTGACGCAGCTCGCCGAGCAGCTCAAGTATCTGCGCCTGTATGGTCACGTCGAGCGCCGTCGTCGGCTCGTCCGCGATCAGTAGTTTCGGATCGCACGCCAGCGCCATCGCGATCATGATACGCTGGCGCATGCCGCCCGACAGTTGGTGCGGGTAATCGTCAACGCGCCTTGACGGATCCGGGATGGAGACCTCTCTCATGGCCTCGATGGTGGCGGCGCGCGCCTCCTTGCGCGAAAGCTTGCGGTGCAGGCGCAGCGCCTCGCCGATCTGCTCGCCCACCGTATAGACGGGATTGAGCGAAGTCATCGGGTCTTGAAAGATCATGGCGATGTCGTCGCCGCGAATCTCGCGCAGGCGCGCTTCGGTGGCCGCGAGCAGGTTCTCGCCGTTGAAAGTGATTTCGCCCCCGACGATTTTTCCCGGCGGCGCGATCAAGCGCATCAGCGAGAGCGCCGTGATGGATTTTCCGCAGCCGGATTCGCCGACCAGTGCGAGCAGCTCGCCCTCGTCTATGTGAAAGCTCACGCCGTCAACGGCGCGCACCAATCCGGCGCGCGTCGGGAAATGCGTCTGCAAATTCTTGACTTCAAGCAAGTGTGCCATAACTCAGTAGCTTGCCGGAATTGTATGCGAAATGCTGGGGAACGGCGAGCGCGGCGGCAAAGCTCAAGCCTCAGAGTTGCGGATGCGCTCCGGCGCGGTATCGTCGTCTCCTCTTCAAATGATACGCGAGCAGTCCGAAGGAGAATATCCCCAGGTAATCGAACAGCAGATCGACCGGATCAAAGCTTCTATAGCGTATGAACAACTGCGAGAACTCTTCGAGCGTGACGACGAGCGCGACGATAAGGCTGCCCCTCAACAACTCTATTTTCAGGATTCTCAGAGTCCTGCATTCGAGCGCCGTGTTCAGTAGAAAGGAGAACAGGCCCATCAGTACGAGGTGGCCCAGCTTATCACCGTAAGGCATCTCGCGGACGCGCCGGAAAAGCGGCTGGTACTCCCTCTGGTCTGCCAGAAAGACTATCAGGCCCAGTATGAAAAGATAGATGGCGGTCAACCATTTCATCTGCTTTCAACCCGATCTCATGAAGAATCGCATACCTTCAAGGAGGCCACCGGCCGAGTCGCGCGGGCGCTTTTGCTCAGACGCGCATTATAAGCCGAGCCTGTCCATCTGCTCTTTCTCGTAATCGCCGTCTTCGCCGGGATAGCGCAGCAGCTCATCGAAGCGCCCGGTCTCCTTCGCCAGCGCCCAGATAATGCTTTCCCCGGCGGGCATGATATTCGGAGCCGACGCAAAGACGGGGTCTTCAAATGCCCGCCCGGCGTCGATCACCCTCCACCCTTTGCTCTCGAACATGCGGAGCAGGTCGCCTAGGAATAGAGCATTCAATAGATTGTAATGGACGAGCAAGGTGTGACGGACGCTGCGGCCGAGGACTTTTCTCGAAAGCCCGTCATAAAAGGTCGCCCGTTCCCAGATATGTTTCAAATAATAATCTCTGTAGGGAGAGAGATCGGCGGCCCGTTCCGCCTTGAGCCGCTTTTGCATCCGATCATCAACGTACCAGTCGGAGGCGTCTATGGTAACGTGGCCGATTTTGTAGCCGCGCTCCTTCAGAAACGCTCTAAGCTTATCGCGCTTCTCAAGGGTGTTTCCCTCCTTCAGGAAGGGAAAGCGATAGAGCTTCTTGAAATGCTCGAAATCCTTAAGCACGGCCTCGCCGCGAAGGATATCCTGCGAGTATGTGTCGAAGCTTGTGCGCGCCGAATTGTAGTAGAGATGCGAATAGGAATGGTTGGCGATGATGTGACCGGCCCTGTCCCAATCGCGCAGGAGGCGTTTGCCCTTCTCGTTATCGACATACTTTCCGGCGACGAACAATGCTATCTTCAGACGCGAATGCTCGCGCAACGCCGAGAGCAGCGCACGATTGCGCTCCTCGGCAGTCATGCGCACCGTATCGCCCCAGTTGAAATCATCCATCGTGATCGCCACCTGCGGCGCGTCTTCGCCGCGGGCCGGAGCAAGCTCGCTCATGGAAAGCGAGAGGCCGCCCACTGTGAGCGCTTTTATGAAATCTCTACGGTTCATGCCTGAAGCCGCCTCCGTGTGAATCCCAAACCGGGCCGGATAGAATAACAGCTTACATTTGTCTATTGAAAGCAAGACCGCCGGGACGAGCACTAGCTCAACCCGGCGGCCTTCGATTAAAGCCCGGTCTTGATTGAAAACTATCCCGCCCTCGTCCTTTTACCACGGGGACAGCCGCGGGCAATGACCCGCCCGGCATGGCCCATTCAGGACGCGCTCGCAAGAAGGCTCCGGCCCTTCTGAACCGGCCCCTGCTCGAAGCCGCTAAGACAAGGTGTAGCTGATCGTCTTGGTGGTGTTATTGGTGAGCGAACCGGCCTGGTTATCGACAGCAACGGAGGTCTGGGGAACATCATAACTCCGCGCCGCGTCGCCGAGCTTGACGCTAACTTTTCCCGTGCCGGGATTCCTCTTATCAGCCCAATCAAAGCTCACCGATTTGACCTTGTTCTTGTCCCACGTGGTGTTAGAGTTGCTTGAGAGAGTTGGCATCTGTTTTCTCCTTATAGCTTCAATGTCATCCGCACGGGGACGCAATCCACGCCTCCGTGCCGTCGAAAGAGTTTCTCCTTCTATAAAGAGACGTTCGACCGGGGCGATTTGTGAGGGCTTTACTGATTGCGCCTCCGTTTTCGTGATGAACAAAGAGGGCTTGAAGAAATTACAGCATCAGAGGCGAGTATTTTAGGATGGCGAGCATTTCATCAACCAACTGTTACAGCGTCAGGGCTTCGCGGTATTCGCCCCAGACGCGGCGCAGGCGATGGCTGATCTCGCCGACGGTCGCGTAGGCTTCGACGCACGCGAGTATGCGCGGCAGCAGGTTTTCCGTTCCGCGCGCGGCCTCCTCCAATCCGATGAGCGCGACTTCAACCCGCTGGTTGTCGCGGCGTGCGCGCAGTGCGCGCAGGCGCTCGACCTGGGCCTGTTCTATCGACGGGTCAACGCGCAGCAGAGGCATGGCCATTTCCTGCTCGGACTGAAAACGATTGACGCCGACGATGACCGATTCGCCTCGTTCGACGGCGCGTTGATACTGGTAGGCGGCCTCCTGTATCTCGCGCTGAACGTAACCGGCCTCGATGGCGCGCAACACCCCGCCCATCGCGTCTATCTTCTCAAGATACGCTTCGGCGCGGCGCTCTATCTCGCTCGTCAGATGTTCGATGGCGTACGAGCCCGCGAGCGGGTCAACCGTGTCGGCCACGCCCGCTTCGTGCGCGATGACCTGTTGCGTGCGAAGCGCCACGCGCGCCGCCGACTCCGTAGGCAGCGCCAGCGCCTCGTCCAGGGCGTTCGTGTGCAGCGATTGAGTTCCGCCGAGCACGGCCGCGAGCGCCTGTATCGTAGTGCGAACGACGTTGACCTCGGGCTGCTGCGCGGTCAGGGTGGAGCCAGCCGTCTGGGTGTGAAACCTGAGCATCATCGAGCGCGGGTCGCGTGCATGAAAGCGCTCGCGCATGATGCGCGCCCAGAGACGGCGCGCGGCGCGAAACTTGGCTATCTCTTCCAGAAGATTATTGTGCGCGTTGAAGAAGAAGGAGAGACGCGGCGCGAACTCGTCGACTTCGAGCCCGGCGGCGAGCGCGGCCTCGACGTAGGCGATGGCGTCCGCCAGGGTGAAGGCGACTTCCTGCACGGCGGTCGCGCCCGCCTCGCGTATGTGATAGCCGCTGATCGAGATCATATTCCAGTTCGGGACTTCGCGCGCGCAGAATGAGAACGTATCCGTGACGAGCCGGAGCGACGGCGCGGGCGGGTAAATATATGTGCCGCGCGCGATGTACTCCTTCAGAATATCGTTCTGGATCGTGCCGTTGACCCGCTCGAAGGTGACACCCTGTTTTCTGGCGACGGCCAGATAAAGACACAGCAGCGTCGAAGCGGTCGCGTTGATCGTCATCGAGGTCGAGACGCTGTCGAGCGGAATGCCTTCGAGGAGTCGCTGCATGTCCTCAAGTGAGTCTATGGCGACGCCCACCTTGCCGACTTCGCCTATGGCGAGCGGGTCGTCCGAATCGAGACCGATCTGCGTCGGGAGATCGAAGGCGACCGAAAGGCCCGTCGTCCCCTGCGCCAGAAGGTACTTGTAACGCGCGTTCGATTCCTCGGCCGTCGCGTAACCGGCATATTGGCGCATCGTCCACAAACGCCCGCGATACATATTGCGCCTGATGCCGCGCGTGTATGGATACTCGCCCGGCGCACCCAGGTTCCGCTCGTAATCAACCGGCTCGGTGTTCGACGGATTGAAATCGTTGGGCAGCTCGATGGCGGAAGATGTCTCGAAGCGCTCGCGACGCTCGGCGCTGGTTTTCGTCGTCATACGGCTAAGGCCCTCTTCAAAAATTAGGAGGTCGCGCGTTTCGGCGTTTCGCTGAAGTGGTCGAAAGCCTAACATAGTGCGCGACGGGGTCGCAATTCCGGCTCGTCTGCGGCCCCTCGAATGGTTGACCGCCCGGGTGCGCGTCGCTTAGCATCAGGGCCGTACAAGATTAGCGAGCCGGATTTTTATCGGCCGGGAGAGCGTCGAGTCTATTTTGGATATCAACGACGAAGCCAAAGAAATCGTGCAGGAGCTGGGCTCAGCCATCAACGCGGCGGTCGAGAACTCTACTCAGGTGGCCCAGGCGATAGAGCGTCTGCGCGAGGCCGGATACGAGATGGAGTTGACGCTGCGCCTGGAGATCGGCCTGCGTCCGCAGGATGAAGACGGCGAGATGCAGACGAACGCGACGCTGGAGCTGACGGACGAGGATATGCGTACTCTTCGCCGCATGAAGATTCGCATTGACGAAAGCGAGTGACCCGACAGAAAACCCCGCTCCTCTGAGATGACCGACACGACCGCCCCCATCAATACCCTTCTCTTCGACTGGGACGGAACGCTCAACGACTCCGCGCTCGACGGCTTTACGGCCTTTCAAAAAAGCCTCGACGAGCTTGGCTTCGCTTTTACGCAGGAGTTCTACGAGGCCAACTATTCCCCGAACTGGTACACGATGTACGAGACGCTCCGCCTTCCGCGCGAACAGTGGCAGAGGGCCGACGAGTTGTGGATACATCATTACGGGGAAGCCCCTGCGCGACTCGTAGAGGGCGCACGCGAAACCGTCATAGAGCTTCACAAAAGGGGCTACAGGCTCGGCATCGTCACCAGCGGAAGCCACTGCCGCGTCACGCGCGAGCTTTCGGGGCTCGGGCTCACGAGTGTGTTTCAGGTCGTCGTCTGTAACG
Organism: Pyrinomonadaceae bacterium; assembly: GCA_035940775.1. GTDB lineage: Bacteria > Acidobacteriota > Blastocatellia > Pyrinomonadales > Pyrinomonadaceae > DASQYE01. The sequence goes on along the minus strand of DASZEN010000016.1, from coordinate 37,292 downwards.
AACACATCGTCAACAAAAAGCCGCACCCGGAGGGCCTCGAACAGGCGATGCGACTCATTGGCTCCTGCCCTGAAGAATGCTCCTACGTCGGCGACGCGCCCGAAGACATCCATATGGGGAAAAGAGCGCGCGTCCACACGGTCGCCGTCCGCAGCTCCTATCCCACCAGCAAACACCTCCTGAGCGCGGGGCCGGACATCTACCTGGACTCAATCTCCGAACTGCTGTTGCACTTTCACCAGGCTTGATCTCACGGACGTATTCCGCATGTGATGCTCTTTGATTACGAGTAAGCGATATGTTATCTTGTCAGGCTTTTAAACCCGCCAACACTTTCGCCTTAATGGGCTTAATTAGAGGAGCTGTTTAATAAACTATGGTTACGTCTTATGGAAACGCGAGTTCGGACGGTCATCACGTGGGCCGCGTCGTGCAGATTATCGGCCCCGTCGTTGACGTAGAGTTTGAAGAGGGACACCTGCCGCCGATCTACGAGGCCCTGCGCGTCACGTCCGAGGGATTCGACGTGCCCGCGCCCATCGATGTCATCTGCGAAGTACAGCAGCACCTCGGCGAAGGCCGCGTCCGCGCCGTCTCGATGCTGCCCACGGACGGCATGGTGCGCGGCATGAAGGCCATCGACACGGGCGGCCCGATCACCGTCCCCGTCGGCGAAGGCACGCTCGGGCGCGTGCTCAACGTCATCGGCGAGCCGGTCGATAACCTGGGCGACGTGAAGGCCGCGACGCGCTACCCGATTCACCGCCACGCGCCGGACTTTGACGAGCAGGCGACCGAGTTGCAGATGTTCGAGACCGGCATCAAGGTCATAGACCTTATTCAGCCCTTCCTGCGCGGCGGCAAGATCGGTCTGTTCGGCGGCGCTGGCGTCGGCAAGACCGTGCTCATCATGGAGCTGATTAACAACATCGCCAAGGCGCGCTCCGGCTTCTCGGTCTTCGCGGGCGTCGGCGAGCGCACGCGCGAGGGCAACGACCTGCTGCGCGAGATGGTCGAATCCAAGGTCATAAACTTCGGCGAGGGCTTCTACAAGAATCTGGAAGAGACCGGCGCGTTCGACATGTCCAAGGTTGACATGCAGGCCCTGGAGGAATCGAAGGTGGCGCTCATCTACGGGCAGATGACGGAGCCGCCGGGCGCGCGCCTGCGCGTCGCGCTCTCGGGCCTGACGGTCGCCGAGTATTTCCGCGATCAGGGCCTGGACGTGCTTCTCTTCATAGACAACATCTTCCGCTTCACGCAGGCGGGTTCCGAGGTCTCCGCGCTTTTGGGCCGTATGCCTTCGGCCGTGGGCTACCAGCCGAACCTTGCGACCGAGATGGGCGAGATGCAGGAGCGCATCACCTCGACCAAGACGGGTGCGATCACTTCGATCCAGGCCGTCTACGTTCCGGCCGACGATTACACAGACCCGGCGCCCGCCACCACCTTCGCGCACCTTGACGCCGTCACCGCGCTCTCGCGCCAGATCGTAGAGCTTGGGATTTACCCTGCGGTCGATCCGCTCGCCTCTTCTTCGCGCATCCTTGACCCGCGCATCGTCGGCGATGAGCATTACAGGACGGCGCAGGACGTGAAGCAAATCCTTCAACGCTACAAGGATTTGCAGGACATCATCGCCATCCTCGGGCTTGACGAATTGTCGGACGAAGATAAGCAGGTCGTCTCGCGCGCGCGCAAGATTCAGCGCTTTTTCTCGCAGCCCTTCTTTGTCGCCGCGCAATTCACGGGACTCGAAGGCAAGTACGTCAAGCTCGAAGATACTATCAAAGGCTTCCGCGAAATCATCGACGGCAAGCACGACGATCTGCCCGAGCAGGCTTTCTACCTCGTCGGCACAATCGAGGAAGCCATCGAGCGTGCACGCCAGATCGCAGCAGCCTAAAGGAAAGAGAGGAACGAAGGGATGAGGGATAAGGGATGAGGGATGAAGACCAGAGGGAGCTGTCAATTGACGCTTTCACTCAACGCTTTTCATCCCTCATCCCTCATCCCTTATCCCTTGATTTATCGTGGCAGAAAAGATTCAGCTTGAGGTGGTGACGCCGGAGCGACGGCTGCTGTCGGAGATGGTGGACGCCGTTTACGTTCCCGGCTTGAATGGCGAGTTGGGTATCCTTCCGGGCCACGTCCCGCTCATCTCGCAGCTACAGACGGGCGTGCTCTCCTACAGCCAGGGAGGCAACGCGCACAGACTGCACGTCTCGGGCGGGTTTGTCGAAGTCAATGGAGACCGCGTCTCGGTGCTCGCCGAGATCGCCGAACGGCCCGAAGAGATAGATGCGGCGCGGGCGCGTCTGGCGCGCGAGCATGCGGAGAAAACCTTGAGCGCATGGAGCGGCACGGAGGAAGATTTCGAGAAGGCGCGGGCGCGGCTCGAACGCTCTATGGTGCGGCTACAGCTCGCCACGGGAGCGACGCCGCTCAATCACTGAGCCATCCTCCGCATGTAAGCCCGAGCCTTGCAAAGAGAGCCTTCGCTCGCTCGCACCACCCTTGATTCCTAACGCGCGCGGTCGGCGCATTTCTCCGTGCACTTGTCGTAATGAGCGTTTGCCGCCTCGCGGCAGACCCCGCGTCTGGCCTCCGGAATCTGCTCGCACTTTTCCAGCATCTTGTCCAGTTTCTCCTTACAGTCTTCGGCGCACCCGGCGACCGGGGCGGCGGCGCTGCTTCTGATCGTGCGCGAGGCGGCGAGGGCCATCCCGCAGACGAACAATATTAGTACCAGTACGATGAGCAGCAGGGGTCGTCGCAAGGGTTTCATTCTGGGTTCTCCTTAAATTCCTAGTCAGGTGTTTTTTTGGGGATAGACCGTCGCGGCGGTCTCTTCTGTCACATGCGAGGTGATCGGAGCGGCTTTCTTCAGGCGGCATCCTTCGGGGATCACTTCGGAACGAGCGCATTATCTTTTTATTTCATCCCGCGAGTCAATCTTTTCGCGTCCGGAAACCCAAAATCTGTTGTTTCACGCTTGAAACAACAGCCCAACAGCGGTATAATGCAGGTCTCTCGAAGCGAACGAGTTTTCGACCATCAGAGGGGTTTATTTGATGTCACAAACAGCCGTCGAAGCGAACATAAATACTGAGGATGCGCCGCGCCCCGTCGCTGGCGAAGCGACGCCCGAGGATGTGCAGGCCGAGCCCGGTTTGCGCCCGCGCCGCCTGGCAGAGTATATCGGGCAGACGAAGATCACGAGCAATCTCAAAATCTTTTTGAAGGCTGCTCTGGCTCGCCGCGAAGCGCTCGATCACGTGCTTTTCTGCGGGCCGCCGGGGCTCGGCAAAACGACGCTCGCCAATATCGTCGCCGCCGAAATGGGAGCCGAATTGAAGAGCGTCAGCGCTCCGGCCATAGAGCGCGGCGGCGATCTGGCCGCTCTTCTGACCAACTTGCAGGAGGGCGAAGTCCTCTTCATAGACGAAATCCATCGCCTTCGCCCGCAGATAGAGGAGGTTCTCTATCCGGCGATGGAGGACTACCAGTTGGACATCATGATCGGCCAGGGCACGGCCGCGCGCTCCATCAAGCTGGAGCTGCCGAAGTTCACTCTGGTCGGCGCGACCACGCGCGCCGGAATGCTGACAGCCCCTTTGCGCGGGCGCTTCGGCATCGTTCAGCACCTGGACTTTTACTCGCAGCAGGACTTGGAGGTTATCATTCACCGCTCGGCGGAGATTCTGAATGTGGAGATCGAAGCCAGCGGGGCGAGCGAGATAGCGCGCCGCGCACGCGGCACACCGCGCATCGCAAACAGGCTGTTGCGACGCGTCCGCGATTATGCGGAAGTCTTAAGCGACGGGCGTATAACGCAGGCGCTCGCCAAGCGCGCCCTTGACGAGATGGAGGTCGATCGTTTCGGCCTCGACGAGGTCGACCGCAAGCTCTTGAACGTGATTATAGAGAAGTTCGACGGCGGCCCCGTCGGCGTCGGCACGATCTCCGCCTCGATCAACGAGGAGCGCGAGTCCATAGAAGAGATTATCGAGCCCTATCTGATACAGATAGGTTTTCTGAACCGGACGCCGCGCGGTCGCGTCGCCACGCGCGCCGCCTACAAACACATGGGCGTTGCGCTGCGTCGGAAAGAGACCGACGCGCTGGCAAGCTAAAAGCGGATGTCGGGGATGCCAAGCCTTAAAGCTTAGCCATTGACGCTCGCTTTAAGCGCCCTCAATTCATTTTACAGGTTTCGGTCGGGAACAATTGGGACTGACCGAAAAAGACCGGGAGCGACCAAAGGCTGGAACGGATCGGGAGCCGAACCAGCCGAGGTCGCTCTCGGCACATTAGACTTAAGGAATGAGGGATGAAGGGAATGCTTCAACTTCCTTGAATGCTTTTCTTGTTCATCGCTGCCGCCTTCATCCCTATCGTTACTTCCTTCGTTCCTCAGTTCTCCTCTTTGCTCCTGATCGCTTCGCGCATCTCGCGTACGGCTCCGTAGAGACCTACGAAGATGGCGCGTGAGACTATGTTGTGGCCGATATTGAACTCTGTTATCTCGTTGATGGCGGCCACGGGGCGGATGTTGCAGTAGGTGAGCCCATGCCCGGCGGCGACGCGCAATCCGTATTGCGAGGCGAGGGTTGCGGCTTCGCGTAATCGTCGCAGCTCCTGCGCGGCGTGCATTGCGCCTTCGGTATGAGCCGGAAGCGGGGGGAGCGTCGCTTCCGCATAGGTGGCGGTGCATAGCTCCACCTGCTGCGCGCCGATCTCTCGCGCGGTCTCTATCTGCTGCGGATCCGGGTCTATGAACAGGCTCGTGGTGATGCCCGCTTCGCGCAGGCGGCTGACGGCGGCGCGCGCCATCGAGAGATTGGCCCGCACGTCGAGGCCGCCCTCGGTCGTAATCTCGTTCGCCTTCTCGGCCACCAGCGTGACTGCGTCCGGCATCACGCCGAGCGCGATCTTCAACATCTCTTCGGTCGCCGCCATCTCGACGTTGAGATAGGTCAGGAGCGTCTGTCGCAGCGCGTGCAGGTCATTATCCTGTATGTGGCGACGGTCTCCGCGCAAGTGTACCGTGATGCCGTCGGCCCCGGCCTGCTCGCATGCGACGGCCGCCGCAATGACGCTCGGCTCGGGCGCGCGGCGCGCCTGCCTTACGGTCGCGACGTGATCTATGTTGACGTTGAGTCTGGCTGTCATGGCTGCAAATCTTAGAGGCTCTTTTGCGGCTGCGTCAATCGCGCGCGCGCGCCTTTCGGCCCGCAGTCTCCCGTTTTATTGGATTTCCGGCGCGGCGCTAACCACCTCCGCCGAATCCTCTAAAGCGGAGGGTTCGGAATCTCTCGCTTCCATATCTAAGGGGCGAGCGCGCTCTTTCTCCTGTCGGGCGCGGACGGCGGCAATCGCCTGATCGTAGAGGCCGCGCCGCGCCTGTCGGCGGATCGTGCGGACTTCCGCGAGCAGTCGCGGAGTGTCGCGCCAGACGCTCAGCTTGCTGCCCTCGTTATGATCCCAGCGCACGGGTATCTCTCTGAGGCGCAAGCCCGCAAGGTGCGCCACCGATAGATATTCGACATCGAAGCCGAAGCGCTCGATGGTGGCGACCTCGGCCAGAGGCTGGCAGACCGCCATGCGAAAGGCTTTGAATCCGCATTGCGTATCCCAGAACGGCAACCCGGTCGCCAGCCTCACGATCAGGTTGATGACGCGTCCGCCCTGCTCGCGTCGCCACGGCTGATGAACGCCGATCAGGCTGCGGTCGAGCGCGCGCGAGCCGAAGGTCAGATCGTACACGCCGCGCTCGATTGGGCTGACCAGCTTCGGGGTCTCCGTGATCGGGGTCGAAAGGTCTGCGTCCGTGAAGAGCGCGACGGGCGCGCTCGCCGCCAGCAGCCCCGTCCGCACGGCGTATCCCTTGCCGCGATTGGGCCGGATGGGTATCACCCGCGCACGGACGCGGCCCGCGTCCCTGAGGCTCTCTTCGGCAACCCGCAACGTATCGTCGCTCGAACCGTCATCGACGACGATCAACTCGCTCTCGTCGCGTTCGGCGTTCAGATATTCGAGAATCGTGCCGAGCGATTTACCCAATCGCACGGCTTCGTTATAGGCCGGAACAATAATGGAGATTGATGGAGGCATTCTCTGTCGTTATCCTGACGGGGTCGCCGTGCCCCGACGTTTCAGGCCCTCTTTCGACGCAGAGATAAAACGCGATACCGGAAACCTTGCGGTCGTCTCCGAATATAACACAAGCGGCACGCCCGCTTCGGGCTTTCGGCGGCGGGCGATTCCGTGTGCTATATTTAAGAGGGTCGCTGAAGGCTCGCGAGGGCGCTTCGCCGACAGGGTGAGAGGCAGCCGTTTTTCGGAGCAGGAGCATGAGCAGGAAGTTCGGCATCGTTGCAGTCTTAATCATTATCGCGGCCACCATCGTCGGCGGGACGATAGGCGGAGCGACGACGCGCCGCCGCAACGTCCCGTTCACCGCCACGCCCGCCGCCACCACGGCCGATAATATAGAGGGCGATTACAGCGAAGCGGTCACGGCGATCACGGACAACTACGCGGGCGAGATAGATTACGAGAAGGCGACGCAGGCCGCCATACAGGGGATGCTCTCGACCTTAGACCCGCACTCGATGTTCTTCTCGCAGAGCGAATATACGAAACTCAAGGAAGACCAGGACTCGCGCTTCTACGGCATCGGCGTCACGATTCTGCAACACCGCGACGGCGTCTACGTTCAATCGGTCGTCCCCGACACACCGGCCTCACGCGCGGGCTTGCGCTACGGCGACCGCATACTGGAAGTGGACGGCGAGGATGCGCGCAACTGGTCGAGCCAGCAGGTCTCGAACAAAGTGCGCGGCGGGCGCGCCGTGCCGGTTCGGCTCAAGATCGAGCGCGCCGCCGTGCAGGCTCCGCTCTATTTCGACATCGTGCGAGATGCCGTGCCGCTGCCCTCGATACGCAACTCCTTCATCATCCGTCCGGGCATCGGCTACATAGGGTTGACGGGCGGATTTCAACATACGACGGGCGACGAGCTGCACGAGGCCGTCAATACCTTGCGCGCGCAGGGCATGCGACAGATCGTGCTCGACCTGCGCGGCAATCCCGGCGGGCTGCTCGATCAGGCGATTGATGTCGCGAGCGAATTTTTGCCGCGCGGGCAGGTCGTCGTCTCCGTGCGCGGGCGCGAATACAATCAGCCCATTCTCTATCGCTCCAACGGAAACGATACGGAGGATTACCCGCTGGTCGTGCTCATTAATCGCAACTCGGCCTCCGCCTCCGAGATCGTCGCCGGGGCGATACAGGATCACGGTCGCGGCCTGATCGTCGGCGAGACCAGTTTCGGAAAGGCGCTCGTGCAGCGCGTCTTCAATCTGCCCTACGGCACGGGCCTGACCTTGACGACGGCCAAGTACTACACGCCCTACGGGCGCTCGATTCAACGCGACTATTCCAACGGCTCGCTCTACGATTACTACGTGCGCCACGACGCCGATGCGACGCAGCCGCAGCAACCGATCAGACCCGCTCAGCCGCCTGCGCAGCAACCCGCCGTGCCGCAGGCATCGCCGACACCGCATCAGCCCACGGGGCCTGCCGTCAAGACGGCCGCCGGTCGCGTCTTTTATGGCGGCGGCGGCATTACGCCCGACATCGAAGCCAAACCGCCGACGCCGACCACCTTGCGCGCGCGCATAATCGAGGCCGCCTTCTTCTTCAACAGACAGTTGGCCGCCGGACAGATCGAGGGCTTTGAGGCTTACCGTGTCGAGAAGATGGAGACGGGTCGCGCCGCGCGCGCCACGGATTATCCGATCACTGATCGACTGATCGAAGCGTTTCGCAACTATCTCCAACGCGATCCGACATTGGGGATACAGCCCGCCCAGATAGAGGGCGAGCTGGATTTCGTCCGCTTGCGCCTGCGCGACGAGATCATCACAGCGGCCTTCGGCGGCGACGCCGGAAGCCGCGTCCTGATCGAGAGCGACCCGCAAACCCTGCGCGCGCTCGAAGCCTTCCCGGACGCCAAGCGCCTGGCCGAGAGCATCCGCAACGGCGGCTCGCAAAGCTGAAGGGCGGCCGCCGCTCTAGTAGTCTTGAAGCACATTCCGATCAACTCCGCATGATTAGCATCAGAACGGCGCGCGCCTCCGACTTCGATTCCATCTGGCAAATCTTTCGTGAGGTCGTCGAGCGCGGCGACACCTACGTTTACGATCCATTGACGACCAGGGAAGAGGCGCGCTCGATATGGATGTCGGAAGGGGTCGAGACCTTCGTGGCCTCGGTCGATGGGCGCATCGTCGGGACTTATATACTGAGGCCCAACCAGACGGGGCTCGGCTCGCACGTGGCGAATGCAGGCTACATGGTGAGGTCTGACGCTGCCGGGCGCGGAGTAGGCCGCGCGATGTGCGAACACTCGCTGGAAGAGGCGCGTGGGCGCGGCTTTCTGGCGATGCAGTTCAATATGGTGGTCAGCACGAACGAGGGCGCGGTGGCGCTCTGGAAAAAGCTCGGCTTCTCAATCGTCGGCACTCTGCCCCGCGTCTTTCGACACCAAAGGCTGGGCCTCGTGGATGCGTTCGTCATGCACCGCTTTCTTTAATCGTTGCCTGCATCACTTTCTGTGATTGCTGCTGCTGCCGCCCCGCCCTCGAACTCTTCTTCCCTTTGGCCAGCGCCTTTAATCGAGCAGCCGCAGGATCAGGCATTTCAGGTAATAGGTTTCGGGCACGCCGACGAGCACCGGATGATCGCGCGCCTGCATCCTCTTCTCCACAAGCTGCACGCGGCGGCGCGCGTCCCTCGCCGCGTCGGCGACCACCTCAACGAACATCCCTTCGGACATGTGATAGGAACAGGTGCAGGTGACGAGCACGCCGCCCCGGCTCAGCAGTTTCAGGGCACGCAGGTTGATCTCTTTATAGCCGCGACCGGCGCGGCCCACGCTCGCGCGATTCTTGGCGAAGGCGGGCGGGTCAAGCACGATTGTATCGAAGCTCGCGCCTTCGACCTCCAGCTCGCGCAAGGCGTCGAAGACGTTGGCCTCGCGAAACTCTACGTGTCGCGCGCCGTTCAATTCGGCGTTGCGACGCGCGGCCGCAACCGCCTCCGCCGAAACGTCCAGCCCCAGCACGCTCTCGCACGAGGGGGCAAGCTGAAGCGCAAACGCGCCGTTGAAGGTAAAGCAGTCGAGCGCGCGACCGTGCGCGACGCGGCGCGCGGCCTGTCGATTCTCGCGCTGATCCAGGAACGATCCGGTCTTTTGACCGCCGAGCGGCGACACCAGAAAACGCACGCCGTCCTGCACTATCTCCAACTCGTCGGGCGCATCTCCGTATAATAATCCGGTGCGCAGCTCCAGGCCCTCAAGCTCACGAACGCGCACGTCGTTGCGCTCGACGACGGCGCGCGGCGCGAACTCTTCGACCAATAATTCGACCAGCATTCCCTTGATGGCTTCCATGCCCTGCGAGAGCGTTTGCAAGACCATCAGACGGTCGTAAACGTCCACGATCAGCGAGGGCAGGAGATCGCCTTCCGAATAGACCATGCGATAGGCGTTCGTCTCGGCCCTGTAGGGAGCGCGACGCGTGGCGGCGGCGCGCAGGCGTGTGCGCCACCAATCTTTATCTATACGCTCGTCGCCGTGCGTCAACAGCCGCAGAGAGATTTCCGAGCGGTCGCTGTAGAGCGCCTGCCCGACAAAGCGCCTGCGCTCGTCCGATACGCGGACGATCATGCCGCCCCGCGCCGAGGTCGCGTCGCGCACGTCGCTGCGATAAATCCAGAGGTGCCCGGCGCGCGCGCGCTCCGCCCCGCGCTGTGTGATCGTGACCGTAGCTTCCATAATCGCTTCTATTAAAGCAGAAGACCGAAAGATTCGGTAGGAGGTGGCCCCGCGCGTCCGCTTGCGCGCCCCTTATTTACGGCCGCCATTGGCCCCTCCGCTTCTTTTACGCACTTCTCTTGAACCCTTCTCCGCAAAGATGTAATCTTTCCGGGATATTCGCACCTTAAAAGTTCTTTGCAGCAACCTGCACGAATGGGAGGAGGACTGTATCTTATGCCTGAAGTTGGAGACATGGCCCCGGATTTTGAGCTGGGCAGCCATCTGGAGAAAGGCAAGAAGGTCAAGCTCTCGGATTTTCGTGACAAGCAGAACGTCGTTTTGGCGTTCTATCCGCTGGCGTGGACGCCCGTCTGAACGGCGCAGATGCCTGCGTACGAGGCCGACCTCGAACGCTTCAAAGGCTACGATGCTCAGGTCCTGGGCATCTCTGTTGACAGCGTCCCGTGCAACACCGCCTGGGCCAAATCCCTCGGCGGCTTGTCATACGATCTGTTGAGCGACTTTGAGCCGAAGGGCGAAGTGGCGAGGATGTACGGCGCGTATCGAGCGCAAGACGGAATCTCGGAACGCGCGCTCTTTATCGTGGACAAAGGGGGTCGGATCGCTTACAAGGACATACACGACATCGGCGACCAACCCGACAACGAAGACCTGTTTGAAGTGCTCCGCAAGTTGTGACGCAAGAAGAGCACTGTCTGGTGTTTTCGAGAGCGCGGGCTGGGCCCAAGGATGCTTTTGAGGAAGCCGCTCCGGGCCTGAGCCCGCCAAACTATTTCAGCAAAGCTTATGACGCTCTCAAGAAAATGCGTGCCGTTCACGCCCTTCGACCGCGAGCTTGCGCGTAGCACTATCGCCATCGTCACCGCCGGAGGCGTTCATCTTAAGGATCAGGAGCCGTTCAATATCGCGGACGAGCTTGGCGACCTCGGCTTCCGCCTGATCCCGCCGGGCGTGGACTCGGCCGAGCTTATGGTGACGCATCATCATTACGACCACGCGGACGCAGACCAGGACATCAACGTCGTCTTTCCCATAGACGTGCTGCGCGATCTGGAGGCCGAGGGCTTCATCGGCGGCATCGCCCGCAAGCACGTCGGCTACATGGGCTACACGATGCAGTTGAAGGCCATGTATGAGGGGACTGCGCCGGAGATCGCGGCCGAGATCGACAAGGGCTCGCGCGCCGACGCCGTCGTTTTGACGGGCGGTTGACCGAACGTCTGTCACCGCACGGTCGTCGCGGTTCAGCGTGAGATAGAGATGCGAGGCGTTCCGACCGTCCTGATTACGGTCAGCCCGGAAGTGTCGGCGCAGATGCGCCCGCCCCGCGCGCTCTATCCGAAGGGGTTTAAGATCGGGAACAGCCTGGGCCGACCCGGTATGCGCGAGCTTCAGCGAAAGGTGCTGCGCGACGCGCTCGGGCTTCTGACGGAGAACACGCGGCCCGGCGAGATCATCACGCGCGAGTACCCGGACTACGGCGAACAGTATGACCCGCCGCAGGTGAAGACCGGCAAGTGAGTTTTGACCCTTTCGGGACGAGAGGCTTCCCGAGTTTTTAATGGGCCGCTGTAGCAGCGGCGGTCGCTGAAGTTTTTATGTACAAAACCATAGGCATCCTGACGGGCGGCGGCGATGCGCCCGGCTTGAACGCGGTCATTCGCGCGGCCGTGAAGACCGCCATCGGCGAATACGGCATGCGCGTCGTCGGTATCGAGGACGGCTTCGAGGGTCTGCTCGACGAGACGCTGACGCGAGAGTTGAAGACGGCGCACGTGCGCGGGCTCCTGCCGCGCGGCGGAACCATACTGGGCACGCGCAACCGTGGCCGCTTCGTCGAGCGCGGCCCCGCCGGAGAGAGCCGCAAGCCCGAGACCATCTACCGCGAAGCGCTCTCGAACCTCGAACGCCTCGGCATCGATGCGCTGGTCGTGCTCGGCGGGGAAGGCACGCTCGCCATCGCGGCGGAGTTCGACCGGCTGGGTTTCCCACTGGTCGGCGTTCCCAAAACCATCGATAACGATCTGGCCTGCACGGAGCTGACCTTCGGCTTCGTCACCGCGCTCGACATCGCGACCGAAGCGCTCGACCGTCTGCACACGACCGCCGAATCGCACGACCGCGTTATGATCCTCGAAGTGATGGGACGCCACACGGGCTGGATCGCTTTGCATTCGGGAATCGCCGGAGGCGCGGACGTGATCCTGATTCCTGAAATCCCTTTCTCGATGGAAGCGGTGGCGGCCAAAGTGCGCGAGCGCGACGCGTGTGATTCGCAATTCAGCATTATCGTCACCGCCGAGGGCGCAGTAGAAGCGGGCGGCGACGTGATCTACCAGGAACAGGGCGATGCGTCGCGCTCGCCGCGTCTGGGCGGGGTGGGCAATTACTGTCGAAAGTCGCTCGAACAGTTGACGGGCAAGGAGACGCGCTGCGTAGTGCTCGGGCACTTGCAGCGCGGCGGAACGCCTAACGCTTTCGACCGGATGCTGGCGACAAACTTCGGGGCCTGCGCCGTGCGCGCCCTGGCCCAGGGCAAACGCGGCGTCATGGTCGCCCTTCAAGCGGCGGATATTATTACAGTCCCGCTTGCGGAGGCCATCGCCAACCTTAAGACCGTCCCGCCCGAGAGCCAGCTCATTCACACGGCGCGCGCCACCGGCATCTCTTTCGGCGCGCCGGACGAAGCGGCTCATCACGCCAGCAGGGCGTGCGCCCCCGGCACGGGATGCGACGAGACCTGATGCACACTTTGCGCCGCCCGACACCGGGCGGAAAAAGCCGCCGCCGAAAATTCGGGCCGACTTTTGAGCGAAGAACTCTTTCAAGGTGCTGCCCGCGCAGCATATAATCGAAGCGGAGAACCGGCGCACGAATTTCCGTAGACGCCGACCGAGAGGCTTGGACACGAGTTGACACAAGACATCAAGCAGCGCCTTCAGGCGGAACTGGACGAACTGGAATCGGAGCTGCGCGTGCATCTTCCGAAAGAGATCAAGCGCGCGTTGGAGTTCGGCGACCTGCGCGAGAATGCCGAATATCGCGCCGCGCTCGACCGCCAGAACATAGTCAAGGCGCGCATTTCCCAGCTTCGTCAGCGCCTCAGCGAAATCTCTTCGATAGACATCTCGAAAGTCCCGCGCGGGAAGGCGGCCTACGGCTCCACCCTCGTTCTATACGACCCGGAGCGAGAGGAAGAACTCACCTATCGGCTGGTGACGCCCGAGGAGAGCGACCCCCAGGCCGGTCTGATTTCCACGGCATCGCCCGTCGGACGCAGCCTGATGGGTAAAGAAGAGGGAGATGAGGTCGTCGTGCGCACCCCTGCGGGCGGGCGTCGCTTTGAGATCAAGCGGCTGACGACGGTTCACGACGCGTTGGAGGATGAGCGCGACGGGGAATGAGCAGAGAGAGAGTGTGTGTGAGGGAGCGAGACGCCGCTTCCCCCTTTGCGAGCTGCTCCGTAATCCTTGACAAGGGTTTGCGCGCCTCCCTATGATGCTCCGTTTGAATACGGGCTTGCCGAGTGCAAAATCGGCGGCCCGTCTGTTCGTAGAGGAGAGGTATAAAAAGGTGTTCGGGGCGAGCATTGGGCGCGGCGCGCAGCGTATCATCGCGGCGATGGTGCGCTGGCTCGCTTACGGCGGCATCAACCCGAACTTTCTGACCGTCATCGGCGTCGCCATCAACGTCGGCTGCGGCCTGCTGTTCGGGTTCGGCTACTTCTTCTGGGCGGGCATTATCCTGATCGTCGCCAATCTCTTTGACATACTGGACGGGCAGGTGGCGCGTCTGTCCGGGCGCGTGACGCGCTTCGGAGGGTTTCTGGACTCCTCACTAGACCGCCTCTCCGACATGGTGATCTTCGTCGGCCTGATGGTCTTTTACGCGCGCGATACGCAATTTCATTCGACTTTAAACGTCTTTCTGGCCGGTGCGGCGATGATGGGCTCTGTGATGGTCAGCTACACGAGCGCGCGCGCCGAGAGCCTGATCCCCAAGTGCGATGTCGGATTCCTGCGTCGCCCCGAGCGGGTCGTGCTGCTGATAATCGGCGCGCTGACGACGCATCCGGGCTCGCCGAATCTATTCTTTAATCGCATGCCAGCGGTGCTCTGGATTCTGGCGGTCGGCTCCTACTGGACGTTCGCGCATCGGATGTATCACACGTGGCTCGAAGTAAATAAGGCGGACGCGGCGCGACTTGAGACGGCAGCCGAACCGGCGACTCCCGCATCTAACGTCGGGCCCGAGCGAAGACCCGAGCCGGGGCTTGTGCGCTAGGGCGAGAGCGGCCCATTTCACTCGCTTTGATGATTTCGCAAGATTAGGAAAAAGGTTCTCCCATCCGAGTATTCGAGGTAAACGACATTGACTGTCTGCCCCTGTTGCGGCTTCAGGTTTGAAGGCGATCTGCGCGAAGGCTGCGTCGGTTGCGGCGCGCGCGCCGTGGGCCCACCCCTGGCCCGCCCGGAATACGAGCTGCCGTCCTACGGGCGTGCCCTGTTGGTGGGCGCGGCCGGGCTAATCCTGCTTCTCTCCTTCACCGCGAGCACCATCATCGCGCTCTTTGAGACGACGCCCCTGACGATAGGTTTCTGGCCGCTCGTCTCGGCGGCTGAGACCGCCGCCTGGCGTCTGAAATTCCTGGCGCTGCCGATGAGCGTCGCGGTGGCCTGGGGCGGCTGGCTCATCTATCTGAGCATCCGTCGCGAGACCCTGCGATTCGCCGGTCACGATTTTGCGCGATTCGGGCTCGCGGCCTCGGCGCTGGTCGCCGTGATGATCGCGGCCTTCATAGGCGTCACCGTGCCGGAGCGACTTCGCCAGCGCCAGCGCGGGCTTGAGGCAGCGGTCGAAGCGCAAGGCTACACCCTGCAACGAGCGCTCCTTGAATACCGCCTGCGTTATAAAACCTATCCGACCAGTTTCAAGGATTTACAGGACGGCCTGCCAGACCGCAACGGCTCTCTTGCCGCCGCGCTCTCCAACATCGACCCGAGCACTTACATACCGAGCGCCAACGTCGCCGATGCCTCGACGGCGAAGCCATCCAGGCTGCGCGGGGCGGCGCTTCGACGCGTCTCTACGAACACATCCACGGACGATTCGGTAAACGAAAGAATCTCGTTTACCAATTACACGGTGCGCTTGCCCGGGGCGGACAAGATTCCGAACACGGATGACGACTGGCTGATGCGCGACGGCGTACTTTTCAGGCCGTCGAAATCGGGCCCGGCCGCCGCCGCCGCGCCGTCGGGCGCATCAGCCCTGCCCTGAGCCCTGGAAGCCTCCGCCATGCCGTTTCTTGATCGTTTCCGGCGCAACAAAGAGAACCCGGAGGAGGCTCGGCGCGCGAGGCTTCTACGCACCGGGCGCATCGCCGAGGGTACGATCATAGACATCGGCGGCGAGGCCGAATCGGGCGTCTTCACACACATCTTCTATAGCTATAGTATCAGCGGCGTTGATTACGAATCGTCGCAGGTGCTCGACCGCGAGCAGCAGCAGCGCCCGGCGGAATACGCGCCCGGCGCACGCATTACCGTTCGCTACGATCCGCACCACCCAGGCAATTCCATAGTGGTTTGAAAGCAGAAGCTCGAAGGGGTCAGAGGCTATTTCGGAATCCGGAGCGCTCGGAGCGCGCAATAATGACCTCCGAGACCCCTACGCATGTATGTTTCGTAAAATCCTGATCGCCAATCGAGGTGAGATCGCCGTGCGTATCATACGCGCGTGCCGCGACCTCTCGATCTCGCCCGTGGCGGTCTACTCCGAGGCCGACGGCGACTCTCTGCACGTTCGTCTCGCCGACGAGGCTTACCAGATTGGCCCCGCGCCGTCGGTCGAAAGCTATCTGCGTATAGCTCGCATCATCGAGGCGGCGCTCCGCTCGGGCGCTGAAGCCGTTCATCCGGGCTACGGCTTTCTGGCCGAGAATGCGGAGTTTGCGCACGCCGCCACACGCGCCGGGCTGACCTTTATAGGGCCACCGGCCGAGGCTATGGAATTGATGGGCTCGAAGACGAGCGCGCGCCGCGCAGCCATCGAAGCCGGAGTGCCGGTCGTGCCGGGAACGACCGACGCGCTTCACTCCCTTGAAGAAGCGCGCGAGACGGCCGCGCGTCTCGGCTATCCTGTGATGTTCAAGGCGTCGGCCGGAGGCGGCGGCAAGGGCATGCGGCTCGTCATGTCCGAGGCGGCGCTGCGCTCAGCCTTTGAAACGGCGCAGTCGGAGGCCGTCGCCGCCTTCGGCGATTCCGAAATCTATCTCGAAAAAGCCATCGAGCGACCGCGCCACATTGAGATACAGGTCTTCGCCGACGCGCACGGCAATGTCGTCCACCTCGGCGAGCGCGAATGCTCCATCCAGAGACGCCACCAGAAGGTTATAGAGGAATGCCCTTCGCCGATTAACGATGCGGAGCTGCGCGCTTCGATGGGCGAGGCGGCCGTTCGCGTGACGCGCTCCGTCTCGTACCTGGGCGCGGGCACTGTCGAGTTCCTGGTCGCGGACGCCACGCGCGACTTCTATTTTCTGGAGATGAACACGCGCCTTCAGGTCGAGCATCCGGTCACGGAACTCGTCACGGGCATCGACCTCGTGCGTGAACAGATCATGGTTGCGAGCAATGAGCCGCTCTCTTTCACACAGGCGGACATCCGTTGGAGCGGTCATGCTATCGAATGTCGCGTCTACGCCGAAGACCCCGAGCAGAACTTTCTTCCCGCGCCCGGACGCATCACTTCTCTGCGCGTACCCTCTGGGCCGGGCATACGCGACGACGGCGGCATTACGGCCAACATGGAGGTCTCCATCCATTACGACCCGATGATCTCGAAGCTCGCCGCCTGGGGACGAACGCGCCGCGAGGCGATTGATCGGTTGCGCCGCGCGCTCGACGAATACACGGTCGGAGGTATCAAGACGACGCTCCCCTTCTTTCGCGAAGTCGTCCGCGACGCCGAGTTCATGGAGGGACGCCTCGATACAGGCTTCATAGAGCGGTTCTTCGCGCGCCGCGATTTACAACAGCGTGAGAGCGCCCCCGATAGAGAGGCGTCCGAAGCCGAGAGGCGACGACGCGATATGGCGCTCATCGCCGCCGCGCTTCGTTACGCGCAGGAACGGAAAGAAGAAGGGGCGGCGAACCACCGGCCGCGTGAACAGGAGCGGAGCCAGTGGAGGCTCAATGGCCGCGCCGCGCTGTTCCGCTCAAGAGACATGCGGTGAAAAACGGCGTGCGAAAAGTCTCTGGTAACGACGGGCGAAAAGTTTCTGATAAGGACGACCTCCCGCCCCTGACTGGAATTTGAAAGCCAAACGCCGGGCCTCGAAATCTTAAAATCGCGTTTTATAGTCCTATGAAATTAACGGCAGAGATTGAAAACGAAAAGCACGCGCTCGACATCAGGCGCGAGGGCGGGCGCGTCAAGGCTATGGTTGATGGCCGCAGCTACGAGTTGGAGGTGAGAGAGCCGGAGGCGGGCGTCTATCTTCTGATCGCCGATGCTGCCGTCTACGAGTGCCGCACGGAGAGAGACCGTCAGCAGCGCCATCTCCTGCATGTCGATACGGGGAACCACGCTTACGCCATCGCGTTGACCGATCCCAAACGCCTGCGCGCCGGAGGGCAGAGCCCGAGCGCACAGGGAGACGGCTCGGCGCAGATTATTGCCCCGATGCCGGGCAAGGTCGTCCGCGTGCTCGTCGAGCAGGGTGCGGCGGTCGAAGCCGGGCAGGGTCTCGTCGTCGTCGAAGCGATGAAGATGCAGAACGAGCTGAAGTCGCCGCGCGCGGGCCGCGTCGCGCAGCTGCACGCCTCGGCGGGAGCGACCGTTAATGCGGGCGACGTGCTGGCCGTGATCGAATAAGAGACCCTCCGTGTATGAAAGATGAAATGAAAGGCACGGATACCGGCCTCGCTTCCACCCCGCTCTCATCGTCGTCGCCGTTGGAACTGCGTATTCTTTTGTGGGACATAGACGGCACGCTCATCCGCTCGTCGCGCACAGGCTTGTTCAAGGATTACACGGCCCCCGCCATTGAGGGAATCTTTGGAACGGCGGGCCGCCTCGCTGAGCTGAGCGTATCGGGCATGACGGACTTGCAGATCGTGGCGGAGGCTTTGCGCGACGAAGGCTTCACGCCGCTGGAGATACGCGAGCGCATGGATGACCTGCGCGCGCTCTACATGCGCGAGATGGAGCGCGTCACGGGTGAGGGCGAGCAGCCCTTCCATCTACTGCCGGGAGTTCTCGAAATCCTCGAAGCGGCGGAAGCGCACCCGCGTTATCGCTCGGCCCTGTTGACGGGCAATCTGGAAGCGGCCGCCCGTCTGAAGATGCGGCTCGTCGGCCTCTCACATTTCTTCCAACTGCCCGGCGCATTCGGCGACGATTCGCATGACCGGCGCGATCTGCCCGCGCTCGCCAGTGAGCGTATCAGCCGCAGCCTCGGCCTTGAGCTTGAGCCGTCGCAGCTTATCGTCATCGGCGATACGCCCAACGACATCGCCTGTGCCCGTCACTTCGGGGCGCGCGCCGTCGCCGTCTGTACGGGCCGTCTTTACGCGGCCGAAGACCTGCTCGCGCACCACCCGGATGCGCTCCTGCCCGATCTGTCGGACACGGCGCTCGTCCTCAGAACGCTCGATAGCCTGTAAGGTGCGTGAGAGCAAGAGAAGCCTCACGCCCGTACGCCTTCTCTCAACTCCTCTGAAAACCCTTGACGATGTCGCGCGTGGCGAGGCGCAGGATGATGGGGTGGCCGTGCGGGCAGGTGGTCGGCGAAGAGGTCACGAGCAATCTGTCGATGAGCCAGCGAAGCTTTTCAGGCGCGAGCGGCGTGCTGCTTTTTATGGCGGCGCGGCTCGCGAGCGTGATCGCGATACGCTCGCCGAGGCTGGTGCGCGCCGCGCCGCGCTTCTCCGCATCGACCGTCTCTAAAATCTCCGCGAGCATGTTGCGCGCCTCAGACGCGGGCAAGTCGGCCGGGACAGCCTTGATCGCCACCGTTCGCCCCGAGAGACGCATCAGCCCGAAGCCGTAGCTCTCAAGCTCGCCCGCCACGGTCTCGAACAGCGCGGCCTGTGCCGGAGTGAGGTCGAAGGTTTCCGGCATCAACAGGTTTTGCGATTCGACGCTGCGCGCCGCTTCCCGTCGGTGATATTTGTCAAAGAGAATGCGCTCGTGCGCCGTGTGCTGGTCGATGAGCAGAAGCCCCTCGTCATCCGTGGCGATGATGAAGGAGTCGCCGAGTTGTCCCAGGGGACGAATGTTTGCAGACAAGGCTTCGGCGGGGATTTCACGCACGAGCCCCGCAAGCGATGTGAGCGGCGGAAGCGCGCCGGGCGAGCGTTCGGATTGACGTTGAGCGGCTTCAGGCAGAAGCGCGCTTTCTACTGTACGGGGCTCGCCTGGCGCGGGCCGCGACGCCCCGGCCTCGCCAAACGTTTGCTCACTCTCATCCGCCGCGAGATGCGCGAGCGGCGCGGAAGTGGTGGCGGCGTCGGCGGCGTCCGCAGAGCTTCCTGCGCCACCCTGACCGCGAACAGGGATTTCATCGAGCGAGCCGGGCGCGGGCGGCGCTTCGTCCCGCCCGTTGGTGTTTGAGAATTCGATTTTGCCCTGCTGCGGCGGTGAGGGCGACGACGACAGTTTGAGCGTGGGCCTTTGGTACTCCTCGCGCGCCGGAGTAGTAGAAGGCTGCCCTTTGGTTTCCGAAAGTGGCGCACGCGCCGTCACGCTGCCGCTCTCAAGCACGTCTTCGCCGGGCACGGAATCAACGTCCGCCCCGCTGTCGGGGGCGGCGGCGCTGTCGTAAGCCGCCGCTTCCTTCTGCTTCAGCGCGTCGCTGGCTCGCACGTAACCGGCGCTGGCGAGGGTGGCGCGCACGGCCTCGCGGACGGCATCGGCGACAGCCGCCGCGCGGCGAAAGCGGACTTCCGTTTTGGCCGGATGGACATTGACATCCACCTCTTCGAGCGGGACTTCAAGAAAAAGAAGCGCCGCCGGATAAACCCCTTGCGGGAGAATGGCGCGGTAGCCTTCGGAGAGCGCACGCCCGATGAGCGGGTCGCGCACGTAGCGCCCGTTTATAAAGAGGTATTGCGCGTCGCGCGAGGTGCGTCTCTCGCGCGGCGCGGAAATGAACCCGCGCACACGCGCCACTGTGCCGTGCCCGCCGCCGACCTCCAATAGATTGGCTACGAAATCAGCGCCGAAGATTTGATAGGCGCGCTCGCGCAAATCCACAGCCGGGGCGGCGCGCAGCGTCTCGCGCCCGTTGTTGGTCAGCGTGAACGCTGTCTCCGGATGCGCGAGCGCGTAATGCGTCACGAGGTTCATCAGGTGAAAGCTCTCGGTCGCTTCCGAGCGGAGGAATTTTCGCCGGGCCGGAACATTAAAGAAGAGTTCGCGGACGCTGATGGTCGTCCCGCGCGGGTGGGCCGCCGCCTTCACGTCGCGCATGCGCCCGCCTTCTATGAGGACGCGCGTCGCGGCCTCGTCCTCTTCAGTCTTCGTTACAAGCTCGACGCGCGCCACGGATGCGATGGAGGCCAGCGCCTCGCCGCGAAACCCGAGCGTGCCGATTGCGAAGAGGTCTTCGGCCCGGCTGATCTTGGAGGTCGCGTGGCGCTCGAAGGCGAGCAGCGCATCATCGCGCGTCATGCCGCTGCCGTCGTCCATGACGCGCAGGAGTCGTCGCCCGCCCGCTTCCGAATCGACATGTATGCGACGCGCACCGGCATCAATCGCATTCTCGACCAACTCCTTCGCAACCGATGCCGGGCGCTCGACGACCTCGCCCGCCGCGATCTGGTTGGCTAACTGATCCGAGAGAACGTGGATTTTGGGCATCGGCAGGGGCCGGGGGCCAGAGAGGGGTCTGGGGTCAGGTCAAAGCCAGCTTTTCACCGGCCCCTGCCCCCCGGACACCCGGCCCCTCCTTCAAAGGTAAACTATCTGATGATCGGTAGAGCCGAGGTTGATCGCATCGTAAATCCATTGGATGACGTAGCGGCCGTGACGGGCGACGAGCGATGTGATGTTGATGTGGCGCTCCTGCAAAGCCTTGTGCGGATAGAGCGCGGCGAAGGCGCGCTCAAGCTGGCGATGGGCGGCGCGGTCGCGCTGCATCTGCGCGCGGTGAAAGCGCGTGCGTAAGCCCTCCAACTGATAGTTGATCTTGCGCCTTCCCGTCTCAAGCGCATCAGAAAGGGTCGGATCGACTTGACGCAGGTGTTCCTGTAGCGCATCAAGCTCGCGCCTGACGGATTCCTCCGTATGATTGAAGGCTTGCGCCGTCTCGGCCCCCAAATGTTCTTCGACGACGCGCGCGATCACCGCGTCGAGCCCCGCGAAGAGGTCTGTTAAATCCAGCCCGTAGCGTTCGAGCGTGCGGCCCGTACGCCTCTCCGCCACAGTCATACTCGCGCGCGGCAGGATCGTCGTCGCGGGCCGACCGAGCACGCGATAGACTTCGGCCGTCTGCGCGAAGTAGGCGATCTCGGCGGCCCCGCCAAAGTAGGCGACCGTCGGCAGCAGATAATCCTGAACGACCGCGCGCAAGGTAACATTCGGGCTGAACCGTTCGGGCTCGCGGCTGGCCCATTCGGCCAGCTCCTCAACCGCGTACGTGCGCTCGCCCGTCGCCTTCGCCTGATAGAGCCCTTCGTCTGCGGTGCGAACCATCGCGTGACGCGCGCCGTCCTCGGTATGCAGGAAGAGCGGAAACGAATTGGCGGAGGCGAGCACCTGCGCGTGATAGCCAGCCTCTTCCAGCTCGCGGCTTCGCGTCTCGACCGCGAGGGCAAGCTCGTGTGCGCGCCGCGCCGCCTCCGCGTAGAGCGGCGCGGCCAACCGCTTCAAACCGGAGTGGAGCGGATCGAGCAAGACCAGACCGTAGCGGCCGACCAGCGCCGTCATCGTGCGCGCGAAGGCTTCACCGTAGCTGCGCCCCGGCGACCACGCATCGCGAAGCAGGTTTGCGACCTCCGGAGTAAACTCCGTTTCGGGCAGCACCTCCAACAGCCGCTTGATGGTATCGTCTATGGAAGCGTCGAGTATGACACTGCCGACGGGCGTTCCCTGCCTGTGAAGCGCGGCCGGAACTTCGACGCTCGCGAGGCGACAATCGCAGCCTATGAACTCGGCGGTCGCCACCTCCTCGAAATCGTGATCCTCGGTGGCGATCCAGAAGACGGGCACGGCGGCTGTTCCGCGCTGTGCGAGGCAACCGGCGAGCTTGACGGCCGACAGCGCCTTATAAATGGTGTAGAGCGGGCCCGTGAAGAGTCCGGCCTGCTGGCCCGAGACGACCGCGACGCAATCGTCCGCGCGCAGGCGCGCGATGTTGGCGAGCGTCTCGGCGGGAGCGCCCCATGCGCGATTCATCTCTTCCAGTGCGTCGCAGAGTGTTGCGCGATCCGTCTTATGAGCCGCGAGCACTTCGGGCACACGCTCGTCCAGTTCGTGATGAAAGCGCACGGCCGAAGGATAAAAGCGACGCAGCGCGACGGGGTCGCGAAGATAGTCCAGGAAAAGCCGCGACTGGTTTGGAATACGCTCGAAGGGGAGCGTCGCGACGCGCAGACCGGCCTCTTCGGGCGTGCTGTAACATGCTGCTTCCGTAGTGCTCAAGACGTTCTTGCTCCTGCCAGCCGGAATCCATCGTCTACCGCTCGCGCTTCTTCGTCAGAGAGCGCAGCCTCTTCCAGAAGACGCGCGATCTCGCGTCGTGCGTCTTCGCTCGGTGATTGGAGCGGCGCACGCACCGCGCCGCCAAAGTATCCGAGTTCGTCGAGCGCGGCTTTGAGTCCGCCGATACCATAGCGCGTTGTGACGGCGCGCGCCAGGGGCGTCAGCCTCCGTTGCAAACCTCTGGCTCTGGCGTGTTCGCCCGCCTCGACGGCGCGCTTGATGGCTATGGAGAGACGCGCCGCCACGCAGCCGACGGCGAGAATCGCTCCCTGCGCGCCCGCCGACAGGGCCGCGTAGAGCAGCGGGCCGCTGCCCGTCGTCACAATGAAATCATCCTTTACGAGGCGCAGCGTCTCGTTCAGGTTGATGAGATCGCCGGAGCTATCCTTGATGCCGATGATGTTCTCGTGCAGGCTCAAAGTCGCGACCGTCTCCGGCGCAATCGCAATGCCCGTCAAATCCGGCATGCTGTAGAGCACGACCGGCACACTCGAAGCATCCGCCA
Source organism: Pyrinomonadaceae bacterium (assembly GCA_035940775.1). Lineage (GTDB taxonomy): Bacteria > Acidobacteriota > Blastocatellia > Pyrinomonadales > Pyrinomonadaceae > DASQYE01. Next base: position 14,226 of record DASZEN010000016.1, on the reverse strand, counting down.
CCGCGCTGTAATGATCGACGAGCGCTTCGTGCGTCATCGCCCTGCGATAAAAGTGCGGCGTGATGACGAGCACAGCGTCGGCGCCAGCCAGCGCGAAGCGTCGAATCTCGTTGATCGTGGCGCGCGTGCTCTGCTGTCCCGCGCCCGCGATCAGGGCCAGGTGCTCCGGCACGGCGTCGCGCGCCGTCTCGATCACGTCCAGGCATTCGCGTTCGTCCAGATGCACACGCTCGCCCGTCGACCCGAGCGCCACATAGCCCGTCACGCCCGTCTCGTTCCACTTCGCTATGTTCGAGCGCAGGGCGCTTGCGTCCACCTCGCCGCCGCCGCTCGTAAAGGGTGTGGTAAACGGAAGGAGGAGGCCGCGCAGGCTCTCTTTAGAGAACTTTGCGGCCCAGGGTTTACGTCCGGTTGTCTGTTCGCGCGATTTCAAGACGAGGCATTATAACGAGCCATTCCGAAGGCGCGCAATGACCGGCGCATCTTTGAGAGCGGCGGCGACCGGGAGATTCCAACCAAACGCACGGCCGCAGGGCCCGAGCGCGCTGGCCGTATGGGACAGACGCCTGCGGCGCGTGCGTTTGTCAGCGTGATGGATTCATGGCTCCATGACCGTCAAGCTTCGCTATATGACCTCGGGCTTCCAGAAGCGTCTAGTCCTGGCCCTCGATAATCCCCTCGTCGCCTTCCTCCGGGATGACGGGTTCCTCCGGCTCCGGTTGCGGCTTCGCCGCACCATGCTCTGCCGGGGACGGTTTCGCAGGTCTCTGGGGCGTCGTCAGCGACATCAGCTCGGGCATCTTCTGCGGCGTCGCTTCGGGCGGCTTGACTGCCGTTCGGAATGAGATGAAGCGGTTTAGAATATCGAACCAGAACGGAGCGCCGAGCGTGATCGCGGCGGCGGTCAAAAGCAGCCCGACCAGTTTCAATAGCCATCTGCTCCAATCCGATGCTCTCCAGTCAGGTCTTCGGCTGACCTGACCAGGAAGGGTCTGCCAGCCGAGCGGTATTCCCAGATTCTGATATTTCCCCAGCACCACCTGATAGTCTTCGAGGGCTTTGGCTTGCGCGATATCAAACGGCGTGGGCGTGGGTGCGGGCTGAGGCGTGCTCGGCGTGAGCCCCACCAATGGGTCTTCTAAGGAGTTATCGGTTGCCGGAGTGGGGGTGGGTTGCGCGGCCGGATTGCGTCGCTCCGTGGCCTCTACCTTCGCGTACTCTTCGGCTTCACGGAGGATGGCGGCGCGCACTGACGGCTCGTGATAGAGAACCTGGAAAATCATGATGGTATCGGCGTTGAGGATCACAGCCAGCATGAAAGCCAGGACGAAGATCGTCCGCTGCGTCCGCCGCTTGTACCAATCCGACACCCGATCCATGGATTTGTTGAACCAGTCCTCGACGCTCTCGCGCAGTTTTGAATAACCGGCGTCCTGAGACCCGGCTTGAGAACTCTTCGCCTCATCGAGAAAAACGATGAGCGAGCGCCTCACACTACTATTCATGGGAAAGCTGACGAGGGTTTGGCGGATGCCATCCATTTGAGTAACGTCGGGCTCCAGATCGACGGGCGTCATTATGTCTAAGAGCGCGCGCGCAAAAGTGCTGGCCGGAATATAGGCGGGCTTTCTCTCTTTGACGAAGTACCAGCGCGGCTGGTAGAGCGTTTTGACCAACGGATGATCGTAAAATATGTTGCCCAGCGACGGGTCTTGTTCTTTTAAAGTCTTGCTCGGGCTATCCTCCGGCCCCTTTATCCATGCCCGTACACGCTCCAACGCCAAACGTAAACGCTCCCTCGCAGGCAGCCGCTTCTCCATTTCTGGAGGTATCGCGGGCGCGACACTCGCCTCTACGACGGGCTCCGCGGCGTCGGCGGCGGCCTCGTCGTGCGCGTCGTCGTGCGCCTCATCCTCCCCCTCACCTGCCGCTTCTTCTTCAAGGTGATGAGCAAGCACTTCAGGCTCATGGGCCACTAGCCCAACCGTGATGGGCTCGGGTAACGTCGGGTCTTTGGGCAAGAGCCGTTCCCCGGCCTTGTATCTCGCCGCTATCTCTTTATCGAGCGGCGGATCGGTCAGAAGGTTGAGGATGCCCTGCTCCAGGATTCTGGATCGCCTCTTGGAGTTGGTCGCGATGATCTCGTTGGCCGCCGAGCAGATCAGGCTCAACAACAAGTAAACGAATATCAGTCCGAGCGCGACTTCGAGAGTTGAAGAACCGAACATGGAATTTCCCCTTCCTGTTTCCGAAGAGTTCGCTCGGGCTTAGCTCTAGAGCAAAGAATCACGTTTCCCTGTGGGCTCGGGCTGAGAGGTGGTCGGGGATCGCAATTCTACCAACCTATAGCAATTATTATCAGGACTAATGACCTCTGCGCGTTTCGCCATTGATAACGAATACCAAATCGCTACAGTTAGAACAGCCGAACAGTTATGCGCACCATCAAAGTCCTGTCTTCTTCCGTGCCTGGATATTGTGCGGGCTTCGATGACCGTTCCGGCTCGCCGAAATTTTTAGCCCGGACTCTCACTGTTGCGTACTATTATCATCAGCAGACTCAAAGATCGCTCCGAACGTAAAGGCCCTGGTATCGGTAAAAGTCGGTGGGAGCGTTCCTCGAATACGATTAACCCTGAAACCGAAACGACCCTGGCTGCTGGCTCCCAGAAAGACTTTCAGATCCATCTGATACCAGGGTTTGTGTCCCCTGGAGATGCCCGATGCCTCATTCGTCTCCTGATCGAAAGCGGTTTCATTCCGCCAAAGATAGCGATCCACGCCCAGGAAGCTCAGTTCGATACGTTTCGGGAAAGCATTCTCCTGGTCTTCCGGGTCATAAATAAAGTTTAGCTCGCCTCCGAATTTGAACCTGCCGATGTAATACTTCTGCATCATATCATTCTCGCTGCGCAGATTGCGTCCCAATTCGACGCCAGCCGGAATGATGCGGAAGTTCCAGAACGCGCTCCTGCCCAGGGATCGTGTGCGAGAGGCGAGTTGCAACGGCAGGTCGAAGATTGCGTTGGTGACATTGAAATTCAGGGCCTCGCCTTCGATTCGACCGGAGGCATCGATCAGCAAACTGAGCAAATAATCATCCCTCAGCGAGTTTAATTTGGTCGCAATCTCCCCCCGATTATGCTGTAGCGTCGCCAGGTCACCCGGATTACGGGCGGCTTGCGTTTCGGCCGCTGCCGCAAGGTTCCGAATGTCGCGTAACGTCTGACCCTGAAATGTAAAGACCTTCCGGAAAGTCAACCCGATATTGAACTGCCTCGGGTCGGCCTGCTCGGCAGAGCTTTTCTTGACGTTCATAGAAACAAAGGCGTTAGGTGAGACCCATTTATTAATATCAATCTCAGCATTGCCCTCAGCATCCCCTTCCGACGGGGCGGCGGCGCTGAAGCCTGCGAAGATGTTGCGCTCTTCCTTGGTTTTGCTATGAGCGACAGCTTCCTCGGCCTCCTTATTTCTCTTCTCCACTAAACTCTGGATGTTCGATGAACTGTAAATCTCGCCCGTCGCCTTAACCAGAGTCGTAACGGGATTAGTAGTAAATGGAAGTTGCGTGAAACGCACTTCCACCGTTGTATCATCGGGCTGGGGAGGGACGGATGGATCCAACGCGATGAGCAATATCGTGTCGTTTCCGGTTTGGAGTCTTGTGCTCGTAACGCCCAGCAGCGTGGCGCTCGGCATCGCTATCACGACCACCTGCGAGGGTGCGGGTGCACTAGCAAGCGACCTTGAGACGGTAACCTGTACGAACGTCTGATTTCCACCGGGAATCCAGGCTAGAAAAGCCTCGCTGACCTCGCCCTGTAGGGGAGCGCAAACGGAGAGCGCAGGGAAAAGTATGAAGACCGAGAAGATAAGAGTAGAACGAAAGAACTTACGCATAGCTCCTCCTCAATTTTGAGATCGAGATGTCGGGCAACCCGGATAGATTCGGCAGAGAATTAAATATTAGGGAGCAAATCCTCTGGCGCATCTGGCGATAAGCATTGTCCGCTCCATCTGGGAGGGACTTCCGCAGCGGCGGCAAGCAACAACGCGGACAGATTATTCACGGCTATTTGAATGACCATGTCGAGCGCCATAGGAAAGGTCGTCGTGGTGCGTATTTCATCCCCTATTTCCGGGCATAGCTGCGCCAGATTTTCACGCAGGCCGTCCATTTGAAAATTTACGATGTGGAGGTCGGCAAAGTTACCTGCCAGGAGATTTTGGGGCTTAACGTTCAGATCACACTGAGATGGATCGAAACTCCCCGGTTCGATTTCGACGGCATCAGTGACACTGGCAAGAGCGATAATCATGCGAATGGCTGCTGCCTGGGGTGCGAGCACAGGTGGCATAAAGTTACCTCCATTACCGACCGAGTAAGATTATCCGCGACTCATGCTGATAATGAGTCGTTCAACGCGAGAGCACCGCAGCAAGAGACTACCGATGATTGACTGAGGTTGAATAACCACGCCGTCAGTTGAGACCAGGTCCCATCACGCTAAAAAACCCACGGGCGATCTCCTTTATCAAAAGGATAGACTCTATATTTAGAGATGATTAATGTAAGGCTGTAAAGTCAATCGGCTCAGCGCGTCAGGAAACCGCGCGTAGCAATAAAACTGGCATATATGGGCAAGCACCATAGTACTAGCGATTGGAAATGTCAAATTTTTTTAGCGGGCGGTAAAGACCTTCACTTCCCCCGCTTCCTATGGCTCGAATATAGCTCTGTTCAGGCCCCGGAGCGCGTGGTAATGGGCCATATTCAATCCCCGAATACGATTTGATAACCAGGGGCAAAACCTCTTTTGCTGCGTGCTCCATATTTATATGTATATGGAAGGCAAAACATTTCATCGCAACGATGATAAAAAGGGCCGGAGGGCGAAAGTTCAAATTGACCCGCGACCAGGCTTGACCGCACGCGGCGTCCGCCGAGCTTATTTAAAACCACTCTTTGTCGGACAGCGGGGCTATGGCGGATGCGCAATAGTATGGTTTCTCACAACAGAAGATTTTCACAGCGCGCTGGCTGGCTGCTCGCGGCGGGCTCCCCTTCATAAATGGCGCGTGGACGTTTGATGTTCCGGGCGGCGACGTGCGAGGATATTTTGGAGAAGCATGGAAGCGAGCCCGGAACATTTGGACTTACTGATAATAGGCGCAGGCCCGGCGGGAATCTCGGCGGCCGATGCGGCGGCGCGCGCGCGATTAAGGTACCTGGTCATCGAGCGCGGACTCATCGCCGACACCGTCTTTCATTACCCTGTGGGACGCACCGTCTTCTCGACGCCGAACGAGTTGGAGATGCGCGAGGGCGCGCTCAAGCCGTGCCGCGAAAAGCCGACGCGCGAAGAGCTGCTTTCACACTACGTCGGGTTCGCGCTCGAAGAAAATCTGCGTATCAACACTGAGGAGGAGGCACACGCCATCGAGCGCGCTGAAGAGTTTGAAGGCTTCCGTGTTCATACGACGCGCGCTATCTACACGGCTTCGCGCGTGCTCTTCGCCATCGGCGCGATGGCCCACCCCCGTCGCTTGGGGGTCGCGGGCGAAGACCTCCCCAAAGTACATCACAGGTTCATCGAGCCCTATCCTTACGTGCGAAAGGATGCGATGGTCGTTGGCGGCGGAAACAGCGCGGCCGAAGCGGCGCTGTTCCTCTCGGAAGAGGGCGCGCGCACCACGCTCGCCATCTGGCGCGCCGATTGGGAGAACCGCGATCCTAAAAAGAACGCGATCAAGCATTGGGTACGCGAGCCGCTTGAACGGCAGCTCGCTCTGGGCCATCTGCGCCTCGTATTCTTCACAGAGATAGAAGAGATTGCGGAGCGCACTGTCCGCATCAGGACGGATGAGGGAGAAACGATAACCCTGGCGAACGATGTGGTCTTCGTGCTGATCGGAAGCGATGCTGACCTGACCCTGCTGCGGCAGGCCGGAGTCGAGTTCGCCCGCAACGGTCTGGCGGAAGTACCCGTCTATAATCCCGAAACCTTTGAGACTAACATCGACGGCCTCTACGTCGCCGGTCATTTCACGCACGCACGCCATATCAAGGAGGCCATCGCCGTCCCGCGCCGCATCGTTCCGCTCATCGCGCAAAGTCTGTCCCGCAGAACGCAGGAAAGCGGCGAGTGACCGGAGGCGAGTCGGATGTTTGATCCGATAATCGGCTCGTCATTATTGCTCGCCTGTTACGGTCGTGGCTCGCTCACGCCGCGCGACGCCCGTGCGATAGGCGGCCTCTTCGACATCTCTGGCGACGGCCTCGGCGACTCGTTTATCGAAGACCGAAGGAACAATGTAGTCCGCGTGTAGCTCGCCCTCCGTAATGATTCCGGCGATGGCGTGCGCGGCGGCGAGTTTCATCTCTTCGTTGATGCGCGACGCGCGGCAGGCCAGCGCGCCGCGAAAGATACCGGGAAAACAGAGGACGTTATTGATCTGGTTCGGGTAGTCAGACCTCCCCGTAGCCATCACGGCGACATGCGGCGCGGCCTCTTCCGGCATGATCTCGGGCGTCGGATTCGCCATCGCAAAGACCACGGGCGCGGCCGCCATCTGCTTCAAATCCTCTTGCGTGATGACGCCCGGCGCCGAGAGGCCCATGAAAACGTCCGCGCCCTTGATGACATCGTGGATGGTTCCGCTTTGGTTGTCCGGGTTGGTGTTCTGCGCGTACCAATCCTTGACCCAGTTCATGTGCTCGCGCCGCCCGCGATAGAGCGCGCCCTGCTGGTCGCAGCCGATTATATTTCGCACGCCCGCCGCCATGATTATCTTCGAGCATGCCACCCCGGCCGCGCCCACTCCGTTGACGACGACCTTTATCTCGTCCATGCGCTTTCCGGTTATCTTCAGGGCGTTGATGAGCGCGGCGAGGACGACGACCGCCGTGCCGTGTTGGTCGTCGTGAAATACCGGGATGTCAAGTTCCTCTTTGAGGCGGTCTTCGATCTCGAAGCAGCGCGGTGCGGAGATGTCTTCAAGGTTGATTCCGCCGAAGGCGGTCGCGATGGCTTTTATCGTGCGTACGATCTCGTCCGGGTCTTTCGTCGAGAGACAGATCGGGAAAGCATCGACGCCCGCGAACTCTTTAAAGAGCATCGCCTTGCCTTCCATGACCGGCATCGCCGCCGCCGGGCCTATGTCGCCCAGGCCCAGCACAGCCGTTCCGTCCGTCACCACCGCCACCGTATTCTTCTTGATCGTCAGCGTGAAAGCCTTCTCCGGGTCGCGATGAATCGCCTCGCAGACGCGCGCCACGCCCGGCGTGTAGGCCATCGAAAGATCGTCTCGCGTCTTCAAGGGAGCCTTCAAGGCGATCTCTATCTTGCCGCCGATGTGCATCAGGAAGGTGCGGTCGGAGACGTTTACCAGCTCGACGCCGTCGATGGCGCGAACGGCCTTGATGATCTCTTCGCCGTGCTCGCTGGATGCGGCGTTAACGCTGATATCGCGCACGACCGAATCGCCGCCGACGCTGACGATGTCTATTGCGCCGATGTCGCCTCCGGCGCGACCGATGGCCGTGGTTAATTCTCCGAGAGCCCCCGTGCGGCTCGCCAGGCGGACACGCAAAGTCAGGCTGTTACTGGCGCTGGGTGTGTTTGGCATTGCGTTGCTCGGTCGCAACTCCTTTCGCCGAAAGAATGTGTTCGGGGATTTACGAGACCAGAATGTAACGCTAAGAATCGCACGACGCAAGCGGCACGCGAGCCGCACGTGAGCCGTCAACTGTTGTTAGAGGCGCAAGCTGTGCTCCTGGCGCTCACCGCCCGATGGGGCCGTCGCGCATTGGCTCTCAAGGCCCATTTTTCCGGGCTCTTGAAAGCATCCTTGCGATCTGCTCAAGGGCGGCCGGGTCCGCGCCGTTCTTTCCAGCCAGTTGCAGAGAGCGTTGGCCCAACAGCAGATAAGCCTCCATCGCCGAACGGAGCGGAAGCTTAGCGAGCGCCGCTAGATGATTTCGTACCGTCGCCACGTCGGCGCGCGCGAATGTTCCCGTCAGGGCGCGCCCGGCGTCCTGCGTCGACAGATTCTCAAGCGTGCTGCGCACGAGCGGCAGAAGGACGGCGCGCGCGCGGCGCGGGTCGAGGCCGCACCCTTCGAGCATTTCGGTTGCGATGTCAAAGAGCGCGACCATGTGGCCCGAAGCCGTCACCGCCGCCGCGTGGTACAGGGCCTTGTCCCGGCCATGGATCGAGAAGCTGCGGCCCTCCAGATCACGCACGACCGCGCGCGCCGCACGCACAGCCATTGCATCTCCCTCGATGCAAAAGAATGCGCCGCGCAGTAAAAGTGCCGCGCCCTGCAGAGGCTCGCTGATGGAGACGAGCGGGTGCATCGAGCCGACGCGAAAGCCCACGCGCACGAGCGGCGCGAGGACATCGGAAGAGAGCGCGCCGCTACAGTGCAGCGCCGTCCGTCGCCCGGCTTTAAGAGCTTTCCCGCCGAATGTTTCGGCGAGACACGCGGCCACGGGCGCAATCGCGTCATCCGGCGTCGTTAGAAGAAGGAGATCGCTTTTGGGGAGCAGGTCGAGTCTGGTGACGGAGACGGCTTTCGGCGCGCCCGTGCGTAGGAGTGCGGCGGCGCGGCGCGCATGACTCAGACGACGCGCCACCATGGCTTCGATACGGTAGCCGCGCCCGGCGAGAGCGAGCGCCAACGCCGTCCCGAGTCGTCCCGCGCCGATGATAGAGATGGTTGGTTTTCGCTGATTGGAACGTGGCCGCTTACGGGCCTCTACGGCCTCCGCTTTTGGGCGTTTCTCAATCGGCATTTCTTCCGCTCTCACCGACGAAATCCAGCAGCGCCCCTGGATTGCCGGGCAGGTTATCGAGCCACTGCTCCGGCGGCGCCGTCGTCTGACCCTGCATTATCGGCTCGCCCTCGCCGACAGGTAAAGCGGCGGGCGCAAGAGAAGGTGAAAGAGGTGGTGGTGAAGCGGCGCGCGCAGGCGCAAATTCGACGTAGGGTAAAGCTTGCTCGATGAGTCTCGCATCAGACCAGTTGAAGGAGGCGGCGAGCGCTCCTTCGATCAGAGCGGCGGCGAGCGAGCGCGCCCGCGCCGCCGTCTCCTCGTCTCCTTCCCCTTGCGCGAGCACATTGAGCGCGTGCGCCAGCGGCTCTCTCCAAAGCAGCAGCGTATGGCGGTGCGCCTCTCGCCCGCGCCCGACGACATCCGCCAGCGAAGGCACGATGAGCTGCGGCGAGGCGGGGTGGGCCAACCGGAACGAACAGTCGCAAGCGGGCCGATCCTGTAATATGTGCCGCACGGGCAAGTGGCAGCGCAACTGGCGAGCCCTGTCGATCAAATCCACGGCCTCTTCCCAGTAGCCCCGATTGACGATGGCGAGTTGCGAGAGCGCCTCAAATTCCTTCCACTCCTCGCCGCGCATCAACTCCTCTACGGCCTGCTGGTTCAGGGTCGCGGCCGCCGCCTTCGCATGCGCCGTCGCATAATGCTCTATGAAATGGGTCTGGAACTCGCGCCACAGCAGGTTGAAGCGTTGACAGGAATCCTGATCGAAGAGCGTGTGAACGTCGTCCGTCATCATCAGGAGTTCGCGACGCGCACTCTCGATCTCCTCCTCGGTCGTCGGCTCGGCGGTCGCCAGGTAGGTGCGCGCCTGTTCGCGCTCCGCCAGCCCCTCCGTATAGCTGGTCAATTGCGCGAGCTGCTTTTGATGAAGTATGAACCCTTCCTCGGAATCGCCGAAGGCATCGGCGGTGCGCTGGAGCCCCTCTTCGAGCGTGATGTTATCGGCGAGCAGGGCTTCTATGGATTCGGCGGCGGCCTCGAAGCTCTTGCGCACGGCGACGGCCAATCCCCAGGCGCTCGTCGTCAACCCCTCATCGGGCAAAGCGTCGAACTTCTCAAAGAGCCTGCGGCCGCGCCATTCATCGAGCCAGGCGGAGAGCGCTCCGCGCACGGCCGTGCGTGCTTCCGGATTGGCTATCGAAGAGAGCTTCGGCTGATCCGTCAGCAGCCGGGCCCAGGCCGTCAACTGTTCGGCGCCGTGAAGCAGGGTCGCGGCGCGGGCCACGCCCGCGACCTCGTCCCAGCTCAGCGTGCGATCCAGCGTGCGATGGGTGATGCGGTCGCCCGTGCCCGTAACCAGCTCGATGCGACGCTGGGCGACGAGCGCGGCCAGTATCAGGTGCTGCGCTTCGCGAAGCAGTCCGTAGGGCTCGCCTCTGAGTTGTTCGTAGATGGCATGAAGCGACACGACCTCGCCGTCCGCCTCGTCCGTGGTGGCGATCACTTCGCGCACCCAGGGCTGCTTCAAAGCCTGGTCTCCGACCTCCAACGTGTAGAGGCCGCCCCGCAGGCTCGCCAGCCCGAGCGGTTCTGCGAAGAGACGCGCCAATTCCTGCACACTCTCTTCGGACTGATTCGCGCCGCCGAAGAGTCCGCCGACAAGCTGCGCGGCTTCGCGCTCGTCCAGACTCCTCTCAAAGTCCGGATGTTGTGGAAAGCGTGCCTCGAAGGAAGGGGCGAGCAGAGGCTCAAGCGCCTGGGCCAACGTCGCAGCACCGCGCGTCTCGTCCGTGAAGGCCACGACGGCGGAGCCGCCCGCCTCAGCCAGTAGCCTGCCTTCATCTAGGTAGATGCGCGTCCAGATACGCTCGGCGAGCGCCGCGTACTGGCGCCCGGCGGCGTGCGCCGTTTCACCGTACTCCTCGAAGAGCGCCGAGCAGCGGTCGTCGCGCAATGCGATCAGGCGGCAAAGGCTCGCTCGCTCCTCCGTCGATAATGAAGCGGGTTGCCAGAGCATCAAGCGTGACGGCGGCGCCGGGCGCTCGTTATGTTCCGTCTCAACCTCGGCCTGAGTGCTTGCGTGCGAAGCATCCTCAGAGCTTGCGTGTGAAGCATCCAAAGGGTTGGCCCCGGGCGAAAGCACTTGAAGCTCCCAGTCGCAGGCCGTCGCCGTTTCCGAGGGCTGTCGATGCTCTTCAGCATTTTTCCAGAAAAGACGACCGGGACGGGGCATGCCGCGCCAGGTCAAATGAAACTCTTCTGCGGCATCGGTCGAACCCGTGCCCGCACCCTCGCGCGGCCAGTCGGCGAAGCGAGAGCGCGCCACGTCGCGCAGCAAGGCGCTCAAGTCCGTGATGTCTGAGGCCAGGCGCTCTGTCGCTTCGGCCAGCGCGCTCTCGAACGCCGCTCCCCTGCCGACCGTGAAACGGTAGCGCGGCGCATCTCCATCCTCGTCCACCTGAAGCGAGCCCTGCGGCGCGGATTTCGCGAAGAGCGAGAGCGTCTCCTCTATCTGCCTGATGATGGCCTCGGGCTGCGCCTTATCGTAAAGGAGCATCGCCGCGCCAAGCTCGCGAGCGGTCGCGCCGCGCCCGTCCAGAGAGATGACGAAGAGCCCTTTCAGGATCAGCTTGGCCTGTAGACGACGCATCACGGGAAGCGAGGTGACGGCATGCGCCGCCAGGTCATCATAGGCGACGAAGCTGGTCTTCAAATCTTCGGAGCGGCGCAGCTCGTATTCCGTACGGTCGAACACCTCGTCGAGGAGAACCAGCGAGAGGGCCGGGCGATTGGCGGCGCGCGCGACCGCCTCGGCGGCAAACGGCAGGAAAGCGAAGCGGCGCGCGTAGAGTCGTACGGCGTGCGCGATCTCGGCCACCAGCGGATGAACCGGATAGATTTCCGTAAAGCGCGGCTCGCTCCAGTTGAAGCCGGGGACGGCGGCGCGTAGCTGTACGTAGAAATCATGGAGCGCGGCACGCGCGCGCGCCGTTTTACGGAACAGGTAGAGGTCTGCGATGCGGTACAGATGTTCCGGATCCAGGTAATCTATCTGAAACGCGCCGGAGAGGGCGACGTTGGCCCCGTCCGCGCCTTCTATGTCGTCGTCGAGCGCCAGAGCGACAAACACGGTCAACTGGGCGGCCGCCCGCGCCAGCTCGCTCAGCAGCGGCCCGTCATCACGCCGCACATGCTCTTCACGGCTGAGCGCCGTATCGATAATCAGCACGAGCGGCCCGTCGCTCATACCGGCCGCCAGCGCCAGCATTCTCGCGGGGTCGTCCTTCCACTCGACCTCCGTGCCGCCAAAAGTCTCTGCGAAGGCGGCGCAGAGTTCTTCCATCAGCGTTGAGCGCGTGCCCCGCTCGACCCGCGATACCTTGTAGCGACGATTCAGGAGCCGCCCGGCCCCGCTCGCAACGTGCGCGTCCGCCACCGTCGCGCGCAGGTCTGGAAAGGCGGCGAGCGCGGCGAAGACCGCGAGCGTGTGGCTTTTGCCGACGCCGCGCAATCCGGCCAGGGCGCGCGCCGCGCCACGCTCGCGCGGCAGATCGGCCAAAGCGTCGAGCCAACGACACAGCAGGTCGGACGTGGCGTCCGTAAAACGGTATGCGGCCAGCGCTCGCCGGGGGTCGTTCGTATAGTTCTGCACTTCGTCGAAAGCCTGCGGCTCGACGAAATCCTTGATCTTATCTGGCGCGCGTTTCATAGAATATGGCGGATGACCTCTGAGGCGGGCAACGGGAAAGGGGGGAGTGAAGTATTTGACTCCCCATAAGGACTGTAGCACGGTCTGGAGACGGCGCGCAATATCCAGGATTTTATCTCGACACTGCTGCTATAATGGGAGCCCAGACTAAAGGCCGATCAGGGGTGGCCGGGGCCCCGGCAGAGAGCCCGGTTCGGGGCATCCCGAAGGGCCCCCGGACCCGACCCGAGGGGGCGCAACCTTGTGGGCGCGACCGAGCATCAAAGCTGTCACGCGCCTTCAAACAGAAGCAGAGCGGCGATAACCGAATGATTCAGCCGCCGCCGACCGGGCGCGTCTCCTTTGTCAAAACGATTTTCGCCGCGTTTTCCGGGAATGCGGTTCAAGCCACGCGAGACGGAGCGCAACCGCCGATTGTGCGCGACTCCTTTCAATTGGCACTAGCTGGGAATTTTTGTGGAGGCTTTTCGACATGAGTAGTCGCTTCTCCCGCGCCCTTACCGCAATCGCGCTCGCCACCTGTGTGTGGACGAGCAGCATCGCCGTTTTGGCCGCGCCGCAATCGCAGGATCAGACCAGACCTCAACAGCCAGAGACCAAAACGCCGCCCGCCGTCAAGCAGACGAGCACGCGCCCGCTCTCGACCAACGAAGACCCGAGCAAGATCGGTAAGCGCAAGATAAACAGCGGCCTGATCGCCAAGATGAGCCCCTCCTTGCAGAAAGAGGTCGCCTTTGGCCGCCAGATCGCCATGGAGGTCGAAAAACAGGTTAAGCTGATTGACGACCCCGAAATCACGGAGTACGTCAATCGCGTCGGGCAGAACATAGTGCTGCATTCGGACGCCAAGGTTCCCTTTACCATCAAGGTGGTCGATACGGACGAGGTCAACGCCTTCGCGCTGCCCGGAGGGTTTTTCTACGTCAATAAGGGCTTGCTGCTGGCCGCCGATAACGAGGCGGAACTGGCTGGCGTGATGGCGCACGAGATAGCGCACGTCGCCGCCCGCCATGAGGTCGAGCGACAGGCCAAACTTCAACTCCTGGACTACGGCCTGCTGGCGGGCATGATCCTGACGGGCGGAATCGCCGGAGCGGTCATCCAGAATACGGCCGGGCTCGGCGAAGCGCTCGCTTTTCTAAAGTTCACACGCGGGGCCGAAGAGGAGGCCGATAAGCTCGGCGTGCAGTACCTCTATGCTTCGGGTTACGACCCGAATGCGATGGCGACGATGTTCGAGAAGCTTTCGTCCAAAAACAAGAAGAAACCTGGGTTTTTCGCCAAACTATTTGCGACGCACCCGCAGACTCCGGATCGCCGCGCCGCCTCGCTCGCACTGGTCGCGCGTTTTCCAGAGCGCGAAGAGTATATCGTCAGCACCTCGGAATTTCAGCGCGTCAAAGCGCGCCTGCTGAGATTGTCGAACGCGCGCGCGACGACCGCCGGTGACATCTCAGGCAAAGACGACGACGGAACGCCCGGACGCCCCACCCTGAAGCGCCGCCAGCCTGCGCCGGATGATTCAAGCACATCGCCCGACGGATCGTCCGACAGCGGAAGCGATCAGAGCAGCCCGTCACAGTCGAGGCCGTCTGAGCCGCCCAAGCTGAAGCGCAGGGACGGCTCGGCCCCTTCGACGCCGCCCGACGACAATACTACGCCCTGAGCGGAGGGTAACCTTTAAGGCTAAGAGAGAGGCCCGTTCAGAGTAGAGTCATGACTCTACTCTGAACGG
>DASZEN010000015.1:0-17398 GCA_035940775.1 Pyrinomonadaceae bacterium | reverse complement strand
CGAAGTGGCATCCGTCGCCGCTCCCGTAAAGAAATCCTTCCCCGTCTGGATCATCCCTGTGATCGCAGTGGTATTGATCGCACTGGGGCTGACGCTGTGGCTGTTGTTGCGCACCCGGAAGGTCGATGTGCCCAACGTGGTCGGGAAGACTGTGGCCGAGGCGACGAGCGACCTTGAGGCGAACAAGCTGAAGGCGAACGTGGCGGAGACGAAGGTGACGGGGACAATGGGAGCCGGGTTGGTGACGAGCCAGACGCCGGAGCCCGGAGGAGATAAGGTGGCCGAAGGAAGTACGGTCGATCTCGTCGTCGAGGGTGAACCCACGCCGACTCCGACACCGACGCCTGATGCGAGCCCGACCCCGACAGCTACTCCCAGCGTCGCGCCGCCCGCTCCGTTTGCGGGAAGGTGGATCAACGTAGACCCGAATACACGCAGCAACACTCGAATAGATATTCTACAGAAAGACACGCAGTTGAAGGTTCACGCCTGGGGTAAATGCCATCCGACGGATTGCGATTGGGGAACAGTGGATGGAGGGGTCATCGGGAATGACGGTATTGTGGCGTGGGATCAGGGTTTCGTTCTCAGGAAAATGGTCATCAGGCTGATAGGAAACGACCAGATTCAGGTGACCACGGATAGCGTCTACAACGACAACCGGCCACGCCAGCAGATACAGGAAACCTTCAAACGACAGTCGAGGCTCATCGATGTGAGGGTTACGAGAGCCACGGCCGCCGAGACTATGAAAATCCGAGAGGCTTTAAAAGCTGAGGATGCCAGGAAAAGCACACCATAGCCTTTGAAGCCGGACGGCGCGCCCCGGCTGGCGAAAAGGCCGCTCCGAAGCCCGCTCTTTACGGGTGCGGTTCGCCGTCAGGCGGCCGCCCGTGCATTTGAAAAATAGAAGGAGGCGTTGGAGCGAAAGATAACTGGCCGGGGCACGCGCCGCCGAAATCGTGTTCGCGTTCAGTGATACGCGCGCGCGTTCTGTAACCGTTTATAAGCTTATCCCGTGGGCCCATCGCCCGCGCCGACGCACGCCCTTCGTCGAGTAGGACGAAACGTGCCCGCAACCCGAGTCGATTATGAGTACGACCAAAATCGTCATCATCGTTCTCGTCCTCGTCGCCGTCATCTTCGCGCTCTTTTTGGCGAAGGGCGCGCTCAGTAGCGACCAGCCCAAGGCTGGTAATAAGAACGACGCTGTTGAATTTAATAAAAAGAAGAAGTCCCCGGACTGGGCCAAGACCATCAGGCGCGCGATGGATTCGATGCGACCCAAACTGGTTTTGAAGCAGAAGGTCTTTCCTTCAGACCCCATCGAAATCCCGCCCGACCTGAAGCAACCGCTTCGCACGGGAACTTTTCGCCTCGTCAGCGGAAGCGCGCGCGTCGAGTACGAGGATCACACGCCGAATGCAGGCGATCTGCAATCACAGGATTTCGATCTTCCGAATTTCGACAACGACGACCCGCGCCTCGGCTCCATAGTCGTGCTCAAGCTTGGCGGAACACTGTCGATCACCTGCAAAGGGAAAGATAACTGCCGTGTCGTACTGGAAGAATAGTCGCCCGCGCCGTGGCCGGAGTTGTTGCGAACGAGAGGCTTCCCGAAGCCGGTCTCGGCGAGAGCGCGCACACATCGGCGGAGCCGAACGCGAGCGCTCTCTCTCGCGCTCTCGCTCTGTGTGTGCGTGACTCGAATCGATTGAGGGTATTCGATGCTGGATGAGCTTCGCAAACCTTTCTTCATCATCGCGCTCCTGTTGATGCTGTTCGTCGTGCTGGTTGAGATCGGCTCGGCAGCGTGGGTCGATGTCGGCACGCCGAAAACCGCCCAGCTTGCGTCGGCGCTCGATGCCGACACGCCCGGATACGGAATCGTTTATCTCTCGTTTCTGGACGGCTTCGTTCTTTACATCACGCTGCTGATCGGGCTGTCGCTGATAATTCCGGAGCGCATACAGGGCAGAGTGCAGGGCTGCGTCACGCTGATCGTCTCGTTCTTCGGTTGTCTGGGCATCATCACGGCGATCTTTGTGGCCCTCGCCATGCTGATTCTGATGGTCACGCTCCTGCTCTCGCCGATCTTCGGAACGGTCGCCTACTTTGCCCTCTACGCAGACTTCGACCGCAGCAGCGCGAGCATCACTCTCGGGCTCATCATGATGCTCAAGCTCGGCTTCGCCATCTGCCTTGTGCTCGCCCATCAACGCTTTTTGCAGAGCAAGGGATTAGTCCTGATCGTTCTCACGTCGCTGCTGGCGAACATCATCATCAGCTTTTTGCATAGTTTCGTGCCCGGCATACTGGTCAGCATAACGGATGTCATCGGGGCCATCGTCGTGGCGATTCTGGCCGTCATCTGGGCCATCTTCTTAATGATTATGGCGATCATCTCGATCATCAAGGCCATACACTGATTGCGCCGGAAGCAAGCCCGCCCCGGCGAAGGGTTCGCTTCCGGTCAGACCACCAACGTTTCTCGCGCGCAAGGATCGCGTCAGTGGAATTTGCGCGCCTGAGCGAAACGTCAATCGCAGAAGGAGAGTACGAAGTCATGCCGGACGCATTGAAAGGCTTTTTGATTGTCGTGTTGGTGACACTGATGAGCATTGGCGACGCCGTGCTGATTAACTACTTGACGAGCGAGCCGTTGGAGTACGGCTGGGCGGCGCTCGTGGGCGCTATCTTCGGACTGCTTTACGGGCTCGAAGCGGGCATCCTCCTCATCTACAATCTGGCCTCTCCTAAAGGGTGGATACAGATGATCGTCGATATGACCTGGAGCCTGCCCAATACGATCTGGGGGTTCGTGCTGGGAAATGTGATCTTCCCGATTTTCGGGTGGCCGTCGCGCGCCGACAGCCAGGATGCCGGGTGGATAGTCTACAAACCGCGCAGCAGTTCAGGCTTCGGCACGACGACGCTGCAAACACACGGCACGGTCAACCTCGGCGGGGCCGGTCAACACGAGCTGATGCACGTCTTACAGGCTCGCATCTGCGGGCCGCTCTTCCTCCCGCTGTATGCCGTCAACTACGTCGTCAACTTCTTCCTGCAGTTGCTCTTCACGATCAGCATAGGGTTGATCCTGTGGAAGCTTAACATTCGTCAAACGCCGTATTTCCGCCCCTCTACCAATTCGGTCTTGCAGGGGTTCTTCGGATGGATTTACTACGCCACGGTCTTTGAGCTTTGGGCCTATGCGACTGGCAATCCCTGAAAGGGTTTTGTCAGCGAAGTCATATAGAGAAGGGGTCGCGCCACCGTCGTGATTCAGCCGCGCGGCGCGCCCGTAGTAAACCCGATTTAATCAGAAAAGGAGAGTTAAAGATGTTCGCATTCGACCGCAAGAAATTCTTCGAGAACTACCGCCTTCGCTTCGGGCCTCTGACGCAAAGCATAGTCGATGCGATGGAGGTTCTACTGAGTCTGATCGAACAGGATGGACGCTTTAGTGGCACGGAGACGGACAGACGCCAGCTCGCTTACTGTCTTGCCACCTTCAAATGGGAGACGGCTCATACGATGAGGCCCATCGACGAGCACGGCTCATCGGCCTACTTCAATACACGGTACGGCCCGCAGACGAGGGTTGGAAAGGTGCTTGGCAATACGCAGCCGGGCGATGGCGCTCTGTTTCACGGGCGCGGGTATGTGCAGTTGACCGGGCGCAGAAACTATGCCAAGGCGAAGGCTCTGACGGGGATCGATTTGCTGGCGGAACCGGATCGCGCGAAAAACCCCGAAGTGGCATATCACATTGCTATCCAGGGGATGAAAGACGGATGGTTCACGGGCAAAAAGCTCTCACAATTTATCTCGGACGGGAAGGCCGATTTTGAAAACGCGCGCACCATCATCAACGGTCATGACAAGGCACAGAACATCGCCGACATAGCGCGGCGCTTTAACGAGGTACTGCTCGCGGCGCTCAAGTAAAGTGCGCCAGCTCGACCCGCCCGGGCCGCTGGCCTCGCGCGTCAACTCTTCTTCGCCCACGGGTTAGAGTCGGCGGGGCGTGTGCCTTTCTTCAGTTTCGGCTTCGGATGGCTCGCTCTTCCGCTTTTGTGGTATAAGAACCGGGAGGAGCAATACGTATGCGATACTTCACCCGTCTCCTGACAGCGCTGCTGACTTTCTTCGTCGGTCTCACGGCCGTCGCCGTCTGGGCTGTCTTTCAGCCTTCATCGCCGCCCGAAGTCTCTATCTCGGTGGCGGTCTCGCCCATAAAGTTTTTCGGATGGCGGCGTGAAGCGCAAACACTTGCGACCGCTCAAAACGAGAGTGATGCCATTCCCTCGTACACCTATCACCCGCTCGAAGTCTGGAATGCGGCGGACGAATCCGAGTCGGAGCAGATAGATGTGGTTTACCGACTTGAGAATCGTGGCAGCCGTCCGGTTGATTTGATGGTTCTGGCGATAGGCGATTTTCATATCTCGCCCGACGGGCAAAGGGCGGGCTCAAATGAACTCCTGCGTAACCCCACGCTCCTGACCGAGCGCCAGAATATAGGACAGCAGGTCATAAGAGGACTGTCGCCCGGTGAGAGCAGGGAAGTCAGGTTCGCTGATTTCAACTTGAGGGCGATGACGGATAAGTACCTGCGGAAACAGTACGGCACGCTTCAGCCCTCTGAGCTGCGGATAAGCATTGATGTCAGGACGCTCGACAATCGACAGGTGGCGCAACAACAAGGCTCGTTGCGGCTCAATCTCGGGCGTTGAATAAATAGAGACCCTGCGTTCAAATAACCGACACAATCAGAGGGGCGCGCCACAGAATATGCGGCGCGCCCCTCCGGCTTGAGGCCATGCTGACGGGGAAGCCTTTTAGCCCTTAACAGCCTCTATGATGCTGAAGGGCGAGCGGGTCGCCACTATGCGTGTCAGGCGCAAGCCCCCTGCGGCGAGCAGTTCGCCGTACTCACGGGCCGTGCGCTCGGCTCCGCCCGGCGAGGAGAGCATTTCGAGGTCTAACAGCTTACTGTAATGCGGCTCGTCTCCTTCGGGCACGACCGTCTCAACGATCAGGACTTTAGCGTTCGACGGCATCACGTCGCGGATATTTCGCAGGATTTTAGTCGCGCGCTGGTCATCCCAATCATGGATGATATGTTTCATCATATAGGCGTCTGCGCCCGCCGGAACCGAAGCGAAGAAATCGCCCTCGATCTTCTCGACCCGGTCGGCAACGCCCTCTCTTTCGAGCACGGCGTCAGCCCCTTTGATGACTGACGGCACGTCGAACAGTATTCCATTCATGTCGGGGTTCGCCTTCAAAACCTGCGCCAGCAGGTAGCCGTGTCCGCCAGCTATATCGGCGAGCCTACTGATGCCCGAAAAATCGTAGCCTTCGACGACCGAAGGGGCCGTCGCCGTCGACATGTCCGTCATGGCGCGGTTGAAGATTTCCGCCTGCTCAGGATTGACAGCGAAATAATCGAAGACCTCTGCTCCGTGGATATGTCCCCAGCCGGGTTTGCCAGTCCGCACGCTGTAGAGCAGGTCGCCCCAGACGCGCCAGTGCCACTCTTCGCCCATGAAAATCGCTCCGCTCCGCATCGAGTTGGGCACGTCCGAGCGCAGCAGTTCGGCCAGCGGCGTGAGCGCGAAAGTCTTCGGCTCGGTTTCGCTGAATACGCCGACGCCCGCCAGGCTTCGCAACACTCTGTAGAGCGAGCGCTCGTGCGTACGGGTCGCGGCAGCGAGTTCCTCAACCGGCCTGGGCCCATCCGTAAGCAAGTCGGCCAGCCCCAGCTTGGCGGCGACGTACAATGCCTGCGTCAAAAGCGCGCCGAAGGCCATTTGCGTCAGGATGGCTTCGGGGGGAACCGGCTGCGCTACTGTTGCTGCTGCTGTATTTGTGGCTGTCACCCTGTTGCTCTGGATGCTCATCTCGTTGCTTCTCCTGCTGAAATAAATTGTCTACGGCTTTACGCCCTGCATATATTAACGCGTAAACGGAAACGAAAAAGAATCAACCGGAGCATAAAAATTTTAAGGGGGGTCTGAGCCCTGGAATTTTTTAAGGGGTCTCAGCCGTTAAAGCGTGGCACGACGATCTTCCAAAAGGCCCGCTGTCTATGAGGTTGTCCGAAAACTTGCACAAACCAGGGGGCGGCGGCGTCGTCGTTCAGGGCGAGGGCGGCTGCCACTTGGCCTCGAAATCATAGTCGCCGTCGTCTGTGACATTAGTGAGGCCGCTTCCGTCCGAGTTCACAGTATAAATTTCATTGTTGCCGTCCACGTAGGTATCGAACGCGAGCCCCGTTCCGTCCGGCGACCATTCCACTTTAGCGCCGCCGCTAAAGTTATCCGTGAATGCGGGCGCCTGATCGCTGCCGTCCGAGTCCATCACGAAAATCATGTTGGTGTTATTCGTGAAACGCGAGAAGGCTATCTGCGTGCCGTCGGGCGACCAGGACGGATAGCCGTCCTGGTCTGTCTCCGTAAGGTTGACGGCATCCGTGCCGTCCGAGTCCATGACGTAGATGCCCTGATCGTCGTCGCTTCTGGCGAAGGCTATCTGCGTGCCGTCGGGCGACCAGACGGGAGCGAACTCGCTCGCGCTTGAGGTGTTCGTCAGATTCGTCTTGCCGCTGCCGTTCGAGTTCATCACGAAGACATCCGAGAAGGTTTCCTGCGTGAGGCTGTCCGTAACGTCGCCCTGATAGAGAATCTTCGTACCGTCGGGCGACCACTGCGGCTTGTCCTGATAGGCGGAATCGCTGTTGAGATTGCTGAAACCCGTGCCGTCCGCGTTGATGACGCAGATATCATAATTGTAATTGGTGCTGTCCCAATTCTGCCATGCGATCTTGGTGCCGTCGGGCGACCACACGAAGTAGACGCCGTTCGAGTTGTTGGTGGTAAGGCGGGTCGGGTTGCTGCCGTCCGCCTCCATCAGCCAGAGTTCCGCGTCGCCGCTGCGGTCGCTGTTGAAGACGAGCATTGTGCCGTCAGGCGACCACGACGGCTCCCAGTCGTAGGCCGGATTATCGGTCAGGTTTACAACCCCGCTGCCATCCGCGTTCGTGACGTAGATTTCCGCGTCGCCGTCCCTGTAGGTGACAAAGGCAAGCTTGCCGCCGGGGCCCGATTGCGTAGCTCTGACCAGGACGGTCACCGCCGCCGTGTCGTTTCCGGCGACCGGATCAGACAGAGTGCTTTCAGCCGTCATGCTGACCTGTAGGTTCTGACCGTTTGAAGTGTTGACCGTGGCATTGATCGTGGCCGTCTGCGACTCGTAGACATTCATATCGCCGAGCGGGCAGGTGACGGTCGTGCCGCCTGTAGCGGGCGTGATCGTGCAAGAGCCGATGGGAGTTTGAGCCGTATTAACATCAACGTCGGACGGGAGAGTGGTCGTCAGGGTCGCGCCCGTGGCTTGATCCGGGCCGTAGTTGTAAATCGTGCTGTTGAAGTTAAGGGTTCCGCCGGACGCAACCGCGCTCGGCAGGGGGCTGGTGTAAATCACCATGTCCGCCTCGGCGGTCGGCATTAAGGCGGCGAAGAGTGAGCCCATCCCGACCCCAAAGCTATTGGCGGACGGCGTGCTCGCAGACGCCGAAGAGCGCGCTCTCGCGCCCCCGGATTGATGCGAGGCGCGATTTATGTACGTCGAACTCGTCGGGCTCGCGGAATAAATCGGATGGGCGAAACAATTCAGGACGACAGCCAGGGAGAGAAGCAGTACGGCATACTGCCTGATGAGGTGAGAGGGTAACATCAATTTTTACTCCTTGGAATGAGGTTGTGTTGAGCAGTTTTGCGCCGCGTCGCCCGTGTGGGTGCGACTCTGTCCGGCGCTCGTCTCTATTTGCGGCGAAGATTTGGTTCGATTACCCCCACGTTGGAAATCGAAGCAAACCGCCAGAGATCATTCGCTAAACGGAAGCGATGGGCCCATTAAGCCGCGTAATACAGCCCGATATTGACACACACACGCGTGCACGCCCACGAAGTGATGTAACGCCCCTGCCTTTGCATGGAAAAACGCCGACCTGAAGAGAGAACGGTCAGGCGCTCGGCGTGAGAGCGTCTCTTTCAACTATTATTTTGTGATAAGAGATCGTTGACGTGAGGCTGACGTGAGTGAGTCGCACGCAAACGAACATGTCGACCGCGTGTAGAGTAAGGTGAGACGCGCTGTATGTCAAGAGAAACCAAATAACTGACGAAGGCCAATGAAGGAGCATGGCCCGAAGCGAAGCGGATGGGCGAGGCCGTCCGCTTCGACCGCCCGGATCAGTCCTGACGCATCAATCGCCGCACGCCATCAGCAATCGCCTGTGGTGTGTCCGCGTATTTGAAGCGGCGCGCAAGCTCTCCTTTCCGGTTCAGGAGATACAAGTCAGTCGAATGATTGATGTGATAGCCCGTCGCCGAATCCGAGCGCTCGATCTCATATCTGGCCCCGTATTTATGAACGACCGCGTCAATCTCTTCCCTGGTTCCCGTGAGCCCGACCGAATTTACACGGAAGTACTTCAGGTAATCTTTCGTCCCCAGTCGTCAAGGTACACACACACACTTTCCCCGAAACATACGACGGCTTACTGTTCTCGGATTACGGTTTGCAGCGAAGCGCGCAGAGATTGCTGTGAACGGCAGGCAGCGGCGGCAGTAGCAGTAACAGCGGCCGTAGTATTGGGCCAGCCGGGATTGAATATCGGGAACGTATGAACTAGGTATTGATCAGGTACAGCTTGTTCCGTATGAGGCTCGTCGTTGAAGGGGAGGGCGCGCAAGAGGGAACCGCTAATCGTGATCGTCCATGAGGAGGTCGGCGAGGCGCTCGCGTCGGCTGCGACTGAGCTTCAATTCCGTTCCGTTCTTCAGCACGACTATGTATTCGCCGTTCGGGTTCTGGTACAACTCTTTGACGCGATCAAAGTTGATAATGGTAGAGCGATGAATACGCATGAACCTTTGGGGATCGAGCTTTTCTTCCAGCTCGTTCATGCTCACCCGAAGCAGATGAGATTTGCCGCCCACGTGAAGCTTTATGTAATAGTTATCCGCAGCGATCCAGTCCACGTCCGCCGCATTAATAAAAATCACACGGCTGCCCAATTTAATCATAAACCGGGTCAGATAGCTTTTGCGTTTTATTCCGTCCGCCTTCGCTCCCGAATAATCGTTGAGCAGGTCGCGCAGGCCCTGGCTTACCCTGTTCAGCTCTCTCAGTTCGACATGAGTCTTGGCCTGGCGCAGCGTCTCCCTGAACCTTTCATCGGTGAACGGCTTGAGCAGGTAATCCATGGCGTGTACTTCAAAAGCCTTCAACGCATACTGATCGAACGCCGTGACAAAAACGATGGCTGGGATGCGCCCGTGCTCGACTCTGGAAAGCACCTCGAAGCCGTTCATTCCGGGCATCTGAATATCCAGAATCAATATGTCCGGAGGCTGACGGCGGATGAAATTCACTGCCTCAGGGCCGCTGCTGCATTCGCCTATAATCAGCATCTCCGGATCGCCCTGAAGAAGGTCTCTGATCGTCCGCCGGGCCAGAGGCTCGTCGTCTACGATCAAAGTTTTGACCTTTTTCGCCTCGGCGCTCATCGTTAAGAGTCCGTCTCGTAGCCGTCACGGAACGGGATTGCGAGCGAAACGGTCACGCCGCCCGACGCGCCGTTGCGCAGCTCGAACCTGTGTTGCGTTCCGTAGAGGTGTTTCAGCCGCTCGCTGGTATTGGCGAGACCGATGCCTTCGCTCTCTTCCATTCGCCAGCCCGACTGCAATCCGGGCCCGTCATCGCACACGCTGATGTGCAGCATGTCGCCCGCGCGCCTTGAGCTTATGACGATCATCCCCGCCGTATCGTTAAGCGAGATGCCGTGACGGATAGCATTCTCGACGAGCGGTTGGAGGAGCAGATTCGGAACCAGCGCGTCTCGCGTCTCGCGGTCTATCTCCATACGCACCGTCAATCTATCGGAGAATCGTACCTTCTGGATGTCCAGATACAGTTCCGTGAACTTGACCTCCTCGCGGAGCGAAACCTCCTGCTCGTCCGCACTCTCAAGAGCACGACGCAGCAGGTCGCTGAGGCCCGCGATCATATTGACGGCTGATTGTCGCTCGTTGCTCCGCACGAGGCCCGCTATGGTGTGCAGAGTATTAAAAAGGAAGTGCGGGTGAAGCTGCATCTTGAGCGACTCTAACTGAGCCTGGGCTAGTTGGGCCTTGAGCTGCGAGGCGAGCGACTCGCGGTCACGATACCTCTGGCGGTAATCGAACGCGTAGCCGACGCCGAGGATGGCCCAGAACACAAAAAAATCGAACAGGAAAAAGCCGCGCAACTCATTCCTGTACTGAAACAGGAAGGAATGCCGGTCGCTCCACACGTCGAACGGCTCGATGACCATTTTCAGGTAGGTGGCGGCGGCGACGTGTACGGCGGCGACGATCACGCTCAAGGGGAGATGAATCAGGAGTCCCCTCAACCAGGACGCGCCCTCGCCTGGGAATCTTCGCCCGAGGCCGAGAATGATCGGCGTCAGGCAGCCCCAGGCGTACCAGACAGTTAACTGCCAGAAAGCGATGCGCCACCAGGAATGGTTCATGCCCGGCGTGTGAAGCATCTCAAAATAGATTTGATTGGCGTAGAGGAAACTGAAGAGCGTCCAGAATCCGAAAAGTATAGTCCACTTGAGCCAATCGATCTTGAAAGCCGCAGGGCCAAGCGCTTCGGCGCTGTAGGTTATGTGGGCCGCATCTTTCATCTCTTTAATTATACACTCATGGCGCGGCTAAGCTTTAAAACGGAGGGAAGTCTGAGCTGAAGAGCCTGTTTTACTCGATGCAGGTCAAGCTGCGCAATTGGCTGTTTTCACTCGCTGCGTAATGCCAGCATGGGATCGATGCCGGTCGCGCGCAGCGCCGGTACGAGGCACGCGGCTCCGGCGACAGCCGTCAGCAGCAGTGAAACCGCCGCGAAGGTCAGGGGGTCGGCCGCCGGGGTGGCGAACAGAAGGGCCGCCATCAACCTGTTAAGGAGCAGAGCGCCGATCACTCCGACCACGAGCCCGAGAAGCACGAGCGTCATTCCCTGTCGCATGACCATCGTCAGTATTCTTCCACGGGTCGCGCCCAGCGCCATGCGGATACCGATCTCGCGCGTTCGCTGCGTGACCGATAATGCCATGACGCCGGTGATACCGGCCGCCGTGATAATCAGCGCGAGCGCGGCGAAGAGCCCGAGCAGCCAGACGGTCAAACGCGGCGACGCGACCGAATCATCCACCACCTGTTGCAGCGTCCTGACTTCATCGACCGCCGTATCGGGCTCGACCTGGTGAACGACGTTGCGCATCAGTTTGGCAATGCCCGACGGGTCTGACATCGTTTTGACCAGAAGGAAGCCCGCAAACGGCGCTTGCGCCACGGGATTATAAAGCTCGTCCGACGGCTCGCGTTCGAGCCCGTATTGCTTCACGTCGCCGACGACGCCTACGATCGTGACCCACGTCTGTCCATTATCGGCCGTCACTCTTTTGCCGACGGGGTCTTCGCCGCCCCAGCGATGACGCGCCGCGCTCTCGTTGACGATGGCGACCGACGGCGCTTTCGCATCGTCCGCCTCTGTGAACATGCGGCCTCTGATAAGCGGAGCCCCGATGGTCTGAAAGTAGTCGGGGGTTACGGCGCGCGGATCCACCTGCGGCGCGAGTTGCCCTTCGCTCAGCGGATGGCCCTCCAATTGAATCCTGATGTTATTGGGCCCGCGAGTTATTCCCCTGGGGTTCAAGGGGTAGGTGGATGCGAGCGCCGCCGACGAGACACCTGGCTGCTCTTTCACCCTGTCGATTAACCTGCGTGCAAATTCGGCGGCCTGCTCATTGGTCGTCTGCCTCGACCAGTTCGGTGCAAGGCGCATCACGAGTACCTTCTCGGGATTGAAGCCCGGATTCACGTGCTGAAGCTTTATGAGGCTGCGCAACATCAGGCCCGCCGCGATCAGAAGGGTGAAGGAGAGGGCCACCTGCGTGACAACCAGAAGACTTCGCAGCCGGTTCCTTCCGCCTGCGGTCGAGCGACCGCTATCTTCCTTGAGCGCCGCCGAAAGACTCTGCTTCGAGTCCTGGCGAAATGAGAGCGCCGGTATCAACCCGAAGGCGAGGCCGGTTCCGACCGCAACGATCAGCGTGAAAAGCAGTATGTATAAGTCTATGCGAATTTCACCCGTGCGATTGGTAAAGCGGGCGGCAAAGGCCACGAGCAGCGGCAAACCCCATTCGGCTATAAGCAGCCCGAGTCCGCCGCCGACCAGCGCGAGCAGTGTGCTTTCGGTCAACAATTGACGGATCAGGCGGCCTCGACTCGCGCCGAGCGCCGTTCGCATCGCAACCTCGTGCTGACGCTGCAACACGCGCGCCAGGCTCAGGTTAGCCACGTTGGCGCAGGCGATCAGTAAGACCAGCCCGGCCGTCGCCAGCAGGATCAGGAACGTGGGCCGCGCGCGCTCGGTCAGCTCATCGTCAAGCCGGACAACCTGCGCCGTATAGCCCTCGTTTTTTGGATATGAGTCCGGATATGCCGCCTGCAAATTACCGGCTATCGTCGAGAGGTCGGCCTGCGCCTGTTCGAGTTTTACGCCCGGCTTGAGTCGGCCGAAGACGGTCATCATGCGCGCGTTACGATTCTCGATAAAGGCTTCGGCGGAACGAAACGGGCACTGGGTCGTCGGCATGTACACGTCGCTCTCGGACGGGTACTGCGGAATGGGCGGGAGCACTCCGATGACGACATGAGTGCGATTGTTCATACGGAAAATCCTGCCCACGATATTGGGGTCTCCGCCATGACTCTGTTGCCAGTATTTGTTGCTGAGCACGAGCACGGCATCGGCTCCCTGCTTTTCGTCTTCGGGCGTAAAGGTTCTGCCGAGGATGGGCTTGACGCCGAGCACATCGAAGAAATTTGCAGAGACCACGCCGGTCTGGACGCGCTCCGGCTCCTCCCTGCCGAAGAGTATAAAGCTCATCGAGTGGTGTTCGACCACGGACTCCATAGTCTTGTTCTGCTCGCGGTAATCGAAGACTTCCTTGACGGAAAAGCCCATGTCATTGACATTGGCCTGGCGTGCCTGTTGATGCACGACCACCATTTGATGGCCGTCGCGGTACGGCAGCGGTCGCAGCAATACGCCATAGATGACGCTGAAGATCGCCGTGTTCGCTCCAACGCCGAGCGCCAGCGTAATCACCGCCATCAGCGTAAAGCCACGGTTTCTGAGCAGCACCCTGATCCCATAGCGAACGTCCTGTCCGAGCGATTCGATAAGGTTAAGACCGCTTTTGTGTTCCCGTCTCTCCATCTCTCTCCTCACCTCGCTTCTGAAGCCCTCCGACCGCTGAAGCCCACTGAGCCCCCACCTTATACGACATTTCACTTTGCGTCGTCTCAGCTTTGCAGCGAGCCGCCGCCATATTGCAGTGAACGGAGCGCGGGCGACGGCCAAACTCAGGGCCGAGTTGAGAATCATAAGCGGGCGAATGATTGCAGTTGAGGGCCGATTTCCAATCTGCTGCCGACAGGCGTGATACAATCCCTGCGTCGATGTACAGGTAAGGCGAGGGTTGGCGCGCGCGCATCTTCGCAGCCAGGGCGAGGTGAGATGAATACATTGCAGGGAGAAAGCCTACGTGTCCGCCGGGCCGAGCCCGGAGACTTTTCGGCCATACAGGAGATCTACAGTTACCCGAAAGCCTTCGGGGGCACGCTACAATTACCGTATCCGTCGCTCGAACAGTGGCGACAGCGTCTCGCCAACCCCTCAGAGGGCACATATCACCTCGTCGCGAGCGTCGGCGACCGGGTCGTAGGAATGCTCACGCTTGATACGTTCCCGAACAAGCCCCGGCGGCGGCATGCCGGAGCGGTCGGCATGGGTGTACACGATGAATGGCAGGGCAAGGGCATAGGCTCTGCCTTAATGAGAGCCTGCGTCGAGATGGCTGATAAATGGCTCAACCTGACACGGCTGGAGCTTGAAGTCTACACTGATAACGAGGCTGCGATTCGCCTCTACGAGCGGTTCGGGTTCGAGCGTGAGGGGACGCTGCGCCGCTATGCGTTCCGCGACGGGCTTTACGTCGATGCGTACCTGATGGCACGCCTCTCGTCTCAAACGAATCCTTGAGCCCGCGTCAACCTCGACCTTCTCGACGCTCTCGCCGCCCTGTAATCGTAACCTCTTACGAAGCGGCCGCGTCCCCGGGTTGTGCGGTTAGTTCCTGTTTGAGCAGCCTTCTGAGCTTCATTCTGGCCTTGTGCAATTGGGACTTGGTCGTTCCCACAGAGCAGCCCAACATGGTTGCGATCTCCGAGTGCTCGTAGCCTTCAATGTCGCGTAGCACAAACGCCATGCGGCAAGCCCGGCGGCAAGCCCGCGATGGCCTTGTCAAGCGCGATGCGGTCGATGACCGACATGCGATAGGGATTCTCGGTTCCGGGTGCGACCTGCGCGTGGGCATCTCGCCCTCTTCGGTCGTCCGCTCCCTCCTCACCTTGCGGTGACGAGGTTGGCCCGGATCGGCGCTCCGGTATCCAGGCCCAACCTTACGGGAGAACCCATGAAATATTTCGACTCAAAACCACATAAACATTCAGGAGATGTATTTAAGAGAGCGGGCTCACTCTCTCCGGGCAGGCGTGGTCAACCGTATAGGTGTCGCGTCGGATTTATGAACAATATAGAATGTCGCGTCGAATGTATGATCAGCCCATCGCCCGGCAAAGGATTGTCGGTCAGAGCGGCGCTTCGATATCTACGGCGAAAATAAAGGTACGCGAGGGAAGTTAAGACGCGCCTGAGCGCCCCTTCAAAAGTTGATTCCTTTTACGCTGACGAGAGGCAAATTCATTATGAAGACCGTACACAAACGACTGATCGTCCTGGCCCTTATGGTCGCCCTCGCGGGTTTCCCCTTCGTACAGACGGGCGCGCAGTCTAAATCAAGAAGAGCGCGACGGTTGCAGAGGGAAGCGCCCGGCTCCACCCTCCTGTTTTCAATACCCGTAGGCGGTCAGGGAATACACTACAAGGGCGTCGGACTTGAGGAAATCGAGACGTGGGGGCCGTCCAGCTTTCGCGTCGCGCCGGACGGAACATTCCTGATAACGGATACTGTGACTAACCGAGTCCTGATTTACGACCGTGAAGGTAGACTTCTGCGCCAGTTCAGACCCGCAAACGTGGATGGCATCACGGATGCTGTCACGGACGAGAATAATGTCTACGTGCTGGACGGCGCGGCCCCCGACCCGGCCATAATCACGCTCCAGAGGAGCGGTCGCGAGATGCGGCGTTCGCCCGTCAAGCCGGAGCTGCGTCGCCGCGGAGTGAGCGGTCTTTCGGTGGGGGAAAGCGGCGGAGCGCTTTTGGAGTTGCAGGGCGGCGCGACCGTGCTCAGCAATGAGAATCCGCCCGGGAGACAGCCGATGCGCGCGCGCAGCGCAGGCGGCAGGAACTATTCCGTCACCATTGCGGATCAGGGCGGCGGCGCACAGGGCCCGTCGGAAGGCACCGTCAAGCTTGACGGGAAGACTGTCGCCACCATCAGCGTCGAGAACACTCTCGGCGGGTTGACCGTGCTCGCCTCAACCCCGGATGGCGACTTCTACGTGCTGGTCGAAGAACTGACCAGCGCGCCCAATATCATGATCGATCAGACCGTGCGCCACTACGAAGCGGACGGAATGCTGGCCGGTATCGCGCGCGTCCCCATTGCCGAACGCTTCACGTACGTAAGCCACGGCGTCGCGGTTGGCCCGGACAGAAATGTTTACGCGTTAATTACGCGCCCGCAGCGCGCCGATGTCATCCAACTGGAATTTAATGTGAGCTTGCCGCAGATATTGCCCGCGCGTCCCGCCGCGCTTCCGCATCCGCCCGTCGGCGCCGCCCCGTGCAGGCGCAGGCGGAGCGAAATCACAGAGCTGGCTGATCGCTACGTCAACAGTTCGACCGTCCTTAATGTGGCGAATCTGACAGGGCCATGCACATACAGGCAAAGACCTACGTACCTGAACACTACTGCGGGCAGCTACGTTTCCGTCCCCTACGATTGGGGCGGTTTCGACTCCATATCCGATTATCAGAGCTTGATGGCGACGGTGGGCGGGAATTACAGGGCCGGTGATAGAAAAGAGAGTAACGAGCCCAGCAACTACACGGCGAGTTGCTCAAGGGGCGTGGATTGCTCAGGCTTCGTCAGCCGTTGCTGGGGGCTCACAGCAAAAGAAAGCACGAGTTCGTTGCCGAATATTTCGTTTGTTATCGCCGCCACCGATTTGCAGCCCGGCGACATTCTGAACAAAGCCGGGAAGCACGTCGTCATCTTCGACAAGCGGGCAACTAATCCGACGGGCGGCCCCGAGCAGGGCATATACACCTGGGAGGCGACGCAGACCAACAAGTTCGACCGCGTAGTTCATCACTGGTGGCCCTGGAGCCGGTTCAGAGATTACCTGCCCCGCCGCTACACACGCCTCTGCCCCTAGCATCATCTCTCTTCTGAGCGGCGCTCTCTCTCTCCGGAAAGGCGCTCTTCTCGATGAGCGATGAATACTTCGGGTGCGGTCGTCATCGGCTCCGGTTCCGGCGCTTCCGTGATGGCGTACAAGCTGGCCGAGGCCGGATTGGCCGTCTGCCTGTTGGAGCGCGGCAAGGCTTATCCGCCCAATTCGTTCGCACGCTCACCTTACGCTTTAAGTGATTCTGCGCTACTCCTCGATCAGAGCGCGACCGGCTCAATGTTCATCTCAGTCCGCTCGATGATCGCTGTCAGCATCAAGTTCCATACAGTACTCTTTCGGATCAAAGCCCTCCGGGAAAATCCTATATCGGTCGTACCTCGCGCGGTCAAAACATGCACCGTCAACTTTAGAGCCGGTAAGGTTGGCCGAGTGCAACGAGGTTTCCACGCCCACATTGTCCAGGCTCAGGTCGGCGTCTGTAAGGTTAGCGCCGCGAAGATTCGCTTCAACGAGATTAGAACCCTGTAAGTTGACGCCTTCCGGATCGGCCCCCTGAAAATCTGCCATATTCAGGAATGAGCGGTAGAGGTCTCCGTTCCTCAGATTCGCCAGGATCATTCTCCACATACGAATAGCGATTGAACGACTGCGGATCACCTACACTCATGCTTCCACCATACGGATCAGGACTCGTCCACCTGCCTCCTCGCTGCTCGTACTTTCGCCATAAAGTGTGATCCAAGCCCGTCGCCTCGTCCCTCTCTGTGCTCGCATACTGCCGACTAACTGCATCCGTCCCTCCATAGCCCTGTGCAGCGGTTCGCATCCCCACTGTTGAGCCGATCTCTTCTCCAAAGGCCAGATAGTCATGACGAGACACAACTGTTCCCGTCTGG
>DASZEN010000014.1:0-87350 GCA_035940775.1 Pyrinomonadaceae bacterium | reverse complement strand
CAGGAAACACCAGCCCTCTGAATCAGGGCTCCGGGCCACAGAATCAAGGGATCGGCGGCGGCGCTCCGGTCAACGGCAATAGCAGGGTAGAGCCTCCCGGAGTGGGCTCAAGCGGCAGTATTAACTCTAACAAGTGAATGGCGGGAAGAAATGACAGATGAGCAGAATCAATCCGGCATTCAAGAGCTGATGACTTATCAAGAACATCTTGAGGTTGTCCTGGATAGTATGAGCAAATCTTCATTTAACTGGTCTATTGAAGGCGAAGCGGAAGCGAGAAAGTGGATTACCTCTACGCTTGAGCGAGTGAAGGCGGAGATCATGAAATTAGTCGAACAGAAGGAAAGAGAGTAATACGCTATACAAGAATGTACTAACACACTCCACACTCATATCTTACCTTCGCTATTCAATGAGAGATTATTAGCTTCATCGTTTGTTGATTGTGGATTAATTCGTGCGTTATGTTGCAGGAGGTGGAGATGCCAAATAGAGAAAAGCAGTCGTTACAAAAAGATGATCTCAGTCAGGCTGAAAAACCAAAACCATATGTGCTTCTTGCGCTGATTGAGCATGGCAGCCGTCCAGCAGCGTACATAATCGTTGGACTGTTTGTCCTCCTTTTCCTCTTCAAAATTAAAGACCCCCTTTTCAAATTGCTGGAGGGAGCCCAGGAGGTGAAAGTCGGATCGTTCGAGCTGCGCCTTCGCGCAAGTGCCGATCAAGCCGGTTTGAGTAAAGAATTTAGCGGGCTGGAGACGCTAAGCGACCAGCAAGTCCAGCTTTTTTTAGTCGTGGGTGATAAGAATAAGCCTCAAATATCATATTCCGCAGAGGAAGTAACAGAAGAGAATTTGAAAAAACTCCAGGAGATGGGATTACTTTCGGAGGTTAAGCGGCAGGAAGACGGTAAGCTGTTCTGGGCAGTATCCGACAAAGGGCACAACTTGCACCAACTAATATTCAAGCAAGTAATTAAGTCAATCCGCGGCTCAACTGCGACATAACAGCTCGTTCAACCCTCATGGATATTCGCTACTCTCATCTTCTAGTAAATAATAGCTTCTCGCTTAAAATGTTTTGGGTCAGCATTAGGAGCCGGGCTGTAGGCCCGCAGGCCGAGCAGCCTTCCGAGCAGAGCGCGCCAGCAGGGACTCTGGTTGCAAACCCCTTAAGAGTATTTGCTGTTTCCGTTATTCCCTTACGGCACTTCAATCGTCATGTCGCGCCCGGTGAAGACGAAGTTGGGGCGTTTGCGGCCCTTCATGTATTTGGCGGCGGTTTGCGAGAGCGCGGTGACGAGGATGGGGAGCGCGATGGTCGAATCGCAGTTGACGTAAGCGGTGCGTGCGCCGCGCGCGAGCTTGCCGTAGACGAGTGATTCGTCGAAGGTGACGGCGTTGCTGCGCCCGCCCGGATGCGGCGCGTCGGTCGCGATCTGTATGGCGTACTTGTGGCCGCGCGCCGGAATCTTGACGATGTTTGTAGAGATTTCCGTCTGCTGTATAAAGCTCTTGCTGGTTCCGCCGCCGAGGTTGATGACGCCCGTGACGCGCGCACGCGCGGCGATCTGCGTCATGTCCAAAACGTCCTGCACGATGTCGAACTGAAAGTTGTTCTTTTTCTCGAAGCGCGCGGCGGCAATCCCTATGCTGATGGCGCTGTCGGCGATGGCCGGGCAGAAGATTGGAACTCTAGCTTTGTAGGCCGAAGTCAGGACGCCGTCTTCGGTCGCGATCTCGGCCAGCTCGCGCCCGAGCAGGTGAAGGAACTCGCGCGTCGAGTAGGGGCGCGTCTGGTCTAGTTGATTGGTAAAGCCGCCGACCCATTCGTCCGCCTCGCGATACTCCTCGTCGCTGGCCAGCAAGTCCCACATGCGATTGATCTGCGAAGCCTCCAGTTCGGCGTCCGTCATCGAGGGATGCGCCTGGAAGTGATGACGGCCCAGGGTCTCGTGCAGATCGTGAAACAGCATCGAGCCGGAGAGCACGAGCACGTCCACGAAACGATTCTTGATGACGTAGGCGAGAAGGCGACGCATGCCTGCCGGGATGAGCGCGCCCGAGGCGGCGACCATGATCGTCGTATTGTCGCCGAGCATGTCGAGCCAGATGCGATGCGCTTCGGCCATCTGGCGTCCGCCAAAGCCTGTGCCCTCCATCTTTTCCAGGAGCCCTGCGACGGAGCGGTCACGGTCTACCTGTACGGGCCTGGTCGGCACGGTCAGGTATTTAGAGGGTTTGGGTTTTCGCTGCGTCACCATAGGAGTCTCTCAATCCTTTTCTTTGAATAGGTCGGAGGCCGCAATAAAAGCTGGTTGCCCATCGACAGCGGCACTCGTTATCCGTATTTCACTCTCGACTGCGCTTGCCGCGGCCTGTTTTTCCGTTAATCGCCAGATAGGTGTAGGCGTCAAAGCGCGATTCGTAAAACTCTATGATCTCGGCGGCGTCGGCCTCCGATAACTCCTCGCGCTTGACGCGCTGCGCGACCAGACGGCGAAAGCCGTCGTGCAGCATGCTCCGCTCGTAGCGTGCGCGCTCGGCCGCCTCGCCAATCGACGTGCCGCGAATCACCTTCTTAATCAGGTAGCCGTCCTCGTCAATGTGTATGTGCGCCTCGTTGGGCGCGCCGAAGAGATTGTGATTATTGCCCATCACTTCCTGATACGCGCCGACGAGCATGAAGGCCAGATAGTAAGGCTCGCCCGGAGTCAGGGCGTGAAGCTCCAGCACCTGCTTGACATCATGCAGGTCAACGAACTTGTCCACGATGCCGTCCGAATCACACGTGATGTCGCACAGCGTAGCGTACTCGGAGGGCGGGCGGTTGAGCCCGTGAATCGGTACGATGGGGAATAATTGATCCAGGGCCCAGTGATCGGGCACGGAGCGAAAGACGGAAAAGTTCGTCAGGTATTTCGCGCACAGGAGTCGCCGCAGGTCGCCAAACTCCTCGGAGATGTACTTGGCCTGCTGCGCGTACTTGTCGGCGCGCTCGCAGACATCCCAGAAGAGCACTTCGCCCTTGGCGCGATCTTCCAGAGAGATGATCCCGAGATTGAAGAGCGTGAACAGTTCCTCGCGATGTTCGAGCGCGTCGTGGTAATACTCCCTGTAATTTTTGACGCTGATGGTCTCGCGCAGATCGCCCAGCTCGACGACCACCTGCGGGTCGTCATCGTCAATCGCTATCGGCGTGATGTCTTCGACGACAGTCTCTATCTCGTCCACCACGTTCGTGACGACGATGGCGTGATAGGCGGCCAGAAAGCGGCCCGACTCCTGTATGATGGTCGGATGCGGCACGTTCTCGTCGTCGCACACCTGCTTGATCGTGTAGATGACATCGTTGGCGAACTCCTGCGCCGTATAGTTCGCGCTCGAATCGAACGCCGTCTTCGAGCCGTCGTAGTCGACGGCCATCCCGCCGCCGACATCCAACAGCTCAATCGGAATCTTCATCTGGTGAATCTTGGCATAGACGCGCGCCGCCTCTTTCATGGCGTTCTTGATGCGCTTGATGTCCGTCAGTTGCGAGCCGATGTGAAAGTGCAGCAGTCGCAGCATGTCGATCTTACGAGCATCCTGGAGGCGACGGATGACCTCGAGAATCTCGGTCGTGGTGAGACCGAACTTGGCCGCCTCGCCGCCGGACTTTTCCCAGCGCCCCGAGCCTTTCGAATAGAGCTTGACGCGCATGCCGATCATCGGCAGCACGCCTTCGGAATACTTCTCGGCGCTGCGCAGGATGTGATCCAGCTCGCTCAGCTTCTCGATGACGATGATTACCCTTTTGCCGCTCTGCGCGCCGATGTAGGCCAGCTCTATGAACTCCTCGTCCTTGAAGCCGTTCAGGACGAGGAGGCTTTCAGGCGATTGATCGAGCGCGAGCGCGGCGTACAACTCGGCCTTCGATCCGGCTTCCAGACCGAAATCGTAACGCGAGCCCTCGCGCAGGTACTCCTCGACGACCGAGCGCTGCTGGTTGACCTTCATCGGGTAGACGCACATGTGCGCGCCCTGGTACTCGTACTCGCGTATGGATTTGCTGAAAGCGCGTTGGAGCTTTCTGACCTGAGCGGAGAGAAGCTGAGGGAAGCGCAGCAGCACGGGCGTACCGATGCCACGGCGCTGTAGATCCTCTATAATCTCTTTCAAGTCGGCCGCCCGGCTGTCGTTCTCCGTCGGATGGACGATCAAGTTGCCTTTTCGATTAACGTCGAAGTAACCGGCCCCCCAGTTCTCGATGCCGTAAGTTTCAATCGTTTGCTCGATTGCCGTGGTCAATTCGCGGTTTCCCCCTGCCTGCCGTCCTCGGTGTAAGCATAGCCCCCGGTAGATGGGGCGCTCTCGCTCTCGCCTCTCGTACCAGTGCCGTAGTGAAGATTCATGGTTGGAACATTAAGGCTGGCAATGTAACAGAAAAAGCGAGGAGGGTCAAAAACTATTTTTCCGGGCGCGACACCCGCGGAGTACCGTTAAGTTGACGCCTCTTAAAGGTTTAAGAGCAGAAAGCGGGCCTCCTCGGAAGAGCGCCGCCGCGCGTCGTGCGCCAAAAAGCTTGACAAGATCGGACGCCGGAATATAATGCAAAGCTTTTTACGCGCCGCAGTTCGATGGACGCACACGCCCGTTTAGCACCGCTCTCGACCCGCACACATAACAAAC
Organism: Pyrinomonadaceae bacterium; assembly: GCA_035940775.1. Classification (GTDB taxonomy): domain Bacteria; phylum Acidobacteriota; class Blastocatellia; order Pyrinomonadales; family Pyrinomonadaceae; genus DASQYE01. Next base: position 82,680 of record DASZEN010000014.1, on the reverse strand, counting down.
CGCTTGCTCATGCAGCGCGGAGAGCACCTCTAACACTCCCTTTTTACCTTCAGGAGAACACATGAACGCTAAAACTGCCTTGAAGTACGCCACTGACCAGGGGGCAAAATTCGTCTCCGTTCGCTTCACAGACTTGCCGGGGGCCTGGCATCATCTGACTTTCCCGATCGACCAACTTTCCGAAAGCTCTTTTGAAGACGGGTTCGGCTTCGACGCCTCCAGTTTGCGCGGCTGGGCCGCCATCAACGAATCCGATATGCTGCTGGTTCCCGACGCGGTGCGCTTCTGGATGGATCCCTTTTCGGAAGAGCCGACCGTCTGCCTGATCGCCAACATCGTCGATCCGATCACCAAAGAGGGCTACGCCTTTGACCCGCGCTCGGTCGCAAAGCGTGCGGAAAGCTACCTGCGATTTACCGGCCTTGCAGACACGGCCAACTTCGGCCCCGAAGCCGAGTTCTTCGTCTTCGATTCCGTCAAGTTTCACAACGATCAGAACTCAGCCGGTTTTACGGTCGATTCGGACGAGGCGCACTGGAATTCGGGGCGCGGGGCAGACGAGTTTCACGGCTCGAACCTGGGCTACCGCATCCGCGCCAAAGAGGGTTACGTGCCGCTGCCGCCCGCCGATTCCCTGAGCGACCTGCGCTCGGAAATCTCCCTGACGCTCGCACGCTGCGGTATCCAGGTGGAATGCCATCACCACGAGGTCGCCACCGCCGGACAGTGCGAGATAGATTTCCGCTTCTCCACGCTCCTGGGCACAGCCGACAACCTGCAAATCTTCAAGTATGTCGTTCGCAACACGGTCTATCAATACGGCAAGGCGGCGACCTTCATGCCCAAGCCGCTCTACGGCGACAACGGCTCCGGGATGCACTGTCATCAATCGCTGTGGAAGGATGAGAAACCGCTGTTTGCGGGCGACGGCTACGCTGGGCTGTCCGACATGGCGCGCTATTATATCGGCGGCCTTCTGAAGCACGCACCCTCAATCGTAGCCTTCGCAGCACCGACGACCAACAGTTACAAGCGGCTCGTGCCCGGCTTTGAAGCGCCGGTGAATCTGGCCTACTCGGCGCGCAATCGTTCGGCGGCGGTACGCATCCCGATGTTCTCGACCAATCCGAAGCAGAAGCGTTTGGAGTTTCGTCCGCCAGACCCGAGCTGCAATGCCTATCTGGCCTTCTCGGCGATGCTGATGGCGGGCCTCGACGGCATACAGAATCGCATTGATCCGGGCGAACCGCTCGACAAAGACATCTACGATCTCTCGCCGGAGGCTTTAAAGGACGTGCCAAGCCTGCCCGGCTCGCTCGACGAATCGCTCAAGGCGCTCGAAGCCGATCACGACTTCCTGCTCAAGGACGATGTCTTTACGCCGCAGATCATCGATCGCTGGATCACCTACAAGCGCGAGAAGGAGATACAGCCGCTCAGGATGCGCCCGCATCCGCTTGAGTTCGGCATGTACTTCGACATCTAGGAAGCGCTCTCCGGAAGGGACTTTAAAAAGGGCTTCCCTGAATCATCAAGGCAGAGGGCAGCGGCACTGTGTTTAGTTTTCGCTGCCTTCTATCTTTTATACGTCAGGACTTGTAAACCCGTGAAAATAGAACCCGTCACTCTCGAAGGCGCTCATGTGCGGCTCGAACCGCTCTCGCTCCTTCACCATGAAGGCTTGAGCGAGGTGGGCCTGGACGAAACGATCTGGCAGTGGAATCCGTCTCCGGTGCGAACGGCGCAAGGGATGCGCGCCTACATCGAAGAGGCTCTCGAATGGCAGGCGCGACGGACGGCGCTGCCCTTTGCGACCACCTTAAAGTCAACGGGCCAGAGCGTCGGCAGCACGCGCTTTGCCAACATCGACGCGGTGAACCGCCATCTTGAGATCGGCTGGACGTGGATCATCCCGCGTTGGCAGCGCACGCCCGTCAATACCGAGGCCAAGTACCTGATGCTCCGGCACGCCTTTGAAACGCTCGGCTGTATTCGGGTCGAGTTCAAGACGGATTCGCTGAACGAGCGGTCTCGAAACGCCATCCTGCGACTCGGCGCTCAGGAGGAGGGCATCTTTCGCAATCACATGCTGACCTCGACGGGGCGCATTCGCCATAGCGTCTTCTTCAGCATCATCGACACGGAATGGCCTGAGGTAAAAGCCGGTCTCGAAGAGAAACTGTCCCGCCCCTATCCGCCTCGCTAAACACGCCAGGGAAAACTCGGGGCCTTTGGTCGCACAGCGGCGGGCGCGCTACAATCCGTGCAGGCGCGTCGCGGCCCTGCTTTCCCTCTCTCTCTGGGTGTGCTCGGGGGAGGCGGCCCCCCCGGTGTCGCCGTAGTTTCCCAAAGCTTTGAAGAGGTCATCCTTCTTGCCCGCGATTGACGAAGAGATCGAACTGCTCTCGAGAGAGTTGCCGGACGGGGAGGGAGCGCGCCGCTTCTTCGGGCGCATCTCTGCGGAGCACCCGCGCGCCGCGCACCTTCTGGCGCGCGACCGAGGGTTGCTCTCCGACGCGCTCGCTCTGGCGGCGTGGAGCCCGCTGCTGGCGACGACGCTCGCGCAGAACCCCGATTACCTTCAGTGGCTCGCGCGCGAACGCAGCGCCACACGCATCAGGACGCGCGAGGAGCTGGAAGAATCGCTCGCCCGCTTTGCCCTGACCAACTCGCAGCTCGACCCGCAGGTATTGCTCGCGCGCTTCCGCCGCCGCGAATTGCTGCGCATCTACCTGCGCGACATACGCCGCACGAGCACGCTCGTCGAGACTACCGAAGAGCTATCGAACCTGGCCGACGCCGTGCTCGCCTATGCGCTGACGCACGCGCGCCAGGAATTGGACAATCGTTACGGCACGCCCACGCGCGCCGACGAGCGCGGGCGCAAAGCCCCTGCCGAGTTCGCTATCGTCGCCCTGGGCAAGCTCGGCTCCTTAGAGCTTAACTACGCCTCGGACATAGACCTCTTCTTCATCTTCTCGAACGACGGCACGACGGCCGCCGGTGGGGCGCACGGCGAGACTACCAATCGCCAGTATTTCATCAAGCTCGCGGAGATGATCGCGCGCATGGTGGGCCAACCGGCGGGCGAGGGCGCGGCCTACCGTGTCGATCTGCGGCTCAGGCCGCACGGGCGCGACGGCGCTCTCGCGTCCTCGCTCGACGAGGCGGTTCGTTATTACAGGGAGAAAGCGCAGGCCTGGGAGCTACAAACCTTGATTCGCTCGCGCGCCGCGGCGGGCTCCGTCCACCTCTACACGGAGTTTGCCGCGCGCGTACTGGCGAGCGTCTATACGCTGGAACAGACGGTCGAGGACGCGCTTCGTAATGTGCGCCTCGCCAAGCAGAAGATCGACCGCCATCACGCGCGCGACGCGCGCGGCTTCAACGTCAAGCTCGGGCGGGGCGGGATACGCGAGATAGAGTTCATCGCGCAGGCGCTGCAACTCGCCTACGGCGGGCGCGACGAATGGCTCAGAGCGCCGCATACCTTAATCAGCCTCGGACGCCTCGCCGACCGCGAACTCCTGAGCGACCGCGAGCGCGTGGAGCTGGCCGACGCCTATCTCTTCCTGCGCATGCTCGAACACCGCTTGCAGATGGAGCACGGCCTGCAAACACATTCCGTACCGGATGACGCAGAGCATCGCCTGCTCGTCGCGCGTCGCATGAATTTCGGCGGTGAAAACGGCCTGCGCGAGTTCGACCTCGCGCTCAATCTACATACGACGCGGGTGCGCGCCGCCTTCGAGCGCGTCTTCGGCAGGGAGGAGACAGAAAGCGCTGCCGAGAGGCGGGACGACGGCGCAGCAGTTACGGGCGCGCCCGCGCCAGGAGTGAGTGCCCGCAATATGGAGCAGCCGTTTGATGCGGAGCTGGCCGCGACGCATGCAGCGGCGCGCATCTTTGCGGCGCACCTGACGGAAGAGGGAAGCGCGCCCGCCGCCCGCGCAATAGAGCGCACCCGCCGTCGCCTCGAAGAGTTGGCCCACGCGTCTCTCAATCCGCGCCGCGCCCTAAGATTTGCCGCGCGCATCGCCGCTTCGCTCGACAAATCGACCGCGCCTTTGAGATTGACCGAGCAAAAGCTTGCGGCTCTGGTTCGCCTGTGCGGCGCGTCCGAGTTCTTCGGCGAGCATCTGGCCAGCAATCCGTCTCTTATAGAGGCTCTGCCAATCGAGGGCGCGGAGGCCCCTGAGCGGGATTACCGCGCACTTCTCACGCAGGCCGTTCAGGGAGAGGACACGTTTCGCGCAGAGCTGGGCGCGTTGCGTCGCGCCTGGGCCAGGCTGCTCACAGAAACGGGCGCGCTCGATGCGGCGGGCCTGATCCCCATGCGCGAAGCGAATCGCCGCCAGACGGAGTTGGCCGCCGCGAGCCTGGATGCGGGCTGCCTCATAGCGCGCCGCGAGCTTCAAAGGCTCTACGGTGAGCCGGATGCGGAGCCGCGTCTGGCCGTGCTCGGACTCGGGCGACTGGGCGGCGGCGGAATGGACTACGGCTCCGATCTCGATGTCGTGCTCATCTACGACGACGCTCAGCCCTCGCCCTTCAAGCAGTTCTCGCACGCCGAAGCCTACGCGCGCCTGAGCGAGCGGCTGATCTCGGCGCTTTCCAGCCTGACGCGCGACGGCTCTCTTTATCGCATGGACTTGCGGCTGCGTCCCGACGGGAGAAACGGCCCGACCTGCTCGGGCGCGCGCGCGTTTACGGACTACCTACAGGAGCGCGCCCTTCCCTGGGAGTGGCTGGCCTATGTGAAGCTGCGCGCGGCGGGCGGCGACCTGCGGCTTGGAGCGGAGGTTGAGAGTCAGGCGCGGCATATCATCCACGAGGCGGCCCTTGCGGCGGGCGAAGATACTTTGCGTACGGAGACGCGCCGCGTGCGCGAGCGGTTGGAACAGGAGCGGGCGCGGCGGCATAGAAGAGGCGGGATTGATATTAAGTACGGGGCGGGCGGGATGCTCGACGTGTATTTCGCGACGCGCTATCTGCAACTCCGCTGCAATGTCCCGGATGAGTTGGAAGACCGTTCGACGCGCTCGACGCTCGAACGATTGCACGCGGCGGGCGCTTTTTGTGAGCAGGACTACGAGGCGATGAACGAGGGCTATGCTTTCCTGCGCTCGCTCGATCATTACCTGCGCCTCGTCGTCGGACGCTCAACCCTCCTGCCCGCGATGGATCACGTGGCGCTTCGCGACATCGCACGCTCGATGAGCTACGAGTCATCCGAGGCACTCTCCGCCGCGCTCGTCACTCATATGGAGAACATTCGCGCCGCATACGAACGCATCACTGACGGCAAGGATTAAGAAACGAATGGCAATGAAACGGCAGAGCGTCTTAGGGAAGCGCGCGTGTTTCCGCTTGAGCGAAGGAAGCGGGCGGCGCGTGCGGCGGCGAGGATGAAAGGGAAGCTTTACAGGATTCGGCTGTGTGCGGTCGTCTCTTTCCTCAGCGCGTTAAGCGCCAGAAGGGCGAGGTCAAGCCTAGTTCGGCGAATAACGCTTCGGCCTCGTCAACCGTTCTCCTTCTCCAGGAGGGCTCGCGGCGGTCTGCGTTGAACCAGGCCCTCGCCAGCAGCCAGCACGTGTCCAGGGCGAGAACCTCTCCGCGCGGCAGATTCCAGTCCCGGCACCACTTAGAGACGTGCTCCTCTGACCAGAAGAGCAGCATCGTCCTTCAACTGAAGACGATGTCATCCCACCACCGAGCCGCCGGTACGGCGAAGTGTGCGCGCCCGCCCATATCTTGCGCCAACAGCGAGCCGCCTCCTCCTCCTCCTCCTCCGACCTCCAACCTCATCGCCGTGCCACAGCATCCGCACGAGGCATCTATGACGGCATCCTGCTTCAACATGGAGGGGATTCCAAGCGCGTCCCAGATGCAGTTGGCGTAGTACCGGCGCTCGCCAACCGTGACTGGAAAAGGCGTCGGTACGGCGGAGAAGGGCGCAGCCATCAGAATCTCTTCGCCCTCCTTCTGTAAGACCAGGATATGAGCGTCGGCCAGACGCCGGAACGACAGCTTAACCTCATCGGTCGTGCGCGCGAGCGCACGGGCCGTCTCCGCAATGGTCGGAGGAAGTCCCTCGCCTATGACCTGATCGTAAACGTGGCGACGAACCCGCGCGTCCAAAGAGATCTTTTCCGGGTCAGCATCCATCCATCCATACCTCTCGGGTCAGGGCCTCGGCGGACAATAGCTTCTTCATACGTCGTGTGAAGCGCCTTCCGTCGCTTCGTACCAGCAGTTGGCGCACCACCTGTGCAACGAGCGCCGTTCGCCGGAAGAGTAATCCGCCGAGGCTGGCAGGCGGCGGGCGACCTCTCGTTCCTCTTCGCTCAGCTCGGCCCAACGGCGCAGGCGGCCTTCGCCGCAGCGCGGGCATCTCTCTCTGTTCTGATCGGTCATCATCGAATCGTCAGCAATATCAAAGTGGTCTTCGGCGCGTTTCTTGAGCCAGCGGTTCATCTCCTCGAACCCGCGACGGGTCTTATCGTCGAGCACGTGCGCGAGGAAGGGAACGAGCAGGCCCGTGAACTTCTCTCGCTGGACGAAGCGGACGCGGCGCTCGGCGATGGGCTCGATGGTAAAGACGTGTTCGCCGTCGAAGATGCCGCGAAAGCCCAGGCGGCCCAGCCACCGTAGCTCGCGCGCAGGCGTGGCCGCGAGGATGACGGGGCGGAACTTGAAGCCGCGTGTTCCGGGCGGTCTCAACTCTGCTTCGAGGCGGGCGCCCTCGCGCGCTTCGCCGCTGATCGAGACGATGAACGGATTCCATTCCGGGTATGCGGCGAAGTCCGTGAGCAGCGCCCACACGCGCTCGGGCGTCGCCTCTATCTCTATCTCCGTGTGAATCTCTTTCATCGCAGGCTCACCGAGAGGGGCACTATAGCATGAGCGCTCGCCGCTGGCGGCATCCCTGACACTGAACGTCGGCCGATCCTGACGCCAGGTGGCGAACCCATGCCTTTGCGATTTGAGAATCCGGGCCGAAGCGCGGTAACATCCCATACGTCTTAGAGCAATCCTGAAAATCGAAAGCCCGCTAGACTAATGCTCGAAAACCATTGCCGTCGCCTCGCGCTGCTCGCGCTGCTCGTCCTCTTATACGCTCCATCGGCCGTCGCCCAGCGTGATGATTCGCGCTTCGACTTTTACGCGCGCGGCCCTTTCCGCGAGGTCGTGCCGCGCCCGCAGAGCCTGCTGCGCTTTGAGGTCGGCGAGTTTCACACCAACTACGCGCTGATGGAGCGCGTCATAGAGCGGATCGCGCAGGCCGCACCGGAGCGCGTGCGCGTCATCGACATAGGCGAAACCAACGAGCACCGCATGATGCATCTGGTCGCCATCAGCGCGCCTGAGAACATCGCGCGGCTTGACGAGATCAGGGCGAACATGGCGCGCCTGAGCGACCCGCGCGCGACTTCTCCGGCGGAGGCCGAGCGGTTGACGGAAGGGATGCCGGTCGTCGTCTGGCTCAACTATACGATTCACGGCAATGAATCGGCCTCGTTCGAGGCGATGATGCAGGTCGTCTACCAACTGGCGGCATCGGACGAGCAGGCGACGCGAGAGATACTGAAGAACACAGTCGCGCTCGTCAACGTCTGCGCCAACCCGGACGGGCACGAGCGTTTCGTCACCTGGTACAACGCCAACTCGACGGGGAACCCGGAGCCGCTGGCGAGCGAGCACCGCGAGCCCTGGTCTATCTATGGCCGCGTCAATCGTTATCGCTTCGATCTGAACCGCGACAATATCGCTTCGACACAGGTCGAGACGCGCAACGTCGAGCGCGCCTATCTGCAATGGCACCCGCAGGTCTTCGTCGATCATCACGGCCAGCCCGTACAGTATTTCTTTCCCCCGGCGGCGCTGCCCATAAATCCTAACCTGCCGCCTGAGCAGACGGCGCGCTGGCTGACGATGTTCGGGCGGGCCAACGCCTCGGAGTTCGATGCGCGCAACTGGGATTACTACGTGCGTGATGTGTTCGACCTCTTCTATCCGGGCTACTGGGATTCGTGGCCGAGCCTGCAAGGCGCGACCGGCATGACTTATGAGACGGACGGCGGCGGCTTCAAGGGTCTGCGTTGGAAGCGCGACGACGATACCATCGTCACGCTGCGCTCAGCCATCGCCAAGCACTTCGTCGCTTCGATGACGACGCTCGAAGTGGCGTCGCGCAATCGCCTTGCGCGGCTCAGGGATTATTACGCCTTCAGGCAGAGCGCCGTCGAAGAGGGGCGCAGCGGGGCCATGAAGCGCATAGTGTTAGTGCCGGGCAGCGATCCCGGCAGGGCCGCAGAGCTGGTCGAGGTTCTCGAACGCGCGGGCGTCGAAGTGAGCGTCGCCCGCGCGTCCTTCGCCTCCGAGAGCGCGCATGATTACACTGGGACGGGCGGCGGGCCGCGCTCACGCAGCTTCCCTTCCGGCTCTTACGTCATCGATCTGGCGCAACCGCAGAAGCGGCTCGCCAAGGCGCTGCTGGAGCCGAATACGGAGCAGGACGCGGCCTTCGTGCGCGAGCAGTTGGCGCGCTTTGCGCGTAACGAACGGCGGGGCCGAGGCGCGCCCAAAGAGGAGTACGGCTTCTACGACATCACGGCGTGGTCTTTGCCGCTCGCCTTCGGCGTCGAGGCATACTGGACGGAGGACGCTGCGAGCACGCGCGGGTCGTCGAGCGCGTTGACGGCAGCAGCGGCGAGCGTCGCCGCGTCTACGGCAGCAGCGGCGGGCGGCGTAACGGGAGGCCGCGCTCAGATCGCTTACATTATCCCGTACGAGCGAAACGGCGCGGCCTCTCTCGCCTATCGCTTGCAGCGCGAGGGCTTTCGCATCGCGGTGGCGACGCGCACGCTCAATGCGGGCGGGCGCGACTGGCCGCGCGGCACTCTGGTCGCGCGAGTCTCGCGTAATCCCGAAACGCTGCATGACGCGATGGCGCGGCTCGCACGCGAGACGGGCACGGAAGTCACGGCCGTCAATACAGGCTTTAACGAGACGGGCGAAACGGGCGTCGGGTCAGAGAACGTCATCTCTTTGAAGCCACCGCGCATTATAGTGGCGGCCGACGACCCCGTGGATCATAATAGCTACGGCGCGATGTGGTGGCTGTTTGACCGCTACGGCGTGGATTTTACGCCGATGACGATTGCTTCGATCAAGCGCGCGGAGCTTGACCGCTACAACGTCATTATCCTTCCGGACGGCTCGCCCGAGCGCTACTTCGCGGCCTTTGGCAAAGGGGGCGTGGATGCTTTGCGCGGCTGGTGCGAGCGCGGCGGCACGCTCGTCCTAATCAAGGGCGCAGCCGTCTTCGCCGCCCTCAAGGATGTCAACCTCACCTCGGCCCGCCTGGTCGGAAGCGACGAGGACGAGCAGAAGGATGGGAAGACGGAGGACGACAGCAGCAGCAGCAGTAACGAAGCGGGCGAGGCGCGCTTGCTCTCTTCCGTGACCGCGCAGCAACAGCAGCAGCCACCCGTCACAGATACGGGCGCGAGTCCGAAGGTGGAGGCCGCTGCCTCTTCAAAGCGCGGGGGCCGACGCCGCAGCAGCGGCGGTGGTGGCGGCGCGACGGCAACAGCCACGCAGACGGCGACTGAGCAGCGCCGGACGGAGGCGGATCAGACGGAGAAGCTTGAGGGCGCGCCCCCCGTGCTGCCGCCCATCGCTTCGCCCTCGGCGCGTCCGGGCCGTGTGCCCGAAGCAGTGCCCGGCGCGATCATGCGCGCCACTCTGGATCGCACCACTTATATGACGTACGGCTATGAAGACCAGTATCTTCCGGTGCTCGTCGCCTCTGGCTACTTCTTTCGCCCGTCGAAGGAGGGCACGAACGCCGTCGTCTTCGGACGCGAAGATGGCAGACCGCTGCGCCTCGCGGGCTTCACCTGGCCCGACAATACGGAGCGGCTGCTCGGCGGTACGGCCTACGTCATGGAAGAGCCGACCGGGCGCGGACACGTCGTGCTTTTTAGCGAAGACCCGAACTATCGCGGCATCTGGCGCAATATGACGCGGCTCTTCTTCAACTCGTTCCTGTTTCCATCAGCGTTCTAACCGGGGGAAGTTATTATGTTCAGGATCAAGGCAGAACACAGCGAGCAGATAGAGGTCAGGACGAGCGTCGAGCGCGCGCGGGAGTTCTTCAACAACCTGCGCAACGTCGTCGATCTGATGCCGGGGATCGAGGGCATCAAGAGCGAGGCCGACGGTATCATGCGTTGGATGGTGCGCGCGGAGGTTCCAATGCTCGGGTCGATGCGCGCCGCCTTCGCCGTCGAGCGCACGGACGATCAGACCAATCGCATAGAGTGGTCGCCCGCCTCAATCGAAAAGAAGAATTTCCTTCGCTACGCGGCGATGTTTGAAGAGCGCGGCGCAAAAACCCTCGTGCGCATAGTGCAGCACGTGGAGATGAGACGGCAGCACGCCAGGGAGCTACACATGCTCGCGGGCCTCGTCGGCGAAGGCCGCATCAGCGCCGAGATGCAAAAGCACGTCGCCACGATGATTAAAACCTTCCTCGAACGCGCGCGCGCGAAATTGGAGGGCTAGAAAAAGCCCGAGGACTGGAACGGGCGAAAGCCTGCTCGTTCCTATATTCCTTCGGTCGTCTATTCCGGCGCTATACAAAAGCCTTGATGGCGTTTAGATAGCCGGACGACAAGTCATCCTGGTTGGTGACGCATAGATTCAGCTCGCGCAGAAGACCATCATCGAGCCCGTAAATCCAACCGTGTATGGCCAACTCCTGTCCGCGTTCCCAGGCGCTCTGCACGATGGTCGTCTGGCTCGCATTCCTGACCTGCTCGACGACGTTCAGCTCGCAGAGACGATCCAGCCGCCGCGCCTCGTCGGCGGCTTCGTTGAGCAGCGCGCCGTGCTTTTCCATCACGTCCTGCACGTGACGCAGCCAGTTGTCTATCAACCCGAGCCTGAGATTCTGCATCGCCGCCTTCACCCCGCCGCAGCCGTAGTGGCCGCACACTATGATGTGCTTGATCTTCAGCACATCGACCGCGTACTGCATCACGGACAGGCAGTTGAAGTCCGTATGCACCACCACATTGCTGACGTTGCGATGCTCGAAGACCTCGCCGGGCATCGCGTTTATAAGCTGTGTGGCCGGGACGCGACTATCCGAACAACCGATCCATAAATAGCTGGGCGTTTGCTGTTGCGAGAGGCCGCTGAAAAACCCAGGATCGCGCTCCCTTATCCCTTCAGCCCAGGCCCTGTTCTTGTCGAGAATGTCTTTTAGGTCTGGCATGGCTTGGAAAATATCAACCCTTCTTTTTATTGGCGGAAGATTCGTCACCGGACGAGGTTTTCATCCAGGTTGCGATAGAAGTCAACTCATGGTCTTAGACCTCTCGCCCGAGGCCACGGCCCAGTCCGCGTTTCAGCGCGAGCTTTCTCACCCGGTAAGCGAAAACCAGGAACAGCGAGAGGGTGACGAAGATTATTAAGCCCATTAATATACTACCTTCTCACGAAAGCCGACGAGACGGCTACTTCGTCGGCTTCCAGATATAGTTTCCGGTCTTGTCTATGTAACCCATCTTGCCGCCGATCCAGACCTTTGCTATCCCGTCGTAGAAATCCAGCGCCCTGTCGAATTGCGGCGCGATGACGAGCGCGCCGGTCTTATCGACGTAGCCGTACCTGCCGCCCGCTTTGACCAGCGCGAGCCCCTCGGAGAAGTTCTGCGACCAGTCGAACCTGGGAGGGATGACGATCTCGGCCTTCTTATTGATATAGCCGAACTTGTTATCGACGATGATGGCCGCCAGTCCCTCCAGAAAAATTCCGGCATAGTAGAAGCGCGGCTCGATGACGATCTTTCCCGCCTTGTTGATGTAGCCGTATTTCTGCCCGACCTTGACGTTCGCCACGCCTTCAGAGAAATGGAAGGCATTGAAGAACTGCGGGCGGATGACCATCTTGCCCTTGCGGTCTATGAAGCCGTGTTTGTTATCGAGGACGACGAGCGCCAGTCCCTCGTGGAAATTAAAAGCCTTATCGAACTGCGGGCGGATGATGATGCGGCCGCTCCTGTCCACATAGCCGTACTTGCGATCAACCATGACGACCGCCAGCCCGCCCTCGAAGCTCTCGACCGCATCGAACTGCGGCGCGATCACCAGCTTTCCCTCCCTGTCTATAAAACCACGACGGGGATTCGGCCCGCTCGTCTGCACGGAGGCGAGCCCGTCGGAGAAACGGCCCGCGAAGTCTACCTGCTCTAGATCGATCACTACTTTTCCAGTCCGGTCGATGACCGAGCGCTTCGCGCCCGCCCGCACGTAGGCGAGCCCTTCCGAAAAATCCCAGGCGTCGTCGTATTGAGCGGCGATCACCATTTCGCCCTTGCGGTCTATGTATCCCCACTTGTTGTTCTGACGCACGGGCAGAAGCGCGCCAGCCTCCCTTTGCTGGGCCCAGCACGGGACGCCGACGCCGCCGGGGGCGAGCGCGCGCAGACAGATGAATAAAGCGACGACGATGACTTTTTTCACGGCGTATCTCATAGCATACGGGCCGCGCCGGGCGAGAATCAGGAACTCATTTCGAGAGCGGCCACGCATCAAGCGCAGCCGCATCAGCAGCAGCCCGCTCCCGCGCTCGCTTCGTCTCGCGCGGCGCGCGCCCGTAGCTGATAATATTGGCGAACATACGATAAGCGCCGGGCACGCCCGCGCGCAATTGCCTGTACCAGACTATCCCCGTATAGATATAGCGCCCGCGCCCGTAATCAGCCGCGAGCAGCCCGCCGCGCAGGGGCGGCTCTCCGGCGTCGCTCATCGAAAGCGGCGCGCTGTAATGAGCGGCATCCCACTCCTGCGGGTAATAGAGGCCGCGCTCCTGAATCCATCCCTTGAAATCGTCCGCCGAGATCGGGTTGGGCCAACGCAGCAACGCGTGCGCGGGCTCGCTGAAAGTTACGGGCGCGTTCTCGTCCGTCACGCGAGAGTTTCCGAGCACGAGCGCGTAGGGCGCAAGCTGCGGGCGATTCACTTTCGGAGACGGATTCCACTCGTTCGTCTTGTGATAAAAGACGACGAGGTTTCCGCCCGCCCGCACATAGTCGAGCAGGCGCGCGTTTGCGGCGACCAGCTCCGGGTGCGACTGGTAGCCACGGTTATCTATGATGATCGCATCGTAGCGGCCGAGTCTTCCGGCCCGCACATCATCGACCGTCAACTCCCGGCTTTGGACGCCGAGCGCGGCGAGCGCATTCTTGAGCGTCTCGTCAAAGCTCGGCACGAATCCGACGCGCAAGGACGGCGCAACGCGCGCCTCGCTGTAAACAAGCTGAGCGGATTGGCGCGCGATAGGGCTCTTCGGGTCATGCTCGCTGTAAAGCGAGACCTCGACAGTGCCGGGCTCGTCTCCTCCTCCTCCTGCTAAGAGAGCGCGTCTTCTGCCCGGCGCTCTTCTTGCGGAGACGGGGTTCGACCTTAACACGAGGTCGCGCGTCTCGTTCGGGCCAAGCGAGACTTCCGTCCTGAATGCGGGCATGCGGCTGCTATCCGGGCTCGCAACGCCGACGGAACCATCGAACTGCGCGCGGCGATGGTTGACGAGCCGCAGCTTGAACGTCAGCCCGCGGTTGATGGTGGCGGGAGTTTGGACGTAAGGGTTGGGGGAGAGGTTCGCGATCTCGACGGCGGGCGCGATGTCCATGCGCGTCGTGGCGCTGACGGGAAAGCGCGCGCCGTCAAGCTCTACAAGGGCTCGCGCCCCGAGTTCGACGCCAAACAGCAGTCCATCATAGAGGTGTGCGGCGTGCGGAACGCTGAGGGCCGCTGAGCGCGGAGCGTAAGCGCTGGCCGTCAGGTTGAGGGTCGCGCCCGGAGCGAGGTTGTGCGGAACGTCGATTCCGCTCTCAGAACGCAAGTCCTTGAAATCTATTTCGGTGATGCGGGCCGCGCGCTCGCCCTCGTTAGAGATGCTCAGGGAAAAGGGCGTCGTCGCGTCCGTCACGAGCACGTCCTCGCGCGTCGCAATCCTGACGCGGATACCGCTTGCGAGCGCCAGCGCCCGATCCAGACGGTCGCTCATCAGGCGAAAACGCGGCAGGTCGTCCACATCTCCTCCCGAAGGAGCGAAGAGCCCGGCTTTGCGCGCCGCGACGAGCGCATCGCGCACGCCTTCGGCCTTGCGCCCGTTACTCAAGTAGACGGGCAGCATTGCTCTGGCCGCTAACGGCATCAGTTGATCCGCGCTGTTCCCCGGCAGGGATAGACCCGTCAGAAAAGATGGGGCATCGCGCGGTAGCGGCGCGCTCGACTTCGCGGCCCGCGCCAGGCGATAGCGGATGGCGCGCGTCCATCCGGCGGGCACTGTGCTGGGCCAGGGCCCCTGCGAGGCGTGCCGCCTGAGCGCGCTCAGGGCTTGCTCTGCGTAGGTGAGGCCCCGCACAGGATCGCGCTCGTTCGGGGTGATTGAGATTACCTGCCCCTGACGCACGGCCTCCTCTTCGAGGGCGCGGGTTTCCGGCCCGCCTTCAAAACCGAAACGAACGAAGAGCCTTTGCGGCTGCCACGTGGTGACGCCCGCTTCGCGTAGCTGCTCTGGAAAGCGCGACGGGTCGGCCGCCGCATCAAAGGCTTCGAGCACGAGGCGGCCCGTCGCCTGATGATGGCCGTGGCCTGTGACGGTATCGTGGTTGGTGATAATCACGTCGGGGCGTAAGCGCCGTATCTCCAAGACCATGCGCGCGAGCGCCGTGTCATGGCCCCAGACGCGCAGCGCCTCGTCAGCCGATTTTGAAAATCCGAAGTCGCGCAGGCCCAGAAAGTGCGGCTCCGAGCCCTGGACGCGGGCCGCCTCGATGGTCTCGCGCGCGCGGATCGCACCCAGCTCCTCGTACAGCTCCGGGCCAATCGCGTTCTGCCCGCCCTCGCCGTAAGTCGAGAAGAGCGTCACCGTATGGACGCCCCCCTTACGCCGGAGCACGGTCAGCGTCGCGCCGTCCTCATCGTCGGGGTGAGCGGCGACGCACATCACAGTCCAGGGCGTCGTCAGATCGAGAAGCGCCTGATAGATCGCTATCTCGCGGGGCTCATCCTCTCTGTCCGGCTCAGGTCGCGCCTGGGCCGCCTCCCGGGCCCTTGATGATCCCGCCAAAAGCATCGCGCACAAGAAGAGCGCCAGTGCCGGAAACGCCCGCTTGATGCGAGACGGCGAACTCGGGTTAAAGTGATTAGTGTCGCTCAAAGGAACTCCATACAGAGGTGAAAAAAAATTGTTCGGCAGCTATACGGGGCCGCAGGCGCACGCGCCGGAACTTTCCACGCCTAGCACTTGGATCGCGGACGAAAAGAGAACTCCTGCACCTGTTTTAAAAGCCGCTGACGGATACGTGTTAAATATACAATCTCATCGGAAAAAGCTGTAGCTGCCACCGCTCGCACGGGCCTTTCGGGGAGCGTGCGCGCGTTGAGTCTGACGGACGCTCCTGAAGATAGCAGCCTTACGGGCCCGGAGCGTAAAGCAAGCGTTCGCAAACTCGACGGCTTATTAAGCGCGTGCCGATTATCCGGCTAACGTGATATATTCACCCGCTCGTTTTACAAATCTTCAGTTTTCAAAGGCGGGAAAGTCTATGAACCCCCAGACGAAACGCAATGCGTCGCTTGCCGTGGCGCTATTGATCGGCTTTGTGTTGGCGTGCAACTCGGTGGGCGGCGGCGATGAAACGGACAAGGCCAACAAGCTGGTCGCCGAAGCCAACACGGCCATCGAGGCTGGCAACAAGGCCGCCATCGAGGCCGGTCGAAAGAATGATCGGATTTTCGATGAGATAAAGAGCAGCAGTTTCGACGAAGACAAGGAACGATTGAGCGCAACTGCGAAGGAAGCGATCAGCGGCTTTACGCAAAGCGCGGAGAGGTTCCGCGAGGCGGCCAGGAAGTTTGAAGAGGCCAGCAAGCTGAAGATCAATGACAAATTCAAGGAATATCTGGTACTCAAATCGCAGGAGTTCAATAAGAACGCCGAGCAGGTAGAGGCCGCCAAGCTGATGCCGCAGGCCGTTCTCGACAGCGAAGATGCCGAGACGCTGAGCCAAAAGGTGAGGGAGAACAAGGCGCGCTACGACAAGTTGGAGAAAGAGGCCAAGGAACTGGCCGACAAGGCAGAGAAGGTGCGGGCCGAGAACAAGGATAAGTTCCAGGGCGACAACTCAAGTAAGTGAACCGGCTTTGAGTATCGGCCGTCCGCCACGTCGCGCCTCTAGGTCTGTGCGGAGCGTTCCAGCCGGGCGGCGATCATCATGCTGGCGGCGATCAGGAGTATGAGCAGCACGCCGTAGGCGGCGGCCGTCCCTAAATTGAAATCGCGCAGCTCGCCCGCGATGGCAATCGAGATGGGACGGTTGCGCGGAACGAAGACGAGCACGCTCGCCACGTATTCGCCGAGCGCGATGACGAAGGCGAGCAGCGCTCCGGCGACCGCTCCGGGCCAGACCAGCGGCAAACGAATGCGGAAAAAGCGCCGCCACCAGCTTGCGCCGAGGCTGCCCGCGGCCTCTTCGAGTGCGGTATCCATCTGCTCCACGCTCGCCTGCACGGCCCTCACCACGAGCGGCATGAAGCGCAGGAAATAGATCACGGGCAGAATCCAGAAAGTACCGACCAGAACGTAGGCTCCCGTCAGGGCGTTGGGCTCGCCATAGGCTTCCGCTATCTGGACGGCGACGACCGTGCCGGGCAGGGCCCATGGCACCAGTATCAGCAGCGAGACCACCCGGCGCCATGCGCCGAGCCGCTTTCCCATCACCAGTTGTGTCACGCAGAAACTCCACACGAGCGCCGCCAGCGCCGCCAGCCCGCTCATCAACAAACTATTGACGATGACTTCGAGCCTCTCAGGCTCCGCGAAGATGCGCGCGTAGTTCGCGAGCGTGTAGGCGGGCGGCAGCGTTTGCGTCGTCCATTGCCCGTCGCGTGCGAAGCTCACAAGCACGAGCGTCGCCACGGGCAACGCGAGCAGGATAGTGAAGATCGTCCCACAGGCGACGGCCACCACACGCGCCCGTCCATGTGCGAGGGGCGTGCGCCGTTTCGGCGCTCCCTTCATGGCGGCGGCGGCGAAGCGGCGCGACCCTTCGTAGCGCTGAAAGAAAAGAAGCGCCGCGAGCGAGATCAAAGCCAGCAATACTGTTTCCAGGAGCGCCTCGCGCATGTCGCCGCGCTGTCGCGCGCTGTATATCTCAAGCGTCAGTGGCCGCACCGCACCGCCGAACAGGAGCGGCGCGCTGAAAGAGGCCATCGAGGTCATAAAGGTGAGCAGCGCGGCGGCTATGAGCGAGGGCGCGAGTTGCGGAAGCAGCACGCGAAAGAGGACGCTCAAGGGGCGCGCGCCGAGACTGCGCGCCGCTTCGGCCAGCCCCGCGTCGATCCGCCGCAGGCCCGCTCCCGTCAGCACGTAAAAGAACGGATACATCGTGTAGGTGTGAAAAAGAAGCAGGGCCGTCCACCCGCCGAGCGACCACGGCGCGCCCTTCAGGTTAAAGGCCCACTGCGCGGCGCGCGCCAGTATGCCCGACTCTCCGCAGAGAAAAATAAAGGCGACCGTTCCGACCAGCGGCGGCAAAACGAGCGGCAGCGCCGCGAGCGTTCCGAACAGACGCCGCGCCGGGAACGTATAACGCTCGAAAAGAAAGGCCAGAGGAATGCCTACGAGCGCGCACAGCAGGACGGTCACGAGCGAAAGCCAGACGCTCGTCGCCGCCGCCTCCACGACGGAGCGCCGTAATAAAACGTCCATCAACCCTACGGGTGCGGGGCCTCCATCCCACAAGAGCCGCGCGACGACGTAGAGGTTCGGATAGACGACGCCGTAGAGCAGCACGACTGCGACGATCAGGGAAAGGATAAGCGTTGAGGGATGAAGGAGGCGCGCCCGAATCTCGGCTTTGAGATTCCTGAGGTTCAAAATCAGCGTCCTCCTTCCTTTTGTCTCATCCTAAAACGGTGATCTGTTCGGGGGGCAGCCCGACCATGCAGGTGTCGCCGACGGCAAGCGAATCGAGCTGAAGCACGAGCGCTTCCAGCCAGAGCCCACCGGCATCGAGCCTGACGCCCGTAGTCGCGCCGTTGAAATTTATCGCCCGCACCGTCGCGCGCAGGACGTTCGCCTTCGTCTCCGCATCTTCTGCGGTCGCAGGCCCGAGCCGTAGATGCTCGGGGCGAATGGCGAGCGTGCAGTTTTTATTGAGCGGTGTTAAGTCGCCGCGTTGGACTGAAAGGCTCAGCGTGTGGCCGCCGTCGATGGTCGTGAAGCGGGCGGGCGTTTCGTTGCCTGCGCTCAGGCGGCGGGCCGCGATCAGGTTATTGCGGCCGAGGAAACGGGCTACGAAAATCTCCGTCGGTCTCTCGTAAAGCTCACGCGGCGCTCCCGTTTGCAGCACTCGTCCCTGGCCCATCACGCTGATGCGGTCGCAGAGCGCGAACGCCTCCTCCTGATCGTGCGTCACGTAGACGGCCGTCAGCCCGAGGCGCAAGACCAACTCGCGCAGCTCTTCGCGCGTCTCTTCGCGCAGCGCGACATCCAGATTCGAGAGCGGTTCGTCAAAGAGAAGGAGCGCGGGCTCGATACTGATAGCGCGCGCAATCGCCACGCGTTGCTGCTGCCCGCCCGACAGCTCGTCGACTCGCCTGCGTTCGTAGCCCGGAAGCTGCACCAAGTCGAGCGCGCGCGTGACCCTATCGCTCACCTCCGCCTTCGGGCGGCGGCGCGCGCGCAGTCCAAAGGCGACGTTCTCGAAGACGTTCAGGTGAGGGAAGAGCGCGTAGTTTTGAAAGACCATCCCGAAGCCCCGTCGCTCGGGCGAGCGCCCCGTAATGTCTACGCCTTCCAGTTCAATGCAGCCCGTGTCGGGCCTCTCCAGACCGGCGATCATCCTGAGCGTCGTCGTCTTGCCGCAGCCCGAGGGGCCGAGCAGCCCGAAGAACTCTCCGCGCTCGACCCGAAGCGAAAGGTCTGCGACCGCAGGAGGGGTCGCGCCATAACTCTTCGAGATGTTTTCGAGAGAGAGAAACGACACTGGGGTTACTCTGGGAGGGTATCTTCAAGACATGGCTTGCGGGCGGCCGAGTCGGCCGCGCGGCGGGCCTCCTCGTTGGCCTCCGCGCCCGGCGCTATCTTGTCCGTCACGCAGGTCTTACGCGGAGTAATCTTGGCGACCGCCAGATACGAGGTCGTCTTCTCGGGATTTGAAGAGTCTTCGTTGGCGTGGACGCGCACGATCAGGGCCACGGGGACTACTTTCCCCCTGACCCTACGGACGCGCCATTCGGCCTTGTCGCCGAGACTGGAAAAGCTCTGCGTAATCACGTGCCAGTAGCTCAGCTCCGACTTCTTACCATTGGGAGCGACTACGGAGATGGACATTCGCGCATCCCCGTCCTCGACTTCGAGCTTGTAGCCAGCAACGCCCGGACACCTCTGCACAGCCTCGCCCGTCTCTCTAATAACTTTAATCGTCCTGCACTTATTCCCGGCGATGTCCGTATAGATGCTGGTGTTTGAAACGGAAGCGCCCGTGTACTGTGCGACGACGCGATAATCCGTCACGCCCATCAAAAAAATGAGCGCGACGAACAGCAAAGCTTTCAGCTTGACTCTCATACCACTGCCTTTCTCTAAGGCGATCCGGGAACCATTTTATGGAACGACCGCCTTCAAAAACCTCTTTTCATTGGTCTCAACGGATCGTCACTTCGAGCGTATAACTGGCGTTGCCTCTGGTTCCGCCGACTTCTATGACATAGTCTCCGTTGCGCGGCAACTCGCCCGTCCAATCGGTCGTCTCCTGCGCGCCGTCTAAAACCATCCGGCCGCGATAAATGTCGAAGACGGCGTTGTTTTCAAGCGACGTGATGTGCACGATCAGGGTTTGGCCCGCACGCGCGCGCAGCACGTAGCGGTCGTGTGTGCCGCGCACCACCGCGTCCTTAATCACGGTCGTCGTCCGGCCGCGCTGAAAGCGCACGCGGCGCGTGCGGTCGCCCTGCGCAGGCGTCGTCGCCGCCGAGGCCGTGGTGATAAGCAGAAGTACTGCCATTAAGAGAGCACGAGCGAGCGCTCGTTTCCGCATCTTCGTCATATCGATCTCCTTACAAGTCTTTTGATAAGCCTGCCGGTCAACTGATTCCGTTCAGCGACGGCCCGCCTATTGTGAGCGGGCGGCCGCAGGTTTTCAAGCGACGGCGGCGCTCCGAAAAAAGTTTTAAGCTCTACTGTTTGCTGCGCCCGCGAATCTCCGTGTCCCAGTAGCGCAGCCACTCGTTGCCCTCCCTGCGAAGCAACTCCCAATCCAGAGGCATACGCGTGAAGGGCTCGTTCATCCACGGCGGCAGTTGAGAGCGGTCTATGTCGTTGCGCACCGGAATCCGGTAGTAGGTGCGGGCCGCGTGCGCGAGACTCTCCGGCGTAGTCACGAACTCGTAGAACCGGCGTGCCTCTTCCTCGTGCGGCGCGCCGCGCAAAATGGCTATGCCGTCCGTGATGACGGGCGTCCCGCTCGCCGGGATCCGATAAGCCAGCGGAAGGTGCTTCTGTTCGCTGTAGATATGCACGTCGGGCATGTTCCAGAGACTGATGAGACCTTCGCGGCGCGCCAGTTTTTGTACCAGCAGGGTTCCGTCCGCCGTGTATTCGTGGACGTTCGCATCCAGTCGGCGAAGCCAGTCGTACCCGCCCTGGGGCGAGCCCGTTTCGCCGTAGAAGCGCCAGATCATCGCGCCGAAGATGGCGCGCATCGAATCCGAAGGGTTCGGATTGCGTATCAATACCTTGTCGCGCCACTTGGGGTCGAGCACGTCGTCCCAATCCTGCGGAGCCGAGGCGGCATCGACCGCCTCGCTGTTGTAGACGATCACCTCCGGCGTTTGATACGTGCCGTACCAGCGATCCTGCGCGTCGCGTGATTCCGCCGCGACACTCGCGGCCCAGGTGGGCCTGTAAGGCGCAAGCAGGTTTTCCTCCGCCGCCGTCTGGAATGTCGTGTGGGCCGCGCCCCACCACAGATCGGCCTGTGGACGGTTGCGCTCGGCCCTGACGCGCTCCAACACCTCGCGCGAGCCCATGTCCAGAAACTGAACGTCCACTTCGGGGTTGGCCTGACGGTAGCGTGCGACGAAATCACGCAGCATGTCCTGGCCGTGCGGCGTATAGACGAGAAGCGCGCGGCGCGTATTCCTTACGGAAGAATCGCAGGCCAGGGCCATCAAGAGCAGGGAGAGGGCGAGCAGCCCCGAGGCCAAAGGTCTCAGCTTTAGGTTCATACTGGAAGGCACGCTGTCCTGTTTATTTTTGAACGACCGCCATGCTAACACATCACGGCCCCGAAAGATCATACGCGGCGCGGCGCTCGCCTGTAAGGCCATTAAACGCGCCCTGGCATCTGCGCGCTCGGCCAAGTACAATAAGGGTCAAACATTTCTTCAAGGAGACGCTTTTTCGTAAAGGGATATGACGAGCATAAAAATGTACACGACGACGTGGTGTGGCGATTGTCGCCACGCGAAGCGATTCCTGGACGAGCGGGGCATCGCCTACGAAGAGATCAACATCGAACAGACCGAAGGCGCAGCCGAATACGTCATGCGCCTCAATGACGGCAAGCGCAAAGTCCCGACCTTTGAAATTGACGGACGGGTTTTCAATCTCTCTCCTTATAACGAGCGAAAGTTTCGCGAAGAACTTGGTTTGAGTTGAGGGAGGCAAGGCAAAGTAGATGTCGGCAACACTCGGCAGAAGATTCGTACGCGCGGGCGGATGGCGTATCGCCAAGCGCCTTATCAAGCCAATTCCGATTGTCGGCACGGCGGTCGTGATCGGGCTGGCCGGTTATGAGATCAGGAAGAAGGGGCTGCTGCGCGGCTCGGTTCACGTCGGCCTCGATATGACGCCAATCGTCGGCACGGCCAAGGGGATCGTCGAGCTATTCACGGGCGACCTGATACCCGATAGAGAGCCACGAAGAGCACACAGGCTCCCGACGAGAACGGCAAGTCCGTAGAGCCAGGCTTCGGCCGATACAGAAGGATAATCGCTTTGAAAGAGGTCGGTGAAGAGGCGGACGGTCAGAGCATCAAGCTCTCTATGGGCGATCAGTTTTTGATTCGCCTCGGCGAAAACCGAACGACGGGATTCCGCTGGGAGCTTGAATCAAGGGGCGCGCCCGTCTGCGAGCTTGTTGATTCCATCGAACCGAAGACGAGCGGCCGCGCGGGCGAGGGCGGGGTTCACGCCTGGAAGTTTCAGGCGGCGCAACATGGCGAGACGACCATCAGTCTCCACTACCAGCGCCCCTGGGAAAAGAAGACGCCGGAACGCAAGTTCACTCTCCACGTCAGCGTCTCAAAATAACCGGCGCGCGTAAGCGGTCAAACCGGCCTCAACCATTTCTCGTATCCACACGCACACAAACACACAGAGAGCGGGCCGCCCCGCGCAAGCCTTTACTCAAAGGCGCGCACGCGCGGGCGCGCACCCAGGGGCCGGGCCTGTTCAAAGGCGTGAGCGAGCCGGAGCAGCACGCCTTCAGACCAGTATGGGCCAACCAGTTGCAAGCCTACGGGCAGTCCCTCCGCAGAGAGTCCCGACGGGATGGAGATGCCGGGGACGCCCACCAGATTGGCCGTGCAGGTGTAGATGTCGTTCAGATACATCGCCAGCGGATCGTCCACCTTTTCGCCCAGCAGAAAAGCGGGCGTCGGCGTCGTCGGCGTCGCAATCACATCGCAGCTCTCGAACGCATGGTGAAAATCTCGTTTGAGGAGCGAGCGGACCTGCTGCGCGCGACGGTAATAGGCTTCGTAGTAGCCGGACGATAGAACGTAAGTGCCGAGCATGATGCGGCGCTTGACCTCGGGCCCGAAGCCCTCGTCGCGCGTGCGGCGATACATATCGCGCAAGGTGGCCGCCTCCTCTGCGCGAAAGCCGTAACGCACGCCATCAAAGCGCGCCAGGTTCGAGGAGGCTTCGGCGGTCGCGATGATGTAGTAGACGGCGATGGAGTATTTCGCGTGCGGCAGTTCTATCTCGACTATCTCGGCGCCCATTTCGCGGTACGCCTCAAGGCCTGCTTCGACAGAGGCGCGAACCTCCTCGTCCAGGCCCTCGCCAAAGAGCGAGCGCGGCACGCCGATGCGCGTGCCCCTGACGCCTTCCTCCACCTGCTTCAAGTCCGCGACGTAGTCCGGAACCTCTACGTCGGCGCTGGTCGAATCCAGTGGGTCGCGACCGGCGATCACTCGCGCGACCGCTGCCACATCACGGACGCTCTGGCCGAACACGCCTATGTTGTCGAGCGAGGATGCGAAGGCGACCAGCCCGTAACGCGAGAAGCGCCCGTAGGTGGGTTTGAGCCCGACGATGCCGCACAGCGCCGCCGGTTGACGCACGGAGCCGCCCGTCTCCGAGCCCAGGGCCGCTGGCACGATCCCGGCCGCGACGGCCGCCGCCGAGCCGCCCGAAGACCCGCCCGGCACGCGCGACGTATCCCACGGATTCCTGACAGGCCCAAAGGCCGAGTTCTCGTTCGACGAGCCCATAGCGAACTCGTCGCAATTGGTCTTGCCTATGATGATCGCTCCGGCGGCCTGTAGGCGCTCGATGACGGTCGCGCTGTAGGGCGGGTGATACGAGCCGAGGATGCGCGACCCGCATGAGGTCTGCAACCCGCGCACGCAGATGTTGTCCTTGATGGCGATGGGCACGCCGAGCAGAGACGCGCCGTCCGCACCCGCCCTCGCGGCGGCGACCGCCCCGGCGTCAATCTCTTCGGCACGACGGAGCGCGCCCCGCCGATCAATCTGTAGAAAAGCGTTGAGCGTCGCGTTGAGCTTTTCGGCCGCGTCGATTGCGGCCTCAGCGGTCGCGCGCGCCGTCGTCTCCTGACCGGAAATGCGACTCCGCAGCGCCTCTATAGTGTTTGAAGGATTCATAGCGAACGAGTAACCAGTCATCAGCCGTCAGCAGCCTGTGTAAAGCCTGTAACCGAAATACTGAAGGCCGACTGTAACGATTAAAGAACTTTCGGGACGCGGAAATGGCCGGAGGCCGGATCGGGAGCCTGATCCAGCGCCAGCTCCTGACCGAGCGAGGGGCGCACGGCGTCTTCGCGTATCGCGTGGGTACGCTCGCCCTCCGGCGTCAGCCCGCCGATGGAGGGTTCGATCCGGCTCGTATCAAGCTCGTTTAGCTGCTCGACGTAAGCGACGATCTCGGCGATCTGCGGGGTGAAGGCGCGGCGCTCCTCGTCTGTAATCTCCAGGTGCGCCAACTGTGCGATCTTCTCTATATCGGATTCTGTGATAGGCATATTCGTATTTCGGATTGCGTAGTATTGTTATGGGTTTCCGCTTTCGCGGCGGTCAATGCAGCTACCGGCCGCGAGCAGAAAGCGGCGGCGCAAATCTTCGTCGTGAATCGCTTCGGCTGCCGCCCTGACCTGTCCCGCAGCGCTCTTAAGCGCACGTTGCTCCTGTTGCTCCGGGTTCACTCTGGGCGCTAACGCCTCGCGTTCGGCGCGCACGGTCGCCGGGTCTATGCGAAACTCTATGAAGGTGACAACCGCCTGGCCGAGCAGAGAGTTGAGGCGAAAGAGCAACTGTCCGCTCATCGCTTCGAGCTGCTTTTGCCAGGTCGCGTCGGCCACCGCGACGATCAGCGTTTTCCTGTAGAGACGAAACGGCACAGCCTGCCCGCGCAGTGCTTCACCGGCTGCTCGCCGCCAGGCGACCATCGCCGCCGCCTCGGCGACCTCCTCCGTCTCGCCAGCGGCGCGAAGGATTTTAGGCAATGCGCGAATCAGGTCGTCCACAACGGTTGCAACCACGTGCCCTCTGATGGCACAGTCTACGGGTCTTTAGGCAAACGGCGCGAGGGATTTAACGGGCCGCACGGCTCACGGTCGCTGGCCGTCGTTGCTGTTGCCGTCGCTGCTGCTATTGCTACTACTGCTCTGCGTCGCCGCAGGCGGCGGCGCGGCCGCACGGTTTTTCTCGCGCGCGTATTTGCGAATGCGCGGGGCGCTCAGCAGAGCCGCCAGCATGACCAGGGCCGCCACCGCGATGATCACGTAAGCGATATTTATTTTAGGACGCGCGCGCAAAATTATAGAGACCCTATTGAAAACATCACGGAATCGTTTCGGAGTGTAATGGAAAAAGAGCCGGAGTCACAAGCAACGAGCGGAGGGTTCGAGGCGGGCGAAATCTTCGGGGAAGCGCTCGTCCTGGCAAGCGCGAGCCCGCGTCGGGCGGAGATTTTAAGGGCCATCGCCTGCCCCTTTGAAAGACGGGCGGTGGATATTGACGAGACGCGATTGCCTTCGGAGGGAGCCGTCGCTTACGTCGAGCGGCTGGCGCGCGAGAAAGCGACGGCGGCAGCGGCGACGCTTGGCCCGGGCCGTCTCGTGCTCGGAGCAGATACGGTCGTCGTGGTAGATGATCGCATCCTCGGCAAACCTCTCGATAGGGAAGATGCACGCCGCATGCTGCGCCTCTTAAGCGGCCGTTGGCACGAGGTCTTGACGGGCGTCGCGCTGGTACGCGATGGTGAAGCGGCACGGCGCGTCGTCTCGCACGAGAGGACGCGGGTGCGGTTCGCTGAGATGTCCGAGGCCGAGATCGACTGGTACGTGGCGACGGGCGAGCCGCTCGATAAGGCGGGCGCTTATGCTGTGCAGGGACGCGCCGCGCTCTTCATAGAAGAACTCAGCGGCGATTACTGGAACGTCGTCGGCCTTCCCGTCCGCCTGGTCTACAGGCTCGCGCGCGAGCTTTAGAAGAATGATGCTCCTGCTTAGAGGAAGCCGGTTCGAGTTTTATGGGGCTTCCGGCCATCGAATCGGAAACGGGCGCTTCCGCTTCTATCATAAAAGTCCAATCAATCGCGTTCACGGGCCAAAGCGAAGATGCCGCCTTCATCATCATGATGAAGGCGGCATCTTCTACGAATGCTTATTTTTGATTAAAAGCGGGCGGGCGCGTTCCTAGTCCTCCGCGCGTCTATTTCTTGTCTATCCCAAGCAGCTTGTCGAGCGTCGGGGCGAGCTTGTCGTCCAGGTTGCCGTCGGGGTCGAGGCCGTTGATGGGCTCGCCATAAACTTCGCCCTGCTTGTCCAGAATCACCACCGCCGGAATCTGATCGACGCCAAACTGCTTTGATACCTTCCCTTCGGGGTCGCGCAGCACCGTCAGGTTCAGCTCGTGCTTGCGGGCGAAGGCGCGCAACTGATCGTCGGAGGCGTAATTGCGCGAGTTGGTCTTCTCCGAATCCGTGCTCACCCAGTAGACGATCACGCCATGCGCGCTGTAATCGTTGGCGAGCTTGCGAACGCCCTGCATCTGCTTGCGCGTCAGCGGCAGCCAGGACGCGCCGAACGCCAGCACGACCACCTGGCCGCGCACGTCTGCCGAAGAGACCCTCGGCCCATCAATCGAGCGTAGCGAAAATTCTACGGGCGGGATTGCGAGCGCCGTCGTGCGCGGCGCGAAGGCGACGACCACAACGATCAGCAAAACAGAGATGGCCGCGGCTACGAAAGACCTGCGACTCTTGAAAAACATCATTTTCTCCTTACTTTTGAGCGCCGCGAACGCCTAGCTCTCTCGAACCCTGCCGGTCGCTAAATACCGGCCAAGCGCGTCCCGAGCCCTTGTAGCGTGCACGCGGGCGACTCAAACCGAACGATTAGATGTGCATCCGGAGCATTCGGTTGGACAGCGCTTATCCAAAGCGAAGCGCCGGAGGTCTCTAACGGACGGGCGCAATTGTGGGCGCTACGCCGAAAATCTCCCCGTACAACGCGCGGTAATCATCCCACGTATCCATATCGCGCGCAATGTAGGGCGAGTCTACGCTGAGGCGCAAGACTTCGTCGCGGTGGGCATCAAAGAGCGCGCGCAGGCCCCGCTCTGCGTCCCTGAGTCGAAGGAGTTCCGGGCGAAAGCTCGGGTCAATCAAAACGGGATGGCCGCCGCGCCCCGAGTATTCAGGCACGACGAGACGCGCGCCCGTGCGCCTGCGCTCGGCTATCAGAAAGCTAATCACTTCGGGCGGGATCGCCGGTTGGTCGCAGAGCGCGATCAGTATGGTCTCTACATCATTCGGAAGCGCTTCGACGCCCCGCACAATCGAAGCGCTCATCTGGCTCTCTGCGTCCCGATTAACGACGAAGCTGACGGGAAGATGAGACAGACGCGCGCGCAGCTCGTCCGCGCGATGCCCGAGGACGACCAGCACCGTTTCAACCCCCGCATCGAGGAGATTACGGATACAGGCTTCGACCACCGTGCGCTCGTCCGGAAAGGGAAGCAGCGGCTTGAACGCGCCCATCCGGCGCGACCGCCCGGCAGCCAGAAGAATCGCTGCAACAGGCAAAGAGGAAGGAGAGCGAAGGGCGGAGGGCCGCGGGGTGACGGATGAATTAAAAGCCTTCAAGATGTTGAATTACTCCTTTCATCCCTCATCCCTTAGCCCCTCCGCCCTTCGTTCATCCCTTCGCTCCTCCTTGCTTTTGTAGCTCTTCGAGGGCGCGCAGCACGTAGGGGCGGGCCATCTGCTTGCGCCAGTTCATGACGAAATCAGTATTATCGAGCGGTCGCGCCCTCAGATAACAGGCTTCGGCCGCCGCCTCCATACTTTCACGATCAAGCGGATGGCCGACGAGGGCCGCTGCGGCCTCCCTGACTTCTACAGGAGCCGGAGCGATGCCGCCAAGCACGAGCCTCGCATCCGTCACCGTGCCGTCCGCAGATATATCGAGGCGTGCCGCCACTCCGAGCACGGGAAAATCGAACGCCCCACGCCGACGCAGCTTCTTATAGGTCGCGCGCCAGCCGTTCAAGGGCGGCAGGTGAACATCCGTCAGCAACTCGTCCGGCCTCTTGTGCAGATATTCTATCCCGTCGTTATTGTAGAGCCCCGCCGCATCAACCATACGCTCGCCGAGCGTCGAGACAAGACGAAGCCTCGCCCCCATAGCCACCATCAACGGCACGAGGTCTGACGACTGCACGGCCCAGCACTTCGCACTGCCCGGCGCGACCCAGCACACCTCGCCGTCCTTCTTCATACAGAAGTTGATGCCCTTGCGCCACTCGTAATTCTGATCGTAATAGTTGCACCTCGTATCCAGCAGTAGATTCCCGCCAATCGTCCCCATGTTGCGTAGGATCGGCGTCGAGATCGTACGCGCCGCCTCGGCCACCATCGGATAATCACGATTAATAACCGCGTGCTCGCAGATGTCAGTCAAAGAAAGGGACGCGCCGATGACGAGCCCGCTCCGGCCGTCGCCCGTAATCTGATTGAGTTCCCTGAGCCGTGTCACGGAGATAACGGTCTTCGGCGTCTGCTGTCGCCGCTTCATATTCGGATAAAGGTCAGTGCCTCCGGCCACGAACTGCCCTTCCGGCCCGGCGTCGCCCATCATCCTCACCGCGTCCGGGATTTCGCGAGGCACGCGGTACGTAAATTTCGGAAGTCTCATCATAAGGTTTTAAGTATTCCCTGTGATCTATGAATGGACGGCGACGCGCGGCATCTCGCGCCCGTCGCCACCTTCATCAAGCACGATCATTTTGGCTTTGAATTGTCATGCCGCATCACGCTTGCGATGATAAAGAGGGATAAGCTGCTCGGCACGCAAGGCAACAAAGGCGTAAGCTTCTCCGGTGTCATCGCTAAATTCAACTTCGTATGCCCCGTCTTTCCAACGCTCAACGACCGTACCGACTTCACCGCGCCGCAATCCATGCGCAGGTATGTCTTCAGTCACCGCCACAATGTCGAGCACTTTGATTTCATCCATCGCCTTACTTCCTCTTCACGTAGCAGCTCACAAGGCGCGGGATGGTTTCGCCTGCGTCGATGATCCAAGCAGTGCGAATTGTTACCATGCCGCTCAACCCTTGCGCCTCAAAATCAACGGTGTAGCGCGTGCCGTGTTCATCCGTAGCGCCTTGTACCGCTTCCTGCGTCTGCACGGCGGCAAGAATCATCTCACGCAGTCTTTCGGCCCCTGCTGCCGTGAAGCCCAACAGGGCCGCAAACCTACGCGCTTTATGTTTACCTTCACGGTGCTTCGGATTCAAGCTGTAATTGCGCAGTTTGCCCAGTTCTACAACTGCGCGATCAGCATTAGGCAATATCAATCTCACACCCCATCTTAAGAATGCACGGCGACGCGCGGCATCTCGCGCCCGTCGCCGCCCTCTTCGGGCGTGAGCACCTTGAGCGGTTGGGGCCATTGCACGTCGGGCACGGATTTGGGGCCGAAGCGGCCCTCCTTGCCTTTGGCTTTGTCGCGCAGCGCCGTCAGGACTTTCTCGGGCGTGATCGGCACTTCGTCTATGCGGACGCCGACGGCCGAGTAGACGGCGTTGGCGATTGCGGGCATGACGGGCAGCAGCGGCCCCTGGCCCACCTCTTTTGCGCCGAAGGGGCCGTTCGGGTCGGCATCCTCGATCAGGTAAGTCCTGACATCGCACATCTCCAGGGTCGTCGGGCTCTTGTATTCCAGCAGAGAAGGGAATTTGTGGACGACGTTGCGATTGGCGCGATAGGCCATCTCCTCCATCAGGGCTTCGCCGAGGCCCATGTAAACGCCGCCCTCGACCTGGCCCATGACGAGCATGGGATTGATGGACTGGCCTATGTCGTGGCCGATCCAGACGCGCTCGACGGTGACGATGCCGGTCGAGGCGTCAACGTCGACTTCGGCGACCGCCGCCGAGTAGCTGTAAGCGGGCGATGGGCCAACGCCCGCGCCCTTGAATTTTCCGGGCGAGCGCGGCGGCGTGTAAGAGCCGACCGTGCCGATGGTTCCGAACTTCGATTCGGCGAGCACGACCGCCTCACTGAACGTGACGCCGACATCAGGATTCTCCACGTCGAAGACGCGGCGCTCGGCGAACGAGAGATTCTCCACCGGGACTGAAAGCTTTTCCGAGACGGCGAGGCTCAAAAGCTCGCGGGCGCGTTCGGCGGCCTGCAAAGCGGCGTTGCCGGTCATGAGCGTCACACGGCTCGAATAGCTGCCGAGGTCTACGGGCGTGAGGTCTGTGTCGGCCGTCAGAACGCGAATGTCGAACGGGTCTATGCCGAGGACTTCGGCGACGACGTAGGCGAGCACGGAATCCGAGCCCTGGCCGATGTCCGTCGAGCCGCATTGCACGCGCACGCCGCCCTGGCGATCAAGACCGAGCTGCACCCCACTGTGCGGCATGTTATTCCAGTAGATCGGAAGCCCCGCGCCGCAGATATAAGAACTGCACGCCAGCCCGAGCCCTTTGCCGTATGGCAGCTTGCGAAACCTGTTTTTCCAGTCCGAGCCTTCGACCACCTTCTCTATGCAGGGCCCGAGGCCCATCGAGCCGACCCTCAGATAGTTGGCCGTCACGGAGAAGGGCTTGACCAGATGTTTGAGCCGCATCTCTGCCGGGTCCAGCTTAAGCTCTTCGGCGATCTTATCGAGCTGTACTTCGAGCCCGAAACGCGGCTGCGGCGTACCGTGGCCCCGCTTCGGCCCACACGGCGGCTTGTTGGTAAAGCAGCGTACTCCACGAAAGCGGTAGCGCGGGACTTCGTAAGTGACGGTTTGCAGCGCGCCCGTGTAGAAGGTCGAGGCCACACCGTAAGAGCCGTAGGCGCCGCCGTCCAGGAACGTCTGAAAATCCATAGCCGTTATTGAGCCGTCCCTTTTCGCGCCCGTCCTGATCTTCATCAGCACGGGATGGCGACCGCGATGGCAGTAGAAGACCTCCTCGCGCGTCAGGGTGATCTTGACGGGACGGCCCGTCCGACGCGATAGCTCGCAGATGGCGACTTCGTGATTGAAGGGATCGCTCTTGCCGCCGAAGCCGCCGCCGTTGGGCGTGGCGATGACGCGAATGTGAGCGGCGGGCATCTCCAGGACACGGCTCAGCGCGCGATGGACGTAGTGTGGCGTTTGCGTCGAACTCCAGAGCGTAAGCTTATTATCCGAATCGAAGTGCGCGACCGCAGCGTGCTGCTCCATCGGCAGGTGCGTATTGCCTTCGTAGAAGAAGATGTCCTCGCGCAGGAGGTCGGCTTCCGCAAAGCCCTCGTCCAGGTCGCCGAACTCCAGATGGACTTTTTTATGGACGTTGCCGCCGTCGCCGTAATCATGTATGCGCGGCTCGTCGATCATCACAGCCTCTTCGATGGAGGTTATGGTCTGAAGCCGCTCGTACTCGACCTCGATCAGGTTCATGGCCTCAAACGCCGTGTCCTCATCGACGGCGGCGACGGCTGCGACGGGGTCGCCTATGAAGCGCACCTTGTCTATGCAGAGCGTATGCTCGTCCTGGCTGACGGGAAGAATGCCGTAGGGGATGGGCAGGTCGCGGCCTGTGATGACGGCCAAAACGCCAGGGAGTTTTAGAGCTTTCGACGTATCGATGCTCTTAATGCGCGCGTGCGGCTCGTGCGAGCGCAGCAATTTGGCGAAGAGCATGCGGGGCAGCACGATGTCGTCTGCGAATCGTGTCTGGCCCGTACACTTGGCGCGCGCGTCAACCTTGCGAAAGGGTCGGCCGATGACCTTCAACGGCTGGCCGTCGCGGCCTGCGCCCTCCCCTTGATCGTTCTTATTCGTACCCATAAATACTTTCTCTAGGCAGTTCGGCCTCTTCGCCGCGCATGCGAGCGGCCGCCATCTCGACCGCCTCGTAAATCTTTATGTAGCCCGTGCACCGGCAGAGATTGCCCGAGAGCGCTTCCCTGATCTCTTCGCGCGTCGGTCGCGGATTATTCGCGAGCAACTCTTTGGCGACGAGCAGAAAGCCGGGCGTGCAATAGCCGCACTGGGCCGCGCCGAGGTCTGCGAAGGTATCCTGCAAAGGGTGAAGGTGCGCGCCCTCCGCCATGCCTTCGATGGTCTCGACCACGCGCCCCTCCGTGTCGAGGCCGAGCACAAGGCAGGAGAGAACGCTCCGCCCGTCCAGAAGGACGGCGCAGGTGCCGCACTCGCCAAGCTCGCAGCCGTGTTTCGTGCCCATCAATCCGAGGTCTTCGCGCAGGACTTCGAGCAGCGTTTTGTGCGAGGCGAAGGCGACCTCCGTAGGCTCGCCGTTCAAGGTAAACTCGATGTGGGATTTCTGTTTTGCTCTTTCAATCATCAATTAAATTTCGTGTGAAGATGCGAGCCCGTGGGCCCGCTCTCTTCTATAAAAAACCGTCTCTTCGATCAAAGCCGCAGTTCTCGATTCAGGTCTCAGGCTTTCGCTCCCGCGCCGTCCTTCTTGCGATTGAGCACGATGTTGTCTATGAGGCGCGTCCTGCCCACCTGGACTGCGATGGCCAGGAGCACCGTGCGGTCGTCCAGCTTGTCCAGCTTCTCAAGGGTCTCGGCATCGGACACGCTGATGTAATCGATGCGCGCGCGCGGCTCCGTCTCAATGGTCGAGCGCACGGTTCCGGCCAGTCGCGCGCCGTTGCGCTCGCCCTCCTTATAAGCCTCTTTGGCGCGCGCCAGGGCCCGGTAGAGGACGCTCGCAGCCTGCCGTTCCTCGTCATTCAAGTAGGCGTTGCGGGACGAAAGCGCGAGGCCGGATTCCTCGCGCACCGTCGGCAGCACGACGATCTCCGTGTCAAAGGCCAGATCGCGCACGAGCCTTTTCACGATCAGCGTTTGCTGCGCGTCCTTCTGGCCGAAGAAAGCGAAATCAGGACGCACGATGTTGAGCAAAACTGTGACGACCGTCGCGACGCCGCGAAAATGGCCGGGCCGCGACGCGCCCTCAAGCTGTTCCGACAATCCCTCGACCGTCACGTAGGTCGAGAAATTCTTCGGGTAAATCTCATCCATCGCGGGCGCGAAAATATAATCAACGTTGTAGTCGGTCAAAAGCGCAGCATCATTGGTCAGGTCGCGCGGGTAACGATTGAAGTCCTCGCCGGGGCCGAACTGCGCCGGATTGACGAAGACCGAGACGACGACAACATCGCACATGCGGCGCGCCTCGCGCACGAGACTCAAATGGCCGTCGTGGAGCGCGCCCATCGTCGGCACGAGTCCGATAGTTCTGTCCTGCTGGCGTCGCACCTTGCGCGACACGGAACTCATGCGCTGGCGGCGATTGATTATCTCCATAAGAGTTGGGGGAGGGACTTCTAGGAGCGCTCAACCTCCGTATCCTTGTTCGGGGTCTCGATCTTCAACTCGGCGGCCGCCTCCTGGGGCAGCCCGTAAGATTCGGCGTCGGACGGATAAGCGCCCGCGCGAACATCCTCCGCGAAACGGCTGATGGCGTCCGTCATCGTCTGGTGAAGGTTGGCGTACTGGCGCACAAAGCGCGGCAGCTTGCCGAAGGAGAGGCCGAGCAGATCGTGTAGGACGAGCACCTGTATGTCGCAGTGTGGGCCAGCGCCGATGCCTATGGTCGGGATACTTATGCTTTCGGTGACGAGCCGTGCGATCTCGCGCGGCACGACTTCGAGCACGATACTGAAAGCGCCCGCCTCTTCCAGCGCGCGCGCATCTTCGAGGATGGCGCGCGCGGTCGCGGCGGTTTTCCCCTGCACGCGAAAGCCGCCCAGCTTATTGACGGATTGCGGCGTCAGCCCGATATGGCCCATCACCGGAATCTCCTCGTCCACCAACCGCTTGACGAGCGCGGCGCGCGAGCGCCCGCCTTCGAGCTTGACGGCCTCCGCGCCCGACTCCTTTATCAAACGCAGGGCGGCGCGCACGGCATCGTCCGCCCCCGTGTGGTAAGAGCCGTAGGGCATGTCGGCGACCAGCAATGCGCGGTGCACGCCGCGACGCACGGCGCGCGTATGCATCAGAATCTCTTCGAGCGTGACCGGCACAGTGTTACCGTAGCCGAGCACGACATTGCCGACCGAGTCGCCGACGAGAATAATGTCCGTGCCCGCTTCGTCGACGATGCGCGCGGTCGGATAATCGTAAGCCGTCAGACAGACCAGACGCTCGCCTCGCTCCTTACTGGCGCGCAAACTGGGGGCCGTCACTTTTTCGGGACGCTGCGGTTTGAGATAAGCCATTTCGTTGAACTTCTTTCTCCACACCGAGAGGCGGCGACCGGGACTAAAAGGTTTCCCGCATCACCGCTCATCATTCACGCCATACGAGGTGCGCTCCAGGCTCCCAATTATAGGCGAGCGCGCCGCACACCCGCAACTAAAAGCAGAGAGGAACGAAGGGATGAAGGATGAGGGAGGGGCGATAAGGGACGAGGGCGGCAGCGATCAGGGATAAATGATTGCGTGATAGCGCCAGGTGAATCAGTTGCTCAATCTTTTTTCATCCCTCCGCCCTTCGTTCCTCTCTGCTTTCCAGCGTGTGACTTTGGAGGTGTCTGTGGTTTGGGCCAGGAGTTCGGCGATGGTGCGGTGGCGCGACGGATGCGTGAGATGCGGCCGCAGTTCTGCGAGCGGGGTGAGCACGAAGCGGCGCTCGCTGAGGCGCGGGTGCGGCAGGGTGAGGAACTCGGTGGCGCGCTGCTCGTCGCCGTAAAGCAGCAGATCCAGGTCAATCGTGCGTGGGCCGCGCCGTCGCTCGCGCCGCCGCCCGAGCGCATATTCGACCCGTAACAGACGGGCGAGCAGTTGCTCGGGCGCGGGCAGAGAAACGCCTTCAAGCTCGGCGACCATGTTGAGGAAGGGCGGCTGATCTACGACATCGACCGGGTCTGTTTCGTAAATCGAGGAGAGTCGCACGACTTTCAATCCGGCGCTCATCATGCCGCGCACGGCGAGCAGCAGGTTTCCGGCGCGGTCGCCCAGGTTCGAGCCGAGCCCGACATAGGCGAAGAGCGCGTCCGAAGTGTGGGGTCTGTAATCTGGAATCATCTCGCGGGCTCTGATCGGAAGTCAAAACGCCCCGGTCGTCAAACTCGCCCCTACAGGGCTTCTTGCGCGCCGCCGCCCGTTGCTCCTATTGTACAATCGTCATTATATAGCTTTCATATCAGTTTCAGACTTTTTTAGTTTACGAAGGCTCATGGCCCAACTCGGCGCACTCATCTGGCTAAAGTGGCGACTGTTTCGCAACGCGATGCGGTCTCGCAGGTACATGTTGACGAGCGCCGCGACTCTGCTTGGAATGCTCGGGGCGCTCGTCCTGGCGCTGTTGATCGCGGCCGCCTTGGGTGCGGTCGCCTACTATTTGGCCGCGCCCGGCGAGGTGAGGCTGCCCGAAGAGCTGACGGCGGGCGCAGAGCAGGGGCCGACCAGCCTTTTCTTCATGTTCATGCTCTTCGCCACCGTTTACCTGATGTGGGCCACGCTGCCGCTGACCATAGGCGGCGTCAGCCAGTTCGATCCGGGCCGTTTGCTTCTCTACCCGATCTCTCTGAGAAAGCTCTTCACCATTGACCTGCTGAGCGAGCTGACAAGCCTGGGCTCTATCTTCGCCATCCCGGCGGTGTTTGCCGTGGGATTGGGCGCGGGCCTCAGTAACAGGAACGTGGCGGCGGCGCTAGTGGCTGCCGGGTGCGCCGCGCTGTTCGGCCTCGCGCTCACGAAATGGATCGCCACGACGGTCTCCGCTTTGATTAGAAGCAGGCGCACGCGCGGCGAGACGTTGCTCGCACTGATCGGCGTCAGCGTTGGGCTCGGGGGCGCGTTTCTGGGCCAGCTTCTTCCGCTCCTGAATCTTCATGGAGGGGCATTTCGCGGGATGCGCTGGACGCCTCCGGGGGCGGCTGCCATAGCGCTTATGAGCGGTCTGCGTGTGGGAGGCGAAAGGGATTACGCGCTCGCGCTCGCGACGCTCAGCGTTTACTCAAGCCTGCTCATCGCCGCCACTTACTATATCGCGCGGCGCGCGGCGCTTGGCGCAGGAGGCGGCCGCTCGGCGTCGCGGCGCGGCCCGGCGCAGGAGGCCCGGCGCGGCGCGAAGGCGGAGACGGCCGCCGGGTGGGATCTGCCCTTTTTGTCTGCGCCGCTCTCCGCCGTAGTGGAAAAAGAGCTGCGCTATGCGATGCGAAACGCGCAGTTGAGAGTCGTAGTCCTAGTGCCTTTGATCCTGATCGCGCTCAGGGCCGTGCAGGCGAGCGGCGGCAGTAGCGGCGACGGGCCGGGCGGATTCCTCACGAGCAGCAACCCATTCAGGGGAGAGTTCGCGCCCTACGGCGAGGGGTTGATACCCGCTTCGTGGATGCTCTACGTCTTTATGATCCTGGCCTCCATCGCCTGCAATCTCTTCGCATACGAGGAGGGAGGGATGCGCGCCCTTTTGCTCGCGCCGGTCGAGCGCCGTACGATTCTCCTGGGAAAGAATCTGGTCGTCGCGTTCCTGGCCTTCGTGCTCACCTCTTCCCTGGTCATCGTCAACGAGGCGGTCTTCCGCGATCTCTCAAAGGGGGCGCTGCTTTTCCTGGCGCTCTGCTTTCCGCTCTTCGTCGTCGCGCAGGCTCTCACGGGCAACCTGCTCTCCATCCATTTCCCGAAGCGCTTGCAGTTCGGCAAGAGAATGAGTCTGACGGGAGTCGCCGGAATGCTCCTGCTGCCGGTCATGCTCCTGATCGCGAGCGCGCCGCTCGCGGCCGCGCTCTCCGGTTATCTCACGCGGAGTTTGATCGTGAAGTATGCTACACTGTCGGTGTTCGCGTTGTCGGCCGTGGCGCTCTACCCTGTGTTGATCGAAAGACAGGGCCGCCTGCTGGCCGAGCGCGAAGTCGCAATACTTGAAGCCGTCGGCGGAAAGACGGAAGATTAATAAAAGGGATAAAGGCGAAGGGATGAGGGATGAAATAAAAGCTTAAAATCTTCTTATTTCATCCCTCATCCCTTCGCCTTTATCCCTTACCTTTATTCCAGTGATGCTCGCGCGGCGCTCGCCCCCTTCCCGCAACGGGCGAGTGGCCGCAAAGGGCATCCGGGCGGGAGTAGCAAGCCCCGTCCAGACACAAATGGCTCGCAGAAAATACCGCAGCAACCAGCGCCACGAACCCTCCACGGAACGCGCCTTCGAGGCGTACATGTCTTCCATCCCCGCTCCGCAGACCTCGCGCACGGAGCTGATGCGTCTTGTGCGCGGCGGCGAGGATACTTTCCTCGAGCTGAAGGTCAAGCTCTCGAACCCGGAAAAGATCGCGCAGGAGATAGTCGCGCTCGCCAACACGGGCGGCGGCGTGATCGTCTTCGGCGTCAACGACCAGTTGAGGGTCGAGGGCGTGGACGACGCCGAGGATGTTCAGGAAGAGCTGGTGCGTATCTGCCGCGAGGAGATTCAGCCGCCGCTCGTCCCCTACATAGATCGCATCGCCTTCGACAACGGCCGCCGCATCGTCGCGCTCGACGTGGAGGGCAAGCGCAGGCCCTACCGGACGCGCGACGGTCGTTTCTACATACGCATCGGCTCGGAGAAACGCGAGGCTTCGCGCGAAGAGCTGTCGGCGCTGATGGACGAGGCGCGGCCCTTCGGCTACGAGAATATTCCCGTTCTCGGCGCCGGTATGACCGACATAGACGAGGCGCACCTGTGGTCGTTCGTGCGCGAGTTCGAGGGCGATGCCTTTGAAGGCGAAGCGGCGGCGGTCGGCTACCCGACCGGAGACGTGCTCAAACGCGACCTGCTGCTGGCGGTCGGCCAGATGGGCGAAGTCACGCCGACCGTGGCCGGGCTGCTGCTGTTCGGTCGCGACGAGAGCGTTGCACGCCTGCTGCCCCGCGCCCGGCTCGTAGCGACCCGGTTCGCGGGCGATACCTCGCAATCGCCCGACATCGAGCGCATACACCTGGACGGCAATCTACACACGCTCTACGAGGCGGCCTTGCGCTTCATCAGCCGCTATTGCGATTTATGGGACGAGCGCCCGCGCGCATTTCCAGGGGCGGGCGCGCCGGATGCGCCCGTAACGGCGCGCGCCAACTATCATCGCGGCGTGATGGGCGAGGCGCTTTGCAATGCGCTCGTGCATCGAGACCTGGCGCTGCGCGACGCGTTGACGCGCATCCACATTTTTGATCGCTCGATAGAGATTATCAACGCGCGGCGCACAGCAGGGTTCGCGCCCTCGGCCCTGAGAGCGATTCGCTACGGCGTGCAGCAGCGTCTGAACCCGCAACTGGCGTCCGTCTTCTCGAATCCGGCTTACGGGCTGCGACTTCCCACTGGCGGACTGCCCGCGCTCCTGCGCACGGCCCGCACCTTCTCGGGCCGCCGCGCCGAGCTACATGCCTTCAACGACGAGTTTCGCCTGCGGCTCTACGGCGTCTGAACGAAGCGCAAGGGTAAAAGAGAGAAGGCAGCCGCGACGTGATCCGTCACGGCTGCCTTACGCTTTTTACGATCTACTTTTTCTACGCCCTTTAGCCCTTCGGCGCGTTGTAGTACTGGCGGCTCTGGACGACGTATTCCTTATCGTCGTACTGACCGTCACCGTTGACATCCACCTTGACGACGATCTTGTGCTGCTTGCCGTCGCGCACGTCGCCCGGATTGTACCCGAGACTGTACTGGCTTCTGAGGACGGCGTTGATCGTCTGGAGCACGCTCGGCAACTCGCCCTGGAAGGTGACTGGAAAGTACATGCCGCCCGTCTCCTTGGCGAAGGTCTTAAGCGCGTTCTGGGCTTGAAGGAAGCTCAATCTGCCGGGCGTGATGCTGCCGAGGTTGCCGTCCGTCGGCGACAGTCGCTCCTCATATTTTTTCAGGAAAAGATTTCCGGTGCCGATGACGTAGATGGGCACGCCCGCGTTCTGCGCGACCTTTCGCGCCTGATCGTAGTTGATCTTGCTGAACGTATCGAGGCCGGAGCAGACCAGAATGACGGCGCGACGGCGTCCCTGCAAGCTCGCCATGCCGTCATATTCGGCCGTCCTGGATTCAGACCTGTCGAGCACCACCGCATCGCCGCGACCCCCGACGAGCGTGAACTTCAGGGCGTCGAAGAGATTCGTTTCCGTGAAGGCCGGGTTGCTCCTTAAAAGAAGGTTGATGACCTGACTCAGGCGCCTCGGGTCGTTTGTGAAATCCGTGAGCGGCGTCGGGCGAATATCGAAGGCGATGACGGAGACGTAATCATCGGGCGGCTTGATGAACTCCGTCAGAAACATCGCCATCGGGCGGATGACCTCATAGCGACCGGCCTCGTAATAGTCGCCGCTGAGCCGATCCGTCAGCTTGCTGTATTCGAGCACCATGGCGACCGTGATCGGCGCTTCCGGTGTCGAGAAATTGGTAATCTCCTTCTTAACGCCGTCCTCAAAGATGGCGAAATTCTCTTTCTTCAGGCTGGTGATGATCTGCTTGCTCTTCTTGTCGTAGACGACGGCATCGACGTTGACGACCGCCGTGGAAACCTTAATCGTTTCGGCCTCCTGCGGCTTGCCCACGAGGTCGGGCGGCAGTTCTTCCTGCTGTTGCCCGCCGCTCTGCGGCGAAGGTTGCGTCCCTTCGGCGGGGCGCTTGTTCTTCTTCTGGTTGCTGACGGGCGGCTGGCGGCGAGATTGCGCGAACGACCTGAGATTGCCTGCCGTACAGAGCGCGAGCGCCAGGACGAGCGCCAGTGCACAGAAGATGCGGCGACGACTAAAGATAAGAGGTTTCATGGGAATGATCCTTATAAAGCAAAAGAGGGCAAGGGGAAAATTCTCTTTACTGGCTGAAATATTAGGCGCAGCCGACTCGGGCGGTCAAGCCATACGGTTTCCCTCCCGAAGGGAGACCCTAAGGCCGCCGAAACTCAAACGCACCCGACGCCGATGATTTATTGATGCTCAGGAGTTGATTGACGTTCGCTATTTACCGGAAGATAAGAGGCGGGAGACTCGAAAAGTATAAAGGAGGGGCGAGGCCGGGCGATAGCCTACTCCCATCCGGCCTCGCCCCTCCTTTATACTTTCCCACTTTGGCGGAAGCCTTCCTAGCGCTGGGAGTTGCTGATGGCCTCGGCCTCTATGACGGCGTCGTAAGCGCCCGTATTATCGTTCAAATTCCCCTCGTTTACTCCCAGAAAGAGGACTCCGTCGCGTTCGGCTGTGAACTCTCGGCTGCGGCCTATGAGAATGAAATTATCATTGTCGTCGCCGATGACGGCGATGAGCGCGCCCGTCGGCTCCGTGCGCATCAGTTTCTCGTTGTCCGGAATCCCGGCGAGCCCGGCGGGCGTCGAGACCCGTCCGCCGCCGATCAGGACGCGGCCCGTCGCAGAGATACGCAACCGCTGCCCGCGTCGCACCACCAGTCCGCTGTTCGTCCACCCGTTAGTCGTATTGTCGCCGCGCACGCGCGTATTTATCTGAAAGAAGGTCGGCGACGCGGAGGAGGCAGGCGGTCTCGTCGTCGTGGTGGTGGTCTGCGCCGGAGGAGTGCGACCGGGGCCGGTCGATGGCCGCGTGCTGGTTTGTGGCGGCTCTGTGCGAGCGGTCTGAGTGCTCGGCACGCTCATGTCGTCGTTCGAGGTGTCGGCCCCCGTGCCGCCGCTGGCGGAGTTTTGGAACGCATCGAACTCGATGGACTCGACATCTTCCATATAGAGCGTGATGCGGCTGCGGCGACCGCGCGCTCCGGCACCGACGAGCACGGTGAACTGCTGGTCTTTGAAGCCGACGACCTGACCGCGAATAATGCTGCCGTCTTTGAGGCGAATGGTATCGGCGAAAACCGGCAGGCACAGCAACAGCACGAGCGAGACGGCGACGAAAGGGGTTCTGAAACTCTTCTTCATGTTCTCTCCTCCGGGAGCGGACGCGGTTCTCAAGAAAAACTACTCGGATAAGCGAAGGACGCACCCGACGTTTAGCAAAGATTCGTCTGCTTTGGCAAGCGGGAGAGCCATGTGTTGTCGAAATGGATGCGCCGTTCGGAGCAAGTGGTTGCTTGAGGGCCGCCCCTTTGGCTGACCGAACGGCAGCCCTCAAGGCCCCTCGTCCCAAGAGAGCACACGCCTGGATTCGACTGATGACCTGCCCCGGTTCGTACCCGGTCGACCGGTTCGCGCGAGCCCCGGCCTGAGCAGACGCGCCCGAAGGAATAAGGGCGTGCCTCGCCGTAAACGCTCGAAAACTTTGCCAAAGCGGTCGATAAAAGATTAAAGTCCGAAGACCGTGGGTTGCGCGGCCGCTGATGAGAATTGGGCTGATAACGCTGAAAGGAGACATGTATGTTAAGAAAGCTGGTATTGC
This sequence comes from Pyrinomonadaceae bacterium, assembly GCA_035940775.1. Classification (GTDB taxonomy): domain Bacteria; phylum Acidobacteriota; class Blastocatellia; order Pyrinomonadales; family Pyrinomonadaceae; genus DASQYE01. Next base: position 41,517 of record DASZEN010000014.1, on the reverse strand, counting down.
TGGGTATCCTGGGAGTAGCAGTAACGATAGCAGCTCCAAACGCGAATTGTGCCGTCACACCTATTTCCGTTTACGGGGCATGGCATTGCGGTAACGACGCCTGCACGTGGGCCAGTGTGCGTAACATGAGTGATTTCGATCTTAAGAACCACTGGCTGATAGACCGTGGCGACGGCTCAGGAATACCGTCCGTGAATCTGGTAGTCCTCAGTTTCGTACAGCCTTTGAAGCTGCTCAATAAGACGACCGACTCTCAAACCTTAAACGGCATCCCCAGAGGCATGGATCAGAACGTGGTGAACTATTTCAAGAGCAAAGGTGTTCGCGTCATGCTCTCTATCGGCGGCATCACGTACGTGGACGCCTGGAACCAGGCGCTGGCGACCAACCCGACGCAGCTCGGATTGAACGCGGCGGCAGCGGCAATAAGTCTGGGCGTCGGCATCGAGATAGACTACGAGGAGAACACCACGCCGAATCTAACCGGGCTGCAAGCGTTTATTGACGCCTACCGCTCGCAGTTGCCCTATGACGTGACGGGTAACAATCATGCGGCGCGTTTGACCATTGATCTGGCCGCCGGAGACCGCTGGCTGATCGCCTTGACTCGCAAGGCGACTGCCGACTGGCTAAACACCTCGATACCCGTGCTCGACTATGCCAACGCGATGGTCGCGAGCCGCCAGCCGACCAACGCCTCCGCAGCACAGGCCGACTGGCAGGAACACATTGACGGCAAGGCGCAGTACAGCCCGCCGATACCACCACTGGCCGCCGCCAAGTTCACAGGAAGCCTCTATATCGTGACCGGACAAAGCCCCGCGCCCGAGTGCACGAATTTCAATAGCTCGCTACAGAATAGCACTGGCACCTACGTGCAGACCGTGGTGACAAAAACAGGGGTCACAAACGGTATGCTCGGCTACATGTTCTGGGCGTCGGAGTGTCCGTCTACGCGGCGCATCTGCACAACACCTCCAAACACTTGCGAGGGTGGAGTCGGCGTCGGAGCCAAGACCTACAGCGTTCCAGTCCCGATGCCAGCCCTTCGTCAGAATTGAGGCGATCAGGGAACCAGAGGGGTCTCAAAAAGGCAGGAGAGGCAGCGTCTACGGGAAGGTAAACGCTGCCTCTCCTGCTCTGTTTACGGACGCGCGGGCCAAAAAGGCGAGCAAAGAAAAACGGCAGACCCGAAAGGGTCTGCCGTTGACTCCTAAAAAATTTTGGTGGAGCAGAGGAGGGTCGAACTCCTGGCCTCCGCATTGCGAACGCGGCGCTCTGCCAACTGAGCTACTGCCCCACGCGCTTGAACTACGGATGAAATATTAGAGAGCGGTCGAGGCTTCTGTCAAGCATGGATGCTTTGTTTGGAAGTGTCAGGATAGGGCGCTCGGAGCGAGCATGAGGAGGCTGCGCGGGGAGAGGCTGTGTCAGGCTGTTTGAGGGCGAGTCGCCTGCTATTGATCTGTCGAGAAAGTAGCCGCGGCGGCTTCTATCGCTTCGCCGAGTCTCCGTACGTGGCGGCCACCGCCCTGCGCCATGTCGGGGCGACCACCGCCGCGCCCGTCCAGCAACTCACAGGCCTGGCGCATCAGCGCATTCATATCGCCGGGAGCATCGGCGGCGCGCGCGAAGATGAGACGCGCCGTTTCACCGTCGCGTGATCCGAGGAGCGCGATCGTCTGCGGGTGCGCGATGACGGCAAGCGCCAAGTGCTTAAGCTGGTCGGCGTCGCGCCCGTCGAAAGTGCGCGCGATGATGCGCAGGCCGTCGCTTCGCGGCGCTGTGTCTCTGATAAGCGCGTCGCCTTCGGCGCGGGACGCCGCCTCTTCGAGCGTGCGTATGTGCCGGGCCTGTTGCTTATGTTCTTCGAGCAGGCGCGCGACCGACGCGGGCGCTTCGTCGCGCGCGACGCTGAAGAGGGACGCGACGCGACGCGCGGTGCTATTGGCCCGCCGGTAATCGGCCAGCGCGCGACCGCCCGCTGCAAATTCGATTCGTAATAAACCTTTGGCGCGTTCCCACGAGCGGGCGGCGATGAGGCCGACCTCGCCCGTGCGTCGGGCGTGCGTGCCGCCGCACGGGCTCAAGTCGAAATTCTCTATCTCGATCAGGCGCAACTCGCCCTCGCGCGTCAAATCTTTACGCAGGGGCAAGCGCGCCGCCTCTTCGGCCGTGACGAGGCGGACGCGAACCGGGCGATCTTCCCAGATCACACTGTTGGCAAGCTCTATGGCCCGCTCTATAAGCTCGTCCGTCGGATCGTCGAGCGCCACGTCTATCTCGGAGACCTCGTCCATCATGCGGAAACTGCGTGTCTCCGCGCCGTAGAGCGTGACGAGCGCCTGCGAGAGAATGTGCTGGCCCGTGTGCTGCTGCATGTGATCCCGGCGTCGCTCCCAATCGACGCGACCCTTGACCGTCGCGCCCACCTGCGGCGCGCGTCCCTGTATGATGTGGAGCACGTCACCGTCCTCCTGAGCGATGCACTCGACGACGGGCGTGCTATTGAGGAGGCCGGTGTCGCCCGGCTGACCGCCGCCCGTCGGGTAAAACGCCGTGCGGTCGAGCGTCACGGCGCACCAGCCGCTGACGCTCTCGGTGGCGGACGTGACGCGCGCCTCGAACTCCGTCAGGTGCGAATCTGTATAGTAGAGACGTTCGGTTCCGCTCATATCACTTGAAAATATTTAAGAGGGTGGGCCCCGAGCCTTTCGATTACCCACGACCGGAAGATCAACAAACTAGCCGACGCCGAGGCGGAGCGTCAAGAGCGAAAGTGGCGAGCGCCGGGCGCTAAGGCAATAGAACACCCTCGCCCGCCGAAGCACATATTTTGACAAGGAGCGGAAAAAAATCAGATAATCTCGCGCACTCCTCTTCATGCATAGAGATGCCGGTTATCGGGAAATTCAGTGGAGCGAACCTTTTTATGAAGCCTCCTCACTACGGACTCTACGCCAGGCGCGCGGCCTGCCTCTGGGCCCTCGTCCTTATTCTCTTTACGGTAGCTTTCGCCTCGCCCGACGAGACGCCGCTCGCCGCCATCAACTATCGCCTCTCGATGTCGCGTCCCGCATCGCATCTCTTCGAGGTGCAGATAGAGGTTAAGGTGGGCGAGAAGGGCGATTCCGTGGATCATCTCGATTTCCAGATGCCGCGCTGGTCGCCGGGCCGCTACGCCGTCTTTGACTTTGCGAAGAACGTGCAGGAGTTCAGCGCTTCCGCCGCCTGCCCCGGCGACAGGACGGATTGCGCGGGCCAGCAGCCGGTGATTGCCTTCAGGCTCAACGATCAGACGTGGCGCGTTGAGACGCGCGGCAACAAACGCCTGCGCATCGCTTACAAAGTTTTCGGCGACAATCTATCCGGAACCTTCTCGCAACTCAACGAGCGCCATGCCAACCTCAACGGCGGCTCCGTCTTCATGTACATCGTCGGCCACAAGCCGGAGCCGGTCAGTTTGCGGATTGACGCGCCCGCGGGCTGGCGCATCGCGAACGGACGCATGGAGAGCATGGAGCAGCGCGAGTGGCGGTTTCCGAACTACGATATTCTGATCGACACGCCGACGGAGATCGGGCCCGACTGGACTATGGATCAGTTCAGCCTCGACGGTAAGACGTATCGCGTCGTCGTCCACTCGCTCGGCGCTGAGGGCGGAAAGCGGAGCGCGCTCGTCCGTAGCATCGAACGGATCGTGCGCGCCGAAACGGCCATGTGGGGCCTCCCGGAATTTGACTCCTATACGTTTTTGATCCATTTCGCCGCCGACAATAATTCGAGCGACGGGATGGAACATCTGACCTCGACGCAGCTCGTAGAGCCGGGCTCGCTCTCGGGGCCCGGCATTCTCGAAGACACTCTGGACGGCGCGGCGCACGAGTTCTTTCACGTCTGGAACGTCAAGCGGCTGCGTCCCGTCGCGCTCGGCCCCTGGGATTTCACGCGCCCCCTGAGCACGCGCAGTCTCTGGATCGCCGAGGGCATCACCAACTATTACGGCCACCTGATGCAGCGTCGCGCCGGGCTCTGGACGGACGCGCGATTTCTTGAAATGCTCGCCGGTCAAATCTCTGCGGTCGAGAGCGCGCCCGGCAGCCGCTTGATAAGCGCCGAAGAGGCTTCCATCATAGCGCCCTTTCTGGATGGCGGGACGCATACGCAGCGCACCAATCTGGCAAATACTTCCATCAGTTACTACACCAAGGGCGAAGTCCTCGGCCTCGTGCTCGATCTGCTGATTAGACGCGAGACGGCCGGGCGTGCTTCGCTCGACGACGTGATGCGACGCATGTACCGGAAATTTTACGTCGAGAGCGCGAACGATACTTATTACCTGCGTGGTCGCGGCTATACGGATGAAGATTTCGAGCGCGTCGCCTCGGAGGTCGCGGGCGCGGACTTGCAGGATTTTTTCCGTCGTTACGTGCGCGGCGTGGAAACCCCGCCCTACGACGAAGCGCTGGCGGCCGTCGGCCTGCGGCTCGTACGTGAAGCGGCGCGCACCTCGCCACGCGCGGCGCGCACTTCGCCCGATGCGAAAGCCTCGCACGACGCTCCGGAACGCTACGACTATCGAATCGAAGAGAGAGGGGACGCCCCGCCACAGGCGCGCACACTGCGCGCCGCGTGGATGAGCGGGTGAAACGGGCTTCGAGCGGAAACAGCCCCAGGCGGCTGACCTATCCTTGCTCCGGCGTGATTACTTCTATCGAATGGGGCGCGACCTCAAAGGTCATTGGGAGTCGTCCGACCACTTCGCCATCTATCTGCACGAGTACGTCGCCGGTGGCGCGTGCGCGCGTCGAGCGTATGAAGAGGACGCCCGGCGTGCGTAATGGTACGCCGCCGCGAAGGGCGCGGGAAAGAAGACGCAGGTAGCGAAGACGGCTGCGAGAGTTAATTATGCAAATCTCGAACTCGGGTTGATCGAGGCGGGCGCGCGGCGTGATCGAAAGGTCGCCGCCGTAATGAGGAGCGTTGCCGATGGCCGCAAAGGTCGCCGGGTACGTCTCTCCGTCAATCTCTACCTGGAAGGCGCGCGGTTGCCAGCGCAACAGGTGGCCGACGCCCGAATACCAGAAGGCCGCTTCGCCAACGCGCCGCTTCAGACGCGGGCGCACGCCCTCCACAATCGAAGCGTCAAGCCCGACCCCGGCCATCAATAAGAAATAGCGACGCTCGCCGCTCGCCTCGACGGTCGCGCAGCCAATGTGTACGCGGCGCGCGAACCCGCGCGCGATAGCCTCGGCCGCCCGTTCCGCATCGAAGGGAACGCCAAGCTCGCGGGCCAATACGTTGGCCGTGCCGCGCGGCCAGATGCCCATTCGCACCTCTGTTCCAACTAACCCTTGAAGCGCCTCGTTGATCGTCCCGTCGCCGCCCGAAACGATCACCACGCGCACGTTCCCTTGCGCGGCGGCGCGCTCCGCCAACCGTGCCGCATCGCCCGACCCGCTCGTATTCAACACCTCCACCTCGACGCCGCGCGCCCTCAGAAGCTCGCAAAAGCGCACGACCTCGCGCTCGCGCGCGCTTCCGCCGCGTCCAGCGTTCGGGTTCGAGATCAGTACGGCTGCTGCTGTGCGCTCGGTCATACGCATTCAAGTAGGAATCGCAAACGGGATGCCGCCCCGGCGACCAATGATGTCAACTCTCTGAATGATTCGACTCGGGGCTCGCCCCGCCTCTCGGCGACGCGTGCGCGATTTTCACCCGTCAGGTGTCCGACAAATACTGCTTGCGGGGACATCCGTTTGATGAAACAAGAGTCTCAAACCTACACGGAAGCGCCAGTCGGCGCGGCGCGCTCGCGCCAACCATCCTGAACGCGCTCAAGGCGACGGAGCGCGTCCGCCCGCGCGCCGCCCGACCCGTTTTCATTTGAGAAGCACGCCCAAGTTAATGGCCCATCTGCCACGCCTTGACCTCGTCCATCGGGTAAATCAACATCAGTATGTTGAGAAGCAAGCTGTCCCTGATCCAGATAAGCAACACAAGTTCCGTCAAGACGAATACGACGATCGAGCGCTTTAATCCGAGTTGCCGGGCCAATAAAAATCCGATGCCGCAAACCAGTATGTCGCCGACGGAATTGATGACCGTATCACCCTGGTAGCCGAGCGCGGCCGTCGCTTCACGGTAACGATTGATGACGAAGTCAGAGTTCTCAAGCACCTCCCAGGCGGCTTCGATCAAGACCGCCAGCCAGAGCCGCCATGCCCACGAGAGCCTCGGCAGCATCCATGCGAGCAACCCGCAGAACGCAAACCCGTGAAGCATGTGCGTAAAGCTGTATGGATCGAGCAGGTGTTGGGAATTGTCCGAACTCCAGACGTTACCCGCCCACAGAAGAATCCGCCCGCAGGAGCAAAACCACAACCGCCCCTCTCTATGAAGCAGATAGGCAGTGGCGATTAAGACTACAAAGATAGCAAGCCACGGCCATACCCTTTTCATCTGCCTGCTACCCTTCATGAGACTCAAAAACACTTTCCCTTTACCCGGCCGCAGTTCTCACTCTCTTTGTGCGGCGGTTGGTTTGATAAGCGCTTTGCCGCTCATTCCCAATGGGGCGCAAGCGCGAGCAGCTTGGTGACGATGTCGCGCGCCGCAAGGGGTCGCGCAAGGCGACGTGCGTTGGCACGCATAGAAGAGAAACGCGCCTCGTCTTCGAGCAATCGGTCTATCTTGTAGGCGAGCGCGGGCAGGTTATTGCAACGGATCGCGACGCCCATCTCAAGCAGGTGATCGGAATTGCGTTCCTCCTGTCCCGGAATCGGATTGACGATGACGAAGACCAATCCTTTGGCGAGCCCTTCCGAGGTGGTCAGCCCGCCGGGCTTGCCGAGCAGGATGTCCGAGGCCGTCATGTATTCGTCCATCTCCTTTGTAAAGCCTATGGCCCGGATCGTCACACGGCCGTCGCGCGCAAAGCTGCGGGCCACGTCGTCGATGCGGTTTTTCAGCTCCTCGTTGCGACCGCAGAGCGCGATCACCTGCGCGGGGCTTCGCATTCCGGCCAGCGAACTCAAGATATTCTCCATCGGGCCAACGCCGAAGCCGCCAGCCGAAAGCAGTATCGTCCACCTGTCCTGACTGAGATTATGCTTGTCGCGCATCGCCCGCTTACCTTTCGCTTCGGCGAAGACGGGGTCGATGGGAATGCCCGAGACGGTGATCTTCTCCGGCGGGATACCTAATCTTTCCAGGTGCACGCGCGTTTCTTCGAGCGCCACAAAGTAGTGCTCGTAGTGATGGCACAGCCACATCGCGTGCACGTCAAAGTCTGTGACGACGATGGCCTGACGGCTCGCGATGCGCTCCTTCGCTCTCAGCCAGGAGATGATCTCGGCGGGCAGAAAGTGCGTACAGATGATAATTTCGGGCTGGTATTGCCTGAGCATCTTGACGAAGGGGCGCGTGTTCAGCTTGTCGAGCGCCAGTCGCCGCCGCTCATTCTTCCACGGCTTATCCAGATGATCGTAAAGCCAGCCCAGAACCTCCGGCGTTTTATTCACCATCTCTATATAAGCCTTCGAGTAGAGATGCCGAAACAGCTTATTCGTGTATTGAAGCGTATCTATGTGGCGCACCTCTTCGGCCGCCGCCATCTCCATCACGGCACGCTCGACGGCCTCCGCCGCGCGCATGTGACCCGCCCCGGCCGACGTCGACAACACCAGTACTTTCTTGAACATACTTATAAGTTAAGGGCGGAGGGCGGCAGCGATGAGGGATGAAAGGGGTTGAGTGATCGATTCAACCGATGCAGTCACTTAATCATTCATCCCTCATCCCTTATCCCTCATACCTTTATTCGAGGCGGTAGTTGGGCGCTTCCTTCGTGATGATTACGTCGTGGACGTGAGACTCTCGCAGGCCCGCCGAGGTGATGCGGACGAAGCGCGTCTTCTCTTGAAACTCCTGGATGGTGCGGCAGCCCGTGTAGCCCATCCCGGCGCGGAGCCCGCCGATGAGCTGCGTTACCATGTCGGCCAGCGTGCCCTTGTAGGGGACGCGGCCCTCTATGCCTTCGGGAACGAGCTTTGATTCGGCCTCGGTCTGCTCCTGGCTGTAGCGGTCGCGCGAGCCCTCACGCATCGCGCCGATTGAGCCCATCCCGCGATAGGTCTTGAACGAGCGGCCCTGGAAAAGAATGACCTCGCCCGGCGCTTCCTCCGTCCCGGCAAAGAGCGAGCCGATCATCACCACGTCCGCGCCCGATGCAATCGCCTTGGCGACATCGCCTGAGAATTTTACGCCGCCGTCGGAGATAAGAGGCACGCCGCTCGCCCTGGCAGCCTGCACGCATTCATTAATAGCCGTGATCTGCGGGACGCCCGCGCCCGTGACGACGCGCGTCGTACAGATACTTCCGGGCCCGATGCCGACCTTGATGGCGTCGGCCCCGGCGTCCACGAGCGCGCGCGCCGCTTCGGCCGTTGCGATATTACCGGCGATCAGTTGCGTCGAGGTGTGGCGGCGCTTGACCTCGCGCACCGCTTCGATGACGCGCGAAGAGTGGCCGTGCGCCGTGTCTATGACGAGGCAATCGACGCGGGCGCGAACCAGTTCGTCCGCCCGCTCGCGAAAATCGCCCGTCGCGCCGATGGCGGCGGCGACTCTCAAGCGGCCCAGATCGTCCTTCGCGGCGGTCGGATACTTGATCGCCTTCTGTATGTCCTTGACCGTGATGAGACCCTTGATGTGTTTGTCGCCGTCAACGACCAGAAGCTTTTCGATGCGATGCTTTTGGAGCACGGCCTTGGCCTGTTCGAGCGTTGTTCCGACCGGTACTGTGACGAGCGGCTGCCTGGTCATCACTTCCGATACGGGAATGTCGAAGCGCGTCTCAAAGCGTAGGTCGCGGTTGGTGATGATGCCGACGAGGTGGCCGTCCTCGTCGACGACGGGGACGCCGCTGATCTTGTATCTCTCCATGACGGCGAGCGCTTCGCGCACGGGCCGGTCGGGCCGAATCGTGACGGGATCGACGATCATGCCGGATTCCGAGCGCTTCACCTTATCGACCTCTTCGGCCTGCCGCTCGATGGAGAGGTTTTTGTGAATGACGCCGATGCCGCCCTGCTGGGCCAGCGCGATGGCGAGCGCCGCCTCCGTCACCGTATCCATCGCCGAGGAGCAGAGCGGAATCTGTAATCGTATCTCGCGCGTAAATCGCGTCGAGGTGTCTGTCTCTGCGGGCAAGACATCGGAGAGCGCGGGAACTAAAAGCACGTCGTCGTAGGTGAGACCTTCCGGAAGATTGGGCGTAATCATGATGGATTCGTCTTGCTCCTCAAAGTTGATAGATGCGTCCAGTATAAAAGAAAACGGCCCGCGTATTGAAGCGGGCGTTCATCGTCTACGATTTTTTTCGCGCCGGAGCAGAGCGGGCATACCTCCTGCACGGCGCGTGCGCTCTCTTTCTCTCGCGCAATCGCACCCGGTCAGACCTGCGCTCTTATTGCAAAAACTGCTCGTAATCTTCCTTCGTCACGGTCATCTCGGCGAGCGAGCCCTTCATATTGAAGGGCACTCGCGCCGGGCGACCGTTGATGATTATGCTGATTGCTTCGGCCTTATCCTTCGAGCATTGGACTCTCAAACTGCGCTCGGGCGTGAACTCTTTGGTCTCATCGGGTTGCAGATTACCGGCGAAGGCGGATTTGGGCGCAGGTTCATCCGTAAAGACACGCACCCAGACCTGTTCCCTTGCCTTGAGCTGAATATTGAACCCGTCGGCCGCCGTCGGGGCCGTGCCCGTCTGCGTCGAGGCGGTCGCCGGAGCAGCAGCAGAAGAAGGTGAAGCGCCCGTCTGTTGGGGTGCGGGTTGTGTGCGCTGATCGCTCGCGGCCGGAGCCGGATTGGCGGCCGTGCGCACGCGCTCGCGGCGTTGATACCAGTGCAGCACCGCATAGACGCCGAGCGAAAGGATCGTCAGGATCAATATCGTCAGCAGCAGCGTGACCAGAGGCGAGCGCGTCGAATGGCCGTCGGTGTAAACGTGCGGCTTGTGAGGCAGGCCCGAGGTCTCTTCGGATGTGTCGCCCTGCTCGCGCATCGCGCGCGTGTAGGATTCCATAACATCCTTTTCGTCGTAGCCGATATAGCGCGCGTAGGATTTAATAAAGCTTCGATTGAAGATGCCGCCCGGCAGGCGTTTGAAATCGCTGGCTTCGATGGCTTCCAGGTAACGCATAGAGATGCGCGTCTGTTCGGAGATTTCGCGCAGAGAAATGCCTCGCGCCTCGCGGGCGAGCCGCAACTGTTCTCCAAAAGATGCTGCCATCACCAATCCGCGTCCACCCTCAGGAAGTTATATGGGGGTGCGTCGTCTCGCGTGGGGTTGGGGTCTTCACTTCGATACTTTTAACGCTGACCAGTCGAACCTTCCAAACCCTTACGGGCTCGCCCTTTACACTGCCACCACAGGGCCTTTGGCCCGCACTATAGCGTCTGCTGGTAAACGTTGTCAAACTTTTGTGCCATAAAAGGATGCGCGTCTCTTGATTCTTCTGGCGCACAGGACTACGATGGACGCGTTCGATCAACCCGGAATACACGTTTTAACTTCTACCATAGAAAAAGTGAGGATTGAAGCTCATGCCTCTCGAAGCACTCGGAATGGTTGAGACCAAAGGCTTTGTCGGAGCCGTGGAAGCGGCCGATGCGATGGTCAAGGCCGCCAACGTCCAGCTTTTAGGAAAAGAGTATATCGGCGCGGGCTATGTAACGATCTTCGTGCGCGGCGATGTCGGCGCGGTCAAGGCCGCAACGGACGCCGGAGCCGCCGCCGCTCGGCGCGTCGGTGAGCTTATCAGCGTGCACGTCATCCCGCGACCGCACGGGGAAGTCGAGCGCGTGCTGCCCACGAACGGGCGCACAGGCTATAGCCCGGACGAGCGCGCCCTCGGTGCAGGCGACCGCAGCCAACTCGGCGAAGGCGATCAGGGACGCTCGCTCTCGGCCGGAGCGCGCGAGAACAATAAAGAGCGAGCCAAGTGAAATCGGCCGCTTGCGGAATCATATTTGTGCGGATTGAAAAACGGGCCATGAGTTCTTAAAAATCCGCGCTCCCCGATTCCCGCTCCGCAGTCGAAGGGGGTTTGCATCATGTCAGTTGATAAAGACCTGGTGTCAGTGCAGCAGGCGCGCGATCTGATTGAAGCGGCGCACCGCGCGCAGGTGGAACTGGCGCGATTCGATCAGGCTAAGATCGACCGCATCTGCGAGGCGATGGCGAGGGCTGCGCTTCGAGAGGCGGCCCGTCTCGGCGCGATGGCCGTCGAAGAGACGGGCATGGGTATCCCAGCCGACAAACAGGAGAAGAACCGCTTCGCCTCCGAGGATGTCTGGAACTACTTCCGCAACGTGCGCACGGTCGGCGTCGTCTCCGAGTCGAAGGACGTGGTGGAGATCGCCAGCCCGCGCGGCGTCGTCTGCGGAATCATCCCTTCCACGAATCCGACCTCGACGGCAATCTTCAAATGTTTGATCGCCATAAAATCGCGCAACGCCATAGTGCTTTCTCCGCACCCCTCGGCGGCGCGCTGCATCAACGAATCGGTCAAGGTCGTCAAGGAGGCGGCCCTGAAAGAGGGCTTACCGGCGGACGCCATCGGGTGCATGACGACCGCCACGATTGAGGGCACGGAAGCCCTTATGAAGCATAAGCAGACGGCCGTGATTCTGGCGACGGGCGGCATCGGGCTCGTGCGCGCCGCCTACTCTTCGGGCAAGCCCGCCTTCGGCGTCGGCCCCGGCAACGTTCCCGTCTTCGTAGAGAGAACGGCGGACGTGGCGAAGGCCGTGCAGGATATATTGACGGGCAAGTGCTTTGACAATGGAACGATCTGCGCTTCGGAGCAGTCTGTGGTCTGCGATGCGCCGATTGAGCGCGAGGTGCGCGAGCAGTTCAAGGCGCAGGGCGGACATTTTCTGAGCGCGGCCGAGGCAGACCAACTCGCAAAGGTCATCGCCACGCCGCAACGCTCGCTGAATCCGGCCATCGTCGGCAAATCGGTCGAGGTCATAGCGAAGCTTGCTTCGTTGAATGTTCCGCCGGGAACGCGCTGCCTGATGGCGGAAGTGGGCGGAGTCGGGCGTGAGTATCCGCTCTCGATGGAGAAGCTCTCGCCGATCCTCGCCTTCTATGTCGAGGACGGAGTGGAGCGCGGGGCCGCTCGCTGTTTTGAAGTCCTCAGCTACGGCGGCATGGGCCACACCGCGGGCATTCACACGCGCTCGCGCGAGGCCGCCGTCCGCTACGGCAATGAGATGCCAGCCTCGCGCGTTACGGTCAATACGCCGACGACGCATGGCGCAATCGGATTCTCAACGGCGCTGCCGCCATCGATGACGCTGGGTTGCGGCTCGTGGGGCGGCAACGTCACCTCGGATAACGTCTCGCCGCTGCACCTGATGGACATCAAGCGCGTCGCTTTTGAAACCAGGCCCGTCAAGAGCGCGCGCCCCGCCGTCGCAGTCACGGCACAGAAAGAGAGCGCCGGGGCGCAGCCGGTCTTCGCCAGCGCCACGCAGAAGGCGACGCGCGAGGATGCACATGCCGCGCCGCACACCATCGGTCGCGAAGAGATCGCGGCCATCGTCGATCGTTTTCTGGCGGGCCGGAGCCCCGCTCAGGTTTCGCCAGACCAGCCGCCGCTTCATGCTTCCGATTCGCCCGCGAAGTATCAGCCCGTGATTGATGTCGAAGCTGGCACGATGTACGACAGATCTGACGCCGCGCCGCAAGCCTCGGCCGCGCCCCAGGCCATCGACGCGCGCGCGGGTAACGGCGGCGGCAGCGCATCAGGAGAAGCCGGAGGCGGCGCAGCCGTCATCAACACACCTGCGGCTCAGCCGAGCGACAGCAGCAGCAGCGGCAAGCCATCGAACGGCGCATCGCAGCCGACGGGCGGCAACGGCCACAGGGCTGTGGATTTCGTCAGCGAAGATGACGTGCGCCGCGCCGTCCAGAAGGGCGAGAAGATTTACATCAACTCCAAGACCATCATCACGCCATCGGCGCGCGACGTGGGCGAGCCCGCAGAGGTCTTCGCGAAAGGATGAAAGAGAGGGGCTGGGAGCCAAAGGAGTCAGGGGCCTGTAAAATCTGTCTTCCCTGACCCCCGGCCCCCGAACCCCCCGACCCCCGCTTATGTTTTTAGGCAAAGTTGTCGGCACTGTCTGGTCTACTAAAAAGACGCCCGATCTGGAGGGCGTCCGTTTTTTGATCGTGCATCCTTATGATCTGGATAAAGAGCCGACCAGGAATATAGTCGTCGTCGCCGACCGTCTCGGCGCGGGCGTCGGTGAAGTCGTCATGTGCGCTTACGGCAAAGCGGCGCGCACGGCCATCGGCAATCAGGAGATGTCAATCGAAGCGGCGGTGGTCGGCATAGTCGACCGGATGGACATACAGGACGCGGAATCGGAAGAGGTGCGCGAGGCGGCGCGCGAATTGCGCGCGCAGGATAACGGAAAACCCTAAAAGGTGGATGGCAGGTGTCGGCAAAAACCGGCCGTCCGGTATCTAACATTAAGTGGCTAACGAAGAGTTGATTTACAGGATTACGCGAGCCGTCTATGAGCGCCTGGGCGCGGGCGCGGACGAGCAGATGGTCGAGCAGTTGGTGACGGATGTGTACCGCGCCGTCGAGCCCGCGATCGAAACCAACGGCGGAGGCGACGGCGCGACGAGCGCGCGCGAGCGCGAAGCGCAGACCGAGGGCTCTGCCGCGCGTCTGGTTATCTCCGTGTTCGGAATCGACCATCCAGGCATCGTCGCCGCCGTCTCGCAGATTCTGGCCGAGGCCGAGTGCAGTATTATCGACATTAATCAAACGGTGGTGCAGGGCAAGTTCGCTATGGTCATCATCGCCGATATATCGCGCGCGCGCCAGTCCGCCACCGCGCTCAAGGAACGTTTCCGCAGCGAGGGCGAGCACCTGGGCGTGCACATCTACGCTCAACGCGAAGACCTCTTCAACGCGATGCACAGAATATGAAAAGCAGGGGACGGGGGACGGGGGCCAGTGAGAAGCTCTTCCCTGACCCCTGACCCTCATCTTTATGGAACCTGAAATCTCACGACGGTGCAGGGCATGTGGCGCTTCCGTTCGCAGCCGCGCAGGCTTCTGCCCGCAATGCGGCTCGCCTGTCGATGCAGGGCCGTCGAATCCCTCTATCGCGTTTGACGATGCCCGACCGGATCAGATGATGGAGCCGCCCGCCGAGCTTGATTCGCCCGGAGCGCCAGCGGCAACGATGGCCTCGGACGTTGCGCCCGTCGCTTCCGTGCCTGTCACTTCCGTATCCGCCGCCGGGGCTGATGAGAATATGCCGTCGGCGGTTGGCGCGGACGAAAGTCAAGCGCCGCCGGTGGAGGCTGCGACTCGCGGTGGCGATGGTGACGGCGGCGGTGAGGGCGGTACGACCGCGTCGGCGGCCGCGACGACGCGCAGGCATCGTGTGAAGGTCGCGGCGCGCGATGCGGTCGAAGGGAGGATAGCTCCCCGCGTGGAGAAGTTGCGGCAGGCTTCGAACGTCGTGCTCGACGAGGCGGCCGAAGACCCTGGGCTGCGTTTCGTGCTGGTCGCCGCCGTGCTCATCATTCTCTCGCTCGTCTTGCTTTTGCTCAGTCAAATCCTCAAATAGCAGAGGCGCGCCTCTGCCCGGAGAGCGCATCGCGCTGGCGCGCGCTCTCTCTCTGAAGAAGGTCGGACGCTGAAGACCCGGCGGAAGTTCTTATGGAATATACACAGGCCGAAATCCTGCAAACCGTGCGGATGACGGAGATCGAGCACCTGGATGTCCGAACCGTCACGCTCGGGCTTTCCCTGCGCGATTGCGTGAGCGATTCCGTCGAGAGAACGGCCGAGCGCGTGCGCCGGAAGATCGAGCGCGTGGCGGCCCGACTGGTCTCGACCGTCAACGAGATCGGCGACGAAGTGGGCCTGCGCATCGCCAACAAGAGAATCTCTATCACGCCCGCCTCCCTGATCGCCGAGAATGCGCGCGGGCGCGAAGACCTGCTTGTCCTGGCCCGCGCCATAGACGAGGCGGCGCAAGGCGTGGGCGTCGATTTCATAGGCGGCTACTCGGCCCTGGTTCACAAGGGCTGGACGCATGCGGAGAGCGCATTTCTGGATTCAATCCCCGAGGCGCTGGCGACGACCGAGCGCCTCTGCTCGTCGCTGAACGTCGCCACCACGCGTGCCGGGATCAACATGGATGCGGTCGGACGCACGGGCCATCTGATTAAGGAGATGGCCGAGCGCACGCGCGAGCGCGGCGGGCTGGCCTGCGCCAAGTTCGTTTGCTTCGCCAACGCCGTCGAGGACAATCCTTTTATGGCGGGCGCGTTTCACGGCGTGGGAGAGCCCGAAGCGGTCGTCAACGTCGGCGTCTCGGGGCCCGGCGTGGTCAATCATGCGGTGGCCCACGCGCCGCGCGACCTGCCGCTGCACGAACTGGCAGAGATCATCAAAAAACTCTCCTTCAAGCTCTCGCGCGCCGGGGAGCTTATCGGGCGCGAAGCGGCTCGCCGCCTGGGGATTCCATTCGGCATCATCGATCTGAGCCTCGCGCCCACACCCGTCCTCGGCGATTCGGTGGCCGCCATCCTTGAGGGCATGGGATTCGAGCGCGCGGGCACGCACGGCACAACGGCCGCGCTCGCGCTTCTCACGGACGCCGTCAAGAAAGGCGGCGCGATGGCTTCCGCCTCTGTGGGCGGGATGAGCGGCGCGTTCATCCCGGTTTCCGAGGATGCGAACATGATCGAAGCGGCGCGCGTGGGCGCTCTCTCGCTCGATAAGCTCGAAGCCTGGACGAGCGTTTGCTCGGTCGGCATAGACATGGTCGCCGTGCCCGGCTCGACCTCGGCCGAGACCGTCGCCGCCATCATCGCGGACGAGATGGCCATCGGCGTGATGAATAACAAGACGACGGCAGTCCGAATTATCCCCGTGCCGGGCCGCGCGGTCGGCGAGCTGGTGGAGTTCGGCGGCCTGCTCGGCAGCGCCCCCATCATGCCCGTCAACGCCTTTTCATCGGCAGACTTTATACGGCGCGGCGGACGCATCCCCGCACCCATTCACTCGCTGCGGAATTAGCGCGACGGGTCAGGTAAACCATAATTTGAGAGGATAAATATGGAAGCGCTCGGCATGGTGGAATGTATGGGCCTGGTGGCGATGATCGAGGCGGCGGATGCGATGGTGAAGTCGGCGAACGTGCATCTCGTCGGCTATGAAAAGATAGATGCCGGGCTGGTGACGGCCATCGTGCGCGGCGATGTGGCGGCGGTCAGAAGCGCCGTCGATGCGGGCGCGGCTGCCGCCTCAAGAGTCGGAACGGTCGTCGCCACGCACGTCATTCCGCGCCCGCACGCCGACGTGGATCAGGCCATCCCTGTGCTTCGCACGGGCGCGACGACGCGCAAGAAGATCAGCGGCTCAGTCCCCGGCAAAAAGAAGTAGGTGTTGTAGAAAAATAGAGAGAGGAACGATGAAGGCCGAGAGCCCCGTCATCGTTCCTCTCTCTTTTTAAGGTTCCAAAACAGCCCTTACGGCTGCGCGCCGATGTTGAGGCTCGAAACCACTGGAAGCGGCTGCGCGATTCTTCCGCCACGAGTTTCGGGCGGCGTGTAGCCTTCCGGCAAATCGCCGTTGTCGGCCCTGAAATACTGCCACTGCGACGGCTTCAGAGTGGCGATCAGCTCCCTGCGGTTCTTTGTCTGCAAGGGCTTGCCCATATAAATCTTGCCCATCCGATGAAGGTTCTTTTCCGAGATGGCCCCCGAAAACATCCAGAGCGGATAGGTGAAGTTGGGCCCGTTGAGCTTCCTAAGCTTGTAGAGCCACATCCCTATCGAGCCGACGCGCCATGCGGTCGGCCCCCACCAGCTATACTGGCCGGGCCGCAGGTTCATCTTCCAGCACTTCATCATCAACTGCCATTGCAAAGGGGTGAGCTGGCGCGTCTCCGTGACGCCCTTCTTCTTCTCCATGCGCGTGTCGTGCAGCGGCGTGAAGATGGACGGAATCAGGAAAGCGAAGAGCTTGCGGCGCTCCATCTCGTAGACCAGATCGAGCGTCGCCTCGACATCCTCATCCGTTTCGCCGGGATTGCCGACGATCAGCGTCATCGCCGGGAACCAGTTGTTCTCGTTAAGGATGCGCAGGCCTTCGAGGACGACGCTGGGCCAATCCTCGGCATGAAAGGGCACGCCCTTGCTCGCCATGATCTGCTTGGCGATGCGCACCGAACCGGTCTCAAGGCCGATCAGGGGCGCGAGCGCCTTCTTCAGGGGATGGCTGCTGAGATAGGGAAAGTGAATCGGGCTCTTCGGCAGCAGAAGCTCCGATAGTTTCTTAATGAGCAGGGGATCGACCACCGCCGGAGCTATCGTGCAGTGGCTCAGGACGTGCTGTTCGACGCCGGGCGTGTTGACGATGTCGGAGTAGAGGTCGAGCAGCGCTTCGCGGTTGGGGAAATAGAAGGGCGTGTCCGTGTGTACCTGTCCCCAGATGAACATGTCTTCGGTGGCGAGCGAAATCTGCTTATTGCCGTTGCGTACGTTGGCGCGCACGGCCTCCATGATCTTGTCTTTCGGCAGATCGATTTGCGGGTTCAGGTCGGGCACGCAGAATTGGCAGCGCCGCCCGCAGCCGGTCGTCATCTCGACGACGCCGAAGGTGGTGCGCGTGTCCGGGAAAAGTATCTCGTCGCGGTTGACCGGGTGCTTGACCTCGACCTCCTGCGGCAGCGCCTCGCCTTCTATGGCCTTGCGAAACAGCTTCATCACGTCCGCACTTTCGGCGCGCCCCTCAACCACGCAGTCCACGCTCAACTCCTCGAAGAGCCCCGTCTGAGTGATCTGCCAGCCGCCGGAGCCGCCGACGATGACCTTGAAATTGTCGCGATAAGGATTGGCCTTGATCTTTGCGAATAGCTCTCTGGAATAGTGCGAGTTGATGGGCATTCTGGAAGAGCCGAAGATAGAGGTGTAGACGCCCGCGGCAAAGGTGACGCCCAGGGGGTTGTGCGTCGAGACGGCGACGATGCGCGTGCGCGGGCCCACGAATTTGTCCAGGTCATGTGGAAAGCAGGCGACGATGTCATCGGGGCTGTATTCGCGGAGCAGGGATTTCTCGACCAGTCGCACCCCGGCTGGCATGTAGCGCGCCGAGCCGTCCTCGTTATACTCGACCTCGCGCCACTTCGGATACTTTCTATTGAGTACGCCTTCCATCCAGATGGGCAGGCTGGCCATCGCCATCTGTATGAAGTAGCCCGCGTGATCGATGGTTTCCGTCAGCGGCGCGGTCAGGACGATGAGCTTGCCGCCGTCTGCCGGTGGCGCAGCGTCGGTCGCCGTGGTCGTAACAGTAGTAGTAGCGGTGGCGGCGGCCCCTTGCGCGCCCGCCTTAATGTGGCCGTTTCCGTTGCCTTTACCATTAAGTTTTCCAGAGATCATCAAGCACCTCTCACATGAATACCGCTTTGGGGGCGGAGTCTATCGTTGGATTGTAGTTAATTTGCGTGGCGTCGTATGACCCACATCTGACGGTACGCAGGAAGCAACAATGAGCCGGGCTGAAAATGAGCTGATACTTAAGTTCCCCCTTGGCGGCTGCTGCCTGCGACCCTGGATAACTGACAAGACTGGCGAAGTTAATGCTTTTTGGCGGCTCAAGTCAAGCCGATAACTCGCCGGAAATCGAGTTCGGGGGGCGATCAGGCTATGCCGGGCGGGCGCCGAGTCGTTATACTTCCGAAAGCTTTCGAGAAGGAAAGGGCCGAAGAGAGTTGATTACGACCGTTTGTCTGGACAGCGCCGCCAAAAAGTTTAGAGAGGATTTTCCGGCGACCGACATCAGCGAGCTTTGCATGGGCAAGCAGAACGTCGTCTGGGCGGATGTCGCCGACCCGACGAGCCAGGACTTTATAGAGCTGGCCGAAGAGTTCGGCTTTCACGCGCTCTCGATAGAGGATTGCCAGCAAACGCACCAGCGCCCGAAGGTCGAAGAGTATCCGGGCTACTATTTCATAGTGCTTTACGAGGCGGAACTAGTGGGCCCGCATGACCACCTGGAATTGCGCGAGCTGAATATTTTTCTCGGCGCAAACTATCTGGTCACGGTTCACAGCCGTCCGATTCGCGCCCTCAAGACGGCGCGCCGCCTGTGGCACGAATGGACTGACCGCGCGGAGCACGGCGCGGGCATGCTCGCCTATCTGATGATCGACGCCATCGTTGACGATTACATGCCGCTGCTCGATATCCTGAGCGACCGCATGGACGATCTTGAAGACCAGATTTTCGGCGAGTTCCGCGCCGGGTCAATCGAAGAGATATTCCGCATCAAGAAACAGTTGCTCTACCTGCGCCGCTCGATCACGCCGCTCAGGGATGTCTTCAACACTCTGCTACGGCGCGAGCAGCCGATCTTCGCGCGCGAGACGCACGTCTATTTTCAGGATGTCTTCGATCACATCATCCGCGTCGCCGACACAATTGATACCTTGCGCGACCTGCTCGGCTCGACTATGGATGCCTACCTCTCGATGCAGAGCAATCGGATGAATATGATTATGAAACGCCTGACCTCGATTGCGACGATACTGATGTCGGTGACGCTTGTCGCGGGCATCTACGGAATGAATTTCGCGCACATGCCGGAGCTGGGGTGGAAGTACGGCTATGTCTACGCGCTGCTCTCGATGGTCGTCATCGGCTTTGGGCTCTACCTGTTTCTGAGGAAAGTGAAATGGCTGTAGAGAGAGAATCGCGCCGCAAGCATAACCCTGTGAAGACATCGAGCCGCGAAGCGGCGGAGCGCGCCGCGCAACTCGCTCCGCTTGAAGAAAGGGGAAACGGCGGCGGCGGCGGCGCGTCGCGTAGCGCCACAGGGCGGGACGGCGCGCTCGTCGTAGATACGGGCGCTCTGAAGCTGCCGGAAGGCTTGATGGAGGAAGCGGACGCGCCCACGCAAAGCCTTTTTCATCTTGAGCCGGTCGTGCTCGTGATACTGGTTTTCGCGCTCGCCTTCATCGCCTTCATCACCTACCTGATCGCAACTGAGCCCGCAAAGTAAACCTGCGCGGGTGGGCTTCGTCGGACGAGCGCCCGCGCCGCGCTTTTCAGCTTCAGCTCGCGTGCGGCCTTCGCCGGTCGCAAATCGGGCGGTTCTCATTTATTCGTAAAAATGATAATCTCTGACTCCTCCTCAAAAGCACGCAACAGCAGTAGTACGGGAGGTTCTTCTGATGGCCGCTCGCGATACTGAGACGACCGAGAGGCTGCGCGCTCTGTTCGCCCGTATCCTGTCTCTGACGACTACGGGCAAGCTCGAATGGGAGCGACGTTTAGGCTCGGCGCATCGCTACAGTAGTTGGAACAACAATCTTTTGATCCTCGGCCCGGACGTTCCGCCCCGCGATAAAACCACACCGCGTTACCTTCTGATTACGCCCTTCGATTCACCCGACTGTATCGAGGTCAACTCGAACGACGAAGAACTGGGCGATACCGTGCGCGCGCTGGTCAAAGCCGTCGACGCGGCGACCGCCGGTAAGACGCCGCGCGACCCGTTCGCCATCACGGAAGGTTTGTTGAAGCGCCTGAAAGGGTGAGCGTCAGACTACAGAAGAGTGAAAGGGTAAGGCTCGAAGGACAAGGGCTCGGATCGGGATTTTTGGACAAAGCTTTCATCTTCACCTCTATCTTTTCCCTTCTAACAGGAGGAGCGCTTGTGCCCTGAGCGCTCGGCTTTAAGATGAATGAGGAGACAGCGGATATGACACCCGAAATCGCACTCAGCGACGAAGCGCAGAGCCTGTCGCAGGTTCCGCTATTTAAAGGACTCGATCAAACCGAGCTGGAAAATCTGGCCGAGCTGGTAGACCAGATTCAGGTCAGGGCGGGCGAGGCGATTTTTCATGAGCACGACCACGGGGATGCGCTCTACGTTGTCGAGAAAGGCGCTGTGCGTATCTGGGTGCGCGACGAGGACGTGCAGGAGGTAACGCTCTCGGAATTGAAGCCGGGCGATTTCTTCGGCGAGCTGGCCGTGCTCGATAGCGGCGAGCGCTCCGCCAATGCGAACGCCCTGGTCGATTCGTCGCTCCACCGCCTGCGCCGCGAAGATTTCCAGAGCTTCCTGCTCAAATACCCACACGCCGCGACCGATGTGATTTGCGAGATCGCGTCGCGCCTGCGACAGACCAACCTGCTCGTCTCGCAGCGCGTGACGCGCAACATCAACCGCGAGATGGACGAGCAGATGACGCTCGGGCAGAGGGTCGCCGACACGGTCGCCTCCTTTGGCGGCTCATGGACATTTATCTTCATCTACTGCGGCTTTCTCATCATCTGGATGACCGTCAATACTTTTATCCTGGCGCACATCGGGCGGGGCGAGAGCGGCGCGCAGTGGGATCCTTACCCCTACATTCTGTTGAACCTGATGCTGTCGATGACGGCCGCGCTCCAGGCGCCGATCATCATGATGTCGCAGAATCGCGCCGGGGAAAAAGATCGCCTCGCCGCCGAGCAGGATTTTAAAGTGAATCTCAAGAGCGAACTGATGCTCGAAGAGATGCTGCGCCGCGACCGCGAGCGCGGCGAAAAGATGGATCAACTTCTCAGCCTTGTCACGGCGCTACGAAGGGAGGAGAACGAAGGGATGAGGGAGGAGGCCAAGGGATGAAGGGCGGCAGGGATGAGGAATGAATTAAAGGCATCAAAGGTAAGTTGAAGCATTCCTTTCATCTTTCAGCCTTGCTTTTTAGCAATGCGATTCAAGGTGTCGAATCATTTCATTCATCCCTCATCGCTGCCGCCCTTCGCCCCTCGTCGTTCCTCCCGTTGTTTTAGCTCCTTGAAATCAAGGTGAAACCCCGGCGCGTGCTGCTTTCGATAACAGCAGTCGCCGGGGTTTTGTCCTTTAAGAGAAGACGATCAGGGAAGCCGAGTCGCGCCTGCGGGTTCAGGGAGACCGGCGCGCGCCCGTCTGGGTACGCACGGTCGGCCTGGTCGTGTCGTTGCGCGCCGGAGTGGTCTGAGAGGCGGGCGTCGCGCCCTGCGGCGTGGCCGTGCGCCCCGAACGCGTGAGGGCGATGCGCTTCTCGCCCGGAGGGCTGGCGACCGTGACGCGTATCTGCCTGTATGAGCCGTCGCGCGTATTGTTCGTCGGATAATAGCCGATGACATACTGCGTGCGCAGGTCTCCGGAAATCTCTCTGGCGATGTCGTTCAGCTCCGACAGCGAGTTGGGAAAGAAGGCGCGTCCGCCCGTCTCTTTGGCGAGGCGATTGATTAGATTGACGGCCTTCTCCTTCGGGCTCTTCTTGATGATGCCGCCCTCTTTATCAAGCTCGTTGACGAAGCCGATGACGAATATCTGCACGTCCTCTTCGCGCAGCTTGGCGAAAAGCTGTTCGAGCGGGTAGTAGCTGCCGCGCTCCTCGCCGTCGGTGACGAGTATGAGCGCACGACGACGACGGTCGCCGAGGTCGTCGCCCTTCTTATAATTGGCGATGCGTTCGGCGGCCAGATAAACGGCGTCGATGATGGCCGTCTGCCCGCCCTCTATGTACATGCTGTCGAGTCCGTCCGACAGGCGCTCCTTGTCGGAGGTGAAGTCCTGCATCGTCTCGATCTTATCGCTATCGATGAAACGCATCAGGAAGGTCTCGTCCGAGGGCTTGTTGGTGTTGATGAGAATCTTCCCGGCCTCTATGACCTTGTCTATCTGCGAGCGCATCGAGCCGGAGTTGTCCACCGCGAGGCCGTAGCTGATCGGCACTTCTTCGGTCGAGAAGAATCCGACGGGTTGCAGCACGCCGTCCTCGTAGACCTTGAAATCATCCTGCCGGACGTTGCTGATCGGGCGATTATTGCGGTCGATGACGCGCACGTTCAGGTTGACCAGATTGGTGTCAACCTTGACGACATCATTTTCATTGATCTCCTGGCCGACGGGGTCTGCCATCTCGGGCGGCGCTTCGTCCAGAACCCGTATTGACGGCGGAGGCTGCTGCTGCTGTTGTTGAGTCGGACGGGCGACGGGCGTCGGCGTCGGCCTCGGCTGCGCGGGCTGCTGCTGCTTCTGCTGCGTAGTAGTAGTGGCAGTCGTGGTGCGGCGCGGACGCCCGTCCGGCTGCTGTGCCTGACCGGCGTTTGAAAAGATCAGCAGCGCCAGTATGAATGCAGAGGCGGCGACAAATGCCAGTGGGCGGCGCACGGCGGCAATAAACTTCCAGGCTTGACGGTATTTCATCACTTGAAATGTCCTCGAAAAACAGAATGCACGGGGCTTTGAGAGCATTCTGTTGATGGCTTTCGATTAACCTACGGCCTCTCGGCCCCCCATTCTAATTAAAGCGCCCCGCACGCCCGACCGTAAAGAGGGGAGTGACGGGGCACTTCTCGCACTCGACGAATGAGCCTCCCGGCTGTCGGCTCGCGTGGTGGCTAGGGCAAAGAGCGGCGCGAAAATCACGGTTTTGCGCGCACATTTACAAAGATGCGCGGAAGAGGCGAGCCGTTGCCGCCTGTTTCGCGCACGGATTAACCGCCTTTGCGCGGATTGGTGATCGCGTAGTAACCCTCGCGGCTGCGTATGGAAAGCCGAGGCAAGCCCCTCGGGGGCTGTACCTTGACCTTGATCTTATGCCACTTGCCGTCGTTCGTGAAGTTGATGGGGCGATAGCTTATTGAATACTGGTGGCGAAGCTCAAGCGCGATCTTTTCAAATATTTCATCCATCTCGGGGGCCGTGTTGGGGAAGAAAGCCTTGCCGCCCGAGACCGAGGAAAGCTCCTCCAGGGTGGTCTGGCCTTCGACGCCGAGCGTGCTGCTCGGGTCGCCGCCGCCCAGTATGCCTATGGAATACAGAACCACGTCGGATTCCTTCAGGAGACGGCGCACCTCGCTGAAGGTATAGCGCGAGTCGTTATCCTGCCCATCGCTTATCAGCAGAATGGCGCGTTTGGGGTGAACCCCGCGTGAAACCTTCTCGACGCCCAGATAACAGGCGTCGTAAAGAGCGGTGTTGGATTTCGGCTCGATAAAGGTCAGCTTGTTGAGCACGGAGTTGCCGTCGCGCGTCCTGTCCAGAAGAAGCTGCGCGCGACTGTTGAAGCCGATCAGGAAATACTCGTCCCTCTCATGGCTCGTCTGTATAAAGCGCGCCAGGGCCTCGCGCGCTTTCCTGATCTTATCCCCGCTCATGGAGCCCGACATGTCGAAGATGACGCCTACGGAGACGGGCGCATCGTCGTCGCTGAAGAAGGCTATCTCCTGCTCGACCTTATCGTCGAAGACTGTGAAATGCTTCTGCTCAAGCCCCGAGACGTAACGCCCGTAAGCATCCGTCACCGTGACGGTCAGCGTAATCAGGTCTGTATTGATGATAACCTGTTCGTCAGTTCCGGCGATGGGGCGCTTGGGCGCGGCGGGCGTCTGAGGAGTAGTTGTAGTTGTTGTTGTAGTGGTGGCGGCGGCGGCGTCCGGTTTCGGTTGAGCGTTGGCGCTTGCTGGCACGCCCAAAGATGCGACGATGATAAAGGCGAGGCAGGATACGAGCACGACTGGAAAAGCGTGGCGGCACTGTAAATTCATATTACCCCCTGCTCCTCTTTCATGCCCCGCGAAAACAGTAGAGCCGGGGGGCTTCGGAGGAAGCCAGAGCTTATGCCGTCAGTCCCGCTGGAAATTTCGGGCCAGGGTCGGCGTTGCCTAAATTTTGCTTGAAGCGATCAATCCGGCGCTTTTGGGGAGACTACCGCTCGCCACTTCCAGAAAATATTTAGCGATGGCTCGCCCTGTATTGTAAGGCACAGCCGCACGAGCGCGCAAGAAGCCTAAAGCTTTGAAGCCCTTCGGCCCTTCTCCATGGCTGGACGTATGACTGCAACTTTCAGCCGCGCGCGGCGTGAATAGCATGAGAGGGCGCGCTCGCCCACGCGACGCGCCCCCCGGTCGCACCATCAAGCGGGCGCATGATATACTTTTGATCGTGTCTTCCCCCACTTCGCTCTCTTCCATCAGGAGAGGAATGTTTCCCCGGATTCAATAGCAATGGCCGAATTTATATGTCGTTTGGGAACGCCCGCTGGCGAGGTCGTGACGCGTAGCGTCGAGGCCGTCGGCGTGCAGGAGGCGCGCACACGCCTCGAAAGCGAGGGCTTTCGAGTTTTCGCGGTGACGCCGCCGAAGACTTCGGGCGTCGCGGCGCTGACGCGCAGGGGCGGCGCGGGCGGTCACGCGCGCGTCAAAGCGAACGACTTTCTGCTCTTCAACCAGCAGCTCTCGGCACTGGTGCGCGCCGGTATTCCCATCCTGCAAGCCATCTCCATGCTGCGCAAGCGCGCCACCGCTTCGGGGCTGCGCAGCGTGCTCGGAGACGTGGAAGAGAAGATTCGCGGCGGGATGGCGCTCTCGGCGGCCTTCGCGGCGCAGGGGCCCGTCTTCCCGCGCATCTATACGGCTTCGATACTGGCGGGCGAGCGGTCGGGGGCGCTCGACGAGGTACTGGCGCGCTACGTGGCCTACATGCGGCGCAACGTGGGCCTGCGCCGAAAGATTCGCGGCGCGCTCGCCTACCCGGCGTTCCTGCTGATGGCCTCCTTCGGCATGGTCGCGTTTCTGACCATTTACGTCGTGCCGCGCATGTCCGACCTGTTCGCCGGATTCGGCAATACGAAGCTGCCGCTGCTGACGCAGATCGTGGTCGGGATTTCCGGTTGGGTGTCGAGCAACATCTACTGGTTCGCCCCGCTCCTGATCGCCACCATAGCGGCGCTCGTCGTCTGGTCGCGCACGCCCTCGGGCCAGCTCACTATTGACAGAATACTCTTGAAGATTCCTTTGGTCGGGCGGCTCTTGCAGCAGTTGAGTGTGGCGCAGGCGACGCGCTCTCTAGCGACGCTCCTGGCGGGCGGCATTACGCTCGTGGAATCGTGGGAGATCGCCGCCGAGTCGATCACCAACCGCGAGCTGAGGCGACGAAGCTCCGCCATCCTGCCCATGATCCGCGAGGGCCGCTCCTTTACGGAGAGCCTCGAAGCGGCCGAGTGGGTTCCCGAACTCGCCATCGATATGATCGGCATCGGCGAGCGTTCGGGCTCTTTACGAGAGATGCTGGACGAAGTCTCGACCTTCTACGACGCGGAGGCGGAGGTGCGGCTCGAACAGTTGACGACGACGCTGGAGCCTGCGATTCTGGTCTTGATGGGCGGCGTCGTCATCACGATTCTACTCTCTATTTATCTCCCGATTATTCAATCCATCTCGAACGCGCCATCCGCCAGATGAGGCGCTTGTCCCCCGTCAGAGGGCGGAAATTATTATGAAAGAGGCATCGGAAGAGTACACGCAAACCATCACCACCTTCGGCGATACGACGCAGCCGATTTCGCGAGACGAGCTGCTGCCGTTGCCCGAAGAAAATGATCCGCCCGAAGTGCGCGAGGCGCGCATACTGGCCCGCCGCTACCGCCTGCCCTACGTAGACCTGCTGCCGCCCGAAGGCGATTCCCCTATCGACTACGCGCTGCTCAACGAATTTCCGGTCGATCTGATGGTGCGAAACCAGTTCGTGCCGCTGCGGCGCGAGGGCAAGCGTCTTCACGTGGCGATGGCCGACCCGACAGACCTTGAGAAACTGGACGAGCTGGCGAGCGCCCTGCGTACGCGCATCGTGCCGCACGTCGCGACGGCCGGTTCGATAGACGTGGTGTTGCGCAAAGGCGATGCGACGCAGCGAGTTTTGCAGGAGGCCGCCTCTACCTTTCGCATCTCGCTCGTCAAGGAGACGGAGACCGGCGAGGAGGTCTTAGACCTCGACCGGCTGGCGACCGACTCCGACATGTCGCCGATCATCAAGCTCGTCGATACGATCATCTACAACGCCATGGAGTCGCGCGCCTCGGACATCCACATTGAGACGCGCGACACCGAGGTACAGGTCAAGTACCGCATAGACGGGGCGCTCTACGCTAAGGTCGACCCGATTGATCTGGCCTATCACCAGACGCTGATCTCGCGCATCAAGGTGATGTCGGAGCTGGACATCGCCGAGCGCCGCGTGCCGCAGGACGGGCGCTTTCGCGTGCGCTACAAGGGCCGCAACGTGGATTTCCGCGTCTCGATCATGCCGACCGTTCACGGCGAGGACGCCGTCATACGTATTCTCGACAAAGAACAGATCAACGAATCGTTCCGCAATCTGGATTTGAACGTCGTCGGGTTCGCCGACGAGGACGTGCGAAAGTTCCGCCGCTACATCGCAGAGCCGTACGGGATGGTGCTCGTCACGGGGCCCACGGGCTCCGGCAAGACGACCACGCTCTATGCGGCCCTAAACGAGATCAGGAACGAAGAGGACAAGATCATCACCATCGAAGACCCCGTCGAATACCAGTTGCACGGCATCACGCAGATTCCGGTCAACGAGAAAAAGGGACTGACCTTCGCCCGTGGCTTGCGCTCCATCCTGCGCCACGATCCGGATAAGATCATGGTCGGAGAGATACGCGATACCGAGACGGCCCAGATCGCCATCCAGTCGGCCCTGACGGGCCACCTGGTTTTTACTACCGTTCACGCCAACAACGTCATAGACGTGATTGGCCGCTTCCTCAATATGGGCGTCGAGCCGTATAATTTCGTTTCGAGCCTGAACTGCGTGCTCGCGCAACGTCTCATCCGTATGCTCTGCCCTGTCTGTAAGCGCATGTATCGCCCGAGCGACGGTGAGTTGATGGAATCCGGCCTGCTGCCCGCGGAGCAGGCGGATCGCACCTTTTACATGAGCGTCGGCTGCGACGCCTGTAATCACACGGGTTATCGTGGACGCACGGCCATTCACGAACTGCTCGATCTGACCGACAACATACGCGAGATGATCGTCGAGCGGCGGCCCGGCTCCGAGGTGCGACGCGCCGCCGAGGCCGAGGGACTCTCGGGCCTGCGCGAGTCGGCGCTGCAAAAGGTTTTCGCCGGAGTCTCGACCCTGCACGAGATCAACCGCGTCACCTTCGTCGAAGAGATCAGGCAGTAAGAGCACCCGTAGCCGGAAGCGAGGCCGGTCTCGCCCGCACAGGCGAAGCGTCGACTCATCGCTTTCCTGTTTCAGGAACCGCGCTTTTCCGCGGGCGTTTAAATTTTTGAGCGCCGGGATTAAGCCCCGGCAGAAGAGAGAGCGAGCGCGTGAGTATGGCGCGCGGGCCGAGCCGACGACGCACCTGATAGAGAGAGTAGAGTTTTGCGGCAGATTTCCGTTAGATCAAAAGAGAGGATCGAGATGAAGACATCCATCCGCGCGCGTTCCTTCGCAGCGCTTCTCGTCACCTTCTGTTTACTGATGACGCCCATCACGGCGCTCGCCAAAAAGGGTGAGAAGAATTTCAAGCAGGGGATGAAATACGAGGCGGCCCAGCAATGGGATCGCGCTGCGCAGGAGTTCTCGCTGGCGGTGGCGGCCGACCCCGCCAACATGGAGTACCAGCTTCATTATCGCCGTGCTCTTTTCAACGCCTCGCAGATGTATATGATACAGGGCCGAAGCCTGGCCGAGCAGCGCGACTACATCGGAGCCTACAACGCCTTTCGACAGGCGTACGGCTACGATCAGGTCAATCAACTGGCGCTCTCCGAGATGGATCGTATGCTGCGCTTGCAGAACGAGAAGGAGGGCATACCGCCGGGCAGCAATGGCCTGAGCGCGCCCGAAGAATCAAAGGTCGCGCCGACCTCGTATCAGGCGGGCAGTAACGCGGGCACGCTCAGCCGTGGCGTCGCCGCGCAGCCGCAGCAGGAGCCTGTGGCGACGCTGCCGCCGCGCGTCGAGCAACTGCGCGTCATCAACTACAGCGGCGATCTCAAGAGCTTCATACGCAGCCTCGCCGAGCAGCTCAGTCTGAACGTCATCTTCGACAGCCAATCATTTCGCCAGCCGCGCAATATCGAGATAAACCTCAGAGACGTGACAACGGCGCAGGCCCTCGATTACATCTTTTTGCAGGAAGGGCTCTTTTTTCAGAAGCTGAGTCGGCGTACCATAGTCGTCGCCGACCAGACGCGCCGACCGCAATACCAGCAGCTCGTCATTCGCACCTTCTATCTGGCCAACGTCGATCCGAACGAAACCAAGACCCTGATTCAACAGGCGATTCCGCCGCAGCAGGGACGCCCGCAGACCATCGTCATCGCCGACAAGGCCACCAATAGTTTGACGGTGCGCGATACGGCGGAGAACGTGCGTCTGATCGGCGACATCATTTCGAGCATCGATAAGGATCGCGCGGAAGTCGTCATGGACGTGAACATCTACGAGGTGTCGCGCGAAGACCTCTTGCAGTTTGGCAATCAGCTCGGCGACTCGACGACTTTGACCAACCTGGGCGGCTTGCAGCGCGGCCTCTCTGCTTTCCTGGGTGATCGCGCGACAGCCTTCACGGGCGTCCCGACCGCCGCTGGCGCGGCCCTCGTCATCCCCGCTTCGACCATCAGCGCCTTGCAGCGCAAAGATCGTACGAAGCTGATCGCCTCGACACAGGTTCACGCCTTCAACGGCGAGGAATCCACCGCACGCATAGGCCAGCGCGTTCCCGTCCAGACCGCTCAGACCTTTCCCTTCGGCACGACCAGTACGACGGGCGGGACGACGGGCGGCGTCAATACGGGCGTCGGATTTGCGGGCGGTTTCCCCGTCTTCAACTACGAGCCGACGGGCCTTACACTGAAGTTCACGCCGCAGGTCTTCCCGAACCTCGACGTGCAGGTAAAGATGTCAATTGAATCTAAGGATGTGGTCAATATCGGAAGCCCGACGCCGACCTTTACGGAGCGGACGATCACAGGCACGGCGCGCATTCAGAATAATCGGACGATGATGCTGGCGAGCGTGGCCCAGGATAAACAGTCGGAGGGCCGCGCCGGATTTCCTCTTCTGGGGCTTATCCCTATCCTCGGTCGTCTCTTCAGCACTCCGCGCCGCAACAACTTTCAGACCGACGTAGTCATCGCTGTGACGCCGCGTGTGCTGCGTGCGCCCGCCGTCACGCCGCGCGATGAAGAGCAGCGCCCGAGCGGCACGCTGCAAACTCCGACCACAGGCTCGCTCGAAGCGCTGCTTCAAGACGCCGACCGCGAGGAGCGGCAGGCAGTCGCCGCCGCCGCCGCCGCCCGCGACGCGGCCGCGCGTCGCGCACAAATGAACGTCACAGTTCAACTACCGGATGCCGAGCCCGCCTACGTGCCCGCGCCCAGAGCGCTGGCCGGGGCCGCCGCGTCCGGCGGCGCTGTAGCCGCCGCGTC
Organism: Pyrinomonadaceae bacterium; assembly: GCA_035940775.1. Taxonomy (GTDB): domain Bacteria; phylum Acidobacteriota; class Blastocatellia; order Pyrinomonadales; family Pyrinomonadaceae; genus DASQYE01. Next base: position 11,174 of record DASZEN010000014.1, on the reverse strand, counting down.
GAACACGGCTGCGCCGAATAATGCCGCGATGAGTAGCGCCGCCACTACCGCAACAGCAACATCAGCGCCGCCATCGCTCGTGCCCGTCAATATTCCGCCCGCGACGACGGCCGCGAGCGGCGGGCCTTCGGCTGTCGCCGCGAATCTCTCAAACACGGCTGCGCCTTCGGCAACTGCTTCCGCGCCTGCGCCGGTCATTCAATCCCTGGCTCTGCCGGGCAACGTCGATGTCGCCGAGAAATTAAGGGCCATGCTGGCCCAGCCGAGCGCAAGCCCGACTATGACCACTGCTGCTGCTGCTGCTGGCGGCAGCGCGCAGGTTGAAACGGCTCTCGCCGCACTGGATGCGCCGCCGTCCCCGCTGGAAAAGAGCGCCGCGACCGCAGCAGCAGCAACGTCATCAACCACAACGGCGACGACAACAGCCGCAACATCAACCACAGCGACATCAACCGCAACAACAGCCGCGCCGCCGCCGCCCGTGGTTGAACAACAGCCCGCAGCCGCGAGCACGAAGACGGAGGCGGCAGTGAAGACGCCACCGGCGACGACGACGACGGCAGCGACAGTAGCCGCCACCGCCGAGTTGCGGCTACTGTCAGAGAGGCAGGAGATGCGCGTCGGCGAAAAGCAGCGGCTGGCTCTCTTGCTGACGACGAATGCGCCGCTCGGGACGGCGCTCCTGGCGCTCAGGTTCGATCCGCGCACCATCGCCTTGCGCGACGTTACGAAGGGGCTTGCCAGCGTTCAGGGCGCAGTGCCGAGCATTATGCAATCGGTCGATCCGAACGGCATGCTGCTGATCTCCGTCTCGCCCTCGTCGCCCGATACGCCGCTCGCCGCGGGCTCCTACGTGCTTCTCTATCTGGACATCGAAGCGCTCGCGCCCGGCGAGAGCCGAATCGTGTTCGATCAGACCAATATGTATCTACATGCTTCGGATGGGCGGGGCGTGCAATTAGGAGTCGTGCCCGGTCGCTTCCTTGTGAAGCAGTAAACTCAAGATGGCAGGGAAAAGTGAGAAAGTGAAAACGCAAAGCGCTCGTGGCGAGCGGCGCCGAAGCCCTGGCCCGTCCGCTTTCTACCGTCGGCTGTCCCCCTCTTCATTTCCAGGCCGGGAGCGCGGGTTCACGCTCATCGAGCTTGTCATGACACTGGCGGTGCTGGCGATCCTGACGCTGGGCGTCATACCTCTGGTCAAAGTTTCCGTCAAGCGCCAGCGCGAGCAGCGCCTGCGCGAGGCTTTGCGCGAGATGCGTATGGCCATAGAGGAGTTTCATCGCGATACGGTCGGGATGCAGTGTGGGCCGGGCGGGGCCACGGCGACGACGACGCCGCCGCCGACCACGGGGCCCGTCCCGAACCCGGCGCTGAATCCGCCGCAACAGGGCGCTGTGAACCAGTTGCAAATGTTTATCGATCCGCGCAGCAAGGTCGTCATCAGCGATTGCACGATCTTCGGCGTGGATAACCCGGATCGCTACCCGCCCGACCTGGAAACGCTCACGAGCGGCGTCAACGTCACATCGCGCGCGCCGCAAATGCCGCTCGGCGGAGCGGGTCTGAGCGGCACAGACCGCACCGCGACCGAGCTGGATCAGACCTCCACCAAAAAGAAGATTTACCTGCGCGCCATCCCCGTAGACCCGATCACGGGCCGCGCAGACTGGTGCCTGCGCTCGTCCTACGAAGAGGCTGATTCCTCTTCCTGCGACGGCGGCGAAAACGTCTTCGACGTGCGCTCCAAATCTACGGATACGGCGCTCAACGGAGAGAAATACAGTGATTGGTAAAGTGATAAGGCAACGGGAAAACGCGAGGACGCGAGACGTTGACGGCGAGCAGCAGCAGCAGCAGCGCCGAAGCCCTGGCCCGTCCGCTTTCTACCGTCCGCTTTCTACCGCTTCGTTCCCGTTCAGGGAGCGCGGGTTTACGCTGCTCGAATTGATGATCGTCATCTCCATCATCATCATCCTGGCCGCCGTCGCCCTGCCGCAATACCAGAAACACGTCCTCCACGCTCGCGAGACGGTGCTGCGTGAAGACCTGTTTCAGATGAGAAAACTGATCGATCAGTACGCCGCCGATAAGGGACAGTTGCCGCCGTCGCTGGAAGATTTAGTCACCGCCGGTTACATGCGAGAGATGCCCGAAGACCCTATGACCGGCGATAAGACCTGGAATCCAACGATGGGCGAAGACCCTAACTCCACCGAAGGCGGGCAGGGCGTCACCGACGTTCACAGCCTCTCGACCGAGATTGGAACCGATGGCCGTCCCTACAGCGAATGGTGAGGCCCGCCTTTAAGGTGCGGCTTGCGGATCGAAGAGGGTGTTTCCGGTTTTTAGAGCTTCAAGATGAACGTTCCTGGCTGATCCGCCGTTCCCCGGTCTAAAATCCGAACTCGAATGACTTCTCTAAATAAACTGATCGCGCCGCGATTACCGACGGCCGCCGTCGGGCTCGAACGCAAGGGCGCTGCCGTGGTTCATCTTGAGCGGCGTCGCCGCGAGGGATTCGCGCTCAAGCGCGCGGCCACCGTCTCGTTGCCCGACGCGCTCCTCAACCCAGGCTTCGACGAGCCCAATATCGCAGACCCGAAGGAGTTGGCCCAGGCGTTGGGAGATGCGGCGCTCGGGGCCGGTCTCGGGCGACAGCGGAAGTGGTCTGTGACGTTGCCGGAAGCCTCGACGCGCACTGTGATCCTGCACCTGGAGAGCGCGCCCGGCTCGCGCTCCGAGCTGGAAGAGGTCTTGCGCTGGAAGACGGAGCGCGGTTTCGGCACGCCGCTCGAAGAACTGCGCGTCGCGCGCGAGAAATTGCCGCCCGACCCGCAGGGACGCGCGCGCTACCTGGCTGTCGGCGTGCGCGAGCTTGTGCTCGCCGAATACGAAAGCGTGTTCGCCTCGCTCGGCTGGCGCGCGGGCCTTATCCTTCCGCGCCACGTCGGCGAAGCGCGCTGGCTCATGCAGGCCGACGCGGGTCTCGATGCGCTGCTCGTCAGCTCGCACGCCGAAGGCTTTACGGTGGTGCTGGTGCGCGCCCGTCGTCCGCTCGTCGTCCGCACTGTTCTGTGCGAGGCCGAAGACCGCGATGACGAGCTTTATCGTCTCCTGCTGTTTTATCGCGACCGCATCGCGTCGGCTGATGACAACGGCGGCGAAGTGCGCAGCCTGGAACGGTTGCTGGTCTTGGGCGAGGGCCTCGATAAGCAGCATGTGAGCGAGCTAATCAACGAGACGCTGGGGCGCGAGCTGCGCCCGCTCGGCCCGAGGGATGTCGGGCTGTCGCTGCCCCCCGGCCAACTTGATTTCGACACCATCGCCGCCCCCGCCGGACTCGCCACTCTCGCATGGAGATAGGTCAGGGTCCGGGGAAGAAGGGCCGAACATCTTTTGTTTTTCCTGTCCTCTGGCCCCTGTTTCCCGCCCCCCGCTTTTGAAACTTTCCCTGTTTCAAAAGCGTAAAACCAGGGCATCATGAGTATGAATGCATCCCACTTTGCTTTGAGGCTGAGCGCCATCACGGATGGCGACTTGGTCGTGCGCGCCATTGACGGGCGCGAGGACGGGTTCGAGGAGCTTGTGCGCCGCTATCAAAGACCCATCGCCGCCTACGTCTATCGAATGGTCGGCGACTATGACGCGGCGCTCGATCTGACTCAGGAGGTCTTCATCAAGGTCTACGCTTCGCTTGAGCGCTATCGCTCGGAATACAAATTCTCGACCTGGATTTATAAGATCGCGCACAATGCTGCCGTCGATCACCTGCGGCGATATTCGACGCGCGAGCAGTCCCTGACGGGCGAGGTTGAGGGCAGCGCCTACGACTTGCCCATAGAGAGCGATAAGCCGACGCCGGAAGAGGAGAGCGAGCGAAGGGAGCGGCGCGCAGAGATAGAGGCGGTCGTCGATCAGCTCCCGCGCGCTTACAGGGAACTGATCGTGCTGCGACATTCGCACGATCTCAGTTACGACGAGATAGCCGAGGTTACGGGACTCCCGCTCGGTACGGTCAAGAATAGACTCTTTCGCGCGCGCGAAGTGATGCGCGAGCATTTTTTGCAGAGAGGCATTACGAGCGTTTGAGAGGAATCTGGAATTTTTGTGACGAGCGACGCTTCAAAAAATCCTACGTGCCGAGAGAGCGAAGAGATCGCCGCTTACCTTGACGGCGAGCTGGCCGTCGCCGATTGCTCCGCCTTCGAGCTGCACGTCAAAGAATGCTCGTCTTGTGCCGGGCAGTTGCGCGAGCAAAAGCGCCTGCTGTGCGCGCTGGACTTCGCGCTTTCGGAAGAGCGCGCATTGCCTATGCCTGCGAACTTTGCGCGGGTGGTTGCGGCGCATGCACAGTCGGACATGAGCGGCGTGCGCGCGCGCGCCGAAAACAGGCGGGCCCTCTGGCTGTGCGCATCGCTGGCCGCCGTCTCGGCCCTGTTGATTGGCGGCGCGGCCCTGAGCGGCTCCGCGCTCGTTCCCCTACGGGCCATTGCGAAACCGGCGGCGGCCGTCATAGGGTTCTTCGCGCACATGTTGTATAACGCCGGAGCGGGCCTCGTCGTCATCTCGCGCGTCGGCAGCCACCTCTTCTTCGAGTCGCGCCCGCTCGGACTGGTTGGCAGTCTGTTGCTCGTCGCCGCGCTCGCCCTGCTTCCCCGCCTGATTATCAGTTATCACCGAGCCCGTATCACTTGAAAACGACGAGCACGCGCGCGCCCACGTACGTGCTCGTGCCTCTCTCTCAACAAACGATTGTGAACCATCTCTCGCTTCAAAGCCGTCAAGGTTTATACGCCAGCAGCGCCGCCGCAGCAGCAGCGGCAGGAGGCGTCTGGAAAACCGCGATGGTGGCTATCCTGCTGCTGCTGGCAGTTGTCGTCGCACAGGCACAGCAGCAGCAGCAGTCTCCTGATGCTACTACTGCTGCTGCTGCTGCTGCTGCTCCTTCAGCGCCCGCCGCTTCGGTTCAGGATACGGTCGCGCCGCTGATCGTCGAGGGAATGGAGAGCGGAGATGTGTTCGGGCTGGGCCGCTCGGTCGAGATACGCGGGCGCGTCGAGCACGGCGCGATCTCCTTCGGCGGCGATGTCATCATCACGGGCCGCGTAGAGGGAGACGTGGCGACCATCGGCGGCTCCGTCATCCAGCGCGAGGGTTCCTACATAGGCGGCGATGTGATCGTCATCGGCGGCGCATATAACCACGGCAAGAGCGCGCCGGGGCGCAATCCTGCGAGCACGACCGTCATGATCGCGGGCTACGAACAGGAGTTGCGCGAGGTCATGCGCGACCCCAAGACGCTGTTGACGCCGCGCTGGTCTCTACTCTACGCCGGGATGCGAGTGCTCGCCGTGCTCTTCTGGTTCATCGTCTCGCTGGCGCTGACGGCGGCCACGCCCGGCGCAGTCAGCCGCGCGGCGGCGCGACTGCAATTGACGAACTTGCGAGTGGCCGTGATCGGATTCCTGGGCTCGATAGTCGTCGCCTTCGGCGTGCCCCTCTCTTTGCGCATCCTGCCGACCATGCTGAGCGTGCTCGTCGTCATCACGGCCGTCCTCTTTCTCACAATCGCCTACCTGTTCGGGCGCGTCGTCATTCACGCGGCTACCGGAAGATGGCTACAACGTCTGATCCTGCCGGAAGGGAAGCATTCGGAATCCGTGGCGCTGCTTCTGGGCGCAGGCTTCTGGGCCGTCGTGCTCTCGCTGCCCTACGTATGGCCGCTGCTGGTCGCCGGGCTGGTGGTGACGAGCCTCGGGCTGGCTCTGACGGCGCGTTATCGCGTCGGCTGGAAGCGCACTCAAAACGTCTGAGCGAAAGTTAAGCGTAAAAGGTAAAGGCAAAAGTCCGGGCGAAAGGCCAGCTTAATTAGAAGCTGCTTTCGCCCGGACTTTTGCGTTTTGCCCTTCGGCCTCGATTCAGACGTTGAGGAGTTCCTGTTCCTTGGTTCTCGCCAACTCGTCAATCTTGCCTATGTAGGTGTTCGTGAGCTTCTGAATCTCATCCAACCCGTCGCGCTCGGCGTCCTCAGAGATCGCCTTGTCCTTGAGCATCCGCTTCAAACGGTCGTTCGAGTCGCGGCGCAGATTGCGAACCGCCGTGCGATGATCTTCGGCAATCTCGTGCACCTGTTTGGCGAGTTGCTTGCGGCGCTCTTCGGTGAGCGGCGGAATCGGAATGCGCACGAGCTTGCCGTCGTTCGACGGGTTGAGACCGAGGTCGGCGGCGCGTATGGCCTTCTCAATCGCGCCCAGTTGCGTTTGATCCCAGGGCTGAACGGTGAGCATCTGCGGCTCGGGCACGTGTACGGAGGCCATCTGGTTCAGCGGCGTCGGCGTGCCATAATACTCAACCATCACCGCGTCCAACAGATTCACGGCGGCGCGGCCCGTTCTTACGGTCGCCAGCTTGCGCCGAACATCCTCGATGACCGCCTCCATGCGCGGTCGCGTCTCTTTGACGACATCCTTCTCGTTCATATCAGCTCCAAAATCAGGGGTCGGGGGCCGGGGAAGAAGGGCCGAACATCCTTCGTTTTCCCGGCCCCCGCCTTTCAAGGTTTTTCAACGCAGACGCGCGTTCCGACATCGCGTTGGCCCATTGCGACGCGCATAATATTGCCGGGCGTGCGCATGTTGAAGACGACGATGGGCAGATTGTTGTCCATGCAGAGCGAGATAGCGGAGGCGTCCATCACCTTCAACTGCTGTTCCAGGACTTCCTGGTACGTGATGCAATCGTAGCGCGTCGCCGTAGCGTCCTTCATAGGGTCTGCGCTGTAGATGCCTTCGACCTTTGTGGCTTTCAGGATTACGTCGGCCTTGATCTCAAGCGCCCGCAGCGCGGCTGCCGAATCGGTCGTAAAATATGGATTGCCCGTGCCCGCGACGAAGATGACGACGCGCCCCTTTTCGAGGTGGCGAATCGCGCGACGACGTATGAAGGGCTCGGCCAGTTGCGGAATGTCCACGGCCGACAGCACGCGCGTGTAGACCTCAAGCTTCTCCAGCGCATCCTGAAGCACGACGCCGTTCATGATCGTGGCGAGCATCCCTATGTAATCGGCGCTTGAGCGATTCATGTTGCCCGCGCTTTTAGAGACGCCGCGAAAGATATTGCCGCCGCCGACGACCACCGCCACTTCGACGCCGCGCTCGCGTACGTCCTTGATCTCTTCGGCTACGTTGCGCGCCACGTTCACGTCGATGCCGTAATTCTGCGCGCCCATGAGGGCCTCGCCGGAAATCTTCAGCAGAATACGCCGGTAGGCCGGAGCACTCTCTTCGTTGGTTGAGGCTGCCACCTCTGCTGGCATCAAGTTCTCCCGCTTAAAAAATTACTGGTTGTTGCCGCCACTGCCCGCGAGCGCGGCCACTTCGCTGCCGAAATCGTCTACGCGCTTCTCCAATCCCTCGCCCATCTTGTAGCGCGTGAAGCGACGGATGGTGATGTTCTCTTTGATCGAGGCGATCTTTTCCGTGACCAGGTCGGCGACCGTCTTCGCGGGGTCTTTGACGAAGGGCTGATCCAGCAGCACGGCTTCTTCATAGAACTTGTTCAAGCGGCCCTCGACGATCTTGTCGATCACCTGATCGGGCTTGTTGGCGTTCTTCGGATCGTTTTTGGCCTGCGCGCGCGCGATCTCGCGTTCCTTGTCGAGCGCGTCCGCCGGGACTTCCGAGCGCGAGACATAGCGCGGCTCGGCGGCGGCGATGTGCATCGCAACGTCTTTGACAAGCTGCTGGAACTCTTCGCCGCGCGCCACGAAATCGGTCTCGCAATTGATCTCCACGAGCACGCCGACCTTGCCGCCCATGTGTATGTAGGAGCCGACCGCGCCCTCGGCGGCGATGCGGCCCTCCTTCTTCCTGGCCGAGGCCAGCCCGCGTTTGCGTAAAAGCTCAATCGCCTGATCTTCGTTACCGCTCGTCTCGGTGAGCGCGTTCTTGCATTCCATCATGCCTGCGCCCGTTTTCTCGCGGAGCGACTTGACTGCGCTCGCCGTAATATCTGCCATCGTATAAATCTCCCTCAGAATGAAACTCAGGAGTCAGAATAAAGGCTCGGTCTTTGCTTTCATTCTCGGTTCTGACTCCCGCTACAAAAAATTGCGCAGCCCGGCGGATTGTCCGCTATGGAGGCTGCGCTCGCCGAAAGCTGAAAATTCCGTTACGTCTCTTTTTAGCTCGCCACGCCGACAGATTCCGCGCCCTTCTCCTGCTCGGCTGATGACTGAGGCCGCTCCTCGGCTTCATCGCCTGCTGCTGCTGCTGCGCTGCTGCCGCCGCCACCATCGGCTCCGCGCACGGGCGCGCCCGTTCCGGCCTGCGGATGGTCGCCGACGCTATCGGGCTGCTGGCCCGTCGTGCCGAAACCCTGATTGCCGGGCACGGAGACCTGCGTCTCCGTAGAAGGCGCGCTCGCCCCCATGTCGGTCGCGCGTCCGGCTTCGCGTCCGGGATCGATGCTCGTCGTCACGGACGAAGTACTGTCGGCGCTGGCGCTGCGGCGGCGACGCGCTCTTCCGTCCTCGCCGCTCGTCATCTCCTCTTCGCCGCTATCTTCGGCTTCGGTCGCGCCCTCCGTGACCATCTGCTGTCCTTCGAGCACGGCATCGGCGATGCGGGAAGCAAAGAGTCGCACGGCCCTCAATGCATCGTCGTTGCCCGGGATGACGTAGTCTATGCCTTCGGGCGAACAGTTGGTATCGACGACGGCGACCACGGGGATGCCGAGGCGGTTGGCTTCCGCCACGGCGATCTCTTCCTTGCGTACGTCGATGATAAAGATCGCATCGGGAATGCGCGTCATGTTCTTGATGCCGGAAAGGTTCTTCTCAAGGCTCTCGCGTTCGCGGTCGAGCTTGATGCGCTCCTTCTTGGTCATCTTCTCGTAGCGACCATCCGTGTGCATCGCTTCGAGGTCTTTGAGGCGCTTGATGGATTTCTGAACGGTCTGAAAGTTGGTCAGCAATCCTCCCAACCAGCGCTGGTTTATATAATACTGCCCGGCGCGCACGGCCTCTTCGCGGATGGCGTCCTGCGCCTGTCGCTTGGTACCGACGAAAAGCACCGTCTTGCCGCGATCTTCGGCCACCAGATTCGTGACGAACTGGATGGCGTCGCGGAACATGCGCTGCGTTTTCTGTAGGTCGATAATGTAGATGCCGTTGCGCTCGCCGAAAATGTATTCCTTCATTTTCGGATTCCAGCGCCGTACCTGGTGGCCGAAGTGTACACCGGCCTCCAGCAATTCTTTCATCGTAACCGAAGCCAAAAGAGAATCTCCTTCTTAGTTGTTGGTTTAATGTACTCGCCGCGGCCCTCGAACGCTTCTCCCCACGCAGAGAGGGGGGAGACAACCAATCAGGGCGGCGACAATGGAATCAGTCGAAAAGCGCGGACGAGCGGGTTTGCGAAATTTCGTGTTCGCCTGCCGCCCGTCCCGCACGGTTCCGCTTTAGCGTTTCGAGAACTGGAAGCGCTTGCGCGCACCCTTCTGTCCGTACTTCTTGCGCTCCTTGATGCGCGGGTCGCGTGTCACAAGGCCCGCGTGCTTCAGGGTCGGGCGCAAGTCCGTGTTGTATTCGATCAACGCGCGCGTGATGCCGTGGCGGATCGCTCCGGCCTGGCCCGCCGGGCCGCCGCCCGTCACATTAACGAGAATGTCGAACTTGGCGGTCGTCTCGGTCAACTGCAAAGGCTGGCGAATAATCATGCGCAGCGTTTCGTTGGGAAAGTATTGTTCAAAAGACTTGCGATTGATCTGGACTTCGCCCGCGCCCGGTCGCAGGTAAACGCGCGCCGTAGAAGTTTTGCGCCGTCCCGTCCCGTAATATTGTGTTTCAGCCACAGCTTTTCCTGTCCTCTAAAATCTTTCGTCTATTGCTGGTTTGAGTTGAGCGTGAGCGGTTGGGGTTGTTGGGCGGCGTGCGGGTGTTCGGCGTCGGCGTAGACCTTCAACTTCTTAGCCATGGCCTTGCCGAGCTTGTTCTTGGGCAGCATGCCTTTGACCGCCAGCTCGATGATGCGCTCCGGATGCTTGGCAAACTGCTCCTGCACCGAAACCTCGCGCAATCCGCCGGGATACAACGTGTGGCGGCGGTAAACCTTCTGCTCCGCCTTCGAGCCCTTGAAAACGGCCTTGCGCGCGTTGATGACGATCACATGATCGCCCATATCCATAAAGGGCGTCCATTGCGGATTTCGCTTGCCCGTCAAGACGCTCGCCACCTCCGTGGCGAGACGGCCGACCGTTTGCCCCGCCGCATCGACGACGTACCATTTGCGATTTTCAGCGAGCCCGCTCCCGCTCGGAAAGTATGTTGACATAGATGACTCTCTCTATTTTAGGCGTCTCGAACGCGAACGGGTAGAATACCGAAACCCCCTTAAAAATGTCAAGTTAAAGAGCCGCCGACGGGCACACGACGATTCGGCTCGTTTCGAGGAATGCTTTTTTGTCGGAAGCCCTCTCTGGCCGGGCCTGAGCCGCGCAGCCTCTCTGCGCTGCGCGTGCGCCGCTGGAGGTGTCCGAAGAAATCCCGCTTCACGACCGGGGAACCTTTTTTTGAGAGCCGCACGGTCAGAGCGTAGACGGCAGCCACATAAACCCCCGAACGGCGTTCCTCGCAGACCGAGCATAATTGTTAAGCTGATTACGCTCTTCTACGCAAATTTTCTCAGCAACTTCGCAAAAAACTTGTGAGCCGGGCGCGCGCCCGAATGGTACTGGCTTTGCTTTTTTCCAGGGCAGACGAACTTAGGGTGTATAGAAATCGCTCATTGAAGGCTAATCTTGGAGGTGAGACATGTACTTTTATACAAAAGACCGTGCGGTATGCCACATCCTCGAAGATACAGAGAGCGGAAAAGCACCCGCTCCGTGTGGTTCCAAAGTTGATAAACTGGCATTGATAAGTTTCCGGGCCGGAAAATTAAACGGCACGATTACGGCCGAAAAGCCCGCAGACATACCTCTATGCAAGCACTGTCAAAAATCGGAGGCCTATGCGTAGTCGTAAGAAATCCTCGCCCGTCTCGCTTTTGATGAAGAGTCCCTTCTTGGGTTGATTAAGGCCGAACCACTCCGGGCTCTGTCGCTTCCGCTTCCCGAAAGCGGTCGTCTAATGAAGAGAGGCCCGTTCAGAGTAGAGTCATGACTCTACTCTGAAC
>DASZEN010000013.1:0-163773 GCA_035940775.1 Pyrinomonadaceae bacterium | reverse complement strand
CGCGCGCGCCGAGACACGCCAAAGCGAGGGCGTAAGTTACGACCCGATTCTGAAAGGCGAGAGCGTGTGTGTGAAAAGCGCTCGCTCGTTTCCCGTCGGCGATGGAAGAATCGTCCGTGCTACCTTAGCGACTGACCAAACCCTTCTTGATATTGCGCTGCCAGGCTTCGTAATTACGAATCCGCCGCTTGGCCTGCTTACGCGTCAGGTTCAACTTCACCGCGACGTAATCAATGCGTGAAGTCCGATCCTTCTTCTTATCATAAGGGTCTCCCGATGCTTGAAGGAAATATTCATAAGCTCGTGCCCACTCGTCTTTGATTTCAGATGTTGCCTGCTTTCCGCGCAGTTCCGGCATACCTTCTCGTCACCTCTGTAAATGAATAAAAGTCAAATTGGTGGGATGTCGCGAACTAAGACTTAAGAGTAACCTCTCGTAGAGCCTCAGGTGGGAGTTCCTGTGCGTGCGCCACACCCGTCAAGCTTACTACCGACCCGACAGGAGCGCCAACTCCTGACATAATGGACTAGCTCTTCGGGCTTTGGCAAATCCTACAGTCCATACAAAGCTGAGAAACCCTTAGCGCACCGCCCCCTTAGCCGCCGCCCGCTCCCTCCCTGGCCCCCGGCTGATGTCAGACGGCTCGGAGCTACACAAGCGGCTCCGAGCCTTTAACTCAAAACGGCCTCACGCATCGGCTGGCCGAATTTTTAATAGGGGCTGCCAAGCTCTTGCGCGCTTTTCACTTCCCTGTATCCGGCCGGAACATCGAAGAGCGCCCGGTCGAGCGTGACGGTCGAGATGTCCGTGACTTCCTGCGTCGAGGATGAAGGGGGAATCGCCGGGCCGTCTCCTCCCATATTGAACTTGATCGTGGTCGTCGTCATGACGGGATAACCCATATTGGCTGCGCCCTCGGTCTTGTAACGCACCTCGTCCACGCAATCGGAATCGCCCGAGGGAAGAGTCGGCGCGCCTTCCGTCAGGCAGTTCTGGCCCGTCGGGAGGTCTGCGTACCAGCCGTCGGTCTCCATCTCCATGTTCATTGTGCTGCATGCCCCTTCGGAGGCTTCGACCACGGTCTTTGACTTTATGTGTTTCGCCGTCAGGCCGAGCAGCTCTTTGCGCTCGGTTGTATCGGTGGCGGTGGTCGTGTAAGTAATCACGCCGCCGCGCCGTGGCGTCGTCGTCGTGCCCGGCCCCTGCGGGTTGGCGGGTTTTGACCCTTCCGTGCCCGAGAGAGGCGTGATGAGGTAGCTTCTGGTCTTATCGTTAATCTGTATCATGCGCTTGAGGTCGCATTGATAGATGGTCGTGTAGCCCATGCCCTCGGTGCGCTGGCGCGCGCCCTTTATGTAGGTCGTGCTGGTTATATTCTGCCCGCTCGACGTGCTTTTGGTGGTGATCTTGAGATCGGCCAGGGCTGCCGAGGCCGAACAGAGCAGCACGAGCGCGAGCGCCGTCGGCTTCATGAGCTTGCGCCCTGTGAATTCAGGATTGTTTCGAGGACTATGATTATGCCCCTGCATTGCGTATCTCCTTTGGCTCGTAGATAAAATTGGCGTCCTACTGACTAAACGCGTAAATTTTCCCCGGAATAGATCATTATTACGAAAAAAAATCGCAGGCGAAATCGTACGCCGAGCCGCGGCGCGCTCTCTCTCGGAAGGTCTGTCATGCGCCCTGCAAATTCGTAAAGGTGCAGGGGGCGGGGGACGCGCCCGGTAATGCCCGACCGTACAGACGCCGTGGCTAAATCCATCAAAGGTTGTAAATGGGGTTGCGAAAGGGAAGATCGGGCTGTAGACTATCATCATCTGGGCGGAGGGTGAATCTCTCCGTCCTCCCGGTTGATGGGGTGAGGACATTGACCGGAACCAGAACGGGCGCGAGGCCACCATGGCTGCCGCGCCCGTTCGCTTTTAATCGAAGAGCAAATATCCTGAGAAGCGCGAGGGCCATGTTAGCCTCGTTGGCCCAACAGTTATTTGTAGGCCAGCGGGTATGAGAGCGATTCGCGCAGCCACTCTTTATTGCTGCGAACATCCTCGGTTAATTTATCGCAGAGCGCCTGACGTTTTTCGTACAAACGAAAACCCTCCGTGGGCCGCAGGTAACCGGCGGCCTTTGGATGTTTCTCGAACAGGCTGTCTCCCATGCGCTCGGCCCAACGGGCGTAGCGGTCGCGGGTCTCTAACAGAGCCCTGACCAGGAAGGGCATCACAATGGAAAAATCCGCTTGCAGGCTCTCAGTCATCTCTTCATAAGTATCTTTATCGACCTTGCCCCAGGTGACGGCTTCGGCGGGCGGGCACGATGATAATGAGCCTTCGGTGATAGGCGCGCTGACGATCTGCACGTCAAAGCTATAGCCGCGGATATCAGGCAGGCCCAGAACCTGTCCCATCGCCGGTTCGGGTTGCAGGTTATAGTTCTTGGGCACGCCGCCGCCCAGAACCAGCGTCGCCAGTGAATGCGTGGGTTGATCGAAGAGACCCCAACGATGATAGGCGCAGGATTCAAATACTTCGGCATGCATGTCCAGCTCAAAGGCGTACTGATCTATTAAACCCGCCTGTTTCATCGCCCACATCTTCATAGAGTTTAAGAAAATGCTGCCGTCGGCGGGCGCTCCGACGAAGACTGGAATAGCCAGGCGATGACAAGTAGATAAAAGCCCGGCCGGTACTCCATTCTCTTTTTCCTGCGCGCCGAAGAAAGCGCCCAAGAGATAGCGCATCTCTGTTCCGGTCATCCGCTTTTGAAACTCCGGGCGAGCGAGACACGCGCTGATAAAGCGATCCTGATCTATTAATACGCCCTCGTCAAAAGCCATGTCGGTGACGCGAATCGTCCCTTCGTCGCGCAGGGCGCCATCGTCCGCAAAGATAGGTACTTCGTGAATGGGCCCGTCCCTGTAAGCATCCAGGCTCCTGTGCCCGTCGTGATAACAAACGGCGTCGGTCGTGCTCAGGTAGGCTATCCAACCCGTCTCAAGAAGGGGAATAAGCCAGGTCAAGTGCTGCCCGGATACTGTGACCGGGCCGGAAACAGCCATCGTCAGAGGGCAGCCCGAGCCTATTACATTGTCCAGGATAGTATAGACGCGACGTAAGAAGGCTCCGCCAAAAGCCGGTAGACAGTGAGTGAACAGCTCATCCAGGGTCTCGCATTCGTCTACACGGCGCACGTCGACGCGCCGCCGCGGCCGTCCGGCGTTATTAGCAGGCCGCGCTTCAGACGATGCGTCATGGCAATCTCTATTGTTCTTAGGCATGCCCTAAATATACAGGTAGAGTTTGCCGTGGGCAATCAGATGAAAGAGATGGGTCGTGAGGGCTCTGAAACTGCACCGATTTTTAATGAGTTGAAGCGGAAGAGGAGTTGAACCGGCAGGCTCGGTCAAACCGCGCCTCGCTTTGAGGGACTGTCCACAAAAGTACACACCCGAAAGCCTCGTCTGTCTTCCATAGGAAACTCCCGGACGAGCCCCGGCAGATAAATCAGACCATTTAACGTTCAGGAAATGGCTGGCATGACTGTTGCTCGTCCTGTGCATGTTTCCCGCTCGGAGGAATGCCCCAACGGATGGGTTGGAATTGACATCCGGCTGTTCGGCGGGCGCGTCCGAGGCTATGAATCTCCCCGGAGCAGGAAAAGCCATTTGGAGGAACAGGAGCAACACACCATGCTAACCAATCTGGTTTTGCTGATCCCTTCTCTGCTTGCGACCGCTTTGTTCGCCTACCTGATATTCGGAGTCATCATCTACCTGCGCGACTTATACAAAGTCGGCGCAGCGCGCCAGGAGCGCCCGGCGGCATAAGGATTTGATCCGGCCGCTATGCGCTGCGCTTCTCGCCCGCAAAGATTGAATCATTCCTTACTTTTCGCCCGCTGTCTGACGAGGGTTTCACAATCCCTGCTGGCTGGCAGGTAATCAATGGCTGTCACCGTGCCGTCCTCTTGATTGACGTGATAAGTAATGCCCTCGTCGTCGTTTGTATAAGTCGCGATGGCCGGGTCTTGTGGGCTCGTGTATTTTTTGTACTTCGATTTATCGAGGCTCAGGGCCGAGAGCTTCACCTCAACCTCCATCTCCACGTATATGTACAAGACCGTATCGGCGGGCGCGGAACACCAACAATCATCCGTTTGTTGGCACGACGATCCGCGCGCATAGTGAACGTATGCCCTCTCGTTTTCAAATTCGTAGCGGCCAAGCTTATTCGGCTGACCGAGCAGGCGTTCGACATCGGCGCGGCTGGATTTCAAAGGAGTGATGCCGCGCCATTCCGCTGCCCGCAGACCGCCTACAGACAATAATAGGAATAAGAGGGCGGCGATAACTTCAAGCCTGATAAATCTCACGCTCATTTCCCTCCGAAGCATTTCTGAATAAGCACATCTCCCCAGTAGCTGCTCCATGCGCCGTCGTTATCGTTCTTTGAAGCCCGCTTGAAGAACTGGAAGCTTTTATCTCCGGGCCACGGCGCTCTGGATAAATTCGACCACGCGGGGTTACCGCGTACGACCTCTGCGAATCGCCTGTCCGTATAACGGCCCTTCGAGCCCGCCAGATGCATAAGCTCGTGGAAAGTTCCCATCGTGTCAAGGATCGTTTGAGCCGCTGAAGAGATGTTGGGATTCCCGAACAGGTAAATACTGGCATCACCTTTGGAAACAAGCCCGCTCGCGTTTCCATACCCGGCGCTGCCCGGCGGCGCGGTGCGTGTAAAGCCGCCCTTACTTTGTGAGGCGAGACTATCAAAGAGCGCCGAAATATCTCCATTCTTGTAAAGAGGATTGCCCTTGGTCGCCACGGCGTCAAGCAGTTCCTTCACGAAATCAGCGCACTCTGGATTCTTCAGAGCCTCCTCTATTCCTTTCTTAATACCGGCCTGATTGAAAGGCACATTGGTTTGCGGATTACGCTGTGGGGGACGCCGACTCTGCGAATAGGCCATACCTCCTCCGTCACCGAAACAGATGATACTAGACCTGTAATTTGAGATTCCCACCACCCGCCCGCTGGAATCGCTCCACTCCGTATAGGAGTAGGCCAAAAAGCAGGCGCTCAATCCGGTCGGGTCGATGAGGTTGACCGGGTCGTTGGCGACGTAAGCGTAGCGATTGAACGACTGCGGGTTACTGAAATCATAGCTGCCGTCATAGGAGTCCGGCTGCTCGAACCGGCTGTAGTACCTGTTGTAGCGCCGATGCATGGCGTCGTCTGAGCCGCCCGCGTCGCGCAGGTAGGTGGTGAACCATCGCGGCTGCAAGGCCGAGTTGACCATTCGCTCCGTCGTCGAGCCCCACGGGTCTAACTCGACTACGCTGGTGACCGCACCGGCAGAGCTGGTCGCCCGTTTGCTCTTCGCGACCGGGTCTGTGTGTATCCAGGACACAGAAGCGCTCTGCTGCACGGCCAGCAGGTCGCTGCCAAGGTAGACATAGCCCCGCGCCCAGACGCCGCCCGCCGCGATCTCGGCGACGGCCTGCCCGCCTAAGACCGTCGAGCGTAGATAGTATGTGTCAACCCCGTTCTCAAGCTTCTGGACTCGCAGCCGGTCGCCGTCGTACCACTGCTGCAAGCTATAGCCGCTGTAGCTGCTCGTCGCCTGCCGCCCGTCGGCGTCGTACGTGTAAGAAGTCACGCCGTCCGAGATAATGTCACCCGAAAGATCGTAAGAGTAGCCTACCCGCTGATTCTTCGTGTTGTAAGTTTCAGTCCAGGACGGGCGCTCGCCGCCCCAGCCGCTGCGTTGCGTAGCGTTGCCCCACTGATCGTAGACGTAGTTGTGCGAGTAGGGGCCCGCCGTCAGGTTGCCCTGCGCCAGCCCGACATGGGCGCGCGCCTCCGGCCCCGTGCGCGCGGCGACGAGTCTGCCGACGTTGTCGTAGTCGTACGAGCGGTCGAGGCTCGTATCGTAGAGGTTTCGCGCGTACGTCACGCGGCCTGTATTCTCGCTGAAATTGTTATAGGAATAATCCCAGCCCATGACCGTTGGTATATCCCAGCGCTTGACTCTCATGCGGTTATCGTAGGTCACGGAGAGCTGCTTGCTATTGCCGTAGGTCATCGCCTTCACGCCGCCAAAGGCGCGGTGCTGCAAGTTCTGCGCGTAGGTGGCGACGCCAGCGTAGTTCGCACCCGTCACACCCGTCAGTTGACCGGCGTAGTCGTACGTGTAGCTGACCTGCGCCGCCCACGGATTAGTCACACGGGTCAGTTGGCCCGCCAGGTTGTAGGTATAGGAGAGACGGTAAGTGCCCGCCAGCCCTGCGCCGAAGCTGCGTTCCTCCCAATCCATGCGCGACAACTGATCGTAGTGATAGGTAGTGCTCCCGACGATCGCGTTGGCAGAGTTTCGCTCCGTCATCGACAGGCGATTACCGGCGGCGTCGTAAGTGTAGGTGACGCCGGGGGTGGCCGCCACGCTCTGCCCCGCGAGCACACCCGATAAATCATACGAGAGTGATGTCACGAGGTGGCGATTGTTATAG
Organism: Pyrinomonadaceae bacterium; assembly: GCA_035940775.1. Taxonomy (GTDB): domain Bacteria; phylum Acidobacteriota; class Blastocatellia; order Pyrinomonadales; family Pyrinomonadaceae; genus DASQYE01. The sequence goes on along the minus strand of DASZEN010000013.1, from coordinate 157,265 downwards.
CCGAAGAGAGCCTTCGCCCCGCGCGCGTCTTTCATAGAGGCCAGCGTGTCGTCGGCGTTGTAGAGGTATTCGACCGTGCCCTGTTCGGGGGTCGTTTTCTTCCACTGACGCCCGTGGCCGTCATACTGGAAGGTACGCAGGCGTCCCTGCTGGCTGAGCTGTGTGATCTGGTCGCGCGCGTTATATGTGTATGTGGTCGTCGCATAGATGCCGCCGCCTGCCGACGCCCACTGCATCTCTTCAACCTTGGCGAGCCGCCCGAGCGCGTCCTTGTAGAGCTTACGCTGGCGCCCACGCTCATCACGCGCCGTCACCATATCGCCCCCGGCGCACCCGCACCCGCCGTAGCTTAAATCCGTGGTCGTGCCGTCCGGGTTCGTAGTCAGGGTCGGCCGATTGTTCCAGTCGTAAGCGTGCACTGTCCACTGCATGCCGGTCGCCGCGTCGTCTCCGGTGACGTTCCAGTTCACGTCCGTTTCCGTCGGGTTAGACTGCCTGGCGACCCTGCCCAACACGTCGTACTCAACCTTGGTGATGCGATTGCCGCCCGTACTTCCGGGAAACTGTGCCGAGGTGAGACGCACGCGCCCCATTCCGTCGAAGTGTTCCTCGGATGAGAACTCTGTCGGACTGGCGGCGCTGACCTTCGTTACCGTCCGCAGGTAGGTCTGACTGGCCGGGTAGACCCAGCGCGTATAGGCCCCGTCCGCCAAACTGTCTACGCGCGCCAGGCGCCAGGCCGCGTCGTAGATGAAGGTGACGACCGGCCCCGGCTGATTCGTCGTCGAGTTCGCCAGAGGCGTCTGCTGCCGCGTGACGACCCCCATGTCGTAGTTATACTTTGTGAGAGCTTCAAAGCCGTCGGCGTCGCGCACCCTGGTCGGATAGGCGTACTTGTTGCCGTTCTTCGTCGTATCCGAGAAGTCGTCCGTGTAGTAGAAAAGGGTATTGTGCAGGAGGTGATCGCGCGTGAAGGCGACCGAACCCGTGATGTTATAGCCGGTCTTCGACACGACGCTGCTGTTATTGACGTTGTTCGGGTCGTTGACATCGAACCGTTCCACCTGGCAGACGTTGCCGCGCCCGAGTATGAAACTCGTGCCGTAGGTCGTGTCGTGCTGTAGGGGCGCGGTGGCCGTGTTCGCCATATGCTCGCCCCCGAGGTCGTACGTGTAGACCATCTTGGAGCGCAGCGTCACGGCGTCTCCCTCTAAGATTTTACGCTGCGAGACCAGCCCCAGTATGCGGCGGCTGAGATAGGCTGCGTCCCACTTATAGTCGGTCGTCGTGACACGCATTCGCGTCAGAACATTGTTGACCTCGCCGTATTCTTCGACGGAACTGGGCAGGCTGATGCCCGAGTTGGTGACGTAGCTGATGCGCGCCTGGCGCTGGTTGCCGCTCGCGTCGAAGACGTTGGTCTGCGTCGGGCGCGGGTTCTTCATGTAGGTGAGAGTTTCGTCGTCCTGTGTCCAGAGGGTCGTCGTCCACTTCAAGATCGTGGTGGGCGTCCCGGCCAGGAACGTCTCAGTCCGAGTGGGCAGCCCTTTCTGCCAGCCCGTCGTCGCGAAATACTCCTTGTGTACCACGTTGTCGTTAGCGTTGAGCGGCGTGCTGTCCGGCAGCGTGACCTGGCTCCACGAGTTGTCGGCCGCCACGCTGTAGGTAGTGATGACCTCCTGGCCGTTGTTCCAGTTCTCGGCCCACTCTCTCTGCTCTGTGAAGCGCGGGCAGTCGGATTGCTCGACGCTGCCGTCGAGAGGCAGGTTGTAATAGACGTAAGAGAGCGTGTGCCCGTCCGCCGCGTAGTGTGTAATGCGGTAAACCTGCGCGTACGTGTTGTAGTCGAACCGGTAGGATGAGCCGTCGGCGAGACCGACTCCCGTCAGTACCTGTACGGCGCCGCCGTTACTGTTATTCGCCAGATCCGGGGGAGTAAAGTTTACGTCCCAATCAACGACGCCGAAACTGAAGGTCGCCCACGTGTAAGTCGCCCCGTTCTGCGTCTGGGTGATCGAGGTCAGGACGTTGGCCGTCGGGTCATAGTTGAAGTTGATGACGCGCCCCAGTGTGTCTGTGATCGACGTAATTCCCCCGGTCGTGTTGTAGGCCGCCGTGATGAAGTTGCCGTTGCGATCCTTGATCTCCGTGCAGCGCCTGCTCCTGACCGTGATTTGCCCGAACTGGTTGGTAGTGGTGTCGGCATAACCGAACGTGTAGAGCGTGCCGTCCGGAGTGCTTATCGTGACGCCGCCCGTTGTGCCGTTATCGACGAGGCGGCTGTATGACCCGTCCGCCGACTCGTAGACGTTCGACGTGCCGACCTGTCGCAGTTCGACCCGCCCGCCCGTAGGCGTAATCAGTATGTAGGCGTATCCGCCAAAATCCTGATTCTGGTAACGCTGCTGTAGGAAGGGCAATTGGAGTTCAAAGCCGGGCGCGCCGCCGATGCCGTTCTTGCGCGGGAATCCGCGGTTGAGATTGAACTTGCTGTCTGTCCCCTGCTTAGTCCAGACGAGCGAGTTGTAGTAGAGCGTAAGGTCAAGGTCAAGGCCCGCGCGGCCTTCCAGATTGACAATCGGGAGGCTCCAATTATAGTTGCGCGACCCGAGGTTAACGTCCGGCGTGCCCGTCTCATTCTCCGGCCGGATGCGCGCCGTCGAATATTCCGGGTCGAGCGTCACCACATTGCTCTCGATCTCCTCGCCGGTGCAGGCGCGGTCGCCGCGCGGGCACGTGCCCTCGATGACGGACGGCGGCGCTTTAGGCTTATGGCTCGCCCGCCTTCGTATCTCGTCGAGGCCGGGAAGATTCTCAACGCGGCCACGGGTCTGCTCGGGAGGCTCGACATCAAACTCGCCCGGCCCGCCCCCGCCGTGCCCCGGCGTCGGAGGTCGTGGCGACTGATCGCCCTGGCCGTTGCCGTTATCGCCGCCCTGACCGTTGCCGTTTCCCGGCGCGATGTCCAGGCCGCTGCGCGCGGCTTCAATCGCACCGGCGGCGTTCGCCACGCCCGCCGAAGAGATGCTGCCTTCGAGCAGCGATACGTGTCGCGCTCCGGCCATGATCGCCTGTCGCACCGCCGCCGCGCTCAGCCACGGCTGCGCCGTCCGGACGAGCCCCGCGATGCCGCTCACCAGCGGGGCCGAGGCCGACGTGCCGCTCACCAAAAGGTAGCCGCCGCCCATCTTCGTCGTCAGGATGTCCGCGCCGGGAGCCGCCACGGCGACACGCGCTGCGCCCCTGTTCGTCCATGAAGTGAGCTGATCGAAACTGTCCGTCGAAGCGACGGCGATCAGATTCGGCAGGTCGAACGAGGCCGGGTAATAGGGCGTCGATCCGATGTCGCGGCCTCCGTTGCCTGCGGAACAAACGACGACCGCTCCGGCGCGCCCGGCCCGCTCAAGGGCGTCGCTGAGACCGAGCGACGCGTCTTCCATCCCCCATGAGATGTTGATGACCTGTGCGCCGTGCGTGGCGGCGTAGTCGATAGCCTCGATCGCTGATGCCACGTCGCCCATCCCCATCTGATCCAGCACTCTCAGGCTCATCAGGCTGGCGCGCCACATCACGCCCGCAACGCCTTCACCGTTGTTGCCTTCGGCGGCGATGATCCCGGCGACGGCCGTTCCGTGCCCCTGCTCGTCGCGAACCGTTCCACTGTCGGCCACCCAATCCCAGCCGCGCAGGTCGTCCACAAAGCCGTCGTGATCGTCGTCCTTACCGTTCTCTTTCTCTGCGCCGTTCGTCCACTGATTATTACGCAAATCGGGGTGCGTGAAATCGACGCCGCTGTCAATGACGGCGATGATTGTGCCGGGCGCGCCCGTGACCTTCTGCCAGGCCGTCGTGGCATTGATGTCCGCGTCGGATGCGCCTCCCATCTGTCCATCGTTTCTGAGCGCCCACTGCTCGTTGAACCGTACGTCGTCGGGAATGGCCTGCGACTTCGTGATAAGAAAGTTCGGCTCGGCCCATTCCACAGCCGGATTCGCGCGCAACTCCGCCGCCAGCGCCGCCGCGTCCTGTCCCGACTCAATCGTAAGCTTTTCAAGCCCCGAGGAGCCGCGAAGTTTCCTGCCACGGCGCGCGCCCCTGGCTGCCGCCACCGTCTCCTTGTCCTGATCCAACACACCTGCACGAAAGCGCACGATCAGTTCTCTCTCTCGGAACCTGCGCTTAGAGGCAGTGGAAGCCGGGCGCGCGGGCGGAACAGCGGCCCTCTTGACGTGCGAAGACATGACCCGTCCGCTGGAAAAGCCGGGCGCGAGGAGCGAGAAAGTCAGCGTGTAAGAGAGCAGAAGACAGAAGAGACGGGTCGTCGGAGATGCGTTAAGGTAAGCAGCGCGCATGGTGAAGTCAGCTCCTCGGCTTGAGTTGTTGAGCCTCCGCCGGGCTTCGCTCCGAAGATTTCACCCGATGAGCAACGGTGGATTTCAGAGCGGCTTTAGCGCAAGCCCTGTTGCGTGGAGAGCCTTACCAACACCATTCTGTGATGAGAGGGCTCAATTTTTGAAGTGTGCGATAGAACCGTCCTCTCGGGCACGGCCAGGCATGTTACACGACGGCTATAAACACGTCGGGCGATTGGTCAAATCGTAAAGAGCACCACGGCTTGAGAAGAACTGCACCGCGCAGAGCCTTAGACTATGATTGTATGAGTCCTGTGCGGCTAAAACTGTACGGAAGCTGGTTGTGAGTTGACGAGACCTCGAGACGATCTCGCGTTCTGATTCTCGCTCTGAATCTCGCCGCGAGGTTAATGCAGCGAGCGTACGAGTGTCAACAAAAATGATCTTTATCGAGCGACTCCCCGAAGTGTCACAAACCATATTGCGGCATCCATTTTTTTAAAAGAAGCAGCCCTCACACTCAATTCCGGGACTGCTCAAATCACGCTCGATGCCTGTAGAAGAAGAACCCGCCGCCTGAGATCGGGGTCTGAATCTACGGTCTGGTCAAACCCCCATATCGACGTTGAAAGACCCGCTCACCTGGCAGCGACGCAAATTACATCACCACCCGAAAGGAGGCAGCGGGTCAGTTTGAAGATTGAGCGTATGAACTTTTCATTTTCTTTGAAACCGACCCACTACCAGAAAGGAGCGTTGCTTGACAGCTTTGCGAACGCGCCCCTATATTTGAGCTTTGCCTGATGGGGCTCGTTAAATCATTATGACGGCGGAAGGCGCGCAAAGGGAGCGGGACGCGCACTGGATGCGCCGGGCTCTGGCGGCTGCCCTTGAGGCGCGCGATCGCGGCGAAGTGCCGGTCGGGGCATGCATTGTGACGGGCGACGGTGAGCTTCTGGCCTGCACGGGCAACAGGACGCGCACGGATTGCGATCCGACAGCCCACGCCGAAATAGTGGCGCTGCGTGCGGCCGCGCAGGCTCTGGGCAACTACAGGCTCACGAACGCAATCGTCTATTCAACCATCGAGCCGTGCGCGATGTGCGCCGGGGCGCTGGTTCAGGCCAGGGCGCGGCGACTTGTTTACGGCGCGCGAGACGAACGCGCCGGTGCCGTCGAATCGCAGTTCCGCATCTGCACGGCAGGCTCTTTGAATCATCGTATGGAGATCACATCCGGCGTGCTCGAAGCCGAGTGCCGCGCGCTCATGCAAGAGTTCTTTCAGGCACGACGGAATGAGATAAAGCAAAAGTAAAACGGCAAAAGCTCGCGGAAACCAGTCTTGAGAGATTGATTCGCGTCCAGACTTTTAACCTTCTACTTAATTATGCGGAGAGGTCGCATAGTGGATTAGTGCACCGGTCTCGAAAACCGGAGTGGGTTAACGCCCACCGTGGGTTCGAATCCCACCCTCTCCGCCATATTTATTTCAAGCTCAAACACTCAGAGAGAGAGTCGGTGCGTTCTTTACTACTCATGCACCTTACGCTTGGTAGTACGAAGTTGGCGTACCTTCCCAAATAATCGACTCTCTTCCTCCATACTGTTAACAGCATCGCTTAATCTCTTCGGGATGCCGTGGGCGTAGCCTCGTGTGGCTTTCGTGTTGCGCATGTCGCCCGGAGCGGTCGAATGGCCGAGCAGGTCAGCGATGTCGTATTCGTGAACATTCGCCGCTCTGCGTTTTGTTGTCGAGCGCCCCGCGACCGCCACTTAAAAGGCGAAGACTTACGTGCCTGTGTCAGACCTTGTTCGGTGAAGAAATCAGTGGAGCAGGGTGAATATATCCCAAAACTAATTGCTGCAACACAGCCGGAATTATTGACTAACGGGTGAATTCGGCATATCGTTTCTCGCCAAAGACGTTTGGTTTGTTCCTGCCTTCATGCGCCTTCTTACTTAATTATCGCGGAATCAGCGCGTGAGTGCGATTCTGAATCAATCCTCAAAGGTGAGGGGTGGAGCGGTGGCTTAGTGTTTTGGATAGCGTTGAAGTTATCTGGAAAGACGCATCTGGCGCGGTGATGGCCAGGAGGCTGTCAACCTGTGGCTGGCATTATCTAAGGGAAAAGTAGCCTGCTATGAATCTTGTGATTCAAACAGAAGCAGCGAGCAGGAATTCTATACCCGACCCTAAGCGGTCTCCTCTTGAATCGGTGGATGACCGCATGATCGGCTTGATGAGACTCATTCTGGCCTTGTCAGCCCTCCTCATCATCTATATTGATCCGTCCGAGCCGGATCATAATGTGGCCGTCACTTACGCGGCGCTCTTTGTCTATAGCCTTTATAGCGCCGCTCTTTACTTCTTCTCGGTTCGCCGTATCCCCCTGCTGCCGAATAGAATCACACACTGGGTTGACATCGGCTGCTTTCTTATCCTCGTCGCTCTGAGTAGCGGCACGAGCAGCATCTTCTTTTTCTTCTTCTTCTTTGCCATTCTGGTCGCTTCGTTCCGCGAGGGCTTCACGACCGGGGTACGAATAACGATTGCGTCGGCCCTGCTCTTCACCGCCATAGGCTTTGCGACGGCTCCGACAGGGCCAGGTTTCGAGTTAAACCGTTTCCTGATGCGACCGATTTACCTGTTGGTGCTCGGCTACATGATGGCCTACTGGGGTGGCTGTGAAATCGAGCTGAAGCGGCGGCTGAGCTTGCTCAAGGAAGTGACCAAGCTCTCAAACCCCCGCTTCGACGTTAGTTACACCATCGGCTCGATGTTGAGTAAACTGCAAGTCTTCTACGATGCCGAAAGCTGCTTGCTGATCCTGGTTGACCCGCAACGCTTCGGCTCCAGGCTGTTTCGCCTTGAGCGCGACCAATCAGCGGAGGCTATGCGGGCCGAGCGGATTCCGCCAAACCTGGAGAATCTACTGCTTTCGCTGCCGGAGGATATTGCCATTGTTCATAAGGGCAAGCCGCGCTGGCGTTCGCTGCGTAATGACAGTGATTACGCATTTGATCTTAAAGAGAAGCAGGAGTGTACGGCAAAGTGGCTCAAGGCGAGCGCGTCGCTCGCCGCGAAACTAGACATGGAGTCCTTTGTTTCAGTGCCGCTACAATATCGAGGCAGAGCCATTGGCCGACTTTATCTGACGGCGCGTCCGCGCACCTTCGATAATTCGGACGTTGATTTTCTAATGCAGATCATAGAACAGATCATGCCGGTGATACACAACATACAACTTCTCGACCGGTTTGCCTCAAATGCCGCCGAGCAGGAGCGCCAGCGACTCGCGCGCGACATCCACGACAGCGTCATTCAACCTTACATCGGGCTACAGTATAAGCTTGCCGCCATCCGTAATAAGGTCACGGCGGGAATAGGTGTGGCCGACGAGATTGAGCACCTGTTTCAAATGACGGTTAATGAAGTGAGCGATCTGCGCGGCTTCGTGCGCGACCTCAAAGACAGCGATGGACGAGAGGATAACTTTCTGTCCGCTGTGCGACGCTTCGCCGCGCAGTTTGCTGATAACTACGACCTCGATATTCAAGTTGAAAGCAAGGGTGAGATTAATGTTAATGATCGGCTCGCAGCCGAGTTGATCCGTATCGTCCATGAAGGACTGAGCAACGTCAGGAAGCACACGGCAGCCACGACCGGTAAGATTACTTTGGAGCGCGCGGGCTCCTCTCTTCAACTTTGTATCGAAAACGATGACACCCGTGCGGACGATAAGCCGCGTGTCGCCTTCATCCCCAACTCTATTAGAGAGCGCGCGGAAGAGCTTGGGGGCCATGTGCGCGTCGAGCGAGGCCATGAAGGCCGCACCGTTGTCAAAATTGAGATTCCCCTTTAGCTCAAGAGCAGAGAATGTCAAACATCCCGACGAAACCCATTCGCGTTCTGATTATTGACGACCACAAGATTATTCGTGATGGACTGCGCGATTTAATCGAAAGTCGGGACGGAATGCGGGTTGTCGGCGACGCTGGCAATCGCGCTGATGCTTTGCGGGTCGCTGCGCGCGAGCAGCCCGGCATCATCGTGCTTGATCTTGATTTAGGTGGGGAGAGCGGTCTAGCCCTCATCTCTGAGTTACATGAGGTTGACAGGGAAGCAGGCATCATCATTTTGACGGGCCTGCGCGATGTCGAGAAGCGCGATAAGGCCATGGAACTGGGCGCGAAGGGAGTAGTGCTCAAAGAGGAAGGGGCGACCGAGTTGCTTAAAGCCATCGAGAAGGTCGCTCACACCGGTGAATACTGGCTCGAACCCGGAGCAGCCAGGAGATTAGTAGATAAGCGGCGTGCGCGCGCAAGCCGGGGGTCGGACCCGGAGACCGCCAAAATAAGCAAACTCACAGAACGCGAGCGCGAGATCATCGCTCTCGTCGGAGAGGGGCTTGAAAATAAAGAGATCGCTGAACGGCTGCGTCCCGTTGTCGCAGAATCCACCGTACGCAACAATCTCTCGATCATCTACGATAAGCTCAACATAAAGGGTGGGCGCTTGGGCTTACTGGTCTATGCTTATAAACATGGACTTGTTTCATCCTCCTCTGAAGTGCAATAAAAAAAGAACTTTCGCCTGCCCTTCACTATCCTGCCACCTGCAACCATCAAAGGTTATAAACCCTCCATCTTCAATCCGGGTCGTGACATTTGTACCGGCAGCGCGAGAGGAATGTCCCGCGCCGCAGGCACTAAAATGTGACATTTAACTTCCACATTAGTGATAAACGTCAGATGCGCCCGCGCACGAATACGAGTATCGTGCGCCTTCTGTCTGCGATGGACTCTGAAGCTCTATTGGGTACACGCATCTCCAGGAGAGAAACCCAACCTGCAATCCACGATCTCACTAAAAGCTCAACGCGCATTTGAACGTCGCACAACCCCGCGCGTCAGTGGCCCGATTCACGCCGTCACGTTGGATGCGATTGCCTCCGGCCAAAAGTTAGGAGCATATGCGGTGCTCGAAAATCTGAGCGCCAGCGGTTTCTACCTGAGATTGGCTCGACCAGTGGAACACGGCGAAAAGCTGTCAGTCATCGCTCAGATTTCAAATGCCATCATCCTTCTTCGCGGTACGGTCTTGCGCATCGAGCCGCAAACGGATGGCTCATACGGCCTGGCCGTCGAGATCGCGCGCTACCGGATTTTCTCATTGATGGATATTGGAAAGTAGAACCCAAACAAGTCCCCCTTGTTGTTGTGGCTGAGTTCTTGAGAACAATTGAGAGCCTGACCCGAAACACTTAATTCCGGCCAATGTCGGAGAAGGAAATGTTCCCCATGAAGAAAGCGCCCCGGGCTAACTCGCCCTCTATTGCTCGAAAACTATTATTCACGAAGAGACGCGGTCGTTTGGCCGTTCTATTTATTGTAGTCGCAATGGTGGCGACCGTCGCCGTATCAACGACATTTTCGGCGAAAGCGCCGGTCGGTTCTCCGCGGGCCATTTCTTCCGATTCCTCTTCATCAGATCGCGCCTCGAACCGGGGGGCTTTGAAGACGCCGCCCGTGAACTCGGCTTTAGAGGCTAGGCTCTTAAAAGCAGCGGCCAGCCAGGAGAATCAAGACGCTCCGAGCTTGACCACCGACAAAGGCAGTTATGAGCCTGACGAGACCATTACCTTCACCGGCACAAACTGGACGCCGGGCGAGGTCGTGACAATCGTTCTACGCGAAGAATCCTCCGGTGTAGACGGGGCGATGCTCCAGGCGGCGGCTGACGAATCCGGCTCTTTCACCATTACGGGCTCATTACCTGATGCACAAACCTCTAATGTTGCAAGTAAGCTGGCTTCAAAGAGCAGTGCAATGTCGGCAAACTCGACCGCTGACGTGAGCAGCGCCGTCTATACGGCGACGGCGACGGGTAGTGTTTCAGGGGCGACTGCGCAGACGCAGATCAAGGAAGGCCCGCAGGGCGATGGCGATGAAGACGACCCGGATTTGCCGGGATTCATGGCCGGGAAGATCGACAAGGAAGAGTACCTGCTGCGACGTGCGGAGCACATCAACAAGCTGCGCGGCATTCATCCGGGCAGGCCCGTTGATCCGGGCGCGCGCGGCAGGGCCATCGGCGAGATGAACCGGCAGGAGGGAAGGCCCGACCGCGCCACCAGTACGATTGACCCCCTCAACACCAGCACGGCGACGGACGATGCATTCGCGGGCGCGCAGTCCACCGCGAGCGCGCTGTCCGGCAGCTCCGTCTGGACGGCCATCGGCCCATACCCGCTACCGAACGGGCAGACCTTTAACACCAACAACATTGCTGTCAGCGGGCGCACCGTCGCCATCGCCATTCATCCGACCAACTCGAATATCGCCTATGTAGGCGCGGCACAGGGCGGCGTCTACCGCACGCTCGACGGCGGCACGACCTGGACGCCGATCTTCGACAACGCGCAGACGCTCGCCATCGGCTCAATCGCCATCGCCCCCTCGCAACCCTCGACCATTTACATCGGCACGGGCGAAGGAAACTTCGGCTGCGACACCTTCTTCGGTGTCGGCGTTTACCGAATCGACAACGCGGACGGCCCCAGTCCGACTTTGACCGGGCCGCTCAACAAGGATGCGGGAGGCAACGACGTGCTGAGCGGCTGGGCGACCGGCAAGATCGTCGTGCACCCGACCGACCCGGACACCATCTTCGTCGGTGTGACATCGGGCGTCGGCGGTCTCAACTGCTTTAACGTGAACGACACGGGCTCAACTTCGACGAGACCCCGCGGACTCTTCCGTTCGACCAACGCGACGCAGGCCAACCCGACCTTCACCAGGCTGACCATCGCAGGCGTCCTGAACGGCGGCAACCGCAGCGTCAGTGATATAGAGTTTGAGCCGGGCAATCCCAACACGCTGCTCGCCACCGTCTTCGGCGGCGGAGCATCCGGCGCTGATGCGGGTGTTTACCGGACGACCAACGCGCTGGCCGCCAGCCCGACTTTTACGCGCACCTTAGCTGTCGGTGATACGACGACTCTCTTCCGAACCGAACTGGCGATCAACAAGGTCGGCAATCAGGTCACCGTGTTCGCAGCAACCTCCCAATCGAATGGTACGCTGAAAAGGTCTACCGACGGCGGCGTCAACTGGTCGGGGGCGATAGGCACGAGCGGCTTCTGCGGCGGGCAGTGCACTTACGACATGCCCATTGCGGTTGACCCGAACAACGCCAACCTCGTCTACCTCGGCGGCGCTGGCGAAAGCAGCCCTGCGCACATCATAACGAAGGTGACCAACGCCCTGGGCACCCCGACCTTCACCGCGTCGCAGACCGGCCTGCACGCCGACGAGCACGCCATTGAGATAGACCCCAACAACACCAACATCATCTGGACGGGCAACGACGGCGGCATCTTCAAGTCCACGAATGCGGCGTCCACCTGGACGAGCATGAACAACACCGGCTACAGCGCCACGCAGTTCGTGTCGCTCGCACTGCACTCGACCGACGCGAATTTCACCATCGGCGGCACGCAGGACAACGGCACGGAGTGCCAGGGCCCCTGCGGCACGACCACGGGCAACAACTGGAATCAGGCAGATTACGGCGACGGTGGTTTTGCTCTCATTGATCAAAGCTCGGCCAGCCTGACCAGTGTGAACATGTACCACACGTACTACAACCAGACCAGTACGTTGATCGGCTACGCTTATGTAACCAACACTGCGAACGCGAAGTTCACCAGCAGCCCCACCAGTAATAGCTGGTCGTTCAACGGTACTGGCGGGGCCGTGAGCTGCACGAGCGGCGGAGGATACGCATGCACTGAGGCGGTGGAATTCTACATGCCGATGGCGCTCGGGCCGGGCGCGCCCAACCCCATCTATTCCGGCACGGACAGGCTGCACAGGGCGGCGACGCCCGGCGCGTCGAACTCGACGGTGAGTCAGGTGTTTGTCTCCGGCGTGCCCGTCACCGCTGTCGGCATCTCGCCGCAGAACGACAGCGTGCGCATCGTCGGTTTGGAGAATGGCAAAGTCTTCCGCACGATGACCGCACAAACAACCGGCTGGCCCGACGTGACCGGCACGCTCCCCACCGGCGCCGCCAATTACATCTCGCGCGCCGTGATCGACCCGAACAACCAGAATACGGCCTACGTCACGCTCTCCGTCTACTTCGGCAACTCGACGCCGCACGTCTACAAGACCACCAACCTTAATGCCACGACGCCGACCTGGACGGGCATCGGCTCCACCATCCCTGACGTGCCCGTGAACGCCTTCGCCGTAGACCCCGCTGACTCCGGCAAGCTCTACGCGGGCACGGACATCGGCGTCTACCGTTCGACCGACGGCGGCGCGACGTGGGAGCCTTTCAGCAACGGCCTGCCGCGCGTCGCCGTCTTCGACATGGCGATCCAGAACCCGAATCGCATCCTGAGAATCGCCACGCACGGGCGCGGCATGTGGGAGATTTCCCTCAACGCCCCCGTCGCCCCCGGCACCCTTCAGGGCACCGTGACGGACTCGGCCACCAGCGCCCCGATCAACGGCGCGACCGTGACCGCCGGTGCGAACACGACCACGACGAACGCGAGCGGGTTCTACGTGTTTGGTGAGATCGCCCCTGGCACATACAGCATGACGGCCTCCGCGCCCGGCTACAACAATAGCGCTGCAACCAGCGCGGTCGTGACAAGCGGCGGGACGACCACGCAGAACTTTGCGCTCGTGCCCGCGCCGTCCTCCGGCTGTCTGGTAGATACTAGTCAGGCGGACTTCCAGTCCGGTACCGGAACGAACGTTGACACGGCCAGCAGCCCCGGCGATGTGAAACTTGCGTCCGGTGCGGGGGCACTCAACCAGCAGAACACGAGCGTGGGCAGTAGCGGCGACGCCATCACCACCACCACGTGGGAAGCACAGACGTTTATTCCCAGCGTCTCAGGTCAACTCACGCAGGTTGACGCCGACCTGTTCTGTAGCGGCTGCTCCGGCGCTAATCCAGATGTCACCATAGACATCAGAACAACAAGCGGCGGAGTTCCCACGAGCACGGTTTTAGCCTCAACCACGATTACGGGCTTCAGTTTGGGCTCCGGCACTTTCTATCCCGCGACGTTCAGTAACCCGGCCACTCTGACGACGGGTACGACCTATGCCATCGTGGCGCGGCTGACGACAGCCCGTGCCACCGGCACATACGCATGGCTTCGCAGCACCAACAACCAGTACGCCAACGGCGCCCAGCTTATCTCCTCCACCAGCGGCTCCGCCTGGACAGCGCAGAGCCGAGACCTCGGGTTCAAGACCTACATCTCCACAGGGTTCGTCGCCTCCGGCGATCTGACCTCTTCGGTCAAGGACAGCAACCCGGCTGCTGGCAACGCGACCAACTGGACGACGCTATCGTGGACGGCGGCCACACCTGCGAACACGACCGTCAAGTTCCAGGCTGCGAGCAGCAACACTGCCATCGGCCCCTTCAACTTCGTCGGGCCTGACGGCACGGCCAGCACCTTCTTTACCACCAGCGGCGCATCGCTCAGCCAATTCAGCGGCAAGCGCTATCTGAAGTACAAAGCCTACCTGAGCACGACCAACAGCGGCGTCACCCCGACGCTTAACGATGTCACGTCCTGCTTCGTCAACGGGGCGCTTCCCGCCACGACCACGACGGTCAATTCCGCGACCGGGACTTACGACGGCACGACTGCGCTCACGGCAACTCTTACTTCAGGCGGCTCACCCCTGAGCGGCAAGTTGATTACCTTCACGCTTAACGGCAACGGCGTGGGCAGCGCCGTGACCAATGCGAGCGGCGTGGCGACGCTCTCGAACGCGAGCCTCGCGGGCATCAACGCGGGCAGTTATCCGAGCGGGGTCGGCGCGAGCTTCGCGGGCGACGGCGGCTACTCCGGCAGCGCAGGCTCAAACAGCCTGACCGTCAATAAGGCGACCCCAACGATCGCCTGGAGCAATCCCGCGAGCATTGTTTACGGCACCGCCCTGGGCGGCACGCAACTCAACGCGACGGCTTCCGTGCCGGGAAGCTTCATCTACACCCCCGCGTCGGGCACTGTCTTACACGCGGGCAATAGCCAGACGCTGCACGTGGACTTCACGCCGACGGGCGCGACCAACTACAACACGGCGTCGAAGGACGTTTCCATCAACGTCACGAAGGCCGGGTTGACAGTGACGGCGGATAACCAGTCGAGGGCTTTCGGCGATGCTAACCCGCCGCTCACTTACACCATGACAGGCTTCGCGGGTGGCGATACTCAAGCGAGTGCGACCAGCGGCCAACCCTCTATCAGCACAACGGCTAATAACAGTAGCCCCGTGGGCGCCTACACGATCACGGCTGCCATCGGCTCTCTCAGTTCAGCCGACTACCAGTTCTCCTTCGTCAACGGCACGTTGACGGTAACGAAAGCCAACCAGACGATCACGTTTGGCGCGTTAGCGAACAAGACCTTCGGTGATGCGGACTTCACGGTAAGCGCAACCGCCTCGTCGGGCCTGGCCGTCAGTTTTGCCGCGAGCGGCAACTGCACGATCACCGGCTCTACCGTTCACATCACAGGCGCAGGCAGTTGCACGATCAACGCTTCGCAGGCTGGTAACACTAACTACAACGCGGCCCCGAACGTGCCGCAGTCCTTCACGATCAGCAAAGCCAGCTCGACGACGACCGTAACGGTCGGTAATGCGACTTACGACGGCAACCCGCATGGCGGCAGCGCGACCGTGACCGGTGCGGGCGGCCTCAGCCAGAGCTTGACGGTGAGCTACAGCGGGCGCAACGGGACGACTTACGGGCCGTCAACGACCGCGCCGACCAACGCAGGCAAATACACCGCTTCGGCTACCTTCGGTGGTGATGCTGACCACGACGGCAGTAGTGATAGCGAGGATTTCAGCATTGCGAAGGCGACGGCGACCATCGCGCTCAGCAATCTGAGCCAGACTTATACTGGCTCGCCCAGGTCTGCGACCGCAGCGACTACTCCAAACGGTTTAAGCGGCGTGACCATCACTTACGACGGCTCGACCACTACTGCGCCGACCAACGCGGGCAGCTACTCTGTGGTCGCGTCACTTAACAACGAAAACTACCAGGCCGACGACGCGAACGGCACTCTGACAATCAGCAAGGCCGCGCCGGTCATGGCGGCGACGGGTAATACCTGCACCTACAGCGGCGGGCCCTGCGCAGGCAGCGGCTCGGCGACAGGCGTTGACGGCGCAGACCTCGGCGCAGTCACACTGACCTACAGTCCGGGCGGTTCCGCGCCGATTAACGCGGGCGTTTACACCGTCGTGGCTTCGATTGGCGAGACCATTAACCACACGGCTGGCAGGAGCGCTCCGGCCACCGTCACGATTAATAAAGCTGCGGCGACCATCAGCCTGACAGTGCCGAGCGGCCCTGTCACCTATGACGGCAATGCACATCCGGCCACAGGCTTTGCTTATGGCGTGGGCGGTACGGCGGACGTGCTCGCTCCGGCAGTAACCTTTACCTATAACGGAGCAGGGGACGAGCCGGTCAACGTCAATACCTATGCGGTCGCGGCATCCTTTGCTGGCAACGATAATTACCTGGCGGCCACCAACGACTCGGCCAGCATCACCATCACGCAAGCCTCAGCCGCGATTACAGTCAATGGCTATACGGGCATCTACGATGGCAATGCGCACGGAGCAACCGGCTCGGCCACAGGCGTCAACGATGAAGACCTGACGAGCTTGCTCACACTCGGTGACAGCTTTACGAATGTCCCCGGCGGCACGGCCAACTGGTCATTCGCGGGCAATACGAATTATAGTCCCGCGAGCGGCACAGCCAGCATCGTCATCAGCAAGGCCAATGCAACCATTAATGTCCAGGGCTACAGCGGCATCTACGACGGCAACGCTCATGGCGCGACGGGCTCGGCCACAGGCGTCCAGAGCGAGAGCCTGAGCAGTCTGCTGCATCTTGGCGACAGCTTCACGAACGTCCCCGGCGGCACAGCGCACTGGACGTTCGACGGCAACACGAACTACAACCCGGCCAACGGCGACGCGGCGATCACGCTCACTCAAGCCACGGCCACGATCAACGTCAACGGTTACACAGGCGTTTATGACGGGAACGCTCATGGCGCGACAGGCTCTGCGACGGGCGTTAATAGTGAAGACCTGACGAGCCTGTTAAGCCTCGGCGCGAGCTTCACGAACGTGCCGGGCGGCACGGCCCACTGGACGTTCGCAGGCAACACGAACTACGCACCGGCCAGCGGCGACGCGACGATCAAGCTCACACAGGCCAGCGCGACGATCACGCTCAGCAACCTTTACTATCTCTACGATGGCACGGCCAAGAGCGCGACCGCCACGACCAGCCCGGCGGGTCTCTCCGGTGTGACTATTACCTACAACGGCTCGACAACAGCACCGAGCGCGGCGGGCAGCTATGCTGTGGTGGCCTCGCTCACGAATAACAACTATTCGGCGGCGAACGCCACGGCGACGCTCATCATCAACACCGCGCCCGTCGCTAAGGTCAAGAATGTGACCGTCAACTCCGACGCCAATTGCACGGCCAACGGTTCCGGCGCATCCGTCAATGACGGCTCGTTCGACCCTGACGGTAATGCGATCACAGTCACGCAGACGCCGTCCGGCCCGTACGCTTTGGGCACGACGACGGTGACTCTGAGCGTGAAGGATAGTTATGGAGCTATCAGCACCCAGACGGCGACGGTAACGGTCGTCAACCCGAACCCTGTCGTGACGATCACGGGGCCAGCCGCAGGCGCGCTCTACACCAAAGGCTCGACCGTGAACCTGACGGGCGCGTACACGGACAATCCGGGCAGCCTCTACACGGCGACCTGGACAATCCAGAGCGGCACGCAGACCATCACGGTGCCGGGCACAATCAACACTACGACCGGTGCGGTCACGGCCAGCTATACCTTCAGCGCGACGGGTGTTTACTTCCTGAAGTTGACGGTCACGGATGGCTGCGGCGGTACGGGTGTGGCAACGCAGGTCGGAGGGCTGGACGCATTCATCGCGGTCTACGATCCGTCGAGCACCGGCGGGTCTGTCTCAACCACCACGAAGAGTCCGCTCTACAACTCGCTGGCGGGCTGGTATCCGTCCAAGCCGACGCTGACGGGCACGGCGACCACAGGCTTCAACGCCTCGTACCCGTCTGCGACCGCCGCCGCGCCAACAGGACAAGCCGTCTTCAACTTCGCAACGGCGGGCCTGAGCTTCTCCTCGCTGAGCTACCAGTGGATGGTGGTGAGCAAGCCCTACGTCTGGTTGAGAGGCGCGGGCACGGTCAACAACGTGAGCGGCTACGAGTTCCTGATTGCAGCCGTTGACGGGCAGTTGACGGGCGGCGGAGGCACGGACAAATTCCGCATCAGGATTTGGCGGAAGGCGGACGGCCTCATCATCTATGACAACATGCCGGGCGCGGCGCTCAATGTGGTGGCGACGACCATCACCTCAAACGGCGACATCGCCATTAAGTAGAACGGTCAACTGATATTCGGAAGCCGCGTTGAGATTGTCACTGCCTCTTTGAGGCAGTGACACCTTCCGTAGAAGTAAGAAAGGAGATGCCGGAGCGCTCCGGCATCACGCTCTCATCAGGAGTCAGCAAGAGGTTAGGACGCTGGAAGTGGGAGGCGATCAAGCTTTTCGCTGGTCTCTATTGGGCCACCATCCTGATCCGCTGCTGAAGCAACAGGAATGATCGCTAAGGCGCTCTCATAAAGAGAAGAGCATGCTTTGTAACTGCCGGCCTTGTGCGGCGAGACGGCTCCCCTTCAATGCCATAGGAATTGACTTTTAGGAGAAGAATGCAAATGACCCACATGACAAAGATAATAGCGCTTCTGGCGTTCGCCGTTATTTTAACCTGCACCCAAATATCGGCTCTGCCGCAAGCCACAACCGTAACATCGAACGCCACGTTC
Organism: Pyrinomonadaceae bacterium; assembly: GCA_035940775.1. Classification (GTDB taxonomy): domain Bacteria; phylum Acidobacteriota; class Blastocatellia; order Pyrinomonadales; family Pyrinomonadaceae; genus DASQYE01. The sequence goes on along the minus strand of DASZEN010000013.1, from coordinate 138,958 downwards.
CCCTTTACCGATACGGCAGTTTCCTGTGGCGGTGAAACCGTCAATCTATCCGGCAACATGCATCTGCTGGCGCATGTCACGACTGATGCCAGAAGCGGACGCCACGTGATACTGCAAATCAATACAGAGAGCGTAAAAGGAGTGGGCGCAACATCGGGCAGCGAGTATGTCTCCAGCGCAACGAACGGTGATAGCCTCAATGACCCGGACACCTTAGGCGGCCAATCCGAATACACCACGACGACAAAGTTCCTGCTTGTCGGTAAGGGCAAGCTCCCGGACTTGTTGGTGAAGACGACGATCCATATCACCATTAATGCCAATGGCGAGGCGACGGCAGAAGTTACTAATGTTGATACCAACTGCCATTAAGCTCATCGGCCAATAAATTTTCACTGAAGACACCGCCCCCATCATGAGAGCCGTACGCTTACATCCCATCTGCGTACGGCTCTTCCTGATACAAACCGTCCATCAGCATCGCTCCGGCAGCGAATAGATTTATCTTGCGTGTTCTTACCGCCTAAGCTTTTTCACATCCCAATGGCTGCGAGCTAGACTAATAGGACTTGGCGTGTCATTGGCGTAGTGACGTGTCGGTAATTCCTAAGAGAGGCTTTGCTTTGACGGCTGCCTGTTGGTTGAAATCTTAGCAATTCTTACTACGTCCTCATTAAGCTGAGGGGCGAACCGGGCTCGAAAACCGGAGTGGGTGAAAGCCCACCGTGGGTTCGAATCCCACCCTCTCCGCCATAGATTAGCTCCCGCTTTCCGGAGAATCGGCAGCTTGAGTCCCTCGGCCTGTTCAAGGTCAGCTCCCGCGTCGAAGGAGAAGGTGTGTGGAATTCATCAGACGTAAACGTCTGAGCACACCTCTAGCCTCACTCTGGACTTGCTGGCAATCTGCTAAAAGGGATGCGGTTGATAGACGCTACCTTAATTCCAAAAATGTTTGAATAAAATCCCCAAGAACCCCCACCCTGACGCCGGAGCAGATTCGCAAACTGCCCTATAGGTGCTGCCGATGATCAGGCTGCCGGAGCGCAACGTAGCGTTGGCAGGCCATGTGACTATCAAGGCTCCTTTGAGCTTTGATAGTTATCTCCTGTTGGGTAATATAATTATACAGCGCAAATTGGACGCCCCCACGCCAAGTTAACTTCCTGTTAAATTGGAGATTCCTAAGGTGACGGACGAGACCAACAAACCACCTCTCCACTATCCAGGACAAGAGGATTTACAGGCTTCAGAAATCCGCTATCGTCGGCTCTTTGAATCCGCCCGAGACGGCATCCTGATCCTCGATGACGCCAGCCGCAAGATCACAGACGTGAACCCATTTATGGTGGAGTTCCTGGGCTACTCGCGTGACGAATTCTTAGGTAAGGAACTCTGGGAGATCGGTCTGTTTAAGGATAAGGATGAAAGCCAGGCTGCGTTTCGCGAGTTGCAGGAGAAAGGCTATATCCGTTACGAAAATATGCCGCTTCAGACCAAAGCGGGAAAGCTTTGGAATGTGGAGTTCATCAGTAATGTCTATCGGGAAAACGGCAATCAAGTCATTCAATGCAATGTTCGGGACATCACCGAGCGCAAGCGGGCAGAGGCGGCATTGGCGCAGGCGAACAAGCGCGTCGCCGACATTCTAGACAGCATCACCGATGCGTTCTTCGCCGTCGATCACGAGTGGCGCTTCACTTATCTGAACCGGCAGGCTGAACCGCTCTTGCAGCGCACACGCGATGAGATACTCGGCAAGAGTATTTGGGAAGAATTCCCCGAAGCGGTCGATTCCGTCTTCGCCGTCGGCTCCGTCTTCTATGAGCAATATCACAGGGCGGCGGCGGAGCAGATCACGGTCAATATCGAGGAGTTCTTTCCTCCGCTTGACACATGGTTCGATGTTCACATTTACCCGGGGCCGGAAGGGCTGTCGATCTATTTCCACGACATCGGCGTGCGTAAGCGGGCAGAGCGCGAATTGAAAGTTTCCGAAGTTCGTTATCGGCGGCTCTTTGAAGCAGCCCACGATGGTATCCTCATTCTCGATGCGGAGACGGGGCGAATCGCCGACGTGAACCCCTTCCTGTGCGAGTTGTTGGGCTATCCCAAAGCAGAGTTTATAGGGAAAGAACTCTGGGAGATCGGACTGTTCAAGGATAAGGATGAAAGCCAGGCAGCATTCCGCGAGTTGCAGGAGAAAGGTTACATCCGTTACGAAGATATGCCGCTCGAAACCAAAGGGGGCGCGCGTCGGGAAGTAGAGTTCATCAGTAATGTCTATCAGGAAAACGGCAATCAAGTCATTCAATGCAATATTCGGGACATCACCGCGCGCAAACGCTTAGAGGCTGAGCGCGAACAACTGTTAATCCGCGCGCAGGAATCACAGGCGGTGGCGGAGCGGGCGAACCAGCTCAAAGACGAATTTCTCGCTACGCTCTCGCACGAATTGCGCACTCCGCTGACTTCGATTGTCGGGTGGGCAGAGATGTTGGGCAATGCCAGGCTCGACCCGGTGGCTTCCTTACGCGCCGTCGAAGTCATCCGGCGTAACGCGCGTATGCAGGTGCAGATGATTGACGACCTGCTGGATGTCTCGCGCATCATCACCGGAAAGCTTCGCCTGAGCGTGCAACCCGTTGACCTCGGCACCGTCATCATCGCGGCGGTGGACGGCCTGAGCCCGGCGGCGGAAGCCAAAGGGATACGTTTACAGTTGCAACTCGATGCTCCGGCGGGACAGGTATCGGGCGACCCCGACCGGCTGCAACAGGTGGCGTGGAATCTCGTCTCGAACGCCATCAAGTTCACGCCGCAAGGCGGGCGGGTGATTGTTCGTCTGGAGCGCGTCGAATCACATATCGAGTTTACTGTCAGCGACACAGGGCTTGGCATTGCGCCGGAATTTCTGCCGCATGTTTTCGACCGCTTCAGGCAGGCCGACGCGACGACCACGCGGGAGTACGGCGGACTGGGATTGGGCTTGGCGATTGTCCGTCAATTAATCGAGCTACACGGCGGGACGGTGCGAGTTGACAGCGCGGGTGAAGGGCAAGGCTCGACCTTCACCGTCAGTCTCCCGCTCGCAACCGTGCATGGCGCAGCAGACGATCTGGAGGGCGTGTCTCAGCAAGCTTTCACTACGCCGGGGTTCGCCTGTCCGCCGCAACTTAGAGGCTTGCGTGTGCTCGTCGTTGACGACGAAGCTGAAACGCTTGAGATGCTGCAATTCATACTTGAAGGCTGCGAGGCGCGTGTGACTACGGCCATCTCGGCAGCCACCGCGTTGGAAGCGATCAAGGCAGAAGCGTTCGACGTTTTAATCAGCGACATCGGGATGCCGGAAGAGGATGGCTATTCCTTTATCGCTAAGGTTCGCGCTCTCGAAAGGGAGCGAGGCGGCAGGATTCTGGCGGCGGCGTTGACGGCTTACGCGGGCGAAGAAGACCGCATCCGCACACTTCAGTCAGGCTTCCAGATTCACGTGCCGAAGCCGGTCAGCCCAAATGAGTTGGTCGCCGTCGTCGCTAACCTCGCCGACCGCGTCGGGCAGGGTTAGGCGTCATGTTTGAAAGCACGACTTCGGCACCCTAATCAAATATGGATGTTCCATTGGTCGCGGCAAAAAACATTGGCAAGTCTGTTGGCAAGATGATTCAAATGTGCAACCGCGCGCGGGCTTTATCAGTGTTCTCACCTTACTCCTGCTATGTCAGGAATAGTGAATCGAAACGTTGAGCCTCGACCGAGTTCACTATCAACCACCACCCGACCGCCGTGCGCTTCGACGAATTGCTTGACGATTGCCAGGCCCAGTCCCATGCCGCCTTTCTTGTCCGGATCGGTTTCTAATTTCTCGAACACCTTTTCCAGCCGGTCTGACGGAATCCCTGCGCCATTGTCCTTCACCCAGCATTCGATGAAAGCGGAGTCTTTGATCTTCTGCGCTCCGATAGTGACCTCTCCGTTCGGGGTGTAGTCGATGGCGTTAGAGATCAAGTTCTGAAAAATGAGGGTCAACATGCTGGCATCAACGAATGCTATTATCTCTTCGGGTACTTTATTGAGCAAACTCAGGTTCGAAGCGGTGGCCAGTGGGCTGAGATCGCTGACGAGCACTTCAACCAGCGCCCTCAGCTTTACTTCCCGCCGCTCTACCTTTTCATTCACCTTTGCCTGTAGATTCGCTTCTTCCTGCACTACTTTGACGACAAGTGAATTTAAGCGGCTGACGTTGCGATGCATGGTTTCCAGTAACATGGCGGCCCGCTCGTCCTTTACTACGTCAGGGACTGTCCGTTCGAGAAGCTTAGCTGCAATGGCGATAGCTGAAAGTGGAGACCTCAGATCGTGGGCGACGAAGGCCAGGTGCTCCTCACGCCGTTGCTGTATCTCCAGAGCTTTTTGCGTCGCGTATGTCTTCACCGCCAGACCGATTGACACGTCGATGACGCGGTTAATGGTGCGGTTGATCGCCCCACGAAGTCTCAGGTCATGCCTTTCGATAAGGTCCTGGATGACACCGCGCAGAGCGTTGTATTCCGCCACTACCTCCTCGACATCGAATCCGAGGCGGAGGCGATCTAAGCCATGAGTAATAGGATTCTCTTTTAATCCCTCGATCATCGACTCATCGGAACATACTTCAAGCTCACAGGCTAATTCCTCAAGTAAATCGGGGATGTGATCGTTCAGAGTCGGCACGTCGAGGTTATGCGCCACAGAAAGTTGTCGCACTTCGTGCCGCCATTCGGCGAGTAAGATATCGCGCTCTCGTCTAATCAACGCCGCAAGTTCATCGAGATTTTCAGTGGACAATTTTCCACTCCGTTAACCGTCAAGTTAGATGTCGCCTCAATCCTTAGTTTAATAGCAAACCCCCGCGCATCATTCAAGGTATAACGTCCAGCGCAATATGGCGTAGTGCCCCGCACTTGTTAAACTCCTTGCCGGAGCGGGTTGGCGCGTATTCGCAGGGCATCACCCCGCGATTGCACGACGGCTTCGAACGGCGCTGTGATGCTGTCCAACCATGACGCATAAGCCGAACAGCCCTTTATCACCCGCCATCCCCACTTCGCTCTTCGTATTCTCGCTCACCAGCCGCAGCACATCACCCGGTTGACACTCAAGAAGCTGGCAGGTTCGCCCCAGAGTGGCGAAATTGATGCCCGCCGATTGCCTTTCTTCAACCGTCACAGCGTCGAGTGACTGATGCCCGTCTCCACTGGCCAGCCAGTAGAACGTCCGCCCGCACTCTGCCAATAACTCTATCGACTCGGATCTCAATCAATGTGCGCCTCTCCTTCTGATGTTCATTATTTATCATATTCGAATATATATCATCTGTAGAATATAGTCTATACTTGACATATACGTTTGTCTAGCGTAAGGTGGTTAAGAACCGAGTCCAGCTAAACTCTTTTCTCAGCCCTTCTGGAATCATCCGGCAGTATCTGAACCCAACAGCTCAACTTCCTAAGGAGATAACACGATGGGACTATTCGACAAGATGTTCGGACACGGAGCCGAAGCCGCCACTCAGGAACCCAATGCTGAAACGCGCTTTACAGAACTCAAGAAGAAATACGAGACAGTGCTCACAACTGCCGATCAACAGCACATTCAATTCCAGAACCTGCACGTGCAGGATAATAAGCTATTCGTCAAGGGCACCGCGCCCACAGAAGAGGCCAAGAACAAGTTCTGGGATCAGGTCAAGCTCATTAGCCCCACGCAGGATGACATCACCGTCGAACTCAGCGTTGATTCAAGCCGCGCGCAGGGCGCAGCCGTGGGCGGCGGTAACGGCGGTCAGACCTACACGGTCAAGCCCGGCGATACGCTCTCGAAGATCAGCAGGCAGCTCTATGGCGACTCGAACGAATACATGCGTATCTTCTACGCTAATCGCAGTACATTGAACGATCCGGACAAGATTCAGGCCGGTCAGCAATTGACCATCCCTGCCAAGTCCTGAGCGCAGCGGCCTGCAAATGGCACACAACGCTCCTGGAGCAGGTGAAGGCCCTCGCCGCTTTCGCCTGCTCCAATCCCTCAAACCACTCTCCCGCTTCAGAGTTTTTGAAGCTCTAACAATCGGAGGTCACAGCAAATGGATTGGATGAATCAACTCAGTGGCGTCTTGCAGCAATACACGGGTACAGCAGTGGCTCCGGCCCCGGCGACCGTGCACGATGATTTCGACAAAATCGCACAGAGCGCGCCAACATCAACATTGGCTGACGGTCTGGCCGCCGCCTTCCGCTCAGACGAAACACCTGAGTTTGGCCAGATGGCCGCGCAATTATTCGGTAACTCCAGCGGCCAGCAGCGCGCCGGTATTCTCAACACGCTCCTTCGCGCCGCCGGGCCCATGATTCTTTCGCAGGTCTTATCACGCAGGGCTGATAGTAACGGCGGTGGTGGCTTATCAAGTCTGATCGGCCTGTTAAACGGCGGGCAGCAAACAGAGGTCACGCCGGAGCAAGCCGAACAAATTTCGCCGGACGCGGTCGGGGAGATCGCGGCTCAGGCCGAAAAGAAAGACCCTTCGGTGATCGATCAGGTCAGCAACTTTTACGCGGCGCACCCGACGCTTGTGAAAACGCTCGGCGCGGCGGCTCTGTCTATCGCCATGGCTAAACTCGCCCAGCGGCAACAGGCCGGTTGAGGAGCTTGATTCTATAAATGGCGGGTTATCACGCGAGCTGGTCGAGCCGCAGATTCAATAAATCTCTAAAGCTCCGGTCGAAGCTCTCAGAGACCGCCTTCGGGCACGACATAAAGATCGGCTTGTAAGCAATGTTAGAAGCAGGAGAAGCAACATGGTTGACGATACATTACTGGCGACGGACGAAGCCCGCCGTGTAGTGCAGCATGAATCCATCAAGTCGCAGGTCGAGGGCGATGTGAACGACGAGATCGCCGCCCGCGCTGATCGGACGACAGCCGCCGAAGCACAGAAGATGGAGCAAGTCGCCGGGGAGTTTCGTGGCCAGGCGATTAATGAGGTCGTCGAAACGGAACGCGAGGTTGGCCGCGCGCGCGGCCTGGCGCGCGTTTCGCAGGTTATTGATTACATCTTTTACCTCATCTACGGGCTGCTCGCGATACGTCTCCTGCTCGCGTTGCTGGCGGCTCGGTCAAGCGCCGGGTTCGTGCAGTTCATACGCGCTGTGACGGATCCGCTATACGCGCCGTTTCGCGGGATCGTGGGCAGCCCGACGGCAGAAGGTGGCTACACGCTGGCATTGCCCATCGTGATTGCCATCATCGTCTATGCGCTCGCCCATCTGGGCATCAACGGATTGCTGCGCTTAATCGCACACCGTAAAACTGTTATTTAACTTGTTCGTCGGCGGCATCTAGTTGAGTCATGATGAGTGAAGACGTACAACTCAAACCGGTCAGGTCAACCTCTGTGCTGCGGCGCTTTATCATCTATGTCGGCGTGCTGCTCGTTGTCTTCCTGCTCGGCTTCGTCCCCGTATGGCTCAGGGCCCGGACGGCCGCCGATAGTCTGGTCGCGGCAGAGCATCAATTAACCCTTGCCAGGATGCAGGGTAACCTTGCCTCAGCAGTCATTGACGCACGCCGTGGCGATTATGAGCCAGCCCGCCAAGCCGCCAGCCAGTTCTTCACCTCCCTACGTGCGGAAATTGATGAGGGAGATACTTCGGACTTGACACAGGCCCAAAGAGCGGGCCTGCCGCCGTTGTTTGCTGGCCGCGATGAGGTAATCACTCTACTTGCCCGGAGTGATCCCGCCGCCGCCGACAGGCTGGCCGATTTGTACGTAGCATATCGTAAGGTCATGAATGGCTGATGTGGCGCTTTGAGAGGGGTTATCTTGCTGCGGCCGGATGCGCTTCACTTTTCTCCTTTCCGTTTTGCTCCGGGGGGACTGGCTTCGGCGGCGGCATTCTCTATTTCAGCGTTTAATGCGCCACCTAAGAGGATCGCCGCCCCCGTCAGATAAAACCACAGCATCAAAATGATGACGGCACCCAAGGAGCCGTATGTCACACTGTAGTTATTAAAGTGACTGAGGTACGCACGAAACGCGAGAGAGATTAACAGCCACAAGCCGACGCCCACGACGGAACCGGGTGTGATCCAGTGCCACTTCGGGGCCTGGAGATTTGGCGCAAAGTAATAGATCAAAGCCAGGGCTAGAAGTACGAAGGCGAGCACAATCGGCCACTGTAAGAGCCGCCATGTCAGGACGAAAAGGTCGCCCAGCCCGAACATCTTCGCCAGCCCCTCGCCGATCTCACCTCCATAGAGCACTAAAGCGAGCGCGGAAATAATGAAGGCGGCGAGCGCAATCGTGAGACCGGCGGCGGCGAGACGGACTCTCCACCAGGGCCTTGTTTCCTTCACGCCGTAGGCGACGTTGAGCGTCTCGCTGATCGCCCCCATGCCGTAGGACGCGGCCCACAGTGTGACCAGCAAGCCAATGGAAATTTTACCTCCGCTCGCATTCTGTGTGATTTCCTCGACTGTCTTGTCAATGAGGGCTGAAGCTGATCGCGGTACTATTTGGCTGAGGTAGGCGAGTAAATTCTGGCGCAGTGCAATCCCGCTTTCTGCAAAATACCCCAGCGCCGCCGTGATAAACAGCAGTAAGGGGAAAAGTGCCAGGAGGAAATAGTAGGAAAGGGCGGCCGTGCGGGTGGTAAAATCACCCTCATAAAGCGTCCGCCAGACGCGGCGACAAAGCTCTCTCCACGTCAACCCGCCTAATTTCCAAGCTGACCACATACCAGACCTACCATCGAATGCTTCAATAATATGCCAGGCACAGAAATCCTATCAATCTGATTTGCGCTGTGTAATTCAAGTGAGTTGGGATCTCAGAAAATCAATGAGGGACACCGGAAGAGCGCAGCAGAACGACCAACCGTCATGTCTACTTAACCTGACCATCGAAAGCTCTGTAGAGCCTGTAGCAGGGGTCAGCCTCATATTTGATGTTAGATTGCTCTCCTTTTCCAAACTACTATATAAATCCGTCAAACATAAAGATTTGTGATAATCTTCTGTTCTGTTCTATTTCACGAACTAAGCTGAAGAAGGTGAAATATGCCTAAACATAGTTCTGAGCGAAGAACCGAAGATGTAACGATGGACTTGCTAGATATTCAAGGATGGAAGCCCTTGAATCGTCCGCCAAAGGGTCGCTTAGTTCGCCAGAACGAATACAAAGCATTTGTTCAGCTTGAGGATATTTTCAAAGGCAAGAGTAAAAAGGGCAAAGGAGATGCTTATCCTGATTTCCTTTTAGTGGAACAACTCACGATGATTCCCCAAATGGTTATCGAAACTAAAGCTAATGAAAGCGAGTTTGCACAAGCTGTTGAGGAAGCAAAACATTATGGCGACGCCTGCATAACGGCGGGTCATAATGTGGTCGCAGTAGGAGTGGCAGGACAGGAAAAGACAGGTATCAGTATTGGAGTATGTAAGTACAATACCAAAAAGAAAACATGGGAAACCGTTGTACACGAAGGTGTACCTATTTCATGGATTCCTACTCCTGCTGACGTTCAGAAACTTATTGCGTCCCGCGTATTGATTGACTTAGCTCCGGTTGTCCCAAGGCCAGAAGTTTTAGCAAATAAGGCAGACCTTATTAACAGGATTCTCCGTGAAGCTCATATTAAAGATGAATATCGTCCCGCGCACGTTGGAGCTATGATGCTTGCTTTATGGCAATCAAAGGGAAATATCAGGAGAGCGCCGGACTTTATTCTGAAGGACATTAACAAGTTTTGCGAAGAGGCTTTTTCTAATGCTAGCAAGGCAGAACTTTCAAAGAGTCTGCATATTGATGAAGCAAACGAAAAGTTAGCTCAATCAGCTTGGCAAATCCTCTCAACTTTAGAACAGCTTAACGTCGTCAACGCTTCTTTTGACCATGATTATTTAGGGCAGCTTTACGAAACATTCTTCCGTTATACCGGCGGAAATACCATCGGACAATATTTCACGCCACGCCATATCACAAGATTCATGGCTGACATCACCGAAACGTCTCCCGGTGATGTTGTGATTGATCCTGCTTGCGGAACTGGTGGCTTTCTCATTGCTTGTATTCAACGGGCTTATGCTCTATCAAAGCTGAAGTATGAAGATGCTGTAAATCTTGTCCGCGAAAAATTGATAGGTTACGAATCAGAGCCAGTCACGGCTGCATTGTGCGTTGCCAATATGATTTTGCGTGGTGACGGAAAAACAGGAATCCGTAAAGATGAATGTTTTACGGCTAGTGATTATCCTATAGGGACATTACAAGTCGCCTTGATGAATCCGCCGTTCCCGCACAAAAAAACGGATGTCCCGCCTCAAAATTACGTCGAGCGTGCGCTGGAAGCTTTGCAGAGTAAGGGCAAGCTTGCAGTGATTCTTCCAACCAGTCTTATCGTCAAGAAAGAAGTTGGCAAGTGGCGAGAGAAGATTCTTAAAAACAACTCACTGTTAGCTGTAGCTCAAATGCCCGATGAATTATTCCAGCCTTTTGCCTCGGCAACCACTTCGGTTGTGTTATTAGAGAAAGGTACGCCCCATAATCCGCAACGAAAAACCAGCTTTGTCCGTGTGCAATATGATGGGCTAACCTTGAAAAAGGCTACAAGAGTTCCGAGAGCAGATAATAAAAACCAGTTATCCGATGCTACGGATGCAATCATTAACAAAAAAGTAGAGCCCGGTTTCTCTGGCATAGGAAAGGTTTCAGGTAAAAGCGAATGGTCTCCAGGCGCATACATACCGGCAGCCATTCCCACTGATGACGAACTGAAAGCAATGCTTGATGAGCTTCTGCGCAGGCTTGCCTCATTTTACACAAGATATGCTAGCGAAGTTGGCATTCAAAGGCAAAGAGTAAATTCTGGCGAGTTAATAGCTAAACCTTATCGGGAGATGCTTACATCTCAAAGAATCAGAAACGCGGAAGAATTACCAAGTGAGCCAGGAACAATCGGCGAATTCTTCGATATTTTTTACGGTCAAAAGGAACTTCATAGTAGAGATGGAATACCTCCAGGCGAAACCTTAATCATCTCTCCTACTGAAGAATATAATGGCTGCTATGGCTGGCTATTCTTTGAGAATTTAATTCAGCCTCCGTTTGTTACCGTAGCTCAAACAGGAACTATCGGAGAAGCATTTGTGCAACTAGAACCTTGTGGTGTCAATGATGATTGCTTGATTCTTCTCCCGAAAGATGAATCTTTACCCTTGGCTTGTTACTTTATCGCTGCTGCTATTATAAGGTTAGAGCGTTGGCGGTTTAGTTATGGCAGAAAACTAACACCTTCAAGAATATGCTCTTTCCGAATGGAACGGATGCCCAACATTGAGGAATGGGTAGAAAACAAATTCCAGAAGTGGAGCGAAATAATCGAAAGCACAATAAATCTTGAAGCACCTGTGGATACGGAAGAACATGCTGATTACGCCGCAATCTAACAACTCATTCAACCCGACGCCTCGACAGCATTCTTTTCATGGTGCTTTCTTGCGTCGTATATTGTCGCTGGCGCTCGGCGCGGGTTAATTCGGGCGATACAAGGTCAGACCACTAATTGGTCATTGAACGCCGGAATTTGTTTGACTGGATAAAGCAACCGCGCTCTCAATAAGTCGAACTTCTCACGTCCATACAACATCTATACGGCCCGATGAGAATCGTGAAGAAAGCCTTGCGACTCGCACTGTCCAACGGCTTCAATGCCTCGACCGTGCCGTGCATTCTGCGTTTATCCTTCATCTGCCGGAGCCTCTGCCCAGAAGACCCACTCCACGCCATTGGCGCGCCTTTCGCACGGCGGTAGCACATGACGTGCTTCGAGCTGCCGACGCGCGCCCCGTTGCACACAGGCGTACAGATACTGGGCTACATCTGAGAAAGTCCATCCCTGCTCGGCAAGATCAGTCTTGCTGAAAGCACGCCGTAACTGCGGCTGTTTCTTCTCGAAGAGGTCGGCCACGCGCTCGGACAATTCAACGCATAATTTCTCGAACTCGGCGCGGGCATCCGCCTTCAAGACCGGAAAATTAGGCTCGTAATATTTCTCTGCCGGATGCGTCTTCTCCCACCCCGTGGCCTCGCGCAACAGCTCGCTTTTCATCATCTCAGTAACGTGCGTGTGAACGCTCGGCGCGGAGAGATTGAGTGCCTGCGCGAGTTGAGAGATCGTCCTCGGCTCCTGAGCCACGAGGTTCAGAACTTCCTCCTTCGTGCCATCCGGCAGGAGCTTGTTTTTTGCGATTGCGGCCCAGGGATCACTGTAGCCGCCACGCCGGGATGATACGCATTCACATGCAAACTGTAGTCCTTCAAATCCGTCAGGTATGCTCATAAGACCCTCTTTACATTTTCATTTTTAGGGTGTACCCTAAAACACCTTAGACATACCTTCCCCATCTTTAGCAGGCTGGCAGCGCGTTATGTTGATTTGCATGTCTGAGAAAGAAAGTAGCATTAAGCGTAGCAAGAGTGCAAAACAGCCGCATTGAACGGGAGCCGTATCACAGTCTATACGCGCTCCATCTTTGAACACGATTCCCTCGCCTTTAAACCCCCGGCAGGCAAACCCCCTTTGGCCTAGCCTGATCTCCACGACCGGAGTGAGGTGAAAAGCAATGAACGACATATCACGGGCCGACGCAAGGCCAACAGAGGACAGAAGGGGCAATGGCAAAGTGAATAGTGCTTCAGGCGGGAGAGTGATGACGCTAATCAAAGTCATCATTCTGCTTGCGGGCCTTAGCTTCGCGCTTGTTTATCTTGTTGACCGGAGCCATGCCCAGCGCTCGGATGATAGAGGCAGGGGTCAGCGGGAACAGGGGTTTGATGCTCAGATCAGCGGGAACGCGCAGCGGATGATGGAAGAAGGCAGGCGGATCTTTCGCTTCGATACTTTCGGGGACGAAGTCTTCTGGACAGATAAGCTCAAGCTGCACCGCGCGATTGAAGGCGCGAAGTTAGGCGGGGTGGGTTCCGGTGTCAGTCCGAAGACTGCGCTCTCAGTCGGTTTGAAAGTTGATATGGACGCGCTGCCCGCAGACCTCGTCGAGAAGATCAAGAGAGGCGAGGTCAACCTGGACGATCCTGCGACCACGCTGGCTTTGATTAAGCTCGATGCGGTTCTTGGAGTGAAGGGGACATTCAACGGGGATGGCAGTTTGAAAACTGTGGGTCTCAGTTGCGCCGTCTGCCATTCCACCGTTGACGACGCCTTCGCCCCCGGCATCGGTCATCGTCTGGACGGATGGGCTAACCGCGACCTGAACACCGGCGCGATCATTTCGCTGGCCCCTGACCTCTCCGCGTTCACCAGTCTTCTTAAAGTTGACGAAGCGACAGTCAAGAAGGTGCTCGCCAGTTGGGGGCCGGGAAAATTCGACGCCGAGTTGAATCTTGACGGCAAGGCTTTTCGGCCTGACGGTAAGCCTGCTGCCACGTTGATACCGCCCGCCTTCGGCATGGCCGGGATTAACCTGCACACCTGGACGGGAGGCTGGGGCACGGTCACATACTGGAACGCCTTCGTCGCTAACCTTGAGTTGCAAGGGCAGGGGACGTTCTTCGATACGCGTCTGAACGACCCGAAGAAGTACCCGGTTGCGGCCCGCGCTGGCTTTGGGAACAAGCGGAGTGAGATTGACATGGTGTCAGCGAAACTCGCTGCCCTTCAGTTTTATCAACTCGCCATTCCTGCGCCCGTACCACCCGACGGCAGCTTTAACAGTGAGGCAGCCGCGCGTGGTGAAGCATTATTCAAGGGCAAGGCCAATTGCGCGCAGTGCCATGTGCCGCCGCTCTTCACAGAGCCCGGCTGGAACACGCACAAGGCTTCGGAGATCGGCATAGATGATTTTCAATCGAGCCGGTCGCCCGACAACAGCTACCGCACCGCCCCTTTGCGCGGACTCTTCACGCACATGAAAGGCGGCTTCTACCACGACGGGCGCTTTGCGACATTGCTCGACGTGATCAACCACTACAACAACTTCAAGCGCCTTAATCTGAACGATCAGGAAAAGGGAGACCTGGTTGAATTCCTGAAGTCGTTGTAAAGGATGCTTGAAGAATGTCGCGATCTTACAGTCCGAAATTGGAGTGCGAGAGAGCGACGTAAATTCAGATGCTCATTTGAGGGGGAGGTAACTGCCCGGGCAGTCGCCTCCCTCTCTAAGTATTAAATCCAGCTGCCGCGCATCAAAGATGAAAGTTACAGGTTGGGTGGGAACAGCGCTCGTGATCATCGCTTACTGCCCGCAAATTCATCACCTCATCGTTGAACGGTGCGCGTGGTGAATAAAGCCATCGCTTTCCGTTCATCATAATCCCCTCTCATGTTGACATCCGACAGGTAGTCTAATATACTCCGCCCTGTCGAACGTCGAGGGGAAACCGCTGGCCAAAACACGGATGGATCTATTGCAGGGGCCGCTCGACCTGCTGGTGCTCCGGAGGCTGCAATCCGGGCCCAGTCATGGCCGGGACATCGCCCGGCGTATCCAGCAGGTCTCGCGCGATGTACTCAGGGTGGGCCAAAATGGGAGGAGGCCGGGATGCTAAACAGGCTGAGACTGCGGCTGCGTGCGTTGTTACGCAAGGCGGAGATGGAGCGGGAGCTGGACGAGGAGTTGCGCTTCCATCTTGAGAAAGAGGCGGAGCAGAACCTGGCGCGGGGGATGGGGCCCGAAGAGGCACGTCTGGCGGCGCTGCGCAGCTTCGGCGGGGTCGAGCAAGTGAAGGAAGAAAGCAGGGACGTGCGCGGCGTCCAGTTTATGGAAGAGCTGTGGCAGGATCTTCGCTACGGCGCGCGAATGTTATTCAGGAAACCGGGCTTTACTTCAATCGCCGTGCTGACTCTGAGCCTGGGCATCGGGGCGAATACGGCGATCTTTACTGTCGTCGATGCGGCGTTGCTGCGCGGGCTGCCCTACAGGGACGCCGACAGGCTTGTTCAGGTGTGGGAAACACGCCGGGTCGGGGAGATCAAACAGTTGGACGCTTCCTACCCCGATTACCTCGATTGGGGGCGACAACCCGAAGTCGTCGAAGGTATCTGCGGCTACACGGGGTGGGGCGGGTCGTTCACTCTTACCGGGCGCGCCGAGCCTGAGCGAATCGAAGGAGCGCGTGTCACCGCGAGTTTCTTTTCCGTATTGGGTGTTGCGCCGCTACTGGGGCGCACCTTCCTTCCGGATGAAGACCGCCCCCAGGCAGAGCGCACCGTGATCCTGAGTTACGGACTGTGGCAGCGGCGCTTCGGTGCTGATCCCAACATCGTCGGGCAAAGTCTCATGCTGGACGGAAGCGACTACACGGTGCTCGGAGTTTTACCCAGTAGTTTTCAATTCGCTCCGATGGGGAAGGCTCAACTCTGGGTGCCTTTGCGCCCGACCGAGTTCCAGTTGAACCGACGTTACATGCATTGGCTGGATGTCATCGTCCGGCTCAAGCCCGGCATCAGTTTGGAGCAGGCACAGGCGCAGATGAGCGCGATTAGCGAGCGCATCGAACGCGAGAACCCTGACTCGCACACGGGCGCGGGTCTTAAGCTTGTCCCTTTGCATGAGCAAATTATCGGCTCGGTGGGCTCGCTGCTGCTCGTTTTACTAGGGGCGGTCGGGTGTGTGCTTCTGATCGCGTGCGCCAATGTCGCCAATCTACTGCTCCTGCGCGCGGCGGCGCGGCGACAGGAGATCAGCATCCGGCTGGCGCTCGGCGCGACGCGCTGGCGCATTGTGCGGCAACTCCTCAGCGAGAGCTTGTTGCTAACGCTCGTGGGCGGCGTCCTGGGTCTGGTGCTGGCCTCCTGGGGCGTCCAACTGCTGCTCGCCGCCATCCCGGCAACGCAGCTAGACTCTATGCCCTACCTGGAGGGGCTGACGCTCAACGCGCGCGTCTTTGGCTTTACCGGCGCGTTGTCGCTACTCACCGGGGTCGTGTTCGGCTTAGCTCCGGCGTGGCAATCCGTCAAGCTCGATTTGCAAGCCGTGCTCAAGGACAGCAACCGGACGGGAGCGGGCACAGGCCGCCAGCGTTTTCGCAGCCTGCTTGTCGTCTCGGAGATTGCGCTCGCTTTAGTGCTGCTGGTCGGAGCGGGCTTGTTGATTAAGAGTACGCTGCGCTTGTTGGAAGTCAAGTTGGGTTTCAATCCTGAGCGCCTGATGACTATGCAACTGGAACTGCCCTTATCCAGGTATTCGGACGACGAACAGGCCAGGGCGTTCCACCAGCAATTGTTGGCGCGCATCGAAGCCTTGCCCGGTGTGGCTGGCGTCGCTTCAGTCAACTGGCTCCCGCTCGAGGGAGGCCCGGTGGACTTGCTGCGGGTTGAAGGCCAGCCGCCGCCGCCGCCGGGCGAAGTGCCAAAGACGACTACGCATGTCGTGAGTCCCAACTACTTTCGCACGATGGGAATTGCGCTCGTCAAAGGCCGCTACTTCACCGATAACGATAATCAATCTTCGCCCAGGGTTTTAGTCATCAACGGCGCGTTGGCCGAAAGGCTCTTCGCAAATCAGGACCCTATCGGTCGCCGCGTTATCCTTGAAGGCGGCGACGAAAGGCCGTTTGAAATCGTCGGAGTGGTAGATGATGAGAGAGTGGGCGAGCTTGATGAAGAGGCCGCGGCGGCGGTGGTTTATCACCCCTTCCTCCAGGAACCCTGGACGAAACTGAATCTGGTAGTGCGGACGGCAGGCGATCCCACAAGCATCGTTAATGCCGTGCGCGGCGAAGTACACGCAATTGACCCTGATCTGGCGCTTTACTCGGTCGCGACGATGGAGCAATTGATCGCCGAACGGCCTTCAACCTTCCTGCGCCGTTATCCGGCTCTACTAATGGCTCTGTTCGCGGCCATCGCCCTGATCCTGGCCGCCATAGGTATCTACGGCGTCATCTCTTACTCGGTCAATCAGCGCACGCACGAGATCGGCGTTCGCATGGCATTGGGTGCGCAAGCCGGTGACGTGCTGAGGCTTATCATCGGTCAGGGTATGGTTCTGATTCTGTTCGGTGTAGCAGGTGGGGTGGCGGCTGCGTTGGCGCTGACGCGCTTGATGCGCAGCCTGCTGTTTAGCGTCAGTGCGACCGATCCGCTCACGTTCATCCTCGTAACCGCGTTACTTGTGCTGGTGGCCTTGTTGGCGTGCTACATCCCTGCGCGGCGCGCGACGAAGGTAGACCCCATGACGGCGCTTCGCTATGAGTAAGAATAATTTCTGATAGCAGTGTTGCTATCCATCAAACCATCGGTCACCTCATTCTCTCTGATCCGGATCGTCGGGCTGGAGTATTTTCCGCCATCAGCAGGAAGCCCCTCATCTGTGCCTCGTTCCGAGGCTTCAGGATGAAGGTGTTGATGACCCCGCCCGCGATCTAGCCAAAGACATCCCCGTTGATTAGTACCAGCACGCCTGTTACAGGGAATTAGTCAGTTGTCTAATTACCTAACTAAAATTATAATGCGGGCGTCGGCTGTTGGCAGTACAGAACTGGTGGGACGAGCCTGACAGCTTTTAATCAGAGGAGGCGCGGCAATAATGAACAGGTACGAAGAAGCACTCTCGAAACTCGGGTTGGTCATACCCGAGCCGTCGATTCCGGTCGCGAACTTTGCCCCTTACGCCGTCACCGGCAAGCTCGTTTATGTCTCGGGGCAAATTCCGATGAGGGATGGGAAGGTCAGCTTCGTCGGCAAGCTTGGCAGGGAGTTCTCGGTCGAGGAAGGGCAGGAGGCGGCCCGCGCCTGCGCGCTGAACACCCTATCAGTGATCCGCCACGCCTGCGGCGGAGACCTGGACAGGGTGGTGAGATGCGTGCGGCTCGGCGGTTTCATCAATAGCACTTCGGAGTTCGCCGATCAGCCTAAGGTGATGAACGGGGCGTCCGACCTGATGGTGGCGGTCTTCGGCGAACGCGGGCGGCACGCGCGTGTGGCCGTAGGGGTCAATACGCTGCCGTTCAACGTGGCGGTCGAAGTGGATGCCATCTTCGAGATCGAGTGACGACCCTGTAGCGGCATGGGCCCAACAGTGAGATTATTGCTATGAGGGAAGCCAGAAGAATAGAACTGTTTTTCTACGGCCTGTTCATGGACGACGACCTGTTGCGAGAAAAAGGCATCGATCCAAAAAATCGCCAGGTCGCATCGGTTGAAAACTTTTGCCTGGTTATCGGAGCCCGCGCAACACTGGTTCCCTGCGCAAATGCAATAGTGCATGGTGTGCTCTTCTCGCTGACCCACGCGGAAGTGGACGCACTGTATTCAGAAGCTTCCGTGAGCGTTTACCGTCCTGAAGCCGTCTGCGCGCGGGTGGCCGACGGGCGGCTCATCCCGGCCCTGTGTTTCAATCTTCCCGTGTCACCTTCGATAACTGAGCGAAATTTGCAGTACGTATCAAAGCTTAGAGAAGTAGCTTCCCGCATTGGCTTGCCGCAGAGCTATGTATCTTCCATCCGGTGACGGACGCGGGGCTACGGCGACAAAGCTTTCAAGCAGTGTCCGAATGTCAGGTCGATGAAGTGTGAAATCTCAAGTTCAAGCGGTCACGGAAGGCAAGCCATGAAGGAATTTAAAATCGATCTGAAGCCCGAGGGCAGGGCGGAAATTAAGATGATGACCCATTAAATGCTGGCCAATATCGCTTTCTTGATCTCTTTGATGCGCGCCTCGTCGCGCTTGTAGAACGTCCACTGCTTTATCCTCTTGGGCTTTAGAAGCCCCGCGTGCGCGAGCACTTTGAGGTGCTCGCTTACGGTCGGCGGGCTCACCTTCAGCTTCTGCGCGATGAGCACTCCGCAGACGCCGTCCTTGACAAGGTCGCCATCGACCTGCGGCTGGAAGTGTGCGGTCGGGTCCTTCAGCCACCGCAGTATCTGGAGCCTGCGTTCGTTGGCGAGGGCGCGGATCGCCTGAGCAACGTCCCTGTGGTGTTTAGTCAATTTGCTAATTGTCCAATCTCCTAATTGACATTATAATTAAATGTTGAGCGATAGGCAACGGCCGATTCCATCCGGTAAGAAACGACTTGCCCGCCCGACGGGCCATAAGCCATGATGAAAATAACAGAACATACAGTGAACCGCGATCTAATTGCCGAGATTGAACCTATCATTCGGCCCTTCGTCCGTCGCACGCCGGTCGTAGAGGTCAACGGGGTGGACTTCGGTCTCGGCGCGAACCGTTTGAGTTTCAAGCTTGAGCAGCTTCAGCACTCGGGCTCGTTCAAGGCGCGCGGGGCTTTCACGAACCTGCTCACGCGGGACATTCCGCAGGCGGGCGTCATCGCTGCCTCGGGCGGCAATCATGGCGCTGCGGTCGCCTACGCCGCGATGAAACTCGGCATCCCCGCGAAGATCTTCGTCCCGCAGGTCTCGTCGCCAGCGAAAGTAGAGCGTATTCGCAGTTACGGTGCCGATCTGGTAGTGACGGGTGAGCGCTATGCGGACGCCCTGGCGGCCAGCGAGGAATGGGTATCCCAGTCGGGAGCGTCTCCCATCCACGCCTTCGATCAGACAGAGACGCTGCTGGGGCAGGGCACGCTCGGCATGGAGCTTGAAGAGCAGGCTGCCGGGCTCGACACGCTCCTCGTCCCGGTGGGAGGGGGCGGGCTGATCGGCGGCGTCAGTGCGTGGTACGGGGGTCGTATCAAGATCGTCGGCGTCGAGCCCGAAGGCGCGCCGACGCTGACAAGGGCGATGGAGGCAGGGCATCCGGTGGATGCCGAAACGGGAAGCATCGCGGCGGACTCGCTGGCACCCCGCCGCGTCGGCGAACTGGTGTTCCAACTCACAAGGCGGTACGTCCCGGGAGTCATTCTGGTCACGGACGACGCCATTGGGGAAGCCCAGTTGGCGCTGTGGAAAGTGCTGCGGGTCGTCTCAGAACCCGGAGGAGCGACGGCATTCGCCGCCCTCGCTTCGGGGCGATACGAGGCCAGAGAGGGGGAACGCGTGGGCGTTGTTGTGAGCGGCAGCAATACGGTGGCCGTTGACTTCAGCCGTTAAGCGAAAGGGGGAAGCCCTAATCAGTTCGCTACGGTGAGCGGCCCGCTCAGTTTTCCAAATCAGCCAGGCGGCAAATGAATCCCCATCCGCCGCCGAGTTCGCTGACCGCCAGCATCAATTCATTGCTGCCCTTCTTTAATGGCAAGTAGACGGCGTGTTTTCCGGGTTAACGATGCCAAGGAACGCGGGGTCTCGGAAATTCTGGGCGCTACGGCCACGGAAGAGAATCCTGCCATTGAGGAACACGCTGACATCGTCGCTATAACCGATATAGAGCTTTTTCACCTGATCGCGGTCGGACTCGATGCCGGTGCGCGCATACACGACCTTCATCCCCGGTTGAGCTTCCAGCCGCTTTGAAAAGTCGTTCGCAAACGAGACCCTCGGATGCGGGCTCTCGCGATAACGATTGATGACCACAAAGCCGGGCGGCTCTGCCTCCACCTCCTGCCAGCGTATGGCGGCGCTCTCGGAGGGCGAGAGCGCCACTTCCAGATTACGTTCGAGCGCATCATAGGAAGGCGACAGTCTCCACCGGGTCAGAGTGCCCGATGGGGCGGGCGGAAGATGACGCTCCCATGCCGCATCGGGCTTTGTCCGCACTTCAAAATTCGAGAAACAGGTCGCGCCCGTCAGGACAGCCAGGGCCAACTGGCCACGCTGTACGCCGCTTTTCAGATCGTTCATCACGAGCGCGGGCTTATCCATGTCCTTGACATAGAGCTTTGCCTGCGCGCCCGATACCTCCAGGCGCAGGTGGAACCAGACATCTTTAGGGATATCGACCGTGCCGGTGAAGCCCGGCCCATTATAGATTTGCCAGTTGAGGCCGGTGTTGAGTACCGGCGTGTACTGCATGGCGTCCGGGAGGCCCGACTTGTGCTGGCGCAGATAAACCCATTCGCCGTTATTACCATCTTTGGCGATCCGAAACTGAATACCGAAGAACCCGCGGCTGGCCGGGGTTGCGACATCCACATCAACAACGCCATCGCGCATCTCAAAGTCCTTCAAAGTCGCCGCACCGCCGTCGAGGAAGAGACACTTGCGGCCTTGATATTCAGCCGCCCTGGCTTGTCCTTGCAACTCCCAGCGCGGGGAATCTGCTGGAACGGAGAGCGTCTGCGGCGTCTGGGCGTGAGCCGCAGCGGCGCTTTGTGCAAGAGAAAAACTGAGACCCATCAGCGCCGCCGTAAACCATGCTCCGACCAAAGCGGAACGCAAAAAACAGAGTGCTTCTCTTCGCGTCATCATTTCAAATTGTATCCCTTCATTCAACGGGGAACGCGTAGAGCGTGCCGTCTACCCCGCCGATGACGAGCGTCTGTCCTTCTATGGCTGGCGAGGCGACGAATCCGTTCATGTAGGAGCCGGGCCACTCCGGCATAGGCCAGCGCCACACGAGCTTGCCCGTCTTGCGGTCGAGCGCGGCGAGACTGCCGAGGTGTCGCATGTCGTAAGGCGTCCCACCGGCGACCCCTATGTAAAGCATTTTGTCAGTGACTATGGGCCGACCCCACGCCCACCCGTACACGTCCGTGCGCCAGAGGACGCGCGCATCCTTCGGGTCGATCAAAGTGACGCGGCGAAGATCCGAAGAGCCGATGTAGAACAGGCCGTCGGCGGGCGCAGGCTCGGACTCGACGGACGAGCCCCAGAAGACCATCCGCCACAGGACTTCGGCGGTCGCCGGATTGAGCGCTGCGAGCAGACCGTTGCGATTGCCGATGATGAGCTTGTCGCCGACGATCACCGGCGCGCTGTCAATGACGCCCTGCGTGTTCTTCTCCCAGACCTTTTTGCCCGTTTGACGCTCTAGCGAATAGACGTACTGATCCAGACTCCCGAAGACAACTCGTGGCCCGTCCAGGGCCGCGCCCGCGCGAATCTTGCTCTGTGATTGAACGAAATCGGCTGGCCCCGTGACGCGCGCCCCCCGGGTCTCGTGTGATGGCTCGAAGCGCCACACGCGTTGACCCGTAGAGGCATTGACGGCGTGGAAGCTGCCATCGCCGGAGCCGATGTAAATCACGCCGTCGGCGAGCAGGGGGCGGGGCCCTCTGAAGTCGAAGTGATAGACGCTCTGGTGCGGCAGGATGCGCGAGACGCGCGCGTCGCCGAGGTCGTAGCGCCAGACCTCCTTTCCCGTCTTACGCTCAAGCTTGAAGAGGTAGCCGTTGTCGCAGACGAAGAAGAGGGAGTCGGCGGTGGCGAGCGCCTCGCCGTACATCGGGCGTCCGGCGGCGAATGTCCACACGATGCTCCCGTCCCTGAGGCTGACGGCGTGGAAGATTCCGCCCGTCGTGCCGACGTAAGCGACGCCCTCGTGAACCACGGCCGGGGCGTAGATGGCACCGGCACCTAGTTTTGTCTGCCACTTCGGGCCCGGCCCCTTCGGCAGGTCGGGGACGGGTACTTCCGCCGGTAGCCTGTCCGTCCGTCGCAAAGAGATCGGCGTGTTGAGTCCGAGGAACGTGCCCTCGAGCTTTTCATCGCTCAGGGTCAACGTCATGGCGTACTCGCTGAGGACGTACTTCTCGCCGTCCCTGACCATCACGCCCGGCAGCTCAAGCCCGTAAAAGTTGATTACCGGCTGGTAGAGATAGACCTTGATCTCCCCCTTCTCGTTGCGCTTGATCTCGAAACCGACCTCCACGCGATCCTGCGGGAAACCGGCCATTCCGTACCACTTGCCCTCGACCGGGTCGGGCGTGATGGAGGGGGTCTGACCCGGCGAACGCTCGACCCGCAAGCTCAGGTAAGCAGGAGCTAACAACAGAACTGCCGACGCGCAAAGCATCCTGAACTTCATCGCTTCCCCCGTTTTACACGCGACCCGGTACGTAATCTTCAAGGCAGACTTTATCGCCGCGATAAAATCGATCGCTTGCAGCCTCTGAAGTGTCGGCAGGCAGGATTCCTGTGATGAGATTGGTATTTCTGTAGGCGGTGGATGCTACCCGTCCCGGTTCGTGAGCGCGAAGCCTTAAATGGCTTCTCCGACCGGCCTTACGGTCGCGCGCTTTTCCGCTCTGCATCGCCGACGGCATCTCTCCTCGGTCAGTGAGGATGAGGTTAGTCAAGGGTTGAAATGGCGTCAAATCAATTTCATATCAATCATATCAATTATCCATCATTCCCGCCGGAGGTCGTGTCGGCTGGAGTCGAAATCAGGATCAGAAACCGGAGTCATATCACTCGCACAAAAGCGGGTGGCGGCGTAACAGGGTCTGATACCGGGGGTCTTCGCGCAGGCCGTCCAGGAGCGGGTCGTAGTGAAGGCAGACGGCGAAGATGGACATTTGCGGCTCCACTTTATTGAGCCAGCAGAAGGCGCGCTCGCTTTGCTTGAGTGCCGCGCAAAGCTTGACCAGGGTGATGATTATCTCGATGAAAATTTCGTCCAGTGTCTCTTTCGACATGTCCGTTTCAACTTTATTCAGGATTTCCAGGGCCTTACGAGTTCGCCCTACGAATGCGTGGGCGAGACCCAGATGCAGAAGGGCATGGCGGTCGCTCCTTTCCGTATCGAAGAGGCGCTGAAAAGCTTCTGTGGCCTCCTGGTATCTGGCGCACGCCAGATGAATTGAGCCGAGGATATATTGTGTCAGCCGACCATAAGGATCCAGCTCCAATGACCTTGTTATGTATTTCGTAGCCTGGTCGAAATCCCGCTCTAAAAATAGCAGCTCGGCGAGCATCGCATTGTAGATCGGCGAAGTGGGGTCAAGCTCCAGCCCGAGCTTCATGTGGGTGAACGCGCGCCTGAGTCTTCCGGTATTTCTTAAAAAATATCCATAACGCATTTGAGCCAGCGCGCTGTTCGGGTCAGCTTTAAGGGCGTGTTGGAACAGCCTTTCGGCTTTTTCCAGGTCGGCGTTCAGGTCAATGGTGACGGCGGCCAGCGTCACATACGCTTCGGCTAAGGTGTCGTCCAGTGAGATCGCCCTTTCGGCGGCCTTTTTAGCTTCGGACAGGTATGGCTTTCGCTTCTCGCCCGAGACGAAGCCGAGGAATTCAATCAGGAGATTTGAGTCTGCGAGGTAAGCATAAGCCTTTGCGAACTGTGGATCGAGGGTGACCGCTTGCTGTAGGTATTGGATGGCCTTATTCAGTGATTCAAAAGCGCGCTTGCCCCAGTGATAAACCCCCATGCAATATAGCTGATAAGCCTCGGCGCTCGTGCTCTCCCGCCTCAACGGTTGACGCGGCGTCCCTTTGTTCAGTAGCGGCGTCAGCGAGGCGGCTATTTGTTCGGAGATCGTGTCCTGTAGCGCGAAGATGTCTGTGAACATGTTATCGAATTTACCGCTCCAAATCATTCGCGCCGTATCTACGTCTTGAAATGAGACCGAAACCCTTATCCTCTCGCACGCCTTCTGTATCGTGCCGGTGATGACGGCATCAACGCCCAACTCGCGCCCGGACGCGAAGGCGTCTTCCTCGCTATCGAGGTACTTCATGACGGCGCGGACGGGGCGCACTTTAATGTGGCCGAGACCGCTCAACTTCATTGTCAGTGCGTCCGCCATGCCGAGCCCCAGGAGGCGGTCAGAGCCCTCTTCTTCTGCGTCCAGGGAATGAAAAGGCAGGACAGCTATGCTTTGTGGGGAAGCCACCTCGTCCGCTCTCCGTGAAGACTGCCTGTGCGTCCACGAGTAAGGCGTAGCGGGCGAAGCTGCGTTAGCCGGAATCCTCTTTACAGGGGCGACGAACCTTAAGCCGTTACGAGGGACTGTCATAATGTATCGGGGCGCGGCGGGGTCGTCGCCCAGAGCTTTACGCAACAGGTAGATGGTTTGCGCAAGGTTACCGGGGCCGACGGCTACTTCGGCCCAGAGGCGCTCCATAATCTCCTTCCTTTCTACCAGCCGCCCACCGCGCCCCACCAGCAGAGCAAGCAAGTCAAAAGCCTTGCCGGGTATAGCGATCAGCCGATTCTCTTTACAGAGCAGCTTCTCAAGCACATCGAGGGTGAAGGGGCCGAATGTATAAAGAGTGTGTTCTTCCATAATCAAGTCTTCAGCTTCGCGCTCATCCGTTGATTTGCTCTCGGTGTCCGTCCGTTAAACCCCTCGATCAAAAAATACTTTAGAAAAAGAACGAAGGCAGAGGATAGACAGGGCGGGCCGCGTAGAGGCGTTTAATAATACGTCTGTCGATTCGGAGCCAACCTCGCCGTCTATGGGACGCATAATACAGCTCGCCGCAGCTAATCCGTCGTTCTTCGCCATCGTTGTTATTACTACTTGTTAAGGTGAGAAGTTTCGCCGTTCCGGGAAATCCCCTCCACTGCGCAGGTCGTGCTTGTCCGCCTCACGCAGCACCCGGCCTGAAAGCGGCTTGAGACTTCATTTCCTTGCCTGATACGCCTATGATGTGGAGTTCCTGGAGTCATGTGGTATCGTCGCGCGACGATCATTAAAATTCGGGCAGTATGCGCAGAGAGATAGAGAGGGAGAGCGTATGTGCGTACAAGGGAGGTCATCGTGATAACCAGGCGTACACGGTTACTGCTGAGCCTTGCGCTATCCGCGCTCGTCATGGCCTGTACAGTGCACATGGCCCAGGCTCAGGAACCTGTCCGCAGTGAAGTCAAGGCCCAAAAGGTCACTTTACTCTCGCAGAACAGGTATCAGGATTTCGCCAGGGCGAACTTCAATTTTAAGCTGGGAGTCAGAGGTGATTCGGAATCGCCGCCCACGAGAAATATTTATGATGTTCGCTATGGCGGGGTCGCCGCAGACGGTTACGATGATTGGCTCGACGTGCCTATCAATACTGGCTCCAGGAGTCAGATCAGGGATTTGGGCGCGTTAGAGTGGTTCAATATTTATGACGTTCCTATCCTTTACGCGAGCCCCGTCGCTCATAACGGCGAATTGTCTCTATCATACGAATCCAACCGGTTGCTGAAAGTCTCTCCCGAGGGGACGCTTGTTAAGGCAATCGTCGGCCACATGTACCTGGTTCATTCCGAATACGCAGGCAACGACCTGTACGCCATGTTTCGCGTCGAAGCGATCAAGCCGGAAGGGGAATGCACCATCTCCTGGAAATTAGTGCCATCGCCCGAGCACGAATAGCGCCCTCTCTGATGAGAGCATTCGCGCATGACGTATCATTGCGGCAGACGCCTCGATGGCAGCTCTTCGATGCCTGTCTGTACAAATTGCAGGTCGGGTGCGCAGAGAGGTCGGATGCTTCGTGCCCGGCGCGGGTTAATACGGGCGTACAAGCGCTCGCATCCTGATTCGGCCGCCCCGGCTTAATAAGGAGTATGAAGGCTTGATGAGATGCTTCCCCTTAGCTCTGATTATTCTTGCCGCGACGATACTGGCGGGCCGGTTGCCGCCCGAGAGTCGCGTCAAAATCACGAAGGTCGTCGAAGTGCCGGGCTATTGTGAGGGAGTGGTCTTTGACCGCGCTGGCAATGCTTACATCTCTGACACTCAGAATGGGACTATCCACCGCGTCACGAACGACGGTCGGGCAATCGTCTGGGCTAAAACGGGCGCGCCCAACGGTCACAAGATTCTGGCCGACGGAACCCACCTCGTTTGCGATGGCAGCCAACATGCGGTGCTGCATCTGGATGCTAATGGCGGCTTCCTTGATAAGGCGTCCTCGGAGTATGACGGCAAGCCGCTGCGCGCTCCCAACGATCTGACGCTCGACTCAAAAGGTGGGTTCTACTTTACAGACCCCGGCGGCTCGGATGAAAAGAATCCTATCGGCACTATTCATTACGTAGACCCGAAGGGAAAGACGCATCTGGTGGCCGGAGGATTGGCCTTCCCCAATGGCATCGTACTTAGACCGGACGGAAAGACGCTGCTCGTCGGCGAAAGCAAGTACAATCGCATCCTCGCCTACGAGCTATCGTCGCCCGGCAAAGCGGGTGCGATGAGAGTCTTCGCCAACCTGCCGACAAAAGGAGAGGGCCAGATTGACAATCAGCCGGACGGCATGTGCCTGGACGCGAAAGGCAATCTGTATGTCGCGCACTACGGCATGCGTCAGGTACAAGTCCTGAGCCCACAGGGTAAGCTGTTACGTCGCTATCCGGCTGGCAACCTGACCACCAGCAACGTCGCCTTCGGCGGTGTGAAAATGGATCAACTCTACGTCACCGGCGCGCTGGGCGATGAGCGAACAACTCCGGGCGCACTCTTCCGCTTAGACCTGAAGGGCGTCAAGGGATTGAAGGTTCTGCCAGGCCACTAGAGAGCAACCTGATTAACCGGGAGCGCTCGCATCTAATGACCGATGCCACGGCCGACCCCTTCGCCCTGCATCACGCGCTCTACGGTTTTATTCGAGAGGTTGCTCGCTCTTCGGTCGGCTGGTCAATCCCGGCGTGAGGCGTCACACGACGCTGCGCTATGGTGAGCTTATGACAGACCTTAAAGGAAAGGTTGCGATTGTGACTGGCGCGACGCGCGGCGTGGGCCGTGGCGTGGCGCTCGGGTTAGCCGAAGCGGGGGCCAACGTCTATGCGACCGGGCGGACTTTTACAGAAGAGACTTTCGCAGGCTGCGAGCGCATTATTCCTGTCCGCTGTGACCATACCCTTGACTCGGAAGTAGAGACGGTTTTTCAAAGGGTGACAGACGAACAAGGCCGTCTGAACATTCTGGTCAATAGTGTTTGGGGCGGCTATGAGAATATGGTCGAGAACGGCGAATTTACGTGGGCGCTGCCCTTTTGGAAACAACCGCTCTGGCGATGGGATGCGATGTTCGCGGCAGGGGTGCGCGCGCATTATGTGGCCAGCCAGCACGCCGCGCGGATAATGGTTGCCGAGCGCAGCGGTCTGATAGTCAACATTTCGTTTTGGGCCGCTCAGAAGTACCTGAGCAATGTGGCTTATGGTGTCTCTAAAGCAGCTACCGATAAGATGACGGCCGATATGGCCCATGAGCTGCGCGAATACGGTGTCGCGGTCGTCTCGCTCTATCCGGGGCTGGTGAGAACCGAGAAGGTGATGGAGGCGGCTGAGTTCTTAGACCTGAGCAACTCTGAATCGCCGCAGTTTATTGGTCGCGCGGTCGCCGCCCTGGCATCCGACTCAGACCTGATGCGTAAATCAGGACAGGTGCTCGTGGCGGCCGCACTGGCTCAGGAATATAGCTTCACGGACATTGATGGAAAGCAGCCCCGCCCGCTTACACTCGAGCAAGTGTAATGGTTGATCGCAGATGGGCCCATCCGAGTCTTCACTTGTCGGGCTGTTGCTGTTTGGCTGGGGCGGCGAGTTGTTTTACACGCTTTCTCCACTCGGGCTGCGTCGTGGCTTTGAGCTGCGGCAGCTCGTAAGCCGCGATCACCAATTCTTTGAGGCTCGGGATGATGGGAAATTCCAGAGCCGCCTTCGGTTGTGCGGCCCGTTCAAGCAGGGCGAGCCGCGCGTCTCGCCACTCGGCGGTCGGCGCAACGCCTTTCGTCAGGAAGGATAGAGCTTCCAGCCCCGCCGTCCCCATCTCCTGCAAATCCACTGCGAGCGGCCTCGCTTCATGCAGAGCCGGAGACCTGTCAATGATCGCTTGCAACTGAGGGCCAGCGTCGCGCCACTCTGTCAGGGTGTTTTGCAGCCCCTGCGAATAGGCTTCAAAGCGCGGAGCATCGGAGAGCAGTCCGTCAACCAGCAAAGCGAAACGGCGTGCCGCTTCACTATCGGGACGCGCGGCGTCCACAAGGCCCGTCAAAGGGCTGAGCATGGTCTGCGGGCGCTCCTGGTAACGCCTGTATTCCTTCACGGGCTCGACAACGGAAGCCAAAGTTTGCAGCGGCATCGTATCCTTTCCGCCAGCCAATCGCCTGAGCATCATCGCCTGATTCTTCTCGTGAGTAAGCCCAAGCTCTTCGAGTTGGACGCTAATGACCGCCAGTCGTCGATACATGTCTTCAACGTCATTAACATTGCGCGGCGACCAGAGCCTTTCGGCGATGGCCGCCGTGCGCGGCCAGATGCGTGAATCTATTGTCTCAGGGCTTACCCACTCGCCCCACATCGTCGCTTCACCGCCGAGAATGTGCGCCGCCTCCGAAGGGGTGAGCCTGCTGTCGGCGGGCAGCGGGTCAACTACGTAGTGTTGAGATGTCGGGAAGATCAGGTCTATGTAGTAGCCGTTCGAGAGGATGCCGTCATAGCCTTTGCGGGCGGCTTCGGCCAGAGCCTCGGGGCCGCGCCACGAGTGTATGACGACATCTTTGGGAAGGTCGGGCTGAAAAATCTCATCCCATCCCATCATCCGCTTGCCGTGCTTTTTGAGAATCGGCAGCAGCCTTTGGTTGAAGTAGGTCTGAAGGGCTTGATGGTCTTTGATCCCCTTCTGCTTCATGAAGGCTTGAATCTGTGGATTTCTGTCCCACTGCTTGCCTTCGTTCTCGTCTCCGCCGATGTGCAGGTAAGCATCCGGGAAGAGCGCCGCCATCTCTCCGAAGAAGCGGTCAAGGAAGGTGTAGACCTCCTCGCGCGTTGGGTCGAGCGCGGGCTCAAAGATTCCGGCCTTGCGTTCGATCTGGTATGGGCCCGGCGCGCTGCCCAGTTCCGGATGCCCGACCAGCCAGCTCGTCGCGTGTCCGGGGAGGTCGAATTCGGGAACGACGCGGATGCCACGCTCGCGCGCGTAGGCGATGATCTCCCGCGCCTGCTCCTGCGTATAGTAAAGGCCGTCAGAACCCATTTCGTGGAGCTTCGGAAAGATTTTGCTTTCGATGCGAAAGCCCTGATCTTCCGTCAGGTGCCAGTGCAGAACGTTGAGCTTGACGGCGGCCATCGCATCCAGATTGCGTTTGAGCACCTCCATCGGCTCGTAATGCCGCCCGACATCAATTAATAACCCGCGCCAGCGAAAGCGCGGCTGATCCCGAATCTGAACGGCCGGGATGAAATATCCTTCGCGGTCACCCGCGAGCAACTGCAGGAAGGTCTCAAGGCCGCGCAAAGCGCCGACCGTCGTCGCGGCGCGTAGCACGGCCTGCTTATCGGATACTTCGAGCGAGTAAGACTCATCCTCGTCCACCGACGGCACAGCCTTGCCCGGCCCCTGTGTCTCAATCAACAGCGTAGCGGTGTTGGCGTCGCTCGCCAGCCCCCGCTGGAACTCCATAAGGGTGCGTCCCTCAAGCCGCCTGACGACACGATCTACGGCTGCCTGCAATCTGGCATCTGCTTTTCCCCTAACGGCGACGTTGAAGGATTTGCCGATTGACAGCCTGCCCGGAGTGAATCGCACGGAGGCTGGCACCGGCATCAGGTGATGCTGTGTCGGGGGCTGAGCGCCCGGCCCATTAGTTTGGGCTATGGCTTCCAAAGCGCAGGACAAGAGCAGAAGGATTGAAATATATCTGATGGCTTTCATTATGATCCTCACCGAACCGTTTGAGCTGGCCGGAATTTATCCTGGCGTAGCAAGCAAGAGAAGCGGCGACCACTACTGAGCTTCAAGCGCACGCGACCATACGCAGCGAAATCGTCTCCTTATTCCCGGCGGGCACACACGCGCCGCAGAGCTGTGCCCACAGCCTTGTCCGAATTGAATCGTCTGAAAATACACGGGAAGAACTTAAACCGAAGACTAATGATTAAATCAGACGGCGCTCGGTAGTCAATCAAAATCTGCGCCGCGCTGCTAGGCCGGGAAGATTGAGGCGGTGCGCAAGCGCTCACCGCCTTGATCGCTCTTCAAATAGTGCCCGACGCCGCCGAGCGAGCCCGGCGGGCAATATTTCGTACCACTTATCGCGGCCCAAAAATATTTCAGTGACCTGACACTTTCGTTCTGCTATTCTCCGGCTTCACGTTATGAACTCGCTCAAGATCGGCATCAGTGGTGTTCGCGGTGTTGTTGGCGAAACCTTCACGCCGGAGTTGGTGGTCGGGTTTGCGCAGGCCCTCGGCACTTATCTCGATCCGGGGCGCATACTGATCTGCCGCGACACGCGATCTTCGGGGCCGATGGTGCGCGCTGGCGTGCTCGCGGGTCTTCTGTCCGCCGGTTGTGAAGTGATTGATCTGGGCATCTGCCCGACGCCCAGTCTGCAACTCGCGGTCAAGTGGTTACAGGCCGAGGGCGGCATCTCGATCACGGCCGGACACAATCCCGAGCCCTGGAATGCCCTGAAGTTTGTGCGCGGCGATGGGCTTTACCTGAACGCGGCGCAGGCCGATGAGCTGCTGGACATTTTTCACCAGGCGGAATTCGCCAAAGCGACCTGGGAACGCATTCAGAGCAAGGTCGAAGAGCGTGACGCCATCACGCATCATTTGGAGACTCTGGCCCGAGCCTTTGATGTCGAAGCGATCAGGGCGCGGCGCTTGACGGTCGCCGTCGATTGCTGCAATAGCTCCTGCTCATTTCTCTCTCCGCGCTGGCTCGCGGAACTCGGCTGCGATGTGCTGGCGGTGAATGACGACCCGACCGCGCCGTTCCCGCATACGCCTGAGCCCGGACGGCAGAACATGGCGCAACTGCGCGCCATCGTCAAGGCTGGCCGCGCCGACATAGGATTCGCGCACGACGCAGACGGCGAACGGCTCGGCATCGTCACCGAAGCGGGAGAGATACTTCCGGTAGAAGCGACGCTCGCCCTCGCCGTGGAGATTCAATTGAGGCGAGAGCGCGGCGCGGTCGTGACGAACGTCTCGACAAGCAGTGCCATCGAGGCCATTGCCGCTCGTTACGGCGCAAGTGTGATTCGTACCCCGGTCGGGCAGGCTTTCATCTCTGAAGCCATGATCGAGAACCGGGCCGTCATCGGCGGCGAAGGCAGCGGCGGAGTCATCGTCCCGCGCATGCAACTCACACATGATAGCGCCGCAACGGTCGGCCTCGTCTTGGAGCACATGGCACAGTCCGGGCAGCCTGTTTCAGAGCTGGCCTCGCGGTTGCCGCGCTTCGAGCTGATTAAGCACAACGTGGCGGTTGAGCCGAACCGCATCTACTCTCTTTTGCAAAGAGTCTATGATGAGCTGGAGAGGGAGAACATAGCTTACGACCAGACTGACGGGATTAAAGTCAACTGGCCGGACGGCTGGGTTCACCTCCGCGTATCAAATACCGAATCGCTCATTCGCATCATCGCCGAGGCCGAGACACAAGCTCGCGCAAGCGAGCTGCTGGATTGGGCGCGTGACAGGTTGGGAAAGTGATACGCGAGTCAAGCCCTAAAAAAAAGTCTGCTCCGAGCAGCTACCTGCGAGCGCGGCAAATATCAACGAGGAGGCTTTTAAGCTATGAATATTTCTGCGGCCTTATCCATTACAGCACTGTGCAGCGCCCTTCTCCTGACGGGAGGCAATCTACTTCCTGCTCCGGCTGAGTTGGCCGATGATCGCCCGACTTCAGCGCCGCCACCGGGCCGCAGCGAAATGTATCTCCCTTTCAATGCAGCCCCGGCCGGGCAGTCGGCCTCCCAGGTGCTGTTTGACGACTTCAGCTACTCCAATCACAAAGAGCTGACAGGGCACGGGTGGATTATTCGCAGCGCACCCGGTTGGCCCGGTGTGCCCGGCGCAACCTGGTGGCAGGAAGGCGTCTCCTTTCTACGGGACACTGAGCGATCAGGCAATCGCATATTGCGCATGACCTCTTCGACCGACGGGACAGGGGCGAAGACCTTTCAGACCCAGGTCTGCCACGAGCGCAAATACCTGGAAGGCACGTATGCCGCTCGCGTGCGCTTTACCGATAAGCCCATCACGGGGCCGGGCGGCGATCAGCTCGTCCAGAGCTTTTACACCATCAGCCCTTTGAAAGCGCCGATGGATGCCGACTACAGCGAATTGGATTTTGAATACCTGCCCAACGGCGGATGGGGAATCAGTGGGCCAACGCTTTATTCGACCACGTGGGAGACCTTTAGCCCCGAGCCCAACTGGCAGAAGGACAATGTCTTTCAGACCGCGAGCGGCAGCCAGGCCGGATGGCACACCCTGATTACTCAGGTGGCGAATGGCAAGGTGAAATACTTCGTTGACGGCAAGCTGTTTGCCGAGCACGGCGACCGCTTTTATCCTGAATCTCTGATGTCTATCAATTTCAATCTCTGGTTTATCAAAGACGGGATGAGCAAAGCCGAGGGCCCGCGCCGGTACCACGAAGACATCGACTGGGTGTTTTATGAGTCGAAGGCCGCGCTCGCGCCCGCACAGGTTGAGGCGAAGGTGGCAGAGATGCGCCGCCGCTCAGTCAAATTCCGTGACACTGTCAGAGCGCCCGTTCCGGCGCTCGCCTCGCCGTGCGATTTCTAAACGGGTAGTCAACTGAAAAGTGACGAACGATGAGTAAAAGCGGCCAGCTCATCACCAGGCACCGTTCCTATGCAAGCAATACCCACTCTCAAGATCAGCATCTCGGGCGTGCGCGGCGTCGTCGGTGAATCCCTGACGCCGACGCTGCTGACGCGGTTCGCGCAGGCGTTCGGCACTTACGTCGGGCAGGGCACAATCGTGACGGGGCGCGATACGCGCACTTCGGGCGAGATGGTTAGACATGCGGTCGTGGCCGGACTGCTCTCAAGCGGCTGCCGCGTGGTTGACCTGGACATCTGTCCCGTTCCGACCGTCCAACTGCTGGTGCGAAGACTTCACGCACGCGGCGGCATTGCCATCACGGCGAGCCACAATCCGGCCGAATGGAATGCGCTGAAGTTCACCAATTCGGCGGGACTATTCCTCTCAGGCGCACAGGCGCGGCAACTCCTGGACATCTACCATCAGGGCGAGTACGTGAAGGTGTCGGGAGCAGAGATGCGATCCGTAGAACGCTCGGCCGCCGCGCTCGATCTGCACATCCAAGCCGTCCTCAATACGCTCGGCCCTCTGGCTCAGGGCGCACGCCGCTTACGCGTGGCGATTGACTCCTGCAACGGCGCGGGCTCGATCATCGCGCCGCGCCTTCTAGCCGCGCTCGGGGCCGAGGTCATCCCCATAAACGTCACGCCCGACGGTCTCTTTCCGCGCGGGGCCGAGCCGGTGCCGGAAAATCTGGGCGCGCTGCGCCAGGCGGTCATAGAGCATGGGGCCGACGTAGGCTTCGCACAGGACATGGACGCGGATCGGTTGGCGGTCGTCAACGAGCTTGGCGAGGCGGTCGGAGAAGAGAACACACTGGTCTTGGCGGCGCGTTACGTGCTCGGACGTGAGCGCGGGCCCATGGTGGCGAATCTCTCCACGACGCATGTGCTCGACGCGGTGGCGCGCTCCTTTGATTGTCCCATCTACCGCTCCAGGATCGGCGAGGCCAACGTGACCGAAGAGATGCAGCGTCGTGGGGCGATCATCGGCGGCGAAGGCAACGGCGGGGTCATTTACCCACGCATCAATTTCGCGCGCGATAGCCTCGTCGGCATGGCGCTCATCCTGCACCTGCTGGCCGACACCCGTCAGACGGTCTCGGAAATTTTAGCCCAACTGCCTCGCTCTTTCATGATAAAGGAGAAACTCGCCTGTCGCTCCGACAAAATCGGCAGGGTGTTGAAGATGGTTCGCAACGAGTACGCGCAGTGGCCCATGGACGTGCGCGACGGCATCAAGGTGACGCTCGGTGACGGCTGGTTTCTCGTGAGAGGGTCGAATACGGAACCGATCATACGCCTCGTCGCCGAGGCTGAGACGGAAGAGCGGGCCCGCCGGATGATCGAGGATGTCGGTCGCCGCGTCGAGGAGTGCCTGGATAATTGAAACGTCTGCACGCTGAGATTGATGTTGAA
Source organism: Pyrinomonadaceae bacterium (assembly GCA_035940775.1). Lineage (GTDB taxonomy): Bacteria > Acidobacteriota > Blastocatellia > Pyrinomonadales > Pyrinomonadaceae > DASQYE01. Next base: position 104,196 of record DASZEN010000013.1, on the reverse strand, counting down.
ATGTCTGCACGCTGATTGATAACGACCACGAGTGCGAAAGGAAATCAGAGCATGGATGCGCTGACCGGAGAGCATAAGGGCACACGAGCGACGGGACGTATGACTTCGCTCGATGTCTTTCGCGGCATCACCATCGCGGGAATGATACTGGTCAACAATCCGGGCGACTGGGGCGCAATCTACAGCCCGCTTGAGCATGCCGAGTGGCATGGCTGGACGCCCACCGATCTGGTTTTCCCTTTCTTCCTGTTCATCGTCGGCGTCTCGATCACGCTCGCGCTGGCCCGCCGCGCCGAAAGCGGGGGGAGCAGGCGCGACCTTTACATAAAGATCGTGCGCCGCACGCTCATCATCTTCGCGCTCGGTCTCATCCTCGGCGGATTCCCGTATTACAGCCCGTCAACCATACGCATCCCCGGCGTACTACAGCGCATCGCCATCTGCTACTTCTTCGCCGCGATCATCTTCCTCAACACGAGGTGGCGGACGCAAGCTTTGATCGCGGCGGCGCTCCTGCTGCTCTACTGGGCCGTGATGAAGCTCATTCCCGTGCCCGGATTCGGGGCGGGGAATCTGGAGATGGAGGGAAACCTTGCGGCTTACGTTGACCGTCGGCTTCTGGGCCCACACACCTGGAAGCCGCTCTATGATCCCGAGGGAATCCTGAGCACGATCCCGGCCATTGCGACCACTTTGTGCGGTGTGCTCACGGGCCACCTGCTCCGTTCCGAACGCACGCCAATCGAAAGGGTCGCGGCCATGTTCATCGCCGGACTGGTCGGGATAGTTCTCGGGTGGGTATGGAACTTCTGGTTCCCCATTAACAAGGCGCTGTGGACGAGTTCTTACGTTTTGTTCACGGCCGGGATGGCTCTGCAACTTCTGGCCTTCTGCTACTGGTTGATTGACCTGAAGAATTACCGCCGCTGGGCCACGCCCTTTCTCATCTTCGGCACGAACGCGCTCGCCCTCTACTTCATGGTGGAGCTGACGGCGCGCATCATCTCTATAATCGAGTTCCCACGCGCCGACGGCAGTCGTGTCTCTTTGCAGGGGCTCATCTACGAAAATCTGTTCGCCTCCTGGGCCCAACCCGTCAACGCCTCGCTGATGTTCGCCGTCTGCACGGTGCTCGTGTGGCTCGGCGTGATGACGATTCTGTATCGCAGACGAATCTTTATTAAAGTCTGAAGAGCAGTGATAAGTGACGAGTGACCTGCCTTGAACAAAGCTTTTAACCGGCCACTCGTCGCCCGTCACTCGTTGGTGCCTTCATGAAGCTGAATCTCCTTGACTGGTTGATTATCGCGGCCTATTTCGCCCTCTCGCTCGTGATCGGTCTGTATTACGCGAAGCGCGCCGGACGCTCGACCGAAGAGTTCTTTCTTTCAGATCGCTCGATGCCCTGGTGGCTGGCCGGGACTTCGATGGTCGCCACGACGTTCGCCGCCGATACCCCGCTGGCCGTCACAGAGATGGTCGCGCGCAACGGCGTGGCCGGAAACTGGCTCTGGTGGTCTATGCTCGCGAGCGGGATGTTGACGGTCTTCTTCTTCGCGCGTTTGTGGCGGCGCGCCGAAGTCATGACCGACGTGGAGTTTGTCGAGCTGCGATACGCGGGACGGCCCGCGGCTTTCCTGCGCGGCTTTCGCGCGCTTTACCTCGGATTGCCGATCAACCTCATCATCATGGGGTGGGTTAATCTGGGCATGGCCAAGGTCCTGAGCGGCACACTGGGCCTGGCGAAGTGGCAGGCGCTGGCGCTCTGCCTCGGCATAACTTTTCTTTACTCGATTCTGTCGGGCTTCTGGGGCGTAGTCGTGACGGATGCGGTGCAGTTCGTCATCGCCATGGCGGGCTCCGTCGTGCTCGCCGTCTTTGCCGTGCGAGCGGTCGGCGGCATCGAAGCGCTGAAGACTCGGCTGGAGAGCGTGACGCCCACGGGCAGCGCAGAGCCGTTCGGGCCCGACGTTTTGAGCCTCTGGAGCGACGGGTCTGCGCCGTGGATGTTGCCGCTTCTCACGCTCATGGTTTATTTGAGCGTCAACTGGTGGGCGTCCTGGTATCCGGGCTCCGAGCCGGGCGGCGGGGGCTACGTGGCGCAACGCATCTTCTCCGCCAGGAATGAGAAGCATGGGCTGCTCGCCACGCTCTGGTTCAACATAGCGCATTACGCGCTCAGGCCCTGGCCCTGGATTCTGGTCGCGCTCTGCTCGCTCGTACTGTATCGCGGTGGTGTTTTGAATCCTGAGACGGGACAGGCGGATGCGGCCTTCGGCTACGTGCAGGTGATGAACGATTTTTTGCCGTTCGGTTTTCGCGGGCTGCTGCTCGCCTCCTTTGCCGCCGCTTACATGAGCACCATCTCGACGCAGATGAACTGGGGCTCAAGTTATCTGGTCAACGATTTTTACCGCCGCTTTGTCAAACGTGGCGCGTCCGAGCGTCATTACGTCATGATTTCCCGGCTGGCGACGTTGCTCATCGTGTTGCTCTCGGTCGTCGTCACTTATTACATGAATAGAATCACGGGCGGATGGGAACTCGTCATGTCTCTCGGCGCAGGCACCGGCCTCGTCTATATCCTTCGATGGTACTGGTGGCGTATCAATGCCTGGTCGGAGATTTCCTCTATGGCGGCGGCACTCATCGTCTCGCTGGCCCTGCGCTACTTCGATATCTTCGATTCATCCACGCCCGCTGGTTTCGCCCGGACTATTCTGACAACCGTCGGAGTGACGACTCTCGTGTGGCTGACGGCCACGTTCGTATCCAGACCTGAGCCCATCGAGAAGTTGTCCAGCTTTTATCGTCGCGTCCATCCGGCCGGGCCCGGTTGGCGACGTGTGGCCGAAGCCTGTGCCTTGCCGGAGCGTCGTTCTGAGATCATACCGAACCTGCTCAACTGGGCCCTCGGCGTGGCGCTGGTCTATACGGCGCTCTTCAGTATCGGCGAACTCATCTTCGGTCACCGGGGACGCGCCTTGCTCTTTATCGTCATGGCCGCTCTTTCCGGTGGTATCATGTTCTGGAATCTGAATCGCACGGGATGGGCCATCTTTGGTGCGGCCGTTGACCTCAAAGCGACTAAGGCGGAGGGCGATTAAAAGAGAGTGAACCGGCGACGGACTGGTACGCGAGCGCGCTCGCTCTCTCTCTGTCTGCGACGGAAGCGCGAGGCGACTGCTCTCCCGGTTTTCTTCGATGTCTCTATCTGCAATCTGCGATTTCGCGCTCGCGGGTGCTGAATTTATTTCTCATTTAGTTGTTTCCATGATATATCCAGAACTCTCGACGGGCACATTATTATGCGACGAATTGATTTAAGAAGCACACATGCTGCTCACTCCAGCAATATACGCAACATCAATCGGCAGATCGTGCTCAATTACGTACGCGACCGGGGGCCGATTTCACGCGCGGAAATAGCGCGCCAGACGGCGCTGCAACGCTCGACCGTTTCCGACATCGTTGATTCCCTCATCACGGATGAGCTGGTCGAAGAGATCGGTGTCGGTCAATCGACGGGGGGGCGCTGTCCGACTCTACTGAAGCTGCAAGCCGGGGCGGCCGCCATCGGTATTGATATTGCTCCGACTCGAACCACTGTCGCGATGAGCGATCTGGCCGGATGCGTGCTCGCCACAATAGAGTTTGAAACCGATCATGATTTCGAGGCGACGATTGCTCGTGTGACAGGCGCGGCTGGCAAGCTGCTTGAAACGAGCACGGGCAGGATAGAGGGGATAGGCGTGAGCTTGCCGGGCCTCGTTGATCCGTGCTCGGGAAAGGCACTCTATATTCCGTATTTCAACTGGCGTGATTTGAACATCGGGCCGCGCATCGCCGCGGCGACTGGCTTGCCGGTAGTGATAGAAAATGACGCCAATGCCGCCGCGCTCGCAGAACTCTGGTTCGGACAACCGGAAGTGAGCGAGGCGCGTGATTTTATCATGGTCTTTATCGCCGAAGGCGTCGGCACGGGCATCATCTTCGACCGCCAGATTTACAGAGGCAGAGGCGGAACGGCGGGAGAATTCGGGCACATGATTATAGGGGAACGCGCTCCCGTCCCGTGCTCCTGTGGAAGCTACAATTGCTGGGAGGCTTTCGCTTCGGGACGGGCCGCCATCGCGCGTTACCTGAAGCTCTCTGGTAAAACAGGCGGCGCGCAGGAGATGGATTTCGCGCGCCTTATCGATCTGGCGCTTTGCGGGGAGGAGGCCGCACAGGTGGCGCTCTGTGAAACGGCACGCTATCTGGGGGTCGGTATCTCAAACCTGATTATCGGCTTCAGCCCGGATATTATCGTCGTCGGTGGAGCTATCACGCGAGCCTGGACGATGGTCTCAGATGTTCTGGGAGAGACGGTTGAAGGAAGTATCCGCCGAAATCTTCAGCCCGTGCACATTATCGCTTCGACCATAGGAGGACAGGCCAGTTTGATGGGAGCGCTCAGCCTCGTACTGGCCAACAAGTTCTCATCGGTCGCGGCCCTTTAGCCAGCCTCGCTATATTTGATCCCTGTATATCCTGACACGTCCCCGACTGACGAGCGGCGGATGCCCATTTCCCGAGACAACGCCGCCCGCCGCCCGAGCTTAAAGATCAAATCAGCTTCCGTTGTCCGAAGTCATAACAGAAATAGTTATTGACGGCGAGCCCCGGCTATACTACTTAATAACAATCAACCGAGAGTTTCGCCATTCCGCTTTAAGTTGAAATTCAGAGCCGTGTGAGGATTTGCTGCATCTGAGCAGACAGAGAGAGAGAGAGAATCCTCTTCGCCTGGAAGAACGCGCATGAGACGAATTGACCTCAAGAGAGCTAACGTCGCACGCTCTCATACGATTCGGGACATCAACCGCCAGATCGTGCTTAATTACGTGCGCGAAAAAGGGCCTATCTCGCGCGCCGAGATCGCTTCCGAGACCGCGCTGCAACGCTCCACCATCTCCTTGATCGTGGACGAACTGAAGGGCGGCGGCCTGCTCGAAGAGGTGTACGGCGAATCGACGGGCGGGCGGCCCCCGATTTTGCTCTCGCTGCGGGCGGCCGATGCTATGGCCATCGGGGTTGACCTGGGTACGGCCCGAACCATCGTCGCGGCCAGTGACCTGGCGGGTCGTGTGCTCGAACAGGATGAGTTCCCGACCGACCCGTGCGCCGAAAAAACAATCTCTCAGATCATCAAATGCACGCACTCTCTGATTAGAAAAACCAGGGGGACGATTGAGGGAATCGGCATCAGCCTGCCGGGGCTGGTCGATCAGGAATCCGGCACCGCGCTTGTTATCCCACACTTCAAATGGCGTGATCTGGAAATCTCAAAAGAGATTAGAGCCGCGACCGGATTGACAGTCCGCGCCGACAATGACGCCAACGCCGCAGCCCTTGCCGAACTCTGGTTCGGTCGTCCTGAAATACGTGAAGTCCGAGACTTCATACTGGTGTTGATCGAAGAGGGCGTCGGCACCGGGATTGTTTTTGACGGCCAGATTTATCAGGGCGAAAGCGGGGCGGCGGGCGAGTTCGGCCATATGACGATCGGGGAGGGGGCGCCGGTCGCCTGCGCTGCCGGTAGCCGCAGATGCTGGGAAGCTTTCGCTTCCGAGCGCGCCGCGCTGGCACGCTACGCGAAACTGACGCAAAGATCGAATAGCAAAGACGGCGTCAACTTTGGACAACTGGTTGATCGCGCGCTCGAGGGCCAGCGCGCCGCGCAATCCGCGCTTCGGGAGACGGCACATTACCTGGGCATAGGTATCGCAAATCTGATTCAAGGGTTATCGCCCGAAGCGGTCATCGTCGGTGGGCCAATGGTGCGCGCGTGGCCGCTGATGGCTGAAGATGTCAAACGAGCAGTCGATGAGAGCCTGTGTCGCGGCCTGCCTTCCGCACGAATTTTCGCTTCGACCCTGGGCGCACAACCGACCTTGATGGGCGCGCTCAGCCTGGTTCTCGCCGCTAAATTTGCAACCGTCTCGGTCGCATGAATCCCCGGGCTACTTTGTTGTTTCTGGCAACTTTCTTTTCTTCAGGCGCGCAGGAAAATTCTTCTTGACAAGAGGCTGATTTAGTATTAAACCTTTTGGCCAGTATTGCAACAAAGTGTCCAGTCAGGTCTTTCAGTCTTAAAAACAAGTTTAAGTCTCCAAAGGTTTGTTATCTCAAAGGATGAGCTTTCAGATGGCTCTATCATCAGTTTAGAGGCGGGCGGGGGTCTATGATCCGTCGCTCGACATTTGCGCGAGCGACGAGCCTCTACGAGTTAACAACAGTTTTTGGTTATCGACAGCGATGCGAGATGACGTTAACGGTTCAATCAAAGGTCTTAAGAAAAACTTCTGGTTGCGGAATGCGTCGTCTTTGGCCCTCTTCTCGGATTTCGCCTCGGCCAGTGCTTTTCCCGTGCGGAATTTCGTTGAAACTCGGGGCCGGGCGTACTTTTGGGTATTCACTCGTCAGTCCTATTTTCTGACAAGCTGACAACCCTTGTCTTATTCTGGCTTCTGTCAAAGAGCAATCACATGAGGTGATGTCGGGCGGCCCTCTTCGAGGCACGAAGATCGACGCCGCTAAAGCTGCATACCGTGTTCGATGGCTTCGATGCTTCAAAGTGGTAGAGACGGGGTATGCGGTTCGAGCTGATAACTCTTTGGTCGGTTGACAGGAGGATTTGAAGAGCACGGAAGCGAGGAGATGCGTCTATGAGAAAGCTTGAATCACAAGTGCTACTGCTCCTGTTGGTGATGGGTTTAGCAGTTGGTGCCCATGCGCAGTCAAGCACGGTTGGTAGCATCAGCGGAACTGTGCGCGATCCACAGGGGGCTGTCGTTCCTCAAACCGAAGTCACGATCACAGAAGAGACGACCGGGGCCTCGCGTGCAGTCACCACCGATGACAATGGATTTTATTCGGCCCCGACCTTGCCCGTGGGCCGTTACGCCGTGAGTGTGTCACCGCCCGGGTTCAAGAAGACGGTCAACACCGGAATCGATCTGCACGTCGGCGATAAGCTGACCGTCAACTTGAATGTCGAAGTCGGGACGGTGGACGAAACCGTTAATGTGACCAGCGAAGCGGCCCCCGTCGATACGCGCGGCGCGAATGTGAGTAGTTTGATCGCGCAGAAGCAGGTGACGGAGCTACCGCTTAACGGACGTAATTACGCTGCGTTGGCGACGATGGTGCCGGGCGTTTCGTTCGCGAATGAGGGTGGAGCCTTCGGCACACGCGGCACCGGACTTGATTCTCACGTTGACATGTCGGTTAACGGCAACCAGTCGAACGCGAATATGTGGACGGTTGACGGCGTCAACAATATGGACGTGGGCTCGAACGCCACGCTGCTGGTCTTCCCGTCCATAGATTCGATTGCTGAGTTTCGCGTCGAGCGCAATAGCTTCAGCGCCGAGTATGGGCAGGCGCAGGGCGCTGTCATCAATCTGGTCACCAAGGGCGGCGGCAACGAGTTTCACGGCGGTCTCTTCGGGTTCCTTCGCAATGATGTGTTGAACGCCAACGATTTTTTCCTCAATCAGGTTACGTCTCCTGAGAATCTGGATGAGAATGGAAAGGCAAAGCGTCCGACTCTGCGCTACGGCAACTTCGGCGGCAACTTCAGCGGCCCGATTGTTAAGAACAGGGTCTTCTTCTGGTGGTCGGAGGAGTGGCGGCGCGAGCAGCGCGGGACGATCCTTCCTTCGAGCGTCGTCCCCACGGCCCAGGAGAGAATCGGAGATTTCAGCGGGCCGATTCATACGGGCCCGATACCGGTCGATCCGCTCACCGGCCTGCCATTCCCCGGCAACAGAATCCCAGACAACCGGCTGAGCCCGGCGGGTCTCGCCCTGATGAGAATCTTTCCGCTCCCGAACAGCGGCGGCGGGACATCATGGGTCGGAGCCCCGACACAGCCCGTCAACACCCGCCAGGACTTCATTCGCTTTGACGCCAATATCACGAGCAAGATGAGCCTGATGGTGCGTTATATTAACGAGAAGTTCGTTCACGGAGAGGCGGCGGGCAACTTCTGGGGCGACTCTCCGTTTCCCACTTTAACCTCGGATTGGGATCAGCCCAGCCGTAGCTTCGCCGTCAAGTTGACGAATACTTTAAGCTCGACGGCCGTCAACGAGTTCCAGTTTTCGCGCGCGGGCAATGATATTTTTGTGACGACCAGTCCTGACAGCGAGGCGCTCAACCAGGACATAGCCTCCGTATTCCCGACCGTCTTTCCGCGTCCTGAGGGCGGCGGCATTCCGACAGTCGGCTGGGGCGGCGGCGGCATACCAACTCTATGGCATCAGGCCCCGTGGCAGAATCACCAGGATCTCTTCATCTGGAAGGACGACTTCTCTAAGGTCATCGGCAGCCACGATGTCAAGATCGGCGGCCTCGTCAGCCATAACATCAAGAATGAGCAGCCAAACGGCAACAGCGGACTTTACACGATTCAGAACTCCGGCGCACGCACCGGCAACTACTTTGCCGAGCTTCTCGTGAGGGACTTGCCTCTGGTTGAATACAGCGAGTTTGAACGCCAGAATACGACGCAGGGACGCTGGCACGATTTCGAGCTGTACGTCAACGACACATGGAAGTTCAGCCCCAGAGTGACCTTCACCCTGGGCTTGCGCTACTCGCTATTCCCTCCGGCCTTCAGCGCCGATAATGAAATCACCAACTGGGTTCCTGAGCGCTTCGACGGACAAAACCTTAACAGCGGTTACGTACAGGCTGGCCAGGGTGGTCTGCCGCGCGCTTTGGTCAACACCTATAAAATGGGTTTCCAGCCGCGCGTCGGCATCGCCTGGGATGTCAATGGCGATGGCAAGATGGCGGTTCGCGCCGGGTTCGGACGCTACATCGCCCGCTCGAACGTGATCGCGTCGCTGCTCAGGATGGCCAGTAACCCACCCTGGAATAGATCGGTCGATACGGGCTGGCAGAGCGGCTCGTTGCGGTTGTCCGATTGCCCGACCTGTCGCAGCCTCGATACCATCAATCCCGGACTCGCAAACTCCCTGGCAGGTGTCGGGACTGTCTATTCCGTAGACCCCAATTTCAAGCCGCCCGAGAGCTGGCAGTGGAACCTGACGGTCTCGCGCGAAATCATGAAGGATACGGTCGCGGAAGTCTCGTACATCGGGAACCACGGCCTGCACATCTGGCGCTTAATCAACGGGAACTACAACGATACGATTCCGGAGTTCAGGCCGAGCATAGTTCAGCAGTTCGGGCTCAATCCGACGGCCGCTCAGGTCGCTCCGTATCGCCGATTCGTAGGCGTTCCGAACGTGACGAGGGACGAATCGACGGGCGATTCCAACTATCATGCTCTACAGGTTTGGGTCAACCGTCGCTTCTCCGAAGGGCTGGCTTTCCAGGTGGCTTACACCTGGGCCCACAATATCAGTAATGTCCCGACTCAATCCTACATCAGCGCCACGACCGATGTTTTCAACTACAATCTGGATCGGGGTAACTCCGACCTTGACCGCAGGCACATGTTCATTTTCAATGCCACATATGCCCTGCCGACGTTCCGACAGTGGGGGCCGTTGGCGAGTGCGGTGCTCGGGGATTGGCAGTTCAATACGATCACCTCTTTGCTGAGCGGTACGCCACTGAACATCCTTTCGGGCGTCAACACTACGGGTCAAACGAGCGCCACCACGCAGCGCCCCAACCTTGTTCCGGGAGTACCAATCTACGCCAATGTTCCGGGCGACCCGGCGCAAATTCTTAACCCGGCAGCATTCGCCGTCCCGGCCGCAGGGCAGTTCGGCGACCTCGGCCGCAACGTCGTCAGAGGGCCGGGCATTAAGAACGTTGACTTCTCACTGGCGAAGAACTGGCGAGTGGGCGAGCGTTACAGCCTTCAGTTCCGCGCCGAGATGTTCAATGCCTTCAACTTCGTCAACTTCAGATCGGGCAACGCGACGCAGGCTTCCGGTCTGATTAATAACCAACTCGGCAGTAACTTTGGTCGGGCTACTTCCACGCGCGGCCCGCGCGAGATACAGTTCGGTCTGAAGTTCAATTTCTGATATAGTTCAGCCTAGCTGAAGAATAGACGGAGGGCTCCGCAGTACTCGGCCCTCCGTCTAGATTTTTGTCGAGGAGTATAAGAAGCCAGGGCGCTCATGTATTTACGTTCCACCTTTCTCCCGCTTTTATTTCTGCTCGTAGTCTTCCAATCGCCTCAAGATTCACTCAGGCAACATTATGAAGCGGCGGAGGCGCACAGGCGCGCGGGCGATCTGGCTGCCGCCGAGACCGAATTCAAAGCCATCCTCGCCGAAGGGTACGGCAAACTCGGGAAGATTTACGCGGCGCAGAAGGCGTACGGGGAGGCCGTCGCGGCGCTCGAATCGGCCGCCCTTTACAGGCCCGATAATCAGGAGGTGCTGGTAGATTTAGCGATCGCTTATTTCGACAGGGGGCAGTACAAGAAAGCTCTCGAACCCTTGAGCAAAGCCCTGGCACGCGACCCTCAAAGCGCGGGCGCTCACCACATGATGGGCAAGACCGCTTTCATGCTAGGGGACTTTGCGATGGCGGTCAGCGAGCTTGAAGCGGCCGGGAAACTCGCGCCCGACGATTATGATATTGCTTATACGCTCGGATTAGCTTACCTCAAGCGGCAACAGTTCGCGCCCGCCAAAAAGATATATGACCGGATGCTGGCCCAACTCGGAGACCGCCCGCAGCTTCACATCATCTTCGGTCGAGCGTACAGAGAAACGGAGTTTCTGCCCGAATCAATCGAAGAATTTAAAAAGGCCATCGCGCTTGATCCTCATTTCCCGCGCGCCCATTATTATCTGGGCCTCACCTACCTGCTCAAAGACGGAGTGAGCCGGATCAAAGAGGCGGCCGAAGAGTTCAAAATCGAGTTGAAGTCAAACCCGGAAGAATTCTTCGCCAACTATTATCTGGGTATCGTTTACATCATCGAGAGGGATTGGAACCTCTCCATCAACTTCCTGCAAAAAGCTTCGCGGCTTCAACCCGACAATCCAGACCCCTACTTCCACCTGGGCCAGGCTTACCAGTCTGTAGAGAAGCACGAACAGGCAGTCGAGGTGCTGCGGAAATCAATCGCGCTCAATCCCTTTCTGGGCCACAATGATAATCAGGTAACGACCGCGCACTATCGCCTCGGCCAGTCTTTAATCAAACTGGGTCGAACCGCCGAGGGTGAGAAGGAACTCCAAACGGCATCGGAGCTGAAGTCAAAGGGCTTCAAGAGAGATCAGGAAAAGACCGCGACATATCTCAGCTCGGCCAGTATGCAGGAGCAAAATTCCAAATTCCTTGAGCTGGATAAAGCGGCGGGTGTGGTCGCGGAATCCCCGGGGCCGGATCGGAAAACGAGCGAGGAGTTGAAGGCCGGTGCTGCCTATTACGCCAAAGTAGTTGCCAGCGCTCATAACAGTATCGGTTTGCTGCGCGCCGACGGACAGGACTTTCGTGGGGCGGCCGAGCAGTTTAGTCTGGCCGCGAAATGGAATCCGCAGCTCGCCGACATCAACTTTAATCGGGGGCTGGCCGCTTTCAAGGCCGGGTTATACGGGGATGCCATTGCTGCGTTGGAAGATGAGTTGAAAGCGCATCCGAACAACATCACGATCAAAAAGCTATTGGGGCAAAGCTATTTCATGTCGGAAGACTATCCAAAAGCCTCTCAGGTATTGGCCGATCTGGTGGCTGCCGATACGGGTGATGTCGGTCTCTATTACATGCTGTCGCTATCGCTGGCCAAGCAGGGAAAGAAAGAGGCTGCCGACCGTGTGATTCAGCAGATGGTGGTGATGGGGGGCAATTCTCCGCAGCTACATATTCTTCTGGGGCAGGCATATTATTCGGTCGGCGAGACGCCCAGAGCGCTCGAAGAGCTAAAGGCGGCCCTGGCGCTGGATAAAAGTATACGCCTGGCACACTACTATTCAGGGTTGATCTATGTGAAGCTGGGGAAACTCGAAGATGCCGCGCGCGAGTTTGAAGCCGAGCTGGCTTTGAATCCGCAAGACGTGCAGGCCCGGTTTAGTCTGGGCTTCGTTTTGCTGTCAGGGCAGGAGACCGACCGAGGGCTCAAGCTCATGCAGGAGATCATCAGGCTGCGGCCCGATTTCGCCGACGCGCACTATGAGTTGGGTAAGGCTCTATTGCAAAAGGGTGAGATTAAAGAGGCCGTCGAGAGCCTTGAACGGGCCGTCCGCCTTGCGCCCGATAAGCCTCATGTTCATTACCAACTCGGGCGTGCTTACCTCGCCGCCGGGCGCAAGGCGGACGGCGAGACGCAGTTGGAGCTTTCCAAATCTCTGAAAGAGAAAGAGCGAAATCAGACGAATCCATCGAATCCATAAGCTTTTTATGAGGTCATCAGTCTTGCCCGCAAGGGTAGCTTATTCAATCGCGCCGTTGATCGCCCTGTTGCTTTTAATCCCATTTCAGGTCACGAGCCGCCCGCCCATCGAAGTCCGCCTGACGGATATTACTGCTCAAGCCGGGATTACTTTCAAACACGTCGCCTCGCCTGAAAAGAAGTATCTCGTAGAGTCCATGAGCGGCGGTCTGGCGCTCTTCGATTATGACGCGGACGGTTACCAGGACATCTACTTCGTCAACTCTCTGTCGGTCGACCTGTTGAAATCCGGCGGGAAGACCCGAAGCGCTCTCTATCACAACAACGGCGACGGCACGTTTACGGACGTTACTGAAAGGGCCGGTATCGGCGATGTCGGCTGGGGAATGGGGGCGGCCGTCGGCGACTACAATAATGACGGTTACGACGATCTCTATGTGACGTGCCTCGGCCCGAACCGTCTCTTCAAAAATAACGGCAACGGTACTTTTACGGATGTCACAGGGGTAGCTGCTGTGGGCGACCCGCGCTGGTCAACTGGCGCTGCCTTCGTGGATTACGATAACGACGGACGGCTTGATCTGTTCGTCGCTAATTACGTGGTATTCGATGTCACGCGCCTGCCCGAGTTCGGTAAGGACAAGACCTGCCAGTATAAGGGAATCCCAGTCCAGTGTGGGCCCAGGGGGATGCCCGGCGCGGGCGATTCGCTTTATCACAACAACGGCGACGGAACCTTCACGGAGGTCTCGAAAAAGGCGGGGGTGGATGACCCGGACGGCTACTTCGGAATGGGCGTTATTTGCAGCGACTTTGACGAAGACGGCTTCACCGATATTTATGTGGCCGACGACTCGTCGCCGAATTTCTTCTACCATAACAAGGGCGACGGGACGTTCAAAGAGATCGGGTTTACCTCCGGCACTGCCGTCAACGAGAATGGCAGCGAGCAGGGAAGCATGGGCGTCACGGTCGGAGATTACGATCATGATGGACGGCTCGACATCTTCGTGACCAATTTCGTAGATGAGTACAACACGCTCTATCACGCGGAAGGCCGCATGAACTTCGCAGACATCTCGCATGCTGCCAAAGTCGCGGCGATCAGTTATCCTTACGTCGGGTGGGGAACCAAGTTCTTCGACTACGACTCGGACGGCTGGTTGGATCTGTTCGTCGCCAACGGCCACGTTTACCCGCAGCTTGAAAACTATCGCCAGCGCAAGCTGGTGCACAGAAATAATCGCGATGGAACATTCACGGAAGTGGCCGAACAACTCGGCGCTCCGCTCTCGGAAAAGCGCGCGAGCCGTGGCGTCGCCTTCGGAGATATAGATAACGACGGCGATGTTGATCTGGTGATCGCAGACCTAGACGGCCCGGCACAATTGCTGCGCAATGACGGCGGCAACAGCAATAATTCGGTGCTTATAAAAACGGTCGGCGTCAAAAGCAATCGCAACGGAATCGGGGCGCGGGTTAAAATAGTCTCCGGCGATTTGACGCAGATAGACGAGGTGCGAAGCGGCGGAAGCTACATCTCGCAGAGCGACCTGAGGCTGCATTTCGGCCTTGAGAAACGAACGAAGATCGACCTGATAGAGATTCGCTGGCCGAGCGGCGTGGTCGATAAGGTAACGGGCGCTAACGTCAATAAGATTTTGACGATCAGGGAAGGTCAGGGTCTTATCGATCAGAAGGATTTCAAAAGCCGCGCGGGACGCTGATTTCGCTCGGCCGATTCGCGGATTTAAAATTTCGCTCTTCGCTTTGTGGATTCAAACCGCAAAAAATCCATTCAACTGATTCTCTATCCGAGTCTATGAAACGCGGCTCAATTTACACCCGGACTGCCGTTGCGCTCCTCTTCATTCTCCTTACATCGCCGGGCACGCTCGCGCAGGAGAAGGTTGTGGCGGTCGATGCCCTTACCGAGCGGCTTGAGCGCGCGGCGGCGCTCATCAGCAGTAACAGGATCGAAGAGGCCGAGCAGCAATTAAATTCCGTCTTGAAAGTGAGGCCGAGCGACCCCGTAGCGTTCAATCTACTCGGCACTATTCGCGCCAAGCAGGGAAGGCTCGATGAGGCAGAGGCCTTCTTTTCGCGCGCCATTCGCATTGATAATCAACTGCTCGGGGCGCACATGAATCTGGCCTATCTTTATCTGCTCAGGGGAGCGCCGGAGAAAACCGCTTTAGAATTAAAGGAGGTGCTTCGTCTTGACCCGAACAATACGGATGCCAGCCACAGGCTCGCCTGGCTTCTGCTTTCTCAGGGCCGCTTTGACGAATGCATCAGCTTTATTGAAAAAGTGAAGGCGACGCACGCGCTGACCGCTCCGTTGATGGTCATGCTCGGCGATGCATATTCAAAGAAGGGCGAGTTTGAAAAGGCAGAGGGTAGCTATCTCGCGGCAATCAATGAACAGGGCAACAATGCTGATGCACTGCTCGGGCTGGCGAGGGTGCGACAGGCCAGAGGAGATGCTGAAAACGCGGCCCTTTATCTCAGGCGGGCCAAAGATGTGCTGGCGGATTCGCCCGATCAGCTTTACAGATTCGCCCTCGCTGCTCTTAATTCGGATTTGATTGATGACGCCATGCGGGCAGTTAAAAGAGCGGTCGAGCTAAAGCCGGACGAGCCCGTTTACTACTTCGTTTTGGGCATCGCGTGGCTCAGGGCGAAGAAGCCCGACCTGCAAGAGGCCGAAGGGGCTTTCCGGCAATTCCTTAAAGCTCGCCCGGATGATTCGCAGGGGCAACTCAACCTCGGCTATGTCCTGCTCAAACAGAAGAGATACGAGGAGGCGCGCGTGGAGCTTGAGCGGAGCGTGCAGAAAACGAGCGCGACGCCTGAAGGCTTCTATTATCTGGGGCTGATCGCACAGGAACAGAACGAAGACGAGCGGGCCGTAGAGCTTTTTGAAAAGGCCATTCAGTTACTACCTTCGTATGCTTACGCTCATATCGCTCTCGGCTCCCTCTATTTGAAGCTGAAGAATTACGGGCGCGCTCAGGCAGAGCTTGAGATCGGGGTCAAATTGAGCCCGGATGATTCCAAAGCGCACTATAATCTGGCCATGCTGTACGCAAGGCAGAAGCAACAGCAGCGCGCGCAGGAAGAGATGCGTATTGTCGAACGGCTGAAAAGCGAAGGCAAAGCGGAGACGGAAGAGGACGGCGCTCTGCTGCTTGCGCCTCCGGGTCAAAGCCCACGCTGACGTTTGCGTTGACTGCGGCGGCGGCGGCAGCAGCCCCCGTCCAGCCTGCGGGAAAGCCTGATTAACATCTGACGAAATTTTTACTCGCCAATTATTGTGAAAGATAAGCTCCTCTTCTCAGTATTAACCGTCGCACTCATCTTCCAGGTGGCTTTGAACGCACGCGCTCAAGGAACGGGCGGGCCTGGAAAAAAGGGCGTCACCTTTGAAGAGGTGTCGCCGCGTGCGAGCGGCATTACCTGGGTTCACAACAACGCCCATTCAAATGAGCGATACCTGCCGGAGACGGTCGGCGCGGGCTGCGCTTTTTTCGATTATGACAACGACGGGTGGATGGACATCTATCTGGTCAATAGCGGGGGGTCGGATTTTTACACGCCGCTCGCGCCTCTCAAGAATGCGCTCTACCGTAATAATCGCGACGGGACGTTTACGGATGTCACGGACAAAGCCGGAGTGGCGAGCGGAAGATTCGGGATGGGAGTGACTGCGGGCGATTATGACAATGATGGCTGGCAGGATATTTACGTGACGAACTACGGGCGTAATATCCTTTACCGCAATAACGGCAATGGGACGTTTGCGGATACGACGGAGAAGGCGGGTGTCGCCGCGCCGGGCTGGTCAACGTGCGCCGTCTGGTTCGACTATGATAATGACGGACTACTAGATCTGTTCGTCTCCGGCTTCGTCTATTACGACAAATCGCAGAATATACTGTGCGTTGATAAGACGATGAGCCGTACCTTTTACTGTATCCCGCGTGTTTTCAAACCGAGACCGAGCCACCTCTATCACAATAACGGCAACGGCACGTTTACGGACGCGAGCCGTGAATCCGGCATCGAGGATTCTCCGGGCAAGTCTTTCGGCGCAGTGGCGACCGACGTGAATAACGACCGCCTGATGGATCTCTTTGTCGCCAACGATACGATGCCCAATTTTCTCTTCGTCAATAAAGGCGACGGGAAATTCGAGGAGGAGGGACTGGGTGCGGGAGTCGCTTACAGCGAAGCCGGAAAGCCCCGCTCGGGGATGGGAGTGGATTCCGTAGACTATGACGGCGACGGCTGGCAAGACCTCTTTGTGGCAAATATAGACCTGGAATTTTTCAGCCTCTATCACAATCAGAAGGACTTGACTTTTACGGACGAGCCGGGGGAAATCGCGCCCGCCACGCAGTTGTTGAGCGGTTGGGGATTGAAGTTTTTCGATTACGACTCGGACGGCGACGCCGACCTTTTCCTGGTCAACGGCCACCCCAATGATATGGTTGAAATGACTCAGGCGCGCGTCAAATACAGAGAGCCGATGCTCATGTTCGAGAATACGGGGCGTGGTTTCAGGGACGTGAGCGCGCAATCGGGCGCTGTTTTCCGGAGGGATTTTTCGGGGCGCGGGATGGCGGTCGGCGATATGGATAATGATGGCGACCTGGATGTGCTCGTCTCGAATAACGGCGAAGCCCCGCTGCTATTGCGCAACGACGGCGGCAACCGTCAGAACTGGCTCGGCCTGCATCTGGTCGCAAACCGTAGCAATCCGGCAGCGGTCGGGGCGATCATCTCCTGGCAAGCGGGCGGGGTAAAAAGGAGTCGGCTGAAGACGGGCGGAGGAAGCTACCTGGCGTCGCATGACCCGCGCGAGGTGCTCGGCATCGGCCCCGCGTCGAAGATCGATAGCGTCGAGATTCGCTGGCCGAGCGGAAAAGTGGACAAGCTTACTGATTTACCTCTAAATACATATATCAAAGTAGTAGAAGGGAAGGGCCTGGATAAAAGCGTAAAATCGCCGGTTAAGTGACGCTCGGCACGCGAGGACGCGACGATCGGCGTCCGCGTATAAAGGTACGGGTGGGCCAAAGCCCTTTGCCGAAAGCCTTCGGGTTGATGATGGCCCGAAGGAAATACCTTTTACCCGTCGGCCAGTAGGCCGAAATTTATTTGGACGACTGTTTGAGCTTCTCAGCGCTTTTCTTTACGGTGCTGCTGATCTCGACGATGCCTAGAAGATCGCGCCCGGCTTTGGCCGATTGCTCAACATCCACCGTGCCGGGATTTTTAAGAATAGGATTTTCGGTAAAGCTGAAGATCAGGTTACAGAGCTTGACGAGCGCGCCCTTTATTCCCTCATTGTTAAGCTCGACCTGATTCTGCTGTTCCTTCTCCTTCGCGTCGGGAGTCGGTTGCATGAGAAATGCTTTCAGCCTCAGGCTGCGCTTGTTTATCTCTGCGGTCTGCTCGGCGACGCGCTTATAGTCCAGCGGCTTGTCGGCTAAAAGATAGTCTATCATCTCGTTGCGAATGATCTGGATACGCCTGAAGTCCTGCTTCAACTGATCGATAGATGCATTGAGACGCTGCTGATTAAGCTCGGTCACGACGCTTCCCAAACCACCTGCGTTGCGTAGCTGCATCTCGCGGTTCTGCCGCTCGCGCTCCTCAAGCCTTACGTCCGGCACATTAGTTCCAGGCGTCGGCTGCTGCGCCAAAACCGTGCCTGCCATCAGGATCAAAGAAGAAACAGCCAGAACCGGACAGCAAACGATGCGTTGGATAAACCGAGACAGACGAATCGTCATAGCAACCTCCTTATCAATAACGGTCTCCATCCGCAGATGAGTGATCTTTGGAAAGAGCCCCCGCCTGCGGATAACCAGAGCTTGAAGTAAAATCGTTTGACGGCTGGAAATTTTATCCCATCTTTTCAGAGAAGCATAGGACACTATAAGGGGGGGCGCGGGTCTCCTAATTCGGGCTCGCCATGTAATTGGTCGAAGCCGCCTGGCGAGCGATGACCAGAGCGCCATAAACTCCGCTCTCGCCCGCGAGGGCCGCCTGGAGGATTTTTACTTTCTCGACGGGGAGCATCGTCACGCGCTGCTGTATCAGGGGGCGCAGCGGCCCTAAAAGCTGTTCGCCCGTAGCCGCCACGCCGCCGCCCAGGATGACGGCTTCGGGCGCGAGAATGGTGATGACATTCCCGATGCCGATAGAGAGAAAGTGAATCATCTCAGCCCATATCTCACGAGCTAGCGAGTCGCCTCTCTGTTCTGCCAGGGCGATTGTTTGCGCTGTAATCTCATCCGGGTGGTCGACCATTTGCTCCAGGATGCTCGACGCACCCTTCGCCAGCAGTTTGCGGGCGCGCTTTACCATAGCCGTCCCGGAGCAAAGAGCATCAAGACATCCGCGTAAGCCACAACCGCAGAGAGGCCCACCGGGCAGCACTATCGTATGCCCGACTTCACCTGCGCCGTTACCGAGCCCGTGAAAGATTTCGCCGCCTATGATGATGCCGCCACCAATGCCCGTCGAGATGGTGATATAAAAAATGTTTCCAAAGCCGCGACCGGCACCATAAACATACTCGCCGAGCGCCGCCAGCTTGGCGTCATTTTCGATCATCGTCGGGACACGCAAGCGTTCTTCGAGCAAGCGAACGACCGGAAACTCGTGCCAGCCGGGCAGGTGTATCGACCGTAAAGGAAGACCACGCGCCTTATCGATAGAGCCGGGGCAGCTAAGGCCGATAGCCGTCAACCCAACTTGCGCCCCGGCGCTCATTTCACACAGCGCCGACACGATGTTATCGAGGATCGCCTCCGGCCCAAGCTCGACGCGCGTCGGGAATTGTCGGCTTGAGATTCTCTCGCCCTGAATCGTTTCAAGGGCGAGGGCGATCTTCGTCCCGCCAATATCTACTCCTGCAACGGCTTCACTCATTCTGTCCGCGCCCGGCTTATACACATGATTGACTCGCGCTTATTTACCTTCGAGACCGTCTTTGGGTGCGTCCCGCGCTTTGTCGCTGCTCGGCCTGAAGCGTGAACTTGTCCGTGAGATTTCCGACCATGACATCGAAATCTCCGGGCTCGACCGTGGGCCTGTTGTCAGCTCCGATGAAAGAGAGATCATCACGCCTGAGCGTAAAAGTAAGGGTGCGGCTTTGTCCCGGTTCGAGATAGACCTTGGCAAAGCGCCTGACGCGCTTGCCCGGCGGCGAAAGCGAGGCAACCACGTCGCGCACATAAAGAATGATCGCCTCCTTGCCCGCGCGCTGGCCGCTGTTGGTCACCGTAACGCTCACGCCCATCGTTCCATTGGCCGCCATTGTTTTCTGGCCGAGACGCAGATTGCTGTACGTGAACGTCGTGTAGCTCAAGCCGTGACCGAACTCGAACTGCGGATTGAACGCCATATTGCCGTAGCTGGTGGCCTCCGTCTCAAACAACTTGTGATCGTAGGTCACCAGACCGTTGGGCGTGCGCGGGTAGGTGAAGGGGAGTTTCCCTGAAGGGTTGTAATCGCCAAAGAGCACATCCGCGATTGCCGTGCCGCCTTCATTGCCGGGATTGTACGCCATCAGGATAGCCCCTGCTTTATCCGTGATGCGATTGATGATGCGAGGGCGGCCCTCTACGAGCACGAGCACGACCGGCTTGCCCGTCGCTTGAATAGCCTCGGCCAATCTCAGTTGCACCTCGCTCAATGTGAGGTCGGTGATGTTGCCCGGCGTCTCGGCATATGAGCCCTCGCCGAGGCAGAGCACGACCACATCTGCGTCACGCGCGGCGCGCGCGGCCGCCGCGATGTCAACCTCTTCGTTGACATCCGTGGGCGTAGTATTTGAAGGCGAGCCCGCAGCCCTGGTAATCCTCGTTCCCGGGACATACGTCACATTCTTTCCGAGCTTACCCTCGATGGCCTGAAGAATGGTCGGACGGTCTTTGGGATAAAGCGACTCTTCGGAGCCCTGCCAGACATACGTCCACCCGTTGTTGAGCGAGATCAGGGAATGCGCCGTCGGCCCCGTGACGAGCACTTTACGATTACGGTTGAGCGGCAGCAGCCCGTTCTCATTCTTGAGCAGCGTCATTGATTCGCGGGCCGCTTGCAGCGCCACGTCCCTGGACTGGTTCGTGCCGAGCTTCGATTTCAACGCCGGGTCCGGCATCGCATTCTCGAAGAGGCCAAGCTCGAATTTGACGCGCAAAATTCTGCCCACCGCCTCGTTAATACGCGCCATCGGCACTTTGCCTTCTTTGACGAGCGCAAGGAGGTGATCGGCGAAACTGTAATCGCTCGGCACCATGCTCATGTCTATGCCCGCCATGACGGCCAAGCGGGTCGCTTCCTTTTCATCTGCGGCCACTTTCCACTGTGTCACAAGCTTCTTGATGTCTTCCCAATCAGAGACGACGAAGCCTTGAAAATCGAGTTCTCCATGCAAAATGTCTGTCAGGATGTGGCGGTTGATGTGGCCCGGAACGCCATTGATCTCGGCGGAATTGACCATCACGGTGCGCGCACCGGCACGCACGGCGGCGGCAAATGTCGGCAGGAAATATTCGCGCAGGTAGTTTTCCGGTATCCATGCGGACGTGCGGTCTCTGCCGTTCAGAGGAAAGCTGTAACCCATGTAGTGCTTGAGGCTCGCGGCGACGTGCGCCGAAGATGAAACATCATCGCCCTCCAGACCGCGCACGAAGGCGACGCCCATGACCTGCGCAAGGTAAGGGTCTTCGCCGAACGTCTCCCAGAAGCGAGGCCAGAGAGGCTGGCGGCCGATATCGAGGACGGGCGAGAACGACCAGGGGATACCGGCGGCGCGTGTCTCACTTCCGGTTATCTCGGCGGCGCGCTGCATCAGGGCCGGATTCCAGGTCGCCGCCATGCCGATCTCCTGTGGAAAGAGCGTCGCGCCCTGCACATAATTTGCGCCGTGAATCGAGTCTATGCCGTAGATGACGGGGATTTTCAAGCGCGACCTCTGGCTGGTCTCCTGAATCTGTCGGATCACCTCGTGCCAGCGGTCAATCGTCAGAGCCTGACTGTTGACGTTCAGGATCGAGCCCACGCCGTACTTCAAGACGGCCTTTTCCAGCTTGGCCGAGTCGAGCTGGATGGCCTGATCCTGTCCGGTCGAGACCATGCCGATCTCAAGCTGGGTCATCTGCCCGACCTTTTCTTCCAGCGTCATGCGCGAGATAAGCGCCTCTATGCGACGCCCGTAATCGCGCGCAGGCTTGCGGCGCTGAAGAGCCGCCTGGAAGAAAACATCGCTGTCATTGACATCGACATTCACAGCCCCTTCGTTATCCATAGTTGCCGCCGAAGAAGTTTGTTGCAGTTGTGTGCAAAAGGTCTGGATAGACAGGATGGTTGCCAGTACAAGGGCAATAGTTCTCATGGCCGTTTGCTTGTCCTTATGGAAGCTTGATAGAAGGAGCTTGACGGCACACATTCTCTTTTATCCGGCCCTTTTGTTCAAGCATTATTTTCGGCCGAGCCCTGAATTATCTTCCGCCGCGAAGAACTGCCGCTCAGAGTGCTGTCAATAACAGAACTGAAATGCCGGATCAAAAAAATATGCACGCATCAAGCGGCCATCAAAGAAAACCAGGGGGCCGTTTCAGAATCTAAGAGGCTGATTGAAAAAGCCCCAGAAAGGGGCTTCGGGATACTTTTCAAACAGCTTCTAAATTGTAAAGCGTAGACTTAATCATTACGCTCTCACGACAACAGAGCATGCGTCCGCAGGGAAGCTTTGTCATAAGCGCCAGCAAAGGTTTGTTGTAGTTATAGACAAAAGGTTTGATGCGCACTATCATTGTCGGCGCAAGCACAAAGACTTATCAGAGCGCGGCGGGCGTCAGGCCGTATCTTGCCTTTAATTGTTCGTGCACGTGCCCGGCAAATCAAATAAAAGGAGACTCCACAATTTATGCGAAACGCGAAAGCTTTCATAGCCCTTTTGTCCCTGACGTTTTTGACGCTCACAGCAGGTTGCGTCAGAGACACACCGGATCAGGGCGGAGGTGGGGCGCGAAGAAATACCGGCGGGCCAATCACCATCGGCTTTTCGATGGATACGCTGAAGGAGGAGCGCTGGCAGCGCGATAAGGAGTTTGTCGAGGCGAAGGCCAAAGAGATGGGCGTTAAGGTCATCGTTCAGGTCGCCAACGGCGATGATAAGCTACAGATCGAACAGGCCGAGAACCTCCTGACGCAGGGCGTCAATGTTCTACTGGTTGCGCCGCACAACGGCGAGGTCGCCGCTTCAATTGTCGAAGCGGCCAAGCGCCAGAACGTTCCGGTCATCAGCTATGACCGATTGATACGCAACAGCGACGTTAGTCTTTACGTCTCGCATCAGGTGGTGAAGATCGGCGAGATGCAGGCTAAATATTGTTTGGATCGCGCGCCGAAAGGCAATTACGTGGTCGTCGGCGGATCGCCCACGGATAACAACGCCGTCCTGCTGCACCAGGGCCAGATGAACATCCTCAAGCCTGCCATAGATCGCGGCGACGTAAAGATCGTCGCCGACCAGTACGCCAAGGAATGGAAGGCCAGCGAAGCGCTCAACATTACCGAGAACGCCCTGACGCAGACTAAGAACAACATCGCGGCAGTTGTCTGCTCGAACGACGGCACGGCGGGCGGCGCTATCCAGGCGCTCGAAGAGCAGAAGCTTATCGGCAAGGTGATCGTATCGGGCCAGGACGCCGAACTCGCCGCCTGCCAGCGTATCGTCGAGGGCAAGCAGTCGATGACGGTCTTTAAGCCGATCAAGCCGCTTGCCGATACGGCCGTCGAATCCGCCGTCAAGCTTGCGCGCGGCGAGCCCGTCCAAACGGTTGATAAGATCAACAATGGAATGAAGGACGTTCCGGCGATTTTGCTTGAGCCGATTGCCGTTGATAAGAGCAACATGGCCGATACCGTCATCAAAGAGGGATTCCAGAAGTTAGAGGCCGTCTATCAGAATGTCCCCAGAGACCAGTGGCCGAAGACCACTGCGAGCAACGAGCCGAAGACTGCGAGCAGACCAAATGGAG
Organism: Pyrinomonadaceae bacterium; assembly: GCA_035940775.1. GTDB lineage: Bacteria > Acidobacteriota > Blastocatellia > Pyrinomonadales > Pyrinomonadaceae > DASQYE01. The sequence goes on along the minus strand of DASZEN010000013.1, from coordinate 80,757 downwards.
TGGCCGGTGTGCATCACATTACAGGCAAGTTCGCTCTGGCCTTGTCGTTGCCTTTACTCTTCTTCGTCTTCAGGAGGTAGAAGAAAGCTCTAAGGGGGCGGCGCGCTCCTTTTGTAGATGCGCGCGAGTAGAGGCGAGGTGCGTATGCGCCTCAATCCGCATCTGCGGTGACGAGCGTGTTGTGCGGCTTCCGGGACATACGCGAGCGCGCGCCGCCCGGCTGATGGTTTTGCTACTTTGTTTGTCCGTGCGAAATTACAGTATGCGCAAACTAAAATGAGGTCGTGTGATGAGCAAACAAGCGAACGAACCCTCGACTGAGCGTCCGCCGACGGTAGCTGATACCGAGCCCCAAAAAAGCCTGGGCCGACTCAGAGTTCCAACAGCAGCCTTGCGCGCCTACACGATGGTCTTTGCCCTGGTCATTATCTGGCTGCTGTTTACCTGGGCGACGGGTGGAATTTTTCTTGAAGCGCGTAATTTCTCTAATCTGATGCGGCAGACGGCTGTGACGGGTGTGTTGGCCGTCGGCATGTTGATGATTATCGTCACGGGACAGATAGATTTGTCGGTCGGCTCGGTCGTCGGCCTGGCCGGAGGGGTATCCGTGATGGTGCTGACGTGGCTCGGGTGGGGGCTCGTGCCGTCGGTCGTCGCGTCATTGATCGTAGGGCTTGTCATCGGCGCGTTCCATGGCGCGCTGGTCGCCTATGCTAACATTCCGGCTTTCATCGTCACGCTCGGCGGTCTTCTCGCATGGCGCGGGGCCATCAAGGGGCTCAGCCAGGGCAACACAGTTCCCATCGCGCTCAGGGCCTACAAGGACATCGGCCAGAGTTATGTCGCGCCGGTCATTGGAATCGCGGTTGCCGTCCTGGCCGTCGCCGCCATCGTGTGGCTCAATCTGAGGCGAGTTCGCGCACGGGCTCGCTATGGGCTGACAGTGCCGAGCACCGTACAGACGGTTTTGCGTATCGTCCTTCCTTCTTCGGTCGTCGTCGGATTCATTCTGGCCCTGAATGCTTATGCGGGCGTGCCGATCCCCGTCATCATCCTGCTTGCCATCGCCCTGATGGGAGCTTTTCTCATGCAGAATACGACCTTCGGGCGCTATCTTTACGCCATCGGCGGTAATCCGGACGCAGCCAGGTTATCGGGCATAGCCTTACGCCGTCATATCCTTGCGGTTTTCTGTCTAATGGGCGCGCTCGCCGGGGTGGCCGGAGTGATTTATACGGCGCGTGTTGGCAGCGCCTCTCCGGATGCGGGCGTGCTTCTCGAACTCGATGCAATTGCCGCCTGCGTGATCGGCGGCGCGAGTCTAATGGGTGGACGCGGCACGATCTTCGGCGCGTGTCTCGGGGCGCTCTTCATGGCGAGCCTGGACAACGGCATGTCACTCAAAAATGTGCCAGACTTTACGCAGGATATTGTCAAAGGCTCGATCCTGGTGGCGGCCGTCGGATTCGATATGCTCGGGCGGCGCAAGACCGGCTAGCGCCCCCCCCGATGCGGCCTCTCCTGTGTGAAGGGCTTGAAGTGCCCCGGCGCAAAGGAAAGCGACCGCCACACATCATCTGCAAAATTATTCGGGGAGTTGCGCTTCCAGTGTCATTAATGCTTCAAGAGATCTGTGAACAGCCCATTGCGCTACAGAAGACGATAGAGGAAGAAGGCGGCAAGGTTTCCAGGCTCGGATCGTTTCTGAAAAAGCGCGATGTCGATCTGATCGTGCTCGTCGCGCGCGGCAGTTCCGATAACGCGGCGCTCTTTGGCCGATACCTGCTGGAGATTACGACGGGCATCCCCGTCTCGCTCTCTGCGCCCTCCGTTTACACGCTCTACAACGGCGACTTGAAACTGGGCCGCGCGCTCGTCATAGGTGTTTCCCAATCCGGCGAAGGCGAAGACATCAATCGCGTGTTGGAACGCGCTCGCGCGTGCGGCGCTTACACGGTCGGCATCACCAACGAGCCCGAATCCTCGATGGTCGAGAGAGTGGACGAGTTGCTGCTGATGCACGGCGGGCGTGAACGTTCCGTGGCCGCAACGAAAACTTTCACAGGGCAGATGATGCTCTTCTACATGCTCGCCGCGTCGCTCGGCGGTCGCACACAGTCTCCGGGGTATGAGGCCATCCCGGAACTTGCCGCCCGAGCACTTGAGCATCAGGAGAACATTCGCCAACTGGTCGAGCGCTACGTGTTCATGGAAAACTGTGTGGTTGTCGGGCGCGGACTGCTCTACGCGAATGCTTACGAGATGGCGCTCAAGCTGATGGAGACCTGCTACGTAGTTGCCGAGCGCTTCTCGTCTGCCGACTTTTTTCACGGGCCGCTGGCGATGGTCGAGCGCCATTTCCCGATCATCCTCTTCGCGCCGCCGGGCATCACGCTGGACGGAGCCAGACTGCTGATGAGCCGCCTGAGCGAGCTGCACGCCGATACGCTGGCGATCACAGCCGACGATGAAATCACGGGCATGTCCACCAGGGCCATCAAAATGGCGGCGGAAGTCGAAGAAGTCCTCACGCCCATCCCCTATATCATTCCGGCCCAACTATTCGCCGCCTTGCTCGCAGATGCCAAGGGGCTGAATCCGGATGCTCCTCGCTCATTATCTAAAGTCACGCGAACGTTATGAATGTCGGGAAAGCATCGACAGGGACGGACGGAAAACGCATGCGTAAGCTGGCGATAGTCGGCGGAACAGTAGTGACGCGGGATCGCGCCATAGATGACGGAGTGGTGCTGATCGAGGACGGGCGCGTTTCCTTCGTCGGTCATAGGCGCGACGTAGAGCCCGAGCACGGCTCGGAAATCATCAATGCCGTGGGCCAAATGGTTTTGCCCGGCCTGATCGATACGCATGTGCACGGTTCTCAAGGTGACGACGTGATGTCATGCGATGCTCAGGGCATCAAGCGCATCTCGCGGGCGCAAGTAAGCTATGGGACGACCGCTTACCTGCCGAGCACCGTCTCGGCCTACCATGAAGACTTGCTTCGAGCACTCGAAGCCTGCCGAGACGCGTCGGGGGATTCGGGGCCTGCTGCCGAGATCGTCGGCGTCCATGTCGAAGGCCCGTTCATCAATAGAAATAAGAAGGGGGCGCAACCGGCCGACACGATCCGCGACCCTGACCCGGATCAGTGTCTTGAGTATCTGAGGGCCGCGCCGGGGCTCGTCAAGATCATGACCCTGGCGCCGGAGCTTCCCGGCGGCCTGGAACTCATCAGGCTCTTGGTCGAGCATCAGGTAGTCGCTTCTCTGGGGCACTCGGAAGCGGATTATGATACTGCGTTGGCGGCCATTGAGGCCGGGGCTACGCATGCTACGCATCTGTATAACGCCATGCCCGCGCTGCATCATCGCAAGCCCAACCTGACGACCGCCTGCCTGAACGAGCCGTCTATTCGTGCGGAGATCGTGCTCGATGGAATACACGTCGCTCCGGAAATGGCACGCCTTGCGGCAAAACTCAAAGGGCGTGATGGCTTGATTCTCGTCACCGATGCGATGGCAGCCGTCGGCTGTCCGGACGGAACCTACACGCTCGGGGATAATCAGGTTCGAGTCCAGGGCGACAGATGTACGCTGCTCGATGGGGAAACAATCGCCAGCTCAATGTTAACGATGAACAGGGCCGTCGGTCATGCCATTGCCTTTACAGGGATGAGTCTGGTTGACGCAGCCTACATGGCATCCTTTCTGCCCGCTCATGTGTGCGGGGTTTCCGACCGCAAAGGCTCAATCGAAGTTGGCAAAGATGCCGACATTGCAATTCTGGATCAGCACTATTCCGCTTCCATGACCATCTGCAAAGGTGAGATCGCTTATCGCTCGGCCCTTTAAGGATAAGAAGTCCGTCAGCGTCCTGCTTAACTCATTTAATCCGGGGAAGCGGACGGATGTCAGCCGGAAAGCGCGGGCTAATCTCGTAGTGATCTTTATATTGCCCGCTTAATCCGGTCACATGGACGCGCGCGCCCGGCCGCAAGCCGCGCGGATCAATCCCGGTCGAAGCGCTGATGAAAATCTGTATTTCGCCCGTCCCGTCATTGATGAAGAGGCGAAAGCCGTAGGGCAGGTCGTCGCCGACGGGGCGAGTAATTTCCCCCTTCACTTTTACCAGTCGCCCTTCCGTGGCCTCACCGACTTGGCCTGTTCGGACAAGCGCGGCCTGCAATCCCGGCCCGTACGCCCTAGCCTCTATAGACTCTGCCCCGACCGCGACGATTGCCAGCATGCCATCACGCTCGACCAGCTTGCCCGTGACGCGCACCCTTTGGCCCACGTGCAAGCCATGATTCTCAACCGCGCTGACATAGATGCCCGCGCTACCATCCTGCATCGCAAAACCCTCGTCGGAGCTGCTCGATTTGAAAGCGCCGGAAGGAACCGTAACTACGCCTTTTATCGTCACCACCGTCCCCAACTGAAGAGAGCGCGCGCGGGCAATGGAAATCAGCGCGGCCCGTGTTGGAGGGGCAGCGACGCTCGTCAGCGAGAGGATTAATGGCAGGGACTGCATGATAATCATTGTCCGTAGAAAAATAATCTTCGGAAAACCGCGAGGGTAAGCGGGAAGCATCTCTATACTCTCTTTGATTCATGTTTGAGCGAAGCCGGGGTCGCCCGCGAGAGCGCTCCATTTATCTTCGATCTTACCGATTGTGATCCAGCATCTCAGCCAGAGCGTCCGGCGCAGACCACTGTGGGTTATGATCTGCCTGCAACTGGTAAACAGCCCACCCGCGTGCTTTCGCCCGCTCCGACTGTGATGCGAAATCGTCGTCCCTTGCCTCTCGCCCCTTTTCCACCGTGAGAATATATGTCGCCGGAATCTGTCGTGCGGACTTATTCCTGAGCACGATAGGCTCCGTGAACGTCTTCAGCGGTTGCGGGACATCCTTCGGAGGCAACTGATCCGGCTTGACCCAGGGCGGCACAATGTATTGGCCCTGCGTCATCTGTTTTATCCAGGCGGCGCGGGCTCCCAGTAAGCTAATCACACTATCGCCGTCGTCGGGTATGAAAGCGTCTATGTAAATGAGCCGACGGATTCGATCCGGCACACGGTCGGCGACGCCCGTGATAACCATCCCGCCGTAGCTGTGGCCGACGAGTATACAATCATGCAGGTCTTCAAACAGCAGCATGTTTACGACATCATCGATATGCGTACTCAATCCCACATCCGTCGAAGCCAGATGCACACGCTCGCCAAGTCCGGTGAGCGACGGCCTGTAAACCGCATAGCCCTTCTCGTTGAGCAGTGCGGCGACACGACGGAAAGCCCAACTGCCGCCCCATGCCCCGTGAACGATCACGAAAGTCGGCTTGGAAGATGTATCGATCTTTCGGGTTTGAGCGCTCGGGTCGTCAGCCGCCACCCCGTAGAAGAGCATTAACAGTCCCAAGTTAAGCACAACCTGTCTGACACGCATAAATATTTGATCTCCGAAGCAGGCCCGATGTCTGACGCATCGCCTGGATTCAGCATTGACATCATCAATACCTAATACCCACATGATAATCTAAAACTGCTCGCTCGGGAGAGCCGACAGGGTTCGGGTGAATCATGGCGTTGGTTGCTCACCTTATGTCAGGAATCAGGTGTGCTTTGAGGGGCGGAGTGGACTTGCACAAATGTTTTTTGACCCGGTAAATCGGTGATGTCATACTCGCCTACGTTGGCCGCCCCGAGACTTGTGGCGAAGGTATGTCTCAAGTCGTGAAAGTCCGGGAGGCTCCATGTCTGCGCCCTCAGACCGAAGTGCTAGGACTCTTCTCGCGCCGCGTCGAATACGCAACCGGGCGAGGTCTCGCAAAGGATCACGTCGTAGCTATCAAGCATCGGCATGGCAATGGCCTCCAGCTCGTTCTTCCACAGGTCGCTTCCGTAGAAGGCTTCCTTCATCCGGTCTCGGTCATCCAGCGAGGGGAAAGCGCGCAGCCAGACGAACTTGTTCGGATTCTCAACGTCCAGGAGCGGGCCGATTATTTTCATCCCGTGTGAGCGCAGTGCAGGCACGGCCCGCTTCTCGAAGAGTTCGATAAACTCCGCGCGTCGCCCAGGCTTGATTCTGTAGCTGCGGACTTCGATAATCATCGGCCAACCTCCTTCAGCCATTTGGAATAATTCGTTCTGTAATTTTGTCCGGATCGACCAATCGGAATTTCGGCGGACTCAGCCGCGATCAATCTTTCACACGCGTGTCTGTCGCAATCCAGTTTCTAGGTCTTGCCCCCATCGTCGGAAAATGCCTGCTCGAATCGGCAGGAATTCGGAGTAATGTCAGAGATAACAAAAGGAATAAAAATGGCTCGACCATTAAGCGTTTCCCGGTCGTAAAATTCGCCCCGCCCGTTTTTGAACTCGCCAATTGTGGGTTGAGCCATGACGCCGCCCCTGATGCTGGCGAAATTGAGGCTCCACTGGCGGGATTGGGGATTATATAGACGCAGGCTCAGACCTTCAAAATGACCCGACGGGCCATCGGCAACTAATTCAACCAGATTGGCGCGACCGTTCCAGACCTTTCGCACCACGGTAGTACCCTCATACTCGACCCGGGTGGCCGAGCCGGTTAAAGGATTCAAGAGACGCCTGAAGTGAGTTTTCCAGGTGCCACTCTCGAAGTCGAAATCATGTTGCCCGTCGCGGCCCGCGCCGGTCGCCTGCGCATTTACGCTTGTGACGTGGCCGTTTGTGAAAACGCGATTGACGGCTGGCACAAACAGCCTGGTACGGCCGCTAGTAAGTAGCTCCACATAAGCCGAGCTGCCGTCATCGCCTTCACTTCTCCTGTTCCGTTAGCCGAACGATGCCTTTGAGAACAATGCATCAGTAGTGCTCTCGGCGACCCTCTGGCCTGCCGCTGGTTTGGTATATATAAAAAGGTAGTCAGTTACAATAACCAATTTTGAAAAATATGACATGACCACTATGTTCTCACCGACAACTCATTTTGAGCGGCGGCGTCACCCTGATATCAGCCGACCGGAAAGCGCAGAAGCCGATCCACCTGCAAATCTATGAAGCCTTCAGGACGAGAATCGTCAATAAAGAGCTGCGCCCCGGTCACCCGGTCGCTTCAACGCACCAACTCGCGCGTGAGCTGCGGGTTTCCCGTTTTCCCGTTCTGAACGCCTACGCGCAGCTTCTGGCGGAGGGGTATCTCGAAAGCCGCTTTGGCACGGGAACATACATCGCGAGTTCGTTACCGGGAGAAGCAGGCCCTCGAAAACGCAGAACCTCAATTAGCCCGGCGCCAGGGTCGCGTAGGATTGCGGCACGCGCTTCGATTCTGCCTCGATATGTAAGTCCTTCATGGACAGACGGCCTCGGCCCGTTTCAGGTGGGCCACCCGGAACTGGAATCGTTTCCCTTAAAGACTTGGTCGAAGTTTGCAGGGCCTCGATGGCGACTCCGGCGTGATCCACATCGGGACGTTCAGCAAAGTCCTATTCCCGTCGCTGCGCCTGGGGATACATTGTGATCCCGCCCGACCTCCCTGACCGCTTCGCCGCAGTCTGTCAACCGATGGCTCAAGTATGTTAATGCGCTTCTCTAACGGTCAACCCTTTGTTGCGGAACCGACGGCCGATTGGCCCCTTCACTTGCTGGCTCCCGCCTGTTCTATAGGTAGTCGTACTTGAAAGCAGGTATCGCCGGGCCTGGTCTCAAACCGCAGGTTGCCGTGGTGCTTGCGTACGATTCTCATGGAAGTGTCCAGGCCGAGCCCCGTGCCTTCGCCCACGGGCTTGGTTGTGAAGAAGGGCTCGAAGATGTGTGCCTGAACTTCCTTTGGAATGCCGGGGCCATTGTCGCGCACTTCGACCATTACGTTGAAGGGCTCGCGCTTCGTCCTGACTTTGAGCCTGCCACCGTCCGCCATCGCCTCAATCGCATTAACGATCAGGTTCGTCCAGACCTGATTCAGCTCGCTGCCGAAAACCGTTATTCGCGGAAGGTCTTCCGCATAGTCTCGGACGACCGTGATGTTCTTCTTCTTCAGTTTGTGCTTGAGAATAAGGAGCGTGTTATCCAGGCCCCGATGCAGGTCTACTTCCTGTATCGGGGCCTGATCCATATAAGAATATTCTTTGATTGCGCCGACCAGGCGATTTCCGACGATGCGTATGCCCTCGAACGGAGGGCGATAGGTTCCCTGCCAGTCATCCACAGATCATTCAGCACAGGATAGAGGTTCTCTTCGGGCGGATCCCAGGGCTTGAGGAGGTAGTGATGGACGCCCGCTTCATTGATGGCCCGGATCGCCGCCTCCGTATCTGCGTACGCGGTCAGCCGTACGCGTTTAGCATCAGGGAAGAGCGCGTTGGCCTCCTTTATGAACTCCACGCCGGACATTCCCGGCATGCGCTGGTCTACCAGAAGCAGCGCCACCGCATCATTCCTCACCTTCAACTCGCGCAGGGCTTCCAAAGCCGCCGGGCCCGAATCGGCTCTGAGCACCCGGTAGCGTTCCGAATATTGCCGCCGCAGGTCGCGCTCAATCGCACGCAGCACCTCGCGGTCGTCGTCCACAGTCAGGATTGTTGGTCTGCCCATCTGTTTCCCTTAGACAGTATGAATCGTTATCAAAAAAATTCACTCATCCGGCAAGCCGATTATCTGAATCTCCGCGCCTGTTGTCTATTCATAATGATATTACAAGTTCGGAGCGACTTTGTTGTAGGCAAAACCGGCGGCTCAATTATCAGCGCCTTCAATTCGGCGGTACATGCGGAGCATCTGTGCGGGCTATCCATACTGTACTCACAACTCGACGAAAGGAGTAGATATTCTACACCCAACGGTGTAGAATATCTACATGCCTAAGAAAACACCCTACCGGAACAGAATAGAGTTACTCCAGGGCACGCTCGACCTGCTCATCCTCCAGACCCTTCAATGGGGGCCACAGCATGGCTACGGCATCAGTCAGGCCATCCGTGTGAACTCGGGCGAGGTGCTACAGGTCGATACCGGCTCGCTTTACCCTGCGCTGCACCGGCTTGAGCGTCAGAAGGCGATCAGCGCGGAGTGGAAGATTTCCGAGAATAATCAGCAGGTCAAGGTCTATCGGCTGACTGCAAATGGCAAGAAGCAGCTCGCTAACGAACGATCCCGCTGGGAGCAGCTCTCGGAGGCCATCGGCCACGCCTTGAACCCCCAAAAGAAGGAGAGTGAAGTATGAGATTAAGGCCGTGGTCGCGCCGCCGAGCGCGTGAAGCGGAGCTTGATGCGGAGCTGCGTAGCCATCTGGAGATGGCTGTTCAGGATCGCGTCGAGCGTGGCGAGACGCTTGAGGAGGCCGAGGCGGCTGTGCGTCGTGAGTTCGGCAATGCGGGGCTGATTAAAGAGGTGACGCGTGAGATGTGGGGATGGATGTGGCTGGAACAAATACTCCAGGATGTCAGGTACGGGGCGCGCTTTCTGCGGCGCGCGCCGGGCTTTACCTCCGTCGCCGTCCTGACGCTGGCCCTGGGCATCGGAGCGAACACGGCGATCTTCTCGGTCGTCGACGCGGTGCTCCTGCGGGCGCTGCCCTACAGGGACGCCGATAGGTTGGTGACACTCTGGGAGGACAACCGGAGCGGCAACCACCCGCGCAATGTTACGTCGGCAGCGAACTTTCTGGAATTGCAGTCGCAGGCGAAATCGTTCGAGGAGATGGCGGCCTTCTTCGACATGCGCCTGAACCTGACGGGCGCGGGCGAGCCCGTCGCCGTGCCGATACAGGTCGGGACGACAAATCTCTTTACGGTGCTCGGCGCGAACGCGATGCTCGGGCGCACGTTCACCGCCGAAGATGGCGAGCCGGGGCATGGCAACGTGATCGTCTTAAGCTACGGATTCTGGCAGCGACAATTCGGCGGGGCGCGCGACGTTATCGGCAAGACGGTCGCGCTCGACGGCGCGAATGTGACGATCATCGGGGTGATGCCCGCCGACTTCAAATGGTTTATCAAGGAGAACTCGCGCAGCGGCCAGCCCCCCGAGTTGTGGGTTCCCACAAGGCTGCGACAGGCGCGCGGGCGCTACCTCTCGTCGGTGGGGCGTCTCAAGCCGGGCGTGACGTTAGCCGAGGCGCAAGCCGAGTTGAACACTATCATGAGCCGCCTCGGGCAGGAGCAACCCGAGTACAATGCGAACATGGGCGTGACGCTCGTCGGCGTGCGCGAACAGCTCGCGGGCGAGATCAAGACGCCGCTCCTCGTCCTGCTCGGCGCGGTTGCCTTCGTGCTCTTGATCGCGTGCGCGAACGTGGCGAACCTGATGCTTGCGCGCGCCGCCTCGCGCTCGAAAGAGATCGCGATTCGCGCTGCGCTCGGCGCTGGCGGCGGGCGCATCATCCGACAACTACTGACGGAGAGCCTGTTGCTCTCGCTCATGGGAGGCGCGCTCGGTGTGGGGCTCGCAATGTGGGGAGTGGCCGCGCTCGTCGCCCTGAGCCCGCCGAACCTGATCGGGTCTGAGCAGGTCGGCGTCAGCCTGCCGGTGCTCGGCTTTACGCTCGGCGTCTCCATTCTGACGGGCGTCGTCTTCGGCCTTCTGCCCGCGCTTGAGGCGTCGCGCACGGACGCAAACGAGGCGCTCAAAGAGACCGGGCGCGGCAATACCAGAAGCCGCCGGAGCCGTCGCGCGCGCGCCGCTTTCGTCGTCGTGCAGATCGCGCTCGCGCTCGTCCTTCTTGTCGGCGCTGGCCTCATGGTCAGGAGCTTCACGCGGCTCGTCGCGGTCGATCCAGGATTCGATCCGAAGAACCTGCTGACGTTACGCGTACAACTGCCAGCGCGTAAGTACAAGGAAGACCCTAAAGTAGTCAACTTCTACCGCCAGGCCACGGAGCAGTTGGCGAGCCTGCCGGGCGTGCGCTCCGTATCGCTCGCCAACTACCTGCCCTTCTATACGGGGCTCGGCGCGCGCACCGCCTTTACTATCGAAGGGCAACCCGCTCCCGCGCCCGACAAAAGGCCGAGCACGGACGTGCGCGTTACAGACGAGAACTACTTCCGGACGCTCGGCATCCCAGTCCTTCAGGGGCGCACCTTCACGCAGCAGGAGGCGACAGAGGATCGTCACACCATCGTCATCAGCGAGGCGCTCGCGCGCAAATACTTTCCAGGCGAGAACCCCCTGGGCAAACGCATCGCCGTCACGATGATGGAGAATCCGCCGATGAACGAGATCATCGGCGTGGTCGCCGACGTGAAGTATGACAAACTCGACGCCGAGGCGTATCCGATGGTCTATTGGACACTCCCGCAGCTCACCTACTCGGAGATGACGCTCGTCGTTCGCACAGAGGGCGACCCGCTCGCGCTGGCAGCACCCGCGCGGCGCGTGATTCAATCGATTGACCCCGCGCAGCCCGTCGCCGACCTGCGCACTATGGAAAGCTGGGTGGGCGAGTCGGTCGCGCGCGCCCGATTCGGAACGCTCCTCTTAACGGTCTTCGCCTGCATCGCGCTCCTGCTCGCCTCGGTCGGCATCTACGGCGTGACGGCATATACTGTTACGCAGCGTACGCACGAGATCGGCATTCGCGTTGCGCTCGGCGCGCAAGCGAGCGACGTGCTGCGTCTCATTGTCGGCCACGGGATGCGGCTCGCGCTCATCGGCGTAGCTGTCGGGGTTGGCGGCGCGCTGCTGCTGACGCGTGTGCTGGGGACTCTTTTGTTCGGTGTCAGTCCGACAGACCTCGCGACGTTCATAAGCGTGGCGTCAGTGCTCATGCTCGTCACCTTCCTGGCTTGTTATATGCCCGCGCGCCGTGCGACGAAGGTCGATCCGATGCTCGCCCTGCGCTCTGAATAGAAGAGCAGCCACTTCCGGCACGCTCTCCTTCGCCAGCAGAAGACGCGCAAAGCGCGCTCTCTGTCCGACTTCACGCGGGCTGAGTATCCGGACAAGCCCGGCGCGCAATTGCCGTGCTCGCCGGGCGAGCACGTTTGAGCGCAGTCAACGCGATCTTCTGCTGGCGCTTTCTTCACTCTCAGGTCGTCTCCAGCCTCCTGTGGCGCGCGCTTCCCGCCGGGTTGCGCTCCTTGTATTCGCCCGGTCTCGCACAAAACGAACGTTCGTGCTATATTGGCGTCGAATGATTGACCTCTCCGGGAGATTTCCGAAATGAGTGTGGAAGGGATCAGGCCCGCCGCCAGGGCTCGCAAAGCTCATGGGGAGCGCACGCGCCGGGGGATTTTAGAGCTGGCGGTCAACCTTGCTTCGGCGGAGGGCCTTGAGGGGCTGACCATAGGTCGGCTCGCCTCCGAGACGGGGATGAGTAAGAGCGGGCTTTTCGCTCACTTCGGCTCCAAGGAAGATTTGCAGCTCGCCACGGTCGAGGCGGCGCGCGAAATCTTCATACGCGAGGTCATTCGCCCGGCCTTCGCCGTCGAACAGGGGGTCGCGCGTCTGTGGAAGCTGTGTGACATCTGGCTCCAATACGTGCGCGGCGGCGTATTCCGTGGGGGATGTTTTTTCTCGGCCGCCGCCGCAGAGTTCGACAGCCGCCCCGGCCCCGTGCGCGACCGCGTCGCCGAGATCATGAAGGAATGGCTTGCCATACTCAGACGCGCTGTCGTGGAGGCGCAGGCTGCCGGACAACTCGACCGTAGGGTTGACCCCGCGCAGCTTGCCTTCGAGTTCAATGCGCTGGAGATGGGAGCCAACTGGGCTTTCCAGCTATACGGCGATAAGCAGGCGTTCACGCGCGCGCGTGACGCCATACTGGAACGTCTGCGCCGTCATTCAACAAAGAGCGGCTCAACGGCTTTGCCCTCACAGAAGGGAAAGCGCAGCGGTCGCGCCGCTCAAGCAAAGTGAGGCTCAAAAATCATGCACGCGCTTGCTTTGAAACAATCGCCCGCCGTTTTCAAGAGGAAATCTTCCTGGGACGGAATCCGTCTCGAGCACTTTCGTTTCCGCGCCGGAGTTCTGCCCGAGCACGTTCATAAAGAGCATCTGGTCATCGTGCCCTTGAGCGAAGCCTGCAATGGCGAGATACGCACGGCGAGCGGGTTTCGTGTTCGCGGTTACGGCAGAGGCGGCGCGTGCGTGATTCCTTCCGGGCAGGCGATGTCTGCACGGCTCGAAGGCGAAGCCGAGCATCTGGCTCTCTATCTTGAGCCGTCACTCATACTGCGCGCCGCTTCGGATTCGCGCGCGCCCTCCGGCGTCGAGGTCGTCGAGCGGTGCGCGCCCAGCGATCCGGTCATCAGCAATATAGGCATGGCGCTTCTGGCCGAGCTTGATTCGGAGTCGTCCGCTGGCAGTCGCCTCTACGCGGAATCACTTGCGAACCTTTTGGCCGTTCACCTGCTGCGCCATTACACGGCGACGCGCCCCGGCGCGCGGAGGTTCACGGGCGGCTTGACGGGACAAAAACTGCGCGCGGTGATGGATTTCATAGGCGACAACTACGAGCGGGATTTGACTCTTTCGGAACTGGCGGGCGCAGCCGGGATGAGCACTTTTCATTTCGCGCGCGAGTTTAAGCGAGCCACGGGCACGACGCCGCACCAGTACCTGATAAAGTTTCGCGTCGAGCAGGCCAAGTCGCTTCTGGCCGAAAGCCGATTACCGCTCGTCGAGGTGGGCTTTCGCTCAGGCTTCAGCCACCAGAGCCATTTCAGCCGTCTATTTCGCAAGCTGACCGGAACCACGCCGCTCTCTTATCGCCTTATGTTTCAGTCTTGAACAAGGGGTTTCCGGCGGCGCGTCGAATCCTTGTAGCAAGATTCGTCAACGCTCAGCAATAAAGGGAAAGACGCCCGAAGCCAGCAGCCTTTATCCTCGCCTCCAACGCTAAATTCAATAGACAGCGGGGGAGACGACGATGATGAAGACGAGATTAATACTGGTGTTGTTGTTGCTGACGTACTCGGGCGCTATCGGGGTGGCCAGGGCGGGCGACGCTGAGGACGCGGCCGAAGCAATCAGGCGCGGCAATGAAAGGTACGCGCGCGGCGAATACGATGCGGCCGTCAAAGAGTACGAGCAAGTCGCGGAGGAGAAGGGCGCAGTTTACGCGCAGGCCCTCTACAACATAGGCGTCTGCTATTTCGAGTTGAACCGAACGGATGAATCAATCGCCATGTATCGCAGGGCGATTGAGGCTCGCGGCGGGCGTTACCCGAAAGCGCTTTATGCTCTGGGGATCGCGCTTGAAATGTCAGGGCGGCTCGGGGAAGCGAAGGAGGTCTACGGGCGGGCCATAGCCATCTCTGATGGTAAGTACGCGGAGGCAGGGCTTGCGGTCGCTCATTACAGGCTGGGGCTGATTGCGGGGAGCGAGGGACGTTACGAAAGCGCGGCGGCTCTGTTTAGAGAGGCGCTCGCGCGCTCAAAAGAGAGGTTTCCGGCGGCGCATAATAATCTGGGAGTGATGCTGGCTCTTGCCGGGCGCATCACGGAAGCGGAACGAGAGTTTGAAATCGCGCTCCGGCAGTCGAGCACGGATTTTGAAGAGGCCGCTTACAATCTGAAGCTGTGCCGCTCGCGGTTGTCAAAAGAGACGCAGGTCGCCCTGGCGTCGCTGAAGATTGCGAATATGACCTCGGTTCTGAATCGTTAAGTCGGGAGAGGATGAATACTCATGGAGACAAAGCCTTTGGATGTTATCGCCATTCTTAAGCTTTACGAGATGAGGAGCGAAGCGCTGATGCGCACGGCGCGTCGCTGGTTCTTCACGGAGTTCGCGCCGCAGAGCGGCAAGGATATAGTTCGCCTCCTGCTAAGCGGCGAGAAGCATAGCGCTTTTTATCGCATGGTCGTCTCGCACTGGGAGACGGCGGCCTCCTTCGTCAACAACGGCGGGATCGACGCAAAGCTCTTTCTGGACGGCAACTCGGAACACATAGTGGTTTTCGCCAAGCTCCAACCGTTCCTGAGCGAAATCAGGGAAACCATAGGCGAACCTGATTATCTGGCCAATCTCGAACGACTCGTGGTCAGAGTGCCGGACATCGAAAAGAAGCTGGAAAATCGTCGAAAGCTCCTCGAACGCTGGGCGCAGCGAAGGGACGAGGGAGGAGAGCTAAAGGATGAAGGATGAGGGCGGCAGCGATGAATAAGAAGAGCATTCAAGGAAGTTAAAGCAATCCTTTCATCCCCCATCGCTGCCGCCCTTCGTTCACAGGTAATAGCGCCCGGCGCGGAGGATCGCGTCGCTGATGCGGCGGCGAGCGGCAACGGTGTCATAGGGCTCGTGACGTGTGAGCCGCCGCACGCTGTCGAGCAGCGTGCCGACCTCTTCCGGCTTTGCGACGGCGGCGAGGACCTGCCTGGCCGAGTGCTCCATGCGATCCGCAGCATCGCTACTGTAAGTGCGCGCGATGTCCGAAGGCGTTGCGGAATACTGCTCGCCCCCGGCGCTCCTGAGTTTCTCGGCCCTGAGAATCGCGCTCTCCACGGCGTAAACCTCTATGATTATGTCTGCGATGTGGGCCAGAACTTCCTGCTCGTCGGTTAAGCGGTCACCGTAGGCGGCCTTCGCGCGCCCGAGTGTAAAGACGACCAGACGTTTGGCGCGCGCGAGCAGCGCACGCTCTGCTGAAAAAGGCGTCTCTCCTGTGGGAGTCGTCGAATCGTTTGAATCCTCCAGGGCGCGCATGGCGTTCTCGATGGTGAAGAGGCGCGCCGTCTGCGGGTTCTTTAAAAGACGCGTAGGGATGATGAGGCGGTTGATCTCGTTAGTACCTTCATAGATGCGCGTGATGCGCGCGTCGCGGTAGGCGCGTTCGGCCGGGAACTCCCTCGAATACCCGTAGCCGCCGTAAACCTGCAACGCCTCGTCCACCACAAAGCCTTGCGCCTCGCTCGTCCAGACTTTATTGATGGAGCATTCGACGGCGAAACCCTCTATGGTCTTGAGCACGCGCGCCCTATCATCGGGCGCGATGGCTTCGAGCGCCCTGTCTACGTCGCCGAGCGTGCGGTAAACCATCGCATCGCCGACGAAACAACGCACGGCCATCTCGCCCAGCTTCTGACGTATCATGCCGAACTCGCTGATGGCGCGCCCGAATTGCTGCCGCTCGACCGCGTAGCGCGCCGCTCGCGTCAGTGCCTGCCTGGCGCTGCCTATGTTGCGCGTGCCGAGTTTGAGGCGGCCAAGATTCAGTATGTTGAAGGCTACGCGGTGGCCCTGGCCCACCTGGCCCAACACGTTCTCTACGGGCACGCGCACGTTTTCCAGTATGAGCGCCGTCGTCGAAGAACCGTCGAGCCCGAGCTTCGGCTCCTCGCGCCCGCTTACGACGCCCATCGCGCGCTCGACTATGAAGGCCGTGAATCGCTCGCCGTCAACCTTGGCGAAGATGGTGAACACGTCCGCGAAGCCGCCGTTAGTTATCCACATCTTCTGGCCGTTCAAAATATAGTGAGTGCCGTCGCTGTCGAGCGTGGCGCGGGCTCTTGCGGCGAGGGCGTCTGAGCCGGAGCCGGGCTCGGTCAAAGCGTAGGCCGCGACCCATTCGCCCGAGGCCAGGAGCGGCAGGTATTTCGCCTTCTGTTCTTCGGTGCCGAAGTAGACCAGTGGCAGCGTGCCTATGGTCGTGTGAGCGCCGAGCGAGCCCGCAAACGACGGCATCACGCCGATCTGTTCGCTCACGTAAGCCGAACTTACCTTGTCGAGCCCGAGGCCGCCGTAATCTTCCGGGATGTCCACGCGGAGCAGGTCAAGCTCCCCGGCCTTTACGAGCAGCTCGCGCGTCAAGGCCCAATCCCTGTTGTAGATTCGCTCTTCGACGGGCAGGACTTCCGTGCGCATGAAATCCTGCGCGATGCGGCCGAACATCTGCTGCGCACCCGATAGGTCTTCGCGCGTGAACACCTCTTCGCTCGTCGTCGTGGCGCTTAAGAAGTCTCCGCCTCCGGTTCTAATGGCGTCTGTTTTGGCTGACATAATTTAAGAACTCTTTTTCGATTGATCGTGGGCTCAAACCCTTAGAGAGCGACCGTGACCGGATTTGTTGACGCCGGGCGTGGTTCGGATGTATAACAGCAACCTACCGGACGGTCGGTAAAATAACATCATGGCGGCTGCGTGCACAACCCCCTTCGGCACCGCTCCGCGCAAATTGAAGAACAAGGATGAAAGCCCAAAAAAAATCAGCACCGAGCAACGAGCGCCTGGCCGAGATTTACCGCACGGCGGCGCAAATCATACTGCGCAAGGGATATGATGCCACCTCCGTCAACGACATAGCCAACGCGCTGGGGATGACCAAGGCGGGGCTCTACCACTACATCAGCGGGAAGAAAGAGCTGCTGTTCGACATCATGAATTTCGGTCTGGACGAGCTGGACGAAGAGGTGGCTGCCCCGGCCAAAGAGATCAAGGATGCCGAGGCGCGCCTGCGCTTTCTCATCGCCAGCCACGCGCAGCTCGTCACCAGGGGGCAGGGCGCGATCACCATCCTGGTTGACGAAGTGACGGCCCTGACGCCCGCCCAATGTAGAAAAATCACGCAGCGTAAGCGTGAATACTTCGATTACCTGCGCGACCTTCTGAATGAATTAAAGTCTTCGGGAAAGCTGCAGGACGTGGACACTACGGCCGCCACCTTCTGCCTGCTGGGGATGATTAACTGGTTATCGCGCTGGTTCAGGCAGGGCGGCGCTCTGACGGCCGAACAAACGGCCGCAGAGATTGTCAAGATCGCGCTCCACGGTCTGCTGCTTCCGGAATCGCGCGCCGCGCAGAAGAGAGGCTTGCGGGTAGTTAAAGGCTAGACCCTGAATCTGAAATCCCTGATTCCTTCATGAACATTCTTGTTTGTCTCAAACAGATTCCAGACCCGGAGATACCGGCGCGCGATTTCCGCATCGACGCGGAGAGGCGCGAGATGGAGCGCGACGGCGCCAATCTGGTCACCAACATCTTCTGCGAGAATGCGCTCGAAACGGCTTTGCAGCTTCGCGAGCGCGTCGGCGACGCAAGGATTACAGTGCTCTCATACGGCCAGCCTTCTGCGGAAGACTCTCTGCGCAAGGCGCTGGCGATGAAAGCGGACGCGGCGGCGCTCGTCACGAACGAAGGCAACCCGAACCCGGATCCGCTGGCGGTGGCGCGCGTGCTCGCAGCCGCCATCCGAAAGCTGGGCGCGTTCGATCTTGTGATGACCGGGCGCGAGGCTGGCGATTGGGGGGCAGGGCAGACGGGCGCGCTCGTCGCCGAAGAGCTGGGTCTGCCCTGCGTCTCTTTCGTCGATAGCATAGAGGCGGCGGGCGCGCGCCTGCTCAGGCTCAAGCGACAGACGGACACGGGCTGGGAAGTGGTCGAGGCGGAGCCGCCCGTAGTCGTCACCGTGACCAACGACGAACACAACGTGCCGCGCATCCCTAAAGTCCGAGACGTGATGATGTCGTATCGCCAGCCGCTCACGAAATGGACGCTCGCTGAGCTTGGCATTGACGCCGACGAGGCGCGCGCCGGAAACAGTTACTACGAAGTGGCGGAGCTTTTCATCCCGCAGAAGGAGACGCGCTGCGAGTTTGTCACGGGCGACACGCTCGACGAAAAGGTAGAGGCTTTCGCACGCCGACTGGTTGAAGTGACGCGCGCGCTGTAAAAGAGACGGAACAACAACGCTACTGCCCTGCTGTCTATCGCATAATCCATGAACGACGTTCTCATCTGTCTATTCGCTTCCGCAGGGTTCGACAAATCCGCGCGAGGGCTGGCGGGCGCGGGCCGTCGTCTCGCGGACGAACTCGGCGCGAATTTGCGCGCCGTCGTCATAGGCTCGGAGGCGGACGCTTTGGCCCACGAAGTCGCACGCGTGGCGGACGCGGTCACGGTCGCAGACCAGGCCGAGCTGGCCGAATATCAGCCGGAGACAAGCCTCGGCGCGCTGGCTCTTTTGTGCAAGGAGCTTCAGCCACGCGCCGTGCTGCTCGCCAACGACACGTACAGCCAGGAACTCGCTCCGCGCCTCGCTCACAGGCTCGGCGGGAGCGCCGTGGGCGACGCCGTAGAGGTGCGCGCCGGTGTAGAAGGTTTGCGCGTCGTCCGGCAGGTTTACGGCGGCAAGGCGCAGGCCGTGATTGAGTTGAAGCGCGTGCCCGCAGTAGTGTGGCTGCGCGCGCGCTCATTCGCGCCAGCCGAGCCGCGCGCCGACGAAGCAGGCACGATCACGCGCGCCGCTCTGGACGTTCAGCCCCTTGCGCGAACGCGAATCGTGGAGCGTGTGCGCGAGGGAGGGGGCGAGGCGCGGCTTGAAGAGGCGCGCGTGATCGTCTCGGGCGGGCGCGGCATAGGCGGGCCGGAACCGTTCGCGGCGGAGCTGAAGCCGCTCGCAGACCTGCTCGGAGCACAGTTGGCTGCGTCGCGCGCAGCGTGCGATGCGGGCTGGGTTCCGCCCACTTGGCAGATAGGGCAGACGGGCAAGAAGGTCACGCCCGAGCTGTATCTCGCCATCGCCATCACGGGCGCGAGCCAGCACATAGCGGGCATCTCCGAGGCGAAGACCATCGCCGCCATCAACACAGACCCGGACGCGCCCATCTTCAAGCACAGCCGTTTCGGCATCGTCGCGGATTACAGACAGGTCGTGCCGCTGCTGCGCGAAAAGCTGGCCGCGCTCCAAAAATAAGACCGCAAAAGTTGCTCTAAAACAGGGACCGCAAAGATAAAGCAATCGTAGAGATGAATCTGTCAGATGCCACGCGCCAGATTTACTGGAATATCACTCACATCTGGGTGATATACGCACTGCTGCTGCCGACGGCGGCCGTCGCAAGCTACGGCATTTATCGTCACCTCAGCCGGTGGCGGCGCGGGTTGCCCGTCGCGCGCTTCGACCGCCCGTGGGAGCGCGTGCGCCTGCTTCTCAAGCACGCTGTCGCACAGCAGCGCACGGCGCGCAACCTTTACGCGGGGCTCTTTCACCAGTTCATCAGTTGCGGCTTCGTCGTCCTCGCAATCGCGACGACGGTCGTGGCGCTCGACGCAGACTTCGGCACGGCGATCATGCGCGGCCGTTTTTACCTCTACTTTCAGTCCTTCACGGTTGACCTCTTCGGCGCGCTCGTCATGCTCGGAGTCGCAATGGCCGCCGCGCGCCGTTACCTCAAGCGGCCCCGTAAGCTGGTCTACACGACGGAGGCGACGCTGATCCTCGGCCTCATCTTCCTGATGTGTCTGCAAGGATTCCTGGTCGAAGGCTGGCGCATCGCCGTGACACAGGATGCATGGGCCGCATGGTCGCCCTTTGGCAACCTCTTTGCAAGAGCGTCACGCTTCGCACTGACTGACGAGCAGATGCGCGCTGCCCATTGGGCCATGTGGTGGTTTCATCTTGTGACGGCCTACGCCTTTATAGCGTGGCTGCCCTTTACGAAGATGATGCACGTCCTGACGGCCCCGCTCAACATCTACACGGCCAGCCTTGAGCCGCTGGGCGCGACGCTCAAGCCCGTAGACTTCGAGAAGACGGAATCCTTCGGCGTCAATTCGCTCAAAGGTTTTACCTGGAAAGACCTGCTCGATCTCGACGCCTGCACGGAATGCGGGCGCTGCACGGCCGTCTGTCCGGCCCACACGGTCGGCAAGGAACTCTCGCCGCGCGACATCATTCTCGGTTTACGCGACCTGATGCACGAAGAGGCGCGCGACGCGTTCGGACTCGACTCCGCGAACGGCAAAGGCGCGGCGGCTGCGACAGTGGGCGCAGATGCCGCTCTGACGCCCGCCGACCATGAGCCGACCACGGATGTTGAGGCGCGCGCACCCCTTGCGATCATAGGCGCTGTGCCCGCGACCTCGCCCACCCCGCTCTGGCAGTGCACGACCTGCGCCGCCTGCATGGAAGCCTGCCCCGTCTTCATAGAGCAGCTACCGAAGATCGTTGACATGCGCCGCTACCTCGTCATGGAAGAGGCGGACTTCCCGGACTCCATGCAGGAAGCCGTCATGTCTCTTGAGCGGCGCGGCCATCCGTTTAGCGGCACGCAGGCGACCCGCGTTGACTGGGCCGAAGGCTTGAACGTCCCCCACGCGCGCGATGCTAAGGAGACGGAGGTTCTCCTTTGGGTCGGTTGCGGCGGCGCGCTGATCGAGCGTAATCAGAAGGTGACGCGCGCGACGGCACAGCTTTTGGAGCGGGCGGGCGTCCGGTTCGCAATCCTCGGGCGGGACGAGAAATGCTCGGGCGATCCTGCGCGTCGCATCGGCAACGAGTTTCTGTTCGAGCAGCTTGCGAAAGAGAACATGGGGAACCTGAACCGTTACAACGTCAAAAAGGTCGTCACCGCCTGCCCCCACTGCTTCAACACTTTCAAGAACGAGTACCCGCAGTTCGGCGGGCGCTTCGAGGTCTATCATCATAGCGAGTATCTGGCGAAGCTCGTCGCAGAAGGCAGGCTCGGCCCCGTGGGCGCTTCCGACAGGAAGATTACTTTTCACGATCCGTGTTATCTGGGACGGCAAAACGGCGTGTATGATGCGCCGCGCGAGCTGGTACAAATCTCTGCGCGCAACGGGCCACCGCTGGAAATGGAGCGCAGCCGCTCGAAGAGTTTCTGCTGCGGCGGGGGCGGGGGCATGAGCTTCGTGGACGAGCCAGCGGATAAGCGCGTCAATCAGGAGCGCGCGCAGGAGGCCATAGAGACGGGCGCGGACGTGCTCGCGGTCGGCTGCCCCTTCTGCATGACGATGATGGAAGACGGCATCAACGCGCGCAAGGGGGAGCGCGACGTGAAGGTGCTGGACATTTCCGAACTGCTCTGGGAAGCGACTGAAAAGCGTGGATGAGGGAGGAGAACGAAGGGCGGCAGCGATGAGGGATGAAAGTAAAGCTTCCGTTCCTTGAATGCTTTTTATTCATCCCTCATCCTTTCGATGGGGGGGTTAGAGCGTCATGGATTTAAACTTGACTCCGAGCGAGCGGCAGTTTCGCGACGAATTTCGCGCGTGGCTGAAGGCGAACCTGCCTGCGCAGTGGAAAGGCGGCGGGATAGCGAGCGAGGATCGTGAGGACTACATCAAGTACCTGCGCGACTGGCAACGCGTGCTTTACGAAGGCGGGTGGGCGGGCATCTCCTGGCCGAAGGCTTTTGGCGGGCGCGGCGCGACCCTTATCGAACAGGCCATCTTTCAGGAAGAGCTGGCGCGCGCCAATGCCCCGCAACTGATAGGCACCATCGGCCTCTCGCTCGTCGGCCCGACCATCATCGCGCTCGGCACGGATGAGCAGAAGGCGCGCTACCTGCCCAGGATACTCTCAGGTGAAGAGATATGGTGTCAGGGCTTTTCAGAGCCGAACGCTGGAAGCGATCTGGCCGCGCTGGGCACAAAGGCTGTGCGCGACGGAGACGATTTCCGTATCAACGGGCAAAAGATTTGGACGAGCTTTGCGCAGCTCGCGGACTGGTGCCTGCTGCTCGTTCGCACAGACCGCGAAGCGCCCAGGCACAAAGGGATAACGTGCCTGCTTCTGGACATGCACAGCGAGGGGGTGACGGTTCGTCCCCTGCGACAGATGTCGGGTGATTCCGGCTTCAACGAACTCTTCTTCTCTGACGTTCGTGTGCCGGTCGCGCAAGTCCTGGGTGAAATCAACAAGGGCTGGACGACCGCCATCACGGCGCTGATGAACGAGCGGGCCAACCTGGGCACGGGCGTTCAGGTCGTCTTCAAGCGCAACCTCGAAGCATTGATCGCACGCGCGCGCGTAATGGAGCGCGACGGTCGCCCCGCAAGCCTTGACCCGCTCGTCAGGCAGAAGCTGGCGCAAGCCTATCTTGAGCTGGAAATCCTTCGACTGAACACAAACCGCGCGCTGACCTCGCTCTCCAAAACCGGCATCCCCGGCCCGGAGGGCTCCACGCTGAAACTCTACTGGAGCGAGATGAACCAGCGAACGCAGCAGACGGCGCAGGAAATCCTGGGCCCCTACGGTCAGCTCAAGGAGTTCGACCACGGCCTCTGGGAGTACGCCTACCTGCGCGCGCGCGGCAATACCATAGAGGCGGGCACAAGCGAAATCCAGCGCAACATCATAGCCGAGCGCGTGCTCGGTCTACCTAAAAGCTACTGAAGGCAGGGGCCAGCGGGCCAGGGGACAGGAAAAACAAAAGATGTAAAAGATGTTCGGCCCTTCTTCCCTGGCCCCCGACCCCCAACTACTATGGACTTCGATCTGAGCAAACCGCAGAAACTTCTTAAAGAGTCGGCGCGCGCTTTTTTCGCGCGCGAGTGCGGGCCCGAGCGTGTGCGCGCGCTGGTGGAAACGGAGACGGCGCATGATGACGGGCTGTGGCAGGCGATTGCCGATCAGGGCTGGACGGGCCTGCTCGTCGCGGAAGAGCACGGCGGGCTCGGGCTCGGTCTGGTTGAGCTGGCGGCCGTCGCCGAAGAGATGGGGCGGGCTTGTCTGCCGGGGCCGTTTCTCTCAACGCTCCTGGCCGGAGCACTCATAGCGCGCGCGGGCAATCCGGAACAGCGCGCCAGGTATCTTGGGCCCATCGCTACGGGAGAGTTGAAGGCCACGGTGGCGCTGCTCGAAGAGAGCGCGACGTGGGACGCGGGCGCGGTGCGGCTCGCGGCGTCGCGTGTCGGCGGCGGCGATTTCTCCGTCACGGGCAGAAAACTTTTCGTGCCGGATGCGGAGGTCTGCGAGCTGATTATCTGCGTGGCGCGCGAGGGCGACGACCTTGTGCTTCTGCCCGTGGAGCGCGCCGCCTCCGGCCTCTACGTCAAGCCCATGCCCTCTATGGATGGAACGCGCAAGCTTTACGAGGTCTCTTTCGAGGGCGTCTCAATCGCAGATACGGACGCGCTCGGGGCGGACGGCGACGCGCGGGGCGCGCTTGAGGGCGCGTTGGAGGTGGCGACTGCGGCGCTCTCGGCCGAGATGGTCGGCGGAATGCAGTGGGTGCTTGATACCACGGTCGAGTTCGCGAAAACGCGCCAGCAGTTCGGGCGCGCGATAGGCTCTTTTCAGGCCGTGCAGCATCAGTGCGCGGATATGCTCCTGATGACGGAGAGCGCGCTCTCGGCTGCCTATTATGCGGCGTGGGCTTTGTCCGAGAATACACGGGCGTCGAGCGTCGCCGTCGCCGTGGCTAAGGCTTACTGTTCGGACGCTTATAGAGAGGTCTGTAACCGTGGCGTGCAGGTACATGGCGGCATAGGCTTTACGTGGGAGCATGACCTGCAACTCTATTACAAACGGAGTAAATCATCCGAGACGCTCTTCGGCGACGCCACGTTTCATCGCGAGCGCATCGCAAGGCTCGTCGTTGACAACGAAGGCCGGAGGGAGGAACGAAGGGATGAAGGCGGAGGGATGAAAGGGATCGAGTGAATGCGTCAATTAACAGTTCGCTCTAGTCTTCATCCCTTCGTTGGGTGCATATCTGTGTTCTTGTGAGGGAAGATGACGGCACATATTAAAGAGCTGTTTGACCTGTCGAACCGCGTGGCGATTGTCACGGGCGGCTCAAGGGGCCTGGGGCGCGAGATGGCCGAGGGGTTGGCCGAAGCAGGCTGCGCGCTCATGTTGTGCGCGCGCCGCGACGAGTGGCTCCGGCCAACGGTCGCGGAGATGCGCGAGCGCGGCTTTCAGGCCGAAGGTGTGCTCTGCGACGTGTCGAAGCCTGACGAGGTGCAGGCGGTCGTGGACAAGACGATAGAAGTTTACGGCCATGTGGACATTCTGCTGAACAACGCGGGCGTCTCGTGGGGCGAGCGGCCCGAAGCGATGCCCTTTGATAAATGGCAGAAGGTGATCGACATTAATCTGACGGGCGCTTTTCTGTTCGCGCAGGCGGCGGGGCGCGAGATGTTGAAGCGCGGGCGTGGGTGTATTATCAACGTCTCGTCCGTATCGGGGTTGCAGTCGTCTGCCGACGGGCCGCATTACGTGGGCTACGCCGCGAGCAAAGCGGGACTGTTCGGGCTGACGCGCGAACTGGCGGCATCGTGGGGGCGGCAGGGCATACGTGTCAACGCCATCGCGCCGGGCTTCTTTCATTCGCGCCTCGCCGACGCCGCCATCGAATATGCCGAACCCGTTATCAAAGCCCGCAACCCTATCCCGCGCGTCGGCGCTGCCGGAGAGTTGAAGGGCGTGGCGGTCTTTCTGGCTTCGGACGCCTCAAGCTACATCACCGGGCAAACCATCGTCGTGGACGGGGGACGCACTATAGTCTAAGGGAGGGAGCGAAGGGATGAAGGATGCGGGATGAGGGATGAAAGGATTGCTTCAATAGCTTGAATGCTTTTGATTCATCGCTGCCGCCCTCATCCCTTCGTTCTCATCCCTCGTCCCTTTAATTCGGGGAGACGTGTGATGACCAAAGTCAAAGCGGTTGAAGAAAACGAGGAGTCTGTTTACGCTCAGAGGCCCTGGCTTGAGCATTACGACTACTGGGTGCGGCCCCATTTGAACTACCCGCGCCGACCCCTGCATGAAATCCTGCGCATCACGGCGGTCGAAGTTCCGGACAGCCCCGCAACAGCCTTTCTCGGAGCGCAACTCACCTACGGCCAGATAAAAGAGCAGTCCGACAAACTCGCAGCCTCTCTTTCGCGCCTCGGCGTCAAGCACGGAGACCGCGTCGGCATTATGCTGCCGAACTGCCCGCAGTACGTCATAGCCACCTTCGCCACCCTTCGATTGGGCGCGACGGTCGTCAACGTCAACCCGCTCTACACGCCGCGCGAGGTCTTGCTGGTGGCGCAGGACTCAGGGATGCGCGCGATGCTGACGCTGGACGTGCTCGCGCCCGTCACCCTGGCCGTGCGCGAGGCGACGAGCATAGAGAACATTATCGTCACGTCGGCTCAAGAATATTCGATTGCCGCCAACCCTTGTCCGACCGTTGACGGCGCGCTGCGGTTGGCGGACTTGCTGGCGAGCGTTGACGAGCCCGAATTGCCGCGCGTCGAGATCGACCCGGAGGAGGACGTGGCCGTCTTGCAGTACACGGGCGGCACGACGGGCGTACCCAAAGGGGCCATGCTGACGCACTACAACATCTTCGCCAACGTGATTCAGACTCAATGCTGGGGACACCAAACCTTGCGTCGCGGTGAAGACACGTACCTGCTGGTCATCCCATATTTTCACATCTACGGTTTTACGGTCGGCATGATGGCCGGGACATGGACGGGCGCGCAGCAGGTTCTAATCCCTAAGTACGACGTGGAGGCGCTGCTCCATGCGATACGTGATTACCGCCCGACCTATTTCCCGGCCGTGCCCACCATCTATATCTCCCTGCTTCATCATCCGAGGGCGAAAGAGTACGGCATTGATAAGATACGCACCTTCAATAGCGGCTCCGCGCCGCTTCCCATCGAAGTCATAGAGCAGTTCGAGCGTGTCACGGGCGGCACGCTCAACGAAGGCTACGGGCTGTCGGAAGCGTCGCCCGTGACCCATTCGACGGCCATGCTCGCGCGCCGCAAGCCCGGCAGCATAGGGCTCCCTTTGCCCGACACGGACATCAGGATAGTTGACCTGGAAACGGGCACGCGCGAAGTCCCGACTGGAAGCGAGGGCGAACTCTGCGTCAGTGGGCCGCAGGTGATGAAGGGCTACTGGAATCGGGCGGACGAGACGAGCATTGCGCTTCGCAGGGATGACAGTGGGCGCACATGGCTCTACACGGGCGACGTGGCGCGCATGGATGAGGACGGCTTCACCTACATCGTGCAGCGCAAGAAGGACATGATTATCGTGAGCGGCTTCAACGTCTACCCTTCCGAAGTCGAAGGCGTGCTCTACACGCACCCTGCGGTGATGGAGGCCGCAGTGATAGGCATCCCCGATTCATACAGGGGCGAAGCGGTCAAAGCCTTCGTCGTGCTCAAACAGGGCGTGAGCGCCAGCGCCGAAGAACTCATAGAGCATTGCAAGGGCGGGCTGGCCGAGTTCAAGGTTCCGGTCAGGATAGAGATTCGAGAGTGTCTGCCGAAGACAGCCGTCGGTAAGATTCTGCACCGCGTACTGCGCGAAGAAGATGAAGAAGAAGGGTCGAAGGGCGAATAGTTTTGGAAGAGAGAGAGAGAAGAGCTTATGCGATTGATGGAAGGTAAGGTGGCGATCATCACCGGCGCGGCGCGCGGCATCGGTCGCGCGTGCGCCGAACTGTTCGCCGCGCACGGCGCTCAGCTAGTCCTCTCGGACATAGACGAGGCCCCGACACTTGAGGCGGTCGAGCAAATCAAGGCCCGAGGCGGTGATGCGCTCGCCGCGCCGGGCGATGTCACGGCTTCGGATTTCGCGCCGCGCTTGATCGGTGCGGCGCTCGATGGCTTCGGGAGAATCGACGCGATCATCAACAACGCTGGCTACACCTGGGACGGAGTCGTACACAAGATGACGGACGAGCAGTGGCAGGCGATGCTGGACGTTCATCTGACCGCGCCCTTTCGCATCATCCGCGCCGCCGCCACCTACCTGCGCGAAACCGCAAAGCGCGAGCGGGAAGAAGGGGGACGCGCGACGGCCAGAAAGATCGTCAACGTGAGTTCGACTACGGGGACGCGCGGCAATGCGGGACAGGCCAACTATGCTGCGGGCAAGGCGGGCATCGTCGGGGTGACGAAAACTCTGGCCAAGGAGTGGGGCCAGTTCAACATACAGGTCAACGCCGTCGCCTTCGGTTTCATAGAAACGCGCCTGACGCAGGCCAAAGAAGCGGGCGCGCGCCTGACGCGTGAATCGGCCGACATAGCTTTGGGCATCCCGCAACAGAACCGCGAGATTGCTTTCCGCATGATTCCCATGGGGCGGGGCGGCACGCCGGAAGAGGCGGCGGGCGCGGTGCTCTTCTTCTCCTCGCCGCTCAGCGATTACGTTTCCGGGCAGGTGATGGAAGTCACAGGCGGGCTTTGAGGTTTAAAGTGAGATTCAGCGTGTAATTCGGGATTACCGGAGAGATTCCTTATGAATGAAGAGGCGATTAAATTCGACATCTGTTGCGCGGCCCGACTGCTCTATCGCCAGGGCTTGAGCGTTGCCAACGCCGGACACCTCAGCGTGGCCGTCGGTTCTGACCGCATGCTGGTCAATCACTTCGGGCCGTCGTTTGCGACGCTCAGGCCCGAGAATATAGTGCCCGTGGATTTTTCGGGCCGCGTGCTTGAGGGCGAAGCCTACGTCAACGACACCATACGCCTGCACGGCATTATTCACCGCGAGAACCCGTCGGCGGTCGCAGTTGCACACACGCACCCGCCGACGGTCGTCACCTACAGCGCCTTTCGCATCGTGCCGGAGATTTACGATCAGGAGAGCTGCATCCTCGTTGATGACGTGGGCGTGGTCGAGGACGATTACGAGGGGTTGGCTTCGGACGAAGAGCGCGTGATGCCGATTGCGAACGCGCTCAAGGAGAAGCGCGCGGTCATCCTGCCGAATCACGGCGCAATCACTACCGGCGATAACATACAGGTCGCGTTCGTGCGCATGATTCTTCTCGAAGACATGGCGCAGCGAAACCTTGCGGTCGCGCAGGCCGCGCAGGCGCTCGGGTTAAAGCCCGTGCCGATCAGCACGGATGCCGCCCGCCGCGCCAAGTCGGAGATCGCGCGCATCCCTGTTTTCGCGCCGCTCTGGAAAGATTTTCTAACGAGGCTCAAAGCCACCGACCCCGACCTCTTTATGAAGGGATGAAGGCGGAGGGATGAAAAGAATAATTTAAGATGTTGAAGCATTCCTTTCATCGCTGCCGCCTTCATCCCTTTCGTTTCGTTGTGTTGACTTTGAGTTTTTAGAATCGGAGAACCAATGAGCTACACAATCAATCGGGTCGTGGTCATCGGTTCGGGGACGATGGGCGGCGGGATAGCGGCGCACGTGGCCAACGCTGGCGTTCAGGTTTACCTGCTCGACATCGCGCCCCGTGAACTGACGCCCGAAGAGGAGAAGCGCGGACTCAGCCCGGACTCGCCAGAGGTGCGTAACCGGATTGTCAACGCCTCGCTCGAACGGTTGAAAAAGTCGAGGCCAGCGGCCTTCTTTACGCCGGAGGTCGCGGAGCTTGTGACGGTCGGAAACCTGGAAGACAACTTCGAGTGGGTGGGCCGCGCCGACTGGATTGTGGAAGCCATCGTCGAAGAGTTGGAGCCGAAGCGCCAACTGTTCGCACGAATCGAGAAGGTCAGGAAGGCTCGTAGCATCATCTCAAGCAATACTTCGGGACTGCCAATCGCAGCCCTCGCCGCCGAGTGTTCCGAAGATTTCAAAGCGCACCTTCTGGGCACGCACTTCTTCAACCCGCCGCGCTACATGAAGCTCCTGGAAGTGATTCCGACCCGCGAGACTCTTCCTGAGATCACGGCTTTCATGACGGAGTTCGCCGAGCGGCGGCTCGGCAAGGGAGTGGTCATCTGCAAGGACACGCCCAATTTTATAGCCAACCGCTTCGGCTCTATCTCGGCCGCGCTGGCGCTCTCCTTCGCGCTCGACAACAACTACACAATCGAAGAAACGGACGCGATCCTCGGCCCGCTCATAGGCCGCCCTAAGACCGCCATGTTCCGCCTCCAGGATCTGGTCGGCCTCGATGTCGCGAGCGGCGTCGCAGAGAATCTTTACGGCCTTATCGAGCACGACGAAACGCGCGAAGTTCTTCGCAATCAGAACCTCGGCACACTGCGAACCGCACAGATGGAGCGCGGGCGATTGGGCGACAAGACGGGCCAGGGCTTTTACAGGAAGCCGCCGAAGGGCACGAAGGGCGACATCCTGACGCTCGACCTCGAGACGATGGAGTACCGCGAGCGGCGCGAGCCCGATATCCCATCCGTCAGGGAGGCCATGAAGATCAAGCCCCTGGACGAGCGGCTCGGGTTCGTGCTCCGGCAGGACGACAAAGCGGGAGCGCTCGCGCGCCACACCGTCTACAACTCGCTGGCTTATGCCGCGCGGCGCGTGCCCGAAATCACAGACCATATCATCAACGTGGACAGGGCCGTGCGCTGGGGATTCTCGCACGAGCTGGGCCCATTTGAGCTGTGGGACGCGCTCGGCGTGAGAAAGATTGTTGGGGCGATGGAAGACGGCGGAATCCACGTCGCGCCGTGGGTGAAAGAGATGCTCGACACGAGGGGCGAGACTTTCTATCGCATGGACGAAGGGCGCTTGAGCTTCTACGACCCGGCGAGCAGGAGTTACATCAGCGAGCCCTCGGACGAGCGCAAGGTCGAGCTGCGTGCTCTGAAGGCTGCGGGCCGAGTGGTGCGCGAGAACAGGGGCGCGAGCCTGATCGACCTCGGCGACGGCGTCGCGTGTCTTGAGTTTCACACAAAGATGAATACGCTCGACGAACAGATTAAGGTGATGCTGCGCGAAGCGGTCGAGGAGTTGGAGACTGGTGATTGGCGCGGGCTTGTGATCGGCAACGAGGGCGCGGATTTCTCTGTCGGCGCAAACCTTGCCGTGGGCTCGGGCGCAGGAGATTTCGACGCCATCGAGCGCGCCGTGCGCGAGATGCAGGACGCGCTCCAATCCGTGCGCTTCAGTTCCAAGCCGGTGGTGACGGCCCCCTTCGGGCGCTGCCTCGGCGGGGGCTGTGAGGTTTCTATGGCGGGCGCACGCGCTGTCGCCTCGGCCGAAACCTACATGGGTTTGGTCGAGGTGGGCGTCGGATTGATTCCCGGCGCAGGCGGGTGCAAGGAGCTGGTGAGACGCATTGTTTCGCCACCGATGCGCGTCGCGAGCGCAGACCCGCTGCCTTTTCTACAGCAGGCGCTTCAAACAATCGCCACCGCGAAAGTCTCTACGAGCGCAGCGGAGGCGCGCGGCCTAGGCTATCTGGCGGAGGCAGACCTCGTCGTGATGAACCGCGACCATCAGCTAGCCGAGGCCAAGCGTCTCGTGCTTGAGCTGGACGAAGCGGGCTACGTGCCTCCCGCCCGCTCGAAGAAGTCGGTTTACGCGGCGGGGCGCGACGCGCTGGCGGCGCTGCGCGCGGGGCTTTACATCATGCAGCAGGGCGGATACATGAGCGAGTACGACCTGCACGTCAGCCTCAAGGTCGCGCACGTGCTGACGGGCGGGCCGCTCTCTTCGGGTCAGTGGGTGGACGAACAATATTTCCTGGATCTCGAACGCGAGGCATTCGTCTCGCTGTGCGGCGAGACGAAAACCAGGGAGCGAATCACGCACATGCTGACGACGGGTAAGCCGCTGCGAAATTAAGTTGACGCTGATGAGTGAGGGCGGATCAAAGGGCATGACGCCTACAGAGAACCAAGAGGCAGTGGGCCGAAAAGTTGAGAGTCGCGGCCAACTGAGCGGGCTTGAGTATATGCGAAAGCTTGCGGCTGGCGAGTTGCCGCAGTCCGGGATGGCGCAGTTGATGGGGTTCAGGCTCGTCGAGGCGAGCGAAGGATATGCGGTCGTCATCGTCAGGCCGGACGAGAGCCACTACAACGGCATAGGCATCGCGCACGGCGGTCTTGCGGCTACGCTGCTCGATTCGGCGACGGGATGCGCCATCAATACTATGATGCCAGCCGGTAGAATCTTCACCACTCTGGAGATGAAGGTCAATTACATTCGCCCCATCAGAGGCGAGGTCGGGGTTGTGCGTTGCGAGGCCCACGTAATCCACGCGGGCTCGCGCGTCGCCACGGCCGAGGGGCGCGTCCTCGGCGCAGACGGAAAACTGTACGCGCACGGCACGGCCACCTGCATGTTGTTTCAGGCGCGATGATTATGTTGTTTCAGGCGTGATAAGGCTTGATTTTTGAGACGAGAGGAAAGCTGATGAGAGAAGCCGTAATTGTGGCGGGCGTGCGTACGGCCGTCGGCAAAGCGCCGCGCGGGAGTCTGCGTACGACAAGGCCCGATGATATGGCGGCGGCCGTGATAGAGGATTTGCTGCGGCGCGCTCCGGGTGTTCCGGCGGAAACCATTGACGACGTGATTATGGGTTGCGCGACGCCGGAGGGCGAGCAGGGCGCAAACGTGGCGCGCATCGCGGCCCTTCGCGCAGGCTTGCCGTATCAAGTCCCGGCCGTGACGGTCAACCGCTTCTGCTCGTCGGGGTCGCAGACCATAGCCATGGCAGCCGAACGCATCATGGCGGGCATGGCCGACTCGATCATAGCGGGCGGCACGGAGTCGATGAGCCTGCTGCGCGGCAGCACTAAATTCAGGCCGAACCCGCATCTGGTCGAGAACTACCCGGAGGTCTACCTGAGCATGGGACTGACGGCCGAGAACGTGGCCCGAGATTACAATGTGTCGCGCGAGGAAGCGGACGCCTTCGCTTATCGCAGCCACCGGCGTGCGCTCGCCGCCCAGAGCGCGGGGCGTTTTCACGACGACGGCATCATTCCGCTCGAAGTAGAGATCAAAGAGGTCGGCGACGAAGGCGGGGCGCGGCAAAAGCGTCTGACCTTTGAAGTGGACGAAGGCCCGCGCGCCGACACCACGCCCGAAGTCTTAGCCGGGCTGCGCCCCGTCTTCCACGCGCGCGGCAGTGTCACGGCGGGCAACTCAAGCCAAACGTCTGACGGCGCTGCGGGTGTTATCGTTTGCTCGCGCGGGCGCGCCGAAGAGCTTGGCTTAAAGCCTCTGGCCCGTTTCGTCTCTTACGCGGTGGGGGGCGTGCCGCCCGAGATTATGGGGATGGGGCCGGTCGTGGCCGTGCCGAAGGCTTTGAAACTGGCCGGGCTAAAGCTCGATGAGATTGATTTGATCGAGCTGAACGAGGCTTTCGCGTGCCAGGCCATCGCCGTCATGCGTGAGCTTGGGATGGATGACGAGCGCACGAACGTCAACGGCGGAGCCGTCGCCCTGGGCCACCCGCTCGGCGCTTCGGGCGCGAAGCTGACCGTGCAGCTTCTGGGCGAGATGCGACGGCGCAAGAGCCGCTACGGGATGGTAACGATGTGCGTCGGCGGCGGGCAGGGCGCGGCGACCGTCTTCGAGAATCTTCAAACTTGATACGGATAGGAAAGGCAAACGATGACGAGCGATGACCCCTATCTGGGCTTTCAAGTAACGGAGCGCGCCAGGGAGATTTATCAAAAGCTCCGCGCCTTTATGCAGGAGCACGTTTATCCGAACGAAAAGCTGTATCACGAACAGCTTGAGCGCGAGGGCGAGCGATGGCAGCCCGCGCCCCTGATGGAAGAGCTGAAGGCGAGGGCCAAAGCCGAAGCGTTGTGGAACCTGTTCCTGCCCGAGAGCGAGTACGGGGCCGGGCTCACGAATCTTGAATATGCGCCGATGGCCGAGTTGATGGGCCGCTCGTGGGAGTTCGCGCCGGAAGTATTTAACTGTAGCGCGCCGGATACGGGCAACATGGAGGTGCTGGCACGCTACGGAAGCCCCGAGCAGAAAGAGCGCTGGCTCAGACCGCTCGCGGAGGGTGAGCTGCGCTCCTGCTTCGCCATGACGGAACCCGAGGTGGCATCGTCAGACGCGACCAACATTCGCTCCATGATCGCGCGTGACGGCGAAGACTACGTCATCAACGGGCACAAGTGGTGGGCGAGCGGCGCGGGCGACCCACGCTGCAAGGTCGCGATCTTCATGGGGAAGACTGACGCCGATGGGCCCAGGCACCGGCAGCAGTCTATGATACTCGTGCCGATGGATGCGGCGGGCGTCCGGGTCGTGCGGATGCTGAAGGTCTTCGGCTATGACCACGCGCCGCACGGCCACGCGGAGATCATTTTCGAGAACGTGCGCGTGCCCCGGTCGAACCTCATCCTGGGCGAGGGTCGGGGCTTCGAGATCGCGCAGGGGCGTCTTGGCCCGGGGCGCATTCACCACTGCATGCGATTGATAGGAATCAGCGAGCGCGCTCTCGAAGCCATGTGCCGTCGCGTTCAGGAGCGCACGGCATTCGGCAAGCCCCTTGCCGAACAGGGCACGATTCGCGCCTCAATTGCGCGTTCGAGAATAGAGCTTGAGCAGGCGCGGCTCCTGACGTTGAAAGCCGCCTACATGATGGACATGGTCGGCAACAAGGCGGCGCGTGCCGAGATCGCCATGATAAAGGTCGTCGCCCCGAACGTGGCGCTGCGGGTTCTCGACCGCGCCATACAGGCACACGGGGGCGGCGGCGTCTCGGATGATTTTATCCTCGCCTCGGCCTGGGCCAGCGCGCGCACTCTGAGGCTCGCCGACGGCCCAGACGAAGTCCACATGGAATCGATCGCAAGGATGGAACTGCAAAAGTACAGGGATGAGGGAGGAACGAAGGGCGGAAGCGATAAGGGCGGAGGGATGAATGATTGAGTCCAGGCTCACCTGAATCATTCACCCCAACCTTTTCACCCCTCACGCTGCCGCCCTCATCGCTTCGTTCTTCCCTTGTCTCAGGGGAGATGCTTGATGAGTGCAACAGAGATTGAAAGCATAACGGAGCTTCGGCAACTGGTCGGGCGGGAGGTGGCCGTGGGCGACTGGTTCGAGGTGACGCAGGAGCGCATCAACCTCTTCGCGGAGGCGACCGAAGACAGGCAGTGGATTCACACGGAGCCCGAGCGTGCCGCGCGCGAGTCGCCCTACAAGACGACGATCGCGCACGGTTTCCTGACGCTGTCGCTCCTGAGTGAATTGATGACGCGGGCCGTCTCTGTCGGAGGGCTCCGCATGGGAGTCAATTACGGCCTGAATCGCGTGCGCTTCACGAGCCCGGTGCCTGCGGGCGCGCGCATCCGAGGCCGCTTCACGTTGGACGCGGTCGAAGATATACGCGGCGGCATACAGGCGACGTGGAGCGTGACGGTCGAGCGCGACGGCGGCGCTAAGCCCGTCTGCGTGGCCGAATGGCTGGTGCGCTATTACGTTTAAGGGACGACGGGTACGCGCGCTCGTACGAATTTCACCGAGAGGAGCCGGAGTAATGACAGACCGTAGCGAGAAGCTGCTCGTCACTCTTCAGGACGGCATCAAACGCATCACCATCAATCGCCCGGAGCGGCGCAACTCCGTCGATCACGAGACGATCCGACTTTTACGCGATGCGATTCAGGGTTCCGAAAGGGACGGGACGCGCGTCTGTATACTGACGGGCGCGGGCGCGTCTTTCTGCGCGGGCGCAGACCTGGCGGCCACCAGCCGGAGCGACATCGCAAGCTATGACGTGACGCGGGCGATTCGCGACCATGTTAATCCGACTATTATGGCTATGCGGGGGCTGCCCGTCCCGATCATCGCCCGCGTGCACGGCCACGCGGTAGGAGTGGGCCACAACTACGCGCTGGCCTGCGACATAATCATAGCTTCCGATGAGGCGCTCTTCGGTCAGGTCTTCGTCCGTATAGGTTTAATGCCGGACGGCGGAAGCACGTTCTTCCTGCCGCGCATGGTCGGATATCAAAAAGCGTTCGAGTTGATGGCGACGGGCGAGATCATAGATGCTGCGGAGGCTTTGCGTTTAGGGTTAATCAATCGCGTCGTGCCGTTTGCCGAACTCGACGCGACCGTTGACCGGATCGCCGCGCGTTTGGCCTCCGCGCCGCAAATCGCGCTGGCCCGGATCAAGGCCGGACTAAATCATGGCGCGCATTCAGACCTGGCTGCGGCGCTTGAGTTTGAAGCGGTAAATCAGGACGAGTGTTTTCACTCGGCAGACTTTATGGAGGGCGTCGCCGCTTTCATCGAAAAGCGCAAGGCGGTCTTTGGCGGCAAGGCTTGAGACGTGAAAAAGAGAGTCTTTGAAACTATGAACGAGGCCGGGAAAGAAACGCGCACACGAACAATCGTTTGGGAAGACCCGCGTGCTCTGGCACAGGCCGGGCGCAATCTGTCCGGGCTTGAATACCTGCAAAAAATAGTCGAAGGCACATTGCCGCGCCCGCCCATAAGCGCGCTGATGAACTTCGGGCTTGCGGAGCTTGGCGAAGGCCGGGCCGTGTTTACGGTCGAGCCAGCCGAGTATCACTACAATCCTATCGGCGTCGTGCACGGAGGACTGGCCGCGACCCTGCTCGATTCCGCGATGGGTTGCGCCATACACTCTACTCTGCCCGCGGGCGCGGGCTATACGACGCTCGAGATCAAAGTCAATTTCGTCCGCCCGATGACGGCGGAGACGGGCGTGGTGCGGTGCGAAGCGCAGGTGATTCACGTGGGCAGTCGCACCGCCACAGCCGAAGGCAGGGTTCTGGACGAAAGCGGAAAGCTCTACGCGCACGGCACGACGACCTGCATTATCTTCCGGCCCTGATTTTGAGAACCAATGACGATTGATCCGTCCTTTTCAGATACACGCCAGGTGCGCACGAGCGAGCAGCTTGATTGGGATGCGCTCGCCGTCTATGTGCGCGAACGATTGGTCGCTCTACCGGGCGAGCGATTCGACGCCTCGGCTCCGATGACCGTCGAGCAGTTTCCGGGAGGCCATTCCAACCTGACCTATCTCCTGCGATTCGGCCATCAGGAGTTCGTCATGCGGAGACCGCCGTTCGGGCCCGTGCCGCCGCGCGCGCACGACATGGCGCGCGAGTATCGCATCCTTGAGGCAGTGCATCCGGTTTACAGCCTCGCGCCGCGCCCCTTTATGCTCTGCGAAGAGATGAGCGTCATAGGCTCAACCTTCTACGTGATGGAGCGGCGGCGCGGCCTCGTCGTGCGAACTGAAGAGCCGCCGGAACTGGCAGGGCAACCGGAGGAGCGACGCAGGGCAAGCCTCGCTCTCGTAGACGCGCTCGCGAGACTGCATCTAGTTGACATCCATGCTCACGGCCTCACGAGCCTGGGCAAGCCCACTGGCTTTGTCGAACGGCAGGTGCGCGGTTGGAGTGAGCGCTGGCACGGCTCGCGGACGAGCGAGCTAAGGGAGATGGACGCGCTCGCCGCGTGGCTCATGGAGCGCCTGCCGCCTGACCCGCAGAGGCCGACGCTGGTTCACGGCGATTTCAAGCTGGATAACGTGATGCTCGACGCACGCGATGTCGGGCGTCTCGTAGGCGTCTTCGATTGGGAGATGGCGGCGGTCGGCGACCCCCTCATAGACCTCGGGATTCTGCTGGCCTACTGGGTGCATGTGGCGAATGCCGCGCGCGGCGCGGACGCCGTCTCGTCCGTCACCAACCGCGAGGGCTGGTTCACGCGTGCCGAGATTCTTGAGCGCTACGACGAGCGCACGGCGCTTGAGCTTGCCAATATAACTTTCTACGAAGTGTTCGCCGTCTTCAAGCTGGCCGTAGTACTGCAACAGATTTTCTATCGTTATCATCGCGGGCAGACGGATGACCCGCGCTTCGCCACGCTGGACGAGCGCGTTGCATGGCTCGCCCGTGTGGCGGCTGCGCTGGCGGAAAAGGCATGACGACGGGTAACGCTGCGATGCGTATCAAGGCCGCCATTCTCTGGGAGCAAGGCGCTCCGCTCTCGGTTGAAGAGGCCGAGCTGGAAGCGCCGCGCGCGGGCGAAGTCCTGGTCGAAGTCAAAGCGGCTGGCGTGTGCCATAGCGACCTGCATCCGGCGCGCGGCGACTGGCCCGCGCGTACTCCGCTCGTCCTGGGCCACGAAGGCGCTGGCATTGTGCGCGAAGTGGGCCCTGGTGTAACGCGCCTGCGCCGCGGAGAGCGCGTCGTATTTTGCTGGGCTCCGCCGTGCGGCGCATGCCCGCCTTGCCTCGAAGGCCGCCCGGTGCTTTGCGACCGCCTTGAGCGCACGACTTATCGCAATCGTCTGCCCGCCGGAGGCACGCGCTTGAGCGCGCGCGGACAGCCGCTCGCGCATTTCAACGGCACGGCCTGCTTCGCCGATTTCGCCGTGGTGGCGGAAGAGGGCGCAATCGCTGTCCCCGCCGATGTAGGGTTCGAGGCGCTGGCGACGCTCGGGTGTGCTGTGATTACGGGCGTCGGCGCGGTGATGAATGCGGCCCGCGTCGAGGCTGGCGCTCGGATCGTGGTGATCGGCGCTGGCGGCGTGGGCCTGAACGTAGTGCAGGGCGCAAGACTCGCCGCGTGTGAGAAGATCATAGCCGTCGATACGCGAAGCATTCCGCTCAAGCTCGCGCGCGAGTTTGGCGCAACCGACACGGTCGAAGCCTCTACCCCGGATGCTGCCGAGCGAGGAGTGCGCGAGCTGACCGGCGGGCGCGGCGCCGATTACGTCTTCGATACCGTGGGCTTGCCCGAAACTTTGACGCAGGCGCTTGCGTTCACGCGCAAAGGCGGCACGGTCGTCCTCACGGGTCTCGCACGCACGGACGCGCGCGCCGGTTTCCCCCTCTTTCCTTTCGTCATGCAGGAGAAGCGGCTGGTGGGGTCTGTCTACGGCTCGGGCCAACCCTTGAGGGACATCCCACGTCTGGTCGCCCTTCACAGGGAGGGCAAACTGAAGCTTGATGAACTCGTCACGCGTACCTACCGGCTGGACGAAGTAAATGATGCGCTCGCCGCGCTCGCGTCAGGCGAAGGCGCACGCGGCATCATAACGAAGGGAGGAGAACGAAGGGATGAGGGCGGCAGCGATCAGGGATGAAATGATTGACTACGGGCTCACCCGGATCAACTACTCAACCCCTTTCATCCCTCATCCCTCCGTTAGTAGTACCTTGCCGCTGCGGCCGGGGCGTTGCGCGTGTTCGACGGCCGCGAGCACGTCCGTCAATGGGTATTCGGCCTCGACGGGCGGCACTATTTCATTTGTCGTCATCAGTCGCAGCAGCTCCACGGTGACGGCCTGCTGACGTTCGGGCAGGGTGGTGCGAAACCATTCGCTCAGCCAGAAGCCGCGTATGGTCGCGGAGGTGAAGATCATGCGACCGCTATCGACCGGCATGGGCTCCATAGAGAGCAGCCCGTAAACGAGCAGCATACCGCCGCGTGAGAGCGTGCTCACGACCGCGCCGCCCGTCTCGCCTCCGACCGCATCAATCGCTTTGGTGATGCCCGCGCGGCCCGTGATCTCCCTGACGCGCTCGACCAAATCTTCGTCCGCCGTGCAGATTACTTCGTCCGCGCCGAGCGCTTTTAATTCTTCGACCTGCTCGCGCCGCCTCACCACATTAATAGTCTTGAAGCCGCGCAGGGCGGCAATCTGCAACACCACTCGACCGAGCGTTGAACCGGCGGCCGTTTGCAGCAGCCACTCGCCGGGCTGAAGCCGAAGCTCTTCGACCGTCATTATCCAGGCTGTCAGGGGATTGACTACGAACTGCGCCGCCGTCTGGTCGCTGACGCTCTCCGGCACAGGGATGAGTTGTGCGCTCTGGGCCAGCAGGTATTCCTGCCACGTGCCGGAGATGCCGAGCGGAATCACACGCTGGCCCGCGCCGAGATTCTTCACGCCGTCGCCTACGGCCGCCACTTCGCCCATGCCTTCGAGCCCCGGCGTCGCCGGAAGCTTTGGCAGCGCGCCATAAAGTCCACGCACCGTAAGCAGGTCTGAGGGGTTGATCGGACGCGCGCGCATCTTTACCAAAACCTCGTTCGCGCCCGGCTCAGGCTGCGGCGCATCTTCCACGCGCAGAACTACGGCCGGATCGCCAAACTCGTAAAACCTTACGCTGTGCATTGTCATCCTCCGTGACGGGATCAAAACTTTACACTTAAATCTGAGGTCGCGAGCGCTCGATGATAGCACTGAAATCCGTGCCCGCCGAAAGAGTCCCGAAGACCAGACCGGCGTCGCCAGCGAGACGCGAGGCGCAGAACGCATCCGACACGGCGGGCGGGGCATATCGCACCAGAAGCGAGCCCTGCAAGGCGAGCGCGAGCAGCTCCGCCAGTCGGCGCGCACGCGCTTCACGTTGGGTCGAATCCATCAACTCGCGCTCAAGCCTCGCGGTGAAGTTATCGAAGTGACGATTCGCGCCGCGCGCCGCGCGAATCTCCGAGAGGGTCGTCTCCAAAATGCCCGCGTCCTTTTTGACGGCGCGCAGCATTTCGAGGCACTGAACATTGCCGGAGCCCTCCCAGATGGAATTGAGCGGCGCGTCGCGGTAGAGGCGCGCGAGCGGGAACTCTTCGACGTAACCGTTGCCGCCGATACACTCAAGGGCTTCGGCGACGACCCCGACCGCGCGTTTCGTAATCCAGTATTTTCCGACCGCCGTGGCGAGACGCGTGAACTTGCGCGCCGCCTCGTCCGTCGGCGACTCGTCGAAGCCGCGCGCGAGCCGCAAGGCCATCGTCGTCGCCGCCTCCACCTCAACGCACAGGTCAGCCAGAACATTTCGCATCAGGGGTTGCTCCCAGAGCCTCTGCCCGAAAGCGCGCCGGTGTGTAGCATGGTGCAGGGCTTCGGCCAGAGCGCGCCGCATCGTGGCCGCCGAGCCGAAGGCGCAATCGAGGCGCGTATGCCTGACCATCTCGATGATCGTCGGCACGCCGCGCCCCTCTTCGCCGACCATGCGCGCACGCGCGGCGCGAAACTCCACCTCGCTCGAAGCGTTGGAGCGATTGCCGAGCTTGTCCTTCAACCGTTGCAGGTGAAAGCCGTTGAGCGTGCCGTCCGGGAGCAGGCGCGGCAGCAGGAAACAGGAGAGACCTTTGTCCGTCTGCGCGAGGGTCAAAAACGCATCGCACATGGGCGCGGAGCAGAACCACTTGTGCCCCTCGAGGGCGTACTCTTCGCCTGGCCCGCACCCGGCTCCCGTGGGCACGGCGCGCGTCGTGTTGGCTTGCACGTCCGAACCGCCCTGCCTTTCGGTCAGCGCCATCCCGAAGAGGACTCCGCGCTTCTCCGAGGCGGGGACGCCCGCGCGTGGGTCGTACTCGTCGGAGAGCGCGCGCGGCAGCCATTGGGCGGCCACGTCGGGCTGAAGCCGGAGCGAGGGCACGACCGCAAAGGTCATGGTCAGCGGACAACTCACGCCTTCGTCCACCTGATGACGCAGCATGTTGAGCGCGGCGCGGACGACGTGCGCGCCCGCGCGCGGGTTCGTCCACGGCAGCGAGTGGTGCCGGTGCGTAATGCCGATTCGCATCAACTCGTGCCATGCGGGGTGAAACTCCACCTCGTCAATCCGGCATCCGAAGCGGTCGTGCGTGCTGAGGACTGGCGGGTGTCGGTTCGCCGCCTCGCCCAGCCGCAAGGTCTCTGCGCGTCCCATCAACGCTCCGAACTCGCTGACCTGCGTTATGGCCCACTGGCCGCCTTCGCGCGCAAGGGCTTCCCTGAGCGGAGCGTCGCCCGCAAAGAGATTATAGTTTTCGAGCGGCGGGGGTTGGTTGAAAACTTCGTCCGGCATGTGGTTGGCCCTATGGTTGGCAAATCCTGGCTGCGACATTTTGCATCTCCATCGGTTGCGAGTAAAAAGCGCCCCGCGCCAGCCGGAGCTGAGAGCGATTTTGCGAGCGAGTATCGCACGGCGCAGACCCCTGCACGCGATCTCGATCTGTTCCGGGGCGGCGGCCGCGCCCGGTTCGCGCATCGACAGTATCCGGAAACGAGAGGAAATGCGGCTACTGTTCCTCTCGCGTCCGGCCGTCGAGCGCCGCGCGCAGCTCATACGGAATCTCTACGGGCTTGCCGTTCTGCATCACGACGACCGTCATCGTCCCCTCCAACGCCAGTTCTTCTGCGGCGTTGAAAACCTGATAGTCGTAGCGGATTGAGGTGCGCCCGAGCTTGCCGACCGTGAGCCGCAGGCGGAACGGGTCATCGAGCGCAAGGATGCGCAGGAACCGGCACTCAAGATGCACGCGCGGGAAGTCGTACCCTTTCGGCCGCACCTCCGCGGGCCATTCGACCCCGCGCAGCAGCTCGACCTCGGCCTCTTCTATGATCTCGAAGATACGCGGGAAATGAAGGCGACCGGCGGCATCGGCGTCCGCCCAGCGAAGGCGACGCTTGAACTCTATGAAAGGAGACGCCATCTGTGTCCAATCGTTTTACGTTTGTGTCCAGTCGTTTTCCGTTCAGCCGCGAAGAGAGCGCGAGCGCGCGTCCTTTCGCCGGAGCACGCCCGCGCGCCGTCACACAATCCTTATGACTTTACACGCCGAGTCGCGCTAAAGAGAAGGAGAGCCTCGTTCACGTCCGGAGGCTCTCCTTCGCGGGGTTTATATCCTTTACACCCGACGGTTAAAAATTGAAACGGATGCCGAACTGCAACTGCCTAGGCGCGGCCGCCGACGTGAAGCCGAGCGGCGCGGTCGGCGCTACGAGCGAATTGCCGCGCGGGCGCGTCTCGGCCAGCGCTCTGAGTTGTGCTATCGGCAAACTGCCGACGATGTTGTTGATGCCCGTAAAATTCGTGTGGTTGAAGAGATTGAAGCCTTCAAAGGTCAGCTCTATGAACATGGTCTCCCGGAAGGGGAAGCGCCGCGCCAGACGCGCGTCGAAGCTGTAGAAGGGCTCGCCCAACCCCGTGTTGCGACCGGCGGCGAAGGGGCGGTCTGATTGCGAGCGCCCGTCGTTATTAGCGTCGAAGCCGAGCAGCAGGTTGAAGGGACGCCCGGATCCCGCGATGAAGATGGGAGCGAATATCCAGTCGGCGAGAACCTTGTTTTTCCAGGGGCTGCCGAAGACGCCGCTAAAGACAGCGCGGTGGCGCTGGTCGAAGGCCGAGAGCGCCCGGTCAAGCCGCAGGTTCA
The DNA here is from genome assembly GCA_035940775.1 of Pyrinomonadaceae bacterium. Taxonomy (GTDB): domain Bacteria; phylum Acidobacteriota; class Blastocatellia; order Pyrinomonadales; family Pyrinomonadaceae; genus DASQYE01. Next base: position 38,264 of record DASZEN010000013.1, on the reverse strand, counting down.
GTGGGTCTTGGGCCGACCAGTCGCTGTTGAAATCCGTCACCTCGTCAATCGATTTAGAGAAAGTATAGTGGACGTTGAGGCTGAAGTTGTTGGCATACCGCCTCTGTAAAGAGATCGTGCCCGCGTTATAGAAAGAGTTGGCGCTCGACTCGTAGATGTTGTCCTGAAAGCGGAGCGGGTTTCTGAAATCCGAGGCCGTCCCGAGACAGGAAGTCGGAGACGTGGCGACCGCCGCCGGGAAGCGAACGAAGCAGGGAATGCCGAAGGTCGGGTTGAAACCCGACTTTCTGAACTGATTGGTGTCGCGGTTGCGCGTCAGATGCAGCCCGCGCGTCCACAGATAGCTCGCTTCGAGCGAGAAGCCGTTGCCCAGGTCGCGTTGTATTCCGGCGCTCGCCTGATAGGTGGTCGGAGTCTCGTAGTCAGGCTCCGTGCGAAAGCGCACTTCGAGCGGTGCGCCCGGTCTCGGCACGATGCCGAACTGCGCCAGGTCGGCCGCCGTAATCGTGCGGTTGCCGATCACTCCCTGCGCCAGGAGCGTCCCGTAAATGGTGGTCGAAGCGGGCACGCCGAGCGGGGCCGAGGTGGCCGTCGAGAGGACTATGTTAATGGGGTCGCCGGGGAATCCGCTCAGGGTCTTGGTCACGTTGGGAACCGAATAGATCGTGTAGCCGGAAAAGATTCCCGCGCCAGCGCGAATCGCCGTCTTGCCATCGCGCCACGGATCCCAGGAAAAGCCCATCCGGGGCTGAAAGTCGTTTTTGTCGAGCGGCATGTAGAAGGGCTCGTCGCTGATCGAATACCGCAGCCCGTAGGTGAACGTAAAGTTCGGCCGCACCTTCCACGTATCCTGTCCGTAAACCGCATAACGGTACGTCCACGAGTTTACTTCAGACGTGCCGAAGCCCTGCTGATAGACTATCGGCAGATTGAGATTGAAAGACTGCAAGGCGCTGATCGGAGCCCTGACGGTAGGCAACAACGCAGGGTTGGCGGCGGTCAGGAAATTGGTCAGGGCCGCAAGCGTAGCCGGGCCCGCGGCCCCGACGATGATGTTCGAGAGCGGGATGGCCGCGCCGAAATTGAAGCGCCCGCCGAAGAACGTCTCGTTGGCGGTCGAAACGTCCGTGGCGAAGAATGAGCCGCCGAATTTCAGAGTGTGATTGCTGCGAACGTAAGAGAGGTTGTCGAGCACATCGTACTGGCGCTGAATCGTGCTTGACGGCAGAAAGATGTCGCGCCCGAAGAAGCCGAAACCTTCGATGTTGAATTCGGGGCCGACCGTATCGTTCGGCAGCACCTTGAAATTGAGGTAGCTGTACTGAAGCTTCAATTCGTTGACGGTGGTCGAACTGAACTGATGATTTTCGGAGAAGAGCACGCCGCCGTTAAAGCTGTCGAGCGTGCGGCCGCGCGAGACGGCCGTCAGCGCGCCCGCCGCCTGATTCTCAAACACAGAGTCGTTGAGATTAAAGCGCAGGTACGCATTGTCGCGCTCGCTGAAGTTGTGGTCGAAGCGCGCGGTGAAGGTCGTCTGGGTGGAGGTGAAGGGGAACTGGCCGCTCGCGTTCGTAAAGAGCGCGACGGTGCGCGGGTAACGCGCCTGCGTCGTGGTCAACGCGCCACGGAGCCCGGCGGCGAGCGGCGCAAACGGCGTCCCCGCGAGAAAGTTAAAGAGCGAAGTCTGCGAAGCGGTCAGCCCGAAGATGGAAGGATCGTTGAGCAGGTTGACGAAGGTCGTCTCGTCCTGGCTGAACCTCTCGATGGAAGTAAAGAAGAAGGTCTTTTCCCGCCGTATGGGCCCACCGAGCGAGCCGCCGAATTGCTGGCGGCTAAAGGGCGATTCGCCCTCCGGGTTAAAGTCAAAGGCGTTGCGCGCATCGAACCTGTCGTCGCGAAACAGCCCGAAGGCGCTGCCGCTCCAACGGTTCGACCCGGACTTGGAGACGATGTTTACGATGCCGCCCGAAGCCCCGCCGAACTCCGCGTTGTAGCTGTTCCTCAAGACCTGAAACTCCTGCACGGCCTCCTGATTGACGGTCGTCTGCACGCCGCCCGAGACCGTATTGGTCTCGCCGCCATCGACCGCTACGAGATTGCCGCGACCATTATTGCCACCAAACGAGAGGCCGCTTTGCGGCGTCTGCGCGACGCGAAAATCCGAGGCGTCCGAGATGTTGTCGGCGTCCGAGACGCCCGGAGTCAACAGCGCATAGTCCAGATAGTTTCGTCGGCTGATGGGCAGGTTGGTGATCTGTCGCTCGTCGACGACCGATGATTGTTGCGTGCGATCCGTCTCGACCACTTCCTGCCCGCCCACTATGTCGACGGTCGCGGCGATGTTGCCCGTGCCGAGCTGCACGGGAATGTTGGCCTGCTGACCGACCGTCAATTCGATGCGCGTCGTCGAGGGGGCGAATCCTTTGCTGGCGGCCTCGACTTTCAGCTCGTAAGAGCTTGGCAACAAGTTCAGGAAGACGTAGTTGCCGTCCTCATCCGAACTGGTCGTGCGGCTCGTCCCCTTGCTGACATCCGTGATGGTGACGGAGGCGTCGGGAATCGCCGCCCCGGCCGTGTCGATGACCTGGCCTCGCAGTTCCGCTGTCGAACTCGATGCCTGCGAGAAAGCCGGGGAGATGCCGAGGACGAGAACAAAGAGCAGCGCCCAAAAAAGATGAGACAGGCTTCTCATTGAAATATCTCCTAAGTTTGTAGGGTCGTGGACGGCCGGGCGAGGGGCAGCCAGAATACTGTTTACTAACCTGGTCGGCGCATGAGCGATTAAGCCAAAGAAATTGACCGCGGCTCAGGTGTCAAGCATAATGGCTACCGAACGGTCGGTAAAGTAGCATTGAGGCGTAAAAACGTCAAGCTTTTGTTCCGGCCCCGATCCTCGCGGTAACCCCCGGATTTTCTTCCCGGTTTGCGAGCGCCCGACTTTGGCGAGGGACTTTGTGTTCATGAAGCACGAGCGCAAGAGCGCGTGGTTGACCCTTTGGGTCTTGTTCGCCATCAACACAATGAACTTCTTCGACCGCCAGATACTCGGCGCTGTCGGCGAGGCCGTGCGCCGCGAGTGGGCTTTGAGTGACGGTGCGATGGGAGCGCTCGGTACTGCTTTCACCCTGCTTTATGCTTTCGTCGGCGTGCCCCTCGGACGGCTCACGGATACGAGGGCCCGGAAGTGGATTCTCTCGGCGGGCGTCTTTGCCTGGAGCCTGACGACCGTTTTATCCGGCTTCGCCGGAAACTTCTGGCAACTCTTCGTCCTTCGTCTCGGCGTAGGCGTGGGCGAGGCGTCGTGCGCGCCCGCCGCAACGTCACTGATAGGCGATCTTTTCCCTGCAAGCCGCCGTGCCAGGGCCCTCTCGATTTTCATGCTCGGCCTGCCCGTCGGCATCGCCCTGAGCTTTGCCGTGTCGGGGACAATTGCGCGTTCCCTCGGCTGGCGACCGTCATTCTACGTGGCGGGCATTCCCGGATTGCTCTGCGCTCTCGCCGCACTCTTTATCCGAGAGCCGCAGCGAGGCGCGAGCGAAGCGCACCGCATCGGCTCCGTCACGCGCGAAGGCTCGCCCTATCGTCTGGTGCTCTCGATCCCTACTATGCGCTGGCTCATAATTTCGGGTGCTCTGCATAACTTCAACATGTACGCCATCGGCTCTTTTCTGACTCCGTTCCTGATGCGCTATCACAATACGGACATACGCTCGGCCAATTTCGTTTCGATGGTGGTCTACGGTTTGTCGGGCGCGCCGGGGTTGATCCTCGGCGGCATTATCGGCGACGCGGTCGTGAAGCGCCGCGCCAATGGGCGCTTGATCGTCGGAAGCCTGGCTATCTTCGGTTCGGTACCTTTTCTTTACCTTGCGCTTGAGAGGCCGGGCGGCGAGAAATTCGGATTCATGATCCTGATGGGAGTGGGCTGCGCATTGATGTACGCCTACTACTCGACCGTGTACTCGACGATTCAGGACGTGATCGAGCCATCTTTGCGCGGGACGGCGATGGCGCTCTACTTCTTCGCCATGTACGTGCTCGGCGCTTCGCTCGGCCCCTACGGGACGGGGCTCGTGAGCGACTTCTTTACCATGCGCGCGGCGCGGGCCGGAGGAGTTGTGGCGCTGACACAGCAGGCGCTCGAACCCTACCGCGCCGCCGGGCTCCACACGGCCATGTACCTCATCCCGGCGCTGGGTCTTTTGTTAGCCCTGGTCTTGTTCGCCGCTTCACGCACGGTGAGAAGGGATATGGAGAAACTGCAAGGCTGGATGCGCGAGCGCGCCGCCGCCGACCTGGAGGCCCTCGCGAAACCTTAGCTCGCCATTGTGAACCGCTGTGAATGATTCGGGCTCGCTCCTCAGCCCTTCGGCCCGAATGCGCCGCCGGGGCCGAGAAGCGCCGGTTTTAGTCGCAGCTTCGGCAAGGTTCTCTCTTACTCTTCGGAATCGGCGGCGCGCTCTCCGCGCGCGGCGCGAGTCGAGCAGCCCGCGAAACGGTAACCGGTGCCGATCACCGTTTCAATGCAGCCGCCGCACGCGCCGAGCTTGTGTCGCAGGCGGCGTATGTGTACGTCTAGTGTGCGCTGGTCGCCGAAATATTCATGGCCCCACACGTCATCCAGAAGACGCTGGCGCGTGCCGACGCGACCCGCGCCGCGCGCGAGCGCCTCCAACAGCGCAAACTCTTTGCGCGTCAGCCTGACTGGCTTGCCCTCGCAGGTGACGCGCATGTTGGCATAATCGATCTGAAGCAGCTCGTCTTCGTAAACGGTCTCGGACTGCTCGTCCGAGCGGCGCAGCACGGCCCGCACACGCGCCATCAGCTCACGCACGGAAAAAGGCTTCGTGATGTAGTCGTCGGCTCCTAAATCGAGCCCGGAGACGCGATCCGCTTCCGAGGTGCGCGCCGTCAGCATAATAATCGGCGTCCTCCTGGTCGCCGGTTCACGTCGCAGTCTGCGGCAGATGTCAGTGCCGCTCATTCCCGGCAGCATCAGATCGAGAATCACCAGCGCGGGCGACGCCTGCGCGTCGAGCGCCGCCATGAGCCCCTTCTCACCCGTCTCGGCCACGCGCACCTTCAAGCCTTCACGCTCAAGGTTATAGCGTATATTCTCAGCTATGTCCGGGTCGTCCTCGATAATCAATATAGGTTTCGGCATACATCCCTTAATTAGAGTGTTTAATCATCGCGGCTTCCGCCATGTAAACGGTCAGCTCGCAGATGTCCGTGACGTAATCGCCGATGCGCTCGATATGCTTGGCAACGAAGAGCAGTCGGGCGGCGCGCGTCGTCGTCGCCGGATCGGATACCATCAGGTTAATCAGGTCGTGAAAGATATGATCGTAAAGATCGTCTATCACGTCGTCCTTTTCGATGACGGCGCGCGCCGCGACCGCGTCGCCCTCGGTGAAAGCGTCGAGCGCCGCGCGCAGCATGCCGGAGGCGTGCTCGGCCATGCGTGGCAGATCGACGTAGGGCTTGAGTTGCGGCTCGTCGTTGAGATCGATGGCGACGCGCGCAATGTTGCAGGCGTGATCGGCGATGCGTTCCAGCAGCGGCGTGATCTTCGCCACGGAGATGACGAAGCGCAGGTCGCGCGCCGCCGGTTGCCGCAGCGCAATCGTGTCTACGCAGAGGCGGTCTATCTCGACTTCGAGCCGATCTATCTGATCGTCATCCTTCAAGACCTGCTGCGCCGTCCCGGTGTCGCGTTCGATGAGCGCGTACATGGCGCGCTGCAAAGCCGTCTCGGTCTCACCGCCCAGGAGCAGCACGCGGTCGCGCAGAGCGTTCAGCTCGCGGTCGAGCAATCTGTGTTGTTCCATACTTTCTACTCCTTGCCCCCTCGGCCCCTCTTATCCGAAGGCCGAAGCCGCTTCTTCGGCGCGGCCCCGTCCATCGCTTCGCATGAACGGGGCTCATCCGAAGCGCCCCGTGATGTAATCTTCGGCCAGCCTCTGGTCGGGATTGGTGAACATCTTTTCGGTTAAGTTGACCTCGATCAGCTTGCCGAGCCAGAAGAAAGCTGTTTCATCCGAGACGCGCGCCGCCTGCTGCATGTTATGCGTGACGATGACGATGGTGTACTGCTTTTTCAACTCGACGATCAACTCCTCGATCTTCTGCGTCGCGATGGGGTCGAGCGCCGAGGCGGGCTCGTCCATCAGCAGGACTTCGGGACGCACGGCCAGAGCGCGCGCGATGCAGAGGCGTTGCTGCTGGCCGCCCGAAAGACCGAGCGCCGAGGATTTCAAACGGTCTTTGACCTCGGGCCACAGCGCCGCGTCCTCTAAAGCCTGCTCGACGCGCTCGTGCAACTCCGCTTTATTTGCGGCGAGGCCGTTGATCCTGAGCCCGTAGGCCACGTTGTCGAAGATGGATTTCGGGAACGGGTTCGATTTCTGGAATACCATGCCGACCCGGCGGCGCAGGCCCACCACGTCCATATCGGGCGCATAAAGGTCTTCGCCCTCGAGCATCACCTGTCCTCGGACGCGCGTTCCCGCAATGGTGTCGTTCATACGATTGAGCGTGCGCAGGAAAGTAGATTTGCCGCACCCCGAAGGGCCTATGAAGGCCATCACGATGCGCTCGGGCACATCGAGCGAGATGTCGAAGAGCGCCTGCGTGTGGCCGTAAAAAAAGTTCAGGCCGCGCACCGTGATCTTAGTCGCAGATTGTATGAAGCCTTTGCGCGCGCCCGCCTTCTCGTCTCCGGACGATGGGGGCACGAGGGGCGGCTTTGGCGCGGTCGTATGCATGGACATTCCTGACCTCTAAAACCTCTGGCGTGTGAAAAAGCGGACTGCGATATTAATGAGCAGAATCAGCGCCATCAGTATGAGTGTGGCGGCCCACGCCTGCGCGTGCCATTCGTCGTAGGGCGAGATGGCGTAATTATATATCTGCACGGTCAGGCTCGCCATCGGCTGATCCAGATACCAGTTGAAGAAGCGGCTGCCGAAGGCCGTAAACAGTAGCGGCGCGGTCTCGCCCGAGACGCGTGCGATGGCGAGCATCGCTCCCGTAGCAATCCCGGCTCTGGCCGCCGGAAGCACGACGCCGGTCGTCACTCTCCACTGCGGCGCACCCAAAGCCAATGCGCCCTCGCGCAAACTGGTCGGAACCAATCGAATCATCTCTTCGGTCGTGCGCGTCACAATCGGAATCATAATCAGGCCGAGCGCGATGCCTCCGGCGAGCGTCGAGAAATGCTTCTGCGGGAGCACGATGATCGTATAGACGAAGACGCCGACGATGATCGAGGGCACGCCCGTCAGCGTGTCCGTTACGAATCGAACCGCGCTCGCGAACCAGTTGTTCCCGTATTCGGCCAGATAGACACCGGCGGCGATGCCTATGGGCAGACCGAAAAGACAGGCCAGCAGCAGCAGCACGAACGAGCCTGTGATCGCATTGCCGATGCCGCCGCCCTCGCCGACGGGCTTCGGCGTATCGATCAGGAATTGAAAGTTGATCGCCGTCACGCCCCTGTACGCGATGTAGCCCAGGATGAGCAGGAGCACCGTGACCGCGACGATGGCGCAGGCGGCCGCCAGGGTCGTCATCACAGCGTTCGTCAACAGCCGCTTTGCGTGGCGCGCCGAAGAAGGTTTCATCAGGTCGCCCTCGCCGTGCCGCTCGTGCCCCGCGTCACGCTCCACACCAGCAGCTTCGCCACCCCATTGACGATGAAAGTGACCAGGAAAAGAATCAGCCCGAGTTCGACGAGCGCGCTCAGGTAGAGGTCGCCCGTCGCTTCCGTAAATTCGTTGGCGATGACGGAGGCGATGGTGTAGGAGGGCTCGAAGAGCGAGGCGCTGATCTCTGGGCGATTGCCTATGACCATCGTGACGGCCATCGTCTCGCCGATGGCGCGGCCCAACCCCAGAATGATCGCGCCCGCGATCCCCGAAGCGGCGTTCGCCAGCACGACTCTTGTTGTCTCCCATTTCGTAGCGCCCAGGGCGAGCGCGGCCTCGCGCTGCGAGACGGGCACGGCCGAAAGCACATCGCGCACGACCGCCGAAATGATCGGCGTAATCATGATCGCCAGAATAATACCGCCCGTGAAGAGGCCGATGCCCGTGATCGTGCCCTGAAAGAGCGGCAGCCACCCGAACGAGCGCGCAAGCTGCGGCTCGACGTGCGCGCGCAGGAAAGGAGCGAGCACGAAGATGCCCCACAATCCATAAACGACCGAAGGGATGGCCGCCAGCAGCTCGACCAAAAATGCTATGGGGCGCGCAAGCTGGCGCGGAGCCTGCTCGACCAGGAAGATCGCCACGCCGAGCGACAGCGGAACGGCGATCAAGAGTGCTATCAGAGATGAAACGACCGTTCCATAGATGAAGGGCAGCGCGCCGAACTCTCCCTTGATCGGGTTCCACTCGCGCCCTATCAAAAACCGGAAGCCGAACTCCGTGAGCGAAAGCCTCGAATTGGCCGCCATCGCCACGATCATCGAAGTGACGATCAGGAGCAGCAGGAGCGCGCAGAAAAACAGGACTCCGCGAAAGATTGCGTCGCCCGTGTTACCCGTGGGTGCGAGCGCCCGACGGAAGCTCCACGGGCGCGCCCGCGCCCCGTACCCGGAAGCCGGAGAGGGTGCGGGAAGCGTTGGTTGCACTTGAGCCATTAACCGTAGAAGGTGTAAAGGCGAGAGGCTAAAGCGAGTCGAAAAACGGATTTTATTCTTCTCGATCTTACTCTTGCGTTTATCCCTTTTCCCTTTCATTACTGCGCGGCGCGCAGCGGCTTGCCGCCCTGTGTGATCGCGTTGATCCTGTCTTCGGCTCGCCTGACTATCTCCTGCGGCAACGGCGCATACTGCAAGTCCCTTGCATATTTCTCGCCGTCATGGATGCCCCACCATAGAAAATCGACGAGCGCCTTGCCACGGGCTGCGTCCCTTTGCTCTTTGTAGGCGAGCACGTAGGTGTAGCTCGAAATGGGGTAAGCCGTCGCTCCGGCGGCGTTCGTGATCGAGACGCGCAAATCTTCGGGCGTCGTCGCCACCGATTCGGCGGCGGCTGCGGTCACGGAATCCAGGCCGGGCTCTACGAAATTGCCCGAGCTGTTTTTAATCAGCGCGACGGGCAGCTTGTTCTGCACAGCATAAGCGAGTTCGACGTAACCGATTGTGTTCGGCGTCTGCTTGACCTGACCCGTGACGCCTTCGTTGCCTTTGCCGCCGAGACCCACGGGCCAGTTGGGCGACGTGCCCGAACCGACCTTCTCTTTCCATTCGGGGCTGACTTTTGAAAGATAGTCGGTAAAGACCGCCGACGTGCCGCTGCCGTCCGAGCGATGGACTACAGTGATGTCGGTGGCGGGCAGAGCGGCGACGCCCCCGGCGTTGTCCGCCTTGATGCGCGCGTCGTCCCAGCGTTTGATTTTTCCCAGGAAAATATCCGCGATCACCTCGGGCGAGAAGCGAAGGGGCTGCTGGATGCCCTGCAAGTTATAGGTGATGACGACCGCGCCGAGCACCGTCGGGATATGTATTATCTCGCCGGGCGCTGACCTCAGGTCTTCATCCTTCATAGGCGAATCCGATGCCCCGAAGTCAACGGTCTGCTCCTTGATCTGCTTGATGCCGCCGCCCGATCCGATCGACTGGTAATCAATGCGTATGTTCGGATTGAGCTTGCCATACTCGCTCAGCCATTTCTGGTAGAGCGGGTTTGGAAAAGTCGCGCCCGCGCCTTGCAGTCGCACCTGACGGCCCGCGCCCGTCGTGCCGCCGTGCTCGCCACTGCATCCGGCGGCCAACGAAAGGATGAAAGCCAGCAGGAGCGTGATTACGTGGCTCGTAATCTTATTTGCAGACGGCATAAAGGAATCTCCTTAACGGATCATCGGCCAGAGAAAACCTGAAAAGCTGAGTCTAAAGCAGCGATGTTACATCCATCTGAACTGCGTCTAAATTTCTTCAGGAAAGGTTTGACCGAACGGGCTTCGGATCGAGAGACTGTACGCTCAAGAGCCCGACTCTATGGCCTTTTGCGGGATTTGCCGAAAGTTGAAACAGGCGTGCGCCGAGGCGTGTGCCGTCCGCGCCGCGCAAAAACAGGTTGCCGAATGGGTTGATGATGTTATTGTTGTGGCGCTCAATCAGAATAAAAATGTGCGCGCTCTGGTTGTGGGTAAATCAATGACGGAGATTATCGGAAGGGATTTAAATTCGCGTCACTGTTGCATCAAATGTCTGTTAACTCATTACGGAAGCCAAAGCTCTCGCTGACCAGTGAAAATTCTTAGTCCTGCCGATCAGGTCGATCAATAATGGGCGAGTGAAGAGAGGCGAACCGCAGGAGGCCAGGGGTTGACGACGACGATTGTTAAAGCGCCGTGCGACGAGGCCGTGATTCGGGCCGGGCCGGCCGCCGCCACCGCCCCATGCTCGAAGAGGGCCGCGCCCTGGGTGCTGGCGGCGACCATTCTGGGGTCTAGCATTACCTTCATCGACAGCACGGTGGTCAACGTCGCGCTCCCGGTACTTCAGCGCGAGTTGGGCACGGATATAGTCGGAGCACAGTGGGTTGTCGAGGCATACCTGCTGATGCTCTCGGCGCTGATGCTGGTCGGCGGCTCGCTGGGAGATCGCCTCGGAAGAAAGCGCGTCTTCTCAATGGGCCTCCTGCTCTTTGCGATAGCTTCGGCCGGGTGCGGGCTGGCGCAGACGACCGCTCAGCTCATACTGGCGCGCGCCGTGCAGGGTGTGGGGGCGGCCATGCTCGTGCCGGGAAGCCTTGCGATCATCAGCGCCTCGTTCTCTAAAGAGGACAGGGGGCGGGCCATCGGTACGTGGTCGGGCTTTACGGCCATCTCGGCGGGCGTCGGCCCCATCATGGGAGGCTGGCTCATAGAGAACGTCTCCTGGCGCTGGATATTTTTTATCAACCTTCCGATTGCGGCCGCGGTACTGGCCATTACCTGGTGGCGCGTGCCGGAGAGCCGCGACGAGGGAGCCGCAGAGCGCCTCGACATCCTCGGTGCGGCGACGGCGACCCTGGGGCTGGGCGGATTGGTTTACGGGCTCGTCGAGGCGGGCGGGCGCGGCTTCAAAGACCCGCGTGTTGTCATAAGCCTTGCGGCGGGAGCCGTGCTGCTCGTCCTTTTCGTCATCGTCGAGGGGAGGCGCGCGCAGCGTGCGATGATGCCGCTGGCCCTATTCCGCTCGCGGACTTTCGCAGGGGCAAATCTGCTGACCTTTTTTCTATACGGCGCTCTGGGCGGATTGATGTTCTTTCTGCCCTTCAACCTGATTCAGGTGCAGGGCTATTCGGCCACGCAGGCGGGGGCCGCGCTGCTTCCGTTCGTGCTGACGATGTTCCTGCTGTCGCGCTGGGCTGGCGGGCTCGTGCATCGCTACGGGGCAAAGTTGCCGCTGGTGCTTGGGCCCATCGTCGCCGGGCTCGGGTTCCTTCTCTTTATCCTTGTCGGCGCGGACGCAGGAAGTTATTGGACGAGCGTTTTCCCGGCCGTGGTGGTGATGAGCCTCGGGATGGCGGCGAGCGTTGCGCCGCTGACGACGACCGTTATGGGCGCGGTCGGAGAGCGACACGCGGGCATAGCATCGGGCATCAACAACGCCGTATCGAGAACCGCCGGGCTGATCTCGATAGCGGTGCTCGGGGTCGTCATGACCGGAGTCTTCGCCCGAAATTTTAACCCTGGTCTACAGTCTTTAGACATGCCCTCGGAAACGCGCGCCCGCCTCGAAGCGCAGACGAGCCGTCTCGCCACCGTCTCTATTCCGGATGGGTTGAAGGAGGAGACGAAACAGGCGGTCAAACGCGCCGTCGAAGAGTCGTTCGTGAGCGGATTTCGCGTCGTCATTTTGATCGTCGCGGGGCTTGCGCTCACGAGCGCGCTTTTCGCATGGCTGCTCATCGAAGGACGGGCACGGCCTTTGGATGAGTTTGCCGCAGCGGCCAGGCTCACGCGGAAAAAAGCGGCCTAGAGTCTGCTTTGCTGATTTTCAATAATCCTGATGAGCAGAGAGAGAGAGAAAGACGGACGGGATTAGCGACGACCGAAAGAAATTGGTTTATGATGCTGCCCTTCTCTCTGTGTGTGTAAGCCGTCACAGCGGGGACTTGTCCGTACGGAGGTTGCTTCGGGATGACTTCGCTCAGCGCTGAATCGTTCGCGGTCTCGCTCGCCATCATCGGCCTCGTCATCATCGTCTCGGCGCTTCTGTCCGGGTTGATCGAACGCAGCGGATTGCCGCAGGTCGCGGTGTTTCTCGCGCTCGGCGCGATGCTCGGCCCCGTCGGGCTCGGCGTTCTACATATCTCGCCGGAGTCCGGGGCGCTGCGTGTGGTCTCAACGCTGAGCCTCGCGCTCGTGCTCTTTACGGACGCCGTCTCTCTCAACATCGCGGAGGTGCGCCGCCGCGCGACGCTGGCGCTGCGATTGCTGGGGCCTGGAACGCTGCTCACGGCGGCGCTCATAGCCCTGGCGGGATGGTCGCTGCTGGGGCTTTCGGTTGCGGGGGCTGCGATCCTCGGCGCGGCGCTCGCGTCGAGCGACCCGGTATTGCTGAGAGGACTGCTGCGCCGCCGCGACATTCCCGCGGATGCGCGTCATGGGTTGCAACTTGAGAGCAGCCTCAACGATGTCGTCCTGCTGCCGGTCGTGCTGGTCGCGATGGCTTTTCTCAATCCCGCAGCCCCGCTCAATAGCGAGGGGTACGCCAGACTCGGTCTTAAGCTATTCCTTCTTGGGCCCGGCGCTGGCGTCCTCATAGGCTTGCTCGGGGTGGCCGCGCTCGACCTGATAAGAAAGCGGCTGGGCGTGCGCCGCGACTACGAATCGCTCTACTCGCTCGGCGTCGCGTTCACAGCCTTTGCCGCCGCCGAAGCCGTACACGGCAGCGGATTCCTGGCAGCGTTTGCCGCCGGGATGACGATTGCGGCGCTCGATGTGGAACTCTGCGACTGCTTTGTTGAATACGGCGGGGTGACGGCAGAGATGCTGCTGCTCTTTACGTTCGTGCTGCTGGGAAGCTCTCTGATCTGGACTGGATTCACAGTAATCAATGGGCCCGTGCTGTTGTTCACGGTCATCGCGCTTTTAATAAGAACGCCGGTTTACCTGCTGTCGCTGCTGGGCTCGGGCGTGGACATGCGCGGGCGATTGTTGATCGCATGGTACGGGCCGCGCGGGTTGAGTTCATTGCTGCTGATCCTGCTTCCGGTCTTCGCCGGGCTGCCCGGCAGCGGGTATCTTTTCGCGGTCTGTTCTCTGGTGGTGCTCGCGTCGGTCGTGCTGCACGGGGGCTCGCCCATGCTGCTGGCGCGCGCCGCACGCAGGAGAGCCGCTAAGGAGGCGAGCGAGGCTACAGGCGGCGAAGTCGCGCGCGAGTTCGGCCCCGAACCGGCGACGCCGGAAGACTCAGACTCTGTTGACACTAACGGCTCAAGCGCTCCGGAAGCGCCCCTCGCACCCGCCGGTTCGCGCCCCGGTGCTTCGCCATCATTTGACGGCGAGAGGGTTGAGACCTGCGCGACCAACGCAGTCGTCGCCGCCGCCGAGTCATGCCAGCTCAATGCGAAGGGCGAGGGCGTACAGGTGGGCTCGCAACAAATCTCGCTCGAAGAACTACGACGCCTGTGGCAGGCGGATGAGCCGGTCACGCTGCTGGACGTGCGTACCGAGCGCAGCCTTGAAGGGGAAGACGCCCAGGCGAAAGGGGCTCTGCCGATGCCGCCCGATCATGTGGCCGAACGCGCTGGCGAACTAGGGCTCAAAAAGGAGGCGTGGCTGATCGCCTACTGTGCTTGACAGAACGAAGCGACGAGCGCCCGTGTGGCGCAGGAACTCAGACAGGCCGGATGGAAAAGAGCACGCGCTTTGACGGGCGGTTGGAAGGCGTGGAAGAAGGCCGGTCTGCCCCTGGAGCAGAGAGCCAAAGCGACGCGGGCAAAGTCCGGATAGTAAGTAGACCCCGCAGGAGGCCGTAGAGCCGGGCGATTCAAAAAATTATGACGGCCCGGGTATTCGCCGCTCCGGCCTGAGCGTCTCTTGCCCTTTACCCTTCAAGGCGACCTCGAGCGACGTGCCCTCTCCAACCGAGTTGCGCCTCTGCGGCGGAAACAGATCACTCCACGGATTCTGCCGAAGCTACCCGATCATCCGAGGCAGTACCTACCCATTCGGCTGATGTGCGAACCCCGCGCCTCATGTCAATCTTCACCCACAAAGGTTTTAGAACTCCAACGGAGGACAGGTCATGGATTCAACGAACTCGGAAACAGGTAACCCATTGGTCGCGCTCTCGCGCTTCCTCGCAGAGGCGGTCGAGCGCGTCAGCCCTCGCGTCGTCGCAGTCGATGCGCGCCCGCGGGTTCACACGAGCGGCGTTCTCTGGCGTCCCGGCGTCGTCGTTTCAACCAATCACACCATCAGGCGCGACGAAGAGATTACGGTCACCCTCAGCGATGGAAGTCGTAGAAACGCGACGCTCGCCGGGCGCGACCCCGGCACAGACCTGGCGGTGCTGCGCATCGAGGGCGAAGAGGCGGGCGGGGCCGACTCGGCGACACAGTTTGCGGAAGCTTCTGCGCTCAAAGTCGGAAGTCTCGTGCTGGCCGTCGGACGGGCCCATCCGGATCAGGGCGTGAGCGCGAGTCTCGGCATCGTAAGCGTGACGGGCGACCGGTGGCGCACGTGGCGCGGCGGTGAGATCGACCGCTTGATTCGCCCCGATGTTTCCGTCTTCATAGGCTTCTCGGGCGGCGCGCTCCTGGATGCGGAAGGTCGCATCACAGGCATCAACACGACGGGACTCGCGCGCGGCGCCGGTGTGACGATTCCGGCCCCGACCGTTGACCGCGTAGTTGACCAGTTGCTCGCGAGCGGGCGCATCGCACGACCCTACCTCGGCGTCGGGATGCATCCCGTCTTATTGCCAACGAAGCTGCGCGAGCAATTCAACCTGCCCTATTCCTCCGGTTTAATGATGCTTTCGGTCGAAGCGGATGCACCGGCGGACAAAGCTGGCATTACAATAGGTGACGTGCTGGTGGCGCTCGGCGAAGACGGGGTCGCCGACACGAACGACGTGCAAAGGATACTCGGGCGCGAGCAGGTCGGGGCCGTTATCAGGGCCAGATTCCTGCGGGGCGGAGAAATCAAGGAAGCGGACATAACCCTGGGCGAGCGACCCGTGAGAAAAAGGTGAGGCGAGAGCTTTGTGAGCGTGCGACGAAGAGCCGAAGGCAGAGACGTGGCGACTGTTTTCATCGTTGCCGCTTCGGATGTCGTGCGCCTCGGGCTTGAATCGCTTATAGCGACGGACGCCCGCTTCGCCGTTGTGGGGAGCGCGCCCGCTTTGACTCTCTTAGCGGCGCAGTCGCCCGAAGGCGTATCGGCGGACGTGGTCGTTTTCGACACCGAGGGGCAGCATGAAGAAACGCTCGCCGCGTTGCGAGACTTTCTCGAAGAGATGAACGAGGGCGAAAACATTCCGGCGCTCGTCCTTATCGGCCGGGGCCAAAGCGATTGGGTCAGGAATGCGCTGCGTGAGGGAATCGTGCGGGCCGTACTTCCGCGTGCCGCTTCGAGCGACGAGATAATCGCGGCGGTCGAGGCTGTTTCCGCCGGACTCGTCACGCTCGACGCCGAGACGTTCGGGGCGCTGCTTTCGCCCGGCGGCGGCCGCATTGACGAGCTGTCGGGCGCGCGTCCCGACGAAGGAGCTTTACCGCCGCCAGCGCCGGAAATCGACGCGCTCACCCCGCGCGAACGTGAAGTGCTTGAGATGTTGGCCTCCGGACTCTCTAACAAAGAGATCGCGTGGCGCATGAAAATCTCTGAACATACGGTCAAGTTTCACGTCGCCTCGATCTTCGCCAAACTTGATGTCTCGACCCGCACCGAAGCCGTCATGCAGGGCATACGCAAGGGCCTGGTCATGATGTGAGGGGCGCGTGTGGCTCGCGGGCTTTAAACGCTCGCCGGAAAGAGAAAGAGGGAGGAGATGGAACCAACAGGCAACGCTACTGGGCTTTCAGAACTTTTAGCCGAGGGCTTTGTACAGGCGGCGCAAGAGGCGGAAGAGGGAGCGGAGGTGTCCGGGGGCTACTCGGACGACGAACTGTTAGACGCTTACTCGCAAGCCGTCACGAGCGCGGCCGAGCGCGTCAGCCCCTCTGTCGTCTACATAGACGTGCGGCAGCAGAAGCCGAAACGCGTGAACGCTCGCCGCCAACCGGAACAGGGAGGCGGGAGCGGTTCGGGCTTCGTCTTCACTCCCGACGGCTTCATTCTCACCAACAGCCACGTCGTCCACGACGCGTCCGGGATCGAAGTCACTCTGAACGACGGTCGGCGTTGCGAAGCCGTGCTCATCGGCGACGACCCTGACACCGATCTGGCGGTGATTCGCATCAACGCTTCCAACCTGATACCCGCCCGGCTCGGCTCGTCGCAGAATATCAGGCCCGGTCAACTCGTCATCGCCATCGGCAACCCCTACGGCTTTCAATGTACTGTGACGGCCGGGGTGGTGAGTGCCCTGGGGCGTAGTCTGCGCTCGCGCTCCGGGCGTTTGATGGACGACGTGATTCAGACTGACGCCGCGCTCAATCCGGGAAATTCCGGCGGCCCGCTCGTCACCTCCCGTTGCGAAGTCATAGGAGTTAACACGGCGATGATCCTTCCGGCGCAGGGGATTTGCTTCGCCACCTCTATTGACACGGCGAAGTTCGTGGCGAGCCGCCTGATTCGCGATGGCAAAGTCAGCCGCAGTTATATCGGCCTGGCCGGTCAGAACATCCCGCTCCCGCGCCGCTTCGTGCGCTACTACGGCCTCGCGGTCGAGAGCGGTATTATGGTCGTTTCCTGCGAGGGGAGTAGTCCGGCTCGCGCGGCCGGTGTCCTCGCGGGCGACATCATCATAGGCTTTGACGACCACGCAATCGCCGGAATAGACGATCTGCATAAGCTCTTGACGGAGGAGCGCATCGGCCGCAAATCGTCGCTCGTCATCCTTCGTCGGACTGAGAAATTAACGCTCGAAGTAGTGCCCGCGGAATCTCAAACATAACAGCATGATGCCGGTCGGGCCTTGGACGCCTCACACGCGGCATGCCCCCGGCACGCGTGACGTGACAGGAATTGCCGGGATAGGCTATGCTTTGACGGCTGCGAGTTGTTTGAAATCCCGGCGATTCTTATTTGCGTCCCTTACGGAAGCGGACGCGGGGGCCGAAAAGCGGACGCGGAAAGCCGGGGCGGATGGTCAGTCCCGCCGCAGGGCGCTCGCCGTGCCCACTTCTCGGCCGCGTTTTTTTGAGGGATGAAGGATGAGGGATGAAACCGGAGCTTTCGCTTTTGTTCATCCCTCGTCCCTTGTAGAGGGAGAGGTGCAAGAGTGGTTGAATTGGCAGCACTGGAAATGCTGTGTACGGGGAACCGTACCGTGGGTTCGAATCCCACCCTCTCCGCCATGCCAACTGCGGGTTTCGGAATAGCGGCATGCGGCCCGGCCGGGGTGTAAGCGCGCGCGCGAGCGGGCCCCGTGCTTTATAATCCGCACGAGCCGCCGTTCCGAAATCCGCATTCCGCAATCTGTAGCCGAGTGTGGTAATCTGAGAGGCCGGTGGCAGAAAACTTTTTTTGACAATTTATCAGACTTCGGGCTCCGCACAATGCTTGCCTTGTGAACCCCGCCAGGCCGGGAACGGAGCAACGGTAGCAACGGCGGCGTGTGTTGCGGGTAAGTCCGGAGTCTGGCCACATCCATGTAGGGATGAGGGCCGCAGCGATGAGGGATGAATGATTGAGTTACTGCTCAAGTGAATTAAGCATTCAACCCGCTTCATCCCTGCCGCCCTCATCCCTCATCCCTTTTTTGTATGTCTTACCAGGTCATCGCCCGCAAGTGGCGTCCGCAAACCTTCGACGAGGTCACGGGGCAGGAGCCCATCACGCGCACGCTTCGCAACGCCATCGAGCGCGAGCGTCTGCACCACGCTTACCTCTTCTCGGGCGCGCGCGGCGTCGGCAAGACCACCACGGCCCGCCTGCTGGCCAAAGCGCTCAACTGCCACAAGTCAGAGCGCCCGACGCCCACGCCCTGCGCCTCGGACGATTCAAACCCCTGCGCCTCCTGTCTTGAGATCGCCGAAGGGCGTTCGATTGATGTGTTGGAGATCGACGCGGCCTCGAATACGGGCGTCGATAATGTGCGCGATGCGATCATCGGCAACGTCGCCATCGCTCCGGCGCGCGACCGTTACAAGGTCTTCATCATAGACGAGGTTCACATGCTGTCGGGCGCGGCCTTCAACGCGCTTCTAAAAACGCTGGAAGAGCCGCCCACCCGCGTCCTCTTTATCATGGCGACGACCGAGCTGCACAAGGTTCCGGATACGATCCTCTCGCGCTGCCAGCAGTTCGAGTTTCGCACAATCGCGACGGCCAAAATCGCGGAGCGACTGCGCCTGATCGCCGACGCCGAAAAGATCACGGTTGCCGAAGATGCTTTGCGCGAGATCGCGCGTGCGGGCGAGGGCTCGATGCGAGATGCCCAGTCGGCCTTCGATCAGGTGATAAGCTTCTCCGGCTCGAAGATCAAAGCTGAAGATGTGGAGATGGCGCTGGGGCTGGCTGGCCGTGAGATGCTCTCGCGCGTCGTCAGCGCCGTAGCCGGGCAGAGACCGGCGGAGGCGCTCGCCATCGTGGACGAGCTGGTGATGCGCGGCCACGACCTTAAAAACTTTTGTCGTGATTTACTGGCACACCTGCGCGATCTGCTGGTCGCCAAGGTTTCGGGCGAGACGCCGGGGCCGCTCGATTCGTCGCCCTCAGACCGCGCGGAACTGGTGCGCGCGGCCGCAGACTTTTCCGAATCCGATCTCGTGCGCTTCTTTCATTCCCTGACGGAAACGGAAAACAACCTGAGAGTCGCCGCCCATCCCCGTTACCAGCTCGAAGTCGGGCTCGTGAAATTAATGGAGATGCGTCGGCTTGCGCCGCTCAGCCAGCTCATCGAAAGGCTCTCGACGCTCGAAGAATCTTTGCGTAGCGGAAAGCCTCCGGCTGCCGCTACGGCTGGGAGTGCGCCTCCGAATGCCGCCCCCGGCGGAGGCTCGCGCTCGGCGGCGGGCGGCAAGCGCGACGGAACGACGACCGCCACCGCCACCACCACCACGCCCGCGCCGCGAAAGGGAAACGCCGTTGCGGGCCGAGAGGTCGAAGCATACGCCGAGGCCGCGCCTCCTGCTGCAACTTCTGCTTCCGCTGCTCCTCCTCCTCCTGTGCCAGCCGCCGAGGTTCCGTTTGCGCTCGATTATGCCGCGCCTCCGCCATCGTCGCCGCCCGTGCTCACCTTAGTGCCGCCCGGCGGGGCGAGCGTCGGGGCTGGCAGCGCCGCAGTCGCGCCGCGCATGGATGCGAACTCTTCTGCGCCGGAGCGTGAAGGCGTCGAATCGCGCGGCCACGGCGCGGCGTCGAGCGCTGCCACTACTACTACTACTACTACTACTACTACTACTACTACTACTACTGCTCCCGCCTCAATGATCGAGGGGCTCAAGGCCGGGCTTGAAAAGCGCAAGCGCATGTTCCTCGTCGTCGCGCTCGAAGGCGCGCGCCGGGCCAGTTTTGAGGGCGACGAGCTGCTGGTCGAGTTCTCGACGGAGGCGAGGCACTTGCGCGACAGTCTGGCGAAGCCGGACAACGTCAAGATGCTGCGCGAGGTTTGCCGCGAGCTGATGGGGCGCGACATGGGCGTGCGAATCAGCGTCCGTGAAGCGGGCGCGGACACGCCTGATGCTCCGGCGTCGAAGCAGGACGCCGCGCGCCTTGAAAAACAGCGGTTGCGCGAGCTGGCCGAACGCAACCCGGCAGTACAGGAGCTGCTTCAGACATTTCGCGGCGAGATCGTCGACGTACGCCGCATAGAGGAATAACGAGGGGGCTGAGAAAATTCGCTCTTCGGGAGGCTAAGAAAAAATTGCCCTTCTCCCGGCCGCTTCCGCTTTTGTGAACAAATCGCGGGGCGTCTACGTATAGAATCGCACGGAGGTAATTTGACGACAATGCGCAATCCCATTCTGGCAGGCATTCTCAGTTTTCTCATTCCCGGCGTTGGACAAATCTACAACGGTCGCATCCTCATAGGCATTCTCTGGCTGATAGTCACGGGCGTTTCCTGGATCGGGTCGGCAGGCACACTCGGTTGGATAGTTCATCTCATCTCCGCTTACTGCGCCTACAGCTACGCGAGCGAGAATCGCATCCGCATCTGAACCCCGAAGGGATGAAAGAGCGAGCGGCCCAAAGCCTGAATAGCCGCTCTTTCATCCCGCATCCTTCATCCCCCATCCCTTCACTGTGATATGCTTGGCTGCCGCCGAAGGAGAAAACCTATGAGCAGCCGGGCGCGTCAGCGCGAGAGTTTGGGCCACACGAGCGAGTCTCTGTTTGAAGCTGCGCTGGAGCGGATGGAGCGCGAGCGTGTCATGAGTCGCATCTGGGAGCGCGACGCGACGCTCTGGAAGGCCGATGAACGCGAGCGCAAGGTGATAAGCAACGCGCTCGGCTGGCTCGACGTTGTTCAGATGATGAGCGAGCGCGCCGTAGGCTTGATCGACTCCTTCGCCCGCGAGGTGCGCGAAGCCGGGTTCAAGCACCTGATGCTGCTCGGGATGGGAGGCTCCAGCCTGTGCCCTGAAGTCCTGCGGCGCACGTTCGGACGCCGCGAAGGGTTTCCGGAACTCGTTGTGCTAGACACGACAGACCCGGACACCATAGCCTCGTTTGAGCGGCGCGTTGACCTCGCGCATACGCTCTTTATCGTCTCCTCAAAGTCCGGGACGACCATCGAACCCTTATCCTTCTACAAATATTTCTTCAATCGCGTCGGCGAGTCGAAGCCTGAGCGCGCGGGCGAGAATTTCGTAGCCGTCACAGACCCCGGCACGCTGATGGAGCGACAGGCCACGGAGGCCCGGTTCCGGCACGTCTTTCTCAACCCGCCCGACATCGGCGGTCGTTATTCGGCGCTCTCTTACTTCGGGATGGTTCCGGCGGCCCTGATGGGCCTGGACGTGGGCGAGCTGCTGCGACGCGCTTCCGACGCCGTCGAGGCATGCGCGGCGCGAGTCCCCGCAAGGGAGAACGAGGCCGCGCGGCTCGGGTGCATGATGGGCGCGCTCGCCCTCGCGGGACGCGATAAATTGACGCTCGTCATGGATGAATCGCTCGCTTCGCTCGGACTGTGGATAGAGCAGTTGGTCGCCGAGAGCACTGGCAAGGAGGGGCGCGGGATTGTGCCCATCGCGGGCGAGACGCTCGGCGCGCCGGAGGTCTACGGGTCTGACCGCGTCTTCGTCGCCATCGGGACGGGCGCGCCCGCCGCTGAAGCTTCGGACGGGCGTTTGCGCGCGCTCGAAGACGCTGGGCATCCGGTCGTCTACAGAACGCTCGCAGACCTCTACGATCTTGGGGCGGAGTTCTTCATCTGGGAGCTGGCGACGGCGGTCGCGGGCCAACTGATGTCGATCAACCCGTTCGACCAGCCCAACGTGCAGGAGAGCAAAGACAACACCAACCGTCTGCTCGAAAGCTTTAAGCGGACGGGCGCGCTGCCCGAGCAGCAGGCCGCGCTCGCGAGCGAAGGCGAGCTGAAGGTTTACACTGCGGCGCGAGCCGTGGAATCATCCTCCACGGAATCGACGGCCACGGCATCGTCATCGCCGGACGCGGAATCCACCCCCGCGGGGTCTGGGGCGACGCCGCCGACGGAAACGCTTTCGTCCGTCGTCGATGAGTTTATCGGCCGCGCCGGAGAGGGCGACTACGTCGCGCTGCTCGCTTACATAGAGGAGACGGATCGGCACGACCGGCTGCTCGAAGCCGTGCGCACGAGCCTGCGCGACGCGCTCCGGCTGGCGACCACCACGGGCTATGGCCCGAGGTTTCTCCACTCAACGGGACAGCTTCACAAGGGCGGCCCCGCGAGCGGCGTCTTTATACAACTTACTGACGATGACGAAACGGACTTGCCGATTCCGGGCGAGCCCTACTCCTTCAGCGTGCTCAAACAGGCGCAGGCCCTCGGAGACTTCTCGGCGCTCGCCGATCACCATCGCCGCGCCCTGCGCCTGCACCTCGGCCGCGACGCCGAGGCGGGCTTGAGAAGATTGCTCGACATCGTTCGCGCGCGCGTCTCAGCGCCTCACCTGCTTAATCGAGCGCGGGCTGAAACTTAAATTTTTTCGGAGACTCTTGATGATGGCGCAAGCTGTAGAGATAGGCATGGCGGGCGTGGGCGTGATGGGATCGAACCTCGCCCTCAATATGGAGCGCAACGGCTTTCCCGTCGTCGTCTGGGATCGCGACCCGTCGTTTGTCGAGAAGGTGATGGCGAGCGTCGGCCGAGATAAGCGCATCACTTCGGCGAAGACGCCCGAAGAGTTCGTGCGCGCCATAGGTCGCCCGCGCAAGATAATGATAATGGTCAAGGCGGGCCCGCCCGTCGATTGGACTATCG
The DNA here is from genome assembly GCA_035940775.1 of Pyrinomonadaceae bacterium. GTDB lineage: Bacteria > Acidobacteriota > Blastocatellia > Pyrinomonadales > Pyrinomonadaceae > DASQYE01. Next base: position 15,745 of record DASZEN010000013.1, on the reverse strand, counting down.
AGCAGTTCAAGCCTTACCTGGAAGCGGGCGACATACTGATAGACGGCGGCAACTCATGGTTTGAAGACACGCGGCGGCGCGAGGCGGCGCTCGACGCTGCGGGCTTGCGCTTCATCGGTTCCGGCGTTTCGGGCGGCGAAGAGGGCGCGCTCCTGGGGCCTTCGCTGATGCCGGGTGGCGCGCGCGAGGCTTACGAAGAGATTCGTTCCATCTGGGAGGCCATCGCCGCCAAAACCGAGGACGGCCCATGTACGACCTACGTTGGCCCAAACGCGGCGGGCCATTTCGTCAAGATGGTGCATAACGGCATCGAGTACGGCGACATGCAGTTGATCGCCGAAGCCTACGACATACTGCGGCGCGTTGCGGGTATGGAAGCCAGGGAGCTTGCCGACACCTTCGCGCGCTGGAACGAGGGCCTTCTGGACTCTTACCTTATCAAGATCACATCCGAGATTTTCCGCGTCCGGGACGAGGAGACGGGCCGCCCCCTCGTCGACCTGATTCTGGACAAGGCAGGGCAAAAGGGTACTGGCAAGTGGACGGCGCAGGTGGCGCTCGATCTGGGCGTCGCCATCCCGACGATTACGGCCGCCATCGAAGCGCGCTTCATCTCCGCCCTGAAGGAAGAGCGCGTCGCCGCCAGCCGTGTCATCCCCGGCCCTTTGAAGTCGCGCGCGGCGGCCGCCACAGCCGGAGGCACTTCCATTAACAATGATCGCGCCTCTTTTGTGGACGCCGTCAGAGATGCGCTCTACGCCTCGAAGATTTGCTCTTACGCGCAGGGCTTCAATCTGATTCGCGCCGGTTCGCTAGAGAATCAGTGGGACATAGACCTCAGCGAGATGGCGCGCATCTGGAAGGGCGGCTGTATTATCCGCGCGCGTTTCCTCGACCCCATCAAAGCTGCCTACAAGCGCGAGCCCGGGCTCCTGAACCTGCTGCTCGACACGAATTTCGGAAAGTGGATGGAGCAGTCGCAGGCGAACTGGCGTAACTGCATCAATCTGGCCCAGCAGCATGGCGTGCCCACGCTCGCCATGTCGGCGAGCCTCGCCTATTTCGACAGTTACCGGACGGCCAACCTCCCGCAGAATCTGACGCAGGCCCAGCGCGACTACTTCGGCGCGCACACCTATGAAAGAATAGACCGACCCGGGCGCGGAGCCGTACATACCAGTTGGGAAGACGCCGTATCCGATTCACAGCCGGGTTCCTGACAGAAGGGCTTATAACTATTTTCCAGTCCGAATGATTCGTATGACAGATGGCAGCCACACTGATTGAAAATCCTTTGCGCGCCGGGATGCGGCTGGAGCGGACGGCGCAGCCGTGCGTCGTTGTGATCTTCGGGGCGTCGGGCGATTTGACGAAGCGAAAACTTTTGCCCGGCCTTTATAGCCTCGCGCAGCAGAAGCTGCTTCCGGCCGAGTTCGCTATCGTGGGCGTGTCGCGCCCCCTGATGAGTGACGAGGAGTTTCGCGCGAGTATGCGCGAGGCCGTCGCGAAGTACGGCGAGGAGGGGACGGTGGACGACGCCGTATGGGAGAGCTTCGCGGGCGGGCTTTTTTACTTGCAGGGCGAGTTTGATGACGGGGAGGCGTTCAAGCGCTTGCGCGAAACGCTCGAACGCTTAGACCGGGAGCGCGGGACGGCTGGCAATCGCCTTTTTTATCTTTCGACCGCGCCGAGCTTCTTCGGACTCATCGCCGAACAGTTGGGTGCGGTCGGGTTGGCCCACAGGGAAGGCAGGGGTTGGACGCGCATCATCGTCGAGAAGCCTTTCGGCCACGACCTTGATAGCGCGCGTCGTCTCAACCGCGAGCTGGCCGCCGTCTTCGATGAAGAACAGGTCTATCGCATAGACCATTATCTGGGCAAAGAGACCGTCCAGAATCTACTAGTCTTTCGCTTCGCCAATAGCATCTTCGAGCCGCTGTGGAATCGGCAGTATATAGACCACGTGCAGATCACCAACGCCGAGGCCATCGGCGTCGAGGGACGCGGAGCGTACTACGAGGAGGCGGGCGTGGTGCGCGATATGATACAGAATCACGTCTTTCAGGTCGTCTCGCTGGTGGCGATGGAGGCTCCGGCGTCTCTGGGGGCCAACGCCGTGCGCGATGAGAAGATCAAGGCGATGCAGGCCGTGCGGCCCATCCCCGAAGATGGCGTTGACGAGTTCGCCGTGCGCGGACAATACGGGCCGGGCTATGTGCTGGGCGATACGGTTCCGGGCTATCGACAGGAGCCCGGCGTCAATCCGGAATCTTCGACCGAGACGTTTGCCGCGCTCAAGCTCTATTTCGATAACTGGCGCTGGGCCGGTGTGCCCTTCTACATACGCTCCGGAAAGCGCATGCAGAAGCGCGTCACCGAGATCGCGATACAGTTCAAGGAGGTTCCGCACCGTCTCTTCACGGGAGCGGACGCGCCGCTTGAGCCGAACGTGCTCGTCATACGCATTCAACCGAACGAGGGCATCACGCTCCGCTTCGGCGCAAAGCTTCCGGGCCAGCGCATGCGTATACGCTGGGTCAACATGGACTTTCGCTACGGCTCGTCCTTCGGCGTCCACACGCCCGAAGCCTACGAGCGACTGCTGCTCGATTGCATCCTGGGCGATTCGACGCTCTATGCGCGGCGTGATATGACCGAGCGCGGCTGGGAGATCGTCACCCCCGTACTTGAGGCATGGAAGAAGCCCGCGCCCGACTTTCCAAATTACGAGGCGGGCACATGGGGCCCACCGGCCGCCTTTGAGCTGATCGAGCGCGACCAGAGAAAATGGCGAAGACTCTAGGAAAAAGGGAAGCTTGTGGCTGTTGACCGAGAGCTTTTGAGCGATAGTAGACGAGCGGCCCTTGCCTCCTTTCGTCCGTTCAACCCGAGAGGATTGACCATAAACGGCTGATGCGACAGCAGACGACGCATTCCACTCCGCAACAGATACGAGTCTCGGCGGCGCTCGACGTTCAGGCCGTCGAGCACGAGCTGGGCCAATTGTGGAAGGAGCACACCGCAGGCGCGGTCGATGTGGAAGAGGACGGCGCCGTGATGCGTGCGCGCGTCCTGAACCTGATGGTTTATGTTTCGAGCCAGGCGGCGCTCGACGAAGTGAATAAACTGCTCAGCGAAATAACTTCCGCCCACCCGTGCCGGGCACTCGTGATGGTCGCTCAAAGTGAACAGCCCGATCAGGACATAGAGATGTTCGTGTCGGCGCACTGTCTCGCTTCGGGCGGGACGGGCTCGAAAAACCTTTGCGGCGAGCAGGTCACGCTCAAAGCGCGCGGTCGTTTCACGGTCGAGCTGCCGAGCGCGGCCGTGCCCCTGCTCGTGCCCGACCTTCCCGTTTTCCTGTGGTGGCGAGAGGCGCCCCGCTTGCACGATCAGACTTTCGCGAATCTGACGCGCGCCTCCGACCGCATCGTGATCGACTCGGCAGCTTTCAGACGCCCCTATGAAGAGATTTTAGAGCTGGTCGCGCTCCTTGAGCGCCAGCGACGCGAGCATGCCGCCCTCAGCGATCTGAACTGGGCGCGGCTGACCTCGTGGCGAATGCTGCTGGCGAGCTTCTACGACGTGGCGGAATACCGCCCGGCCCTTTCGAGCCTTGATCGCGTCCGCATAGAGTATGTAGCGCACGAACTTGCGCCGGGGGTGGTCGCCCCGAAGGCACTGATACTGGCGGGCTGGCTCGCCAGTCGCCTGGGCTGGCGCACCGTATCGCAGCAGACTCTAAGCACGGATGAGACGGGCGTTGCGCGCATCGCGTTGGAACAGGACAGTCGCCGTATCGACCTGGAGTTTGCGATGGTCGAGCGCAGCGCCGCCATGCAGGGATGGATCGCGCGCATAGAGCTGATGGCCGAGTCCGCATCGCCCCAAAAATTCGTCGTCCTGCGTAGCGAAGACGGTCGCTATCTGGAAACGGAGGTGATCGGCGGAGGCGAATCGCGCGCCTCGCGCATATCCGTCGGCGGTGACAAGAGCGAGGCCGAGCTGCTCGAACGCGAGCTGGAGATAGTCTCGCACGACCGCATCTACGAGGAAGCGATCACGGCTGCCGCACGGATGCTCGGGGCGAAGTGAAAGTCATTCTGAAAAATGGGGCGCGCATAGAGGTGATGCGCGATCTGGGAGAGGCGAGCGCGCGCGCCGCCGAATCGTTCCGTGCCATTGCCTTGCGCACCATCGCGGAGCGGGGCCGGTTTCGTGCGGCGATTCCGGGCGGCTCGACTCCGAAAGCCCTGTTCGGTCTTCTGGCGAGCGACGAGTACTGCGAGGCTTTGGCGCGTATCTGGCCACACGCTCACGTTTTCTGGACTGACGAGAGATGCGTGCCGCCCGACGACCCGCAGAGCAACTTTGGCATGGCCCACCGCGCGCTGCTCAGTCATGTGCCCGTGCCCGCCTCGCAGGTTCATCGTATGCGCGGCGAAGACGAGCCGGAGCGGGCCGCCGCCTCCTACGCCTCGGTCATCGAGAGCGAGTTTGGCGCGCATGATCCAGTCTTCGATCTGGTTCTGCTCGGCATGGGTGAGGACGCGCACACGGCTTCGATCTTTCCTCGCTCGCCTTTGCTAAAGGATGCGGACGGGCATGGCCTCGTCGCCGCGCCCTACGTCGAGAAGCTTCGCGCCCATCGACTGACGCTCACCTTGCGCGTTTTGAACAGCGCCGCCAATGTCATCTTTCTAGTCTCGGGCAAAGACAAAGCCGCGCCGCTCTCCAAAGTGTTCGCTTCGCCTGACGCGGACGAAGAGTTGCCCGCGCGCTACGTGCGGCCCGTATATGGCGAGTTGATTTGGCTGGTTGACGAAGAGGCTGCGCGCCTGTTGAGTTGAAACGCGGCCTCGGCCCTTTTCCAGAGACCTGCGGCTGAACGGAGCGCCCTTCCTGCAATGCCTCATCAACGCTCGGCTTGAACGCTCCTTCGCTCTATCATTCTTTGACAGGTGCGAGCCGGAGCGCATATATTTTCATGGCGTCCGTGCGCCGCAACGCATACGCGCGTTAGTCCCTCGCACGCGCTTCCCGTAGTGTTCCCGCGAACAGTTCAAGCGCGGCCCTGTCCCGACTCGCTTGATAGTGCTTAGGCGTCACTCTTTATAGAACCCTTTGATGACGGAGGCCCGATCCGTGAAACGCTCTACCCTGTCGCCTGTCCTGGCCGCTATCTTGCTGGTCTGCGGCGCGCCGCTTTACAGGGCTGAGGCGAAAGAGAGTTGGACGAGCGTCCGCTCGAAGAATTTCCTGCTCGTCGGGAATGCGAGCGAGAAGGACATACGTCGCATCGGCCTTCAGCTCGAACAGTTTCGTGATGTGCTCGCGCGCGTGCTCGCCGAGGCGAAGACCACTTCCACGAGCCCGATCACGGTCGTCGTCTTCAGGAACGACGAATCGTTCAGGCAGTTCCGACCCCCGGCCGCGTCCGCCTATTTCCAGTCGGGCCAGGACATGAACTACATCGCGCTCACGGCCGAGCGCAAAGGCGAGAATCCTTACGCCCCTGTCTTTCACGAGTACGTTCATTTTCTGGTCAGGAATAATATTAAGAACGCGCCGCTCTGGTTCAACGAGGGGCTGGCCGAATACTACAGTTCGTTTGACATCTCCGACGGCGAAAGAAGAGTCATCATCGGCAGGTCGATTACAAGCCACGTCATGCACCTGCGCCAGCAGCAGCGAATGCTGCCGCTCGAAACGCTCTTCGCCGTCAATCACACTTCACCCATCTATAACGAGAAGGACAAGAAGGGGATTTTTTACGCGCAGTCGTGGGCGCTGGTTCATTACCTTCTGCTCGGCAACGAGGGCAGGCGCGCTCCGCAGCTCAAGCGGTTTCTCGCTTTGCTGGCCTCCAACATGGCGGTCGAGGCGGCCTTCAGACAGGCTTTCGAGACGGACTTCGCGACGCTCGAAAGGGAGTTGAGGCAGTACATAGGCCGCCACTCCTACCGGGTCGAGGTCAAGACCTTCGATGAAAAACCGGCGTTCGACAGGCAGTTGCGAAGCGCGCCCCTGACCGAAGCCGAGAGCCAATTCTATCTGGGCGACCTGCTGCTTCATCTCTCAGACCTCGACCGGGCCGAAGAATATCTGCGACAGGCCGTAACGCTCGATCCGGATTTGGCCGTCGCTCACGCCTCGCTCGGCATGCTGGGCGTTCGGCGCGGACGCTTTGAAGAGGCGCGGCGACACTTGCAGCGCGCCGTCTCGGCCGACACGAAAAACTACCTGGTGCATTATAACTACGCCTACATGCTGAGCCGTGAAGCGATGCTCGCCGGTAGCTACGTCTCAAGTTTTGCGCCGGAGACGGCGCAAACCATGCGCGCGGAGCTTGGCAAAGCCATAGAGCTTGAGCCCGGCTACGCCGAATCCTACTACCTTCTGGCCTTCATCAACGTGGTGACGGGCGAACATCTGGATGAATCGGTCGAGCTGCTGAGGCGTGCCGTCTCGCTTGCGCCGGGCGAGAAGCATTTCGAGACTCTGTTGGCGAAGCTTTACATACGCAGGCAGGACTTCAAACAAGCGCGGCGGATTCTGGAACCGCTCGCGCATGGGCCCGCCGATACGCAGGTCATGGAGCAGGCCCGGTCGCTTCTCCAACAGCTCACCGCAATCGAGGAACAGATGGCGCTCTACGGGGCCGGGAGCAATGCCGAAAGCACAGGAGCCGTGCCGTCCGCGTCGGGACATAGCGCCGCGAGCGAAACTGTGCCTGATGGCAAAGAGCCGCGCCCGGCCTTTGAGCAGGAACTATTGCCCCGCCGCGAGGGCGAAGAGCAGGCGCGCGGACAACTGCTTCGCATCGATTGCGAAGCGCAGGGCGTGACGATGGCCGTCAAGGTGGGCGACCGTACGCTCAGACTTCACAACAACGAGCTGAAGCGCATCAGGTTCATCACCTACACGCCGGAGATGCACGGCCGCATCGCTTGTGGCCCGCGCGAGCCCACCAATACGGTTATCGTCAGTTACCGTCCGGCCGGAGACGGACGCTCGCAAACGGACGGCGTCGCGACCGCCATCGCCTTCATCCCTAAAGAGCTTGAAGCGCCTCAGTAAGCACCTCGGTAAGCACCCTCGGTAAGCCAAAAGCGCCGGGCTGAAAAAGCGGGCAGGCCCTCCATGGCCGTCTAAAATGCGCCGTATATCAGGGCATTCAAAGCTTTCCTCTGCCTGGCCGCAAACGCTTTTCCGCATCGCGTTGTTTCCTCACGCTCGGGCGCTTTTCGTGCTGTGACGGCGAGGTGGATTTCCGTCGAGCCGTGTGCAAGGCGGATTGCCGTCGCGCGTTCAGTCAGCGAGAGAAAGAAGGGCGCTCCCCTTTGGCCCGACGCAATAATCTCTACCGAGGCATCGCCGATGAAAATATTCAAATACGTGCTCTGGTCTTTTGTTTTCTGTCTTCCAGCGTGGTTGCCCGCGCATGCACGGGAGGTTGAGCAGCAGCCTTCGCCGCCGAAATACAGGATGGAACTGGTCTACGTATTCGAGGGCGAGACGCCGGAATTTATTTTCGTGATCGGCAGTGCGGGGTTCAAGTCGGTCGCTTCGCTGAAGAAATTCGTGAGCGGTCTGCCCGCCGGTTCGACGCTTGAGTGGTCGCCCGGATGCGTGCGGATGGGCGCTGAGCCTTTGCTTTCGTCAGCGGAGGATATGGAGGAGTTCAAGCAGTTTTGCGCCGAGCACGCCATCAATTTCATCCTCGTGCCCTCGGGCTGAAGGCTTCGAGCGACGGCTAATGGCCCGGGCGGCTTCACTATGCGCGCGGCTTCCGTGCGCTCAGGGTTTGGGCGTGCGTTTGTTCGTCGGGACGGCGCGCGGGATGTCGCCGTCGTCCTGAACGATTGGAGTCTCGGGCGCGTTTTGCTGCTGAATAACGGGCTTGCCGCGCAAGGCGGGTTTGGTTCTCGGGCGCGGAATGCTGATGGTCGCAACATCCTCCGTGCGCTTCAGAATCGTGCCGCCGCGTCCCGCCACCCACACATCCGCGCCGCCGCGATAGGCGATGGCAAAGAGCGAGACGCTCGTGATGGTCGGCTGTAGCTCCCAGCTTTCGCCGCCGTTCTTTGTGCGAAGGACGCGGCCCTGCTCGCCGGAGATGAGCGCGTCGTTGCGCCCGTCGCAGCCGACCGCGAAAAGGTTTGTCGTAACACCGCTCTCCAAATCCTTCCAGGTCTCTCCGGCGTCGTCCGTTCGCAGGATAATGCCACGAGCGCCGACCGCGTAGCCGCGCTGCACGTCGGCGAAGGCGACCGCGTAGAGCCACTCTTTCAAGTTCGAGGTGACGAATTGCCAGTTCGCTCCGCCGTCCGTCGTCCGCAGGATAGTGCCCTGCGAGCCGACCGCGACGCCGCGCTTGTCGTCCGTAAAATGCACGTCCTCAAGCCACGCGAGGGTGTTCGTGACCTGCCCGCGCCAGGTCTCTCCGCCGTCATCCGTGTGCAAAATAGTTCCGCGCGCCCCGGCGATCCATCCCTGCTTGGGCCCACTGAAGTGGACTGCGAACAAGTCCTGCCTGGCATCCGATACGACCGGCTCCCATGTCACGCCGCCCGTCACAGAATGAAGAATCGTCCCCTTCTCACCGACCGTCCACCCCTCTGCCTCGTCGAGAAAAGTGACGGCGTTCAACCGAACATTGGTGCCCGACGGCCGCACCGTCCAGTGTTTGCCGCCCGAGCCGGTGTAAAGGATTTTGCCGCGCGCGCCGACGGCCCAGCCCCTCTCGTCATCAAGAAAGAAGATGTCGGCGAGGTCGTCGCGCCCGCCCTCCGTCAGGCGCTTCCACTGCCGCCCGCCGTCGTCCGTTCGCAGGATAAGCCCGTCGCCGCCCGCCGCCCATCCCGTCTCGCCGTCGGCGAAATGGACTGTCACGAGACGCGGGTTCGTGCGTACGCTGACGCTCAGCCAGGTATTGCCGCCATCGGCGGTCGTCAGGACAAGGCCGCCATCGCCCGCCGCCCAGCCGTGAAGCTTATCCGAAAAATAGAGCGTGAAGAGGTCTGTGCTGAGGTAAGCATTAACGGCGTTCCACGTCGCGCCGCCGTCAATCGTCAGAAGGATGCGACCGCCGTAGCCGACCGCCACGGCCCGCGCCGCAGAGATGAAGGCGACGCTGGTGAGCGGCTGTTCCGTGACGGCGACGGGCTGCGTCCAACTCTTGCCTCCGTCCTCGGTCACGAGCAGCGTTCCGTGATCGCCGACCACCGCGCCCCTCGTCTTATTGAAAAAAGAGACGGAGAAAAGATGCGTCTTCACGTTGCTCGCAAGCTCTTTCCAGGTCTCTCCGCCGTCGAAGGTCGTGGTGATGATGCCGTAGGTTCCGACGGCCCAGCCGCGCGCCGGGTCGTCGGGCGCGAACGTCACCGCGTAGAGGTGTCCCTTGATGCCGGTCGTTCTCGGCGTCCATTTATCGCCGCCGTTATCCGTCGTCAGGATGACGCCGCGCGCCCCGACCACCACCGCGTGCGCCTTGTCTTTGACATAGAGGCCGTAGAGCGTCGTGTTGGAGGGCGATTTCTGCTCGTCCCAATCAAAGCCGCCGTCGTTCGTGTAGAGAATCGTTCCGTCCGAGCCGATGGCCCAGCCCGTCTTCTTGTTCTTAGCAAAACGTATGGCGTAGATGGTATTTCCCTGCGGCAGAGGGTTCTGCCATTGCCAGCCGCGGGCCTGCGCTCCCGTGGGCGGGCAGTTGAAGCCGCACGCGGCGAGCGCGCAGAAGAGCGTAAACACGACGGCCCTCCAGCGGCGTCTTGCAGCGCAGCCCGTGAGGGCCTGCGTCGAGAGTGGGATGAGCGCAAACACTTCAGTGGTACTTCTGGGGCATAAATCGTGAGGCCCTCAAAAAAGGCATCTCACCGATTCGGAAGGGAAGATTATAAAGGCGCAGGAGAGCGAAAGCTAATCGCCAAACGGCCCCGCGCCGCGCTCTCGCGGCCGAAGTCAATCCGTCACCTCTACGGTTCCGACGCTATCGACGGCGTCTCGCAGCACGCTCTCGTCAACGCGACCCAGGGCGGCGATGCGGCGCGCGGCGCGGTCGGCGGCTTCCTGCACGGGATGCCCCGCGTGCCCTTTGGCCCACTCCCACGAAATCCTGTGGATCGAGGCGGCGCTGTCCAGTCGTGCCCACCACTGCGGATTTGACTTGCGACGGAAGCGGCCCGACATGGTCTCGACGACGTAGCGCGAATCCGTAAAGAGCTGCACACGACAGGGCTCGCGCAGGGCTTCGAGGCCGAGCGCGGCGGCGGCAATCTCCGCCTGCTGGTTCGTCGCCGTGCCCAGAAAAGAGCCGACGGCCCTCCATACGCCGCGATAGCCGAGCAGCGCGACGGCCGCCGCACGCGTCTCCGCCTGACCGTTGCCGAGGCTCGACCCATCGCAAAAGATCGTCACGGCTTTAGAGGGCGGAGGGCGCAAGGCGGAGGGGTCAGTAAGAGGATCGTTTTTATTCATCCCTCATCCCTGCGGCCTCATCCCTTCTTCTTCACCCGCCTTCACGCTTTCAGCGCCCCGGCGCGGAATGTGTATGTGGTTGTCTACGGACTCCTCGAAGGTATCGTCATGAGAGATGACGAAGAGTTGATCGAAGTGACGGATTTGGCCGATCTGCTGCGCGAGACGTTCGCGGCGCTCGGCGTCCATGTTGGTGGTCGGCTCGTCGAAGAAGGCCATGCGAATGTCTGAGAGCTGTTTGAGCAGCGCGAGCCGCACGGACAGGGCCGCCGCCATCTGCTCGCCACCCGACAGGTTCGGGAAAGAGCGCTCGTGCCCCTCCTCTTCGAGCATGATCTCGTAATCGCGCGACCAGCGAAGAGCGCGGCCCGCGTCGCCCGTTATCTCGCGAAAGAGCTGGTTGGCCTCTATGGAGATATTATAAAGATAACTCTCGGTGACGAGCGGCCCGGCCTGCTTGAGCGTATCGCGTATGAACTCGGTCGTTTCGTTCAATCCTTCGAGCTTCTCCCTGGCCAGAAATTCGTCGCGCAGGCGGTCGCGCACTTCCGCCAGACGCTCGATCTCGGCGGCGAGCGCCGACTCGCGTGATCGCGCCGCTTCGAGCTGCGCCTTGAGGGTCGCCGCCCGCTCGCGCGCTCCCGAAAGCTCTACTCTTTCCGCAGAGTGATGCTCGCGGTCGTAGTTACGGGTCGCGGCCTCGTATGCGTGCCCCGCTTCTTCCGCCTCGCGCGCAATGCGCCCGGATTCCTGCTCGGCCTTTTCCAGCTCGGCCTGCCGCGCGGGCAGGGTCTGGGCCAACGCCTCGCTCGCCAGATAAATACGATGTCCCGAATCGGTCTCGTCACGACGACGGCGCGCCGCGTCCCAACGCGCATCCAGACCCGTGTAGCGGGCCAAACGCTTTTGGAGCGACTGCGCCTGCTTTTCCAGCGATTGAAGCGCATCGGCAGCGCCCGCCAGCTCGCTCCTGCGCTCGCTTTCACTCTCGGCCTCGGCGCGCAGGCTGCGGGCGCGACCGCGCGGGTCATTCAAAGCGCGCAGCAATGTTTCGGTCTCTTCAATATCCTTCTCAAGAGGCAATAGCGCCTCGGCTGCGGCGGCCACGCTCGCGCGCTCGTCTCGCTTGCGCTTGCCCTCCTGCTCGATCTCCTTCAACCGCTGCTCTAAAGGCTTCAACTCGGCATAACTGAGCGCGGCTTCGCGGAGCAGAATCAGCTCGCCGTCGATGCCCGATAACTGTGCTCGCAGCTCGTTGAGGCGCTCGCGGCTGGCCGGAGGCAGCTCCGAGACCTCGCGATCAAGGCGCGCGAGCGCCTCGTCACGCTCCGTCAAAAGCTTTCGTGCGCCGGTGGCCTGCGCGCGCACGCTTTCAAGCCTGGAGAGATGCTTTTCGGCTTCGCGCGCCCCGCGCACGGCCTCTATGACGCTGAGGCGTTCCTTTTCGAGCACACCCAATTGAGCCGTGTTGGAGGCGTATTGATCCTTGAAATAATCTTCGAGCGTTTGATCCTCGCCGATGTTCAGGCAGCGCTCGGAAAGGATCGGACAGAGACCGTTTCTCACTTCGGCATGAAATTTCTCGTCGCGCGCGATCTCGGCCCTCAGATGCGCGAGCTGTTCGGTCAGCTCCGTCTCGCGGGCACTCAACTGCCCGACGGCGGCGGCCCTTTCCGAATGACGTTCGAGCGCGGCGGCCTCCTTTTCATACGCGGCCAGCTCGCGCCGCAAACGCTCCGTCTCGCGGGCAAGCTCTTTGCGCTGGCTGGATAGATGCTTGAGGCTCGTCGCGGCCCTCTCGGCCTGGCTGAGGCTGGTCTCGACGCCCATGCGCTCGCTTTCGAGACGCGCGACGCGCTCCTGTGCGCCGCGCCCTCTTTCAGCCGCGCGGGCGCGCTCCCTTGTCTGCACGTGCTGCGCGCGCAGCTCCGTCAGTTCCGCATCGAGCTTGGTGAGCAGGGCGCGAGCGCTCAAAGCCTCTGCGCGCAGATCGCGAAGGCGTTCGCGCTCGCGCTCCAACTCCTCTTGCCGGGCAGTGTCGGCGGCGAGGGCGGCGATAGAGCGGCGGGCCTCGACGGCACGCTCGACCGCCTCTTCGAGACGGCGCACGTGACCTTTGGCCTCCACCGAGAGACGACCGATACCCTCCTCTTCGGCGCGCAGCTTATCGCGCTCGGCGCGCTCGGCCTCCAATTCTCTGAGCTGTTCGAGCGCTTCGACGTGCGATTGATGATCGGGTTGGGCGGCGCGCAGGCGCTCAAGCGCAGCCCTTGCCGCATCGCGCTCCACTTCCAGATCACTCAAGCGGCGCAAAATGCCCGCGCGCTCGATTTCGAGCCGGTCGGCGCGCGCCCTCGTTTCGCTCACGCGCTGCTCGGCCTCGTCCATCGCCGCCACGGCCACGACGCGCTCCGCGATCTCCCGCTCCAATACTTCGAGCGCCGCGCCAAGCTCTAGTGCGCGCCCGGCAAACGTAGAGTGCTCTTCCAGGAGTTCATCGTAGCGCGCTAATTGGCCCTCGGCGCTGGCGATGCGCTCGCGCACGGCGGCCGTACGCTCTCGAATCAGGTGAACCGTATCGAGCAGCCGCTCGGCCCCGTCACGATACTCCTCGACTTTCAGCAGGCGGTCAAAAGCGGCCTTGCGCGCGTTGGGCGCGAGCAGGAACTCGGCCGTGAAAGAGCCTTGCGGCACTCCGATGGCGGAGCGAAACAGGGCTTTCAAATCCGTGCCCGGCTCGATTCCGAGATGCAGGCGCAGGGTCGCCGAAACGTCCGCCTTCTTCTCCGCGATCTTAATGCGAAGACCCTCGTCGTAGACATAATAGCCCTGCCCTGTGTCTCGATAGACGGTGTATAGCCGCTCGTCCTTGTCGCTCTCAAACGTGACGCGCACGCTGCCGCGCTTGGCGCCGCGTCGCAGGAAATCCTCCTTGCTGTATTCGAGCGTGTCGAAGAGCGCCCACGCGATTGACTCCAGAATCGTCGTTTTACCCGCGCCGTTCTCGCCCGTGATCGCGGTCGTCCCGCGCGCGAACGTGAAGACCGCGTGCTCGTAAGCTTTGATGTTTTCTAATTCGATCCGTGTGACGTGCATCTTCCGAGAATCAGGAAGGCCGAAGTGCAGCGACGATTCAATTAAAAGCCGCTCTCTTTGAAAGCTGCTCTATTTGATCGATCATCGCCGCATTTCGGCCCTCATCCATTTACAAGTCTTCCACTTTGAGTTGCGTGTCGGCGTTTTTCCAGGCCGTCTCGAACTCCTTCTGAACCATCCGGGCGGCCTCTTTCTTTCCCTGCGCCCTGAGGCTTTCCATGAGACCGAACAAGGAACGCCCGCTGCGCCGGTTCTTTTCAAGGTCGTCGCGAAAGACCTTCTCGGCCTCTTCGGCGCGTCCGTTGCGCAACAGCACTCCGCCGAGCGTTTCTCTGGCGGGTAGGAACCACGCGGGCGGCTCGTCATAGGCGAACGCGTCCTGCGCGCGGACTGCCTCCTGTAAAAGCTCTATGGCCGATTTCGCGTCCTTACGCGCGATAGCCAGCTTCGCATCGAGCACCTTCTCGGCGAGCTGTAATATGGCGCTCGTGCTATTGAGCCCCCAGGAGGAGGCCGCCGGAATCGCTTTTCGGGCTTCGAGAAAAGCCTTTCGCTCGGCCGCAGCGTTTTCCACCTTGCCCGTCGCCGCGTAGGACATGGCGCGCGCCCAATGACGTAAGCTCTTAGTACCGGCCGTCGTCTGGCCCGGCTCGGCCAGCTTCAGAATGTCGTCCCAACGACCGAACTGGGCCAGCACGAGCGTCCGCGTTATCACGAAGCCTTCGAGCATCGGCATCTCCTGAAGATGCGGGGCGGTGTTGTCCTCAAGTTGCTGCGCCGCTTTGAGTGCCTCGGCAAACCTTCCGCCGATGCCGTGGGCGATAGCCAGAAAATGCAGGTTATGATTGTAATACATCGCGGCGTAGAGGGTCTCGCCGCTCGACTTGATATAGGCGCGGTCGGCCTCGGCCGCCTCGGCGTTGCTCTGCGCCGCCGAGTCGTAATCGCCCGTACGCATGTAGATGTGCGCGGGCATGTGAACGATGTGGCCCGCCGCTGGCATCAACTCTTTGAGCTTCGGGGCGTAGGCGAGCGCGCGCTCCGGATTCGGCGACGCCTCGACGGCGTGAATGTAGTAGTGAATCGCGCCCGGATGATTGGGATTGCGACGCAGAACCGACTCCAACACGGCGATGATCTCCAACGTCCCCTCGGCCGGTTTCCCGTCCGCATTCCAGAGTTGCCACGGGCGCAAGTCCATAGCGCTCTCGGCATAGAGCGTGGCGGCGTCGAGATCGTCCGGGTAACGCTTGACGAGTTGGCCCATCGCGTTCTTGTAATCGACGGCGAGCTTCTTCAAGTCTGCTTTCGGATCGATCGAGTATCTTTTCGTGATGGCCTCTATATAGGCGCGCTCGTTCTCGGTGGCGTTCGCCGCCAGAGAGAGCGCCTTCTGCGCCGCATCATACGCAAGCTTTTCGCGCGCCGGATCGACATCCAGATTTATGTTCGGGCCGAGAGCGAGGGCGATTCCCCAGTAGGCCATCGCCAATTGCGGGTCAAGGTAGGCGGCGCGCTTGAACGAGCGAACGGCCTCTTCGTGATTGAATGCGTAGACGTAGTTGAGCCCCTGATCGAAGAAACGCTGGGCCTCCCTGTTGCTGGTCGAAACCGGATGCTGATGCTCCCCCAATCCGGGCACGATCACCACCGGCTTGTCATGCGAGGGCATCTGCATCCCGCCCGAATCCTGCTGCGCGTAAACGTTCAAGCTGGTGCTGAAAAGGATGGCGAGGGTTAATGTGAACTGTTTCATATTAAATTCTCCTCGGCTCTGATTTATTCATTCACCTTGAGAACGGCCAGAAAAGCCTCTTGCGGAATCTCTACGCGGCCCACCTTCTTCATGCGCTTCTTGCCCTCTTTCTGCTTTTCCAGAAGCTTGCGCTTGCGCGTGATGTCGCCGCCGTAGCATTTGGCGAGGACGTTTTTGCCGAGAGCTTTGACCGTTTCGCGCGCGACGACCTTGTTGCCGATGGCTGCCTGAATGGGCACTTCAAAAAGCTGGCGCGGGATGAGTTGCTTCATCTTCTCGGCGAGCGCGCGCCCTTTGGCCTGCGCCGTCGTCCGGTGCAGGATGAGCGAGAGGGCATCAACAGGCTCGCCCGCGACGAGCACGTCGAGCTTGACCAGGTCAGACTCCCAGTATCCGGCGAGATGATAATCGAGC
>DASZEN010000012.1:0-48557 GCA_035940775.1 Pyrinomonadaceae bacterium | reverse complement strand
CCCGGCTCCGGGTGGCCGAAGAACAGACCGCCGATCACTTCGCCCGAGCGCGAGATGACGGGCACGGCCAGGTAGCTGGTCACCGGCAGGTGGCCCTCAGGCATCCCGTAATAAGGCGAGTTTTTGCCGTAGCGCGGGTCTCGCTTCACGTCATCGATGCGAAGCACGCCTTCGCCGCTAAAGGTCGGCCCGAAGAGGTCTGTGGCGCGCGGCATCGGAAAATGCGCGAACGCCTCGCGCGGCACGCCCGAGAGCGTGTAGAGCATGTAGGACGCGCCGCTCTCATTCAACACGTTGTAGAAGAAGGAGCCGAAGTGTGCGCCGATCAATTCTGTGGCCGCGTCCGTCACCGCCTGCACGAGCTTTTGCGGGTCAAGCTCGGCCGACAAAATCCCGCCGATGCGATTGACCGTCTCGATCACCTCGCGCTGTTCGTGTAAACCGGCCTCGGTCAGCTTGCGCTCCGTAATGTCGTCGGCGATACCGGCGACGCGCGACACCGCGCCCGATTTGTCCCTGATCGGAAAAGCTTTGGCCGACACCCATCTGATGGAGCCGTCGGGTCGCACGACGCGGTACTGTTCGCTGTAGTTTCCCTGAACCTCTTTCGGAATAGCGGCCACCACGCGCGCGCGGTCGTCCGGGTGAACGGCTTCAAGAAAAGAGTTCGGATCCTCGTAGAGGCTCTCGCGCGTGCGTCCCCAAATCTTTTCATAAGCGGGGCTGACGTAGATGACCTGTGACGTGTTGGGATCGGCGAGCCAGAAAATCTCGTCTATGTTTTCCGCCAACTGGCGAAAGCGCTTCTCGGATTCGCGCAGCTCTTCCAGAAAGCGGCGTTCGACGGCCTCGGCCTCGCTGCGCGCGGCCTGCTCCTGTATCCGGAGCGCGCGTTCCTCTTCGGCCCGCTTGCGCTCCGTTATGTCGCGTATGATGCCGAGGCCGCCGACGATCTCTCCCGCATCATTGTGGAGCGGAGAATAACGGCCCTCGAAAAAGCCTGTGCGGCCCGTTTGCGGAATGACGAAGGCCCTGTCCGTGGCCGTCAGGCTCTTTCCATCGAGCGCTCCGTGAAAGTAGTGATCTTCTCCGGTCTCTTTGAGGAAGGGGAAGACCTCGAAGGCGCACTTGCCGAGCACCTCTTCGCGGCTGACGCCGGAGAGCTGCTCCATCGCCGGATTCCAGACCGTGTAGCGGCACTCACGGTCGAAAGCGAGAATGCCATCAACGCTGCTGTTGATGAGCATTTCCACGAAGTTCTGATACATACTTTGTAACCCTCTTGCGAGTGAGAGAGCGTTTCTTTCTCCTGTCATGACAGGAGAAAGATGATCTGTTTAAGAGCCGGGATAACCCCGGAAACTGTGTGGAAGCGGCCCGTGCTGTTCACCCTTTTGGGCCATGACGCTGACTGACTGTCTTTAATATACCAAGAGGAGGCGCCGAATTGCCAAGAGGATGCGCCGCCGCCGCCCCCGTCGGGGCTCGTGAGCAGGGAGGCGAACAAGCGCCGCCGGAAAATAAACGCCCACGCTCTTGAACGCCTTGATAATAGCTCATTCGAGGCTACCCTTGTCCATCAAGTTCTCAAATCGCTTTCAAGTTTACCCTGGCAATCCCGCAACGGTCGTTGTACATTACGAACCCGTCTCAAGATGAATTAATATCGTCGCCTATGTGGGGCGGTCGCCTTGCCGTGAGGGGGGGTGATTCCACGCGCTCTCTGTTAGGGTTTGCTGCCGCCCGCAGGTCTGAGGTTCAATTCCAACGGGTTTGCGTGCTCTTAAGCTAAGCTATGGTCGAAGGGGGTTCTAAGTCTTGTCGGCGAAATCGAACGCAGGAGGAAAGCGGGCGCTGGTGACGGGCGGGGCCGGTCTGATCGGCTCGCACGTCGCGGATTTGCTCATCAGCGAAGGCTGGTCTGTGCGTATCCTGGATAACCTGGAACCGCAAACGCATCGCCTGGGCAGGCCAGCGTGGCTGGCCTCGGGCGCGGAGTTTATAGAGGG
Organism: Pyrinomonadaceae bacterium; assembly: GCA_035940775.1. GTDB lineage: Bacteria > Acidobacteriota > Blastocatellia > Pyrinomonadales > Pyrinomonadaceae > DASQYE01. Next base: position 46,548 of record DASZEN010000012.1, on the reverse strand, counting down.
CGACGTGCGCGAGCGGTCAACCATGACGGCGGCCTTGCAGGGCATAGACGTGGTCTTTCATCAGGCGGCCTACGGCGGCTATATGCCGGAGATGGGAAAGTACGTCTCCGTCAACAGCTTCGGCACGGCGCAAATGCTTGAGCTTATACGCGACGAGAATCTGCCCGTCAGTAAAGTCATCGTCGCCTCTTCGCAGGCGGTTTACAGCGAGGGCGCGGCGCGCTGTCCGACGCACGGGCTGGTCTTTCCGCCCGTCAGAGAGAGCGCACAACTCAGCGCCGGAGACTTTTCGGTGCACTGTCCCGTATGCGGCGCGCAGACCGCGCAAGCGCCGACGCCGGAACACGCCCCCATCGGCGGCGAGACCGTCTACGCCATCACAAAGGTAGACCAGGAGCGATTAGTCCTGACCTGGGGACGGCAGACGGGCGTGCCGACGGTCGCTCTGCGCTACTCATGCACCTATGGCCCACGCCAGTCCATCTTCAACCCGTACACGGGTGTAATCGCCATCTTCTGCACGCGCCTCTTGAACGGCCAGCCGCCCGTGCTCTACGAGGACGGCGAGCAGACGCGCGATTTCTCGTTCGTAGAGGACATCGCCCGCGCCAACCTGCTCGCCGCGACGACCGACGCGCTCGATGGATTTGCGGTCAACGTCGGAAGTAATCAGGCGACGACCATTCGCCGCGTGGCCCAACTCGTCTCGGAGGCGCTCGGGATAAAGATCGCGCCCGTAGCCAGGGGCGAGTTTCGTCCCGGCGAGATGCGCCACCTCACTTCCGATACGACTCGCATACGAGCGGTCGGTTACGAGCCGCAGGTGGATTTGGAGACGGGTATCGGTCGCTACCTCGATTGGATTCGCGCACAGTCGGACGTGCGCGACTACTTCGCATCCGCCGAGACCATCCTGCGTGATAAGGGAATCGTCCATCGTGTGGCCGCGAACGCTGGCCGGGCCTGACGCCAATTAAACCAGAAGGATGGAAACTGCCTACCCGGTTCAAGACCCAACGTCGCCGCCGCCGCCTCGGCCCACTCCGAGCACGAAGCCCCGGTGCGCGCTCGCCGTCATGATTAAGGCCCCGCGCGCGGGCACCGTCAAGACGCGACTCGTACCGCCGCTCACGCACGCGGAGGCCGCCGCCCTGAGCATCTGCTTTCTGCGCGATACGGCTGCCACTATCGGCAGCGTCGCCCTCGCCGACCATGCCGTTGAAGGCGTCGCCGTTTACACGCCCGTGGGCGCGGAGCGGGCCTTCGACGGACTTCTCTATGAGGGCTTCAGCCTCGTCGCGCAGCGCGGCGAATCTTTCGGAGACCGCCTCTTTCACGCCACAGAGGATTTACTTGCGCTCGGTTACGAATCTTTGTGCCTGATAGATTCCGACAGCCCGACCCTGCCGCGTCAGTTATTGACCGGGGCGGTCAGCGCTTTGGCCCGCGCAGGCGACCGCGTCGTGCTTGGCCCATCTGACGACGGAGGCTATTACCTGATCGGGCTCAAAGTCGCGCACCGCCGCTTGTTCGAGCAGATAACCTGGAGCACGGATCGCGTGTTTCAGGAAACGGTCGAGCGCGCGGGCGAGATTGGCCTGGAGGTCTCAAGGCTTCCGTCCTGGTACGACGTGGATGACGCCGCGACGCTCTCTCGCCTCTGCGAAGAGCTGTTTCCAGAGGGCCGTAGCGATGAGCATGTCTCTCATGAAGGTCTGAAAGGATACGAGGCGGCGTATACGCGACGCTTTCTGGCGCGGCTGATCGAGACGGAGGGACGCGAGCGCATCTGGCCCGGCGCGGATAGTCCGGCGGGTGCTGCGATATGAATCGTTTATGGCAAGCGCTGCTCAAGAGCGGGATACTGAGTTGGACGAATCTTTTGTTAATCCCGCTCGGGGTTGCGCTCTATGCGATGTACGGGCGCGGGCTGGCGGCCAAAACCTCCTGGGACATATTCTGGTTCATACGGCTGGCGCTGGCCCAGTCTGCCGTCTACCTAGTGGCCGCGTGGCTCGTCACGCGCGCCAGCGCCTCGTCGCGCTCGACGCTCGTTGTCGTCATCATTTTTGCAGCCCTCTTCCGGCTCAGCCTGCTCTACACGCCGCCATTTCTTTCGGATGACCTCTATCGCTATATCTGGGATGGCCGCGTACAGGCCGCCGGAATCAATCCTTACAGGTACGTTCCGGCGGACGAAAAGCTAAAGAGCCTGCGCGACGAGGCGATCTACCCGAAGATAAACCGGCGCGATTTCGCGCGCACTATCTACCCGCCGTTGTCCCAGGGCATATTCTTCGGGACGACGCGCATAAGCGAATCCGTGACGTGGATGAAAGCGACGATGGTCGGGTTCGAGGCCGTGACGCTCCTGGCCCTGTTGGGTTTGCTCGCCTCTATGGGGATGCCGCTTCAGCGCGTCCTCGTCTACGCCTGGCATCCTTTGATCGTGTGGGAGATCGCGGGCAGCGGCCATCTGGACGCCGTCGCCATCACTTTTGTGTTCATAGCTTTGCTGGCACGCCGTCATAACCGCGAGGCGGCGGTCGGGGTCGCGCTCGGGTGCGCCGTCCTTGTGAAACTGATTCCACTGGCTCTTTTCCCGGCGCTCTACAAACGCTGGGGGTGGAAGATGCCAGCGGCCTTCGCTCTCACCATCGCGGTCGCGTACCTGCCTTATTTGAGCGTCGGCTGGCGAGGCGTGCTCGGCTACCTGCCCGGATATACTGAGGAAGAGGGGCTTCACAGCGGTAGCAGGTTTTTTCTGCTGGCGCTGGCGCGCAGAGCGTTCGGCGAATCGTTTGTGCCGAGCGCCGTCTACATGATCTTCGCCGGGCTGGTTCTCTCTGTGCTCGCATTGTGGTGCCTGTTCAGGCGCGAGGATTCGACGAGAAGCTACCTGGTGCGCGCGCTCGTCCTCGCCTCCGCATTCACTATCCTACTCTCGCCGCGCTACGAGTGGTACTTCGCCTGGATCGTCCCTTTTCTCTGCTTTGTGCCGTTTGCGCCGTTGTTCGCTTTGACGGCGAGCGCCTTCTTGCTTTACCTGTTCTGGTTCGGAGAGAAGCCATATCAAGCTCTGATCGTCAACACTTTTCTGTATCTTCCGTTTGCTCTTCTGTCGGCGCTCGCCCTCTTGCGGTCGCGCGCCGCTTTGGCGAAGATACAATCAGAACCGGCGGGCGCGCAGCAGCAGCAGCAGCGCGTCCTCCCGCATGAATAACCGGCATGAAAGCTCCATCGAGCGAGGCCACCACCAACGCTACTCCGCTTTCCAGTCGCATCTCGGTCGTCATTCCGGCGCTCAACGAGGAAGCGTGCATAGGCGAAGTCGTCCGGACGATTCCGCGCACGGTCGCCGGGGAAGTGATAGTGGTTGATAACGGGAGCGACGACCGGACGGCTGAGCGAGCGCGCGAAGCCGGGGCGCGCGTCGCGCCGGAGCCTCGCAGAGGATACGGCAGGGCGTGTCTTGCGGGCGTGCGTGCTCTTGGGCCTGACTGTGAGATAGTGGTTTTTCTGGACGGCGACGGCAGCGATTGCCCCGAGCTGATGGAACGATTGGTCGGGCCGATCATCGCCGGGACACATGATTTCGTCATCGGCTCGCGCACCAGGGGCAAGCGCGAGCCCGGCAGCATGAACTTTCAACAGGTCTTTGCGGGGCGCGTCGCGGGCCTTCTGTTGCGACTAATATACGGAGTCAGGTACACGGACATGTGCCCCTTTCGCGCCATCCGCCGCGATTGTCTGGAGCGGCTCGGCATGCGCGAAGAGACCTACGGCTGGAATCTGGAGATGCAGATGCGCGCGGCGCGCGAGGGGCTGCGTATTCTGGAGCTGCCCGTGGATCACCGCTGCCGCATCGGCGGCGAGTCGAAAGTCTCCGGCACACTCACCGGCACGCTCCGCGCCGGAACCAGAATCCTCGCCACCCTCGCCCGCGTCGCCCTCGAAAAGCAAAGGAGAACGAAACGATGGGAGGAAGAGAAGGGATGAGGGCGGCAACGATCAGGGATGAATAAGAAAAGCATTCAAGGAAATTGAATCGTTCCTCCCATTCTTCACTCCTGCTTTTCAGCAAAGCGTTCAAGCAGTTGAAACATTTCATTCATCCCTCATCCCTTCGTCACCAGCCTTTGCAGGTCGGGGTGGTCGTTGGCGGTTTGGTCACTGGTTGGCCTGATTTCGTAAATGGTGTCGGAGACGCGGCGAAAGCGGAAAGTGTGTTCGAGGCTGGAGAGCATTCGCGTCTCGGACTGTTGCCAGCCGGTGTCGGCCCACCACCGTGGGTCTGCATCCAGAAAGACACGCCTTCCTTCGCTCAGGTATTTCTCAATCACCTGCGGGAGCTGGTCGCCGGGCCACGCTCCGCCGCTGCCGATCACTTCCCATCGTCCCGCACCGAGGCCGCGCCAGTACGTGACGGCCACGGTCTGGCTGCCTGAGATCATCACCGCGTCCGCCGGAACATGCGCCAACTGCGCGCGATACTCCTTCGCCAGTGCTCGCTGCTTAACGTAGCCGCTGCCCGCGGGCCAGGAGTAGACCGCAAATACCCCGGCCGTGAAAAAGATGCCCAGCAGGACGACCACAAAGGCGCGCCGCGTAGTTTGCCACGCAGCAGTCTCCGAGCGCAAAAAATAGTCTGCGACCAGAGGAGCCATCGCCGGAACTCCCGTTAAGAGGTAACGGCCGTTGAGCACCACGCTGTAGTGAACGATCAGCGAGAGATTGGCCAGGAAACCGATCACGCCGAGCAGGAGCAGGGGCGAAGGCCCGCGCCGCAGTCGCCACTCTCTAAAAGCCGCCACGGGAAAGGCGACCAGCACGAGCGGCGCGGCGATGAAGAAGAAATGAAGCAGACGACCCATATTGCCGAAGGTTACGGGATGACGCGCCGACTCCTGACGCGTCATCTCGACCCAACCGTGCCACGACTTGCGGTAGTGATCTATATCCAGGAGCCACCACGCCGCGAACGGGCCAAAGGCGCAGACCGTGAAGATGAGACAGGCGACAAAGGTCGTCGCCACCTCGCTGCGCCCCACCTTCCACCCGCAGACGAACGGCGCAAAGACGAGCCACGGAGCAAAGAGCGCGACTCCCTCGCGCACGTTCACCCCGAGACCCAACAACGCCGCACCCACAAGCACCATCGTAATGCTTCTCGACCGCAGACCGCGAAGGTGAACCGTGAGCGCGATGGCGAGCAACAGTAGCGACGGAATCTCCGTCATCGCCTGCCCGCTGTAGATGATATAGAAGGGAGAGAGGGCGAGCAGAAGGGCCGCAACCGTCGCCGCCCGAACCGAGCCCGTCAGGTCGCGCGCCAGCATCCACCATGCGATGGTGGCGAAAGGACTCTCGGCGATGACCGTGTATTTGAAGAGCAGGTAGGCATTCTCGGGCGCTAAGGAAAGCAGCGCGTGGGCCGCGCGCCACAGGGCGTGATTGGTAAAGATGAAAAGCATGCGACCCAGAATCATGGATGAAGGATCGCCGTTGACGGACAGTACTGTGTAGTCGAGCGCGTCCCAGTCGCCAGCGAAAGGGTCTACGAATAGGAGCGCGAGCACGAGCGTCAGCAAAGCAGGCGGGAGCCACCAGCGCCATTGGGCCAGCAGTCCCCCAGCCTCTCTTGTATCCGAACCCGTCATCAAAGCACACTGAGACCGTCAAACTCTCTCTTCAGCGCCAGATGGTATACCGAACACACTCCAACAAAAAGCAGCAGGGGAGTTTTACAGCACGGACAGAAAGTTAAATGGAACGGACAGCAATCCTGGAAAGCTTACCGAAATCGTCGCAAGCCTTCAGCGTCACGTAAGGATTGTAAAGCGCCGGAAGATTATTTGACGCCCATGATAAGATGGCTTTCAGACACCCTTGACGCTGTGGAAAAAGTTATGCGCTCACGCAGAATCCCGATCCTATTGCTCTTGCCGATGCTTGCAGCTCTCGCTGTCAGCGCGCAGGAGGAAAAGCTGGAAATCGTCGACGGGAATCTGGTCATCACTCCGGAGATGGCGGAGAAGGCGAAGCGTCGCACCGAGAGACTACGGAACCCAACATTTATAAAACTGGATTTAGCGCCCGTATCGCGGTGCCCGGATGAGGGATCGAAAAAGATTTCGAGCTGTTATAAAACTTCCGGCGACATCGCGATTGAGCTGTTTATGACCAACACTTCCTCCGAAGCCATCAATATAACGATCTCCGCACCCTATTTCGAGTATGACCTGCAACTATACAGGGATGGGGAGCTGGTTCCTTATCGCAGGGATATAACTAAGGTGTTGGGACAGCCCCCGACGGCGATCTATCGTAGTCTCTTAGTAAATTTGGAGCCCGGTAAAAAAGAGAAGGTCGATGCGCTTTCCTTAGCGATGTGGTACGACCCACCCGGGGCTGGCCATTATCAACTGGACGTTAAGCGTCGCTTCCTGGTGGATGGAGGCTGGACGCCTGAAGCTTCGGCCACATTCGAGGTAACGCCGTAATGCGCATTAGACTGACAGGGGTCAACCGAACGAGGGCTCGCCGTCGTAGATGACCTGCCAGCCATTGCGCCTGCTGGTCGAAAGGCTGCGGTTGAACCACTTCGTAGCCGCCGACGGGTCATCATAGGTTTGCGCGGCGGGGCGCGACTCGCGCGGATCGACGCGAACGATGAGGCCGCCGCGCGGGGAAATCTTCAAGCCTAGAAGGGCTATCATCTCCTCCTTAGCCATGACGACTGTGCGCACATCCACGGGCACCTCATCTTCATCATCATCATCGTCGTCGTCATCCGCCTGATCGTCGGCCATCTCAAACTCGTCGGCTTCAATCTCGTCGCTGATTACGTCGTCGAAAAAATCATTGTTTTCGCTCATATATTCAATATATCTCCAAATCGAATCTCTCTTTCAAGGAAGAGAAGTGAATAAACGTCTGTTGATTCGACGCGCTCACGGCGCCGCTTAATTCCTGAGCCTCGCTCTCGCACGCGCGGTCAGAGAATCACCCAACCCTATCACAAAACCTCACCCGCGCGTTAACTGGCGATACTTGATGCGATGCGGCTGGTCTGCGGTGGCCCCCAGGCGGGCGCGGCGATCCGCTTCGTAGGCGGAATAGTTGCCCTCGAACCAGACGACTTTGCTCTCCCCTTCAAAGGCCAGGATGTGCGTCGCGATGCGATCCAGGAACCAGCGGTCGTGGCTAATCACGACGGCGCAGCCTGCAAAGTTCTCAAGCGCTTCTTCGAGCGCCCGCATCGTATTCACGTCCAGGTCATTGGTCGGCTCATCGAGCAACAACACGTTGGCCCCCTCTTTTAAAACCTTCGCCAGATGAACGCGGTTGCGCTCGCCGCCCGAGAGCGTGCCGACCCTTTTCTGCTGGTCTGCGCCGCCAAAGTTGAAGCGTGCGACGTAGGCGCGCGAGTTGACGTGGCGTGCGCCGAGCGCAATCGTCTCGAGGCCGTCGGAAATCTCCTCCCAAACGGTTTTTTCGGGCGCGAGAGTGTCGCGGCTCTGATCCACATAGGCCAGCTTGACGGTCTCGCCCGTACGAATCGTCCCGGCGTCCGGCTGCTCCTGCCCCGTAATCATCCTGAAAAGCGTGGTCTTGCCAGCGCCGTTGGGGCCGATGACGCCGACGATCCCGCCCGGCGGCAATGAAAACGACATCGCGTCGACCAGCAGCCGCTCGCCGAAGGCTTTTGTCACGCCGTCGGCCTCGATCACAATCTGGCCCAGACGAGGGCCGGGGGGAATGTAAATCTCCAAATCCTGCGCCCGCTTTTCGCTCTCCTGACTCAAGAGCGCCTCGTAGGAATTGATGCGCGCTTTGCTCTTGGCCTGACGGCCTTTGGGCGACATCCTGATCCATTCCAGCTCGCGTTCGAGCGTCTTCTGTCGCTCCGTCTCGCTCTTCTCCTCCTGCTGCAAGCGCATGCGCTTCTGTTCGAGCCAGGAGGAATAGTTGCCCTGCCAGGGAATACCATGCCCGCGATCAAGCTCGAGAATCCAGCCCGCGACGTTGTCCAGAAAGTAACGGTCGTGCGTGACGGCTATGATCGTCCCGGCATATTGCTGAAGGTGATGCTCAAGCCAGGCGACCGACTCGGCGTCGAGGTGGTTCGTCGGCTCGTCCAAGAGCAGTATGTCAGGCTTTTGCAGCAGCAGTCGGCAGAGCGCGACGCGACGGCGCTCGCCTCCCGAAAGAACCTTGACGGGAGTATCGCCCGGCGGGCAGCGCAGGGCATCCATCGCCATCTCAAGCCTTGAATCAAGCTCCCAGGCGTCCATCGCATCCAGCTTCTCCTGCACGACGCCCTGCCTTTCAAGAAGCGCAGCCATCTCTTCATCCGACATCGGCTCCGAGAATCGTTCGTTAATACGGTCGTACTCTTTGAGCAGATCGACCACCTCCTGCACGCCCTCTTCGACGATCTCGCGCACGGTTTTCGTCTCGTCCAGGTGCGGCTCCTGCTCAAGGAATCCGACCGTATAGCCCGGAGAGAGAACCGTCTGCCCCGTGAACTCCTTATCGACTCCGGCGAGGATTCGCAGCAGAGAGCTTTTGCCCGAACCGTTGAGGCCGATGACGCCGATCTTCGCCCCGTAAAAATAGGATAGATAGATGTCTTTGAGGATGGCCCTTTTATCGTAGTTCTTGCCGACGCCGACCATCGAATAGATGACTTTGTTTGGAACGGTGCTCATTCGTGTTGAACTCTAAACCTCCTCCGAAGATGCTTGATTAAGTTGAAAAGTCTTAAAAAGAGAGACAGCAGCATACTGCGGGATGAGATCGTTTTCAATCGAGGAGCGACGCGCGAGCTGCTTTTCAACGGGGCGCGGCCTGAGGGTGTCGCAGAAGGCGCGCGTGGGAAGTATTTGAATCGTTTCGGCGCGAGGAAGGGAACACAGAACCGCCTGAGGTTAAGAAGAGAGCGCCTTACCAGATTTCCTTAAAGCGGCGAGAGAGCTGGTAAGGCGTTCTTTTACGTTCAGCTTTTTGATCCATTGCTTTCAGAGAGTCTGTTGAAACTCTCTCGCGAGGAGGTTAGCGGGATCGTGTCAAACTCTACCGGCTCTTACTGGCTCTGCCTCTGGCAGCCTTCCCACCGGATTTCCTACTGCCTTTGCCGGACGATCCCTTTTTCGAGCCCTTACGGCCGCCTGCGCTGCTCTTCTTACCGGAGGCGCTCTTTCCCCGCTTGCTCGAACCCGCTGCTCCGCTTTTGCCTGAAGATGCGCCGCGCACGCGCCTGCCCAGACGACCCTCGCCCTGAATTAATTCTCCGGACATCAGGTAATCATAACTGCGGCGTACGACGTTGCGTGCGACGCCGAGCGAATCGGCCAGCGTGCGTTCGCTCGGCAGCATCTCACCGGCCGCCAGCGCTCCTGTGCTTATCAATCCCGTGATCTGATCGGTGATCTGCCTGGTCAGTGATTCCGGCCTTGTTCTGTTGACGCGGACTTTGAGTTTACTCACGGAAGTAGTCCTCCTTAGTGGCTCGCTATTCTATGCCCCTAAACAGTTGGCGTCAATGAATATATTGGCTCAAAGCGGAGGAATATTCCGGTCTCCGCAGACGCCCTTTTGACCCCCGCCGGGCGCAACCCCTGAGCCCCGTTTTTAATCCTTGTGACCGGGGGAGGACGAGCGCCTTCATGCTGGGAAAATATTATGGCGCGGACGTATCATGTCGGGTTGAACAATCGAGTCGGCGGTCACACTCTGCCATTTCCAGCGCGCGCGCGCGTGCCCGCTCTGCGCCTTCGACCTGCGGCTGATAAGCCCTGAGGGGCGGGCGCGAGAATGCTCTACCTGAAAAAATATTTTCAAGGGAGTGTAATAAACGGCTGTGGACGACGTTATTACTGGTAGAGACAGCGTGAAGGAGGAGGACGACGTGCCAGCAACCGCCGCGCATTTGAAACCGCTCCCCAATCCGCCGGACGAGTTGGAGAGCCTGTTTCGCCAGCATAACAAACGAATTTTCCGCACCGCTTACAGGATTACGGGCAGCGCCTCGGACGCCGAAGACGTACTGCAAACAGTCTTTCTTCGTCTCGTGCGACGCACCGAAGGGTACGATTTCGCGCCGAGCCCGGAGGCTTACCTGATGCGCGCCGCCGTCAACGCCTCGCTGGATTGTTTGCGAAGCCGACGCGGTGCTACGGCATCCGTGCCCCTCGAAGAGATTGGGACGGAGACAATCGCGAGCGCGGACTCGGGCCCGGAGGCGCTGCACGCAGACCGCGAGCTAAGCCTGCTGATACGCCAGGCGGTCGCCCGGCTTGGCCCGAAGGCCGCCGAATTTTTCGCCCTCCGTTACTTCGAGGGCTACGGCAATCGAGAGATTGCGGAGATGCTCGGCACCTCGCAAATGGTCGTCGCCGTTATCCTGCATCGCTCGCGCGCGCGCCTGCGCAAAGAGATCGGCCAGTATTTGGAGAAACATCATGAAGCATAATAATAAAGAGACGGAAACCGTGCTGGATCAGGTGACGGCCCGTATACGCAATGAAGAGATTGATGCCGCCCTGATAGAGAGCGCCGCCGGTCGCGTCTGGTCGCGCCTCTCCGTAGAGCGCGCCGCTGCCGCCGAGGCAGACCAGACCGAGACCGCTCCGGCCGAGCTGATCGAGGGCTGCGCCGATTTCCAGACGCTGATCCCCGTATACCTGCGCGGCAATCTATCGGAGGCGCGCGCCCTGCTGTTGGAGGATCACACGCACGAGTGCATCCCGTGCCGCAAAGCGCTCAAGCAGGCTCGCACCTTCGGCGCGCACGCGCCGCGTCGCGCCCAGTCGGGCGCCGCCGCCGCTTCGCATGGCACCTCTACGCCCTGGCGCTGGGCCGTCGCCGCCGTCTTCGTCCTGGGCTTCGGGTTCGCCGCCTTCATCTTCCAACGCTACTCGGATTCGGGCGCGGCGCGGGCGACCGTTATCGAGCTGAGCGGCCCCGTCTACAGGGTCTCCGATACGGACAGCCGCCCGCTCAAGGTCGGCGAAGAGCTACCCAAAGGCGAGAAGGTACGCACGGCCAGGGACGCTTATGCTGTGGTACGACTCGAAGACGGCTCGCTCGTCGAGACCAAAGAGCGCTCGGAGTTCTCCGTCTCGGAAAACTCCGAGGGCGTCACGCTTCATCTCGACCGCGGGAACGTGATCGTTCAGGCCGCTAAGCAGCGCCAGCGACATCTCTACGTTGCCACGCCGGATTCACTCGTCTCCGTCACGGGCACGATCTTCTCAGTCAATAGCGGGACGAAGGGATCGCGCGTCTCCGTGGTCGAGGGCGAGGTTCACGTCAATCACGCGGGCAACGAGCGCGTCCTGCATCCGGGCGACCAGACGACGACGCAGGCGAGCCTTGAGCTTGTGCCCATCAAGGACGAGATCGCCTGGAGCCGCCAGTCTGAGAAGTACGTCAAGCTCCTCTCGGAGCTGGCCTCGCTACAGAACGAGGTGAATCGAAGGGTTTCACCGCCCGAGGTGCGTTTCTCGACCCGCTTCCTGAACCTGATGCCCGAAGGCACCGTGCTCTATGCGGCGCTGCCGAACATCAGCCTGAGCCTGAGCGAATCGCACAAGATTATGCAGGAGCGCATCAGCCAGAACCCGGCGCTGCGCGAATGGTGGGAGAGCGAACAGTCAGGGGAGCGCGCCCGCCCCGGCCTGAATCAGATGATCGGGCAGATTCGAGAGTTCGGCGAATACCTCGGCGAAGAGATCGTCGTCTCGGCCCAGATGAACGACCAGGGACAGCCCGATAAGTTTTTAGTCCTCGGCGAATTGAAGAACTCGACCGGCTTTCGGCCCTACGTCGAGCAGAAGATCAAGGCGCTCGGCCTGATCGTCAGGAACGGCCCCGTGGTGCGTATCATCGACGACCCGCTGAACACGACCGCTGCCACCGCATCTTCGACTGAGGGCGACGCCATGAGGCCGCCGCATGAGATTCTGATCTGGATTCAGAACGACTTCTTCGCCGTCGCTCCGAAGCTTGAGCAACTGCAAAACCTTCAGACGGCCCTCACTTCGTCGGGCGCGAACGGTTTCGTGGGAACGCCCTTCTATTCCCGCATCGCCGAGACCTATCGCGAGGGAGCGGGCCTGATCGTCGCCGCCGATCTTGAGAAGATCATCGCCCGCGCCGTCCGCGAGAGCGGAGCTTCGACTGACGAGGCCGCGCGTATCGAGGCATATCGCAAACTGGGCCTGCTCGATCTGAAACACTTCATCGTCGAACAGAGGGGCGCTGACGGCCGTACGCAGAGTCGCGCCAGTCTGACCTTCAACGAGGGGCAGCGTCGCGGCATCGCTTCATGGCTGGCCGCGCCGGGCCCCATGGGCGCTCTTGAATACATCTCGCCCGACGCGAACGTGGTGGCGGCCTTCGTCGTCAAAGAGCCGACGGCGCTCGTGGATGACCTGCTCGGTTTCGTCGAGACGGCTTCGCCCGATCTGCGTAAGAAACTGCAAGAGATGGAAGCCGCGCAGGGCTTGAAAATCCGGGACGATTTCGCGGCCCCGCTCGGCGGCGAGTTCGCCTTCGCCATCGATGGGCCCATACTGCCGACGCCCTCCTGGAAGATGGTCTTCGAGGTCTACGATCAGGCGCGCTTGCAGCAGACCTTCGAGCGCGTCGTGGAACAGTTGAACCAGCGGGCCGCCAGAGAAGGCAAGCCCGGGTTGCAGTGGGAACGCACCGAAGACGGAGGCCGCACCTTCTACGCTTTGAAGTCGGGCGCTTTCGGCCTTGAGGTTCACTACGCTTACGCGGACGGTTATCTGGTGGCCGCGCCGAATCGGGCGCTGGTTGACCGGGCCATACGCTATCGCGAGTCCGGCTATACGCTGCTGCGCTCGCCGCGCTTCGCGGCCGGATTGCCCGCCGACGGGAACGCTAATTTCTCCGCGCTCTTCTATCACGATCTGGCCCCCTTGATCGAGCCGCTGGCCGAGCGCATGGCGAGGGCCAGGAGCCTGCCCGCGGATCAGCAGCAGGCCATCAGGACGCTCGGGGCCGCGACGCCGCCCACCCTCGCCTACGCCTACGCGCAGGGAGACCGCATCGTGCTCGCCTCGAATACGGAGGGCGGCCCCTTCGGTCTGAGCCCGGGCAGCCTGTTGGGCCTGCCCAACGCCTTCGCCATCCAGCACATCATGCACGAGGCGATGAGCGAGAAGAGCGCCAAGCCCTAATCCGCTGAAAACGTTCGCGGGCCGGGGACTCGCTCCCGGCTCGCAGACGTTTCTGACCTTGACCTTTGGAGCGAGAGAGACAGAGAATCCAGGTTTGATGAATCCGGTTATTGATCTGCAAGGATTGGGAGTTCAATTCGGCGCTCGTCCGATCCTCAAAGACTTGCGCGGCTCGCTGGCGGGCCGCGCCATCGGCCTGCTCGGGCCCAACGGTGCGGGCAAGACCACGTTGATCCATACGCTGCTGGGATTTCACCCACCTTCGGCGGGGACGGCCCACATTTTCGGCCAGGACATCAAGCGCGACGCCAAGCGCATTCGTGCCCTCATAGGCTACATGCCGGAGCGCGATTCATTCATCGCGCGCCTCACCTGCGTTCATTTCGTTCAGATGATGGCGGAACTCTCGGGCCTGCCGCCCGAAGCGGCGCTCGAACGCGCGCACGAGGCGCTCTTCTACGTCGGTCTGGGCGAGGCCCGCTATCGCACCCTTGACACCTACTCGCTCGGCATGAAGCAGTTGGCGAAGTTGGCCCAGGCCATCGTTCATGGGCCGAAGCTTATCATTCTGGACGAGCCGACCAATGGGCTTGACCCGCCGACGCGCCAGCGCATGATTCGTCTCATACGCGAGATACGTGACAGTGGCGAGGCGCATATCCTTCTGTCCTCGCACCTGCTGCGCGATGTCGAGGAGTGCTGCGAAGAGATTCTGATACTCAAGGACGGGCGCATCGCGGCCAACTGCAATCTGGAGGAGGAGCGCCGCGCCAACCGTAAATTCCTTGAGATGGAGATACGCGGCGACGGCGGCTCTTTCGTCGAATCAATCGCCCGCACGGGCTGCGAATATGCTATTACGGGCGAGCGGCGTATCAAGCTCATCCTACAGAACGGCGTCGAAATACCAGACCTGTATCGCCTGGCCTCGGAGCAGCAGGTGCAGATCAGGCGGCTCAATTTCAAGCGGGATTCGCTCGAAGACATCTTCCTGAAGGCTATGGAGGACGGCAATGGCGGTTTATGAGCACACCTACAGGCCGTACACGGGCGAGGTAACGCCGCTCTGGTCGCGCTTCCTGATAATCCCGCGCCACGCCTTGCAGAGCGTCTTTCAATCGAAGTTCTTCATAGCCTTCTTCGTGGCCTGCCTCGCCTACCCGCTGATCGCCGCCATCGTCATATATCTTCCGCATAACGAGAGCGCGAAGACGATTATGAAGATGACGATTGGCGATCTGATCCCGATTGACGCCGATTTCTTTTACACGTTCGTCATCACGCAGGGGTTCTTCGGGTTCTTCCTGAATCTTCTGGTGGGCCCACCGCTGATCTCGCGCGATCTGTCGAACAACGCGCTGCCGCTCTACCTGTGCCGCCCGTTCACGCGCGCCGAATATGTGCTCGGCAAGATGTCGGTCGTCGTGCTGCTGCTGTCGGTCATCACATGGGTTCCGGGCCTCCTGCTTTTCCTCTTCCAGTCCTACCTGGCCGGGGCGCAATGGTTCACCTCTAACCTTTATCTGGCGGGCGCGATCTTTATGGGAAGCCTCGTCTGGATTCTGATACTGGCGCTGCTTTCGCAGGCCATCTCGGCGCTCGTCAAGTGGAGATTGGCGGCGAGCGCCGCCCTGCTCGCCATCTTCTTCATCCCGTCTGTGTTTGGAGAGATCATCAACAATATCTTTTTGACGCGGTGGGGACATCTGCTTTCATTGCGCGCCGTAATCCGCGCCGTGTGGGCGGGGCTGTTCGGCCTCTTCGAGCGCCAGACCGGACACATAGAGGGCATGGTCAACGGGCGTTATCTTAATATCGTCCTGATAGAACCGCCGCTCTGGACGGCCTGGGCCGTACTCGCCCTGATAGCTGTGGTGTGCCTGTTGGTGATCGCGCGCCGTGTGCGTGCCTACGAGGTGGTGCGCGGATGAACGAAGCCTCATCGCATCTGATCGTCTTCGACGATGTTTCCAAGTTCTACGGCGAAATCCTGGGCGTCAATCGCGTCAACCTGTCGATTGCGCCGGGCATCACCAGTCTGGTCGGGCCCAACGGCTCGGGCAAGACGACGCTGATGAACCTGATGACGGGGTTGCTGCGTCCGACGCGCGGGCGCATCCATATCCTCGGCATAGAGCCCGACCGCCCCGAAAAACTTTTTCGCAAAGTCGGCTACTGCTCGCAGTTCGATTCATTTCCGGGCGGGCTGACGGGTCGCCAGTTCATAAGCTCTTTTCTGGGCGTCAACGGATACGAGCGCCGCGAGGCCGAAGAGTTGAGCGCAAGGGCGCTCGAACGCGTCGGTTTACAGGAGGCGGGCGACCGAAAAGTGGCCGGGTACAGCAAGGGGATGCGGCAGCGCATCCGTTTGGCCCAATCAATCGCGCATGGCCCGACGGTACTGATTCTCGACGAGCCCCTGAACGGTTTAGACCCTATGGCCCGCGCCGAGACCATAAATCTGTTTCGCCACCTCGCCTCGGAAGGTCTCCACCTGGTTATCTCAAGCCACATCCTGCACGAGGTCGATATGATGTCGGATCAGGTGGTGCTGCTCAATAACGGCTACGTCGTCGCCGAGGGAGATATACACGGCGTGCGCGACGAGATGGAAGAGCACCCGATGCAAATCCTCATCCGCTGCGACCGTCCGGGGGTGCTGGCCGCGCGCGTCTTCGAGCAGAACGCGGTCGTCGAGGCGCGGCTGCATGTGGACGCCCACGGCCTCTTCGTAAAGACGCGCAACCCGGACGAGTTCTATCTACTGCTGAACCGAGTGGTGCTCGAAAATCGGCTCAACGTCGAATCGGTGGCACCCGTTGACGACGATTTGAATGCCGTCTATCAGTACTTGATCGGTTCCGAAGGAGGCAACCCGTCATGAGCAGCCGGACTGAGGAGGCGGCGACCGTCACCGAGCCCGCAGAGAATTTACCCTGGGCTCTGTGGGCGCGGCAGGTGCTCGCCATCCTCAAGCTAGAGGTGAAGAAGAATTTCTGGGGCAGGCGCGCGATCCTGATCTACCTGCTGGCGCTGCTGCCCGTGCTTCTGTTCACGGCGATAGCCCTTATCCCGCCGGACATGGGAGGCCGCAACGACCCCGCCTTCTTTAACATGATGTTCGCCAACATCTACGAGATACTGATACTGCGAACTGTAGTCTTTTTCGGCTGCGCCTGGATTTTTATGAATCTCTTTCGGGGCGAGGTTGTAGATAGGAGCCTGCATTACTACTTTCTCTCGGCCCTGAGGCGTGAGGTGCTGGTGGTCGGTAAGTATCTTTCCGGTTTGCTGACCTCGCTGACCCTCTTTGTATCGATGACCTTCGTCTCGCTTGTTTTGCTGTACCTGCCACTGGGCTACAGTACTAGCATGCAGCATCTGACGGCGGGGCATGGCTTGCGCTACGCCATGATCTATCTGGCCGTCACGGCGCTGGCGTGCGTCGGCTACGGCGCAGTCTTTCTCCTGATCGGTCTGCTGTTTCGTAACCCTGTGATTCCGGCGCTGGCCGTCTACGGCTGGGAGTTCATCAACTTTCTTCTTCCGCCCGTACTCAAAAAGCTGAGCGTCATACACTACCTCCAATCGCTCTTGCCGCTTCCGCTATCGGAGGGGCCGTTCGCCATCGTGGCCGAGCCGAGCCCGGCATGGGTGGCGATTCCGACGCTGCTCCTGATGGCCACACTGGTGCTCGTGTTTGCGAGCCTTCAGATACGCCGGATGGAGATCAGGTATGGAGGCGAATAAGTTTTTAGCAGGGCCGCCAGGGCGTAAACCGTAGCGAAGAGCGAGCGCACCGCAGCTTCATTCACCGCGTCTTCGTTCAAGGACTTTAATTCGGACTCAATTCTTGAGGACGGTGCTTTGCGAGGCGAAAGCCTGCCAGCGTCCGTCCCGCTTCACGAACGAGTCTGTAAATTGCTGGCGCTCGACCATGTCGCTCGTCTTGAAGGTGATGATGCCGGTCAGCGTGGCCGTGTCCTTTCCGTAGCTGAGCAGCTTTGCGCCGTCGATACTCCATGAGGTGACTGCGTAGGCGGGTTCCGTAGAGGCAAGGGTCTGCGCCTTGTTATAGCTTTTACCGTCGGCGGCGATGGCTATGTAATCCTCAGCGAGCATTCGTTCGAGGGTGCGTTTGTCCCCCTTGATATTGGCCTCGGTTATATCGCTCTCAGCATTCTTTAACTCGGCGAGCATGACCTCGGGCTTGGGCAGTTCTGCGCCGCTCCCTCGCGCGCCGGTTTCTCCCACAGCCGCCGCGCCCCTGTTGGCGAGCATCAGGCCGACGATCAGACCGACGGCCAAAAGGGCCGCGCTGCCCACTATCATCAACAGTAGATTCGGTCTGCGCCGTGATGGCGGCGGCGCGGCATCGGCTGACAATATAGACCAGGGCTTCTGACCGTCGAGCGAGGGCGATGAGCCGCTCCAGGCCGAAGGTGAGCCTGCGGAGTGAAACAACTCCGGCTGGGTGAGATCGCCGCTCCCCTGTGATGGCGCGATCAGGGTCGGCTGCGATACGGGAGGGGAGCCGACCAGCAGGCGTATGCCCTCATTCGTGCAATAGGTTTGCGAATCGTCCTCGTACGCGGCATAGCATCTGGGGCAGTATTTCATGGGGGAGTTCCGTCTCTTTCTCTCTCTCGCTCGAACGCCAGCCCATAGCTTTGGCGCGCGGCTCCGGAGTTGAATGATTAAACAGACACGTTTGATACCCCGCCTGTGATCTACGCGGAAAAATCTAAAAAGGGAGCGGCCCGGCTTTGAGACTGGGCCGAGATTATAACAGAGCGTTCAGGCTGGCTGCACGCATCTTAACAGGAGCCCGAGGCGGAGAGTTTATATCAATCCTCAAACCGAGGGCGAATTATCCTGCAATGGTCTTTACGGAAACCTTCGCCGCGTTGTATGCTGCGCCGCGAGCCCACGGACGGAACCCATTCTCTTTTCATCGAAACACAATCGTCCCGCGTCTTCAGTTCGCTCGTCTTAAGCCAAAGTCACTCTGTTTCGGAGGTAAGTAATGAAAAGTAAATCGCCCGCGCTCCCGCTCTTCGTCGTCGTCGCGGTCTCCCTCTTCCTGCTCCTGTGCGCGGGTGGGGTGAGCGCGCAAAGGCGTCCGGTCGGAGGCTCCGGCAATAGCAACAGCGGAAGCAGAAGCGGAGGTCGCAGCGCCGTTGTCACGGGCGAGTCGCAAACTCAGAACACGGGCCGCAGCGCGGCTGGCGCGCCCGTCACGAGGCGGGCTGCGAAAAAGGCTGCTGGGAATACGACGGGGCAGCGGCGGCGCGCGCGGCCACAGGAGGGGCAGCAGCCGGTCGAAGGCGATGCGGGAGAGGATGCTCCGGTTGCGACGGACGAAAACACACGCCAGGGGGACAGCTATTTTGATAGGGGCCAGTACAGGGAAGCGCTCGAAGCCTACAGGCAGGCGCTTCGCGTCAATCCGAACAACCTGGACGCGCTCCTCGGGGTCGCCGATTCCTATCTCTACACGGGGCGCTACGAGGATGCGCTGGAAGCCTACAAGGGAGCGACGCAGCTCAGGGCCGCCGGGCCGGAGGCCCATTTCGGTCTCGGCAATGCGTATCTACTCATGGGCCGCTACGGCGAATCCCTGGCCCCGCTCAGGCGAGCGCTGGCCCTGAGGTCTGACTACGCGGAGGCCCACTATGGACTCGGCGAAGCGTATCGCAACCTGGATCTGTTTCAACAGGCGGTCGGCTCCTACAAGCAGGCGATACGCCTCAAGCCGGACTACAGCGATGCCTTTTACGGTCTCGGCCTGACCTTTATCAGTCTGGGCAATAAGGCCGCAGCCTTAGAGCAATACAACCTGCTCAAAAACCTGGATGCAGACCTCGCGCGCAAGCTGAGCGCCGCCATCAACAAGTAGCGCATCTCTTCGCGCGCACCCTTCATTCCCGGCAGAGAGAGGGAAAGAGCCCATCTCTCCTTCATACACGTCATGCACATTCCGGGCCCGACATTACCGGGCCTCGCCATTCTGCCGACCGGCGATTTATGATAAGCCGTGATTCAAGCCG
Organism: Pyrinomonadaceae bacterium; assembly: GCA_035940775.1. Classification (GTDB taxonomy): domain Bacteria; phylum Acidobacteriota; class Blastocatellia; order Pyrinomonadales; family Pyrinomonadaceae; genus DASQYE01. Next base: position 27,284 of record DASZEN010000012.1, on the reverse strand, counting down.
ATGCTCTGACTAAACCGCCAGCAGAGGTGATTGAACCCATACGGCGTGACCTAAGCCGCAGCCGCCTTCGTATCCGATTTTACCGCTGGCGGCATATCTTATTTAGCGCGACTGCGGCCCAATTGTAGTTAGGCGATATGCTGCCGAGTTAATTGCTCAGCAAGCGAACATTGACTTGTCTATAGGATTTGTCGTAGAAGCACCGTACCCTCGCATCTCTTTAGAAAGGAGTGGACACATGAGACGAATAATTGTGGTCGTAGCCCTCGCCTTGGTTATAACCTCCCTTGTCCTGGCTAAGATGAATAGTCAAAAGACTGATAAGGATAGTGGCAGCCAGCAAACGGCAGCCGATCATGGATTTTTCACACCGGGGGATGTCAAGTGGGTGGATGCGCCAAATTCGCTCCCTCCCGGCGCCAAGGTCGCGACTCTTGAGGGTAATCCTTCCCAAGAGGGGCTCTTTACCATGCGACTTCTGTTACCCAAAGGCTATAAGATTCCACCCCATTGGCATCCGGCGGTCGAGCACGTAACAGTCATCTCAGGCAGTTTCAATCTAGGCATGGGAGAGAAGTTTGACGAGCCAGCTTTGCGTGCAATGCCCGTAGGAACTTTCGCCTTTATGCCACCAGGAACGAGGCACTTCGCCATGGCAAAAGGCGAGACAGTAATCCAGGTGCATGGTGTGGGGCCGTGGAAGATTAATTATGTAAATCCGGCGGATGACCCGCGAAACAGGAAGTAATTTATGCGATAAGAGAAGACTGAATCAGACAACTCCTCACAACGTTGAGTCTTATCGCCTGACAACTCACTGAACCCGACCCCGCGATAGCATGGCTTTCATCATTGTCTCCTCTGATAATGTTGAAGGCTGCTCGCGCGGGGCGGGTTAATCCGAGCGGTAGATGCTCGTTGAATAGATGCCAGGACAGAAATGCTGAACACTGAACCTCGAATAATAAAGTTTCCGACGGATCGCTCATTAGGGATGATTTCTCTGCGTAACGTTGAGAATCCTGGAGAATGGAATGAATATGCGGAAGCACGCGGCGAGCTTGTTGTCCCCTCTGAGAGAGATGTGTGGCTTAGCGTTAGTTATGAGGCTATGCCCAATCTGACACCTCTTTCTGCCCTCGCGGCGTTTGATCTGCAAGTTCTTTCAATTACGTGTACTAGAAGTTTCAATGACGCCCAGTTGAGGCATATCGAAAATCTAACGGGCTTGGTGGGGCTCGCGCTGTGGGAGACGGAAACAGGGGATGCGGCATTTACTCGTTTGAGCGGTCTATCTAATTTGCGTTGGCTTGATATTGGCGACACTCAAATTACCGATGAAGGCTTAGCGTTTATTCATGGAATAACTGGCCTGGAAGAATTAACCTTACTTAATACCAACATTAGTAACGCTGGTTTACGTCATCTGGAGGAGTTAAAGAAACTGAAAAGATTAGACTTGATGGGGACGAAAGTAGATGATGCTGGCTTTAGGATTTTGGAAGGGCTAAACAGCCTGGAGTTCTTACGAATTATTGATACGGGCATCAGCTATCCAGTGTTTGCAAAGCTGAAAAGAGCCTTGCCGAATTGTCAAATCAAATATCATGAGTTCGCCCGCATCTAACAACTCATTGAACCGGAGCGCGAACCAGCTTGTCTCTCATGCTGGACTTGTCCGTATCGGCGGTTCGTCGCGCCCGGTTAATTCGGGCGGTAGGTGCTCGTTGAATAACTATGCAAGGAAATAAGCAAGCACGTTTGAATTATCTCCGCTCGCGGAACCTGGAAACCGAGTTGAAAGGTGCTTCTGTATATTGGAGGCTTGCTGATGATGAAATTGCTTGGGATTATGACAAGTGTATCTTTTGCTTGACAGCTTTTACCGTTGAAGATTGTCCCGAAACCAGGCAGAAAGGTTTTCGTGCCGGTTATGTTACGCAGCAGGAAACCCCGCGCTGGATTTGCGAGTTGTGCTTTGAGGATTTCAAAGATTTATTCCACTGGACAGTCATTCAATGGAAGAATGGAATAAATCCAACGAAATCTAACAACTCATCGAAACGGACGCTCGATAGAATGACTTTCATCATCAAAAGATTGTTCGGAGGGTGAATGCCTCTCGCTCGCGCCGGTTAATTCGGGCGTCAGGCGGCTTGCTGGCGGCGCACGTCATGGAGGAGATCATGGATACGCAAACGTTGATAGCTACTTTAGAGGCTGCACCCGGCATTATCATTGGGCTCATCCGCGAGGTGCCGCCCCAGAACCTTAAGCGCCGCCCTGCGCCGAACAAATGGTCAGCTCACGAGCATGCCTGCCACATATCCAGCGGCGACGCGGCGTTCCTCTCACGTCTGGAGTTGATGCTCTCTGAACCGCACCCCCAAATAAAGTCTATGGAACAAACACCCGAAGAGGAGGCAGGCTCGCTACTTAGCGTTGATCTGGACGAAGCGCTTGATGGGTACGTGCGCGAGCGGGCACTGGTCGTTAAGCGGTTGAAGGAGTTATCCGCAGAGGATTGGCAGCGCACCGCCGAGCACGAGGCGTTCAGCCACTACTCGGTGTACATAATGTTCAGACATCTGCTGATACATGAGATGCATCACGCCTACAGGATAGATGAGCTGATGCTGAAAAAGGATTGGGAGTAAAAAACCGGCTGGACAGGTCGCCGTCTAACAACTCATTGAACAGGAGCGCGAGTTAGCCCGGCTTCTATCGTTAACTTGGATTATATCGGCGGTTGATCGCGCCCGGTTGATCCGAGCGTTATGTGGCCGCCTTGATTTATGTAGTATTATGGCGCGGAATTTTTAATCCTGTGAGGTTGCCGGTGAACAAAGGCTTAAAGATTTGTTTCGCGGTGGTAATGCTTGTCGGTTCGTCCCAGGTACTGACGGCCCAAAACACCTTGCCTCTGGCGGTCAGGATTGAGAGCGGTGTTCGTGAGAGAGAGCCGGACTGGAAGATGTTGGAGCTTACAGGGCGGAAGCGGGGCACTGAGAAGGGTTTCATCTCGTTCACGTGGGGATATGGTGAGCAACGCGTAGCGGTAAAGGTCTCGGAATACGGTTCGGCTGAAAAGGCGGCTGAGGACTTGCGGGATCGGCTCTTTAAAGTCGATGCGACACGTGTGCGGATTATAGAGTTGCCGAATTTAGGTGACGAAGCGTACTTCTTTATAAGCGAAGGTGCGAGCCCGAACCATTTTGTTATCGTGTTCAGACAAGGAAAGATCATCACTCATATAGTTGGATCGGAGGACGTGGCGCGTAAGTTCGCGGGGCACGTTTCGGATTCCATCTCCGCCACATAACAAGTCATTCGAGCCGACCGTGGACGAGCGAGCGTTTCGTCTTCCACGGGGCCGTACCGACATTGAACGTCAGCGAATTAAGTCGGGTGTGAGGCGTTGTTACGGAAATATATTGCGCGGCAACTTGCGCGGCCTTCGGGTCTGTTCGGCCGACTGTTTATAGCTCGCTGGCTGGATAAAGCCAGTGTGGCGATGAACAAGTTGACGCTCGTGAAGCTTTCGGTTGAGCCCGAGGACAGGATTCTTGAGGTCGGTTTCGGCGGCGGCGATCTGCTGGAACAGATTTTGTCGAACGGGCCGAGCGCGTACGTCGCCGGGGTCGATCTTTCCACTGATATGGTCGAGGTCGTTGGCCGCCGCTTGCGCCATTACATTCGGGCCGGGAAGGCCCAGGTGCTCGCAGGTGACATAGAAGCTCTCCCCTTTGCGGACGGAGAGTTTACGAAGCTGTGCAGCGTTAATACGCTCTACTTCTGGCGGAACCCTTCGAGCGCCCTGGCCGAATGCCGTCGCGTATTGAGGAGGGGCGGGCGGATTCTGCTCTGCTTTAACTCGAAAGAAGACCTCGCGCGGTGGCCCGGCCATAAACATGGATTCCGGCTATACAATCTATCGGAGGTCGAGGATTTGCTCAAAATGTCGGGCTTCATGGTCGTCGAAGTAGCCAGCGCTATTGATTCGGAACAAGGAATGTTTTATTGCATTACGGGAATCGTCGCCTGACCATGCTTTGGAGCGCACGGCCGCCCCGCGCGCGCTTTCGCGCTTTAAAGCGGGCGCTCTGATTGCTCTTTGAATAGAAGTTCTATTCAAGCCAAACAAGATCAGTTCTTTCACAGGAGAGTGACGCCATGAAGAGATCAGCTCGACGCCAGTTCGCTTGTTCACTGGCCTTTATCATCGCCCTGTTCATCGGTTGCGCCACGCCGCCCAAACCCCCCAAGGCGGTGAAAACAGTGGCTTTCATTACCAACACCTCCTCCGACTTCTGGAAGATCGCGCGCAAAGGGTGCGAGAAGGCTGACGCCGAGTTGTCAGATGTGGCAGTCGCTTTCAAGACTACTAACGAGGGAACGACCGACGAGCAGAACCGGCTCATACGACAGGCTCTGGACAGGGATGAGGCCGACGCCATCGCGATCAGTCCGATTGATCCGGCCAAACAAAAGAACGCGATCAACGACGCGGCCAGGAGAGCTTTGGTGATTACTCAGGATAGCGACGCGCCCGACACTGAGCGCGCTCTGTACCTCGGCGCAGACAACCGCGCCGCCGGGCGCCAGGCCGGTGAACTCGTCCTGAAGGCTCTGCCGCAGGGCGGAAAGATTATGGTCTTCGTCGGCAAGCGTGACGTACAGAATGCGCGTGAACGATTCGACGGACTGAAGGAAGCGCTCTCGGGCTCTAAGGTGGAGGTCATAGACCTTCTGGCCGACGACAGCGACCCGGTTCACGCTATGGAAAATGCCGCCGACACGTTGAAGAAGTATCCGGACATAGCCGGGATGGTTGGTCTGTGGTCTTACAATGGGCCGTCGATTTTGCGAGCGCTCAGGAGTATGGATAAAATCGGCAAGGTCAAAGTTGTCTGCTTCGATGACGAACGCGAGACCCTGGACGGAATCAAAGAAGGGGCGATCTTCGGGACTGTAGCGCAGCAGCCGTTTGAATATGGCTATCAGGCGGTTCAAGCGGCAGCGAAGATTCTCAAAGGCGACCGCTCCGTAATCCCCGCGACCAAAACCATCCTGATCCCGACGGTCGTCATCCAGCGCAATAACCTTGAGGATTACACTAAAAGGATGAACCAGTTGCTCGGCACAACCTCCGGGTGAGCGCACGAGCGTTCTCTAACGTGCGCCCGCAGAACGAAGACCGCTCGCCCGTAATGGCCCGGCAGCGCGAGCGCCCTTTGCAGTCCTTTTGAATATAAGCCCTAGCGCGCCGCTGCTGCTGCCACGCGCTGCTGAACCGATCCCTTCCCGGTCGGAAACTCTTTTGAGGATATAACTCATGAATACGCTCGAATTGCTACGTGACCTCTTTCGGCACATGGAGTGGGCCGACGCTCTTGTCTGGCGGGCCGTGCTTTCATCCGAGGCGGCACGCATGGACGCGGTCGTTAAAGGCCGCCTGCACCATTCGCACATGGTTCAGCGCGCTTTTCTAACTGAGTGGCGTGGATGGCCGCATACTACAAACGCAGGCAGCGAGCTTGAACTCGCAGACCTCGCCGAATGGGGGCGCGACTATCACGCTCTCGCTTCGGAGTATCTGGCAACGCTCGCGGAGACGAGCCTGGACAAACCCCTCGTCGTCCCCTGGGCCAGGATGGTGGCGCGCCGACTCGGTCGCGAGCCCTCGGCTCCGAGCCTGGGCGAGACGCTGCTACAGGTTGCTGCACACAGCACTTATCACAGGGGCCAGATCAACACACGCCTGCGCGAGCTTGGCGGCGAGCCGCCGTTGACGGATTTCATCGCCTGGGTCTGGTCGGGCAAGCCTTCGCCCGAATGGCCAATCGATACTGAGTAACAGAGGACAAGCGGACTGACACGACCTCTCGATAGCGTCGCTCTTAGGATTCATTGTCGCGAGCCACGGCTTATCGCGTGCGGCGGGTGATGCGATCACATCAAGGTCGTCGCGGGTACTGAGACAGGAGATAAAAAGGAATGAACGTACTATCGGCCACAGTCGCCAACGGGTTGATTAATTCGTACAGGGATTTCGCGCGGCGCGTCCATGAGCTTGCCGAAAATCTTTCGGAGGAGCAGTTCTGGACAAAACCCTATCCTTACGGAAACAGTTTCGGACATTTGACGCTGCATCTTACGGGCAATCTCAATTACTACATCGGCACGGAGATCGCCGGGACGGGGTACGTGCGTGATCGTGAGAGCGAGTTTACGGAGCAAGCCACGCCGTCGAAAGAGGAGGCGCTCGGGCGGCTGGATGAAGCCGTGGAGTTGGTGATTGCGACGCTCGGACGGCAGACAGCCGAGACATGGTCGAGCGAGTACGAAGCGAAGGAGGCTGCCGATTTTGTCAAAGATCGTTTCAGCATCTTCCTCAGATGCGCCGCCCATTTTCACCACCACGTCGGGCAAATGATCTATCTTGAAAAGGAGCTTTCAAAGCAATAGGCACAGGAAGCGGCCTTTGTCGCGAATCGGGAAATAGCCTTTGTCGAAAAGGGAGTGCGAAGGGGTGGTTCATTTCCGCCACGGAATCAAAACGAGCGAAGCAATCGACGGTCTGATTGAAGTGCGTCCCGCGCTCTGGGTCGGGCTCGTCCTCGTTTCGGGAATCCCCAGAATCCTCGGAGCATTTCTGCTCCCGAATGCTTTCGGCGATGCATACGTCTACATTGAAACTATCGGAGGGATGAGCGCCAGGCTGTCCGGGGGAACATTCAGCCTCAAGGATTTATTCGGCTTCTGGCTCCCCATGTATCAGTTTATATGCGCCGTCATCAACGTCCCGGTCGGTCATCCGTTCTACGTCGCCAAGCTTGTTTCGGCTATTTGTGGAACGGGAATCTGTCTGCTGGTATTTAGCATCAGCTTCAGATTGACGGCGCACCGCACCCTTGCTCTCCTATCGTTTACGCTCATCGCCTGTAATCCCTTGCATATTTTGCACTCGGCCTCGGCCATGACGGATGTGCCGCATGCCTTCTTCGTCATGTCGAGTCTATATTTCGCGCTCGAAAAGCGCTGGGTTCCTGCCGCAGGCTTTGCCGCGATTGCCGGGCTGATGCGCGTCGAGAGCTGGATGCTCTTCGTATTGCTGCCACTGCTTCAATTTTTAGACAGGCGCAGGATTTCACACGCAGCCCTTGTCATACTGGCGATCCCGCCCATGCTCTGGCTCTATATCTGTTGGAGGGCGACCGGAAATGCGTTCGCGTATTTTGAAGTGCGTAGCCAATATACGGAGGGGCTAAAAGCCTCTAACCCTCTGCTCGCGAGCTTCTCGCTATCCCGCGTGCTGATCGATGCGGGGACGCTGCTCGGTTCTACAGACCCGGCTGTGATGGTCGGCTGCCTCGTCGGAGGATGGTTGGTTATCAGGCGTCAAGCTCGCTCCATACCTGAGCGCATCACGGAAAATCCGCGCGATATTGTTGCGGCATGTCTCTATTTTTTCGCCTTTCTGGGCTTCATTCTCCTGGCTTACGTCAGTGGTAATCAACCCGAGATGTGGCTTCGATACGGTCTGATTCTCTTTGCGCTCGGAATCCCGATTCTCTCCTGGACATTCCTGGAACTCAGGCGGCGCAGACCGCGACAGGCCGGAAAGCTCTCGATGCTGATAATAGCCGTCTGCTTTTTTCAGGCCAGTATCCAACTCGCCGGTACGGTCGGCTTCGTCAACCGCGTATCCACACAACGTTTGATTGCCGATTACCTGAGAGTCAAGTATCAGGCTGATCCCCGCGTTCGCATCTTTTGCGACGACGGCACGGTGAAGGCGCTGTCGGGTATTCCGTTTGAGAATTTCCCGGCTGCATCCGACGCGCCGCCCGACGGGGAACTCTTTCTGGCCAGTCTAAAGGAAAAAAAGGTGGAATACGTGGTCTACATGGACGGGGGAAGCTCCACTCCGACAAAGCTTTTCCCGGAGCCGAAGGATGCCGCCGACCACGATCTATTGCGGCCTGTCATGCATGCCAGCTCAAAATTCTTCCACACCGAAATATGGCTTTATCAATTTCAAAGCGAAAGGGAACCAGTCGAAATCCGGGACGCCATCACGCAAACCCTTCGAGCGGACAGACCCGGCAGCATGACTCTGCCGATCCACGCCACGAAGGTAAAATAAAAAAAGGGCGACACCCGGTCACCCTTCTTCATTAAGTTTGATGGGGCGGCTAGTGGGGCTCGAACCCACGACCTCTTGATCCACAATCAAGCGTTCTAACCGACTGAACTATAGCCGCCGCAAAGGTCATTATTGCGGGATTCCCCAAAGTTAACGCCGCGTAAAAGCCATCTTTGGCGCGGACAACTGAAGCGCGTCATCGCCCCGACATCATACCGAAGTAGGTTGTCAGGTGACAAGCGCCTCCGAAGAGAGCCTTCCTTTTGTTGCCAAATTCTGACTCCTGCTATATAAGGGCGACGTTAGAGAGGAGAAAGTAAAATGCAATGTAAGGGTAGATTACTCGCAAGGTTTTTCAGTTTAGGTTTCCTGTGCGTTTTAACTATGCTCAGTGCCAAGGCACAAAGTCCGTCCTTAGCCGAAACAGTGGACTGGATGAAAAGTAAGACTGACGAATTGGGATTAATATATTCTGAAGCCCGTGATGACGAAAACTCCATGCCCCGAATTACGACTTGGGAAGCAGTCGGCTCAAGCGGATGCACACTGACTTTAAGGAATCGCAATGAACGTCAGGGCCCGCCTCCTAAAAGGATATCTTCGAGGGATATAATGGCTAATAGAATGGCTGCTTCAGTCATGTTTTCTTTTTCAGATTTCAATCCTCAGAATGTGACGGAAAATGTTGATACGGGGATGTTATCTACCTTAAATATCAGGTTAAATACAACCAATAAGAAAAAGGCGGTGAAGTGGCAAATCTCTGGCAAGAATTACGAATATAATTCTCTAATCATATCATTTAAGGATCAGGCGATAGCCCAAAGATTTACTAAAGCGATAAAGCACGCTATAGAATTATGTGGCGGGAAGCCGGATAAGAGAGAGCCATTCTAAGTGAAGCCCTGCGCTGAGTGGAAATTCTATGTCGGCCTCAAGTGGTTACGCTCAGTTTATCTAAAGCCTGACTCCATGATAAACGCATGTCCCGTGCTTTAGTACCCGGTCGGTTACAGTTATACGAAAGCCTGCTGAGATAAGAAGCCTTTCAGCGTCTTCCAGCTTATATCCACCGACCTCGTGCACCTCAAGCATGACTTCGTTCGTCGCGCGAAAAAGGTCGGCCCCACGCTCCATGATTTCAAATTCAGCGCCCTCGCAGTCCATTTTAAGCAGGTCTATAGACTCAGCACCTAAGAATTTTAACAACTCATTGCTTGCTATTGAGGGCACAGCCTCTTGTCCCAGAATCGGCTGGGATGGATAAATTGAATGTCCCGACGTGTTCTCAAACAGATTAATCGTGATATCTCTACCGTCTCCTGTAACAGCAAGTCGATGTATCTCTACGTTGTTCTTTGCTGTTTGGCAATACTCTCTTAATAGATTGAAGTTTCGAGAGACGGGCTCGAAGGCTACTACTCTTTCAGCCAGCGGGGAGACGCGCGCGACGAACGTACCGATCTGCGCCCCAATGTCTACTACTAAACCGTACGTCCTTTTCAATGGATAGACGTTTCTTAAAACTGAATCCCTGGCGGCGAGTATGTCTCCCGTGCCGGACAGGGCTCGGAAGGATGAGCCGTTGCGAAGTCTCCAGGTGGCATATTCATTCTTACCTTTTGACCTTAGAACTTCGCGCCAATTACTAACGCGGGTTGTGAGGAAAAAAACGTCTTTGGCTCTATTAGCGAGAGTGCTCATTTGAGCCCTTATAGCATAATAAATAATTGAATGTTAAGCCTGACTTTGAGGCTGTTCAGTCGAGCGTACAACGCGGTGCCTTAGCCTCGCATGGTCAATTACCGAATAAGTTTGAGAACTAAACCTCTCTGATATAATGCGCGCATGGCTCCACCGGATATGGGACAACTCACCTACACGTCGAACACGCCAGCGCATACGAACGCATATCTTTTGCCGGTGGTGCGAAGGCTACTTCGCTCTGCTCCTCCACCCGCCCGAGTTTTCGATCTGGGATGCGGTAATGGAACAATCGCGCATGAGATAGCCACGCTGGGCTATGAAGTCACCGCCATCGACCCGTCTGTTGACGGTATCAGAATAGCGACAGAGAGCTTTTCAGATTGTAGGTTTGCCGTCGGCTCTGCTTATGACGATCTTTCTATTTATGGAAGTTTTGATGTGTTGATAAGCCTTGAAGTGGTCGAGCATCTTTTCTACCCTGGAAGATACGCCAGGACGATTGCAGATCTCCTGAAGCCGCAGGGAATCGCGATAATCAGCACACCTTATCATGGGTATATAAAGAATCTGGCTCTTTCAATCTTTAACAAGTGGGAGGCGCACCACGATCCACTCTGGGAGGGCGGGCATATTAAATTCTGGACGCGACCAAAACTCGTTCGATTATTTGAAGAGGTGGGATTATATGAGAACAGCTTTCACAGGGTCGGGCGCATACCACCTTTAGCCATGGGCATGGTAGTTAGTTTTAAGAAAAGAGCTTGATGGTATTCAGCTAAGCGCCCAAGCCAGTGCAGGTCTGGCGTGGCTGATAGTGGATTTGGCTGAGGTTCGGTATAGCGCGAATCAACGTCGGCTGCGGACATCGGAGTGATTGTAAGGAAGCGGCCCTCTACTGTCGTAGTGGAACTGAGGAGATAGCAGCAAAGTCAATAAAAGTAATGCCCCCGGCACGACTCGAACGTGCGACCCTCTGCTTAGAAGGCAGATGCTCTATCCACTGAGCTACGGGAGCGTATTGTTTGAAGGCCGTTTGATGTTACCATGCGCCCCGCCTTCACCGTCAACCATGAGACAATTGAGAGCGCTACGCGGCGGATGCACCAAGAAATCCTCAAAAACCCTGCCGGTATGTTAAAGTTGCCGCCTCAAGGGGTTCGAGGATGAAAGAGAGAAAAATTCAAGCGCGATTGCTGGCGTTGTTCGTTGCTACTGCCGTCGCGCTCTATCTGTGCTGGCTGATGCTTCAGCCTTTTGTGAACGTGCTGGCGTGGGCCGCCGTGCTGGTCGTCTTTTTCTATCCGGTGCACCGTCGTCTGGTCGCGCGCACGGGTCGGCCCGCGACCAGCGCCCTGCTTTCGAGCCTCTTCGTCATCGTCGTCATCCTGCTGCCTCTGACGCTCATAACCTTCGCCGTCATCAATCAGATGGCCGGAGTCCTGCAGAACCTGCAAGCGAGCGTCGCCACGCTGCTCGACCCCAATTCGCCCGTGTTGGGACGCCTGACTGGGTGGCTCGGCCAGTACGTCAATATAGAACAGTTATATTCGCAACAGTTCCTGCTGGATCGTTTGAAGGGCCTGAGCGGGACAATCGCCGGAAGCACGCTCGGCTTCGTCGGCGGTCTGGTCGGCGTCGTTGTGCAAATCTTTTTCGTGATCTTCACGATGTATTACCTGTTCCGCGACGGCGACCGTATCGTGCGCGCCCTGCCCGAGATGCTGCCCCTCGAACGCGCGCAGAGCGAGGCGATCTTTGCGCGCACTAGCGATGTCATCAGCGCAAGCCTCTATGGCGTGCTGGTTATCGCCATGATACAGGGAGCGCTCGGTGGCCTGGCCTTCTGGATGCTCGGCCTGCCTTCGGCCATCGTCTGGGCTGTGATTATGACTTTTCTCTCCATGATTCCGATGGCGGGAGCCTTCTTCGTATGGGTTCCGGCGGCCATTTATCTGGCCGTGACGGGCCACTGGGGCAAGGCGCTCATACTCGTCGCGTGGGGTACGCTCGTGATCGGGACAATAGATAATTTCCTGCGCCCGAAGCTGGTCGGCGAACGAACCAAGCTGCACGAGTTGTTCATCTTTTTCTCTGTCCTCGGCGGGTTGAAGGTCTTCGGCGTACTGGGCATCGTCCTCGGCCCGGTCGTCCTCGCCATCACACTCGCCCTCATAGATGTCTTTAGACACGCTGAAAACCCGCGGCCGTCAACCCTCCTGCCCCTATCATCGCTAGCGGAGCAGCAGGGGTCAGCGCCGCAGCAGGAAGTGGAGACGAGCGCGACGAGCGCCGCCATTCAGGGCCAGGGAAGCGGCTCTTAACCGCATTCGGGACAGAAGGGCCGCTTTGAAGGGCCGTCTAAAAGCCATTCTATTGACCATAGGAAAATCATGTTTGATGAAACGAAGAATCCGTGGCGGACAATTTCGACGCGCGAGGTCTATGATAATAATTGGATCGGTGTGCGCGAAGACGAGGTCACGCGCCCGGACGGCGAGAGCGGTATCTACGGGGTCGTTCATTATAAGAACATAGCCGTCGGGGTTCTTCCCGTCGAGGATGATTCAATCTATCTGGTCGGGCAGTATCGCTATGTGCTCGACAGGTATTCCTGGGAGATTCCGGAGGGCGGATGCCCCGAGGGGGAAGATATACTTCTCGCCGCCCGGCGTGAGTTGGAGGAGGAGACGGGACTGCGCGCAGCATCATGGGAACTGATGGGCCGAGCGCATCTCTCAAACTCGGTTTCAGATGAGCTTGCGGTATGGTTTCTGGCCACCGGCCTGACGCAGGGCGAGTGCCATCCGGAGGGAACCGAACAGCTAAACGTGCGGCGCGTCAACTTCAGCGAAGCGCTGGAAATGGCGCTCGCGGGCGAAATCACGGACGCCCTGAGCTTGCTGGCGCTCATGCATTACCAGATCACTGGGCGAGGTCGCTAAGGAGTGTGCTGTCCGGCGGAGGTTTGCGTCCCACCGCGCTCTGAGGGTTATGTCCGCCGCTTCAAATGTAAAACCGAATTTTTGCATGGAAAGAGACCGCCATCCAAAGGGATGACGGCCTCTATTTCAGTGCTTAAAACCGAAGTCTTCTAGGCGGCGCGGCGGTCGTCGCTGGTTTCAGCGAAAACGCGGCGGCCATTCAACGCGTCGTCTATGATCTCACGTACGGCAGAAGTATCCGGATTGACATCCATTCGATCACATGCCCTCAAGTGACGCATGATCCCCTCGGTCGCGATGGTCAGGGCCGTCCCGCCCAGCTTCGAGTAACGGCGCGCCTGGATATGGTCAATTCTCTGTAGCCGCTCTTCCAGCGGCAGATGCCTGTCAAAAGTCACTTTTTCTAGCTCCTTCAAGTGCCCGCGGGCACGATTTTTTATTGCCTCAGCAGAACTTCCAAACCCGTATATAAGACTGAGCATTTTAGATGCCCCTGTTACGGATTGGGATGCAAAATTGTTGCATTTCCCGACAGATTTTGTGCCGAAAGGCACACTTACAGCTCACTTCCCACTTATAGTATGCGTTGCAGTGTCTCTGCCAAAACAGGAGATTGTAGAGGAAGTTTATGGAAAATGCCAGAAAAATTTTCAACCCCTGATAGGGCTTAGGCGCGGGCGGGAAACTCTACCTCCGGGCCACCTGGAAAAGAGGCCGAATCGGCCCGCCATGGAAAATGCGCTTATCAGTGTATCGATATAGCTATCAAGCATTTACACTTGGCCACGACTTGGCCGCCGGAGCGGCTTGCGCGCAGCCGGAACAAAAAATGAGAGCGCCGCCTGCCGACCCGGCCATGCTTTCTGCAAGCGGGTACGTAGACGGCGCTTTCGGTATATAAAGCGTGCGATGTGTAAAACGAACTACTTCTTTTTCGGTAAGACCGTATCTTTCATCCCTTTGCCGACGCGAAACTTAAGCGTAGTTTTGGCCGGAATCTGAATGGTCTCGCCGGTGGCCGGGTTGCGGCCCTCGCGCGCCTTTCGCTCGGAACGGACGAGCTTTCCAAAACCGGGCAGCACAAACTCGCCGTTCGAGGTGACTTCTGTGCTCGCGAGGTTGGCTAGCTCATCGAAAAACTCTTTCGCCTGTGCGCGTTTCAAGCCGAATTTCTCGGCGAAATGATTGATGACTTCGGATTGGGTCATGCGTTTCTTGCCTGATGCCGCAGTTGCCATAGCGTGGTGTCCTGACCTCCAATGAATCGAGCAATGTGGAAAAGCTATGCCTCAACATATATCACACACGAGGGCTCAAAGTCTGCAAGAAATCGCGTATTTTGGCCGTTTTTTATGAAAATTTATCTTTCGTCCCGGCCGCCGCCGAGAGCCGTCGCGAGCATGTTGACCGCTCTGGCGCTCAGAATCATTCGCGACACTTAAGGTTATGCATGGCTGCGCGCTGCGTCTAAATGCAGCTTTACGCAGTCCACCAGTTGACGGCTGACGTGTTTCTTATCTACGTAACCATCGACGAAAGGCGCGGGCGGATGCTCGCAATCACCCGGAAACTTCTCGCCCGTGAGGAGGATGATCGGGATCGATTCGTATCCGGAGATGGCCCGCAGGTGCCTGGCCGTATCTATGCCGTTGAGTCTCGGCATCCCGAAATCCATCACCACCAGGTCGAGCGGCGATGAGGAACGCGCCAACTCGATGGCGCTTTCGCCCGAATCGGCCTCGACGACCCTGAAGCCCGCCTCCGAAAGCAGGTTGAAGGAAAGCCGTCTCCATATCTCGGCGTCGTCAACTACCATAATCTTTTTCATGGGGGAACAAGACCTCGGGGGAAATAATTAAAACAGATGTCTTCTTATGATAAATCGCGCGGCGAGTCAATAAAAATGCGACGGCGGCACGCCCTGTGCGGGGCTCAGCTCACGCGAAGAGCCTCGTCGTCGTTGCCAGCATCTCTTTGATCAGCCTCGGCGAATCTCTCCAGGCAGGAGCGGCAGAGGCAGTATTGATAACGCTCGCGGAGTTGTGCGCGCAATTGCTCGCTGAGCTTCACCTCGGTACACCAGCAGCCCGTCAGCGTTGCCCCGCATGTGAATGCGTTGCCGCACGCCTCGCAGGTCGAAGGCTCGCGCCAGCGCGGTGAGATTAATCGTGCGAGTTTCCGAACATTCGTCATCGGTAATCTTCTTTCAAGAGAGCTTCAGCGAGTCGTTATGTAAAACCGGGCCGCGCGTCCGATACCTCATAGCGCCAGCGGCGGCAGCTTGTATCCGCACGCAGTCGTTACCGGACACCCGTGCGGCGAACAGCCGGGGGCCAGGCTCTACCGGGGCGACGAAGATGCGCCGACGCTCGCGCCCGTGTCGCGTAGTTTTCTGATCGATTCACGAATAGCATCAGCATTCCCTGCGCCCGAATCAGCCTGCAAGTAGAGTTCAAGCTCGTCAGCGGCACGCCCGCGCTCGCCCCTCTGTTCGTAGATCAGGGCCCTGTAGAGATAGACCTCCGGCAGTTTACGCCCGCTCAACTCGAAGGCTTGCGCCAGCGCCACCTCGGCCTTCCTGTAGAGCGCGTCACGCTCGGCGACCATGTTCTTTGAGCCGGACTGCGCTGTGGCGGAAGCCTGTCGTATGAGCGCGACACCGCGCATGAGCCTATGCAGGGGCTCGTCAGGATTGAGCACGGAAGCATCCGCGAAGACCGAGGCCGCCACGTCGTATCTCTTCTGCTGCATCAGCACCAGCCCGACGGAGAGATAGACTTGATCGTCCTTAGGATTGATGCGTCGCGCTTTCTCGAACTCCGACATGGCGTCCGCCAGCCTGCCCGCCTTGAACAGCTCATTGCCGAGCGCCATGTGAGCGTCAAAAAAGTCCGGGTATATCCTGAGCGCTTCTTCGAGAAGCGCCTGGGCCAATGCTCCCTTGCCCGCCCTGGACATCGCCGTCGCCCTATCGAACGTGCCGCGCGCGGCGCTCGGAACATCCTGTTTGAAAGCCTCTCCGGCGGGCACACTGGCTTGCTGCGCGGCGCCGAGTGTCGCACAGATCGCAACCAGCAAGTTGAGCCATGCCAGTCTCCTCATAAACCTCCGGCCACGGGCGAAGAGCTTTTGGGGCGCTTTACGATAGGGCCGGATGGTCAAGGCTTCGTTTTGCTTTCCGTAGCGGCGCGCCCGACGAGGGCCTGACGGTACGGTTCGATCAGCTTCTCCGTCTGCGATCTGGCGAGCCATGTGAAGAAGGCTTGCGGCTCTGATTTCGCCGTCTCGTCTATACGCCTGAGCGCTTCTTCGCCAGCCGCAACGGCCCTTTCGTAGTCACGACGCTCGCCGTAATAACGCATGTTAGTCCACGCCTCTGTGAAGAGAAAGCCCCGCCGGGCGAAGGCCACGCGACGCCCAACCACCTCTCGGTCTGTTGCCGCGAGCCGCTCGGCTTCCGCCAGATAGCGATTGCATTCGCCGATCAGCTCGGGCGTGAACATCTCGAACCACTTGTAGCCCCCGTCGCCATTCTTTGCGGTCGCGATCATCGCGCGCTCCCAACGCCCCCAGTAGAGGCGCATCGGCGCGGCAGCTTTACCGTAAAAGCGGTCGTAATATTCAGCCAGCAGGGCGTCCACGTCCTGCTTCGGATTCCAGAGCAGTTTCGCCGCCACGTAGAAGTTTAACCCCTGATTGGCCCAGTGTTGTTGCGTCTCGCTCATGAATCGCTCGACGCCGATTCGTTGCAGCAGAGGGATGTCGCGCCGTATATCGTGGATGATGGGCCAGGGCGTGAAGGCGTGAAAATGGCCGTAGTAATCATAGACGCCGACATGGCGGCAGACCTTGGCCCATCCCTCGACGTATTCCATGAAACGACGGTTCAGCGCACAAGCCGGGTCGTCCAGCGAGTGAACGTGGCAAAACTCCCAGGGGGTATGGCAGATGATCGTCGCAAAGTTGGGATGTGGGCGAGCGGAAACGGGCGGGCGCGTGTGCTGGACGTAAGCCAGGACGCCGACCTGTTTTGTCGGATGTGTTTTGGCCAATTCGGCGAGCACCTGATTGGCATAGTGCACGAAGCGATCCGTCAGCGTGCCGTCCGTCACCCCGTAGTGTCTATCCAGGGCGCGACAGCGATCACATTCGCAAAACTCTTCGCCGTCGTTCGGGCTGATCGAGAAGGTCAGCGCATCCGGATTCTTGTCAAAGAACTCGCGCGCCTTTTCAACCGTGATGCGTATTACGTCCGGATCGGTCGAGCACAGTTGGTCGATCCGCTTGCCGTCGTGCAGGGCGAACCATTCCGGGTGTGCCGCCTTGTTCGCAGGCGTCGGAGGGATGATGTTGGCCCAGTTGTGGCCGAAGAAGGCGCCGGGTGGGCCCACAGAGGCTCGCACGCGCCGCTCCCACTCGTAAGCGCCCGGCCCGCCCGCCCAGATCAGACCGGAGACGGCATCAAAGGACGGCGCGCCGCGTTTTTCCAAATGACCTACTGAAATGGTGGCTCGTTCAATCACGTCCTCGCCCATATCGCCGGGCATGAACCATCGCACTCCCAGACTTTCAAGAAAATCGTAGACGCCGTAGAGCGCACCGCGCGCGTCGCCCCCCACTATCCAAAGGGAATTGCCCTCTGTCCGGATCGCGTATCCATCGGCCGGAGGACGCTCGCCCCGCCACTCGGAGACAGGGGCCGCGCCGTAAACCCCTATCCGTACGGTCGCCTGACCGTCGCCCGGAAGCGCCTTCAAGATCGGCAGCGTCGCGCCGGAAATCTTACGCAGATACTTTTGAAGCTCGGCGGCGGCCACCTTCTCATGCGCGGCGGGCGCGGGCGAAGTTACGATAGCAGCCGCCGGTTGGCCGTCGCGCGCGAGCATAAGCTCGGCGGCCCTGATGGTTACGGACGAGAGCGAAAAAACCAGGCAGGCTAAGAGAAATGGTAAAGCTGTGCTGAAAGCGTTGCCGCTTGCGGAGGGTAATTTCATAAAGCTGAATGACATTGAAGGCAAGCGAAAAGAGATGCTCAAATGCCAACCGGGCCACTGGCCTTCCCGTGTCGTTTGATTATACACCAGCGGCTTTATTTCTGTTCCCTGCGCCATTGCCGTATGAAAATGGCGACCGCAGCGACCGCGAAAACCAGGATCACCGCCATCAACGCCAGCACTATGATAAGCTCTCTCGTACTAGAATTCATCTCGCCCGGTCTTCAATCGAAAGAAGAACAATATAGACACACTCCAAATCCGGAAGTTGATGGCGGAGCGCTTCCAAAGCGAAACTCGTATTGCTTCTCTCATATTGAGCGAAAAAGTAATGAAGGCCACTGCAACAGCGGCCTTCATTACTTATGAATCGGGGCGAGAGGATTTGAACCTCCGACCTCTCGGTCCCAAACCGAGCGCTCCACCAGGCTGAGCTACGCCCCGCTATTTAACTTATCAATTTGTAAGAGTCCCGCATGCACGGCTGCATGGCAATTCTTGCACAGAAGTATACACTTCTCTAATTCAATCAGTATACGCTCCCACGACCAGCCTCTCATAGAGCTATACCTTGGGCTCTTAACCGAAGGATTCCTGTGATGAAAATCGAGCGAGCAAGGATACTTATCGAAGCCGCAAGCCTGACACCGCCCGCCTCTATGTTCGATGGCACGCAGGCGCTTATTCTGGCCTGCTTGCAAAGTATAATTATTATGACAAGGCCCACAGACAGTCCGCTTTCTCCCGTAAAACTTCTTCGCGTCCGTCTCCCCACACTGCCCGCATTTATAAGGGGCTCGGGAATGTACGTAGTCCGGGCCGAATGGCTTCTGCTTGAGAACCAGCCCGTGCTTGCGTACCCAGTAGCGAATATTCGTCGGTGATGTGCCGAGCAGTTTAGCCATCGGTCTCAGACCGAGACCCTGCTCGACCAGCGGCTCGATGACCGACCTTTCCATGCTTTAAATTATAGCTCAGCGGAGAATATCAGGCTAACCGGCCGTGACGGCTAATCACGTTCAGCGTTGATGAAAGCGGAACTGTTCCGAGCGCGGGCAATTCCAGCGGTCGAATTCGTTTAGGGTCAGGCCTGCGCTCCGAAATGATCGAGCAAGTAGGCTTGCGCGGCCTTCAGCGCGCGTGCGCGATGGCTGATACTCTGTTTGATCTCGAAGGGCAACTCGCCGAAGCTCTCTTCATAGCCGTCGGGCACGAAGACCGGATCGTAGCCGAAGCCGCCGTCACCGCGCGGCGCATGACTGATATGGCCTTCGCAGGTTCCTGTGTAGAGAACGCGGAGCTTTGCCGTGTCGTCGGCAATCGCAACGACGCAGACGAAGCGAGCGCGCCTTTTTGTGTCACGAGTGCGTGCGAGAGCGTTGAGCAGAAGTTCTACGCGTTCGGCGTCGGTCGCGCCCGCCCCTCCGTAGCGGGCGGAAAGTACACCGGGCGCGCCGCCCAGAGCCTCTACTTCCAGGCCGGAATCGTCCGCGAGCGTCCAGCACGCGGTTTGGGCCGCATAGGCTTGCGCCTTGATCGCGGCATTTTCCTCAAAGGTCGAGCCCGTTTCTTCGACCTCCCGAGTAGACGGAAACTCGGCCAGGCTCCGAAGCCTTAGAGGCAGCGGCCCGAGCAGCGATTCAAGCTCTCTCACTTTACCGGGATTGCGTGTCGCGATCAGCAGTTCAGGCGGCATGTCAGGTCAGGCGAAAATCATAGGGCCAGAGTCGTGTAACGTAAAGTTCGCTCGCGCAGTTATGATTGTACAGGAATTTTTTGCAAGAGGAGCGACTTAACGCTTACAATCAAATGGGAGGTTGTGCGAACCGACGATACGTTTGCATGTCCCCGAACATTAGAAGACGAGCGTGACTGGAAAAGGGATGGAACAGGCAAAGCCTTCAGCGTTCAAGACAGCCCGGGAAGCGCGGGACAACTTCCGTAACGACGGGCCAGCGCATGAGTTGGGCCTGTGGCTTCGCGCGCTCGGAAGTTTCTTTCAGGTGCAGAATCACCCGACGGCCAACACCGATCAGGTTGAAGTCCTGTCCCGCGATTGGGCCAGCGAAACTCGTATCGTGCGCAGGGTGTTATTGCGTAGTACTCAGTTGTCCTACAGCCTGTTGAGCCTGTGCGGTACGCAGGAGGACGCGCTGTTCGACGTTGAAGGGGCTGCTGCTGCGATTGCTCCCGCCCTCCCGTCGCCGGAAACTTTCCATTCGGAAGCGCTGGCCGACGCCTCAGACCGTTCATACATGAAGCTGGGCGAAGCGCTCAAGGATACGCTCGCGGCCTGCGATTCGCTGCTTGAGAACGGGGCTGTGAATCTGCATGCGTGGGCCAGCCTGGGCAAGACTTTGACGCGCCAGTTGGAGCATCTGGAAGCGGCAAAGGCCGTGATGCGAACCGAGCATCATTACTCGACCGCGAATTTGCAGGACTCGTTGGTGGCTCTGACGCGGAGCGCGGGCGTGCCCGAATCGTTCGGCCCCGACCTGCTCATAATATTCACGGAGCTGGCGCGGCTGCTCAGACGACTGGAGTTTATCGAAAGCCTGCTCAAACGGGATCAGCCGCTCAAGCAGACGCTGCCAATTTTCGCTCTCGTTTATGAGGGCACGCGCTGGCTAATGCAGTTTATCGAAGCCTGTCTGGCGCGCGCGGAGGGGTTGGATCAGGCCGTCCTGGACGAGCTGGATGTCACAAACTACGCCATGGTGATGGAGTTGCGCAGGGTTTATTCGCAAGAGCTGGTGGGACTGACGGCCTTGCGGCAGGCCCCTGCGATCTTTGCCAGAATAGAGACAGCGCACGGTCTTCTCAACAACTGTTTTCAACAGTCGACCACGGGGCTCGCGCAGCTTTTCGATCCCGCGCTCGATGGCGCTCGACTCTTCGATACCTTCCAGACCAAGCTGGAACAATCCATGTCGCTGCGCCGCGACCTCTGGCTGCTGCTCCAACTGGTGCAGCGCGCCGAGCGCGAGCGCGACCAGCATCCCGTCTCACAACTTGTCGCCAGACTCGGCGCATTCCGCAACGGGAGCATGCGTTACCTGATGTACAAAGATTGGGAAGCGTGCGAGCGTTTCATCGAAGAGGTTTCGGCGGCGCGGGGCGCAATCGAACTCACCCCTGTTCTACACCGCTTCGGCGCATACCTGGAGACTTTATTCAACCAGGTCAATATGCGCTCGGTGCTCGCGGGCCATACCTTCGACTATCCGACGCTGGAAAACTAGAGCCTGACGCAAACCCCGCCCGAGCGGCGTAAGATAGGCGAGCGTCGCGGCTCGTGCTCTCGTTCTGGAATTACTTCAGGGCGTTGGCCCAGGCTGCGTCTCTGGAGCGAACTGCGCGACGAGCGCGCCGAACTGTCCGAACGAGGAGCGCGTCGTCTTCTCAAAGCCTCCTTCAACCAGTCTGGTGGCGCTGACGGCGTAAGGGATTTGACCGAGCGAGCGCTCGAACTCCGCCTCCTTGAAGGGTTGCGCGCTCGCCCCGCGCTGGCTGGCGATGGTCTTGATAAAGGAGAGCGCAGGGGTTTTTTCGTCCGTGTAGGTCAGGGCACTGGCCGGACTGTTCATGACCGCGAGCCGGGCCGCTTCCTTGAAGGCTACGGGCCCATCCAGCGTATGGTTGCCGTTTCGAGCTTCGAGACAGCGGCGCACGTTCGCCGCCGCGCCCATGATAAGCCGCCCGGCGACGAAGCTGGCCGCGCCGCGCTCCTCGTCGGCGGAGACCATCATCAACGCATCGCCCACGCGCTCGGTTCGAGACCCCGTGCCGAGACGCCTCGCGACCATCTCTCGCAGAGCCTTTTCATCACGGACTTCTACCACCAACACAGTGCTTGCGCCCGTATCGTCGAGACGCGCCGTGACCAGTTCCGGGCCGACCGCCCGCAGGAAAATCTCCGGCTCTTCAATGCCATAAGGCTTGAGCATGGAATTGAAAACCTGCGTCACGACGAAAGCGCTCGCCGTATCAAGCTGCGAGGCGATTGCGCCTCTCATGCCACGCCACGCCGCTTCTGGCTCCCTGGCTTCGTAGCGCGTCATGGAATAGGTGTCGGCGGGCAGGAAGCTGGCCGCTTCCAGCGTCATCCGGTCGGGCAATGCCAGTTGATCGCGTAACCTTGTCGCCACGCCGTTTCGTAAAGAGAGATGATAGCGATCCTCTATGATGCCGCCCGTCATACGAGCACTCCATCCGGCGCTGCCGGGGATTTTGTTTACCAGTTGCGGCAATAACACCGCCAGCGCGCTTTGGACGCGCGTGTCTTCTGAAATCTGTCCGGCATAAAATTTCGCCGCGACCTCCAGGAGCCGCGCAGAACCCGTCGCCGAGACAAAGCCGAAGGCGAGCGCCCCATGACCCGCCACGCGCTCGCGCATTACTTCGAGCTGTGCATCCCCGGCAAGGTTTTGACGCTCGCCCCGCCTGACGGCGAGACATGCGCGTACAGCCGCTTCGTCATTGCCGAGGACGGCGACGCTCTCCACGACCGCCGCGATGATACGCCGCTCCCCGGTCGTCGAACTCCAGGTGATAAACTCCGTTTCATCCTCCTGCCTACGCTCCATGCGCGGCTCGCCATACGCACGCCGCGCGAAATCGCCGATCCGCTTCAAGACAAACTCGCGCGTCCGTCCCTGACTCGTGTGAGTCTCGACGACCACCGCATAGAGCGGTTTCAGCTTCAGGGTATCGCCCGCGTCCGCCGAGTCGAACCCCATGACGGCGACGGCCACCTGCGCGCGCGAAAATATCACGGCCTCGCCCGGCCCAACCCCCGTCCACAACGCGAGACGGCTCCACCAGGGCAGCTCGCCCAAACCGGGCCTGATTCCGGCAGGCGCGGCCAGGGCCTTCCATGCATCCGTCGAAGTCAGTGCGGTCGTAATGTCTGGCAGACTGTTGGCCTCAAGATAGACGAGCGTATCGGCAGGAACGTAGCCTGCCATATCCGCCTTCTGGAAGCGGTTCCACCAGAGCCACCCGAACGCGAGCAGCACCAGCCCTCCCAACAGAAGTAGCGATCTGCGAACGACCTTCATTCGACGCGCGCTCCTCGCCAGAGGGATTGCGCGCTCCGTCGGCTCGCCGTCAAATGAATGTCGGCGATAGTTTGAGCGAAGTGCCGTTGCCGTACGTACATTGCTGCGCCAGTGTGACTGTGATACTTTTGCTGCTCGCATCTCTATCTTACATTGCTTGACAGGCTGAGCAAATTCCAGCGAACGCGGCGAGGTCATCCAATGGTAATCGTTATGAATCGCATCCCGGTCGCCAGTGGCCGCGAGCAGGATTTCGAGAAGACCTTTACGGAGCGCGACAGGGCCGTTGATCGGATGCCCGGCTTCATAGATATGCAGGTTCTGCGCCCGTGCGAAGGCAATACTTACGTCGTCCTCACGCGCTGGAAATCGCGCGAAGCCTTCAAGGATTGGACTGAGTCGCAAGCCTTCATCTCAGCTCATCGCAAACAGACTCCGGGCCTGGCCGAGGCACGGCCGACCCTGGAAATTTACGAGGTTTTCTCGGAATAAGATTCTGGAAGCGCCCCGTTACTTTTCCAGAAATCGGGCCTCGAACTTGACGGAGACGCCCGCAATCAGCCATTTAATCTTTCATATACAACGAATTAAACACTGAAAAATAACAATTGACAAGGTTGGCCCCCCTATTGTACTCTCGCTTTTGAGGGTGGATGCCCGCGCGTCCGCCATACTTATAGAGGCGGTGGCCTTTAACCTCCTTTTGAAAGCACGACACGATTCCCGGGACAGCGCGCGCGCATGCGGAGCATTTTCACCTGTGTCGTCTTCTTTGACAGTCCGCCGATAAGGGCACACTCCGCGCGAGCGGGGGTCGCAAAGCTAACGGGGGTCAAACGACATAAGGCGTTTGAGCTGGCCGGGTTGCCGAAGTGAGACGCTCCAAACGTCGCTCCATACTTTTATAGAGCCGCGTTCGTCAGCATCCCGCATTTCCCCCTGGCATTCCATCCGGCACGGCACTTTACTTCCACACTCGTGTTTAATCACGGTCACTCCCATCCCAAGCAGGACGCTCCACCCGAGCTGACTCCGTATACCCCGGTGCGCCGCTCGATCACTGAGTTGAACCCTACTAGCACCACATCTTCGATCAAACCCGCGCGCGTCAAGCCTTCGAGGGCACGCAAGGCCCGCCAAAGGCTTCGACAGCGCAATCGCAAGCGGTCTCTCTGAGGATCGCGAGGAAAAGAGCAAGTCATGTTGAAACGTGGACTCGGCAAAAAGAATCTGGTCGGTCTGGACATCGGCTCAAGCTCCGTCAAGGCGGTCGAGCTACAGGGCAAGCGTGATAGCCTACAGCTCATCAGCCTCGGTTACGAGAACTTGCAGGCCGATTCGGTCGTTGACGGCCAGATCATGGAACTCAACAACGTCTCTGCCGTCATCTCGAATATTTTTCGCGACCAGCAGATCAAGTGCGAGCGGGTCGTCGCCGGGGTGAGCGGCCATTCCGTGATCGTCAAAAACATCGTCGTCCCGCAGATGACCGAGGACGAGCTGCTCGAATCCATAGAGTGGCATGCCGAGGAGCACATCCCGTTTGAGATCGCCGATGTGAGCCTGGACTATCAGGTGACGGGCTCCGCCGAGGATGCGCTTCACGTGCTGCTGGCGGCCTGCAAGCGCGACAAGATCGCCAACGTCAAACAGGCCATACAGCTCGCGGGCAAGCAACCGGCCGTCATCGATGTCGATGCGTTCGCTTTGCAGAACTGCTACGAAGTAAACTACCAGCCCGAAGCCGGACAGGTCATCGCGCTCCTCAACATAGGCGCTTCGACCATGAACATCAACATCCTGAACGGAACGCGATCTGTGTTTACGCGCGACGTATCGGTTGGAGGCAATCAGTATACGGGGCTGTTGCAGAAAGAGCTGGCGCTCACGTTCGAGCAGGCCGAAGCGGTCAAGCGCGGAATGCCGCCGCCCGAGGGCGCAGAGACGCACGCCATCGAGCCGATACTGGAAACCGTCTCAGATATTCTCGCCATGGAAGTTCAGAAGACCATGGATTTCTACCGCGCGACGGCCGAGGACGGGGAAGCCGCCGTACAGAAGATTCTAATTTCAGGAGGCGGATCGAAGCTTCCGGGTTTCATCGAATATCTGGCCAGGCGCTTTGAGATGCCCGTGGAGGTCTTTGATCCGTTCCGCCGCATCAAGGTCGATGCAAAGCGGTTCGATCCAGACTACATGCGCGAGGTCGTACCGGAAATGGCCGTCGCCGTCGGGCTCGCTTTGAGAGGAGTGGACGCGGGATGATTAAAATAAATCTTTTAGAGTCCGTCACGGACAGATCCAGCGGCGTTGCCATAGTCGAAGAGAAGGTCGCCAACCCGCGCACCCAGACAATGGTGCTCGCGCTGGTGGCCGCTCTCATGCTTGCGCTCGCGATGGGCTACGATTACGTCAGCACCAATGCCGAGCACGCCGCCGCCCAGAAAGAGCTGGAGCGTCAGCAGCAGATCGCCAGCCAGATGGACGCGATCAACAAAGAGCAGGCCGAGATCGAAAAGAAGACCAAGGATATACAGATCAGGATCGACGCCATTCAGAAACTGCGCGCCTCTCAGCAGGGCCCCGGCTCCGTGCTCAAATCGCTCAAGGAGCGCATAGACAGCGTCCCCGGTCTCTACCTTGAGAGCGTCGAGAACAAAAACGGCGAACTGGTAATCAAAGGCGGCTCGCCCAATGAGGTTTCCGTGACGCGGTTTGGCCAGAGTCTTGAGTTCTCCTCCGGCCTCTTCTCCAACCTGAGCATCGAGACCGAGCGCAAGGTTCTGGAGAAGGCGGTCGTTTCCGACGATCCGAGCGAGCCCAAGCCGGAAATCGTGAACTTCACGATCAAGTGCAAGTACACGCCGACCGGAACAGGCGCGGCGAAACCCCAGCCGCCAGCAGCAGCCGGAGGCCCGGCTGCGCCCGCCAATCAGATCGCGCAGAAATAGTCTGGCCGCCCGCGAGAGGCCGCCCCGGCCTCTAAAACCCCCTTTAGGAGAGCAGAAAGCGTAAACATTTTGTTTGCCGAACGCGAAGGGAATTGATTCGTTATGAGACTGGACAACTTGCTATCACTGCCCTGGTATTTACGGATGGTCATCTTCGGTGCCGTTGCGCTCGTCATCTACGGCGGCTTCTGGTACTTCGTCACCAGCGGCACGCGCGCCGAGACCAAAGAGCTGAATGACCAGATCGCGGCGCTGCTTCCCAAAAACGAGCAGGCGCGCATCGCCTCGCAGCGTCTCAACGAATTTCGCGCCGCGTTCAATAGCCGCCAGGCGGAGTTTGACGACCTGCGTGCTCTTCTGCCGGAACAGCGTGAATTGACCAGCGTGCTGCAAAGCGTACAGGATCGCGCGCGCCTGAGCCGCCTGACCCTGCGCCGCTTTACGCCGAAGGAAGATTTCCAGCAGGACTTCTATAGCGGCAAGCCGATCGAGGTCGAAGTGACTAGCAGCTTCGCCAACCTGCGCGAGTTCTTTGACCAGATGGCGAAGTACCAGCGCATCGTTTCGATCACAGACTTCAAGCTCAAACAGCTTGACGATAAAGATCAGCAGCAGCCGGGACGCACCCTCGACGCGCAATTTATGATGGCCGCCTATTACGTGGCGGCTGAAAAACCTGCGCCGCCCGCCGCTCCCAAACCGGCCGCGCCAGCGCCCGCCGCCAATCAACAGTAAAGGGATACACTCAAAAAAGGCTGCCCTTCCCTCGGGATTACGGAGAGAGAGCAAATGAAGCACTTCAGAAGAACCGTCCAACAAATCATCACGGGCCTCGCGCTCGGGCTAACGCTCCTGGCTTTCGGCGCGCAAGAGCGCACGCTGGCCCAGGAGAAAAGCCGCGCGACGGCCAAACCGAGAACGGGCGAGCGCGATCCGTTCGAGAAGTACAGGCCGCCCGTCAAGAGGGTTAAGCCCATCGCCACGCAGCTCCCCGCGCCGTCCATAAAGGATCGCATCGAGCGCTACAGGGCGCAAAAGCTTGCGGCGATGAATGCGCAACTGCCTGCGCCGAAGCCGACGACCGCGCTGCTTCTGAGCGAGGTGCAGATCACCGGAATCTTTCGGACGCCAAGAGGCTACGCGGCGATGGTCGAAGCCACCCCGATCAAGCTCTCCTACGTCATCTATCCGGGCGAGACATTCTTCGACGGCCAACTGGTCGCCATCGAAGAAGACCGTCTGGTGTTTCGTCGCGAAGCGCGCTGGAGCGACGGGCGGCGCGAGATGCTTGTTGAGATCAAACCGCTACGGCAGCCCAACGTCGTGACGGACTCCATGACCTCGGTCAGGGGAGCGACCGCTGCAACGCCTGCTCCCGCGACTGAGCCTGCCAGCAACCAGGGGACGCGCTCCGCTTCCTCAAACAACCAGTAAACCCCCCTGGGTCTCGAAGCGGCGCGTCGGGAAGCCTGAGCCCGACG
>DASZEN010000011.1:0-358887 GCA_035940775.1 Pyrinomonadaceae bacterium | reverse complement strand
CCCGGCTCCGGGTGGCCGAAGAACAGACCGCCGATCACTTCGCCCGAGCGCGAGATGACGGGCACGGCCAGGTAGCTGGTCACCGGCAGGTGGCCCTCAGGCATCCCGTAATAAGGCGAGTTTTTGCCGTAGCGCGGGTCTTTTTTGACATCTGCGAGGAGCAGAGTGCCCTCGCCCTTGAAGGTCGGGTTGAAGATGTCTGTGTTGCGCGGCATCGGAAAATGTGCGAACGCCTCGCGCGGCACGCCCGAGAGCGTGTAGAGCATGTAGGATTCCCCGCGCTCGTCGATCAGGTTATAGAAGAAGGAGCCGAAATGCGCGCCCGTGATTTGGGTGGCGGCGTCCGTCACGGCCTGCACGAGCCTCTGCTGATCCAGCTCGGCCGTGAGCAGTTGTCCGACACGATTCACGGTTTCGAGCGTTTCCCTCTGTTCGCGCAAGTCCTCTTCGATCCTCTTGCGCTCGCTGATGTCGCGCGTGAAGCAGCGCGTGTGTATAAACTTGCCGTCCCGGCGTCGCACGTTAGAGCTTATCAATACGTGGCGGAGCGAGCCGTCTTTGCAGCGCAGTCGAGCCTCGCAACTATTGAGCGTCTCGTTGTTCGTCAATCTGCGTAGAATGTCATCTATAACATCACGGTCAGCATGAAATTCCGCGATGTTGTGCCCCAGGTACTCCTCGCGCGTGTAGCCGAGCAAATCCAGCTCGGCCTGATTTACCCACAGAATAGTTCCGTCGGGGCCGACCCAGTGCAAGCCGACCGCCGCGTTCTCGAAGAAGTCCGTGAGTTCTTCCTCTCTCTGCCGCAGCGTCTCCTCGGCCTGCCTCCCTTCAGTATTATCGCGGGCCACTTTGACGAAGCCGCGCAAGCTCCCCGCTTCGTCCCGCAGGGGCGTCACTATTCCACTGGCCCAGAACCGCGAGCCGTCTTGACGCACGTGCCAGCGCTCGTCCTCAGCCCGGCCTTCGCTTTCAGCCGTCCGCAATTCGAGCACGGGTGCGCCGCTTTCTATGTCTTCAGGCGTGAAGACGATGGAGGCGTCGCGCCCCACGATCTCCGCTTCCCGGTAGCCGAAGATGTTTTGAGCGCCTGTGTTCCAGCTCAAAACTCGGCCGCGGGTGTCTATGGCGAAGATGGCGTAGTCCGTCACGCTCTCGACCATCAGGCTGGAGAGCTCTCCGCTTACGCGCGATGATTCCGCCGGTTGCTGGCCGTCCGCCTTTGTCTCTACGACAGACGGCTGCTCATTCTCTAGAAGTTCTTCAGACATTTAGTTCTCTTCGTCGCAAGCGCTGATAAATGGCAGAACCTCGGCCTGCCCCGGCAGGGTTTTTTGAGGAGATAGTTCTGGCAAAAGGGGCTTCAGGGGGACTACTGTTACAGTATAGGGCCAGAACGCGGGCCCATGCAAAGAGATATTCCGGAAAGGCTTGATTTAAAGCGAGATTGAATCTTTTCCGGCGCGGCCTGGAATTACAACGGCACGTAGAGCAGACCGGCGGCTTCGGCCGTCCCGACCAGTGGCCGAATCATCGCAGAGCCCAGGCCCAGGCGTCCAGAAAATCAACATTGTGAAGCTCGATGCCCAATCCCCAGACACCGTCAGACCGCGGCTCCGTGCGCGCGACTCTGCCGTTGACGGCCACGCGACGGGCGGGCGCATTGCTCGGCTCGGTGGTCGACAAACGGACTACGAGGCTCAGCTTCGCGCCCCGCTCAACGTGACGCGGGAGTTGCAGGTAGAATCCGCCCGAGCTTAGATCGCCGAGCACAGTTTCGCTCTCGAACTCCTCGCCGACCGCATCGACGCCATATACGACCAGCGGCAGGGAGTGACGAACGCGCTGGCTGCCACGGCGTTCCGAATCAGTTTCAAGCTTCCGATCCGCCCCGCCCGGTGCAGCATTGTCTGGAAGGTCGGAATTTTCTGCCCTGGCATGCTCGGTTTGCTGGATCAGACGGCTGACAGTATCGGCCAGCTCGAAAACGTCGCCGGGCTTGACCAGGTAGCCCTGCGCGCCCGCGTCCACACCGCTTCGTCTATCAGATTCGCGGGCGTAGGTCGAGTAAAAGAGTATCGGCGTGTGTGAGTCGAATTGGCGGAGTTGTCTGCACAGATCGAGAGCAGTGCCGTCATCATACCTGTCGCTGAGAAGGTATAGATCGAAAGGCTGTCCGCGCGCCAGAGTTAAAGCGTCGGCGACATTTTTCGCGGATAGAACTTCGTAATTGGACTGCTCAAGCAGATGATTAAGCAGAGAACAGGTATCGGCATGGGGCTCGGCGCAGAGGACTCGCCGCCTTGAGGTTTGCATGAGGGAGCATGGCCTCCAATCAGAATATGTCGAACTACAGAGCTACACAGGTGATCCCACGTATCCGTCAAATTCTGCCCCCCATTATAAATCATGTAAAATTAATTACACACAAAATAAATCCCCGGGCCCGCACAGCAGCCCCAACGGCCGTACTTTTGAGCCTTCCCCTAAAATCCGGCCCCGACAGAGAAAAGCCCGTCTCTTTGGAAACGCATGTTTCATCTCCATAGCCACAATCAGGCCAACTTCATGCGTCACTATCACAAGCGCAGCAACGTAGAGACAACGTTCCACATGATAAAGAGCAAGTTCGGAGATGGTTTGCGGAGTAGAACGAAAGTCGCGCAGATCAATGAGGCGTTATGCAAGGTGCTTTGCCACAACATCTGCGTTGTCATTCATGCTATTTACGAATTAGGCATCGAGCCGACTTTTTGGGAAGAACCTACTTTTTGTGAGAATACGGCTTCGTCACAAAAAGTCGTCTAAATACCCGACTTCTTGTGCAACGCCTCACGTATGAGCCTTGCCCGAAAAGTCGGGTTTGCCCGAAATGTATGGAGTCTGCCCGATAAGTCTCTATGCGCTTGTGGGGGGTGTGCTTTGTATTCTCTTAACTAGCTTGTTCGCTATCCTTGCTCTTAGGCCAGTATTCCATAGGGGCGAGCATAAGGTTTCCGTGTTCAGGCAAGTACATCAAACAGAAATCAATCGGATAGACATTCCCCGTATCATCTTCGTATTGTCCCTTGCTGTAGTGGAAGAACAAACACTTCCCTTCGTTGAGGTCAGCAATATCCTTAGCACTAATGACGTGCCCCCCCATCCACGTGCGTGCGACCATCATAGCGTTGACGGCCAAGCTGGGGAACATATCAACCGGGGGGAGTTCACCCGGATGCAACGGGCCTGTGAAGGGGGTTGGGACGATAACATCAACACCCCCAAACCGGACGTTACGAGCAGCAGCCTTTCTACGATTCTTGAAAAGCACTCGAACTTCAACGCGTTTGCCGGGCTGCAAGAAAATCCGAGTATCCTCCAACGATACCTCTGGTCTTTCCGTAGAGGTCTGACCTATTTTTGGTCTATCCCAAACCCTCTTTTGCCAAATCAGAAAGAATACAAGGATGGTGAAGATGATAGCCAGATAAATAGTCCAGATCAGGCTAGTCTCATGGTGCTTATAGGCGGCAACCCCAGAGAGAATCCAAAAGACAACAGAGATGGTGACAGCACCAGCGATGATAAGTTCCATTGGCATTTTCCTTCCGACATGCTTCTGCCGCTTGGCTTGGGTTTTATTCTTGGCTTTTGCGTTGGGGTTCTCTTTATTTTCCGCGTCTGGATTCACCGTCGGAGTCGGGGGAGGTGAAGCTATCGGCTCGGACTTATTTTCCGGGCGTTTGTGTTTTCGTTTTGCTCTGGCCGCTCGGCGTTTTTGTCGCCCTGTTTGATTCGCCATGAGGTTACTCAGTCCAGAAAGTAGGCTCTATTCCAAGCTCGTAGATAGACTGAATTATACAACAAAGATTATGGGCCAATACTTTACAAAGCAGTTCGTTGGTTTGAGCGGTAATAGTCTTGCTTTTCAGACGTTCGCCAAACTTCGATTTAATCATAGAGAAAGTTGTCTCTACATTACTGCGCTTATGGTAATGCCGCATGAACTCATCTTGATTGTACTGGTAAAGATGAAACATGCGTTTCCATACTGCGCTCTGTTGTTTACCAGTGGCGTTAGCGTTGTTCCTGAAAGCTATAAAGGGCTGACCGCCTTTTACTAACACTAGAGATAGGTTCTTTGAAGATGAATAAGCCTTGTCGGCTGAAACTTGATTCATCACAAAGTTACGTGATGTCTGTTCTACCAAAGGTGCGAACTGTGGAGAGTCGCCAGCATGAGCGCCAGTGACTTCTACACTTGTGACGATGTTGGTTCTTACGCCGCACATGAGATGTACTTTGAGCCAATCTTCTTTATTGATGACTTTTGCAGCGCCATACTTGGCATGTAGCCACTGGCTATATTGACCAGTAGAGAAGCCCGACGAATCAACAGCAAAGTCGAACTCTACCGTCTTTAGAGGCAATGATGATTCAACTATCAACTCTTTTAGATATGCGGTCAGATCATCACGCTCAAGATACTTTGAAAGCGTATTGTAATGCAGAGGCTTCGATAGATAGCCGCGCTGCAAGGCTTCGCGCAAGTCGCTTTGATTGCGCCGTCCTGATAGACCGCTATACATCTTGAGACAGGCTGCAAAGATGATGTCAGAGATGAGCGCACGCGGGCGGCCCATTGTCTGAGGGGGTTCTACGATGTTGCGGCAGAGTTCAAAGAGAAGGGATAGGAACTGGCTCTTTTCGTTCGTTTGGGCTTGGTTATAAGCTGTCCATTCTTGGCTATAAGTCTGTTTCATTACGCACCTTGCTTTCGGTGCGTGGCGGGTACACAATGGGCTTGCTTCTACAGTGTGTTCGCTCACGCTGTTGGAGAAGAGGTCTTGCTGAGTGTTAGTCGCACTCAGCAAGGCCCGTTTTTTTATCCGTGCTTTTTTACTGCACGGATGATACAATGTATTATACGTGAAAGCGGGTGGAAAGTTCTTTATTTTCTTAGTCTTGCGTGGATTTTTGAAGAATTTAAGTTGTTCAGCAAAGGTGTTTCATACCTCCGTTTTCGGTCAAGATGAACGGTTTTTAGGTGTTCAGTTAGTCTATACTCGGCTGTTCTCCTATAGGATTGTCAACATATTTCTACAGGTATGCCGTCCCCGG
This sequence comes from Pyrinomonadaceae bacterium, assembly GCA_035940775.1. Classification (GTDB taxonomy): domain Bacteria; phylum Acidobacteriota; class Blastocatellia; order Pyrinomonadales; family Pyrinomonadaceae; genus DASQYE01. The sequence continues at coordinate 353,784 of DASZEN010000011.1, read as the reverse complement.
AAAATAACAACTTGGAAGAAGTGAATACTGCCTATGGGCGGGAAATAATCAGCTTCTATGGCGCAGACCCACGTGAGATACCGCTATATGGTATCTCACAGGCGGCGCGTTATCTTAGCATTCCTACAGCAACACTCCACTCTTGGACGATGGGTAGAAAGTATCCCGTTGGACAGCAAAGGGAGATGCGTGATTTCAAGCCTATTATTATACCACCCGACCCTAATCTGCCAATGCTGTCCTTTATAAACTTAATGGAGGCACACGTACTTAGTGGTATGCGTAGAATTGAAGGCGTGCCCTTCTATAAAGTACGCAGCGCACTTGAGTATCTTGATAGGGAGATACCTTCGCCGCATCCTTTAATAGAGCACCACTTTGAAACAGATGGTGTAGACTTGTTTGTGCGACGGCTAGAGAGTCTTATCAAGGTTTCAGGGCACGGACAAGTAGTGATTGCAGAGGTTGTTTCTACTTATCTACGGCGAATTAAAAGAGACTTGAACTTGAACGCCGTTAGACTAATTCCGTTTTTACGACAAGAGCCGCAGTCACTAGCAAAAGATGTAGACATTGAAGAACCTGAGAAGATAATGATTGACCCACTCATTTCCTTTGGCAGACCTGTGATAGTGGGCACAGGCATTCCCACCGACGTTGTAGCTGATAGATTCTTTGCCGGAGAGTATGTTGAGGACTTAGCCAAAGACTATGGGATCACGCCAGAGCAAGTCCAAGAAGCGGTCTGGTACGAGTCTCCCACCAGAAAAGCGGCTTGAGTCAACTGTTTTCTTCACTGACAGGACTCTCGGCGGAGATACAGTTCCCACTGCTTTACGTAAAGCAGGTCTTCACGTCGAAGTGCATCAAGATCACTTTATACAAGACGCACAAGACCCCATCTGGATAGCCAAGTGTGCTCAAGAGAATTGGGTTATCTTAGGAAACGATAAGAAGGTCAAAAGGAATCCGCTCGAACGTAAAGCGATAATTCAAGGCGGCGTAGCGGCATTTTTCCTTACTTCTGGTCAACGGACAGGGCCGGAAGATGCAGAAGCTATTATTCAGGCTCTAAAGAGAATAGCCAATATCTTAATGTCTGAGCCTCGCCCTTTTATCGCAAGAATATATCCAGATGGTAAGGTCGAGTTGTGGGTGAACCACAAGAACATAGACCTTATAGCTGAGAGAGAAGCCCGCCGCCGTATAGCCAAAGAGAGAAAGAAGCGAAAAGCTTAACCCCGCCTACTTTATAGTCAAGCCCTCTACTTTATGGTCAGAATGGACTTTAGGGGCAAAGCCTCACGTATGGGCTTTGCCTCATAAGTCAGTTTTGCCTCAAAAGTTCACACGCTGCCTCAAAAGTCCGATTACTTGAAACTTTCAAAACAGAGATTCGTTATTGACCTGATTCGCCATGTGCATCTTGCTCGAAAAGTACACCTCTCAAGCCTCTAGCACCCGCTAGTTTTTAGACCTCTTTTTACCCTAAAAATAATCACTGAAAACGGGCTAACTAGCTTAGTTTTCTGCAACTTATCGCGGGTGCAATGCGTATGAGACAGCGTAGTTCTTTTCATCTTCAAACCAAGAAAATGGGCCTAGCCAAGCGCGTCAACGCTCAGCTAGACCTCTTCGATCACGGCGTGCTGGTACACGGAGTGACCGCAAACTTATTGTGTATCCGTCACGCACCAAAGGCAAGGTGCATGATGAGACAAACAACTTATTCTCAGGAATGGTCTGCATATAATCAGGCTCAAGTAAACGAGAAGTCACAGTTTCAATCTCTTCTCTACGAACTCTGTCAGAACCTTGTAGAACCTATTCAGCACATGGGCCGCCCGCGTGTGCCTCTTGCTGATCGTATCTATGCGGCTGTCTTTAAGACTTACTCGACTGTTTCATGCCGCCGCTTTATGAGTGACTTACAAGAGGCGACACGGCGCGGGTATCTTTCAATGATGCCGCATTACAACTCCATTTTCCGCTATCTCGAATCGGAAGAACTGACAGCATACTTGCGGCAACTCATCATCGAATCATCGTTGCCCTTGAAGTGCGTGGAGTTCGATTTCGCCGTTGACTCGTCGGGTTTCTGTACGGGCCAATACGGTCAATGGCTAACTGCTAAGTACGGCGCTGCAAAGATCGTCAATAAAGAAAACTGGCTAAAGGTGCATCTCATGTGCGGAGTCAAAACAAACATCGTTACCAGTGTAGAAGTGACTAGCCGCAACGCTGGCGATAGCCCTCAGTTCGCTCCCTTAGTTGAGCAAACATCACGTAACTTTGTGATGAATCAAGTATCAGCCGACAAGGCTTATTCATCTTCAAAGAACTTATCTCTAGTGCTAGTGAAAGGCGCGCAACCTTTTATCGCTTTCAGGAACAACGCTAATGCTACGGGTAAGCAGCAAAGCGCGGTATGGAAACGCATGTTTCATCTTTACCAGTACAATCAAGATGAGTTCATGCGGCATTACCATAAGCGCAGCAACGTGGAGACTACGTTCAGCATGATTAAAGCCAAGTTCGGCGAACGTCTGCGGAGCAAGTCTCACACGGCGCAAGTCAATGAAGTGCTTTGTAAGATTCTCTGTCATAACCTTTGCTGTGTCGTTCAATCCATTTATGAACTTGGCATTGAGCCGACATTTTTGGCTGAATAGATCAGGGCGTTGAAGGCGGCGAACTTGAGGCGGCAGTCTTAGCCGCTTCAAGCTTCTCTATTTCTTTCGCCATTAGGTGAATCACTCCATTGCACAGTTCAAAAACCAAAAGCGCTTCGTCTAGCGGCACGGTGATGTCTGGATGCGCGTAAGCGTTTCTGTCCTCTCTAATCTCGCCTAGCCTGTTGGTTATCGCTTGAGGCGCACCGTGCTTTTTAAGGTGCTCGTTATACATATTCCAATCGCGCCTATTGAAAGGCCATGCTTGCCCCGCAAGAACTTCGTAGTAGGCAAGCATTAACGCCTCAGTCGCCCTACAAACATGGAAAGCGCAAGCGGTCGGATTCTCAAAAGCAAGGCATCTGCCGGACTCTCTTAAATCACTGATTGTCTTTTCCGGCATCACTTTGAGAAGGTTTTTAGGGAATCTCTTTTCGGCTGATTCAATCAGTTTCTCGGTGTCGTAGATTCCTTTGGACGTTATGGCGAATACACTGACCCGGCGTGACTCTCGCGTAAAAAACCTCTCAAATTCATCTATTGTCTGTTTGAGCCTCATTATGAAAATCTTGTCAAGCTGCGCGCTGTCGTCTTTTGCATCCGATTCACCCACACCTTTTAATTTTTCCATGACTTCGCCTAGTAATGCGTGAAGGCTTTCGGCGATTTCACGTGAATGAGGGAAAGTTATATCGTCAGTTTCACCAAGAAAAAATAGCAACCATACCCTCGTTTTAATTACCAACTGTATCGTGGCGGGATGGTTGATTTTGTCTCCCTCTTCAAGAACCCCAATCTCGTACATCGCTGCGCTAAACTTATAAAAGGTAGAAAGATTAACTCTCTTCATGTTGCCTCTATCAATGGGATAGAACCACCATCCGCAATATTCGGGCAGCATCGTAACATTGATGTCGAATGAGGTGCTTTTCATCGCTCACCTCCATTGACTTTTGAGGCAGAATCGCCTCTTGCCTCAAATGTCGTGTAACTCTTGCACAATTGAGGCAACGCCCTCACGTATGGCCTTGCACAAGAAGTATTTATTTCCCAAGAAGCAGGCGAGGTGTCACAAAAAGTCCTGTGGGATAGGGAGGTAAAATTAAGGGGTAGGTTACTGTTGAGACTTCAAATAATTGCTAACGAAGCGACATAAATACAGATATAAGAGTTGAAGCTATAATATCCCCCCAAAGAATGTCCTTTACTTTTCTCCACGAATATTCTAACGCCGCACGATCATCTAAATCTTTTGCAGTGATAATTCTCTGGAATATACGACCAGCTAATATTACTCCTATACTAAGTGCTATAAACCATGCTGCGTTCACAAGCACTTTTATAATTGCTACCATGATCGGTAAAACGCTCTTACTTGCAATGTCACCCTTTGCATCAAGTGGAAGACCAAACCGTACCCCTACATATAGGAGAAGCCCTGTACACAATATAAAAAAGGTAGGGTAAACCACTACTCTCTGCCACTGTCTCTTCTCCTGTTCCTCAGTTAATAACAAGTGTGGCTTCGACGTATATCGCTGCTCAATTAAATGCCCTATAGATACAAGGATTCGGGATAACCTCGGCCTTACTCTATAATTATAATGCCGCCTTACATCTAGAGGCGCTAACGCCACATCTTCCTTAAACTCATCTAATATATCTCGTGAAAAACCTGCTTCGAGCGAATAGGTTTGAATGAAACGGAGGCTATCTTCCACCCATTCCTTTACCTTCAGCTTTTGATCAGGAGGTAGATTCTCAATCTCTTCGAATAGAACATAGGTTAAATATACTAGATCGCGTGGATGCGTATCCTCTCTAGACGCCCGGTTAAAACATACCTGCCGCAGTATGCGCAATAAGTCTGCCGTATTAGTCTCGTCTGCCCAGATATATGCGACAACAGCATTCTTAGCGTCGTTTAGAACGATGTGACTATTATCTCTAAGTTGCGAGTTAATGTATTTAGTAAATCTTTGATATAGGTGAGGGTACAGTTGAGTTTCTGATGGAAGCTTGTTCAATCCCAATGCAACGAGAACTGTTGCAAGGAAGTTATCGAAAAGACCATGATAGTCGGAAAAATATTTCTCTGCTAAAGGAGCGAATTTGCCGCTTACATCAGGACAACTGCGATGCTTACAGAGAGCAAAAACAATTAGCCCAATAGCTCCTAAGTCTCTATCTGTATATGGAGAAATACTACCCTCGGATAGTTTTTCTTCAACCCAATAGTGTAGTGAATCAATGAAAGAGGCTAATTCTTGATTGGTATAACCCGTTTCTAGAAGTGCATAAGTATAGAAGGCTAGTCCGAGCGGGTCATGCTCATCCACAATTGGGAGCGTGCAATCCCCAACCGTAACGTGAGCCACAGCACCGACATCATCACGGATGGCATTAATTATTATGTTTTGTGTGTCGAGCAAGCCAGCATACGGCATAACCTCTTACCTCTCGTTTGTATCATACACGAAACGAGATTTCACGTAAAATACACGTTGCTTAATGGCAAAATACCTCTGTTGACCCAGATGGTCAATACTGTTGCTTAAAGGAACCACGGGACGGTATTAATTTTGCTCGATGGAACCGTCTGCGCTCCCTTCCATTGTGTCTCAGAAAAGTTAGCCATGAACTTGGCGACGAGGTTAGAAAATAGCAGAGTAACGGGTTCCCGGACGACCGGAGTGAGTGTTTTGTAGTTAAGCCTTGTTAAGGCAAGTATCTGATTCGCTATCTCATCTATTGAGACGAATGGTTCTGGATACTGTTTGGCTGAGATCTTGAGTATGTGAGGCGTTCCAAGCCGCTTCTTGGCCAAGTCGGTGTATCCGGTTGTTGAAAGTAGCACCTCCGTGTCAGATAGTTGTGCGTAGTGAGCGCGTGGGAAGCTGCCATCTGGCGTCTGTATGTCATAGAGTCTAGTGGAGTGGCTCTCATCAATAGTGACATAAGCCACCCGATAGCCATCTCCAATCTTCTGTTGAAGAACTTCGTTTACGACCTGAATCTTCTGCTCTGAAAACCTTTGGTAATAATGTATTGAGACGGATCGGGGGAAATAACCTCGTTCCTGCTTATACCTCTCTAGCGCATTTGAGACCACACTCGCTAATTGTTCCTTCGGGTTATCGGAATCGTATAATTGCGGGGTGCTCTCAAAAAACATCCACCGACCTTGCTCATCAAAGACGTTAGTGTATCCAAGATAGCGTGGTCGCGCTCCAGCCCTTCTCGTTTTAGAGATAGCTTGAGATAGTCCAATTCCCATAATCATATTGAAGCCGGTCAAGGTTTCGGATAATACCCACGGATATCCTCGCGCTTTGGCAAAGATCGCACTTGCCAAGTCCGCATGAATCCATTTCTCATTTCTGAATGAAGGTTGCGTTACTACCTGTGAAGCGAGTCCGTAATTAAGCAGAATAGGCTTCACGTTAAAATAGGGTGTATCTAGTTCGAAATCGGGAGTCTCCTCTATCAGATGAACTAAAGCGACTTCTGCACCATTGTCTCTCCTTTCGTTCCTGCTACCTAGTGCCTTAGCACCTTGAATACAATCACTAATTGATTCTGAGTTGAGCTGTACTTCATCGACTATTTCTAGTTTTGTGTTGAAGAACTGACGCATGCCGTTGGGCATAATCGAAGTGCCGCGATTCATCGTTTCGACGAGCCTTCTTAGTTGCCCAATTCCTGTTTTAGTACCGAGAAGCGACAAGCGGATCTCGGATTTGTTTTTAGTGAATGGCCCGAATGTTCGCAGCCCCCAATACGGCTGGAGATGAGTGGCTGAGCTATCTGACTTGTCAAAGAGAAGGGATGGCTCAGGAAGCTGTTTATCAAGGGGATAGGCAGAGCCCACGATAGGCGTAAGATCAGGCTCAATTCTGACCTTGAAATTCCCTACTCTGAATGGAAATGTTTTTGTGCCTTTAATTAAGAAATCCCGCACGATATCTTGCGTTTTTTTGAACCTATCTTTAGCAGCGGATGAGCTATTTAAAAAGGATTTCTGGCGGCCTAGTGCAATAACATCAAAATTTATTTGTAGATCACTTAGAACCAATTTAATAATTTCAGGCCGCGCTTCGAGATAAACACGGTCGGCAGTAGGTGTCTCCTCCTCGTTTGTTCTGGCATTGATAATTCGACAGATTAACTGACCATTATCATCTTTTATTGTCTCAAGTAAAAAGCCATCTATCCCTTCAGGTCTTTCGTCATCCTCACTACCAGTGACCCTTACTGAGAGATTCTCAAGCTTGGTTAAATTGCTACCGCGCTGCAGCAGATCGGCCATGCTGGCCTGCATAATGAAAACAACGTGCGGATCGATGACAAGATAATATTCATTGCTCTCTCCATTCCAATTTTCAATGATACGAAACTCGAATCCTGTGTAAGCACTGAAAATATCAGTATAGTCTTTTACTTCAGGATAAGGAGTCCTATTCCAATAGGCTATATAACCGTGATGTCCCTTAAAAGAGAAGCCTCGCTCTTTTAGTTCCTGACGGAACCTTCTTTCAATAACACGCCGCCCCAACTCCCCTTCGAGGGGTATAGGCTTGCAATCAGGTCTTTCCTCTAAGAAGTAAAACTCATCATCATGTTTAATAAAATATTCTTCCGGTGAGGCGGTGATATGTTCCGTGAGCGAAAACTTGTAGATGTACTTAGTTGAAGTATCGTCAAGGTCGGAATTATCCTTATCATCTGTGACATGAAGTTGGAACCAGTTCACAAATCTAGAAAATGGCTGAACCCTTATGCTTTGCATCAATCACCTCAGTAAAGTTTTGGGCTATTATCCAAGAGGCCATTCATCGGACGGCTACAGATTGAATCTGAGTTAGCCTGTGAGTGGCATTAACCCGTTGTGTAGAAAAGATATTAACATGGGGGATGACTTTTCAGCATCATTCAGAATTACGTTTTCCTTTTAGCGGGTAGGTGTTTAGGTAAGTCCAGATAATCGTCAATCAAAACATCTACGCTCACCCCTGCCGCGCGTGCGTAAGCCAGCAACTCCAATAACGATGGTAGGCGCACGCCATTCTCATAGTTGCTGATGAAATTGCGATGACCGCTTTCTCCTTTCCCTATCCTCCGCAGCATCTCTGATTGAGATAGCCCTAAAGCCTTACGAATCTGTAACAACTTCTCGGCCAACCGCTCAGGACGCTCTCGTTTCCTCTTAACCACTGGAATCACCTCCAGTGGGTAGGGCTATCTGTCGTGACTTGCGGTTAGTCACAACAGGGACTAGCATGTTGGACTTGATCAGGTGCGCCGGGAACTCACAACAATTGTGTGAATCCCATACGCGCATAGTCAGCCGTAATGTGCGAGCACGCTATGCATTAGTTGTAGCGTGATTATAACCCAATAGGAGAACGAAGATGACAGGAACACGGCCATGCCCCGACTGTGGGCATCAAGTATCTATGGCTGCGAGGGCATGCCCCGGATGCGGTCGTATCATACGGCCAGACGATTTACGCACACCGGAGGAGCGTGAGAAGCAGCGCCGAGGCTGTCTTATCGTAATAGGAATTCTGCTTATATTAATGTTCCTTCTTTTTCTTCCGTACCTCAATGAAACGCCCGAACAGAGGCGTCGTGCAGAGGATGATGCAGTGAAGCGCTCTTTGGGTTTACCCAAATAATAACCTACATAGATGAGCCGGGGCGCGACTCGCAAAGGGGATGGACACACCTGATGGTTCGCGTTATACTCTGCACGACCAGCAGAGTTAATAGTGCGATGTTCGTTGTAGAAGTGGAAAAATTTTAGCGAACAAAAACGCACTATAAGGCAAGTGAAGTGTGGAGTCGCTTTGGAGTCTGTAATAAGACTTTGGAAGAGGCTGCGCACTTTTTTTGTGTCTGGAGGTGAACAAAGATGTGCCCCCGTAGCTCAGATGGAAGAGCGCCCCAGTCGAATGGGAGGGCCGCTAGTTCGATTCTAGCCGGGGGCTACACCTTTTAGACGGGGCAGGACGTAGGTCGCTTGGCTAGGTTTGACATCCGCTAAGCGTGGAATCGAATCCACCTGCTCCCCTATTATCGAACCGCCTTTGGCGGGAGGCCCGACGTGTGTAAACCTACCATCCAGTTTGAAGACAAGCAAGTTCAATCCGAAAACGACCCTGAAAAGCGGCGGATCAACAGTGTTCTCGCCGTCATAGCTATGCTTGCTAAATACGCAGAAACGCAGGAGATAGTAGTTGCTTCCGCCGCGCCCCAGAGCTATGGTGTTGACCTAAATTGTCAACGCGACCCAGCGGAGGAAGGTATGGCATACATTAACGAGAAAGAGGCGGTAGAGCCGGAAAAACCGAAACCCAAGCGATTACGCCCCACTAGATGGAGCGAATACAATCTTGCCCAGACGCGCGAGAAGTCGCATTTTCTGGCGCTGCTCTACGAACTCTGTCAGACCATCGAAGAGCCTGAACAGACAATGGGTAGGCCGCGCATCCCGCTTAAGGACATCATCTTCTCTTCCACGCTCAAGACCTATACGGGCTTCTCGACGCGCCGACTGACGTGCGACCTCAAAGAAGTCCAGAGGAATGGTTACATCGAGAAGGCTCCGCATTTCAATTCCATTTACGGCTATATGGAGATGCAGTCCCTCACTCAGCCGCTAATGCAGTTAATCAATATATCGAGCCTTCCTCTAGCGAGCGTCGAGACAACCTTCGCTGTAGATTCATCCGGCCTTTCTACATCTCAGTATGACCAATGGGTAAAGCACAGATATGGGAGGCCCAAGCCAGTTGAAAAACAAAAATGGCTGAAAGTTCATATCATCTGTGGCACTCGGACACACATCATTACTGGCGTCCGCGTGACGAACGGCAACGCGGGCGATAGTCCTGAATTCATCTCATTGGTCGAAGAGACCGCACGAAACTTCTTAATAGATGAGGTCAGCGCCGACAAAGCTTACTCTGCCGAGAAGAATATGGAAGCCGTATTACAGAAGGGAGGCGTACCCTATATCGCGTTCCGGTCGAACGCGACCTCGACCAACAGGAGGAGCGGTGAGATATGGAAGCGACTGTATCATTTCTACGCTTACAACCATCAACATTTCATGGAACACTATCACAAGCGGTCTAATGTTGAATCTACCTTTTCGACGATAAAGGCCAAGTTCGGCGGCTCACTGAGGAGCAAGACTGAGCGGGCGCAGATCAACGAGGCCCTGTTCAAAGTTCTGGCTCATAATATTTGCGTTGTCATCCATTCCATTTACGAACTAGGCATCGAGCCGACTTTCTGGGAAGAACCGACTTTTTGTGAGAATTCTGCTTCGTCACAAAAAGTCGTCTAAATCCCCGACTTTATGTGCAACGCCCTCACGTATGGCTTTGCCTCAAAAGTCAGTTTTGCCTCAAAAGTTAATACGCTGCCTCAAAAGTCCGATATACTTACAGCATGTCTGACGGTATCTCTCAAATAGATCTATTAGCGTTGAAAACCTTTTCAAAGAACATGCTGAGGCTTTTCAGCAGTCTGGTCAGACGTAAAAGGAAGGAGTTCGACTTTGCACAAAAAGTCATTCTGGAAGCCGAGAGTTTGACAGTTGTTTAAGTTTCTTGGTAGGTAAGAGTTTTATAAGCGAAGTTGTTAAGGAGATTCTTAAGATGAATATTGTCATAATCCAGCTTAGTGATATTCACTTTATTGATGGGAAAAATTTAGTTGTAGATAGAGCATCCGATATAGCCCATGCCGTTCAGCCAACTTTATCGTCGGCTACGGCTTGTTTCATTGTGATTACAGGAGATATAGCATTCTCTGGTACAGCCACTCAATATGAAATTGCTCAGCAGTTTCTTGCGCAGCTAAAAGAATTAGTACTAAGCCAGAATCCCACACTGGTCTTCAACTTCATAGCTGTTCCAGGAAATCACGATTGTGATTTCAAGAAAGATACTGCTTTGCGTGCTGTTATGCTAAAAAGTGGAGAGCAAATTCTTGAGCAACTAAATCCTGAAGATGATTCAATTGTGCAAGCTTTGGTTGCGGTGCAAGACAATTTTTTCAACTTTCTAGCTAACTTAGAGAGCAACAACACTCACTTAACTATCAATAATGCCACTACATCTCTAATTGGGTATGATCGCATCCACTACAAGCGAGAATTTGAGATTGGTGAGTACCGTCTTAGATTTAACTGTTACAACACAGCTTGGGTGTCGCAGCTACACGAGCAGCAGTCGCAACTATTCTTTCCGATAGGCATCATCACCCCAGATGAAACGAAGTGCGACGTTGTAGTTGCCGCTTTTCATCATCCTACGCAGTGGCTTGAGTCGAACAACGCTAGAAAATTTAGAGGGCAGGTAGAACCGGCTTCGGACATAATTCTTACAGGTCATGAGCATATCGCCGACCAATATACTAAGCACCACCCACTCTCAGGTGAAATTAGTCTCTACGTAGAAGGTGCTGTATTGCAGGAAGGCTCAAAGAGTGAAAGTGGATTTAATGTTCTTGAGCTTGATCTAAGCACAAAGCGTAAACGGCTTACAGAGTACACATGGCACAAAGATATATATGTGCCCAATAGAGCTGGCGAATGGAGCGCATTCGAGCGAAGTAGAGGGCTAGCAGTAAGGGAATTCCAAAATAATGAGCATTACAATAAGATTTTGTCAGATCCAGGTGCTAATTTTACGCACCCCTCTAATAAATCACTTACATTACAAGATATTTTTATCTACCCTGAACTTGCTCTCTTACCTTTAGAGAATAAGCCTGATGAAAAGACCGTATTGTCAATTATAGATAGTGAACAAGTCTTTAAGTTTGTATTGGACAATCCGCTCTTCGTAATAACTGCGCCAGAGGTTGCTGGTAAGACCGCTTTAGCGCGTAAACTTTATTTGGACTTACAAAAACAGCGTTTAGTCCCGATCATGCTTCACGGCAGTGAAATAAAAACGCCTTCTGCTGAAGATTTCAATAAACTTATAGACAGGCATTTTGCTGAACAGTATTCCCCCGATGACGTTGTTAGATATCAACAACTTGAACGTAAACGTAAAGCGCTAATAATAGATGATTTCCATCGAGTTCAACGTCTCAATCGTAAGGGAAAGAACAGTGTGCTTGAGGCAGCGAGTAAAAGCTTTGAAAGAATAATAATCCTTGCTAATGATCTTTTCCCTTTTGAAGAGATCACCCAACAAGTCGAAGAGCAGAGCGCGCTGATTTCCTATACTCATGCCGAGATATCCGAATTTGGTCATCGTTTGCGCTACCAACTGATAACGAAGTGGGTTAGTTTCGGCCAAGAGTACACGGGTGACGAAGAAGATATCTCCCAAAGGATTAAGGAAACGGCGAATATTGTTAAAACGCTGCTCGGACGCAAAATGGTTCCTTCGTATCCAATCTTCGTCTTAAGCATGTTACAGGTATTAGAGGCTAACGCTAATCTTAATACGGCGTCCGGTGCTTATGGCTATTTTTATGAAGTAATTATCATACAATCTTTGTCTATTCATAGAACTCAAGCGATTCCTATGGATATGCTTACTACCTACATTACCTTAATCGCCTATGAAATATTTAAATCGAAACAGCATTATCTGAATGAAGAGGATTTAGATGAAGTGACAAATAGGTACTTCAGCGATTACGGCATCAGATTCAATCGAGAAACGATGCTAAGGATTCTAGAAAACTCGAAAATCCTACTACATAAGGGAAATGAGTACCGCTTCAATTATAAGTATGTTTATTACTATTTCGTAGCAAAATATCTCGCCACTAATTTAAATACAAAGGGACAACAGAAGGCCATTCGTCAATGGATTACCAGAATGGCTAGCAACCTTTATGTTGAAGATTACGCCAATATTGTAATCTTCCTTGTCTACCTGACGAAAGATGAGAAGACAATCATACAAATTCTCGAACAGGCTAAAACCTTATATGCGGAGTATGACCCTTTTAATCTCGACAGTCACGTTGATTTTGCTAATAGGCTGCAACTTGAAGCTCCACGTCCACTACTTTTAGATGGCGATACACAAGCAAATCGTGACAATTACTTGAGAGAGATGGACGAAGTGGAACGAAGTCTGGAGAGGACGGAAGACCTTAAAGAAGATGATGATCTGCAACTTGAGCGTGAGATGAATGATTTAGTTCGACTCAATGTAGCATCCAAGACACTACAGATAATGGGACAGATTCTGAGAAATTTCCCTGGTGCTCTCCGTCGTGAACAGAAATTAGAATTGGCTACAGAGTGCAATCAATTAGGCCTACGCACAATTAAGGTCATTTTTGATGCCATAGAAGAAAACACTGATTTTTTACGCCTCCATATTGGAGAGTTCCTTAGAGAGATTGACAAATCCATCAAAGAGGAAAACTTGGCTCATAAGGTTGACCGTTTATTTTTTGGACTAATGGGAGTGGTAGCTTATGGATTTATGAGACGGACAGCTCAAGCCATCGGCTCTGAACATTTGAAGGAAACATACCAAGAGGTACTAAATGAAAATCCGATGAACTCTACTAAATTGATCGATTTGATGATTAAACTCGAACACTTTCGACCTTTCCCTGAAAAAGAGGTTTTAGATTTGGATCTTCAACTTCAGAATAATAACTTAGCATTGACTATCTTACGGCACATAGTGAGAGACTATTTTCATCTTCATAAAGAGGGCTATCAACTCCGTCAAAAGATTTGTGACAAAATCGGTATTCAGTTCCGAGATCAAAGAATGATAGAAAGTAAGAGTAAGTTATAATCTCATAATGAGGTGTGCAAAACTTGGTTTGATGGCGGTAAAGATGGCTCAAATAATGCTCTAAGGAAGCTATAAACTAGAGCCCAAAATGCAAAACTTGCGACCGACATCAAAAGAGCAAATACCCAGAGCGAAACCTTTTCAGCCGTAGTTTTATATTGCTTCGCCTGTGCGGAACAAATCAAAACATAGATGATGCCGTAGATGATTCCAGCATCTATTAAATATTTGCTGATTATCACCACATCTCCTGCCGAATCCAAGAGCTTTTAACCCAACCGCTACGTCCGCTTTTTTTGACCTTGATTTTTGTGAGGTATCCAAACGGTTCGAGAACCACAATGGGGCTGTTATTCTCGATCATTATGACTCTGCCTTTATGAATCATAATCAATGCCATAGCATCGTCATTCCCACTGATCGCATCTTCTATTTGGTAGAAAGCATCTTGCGATACGGCTACTGGAATCTTGTCAACGTAATCAACATGCAGTATGGCCTCTGAGGTTGTCCTATTCTCCCTGACTTTGATTTGAGCAAGCAGGCTTTGTGCCTCTTTATACTCCGGCGCAGTTTGAGGAATAAGTTCTAATCGCTTTCTCGCTTCAGATAGGTCATAGGCTGAAGGCTTACCCTGTAAATAGATTTTGGCTTGGTATAAGTAGTTGGCCGAAGTCGCTTCACTCGTCGCATACTGGTTTGGGGTCGGCTGAGATGCAGGCGTGGATGCGCTAGGCGGCGAGTTTGTATTATGGCTGACGCTATTTTGCTTAGTATTACTGCAAGATAGGTAGAAGAGTAAAAAGCCAAGAACTAAGATTGCTGGTGAGAACCGCATCGTTTTCTTGCGTTGAGGTTTCTGTCTTTCAGAGCGCATAATCGTAGCAGCAAATGAGCAGCAGGGGCGCGCAGCAACCGTGATGACGGCTGCCTGGAATTCGGGAGGATTCCTGGCAGATGCAAATTGTTCCAGACGGATTTTACTATATAGTAAACCCGGAAAGTCAAGTCCACGCGTCCTATCAGGAGGTAATCTCTGATGGGACGCTCGAATCGCCAGAAGCCTGAACGCCTCGCCGACAAACTTCACGCTATCCGCACAGGTCTTAAACTCACTCAAGAGCAGATGATCGAACGTCTAAACTGTAAGAAAGTGCCTCTTTATCCAGCGTCTATTTCTGAGTACGAGAAGGACAAGCGGGAGCCCCCTCTCTTGGTGCTATTAGCGTATGCAAGAGTAGCGGGTGTTCCGATGGAATTTTTAGTAGATGATGAGCAGGACTTGCCGGATCATCTACCGTTGAAGCCCGGAAATAAATGGATTATGAAACACGGAAGGCTAATGCGCGAATAAACATACTATTTAGTAAAGTTCGTCTTGTTGGAATCGCTTGAATTCCAAAGACCATATGTGCTATTTGATGCGCTGGTTGCTAACGTGAGATCTAAGGAGGCAGAGGATCAGCTCTACTACTGTCCATAGTGTTAGTAATCATTGAAAATTTATGAGAGTCTTTAAGTAATAATGCGTTGCTGATCGCGCGAAGTTACTAAGAACTCGCTTTGCAGAACCCAAGCACAGGTGACGTGTCGGTTTTGCATGGCGAGTTTTTTGTTTTTCCAAACAAGATGAGGAGCAGAACATGGGCACAGGCTCAGCTAGCGCACATAAGAAACAGGGTAAATCGAAGGCTCCAGATCGCCGTGATTCTATTGAAGCAAGGATACAGCGACAAAGAAGTTTAGACTTGGCTATACGCAGAGACACTGAATTGCAGATCGCTGGTAGGCGGTCAGCAGAATCAAAAACTATCGGTGTGTCTGAAAAGAGATTGAGACAGGAGGGATAGCTATAGAAACGAATAGGTCTGATAGTTGCTTCTACCAGACCTAGCCTTTAGAACTAGTTTAGATGGAACTTAGGTTTCCAAGCCGCCAGTTCCAATATCAACCGTCTTGACGGTAAGCTCTACGTGTCTTTATATCACGACCAGATTAGACGATCAACTGAAAAAGAGAAGCAAAGCAAGCTCTTTCCAGAGCAACTTTGTCTCTTTCCTCATGCCTTGCCAAGACCTTTATTTTCTAGTGTTTATAGGAGAAAAGGTGTACAATGCGTGCAACAAGTAAAGGTAAAAGCCCCGCTAGTTGCTGACACAACCAGCGAGGCCGATCAACCCAACGTGATTGCGCACGCTGAGGCCGAATCAACTTCTATTGTGCAGCAATCGCCTGGAGGAAGGCAAGGGTGCACAATGGAAGCGCGTCAGGTCAGAGGGCTAGAGATAGCCACATCTCAAGAGATCAATCGTGAAGGAAACGTCTGGATCGTTCCCTCTCAAACTAGCTCCAGGAAATATACAGTCAATCTATTCCTGCAAACCTGCACATGCCTCGACTTTGAATCTCATAGGTTGAAGTGCAAACACATCTATGCTGCCGAAGCCGCTCAGCAACTAGAGAGCAGTATGCAGATCCCCGTTCCTGAAAAGAAAGCTAAGCCAACGTATAAACAGGAATGGCATGAATACAATCTCGCGCAGACTACCGAGAAAGCCAAGTTCCAAGAACTGCTTTACGAACTTTGCCAGAATATCGAAGAACCTATTCAGCACATGGGCCGACCTCGCGTGCCCATCGCTGATCGAATCTTCGCCTGCTGTTTCAAAATCTATTCGATGCTATCAGGCCGTCGCTTTATGTCAGACCTGACGGAAGCTAAAAGGCGTTGTTATCTTCAGATGATGCCGCACTACAACTCTATCTTTCGCTACCTTGAAAGCAAAGACTTAACTGATTATCTCAAGCAACTCATCGTCGAGTCCAGTTTGCCGCTAAAAACCGTAGAGTTTGACTTCACTGTAGATAGCTCAGGCTTTTCCACTGGCGTCTATCAGAAATGGTCAGAGGCTAAGTGGGGCGGGACTCGCACTGTGTATGGAGAGAAGAAACCGAACGAAGTGAACAGACAGGATTGGCTTAAAGTCCATCTCATGTGTGGCGTCAAAACAAACATCGTGACGAGCGTTGAGATCACTGACGCGCATGCTGGCGACTATCCGCAGTTCGCTCCGCTGGTCAATCAAACATCGCGTAACTTCGTGATGAATCAAGTATCTGCCGACAAAGCTTACTCTGGCTCAAAGAACTTGCAGCTTGTGCTTATCAAGGGCGCGCAACCTTTTATTGATTTCAAGTCAAACGCTACTGCCAACTCTAAGGACAAGCGGCAGACTCAAGTATGGCAGCGCATGTATCATTTCTACTCTTACAATCGGGAATACTTCACCCAGCAATATCACAAGCGTTCAAATGTAGAAGCGACGTTCTCTATGATAAAGCGTAAATTTGGCGAGAGGCTACGAAGCAAGACCCATACCGCTCAGATCAATGAGGTGCTCTGCAAAATCCTCGCTCATAATCTGTGCTGTGTCATTCAATCTATGTATGAACTTGGAATTGAACCGATATTCTGGAATGAATCAATATATTAAATCATCAAGCGCCGAGTATCTGCGAATTGTTCCACAAGGCTCGAAAGATGAAGCCACAATCTTGTATGTCTTGTTGCTTTTATCAAATACAGTAACGACGATCTGAGCACCTTTTATCAGCTTGTAGTTGGTCATTTCAGAAAAGGGTAATCTAAATATAACAAAACGCAGCCAGCCCTCTCTATGCCCCTCTCTTAGAGGGATATGGTTTTCATTCCCCAAATCCTTTAATCTGATGCACTCTTTTTCGCTTTCTGACTCCCAAGCAGTATGAGTCAACACCTCGCGCTCTATTAATAGATCTTCTACTGAAGTGCGCTCTCCCTTAAACTCGCGTCCACTTGAGATAAGCGTCAATCCGAACCCTCGGATGCTGGTTCCTTTTTGAGCTTCATTCCAAATAATGAGATTGAGTGTAATGTAACAATCAAAAGAATCAGAACGCTCATCCTCTTTTGCTACATGGTAATTGAAATCCGTATGAACGCATTTGATCTCACCTTTGATATTGGTTTCTTGATTTAATTGAGCTACAAGGCTACTGCGTTCTGTCTCTAGTCCTTCTTTTTCAGATTTATGGGCAGCCTTCAGTTCCTTAACGGTTTTTATGTGGAAGTGGTAGATAGACACAAAAACAGTCAGCAGGAGAAAGGCAAAGGCTATTGCGAATAGAGCGAGCCAAATCTTCCATGACAGAGCCGGAAGCGGAAGGCGAATGGTAAAGAACAACCCGGTAAAAGTCAGAATGGTAGAGAGAGCGGAGGTGATACTCACAAGCTTGTACCCCCAGCCGCTCTTGAACTCCTCAATAAACCCCATCCAAACGAAGGCGAGCACCGCTTTGAATGTTCTAAGCAGTTTCCGCATGGCGAAAGCCTATCAAACTTTCGACCCTCCAAAACCGATTTTTTATGCAGAAATGCGAAGCTAGAGGTGTTAGTCATTTACTTGCACCTCCGCTCTGACTTTTGAGGCAGAATCGCTGTTTGCCCCAAAAGTCGTGTAAGTCTTGCACTTTTGGGGCAAAGCCCTCACGTATGTATACTCTATTACCACTGTATACTTCGTTACCACTTTGGTAGATCGTCGAATATCCGAGGAAAAAGCGCAAAGATGGGTTTTAGGCTTTGGAAGTGGATACTTGGTATTCATTTCGGGTGGTGGTGTGGGGAGTTGTGTGGGGCGCGCGTGGGTTGGTGGTAAGTTGCCGTAAATAAAAGTGTTAGGGGATGGGGTGGAGGGTCTGGTGGGCGTGGCATGAGGCTTGTAATGGGGGAGGGCGGATCGTTGACAGGAACACTGGTTCAAGGTAAAGCGGCCTTGAGCTTTGAGCCGGTGCGGCGCGCCTCACACGCCTTTGCGACCCCTGTTGACGATCTGCTAATTAAAATCACAAAGAATTTGACACTGTGCCGGTTTTCCCCTCGCAATTAAAAGTGCGGCTTTGATCGAGAGGCACAGAGAAGATGAAGAAAGGATTCCCCATCATGTTACGCCGAATCACAGCTTGCTTAATTCTAATCAGCCTGGTGCTCATCTCGGTCGCGCCGCTGACGACGTTCGCCGCCTCAAACACGGACGAAAGCAATAAGGCGCAGGGACAAGCTCATAAAAAACTGGCCCCCGAACTCGAATCCGGCAATGCGACCGGCTCCGTGCGCGTTATCATTCAAACCAAGGGCCGTCCGTCAGCCGCTCAGGAGAGCGCGCTCAGGAACGCCGGTGGCTCAAAGCGCAACGGCTACGAGGCGCTCGATGTGATGGTCGCAGACGTTCCGGCCAGCGCTCTTTCGAGCCTCGCCGCACGCTCTGATATCGATTACATCTCGCCCGACCGCGCTGTGAAGTCGCAGGGAAGTTTCGCAGCCGAGACGACGGGTGCGGCGCAGGCGCAGGCAGGCGCAACGGGCGGAGCGAAGTTGACCGGCAAGGGCGTTACCATCGCCGTGCTCGACAGCGGCATCAGCTCGAGCCACCCGGACTTCAACAGCAACGGCAAGTCGCGCATTCTCACGGCGGTTGATTTCACCGGCAGCGCACGTAGCGGCGACGCTTTCGGTCACGGTACGGGCGTGGCGAGCGTGGCGGCTGGCAACGGCGCGGCATCGAGCGGTTACGCTGGCAACTACGCGGGCATCGCCCCGGAAGCGAGCCTCGTTGACCTTCGCGTGTTGGACGAGAACGGATCGGCGCGCACGAGCACCGTGCTGAGCGCGATCAACTGGGCCATCGTCAACAGCGCGCGCTACCAGATTCGCATCATCAACATGAGCATGGGCGCGCCCGTCCGCGAGTCTTACGAAACAGACCCCCTTTGCAAAGCCGTCGAGCAGGCAGTGCGCGCGGGACTGGTCGTCGTCGCCAGCGCCGGAAACTACGGCCACACAGACCGCGTTATCGGTTATGACAACCAGGGCAAGCCGCTCTATCAGATAGCCTACGGATCAATCAGCAGCCCCGCCAACAGTCCTTACGTCATCACGGTCGGAGCCACGGACAATCGCTCGACCGTGAAGCGTTCGGACGATTTCGTAGCCCAGTATTCATCCAAAGGCCCGACGCTGTTCGATCATCTCTCCAAGCCCGATGTCGTCGCGCCCGGCGCACGCATGATCGCAGCCATGTCGCAGGAATCGAACCCGACCTTCAACTCGAAGCTTCCGCAGAACGTGCAGCAGCCCGTGTCGGACATGGGAACGCCGAATGCTTACTTCAAATACTCCGGCACGTCGTTCGCCGCCCCGGTCGTTTCGGGAACGGTGGCGCTGATGCTCCAGGCCAACAAGTCCCTGACTCCGCACCTCGTCAAAGCGACGCTCATGCGGACGGCTGAATCGCTGCCCGGCATGACGTTCGGCAACAAATCGCAGAGCGTCGTGACGCAGGGCGCGGGGCAGGTCAACACGGCTGGCGCGACCGCGATGGCGCAGGCCATAGTGCCGAACGCCGATAAGCTGGTCGCTGGCGACCGTCTCTTCAACGGTAAGATGACGATGAGCGGGCTCGGCAATGTGACCATCGGCGGCGAAACGGTTGCCTCCAACGTTCACGTGATCTACGCGGATGGCGTGATCTTCGGCGACCATCCCATCGTCGTCAACGGCATTCTACTGAGCGAAGGCATTCTACTGAGCGAGGGATGGGTACTGAGCAACGGCATACTGGTCGGCGACGGCATCCTTTTGAGCGAAGGCATTCTCTTGAGCGAGGGGATTCTACTGAGTGAGGGAATCCTGTTGAGCGAGGGAATCCTCCTGAGCGAAGGTATCCTGGTCGGTGACGGTATCCTCTTGAGCGAAGGCATTCTACTGAGTGAAGGCATCCTCTTGAGCGAAGGCATTCTCTTGAGCGAGGGAATCCTCTTGAGTGAAGGCATCCTTCTAAGCGAGGGAATCCTGCTGAGCGAAGGGATTCTGCTGAGCGAGGGAATCCTCCTGAGTGAAGGTATCCTCCTGAGTGAAGGTATCCTGCTGAGTGAGGGAATCCTGGTCGGCGACGGCATCCTGCTGAGCGAAGGCATTCTCTTGAGCGAGGGAATCCTGCTGAGCGACTAATTATCCGAGGGGGAACCTCACCATAAAAAGGGCGGGTGGAGATGATGGGCTCCACCCGCCTTTTTGTGTTTTGAGAAACCTGCTCCGCTCTCACAAAAAGCTCACGCGAACGCTCTCCATTGCCTGTGTCTTCCAGCACGAGAAGAGGGCCGTCGCGTAAGCTCCGTGCTTAAGTTCAAACCGCAGGGCTTATGCGTCGCTTTCCGTCGCGCCGCTTTGCGACCGGGCCTGCCTTTCGACGACGAGGCTGAGGCCCATGATGAAGTAGAAGATCATAGCCACCTCGGAGTCGCCGAAGTTATAGTGAACCAAACCGCTCGCTAAGAATCCGACGAGTCCGCCCAACGCGCCGAGCATAACGCCTCGCTCAACCCACCCGCCCGTATCCCTGCTGCTCACGACGCCTCGCCATAGCATGCGCGCGTAGAGGCCGACGAGGATAAGCCACGCGACGAGCGTAGGAACGCCTCTCTCGACCGCCAGTTGCAAGGGCGTGGAGTGCATGTGGCCCATCGGAATCCGCCCGTTGTCGAAGAGTCCCCACTCGCGCCAGTATCGTTTGATGGAGTCCATGCCGACGCCCACGAGTAGATGTCGCGGCTTGCTCGCGAGCAGGTGCAGACCCTCGCGCTGAACAGTCTTGCGCCAGTTGATGGAGTCGTCCCTCGAATCAAAGAAGCTGACGTTGCGCTTCTGTTGTAAGACGAAGAGCCCGGCGAGGATGACTGGCACGGCGCAGGCGGCAAGGATCAGGGCCGTCCGGCGGCTCGCGCCCAATAGTACGATCAACGACGAAGAGAGTAGAAACGCCAGCCACGATGCGCGCGTGACGGTTAAAAGCAGGGCGAGGCAGAGCCCAAAGAGCGTCAGTATCAGCAACGCCGCCGCGCGCGTCCTCCACTTTCGCAGCGCGATCAGCAGCCCCAGCGCGAGCGACGCTATCAATTGAAGCGCCTCCGCGTATGTAGTGTAGTGGCCGTAGAAGCCGGACGCGCGCCAGTCGCGCCCGCGCGACCAGCCTTCAATGCCGAGCCGCTTGAGCGTCGTCGCACCCGCCTGCAACTGGCCGCGCGCGACCTCGAAGGTCGGCGTCCATTCGTAACGATAAATCCTGACCCGCGCGGGCGGCTGCGGCGGCGGAGCGTTGCCTGTGCCTGCTCCGTCGCTGTCCGAAGATGACGAGAGCGCCGCGAGCAGTTCTTCCGGATTGTGGAGCGCGCGGCCATCGACTTCGAGCAGCGTGTCACCATCCCTGACTCCGGCGGCGTAAAGAGGGCCCGCTTGCGTTAAGCCCGCGACCTTGACGCCGCGCCCGACCGCGCGCTCCGCCAACACGTAGACGACGTTAATCATGCACGATGCGATCAGGGCGTAAGTCAGATAACGCAGCGCGCGTTTCGAGGAGACGTTTTCAGCCACCAGGTAAACAATGGTAAAGAGGCTCGCGCCGCGCAGTTTCCCTATGGAAATCAGGGGATCGTAGGACACGAGCGAAGAGATCACCGTGAGGATAAAGAACCCCAGCAGCGCATAATCGAGCGGCGTTCGTTGAAGGCGAGGGCGCGGACGCATCAACAGGCGCACGACCCAGAAGAGCATCCCGCTGGCCCACGCGACCTGCGTCGCCGCAATCGAGTGCGGCGCACAGACCGCCAACAAAAAGAGACAGACGATAACCGCACGGTCAAGCCAGGAACGAATGGAGGAACGAAGGGCGAAGGGATGAGGGCGGAGGGATGAAGCGTGCGCCGCTGAAGGTGTCGGGCCGAAAGGTGCCGGGTCGGGCGGGCGCGTTGACACTTCGCTATCTACCATGTCCTCGCGTCTACGGCTCTTCGCAGTGCTGTTCTTTTCATCCCTCATCGCGCTCTGCCGCCCTCATCCCTTCTTAGTAGGCGTCGTCGCCGCGCAGCATGACGGGAAGGGTACGCAGGATGATTTTGAGGTCGAGCAGGAGCGACCAGTTCTCTATGTAATAGAGATCGAGGCGCACCATCTCTTCAAAGGAGAGGCGGTTGCGGCCAGAGACCTGCCAGAGGCCCGTCAGCCCCGGCTTCATGTCGAGCCGTTTGCGATGCCACAGCTCGTAAGCTTCGACCTCATAGGGGATGGGCGGTCTGGGGCCGACGATGCTCATATCTCCGCGCAGGACGTTCAGCAGTTGCGGCAGCTCGTCCAGGCTCAGGCGACGCAATACCCTTCCGACACGCGTCACGCGCGCGTCCGTCACCAGCTTATAGACGGGCTGCTCCTGATCGCCCAGGTTGGCTTCGGGACTTCCAGATATGTAACGCTGCTGGTACTCGCGATGCGGCGTGTCGTCGCTATCGACGCGCATCGAGCGAAATTTATAGAAGAGAAAGATGCGCCCGTCCATCCCGACGCGCTCCTGCTTGTAGAAGACGGGGCCCCTGGAATCCAGCTTGATGAGCAGGGCGATGACTATCCAGAGCGGCGCGAGTACGGACAGGGTGGCCGAAGCGATCAGCAGGTCGGAGAGGCGTTTGAGGATGCGCGCGGCGCTCGACAACGGCTCGCGAAACAGCGTAATCATCGGCAGCGCGCCGATCTGGTCGATCTCTGTTTTTCGCGGCAGGCAGTTGAACAGGCTCGGCGCTATCCTGAACTCTACGCCGCGACGACGCCCGCATCGCATCATCACATCGAAGAGCGCATCGCCCGGAACATTCGGGTCTGTGATGATGACCTCGTTTGCGCCCGATTCGCGGATCGCTTCCGGCAACGCTCGGAAATCGCTGACGACCGGCACGCCTTCAAACGAGGCAGGCACGGCGGCGTCAATCGCGCCGTTCTCGACCACGCCGATGACGCGATAGCCAAGCTCCGGGCGCTCGCGCATCTCTCTTATGCAGAGCGCGGCTTCCGGGCCACGGCCAACCACCAGCGTCGGAATCAGATTTATGTCTTTGCGGCGCGCCAGGGTTTGCGCGCTGCGAACAACGATGCGCAAGAGGCCCAGCGATAAGAGGGCCAGAAGAAAGTCTATGATAAAGACGGCGCGCGCGTACGAGAAGGCGCGATACTCGTAAACGCCGCGATAAAGGAAGGCCGCCGCCACGATGAGCAGCGACCCGATGGCGACCGCCTTGAAGACACGCACGCCGTCTTCGACTAAAGAGAACTCGCCGCGCAGACGGTAGAGATCGTAGTATCTAAGCGTCAGCAGGCGAATCGGCAACACCAGTAGCAGTATCGCCCCGTAGGGAGCAAAACCCTCGCTCCACGCGAGCCCACCGCCACCACCGCCCGCCGTCTGAAAGATTGGCCCACCCTCGCGCAGGTAAAAGGCCGCGAAGAAAGAGAGTAGGGTGAGCGCAGCGTCCGCCACGACGAGCGAAGCCTTGAACAGCGGGACGGCCCAACGAGGCGCTCGCGCAGGGACGCGCACCTCTCGCGCCTCGCTCAACCTTTCTTTAAAACGCTCGGCTCTCATCTTCGGTCTCGCAGCTCGGGGATGGCAAATATGCTATGGGCGAAAACAGCTTAGCATTATTTGCCGTCACCCATTTACTCTTCACCAAGAATTAATCGCGCCACGCGGGCGCGCACGCCGTGCGCTCGACGCGGCGCGGCGCTTCCCTTCTTCAGGATGGGCAAAGCGTCCAGGTCTGCGCGCGTGCTTATACGGCGAAGTCTCTTTTCGCGCACCAGTTCTTCATCGATGGCCGCCCAGCGCCCCGCGTAAATGGTAGCGGCGGGCACACCGAGCGCCGCCGCCTCGCGATTCATAGTGCCTCCGGCGCTGATGACCAGATCGGCTGCGGCCAGTAGATTCGCCCCGTCGAGCACCTCTCGCGGCAGGACGAGGTTCGCCCCGGCCCGCGCCGCGTAACGGGCGCGCTGCGCTTCGGTGCGCGCCAGCAAGATGACCTTGACGCCCGCCCGCCCGCCGAGACGATTCAGAAGCTCTTCAAACAACTCGTTCTCGAAGCGGTGATAGAGCGCCTCGCGCGCGGGCGCTCTGACGACGACCAGTACCTCGCCGGGACTGACCCCAAGCTCGCCAAGCTTTGACGCGAAGCGCGGATCGGGCTCGAAGTCCGACAGGTAGACATCCTCTTTCGTGCCGTCGTAGCGCCTCACCTTAGAGGCGCGCGCCCCGTAGCGCCTCAGCGCCTCTTCAGGAAAGGCGCGCGGCACGATGATGCGGGACGCGAGCCTGAAGGCCAAATGGTTCGCGGGCTGATGCTCGTAATCCATCAGCGTCACGCTCCTGAGACGGATGGCGCTTGCCGCCGCCACCTGCGCGTAAGAGTTATGACTGACCGCCAGATCGAGAGAGCGCGTGCGCGCCCACCGTGCGAGCGAAGCCGCGCGCCCGATCAGATTACGCGCCTTGCCCGCGAGCCGTCTGCCGCCGTGACCGCCCAGGACGACCGGCGAGAGACCGCTCAGACGTGCCAGCTCGACCGTCTGCGCGAAGTGGCGCGCCGTCGTCTCAACCTCGTGCCCGCGCTCCGTAAACTCCGGAATGAGCGCGCGGAAGAAGGGTACGTGCGGCGAGTTCGCCAGATCAATCCAGATTCTCATCAGAAGGCAAAGGGAAAGGCCGAAGCCGGATTTTTTTATAGAGGGCTTGTATCTTCACTTTCTCCTTTTTCACTTTGCCTTTCGCCTTCCAGCAGTCGCGCCAGCGCGTAGAGCATCCATGCCTGTGACCATCGCATGTAGGGCGTGCGTACCGTGTGGAAGCGTCGCCGCTGGTAATAGAAATAGCCACGGCGCGCATCCTGTAGATTGGCTATCGCCCAGAGCGCAATCTTTCGCGCGAGCCCGAGCGCTTCCGTGTCCAGCCAGTGCAATTCGGTCAGGGCGACTATCGCAGCGCCAGCCGAATGCGCGTCCGCCGGGTAAAGCCGGTCATGGTAGTATTTCGGCCAGCCCGTCGCAAGAAAGAACGAATCGCGCCAGAAACGGTAGCCGCGCCGCACGGCTTCAGTAAACTCGTCGCGGCACTGGTCGCCGCCGCTCGCCATGATGCGCGACAGGCTCGTGAGCACGAAGGCCGTATGAAAGTTGTCGGCCCAGGATTGATATTCGTCCGCGCCATAGGCCCAGGAGCCGTCCGCGCGCTGGCGTCTGACCACATAGCGCGCCCCGCGCACGGCCCACCGAAGCAGATCGCTCTCGCCCGTCTGTTGGCCCACCGTGGCGAGCGTTTCGGCTGCAAGCAGGCTCGCATTGAAGACGCGCGTGCGGTCGAGCGGCGAATAGCTCCAGCAAACCTCTGTGTCCGTCTCGTAGGTCAGATGCAGATCGCGCAGGATAAAGTCGCAAGCCGAGCGCGCCGCGCCGAGGTATGAATCGTCATTGAAAGCGCGCGCCGCTTCCAGAAGGGCGCGGGCGGCGAATGCGGTCGGAACGACCGTCGGCGTGCCGCGCGGCGCAAAGAAGGCGCGCCCCTGCCAGTCGAAATTGTATCCCCAGGCCGCGCCGCTCCACCCGTCTAGCCGCGCCGCAAGCAGCTCGTCAATAAGAGAGCGCGCCGGAGCCTCCGCTTCCGGCGCTCGCAGCCTGCGAAAGTCTGCGAGCGCCGCCAGAGCAAAGAGCGCTACTCCCTTCGAGTTTCTTCCGGCGGGCACGCGCGCGAGGCGGCGCAGGTTCACGGGCGAGCGTTTGAAGAGTTGTGTCCAGGCGAGCCGCGCCGCGCGCGAGCGTGCGAGCAGCGGAGCGACCTGAAACAGACGGCTGTTCAAACCGTCGAAGGGATCATATCCGGCGTAACCTTCGGCGCGACACCACGCGGCAAGCCGTTCGTACGCGCGCACAAGATCGCGTTTCGCTGCTGCTGCCGTGTCGGCGGCGGAAGCTGCGGCTTGAGGCTCAGGCTTGGCTATCAATTGGCTGTCAACCCGATAATTTTCAGAGCATTCCCCGGCCTATTGACTACTGCTGCTCACGGAGGTCTCTATGTGCTGCGCGGTCGCTATAAAACTCTCGTACCAAAGCTCGAACATCAAAAGCGTCCAGAGCAGCTTACGATGATTCGCCTGCCCGCGCTCGTGTTCGTTCTGCAAGCGTAGTACATAGTCAGGATCGAAGAGCCCGCGCCTGCGTATGCGTTCCGGTGAAAGGAGGTCGCGCGCCAAGGGGCGAAGGCGGCCCTTGAGCCATTCGGCTATCGGTATGCCGAAACCCTTCTTGCCCCGACGTGTGACGAAGGGCGGCAGGATGGGCGCGACGGCCCGCTTCAGGATGTATTTAGAGCGACGCCCGCGCAGTTTGTAGTGGGCCGGGAGCGATGCCGCGTACTCTGCGACGCGCGGGTCTAAGAAGGGGGCGCGAACTTCCAGGGAGACGGCCATGCTGGCGCGATCCACCTTCGTCAGAATATCCTCGGCCAGGTAGAGCCTCGTGTCCAGGCTTTGCATGCACTCTACGGTATTGTCGGCGTCGCATTCGTCTTCGAGCAGTCGTCGCGCATCATTGTAAACATCGTCGCCGCTGCTCGCGGTGCGCGCTTCCCTGGTCAATAGCGCTCTCTGTTCGTCGGGCGTGAAGGAGCCGAACCAGATGTGATGGCGTGCGACCGCGTCGTAGGAAGCCCCGGCGATGAAGCGCCGCGCCTTGAAGTCGAAGGAGAGATTTTTCGTCCTTACGGGCAGATGACGCACGGCGGGCTCGATCAATGCGCGGCGGGCGAAGCGCGGCACGCGCTCGTAAATCCGTGCCAGACGGTGGCCCCAGTACATAGGGTATCCGGCGAAAAGCTCGTCGCCGCCGTCGCCGCCGAGCGCCACCGTCACGTGTTGTCTGGTGAAGCGCGAAAGCAGGTAGGTCGGCACGAGCGACGGGTCGCTTAAGGGCTCGTCCATCCACGAGCCTATCTCGCCGACGAGGTTGGCCGCCAGATCAACGCTCAATCGCTCCTCGTGATGATCCGTGCCGAGGAAGGAGGCGACGGCGCGCGCATACGCTGATTCGTCAAACGACGATTCGGCGAACGAGATGGAGAAGGTCTTGACCGTCTCGGCGGAAGCGCCGACGGCCATCGCCGCAATGGTCGATGAATCGACACCGCCCGACAAAAGTATGCCGAGCGGCACGTCCGAGACGAGCCGCATTCGGACGGAATCGGCCAACAAATCTTTGAGCCGCGCGGCCGCTTCCTCTTCCGTCGGAACGGGCTCGCGCGTCCTGTAGCTCAAGCGCCAGTACTGCTCTATCTCAACGCGGCCGTCCTCGACCGTCAAACAGTGCGCCGCCTTCAGCTTGTGAATGCCCTCGTAGATTGAAAGCGGCGCGGGCACGTAATCGAAGGAGAGATACTGTCGCAGCGCGTCGATATTGAGGCGCGGGCGAACCCCCGGATGCGCGAGCAGGGCTTTGGGCTCGGAGGCGAAGAGGAAGACGCCGTCAAACACGCCCCAGTAGAGAGGCTTTTCGCCGAAACGGTCGCGCGCGATGAAGAGCCTGCGGCGGCGCGCGTCCCACAGCGCGAAGGCGAACATGCCGTTCAGGTGCGCGACCATCTGCGTCCCGTACTCTTCGTAGAGATGCGGCAACACCTCCGTATCCGACTCGGAGCGGAAGCGGTGGCCGCGCTCTTCGAGGTCTGCGCGCAGCTCGCGATAATTATAAATCTCGCCGTTGAGAATTACTGCGATTGAGCCGTCCTCGCTCGTCGCCGGTTGCTCGCCCGTCTGCAAATCTATGATGGCGAGACGGCGCATCCCGAGCGCGACGCCCGTCGAGACCATCAGCCCCTCCGAGTCGGGCCCGCGATGCGTCATCCGCTCGCACATCGCGTGCAGCAGTTCCCGCGCGCCCTCGGGCGGCGGCGTGCGCGTCTCCAGATTGGCCCATCCGGTAATTCCACACATAAGAGTAAGGGATGAGGGAGCAACGAAGGAATGAAGGCGGCAGCGATGAAGGGGTTGCGCGATTGGTTCACTTTCGCAGTGACTCAATCATTCATCCCTCATCCGTCATCGCTGCCTCCCTTCGTTCCTCCCTTCGTTCTGCTTTTCAATCTTCTCGCGTACGGCGTAGATGCGTTTGGCCTGCGACTCGTGATAAGTGCGTACAAGCATCTCGGCCAGCAGGCCCATCAACAGGAATTGGACGCCGACGGCGAACAATACGATAGCGAGGATGGGCAGCGGCGTCTGGACGAAATCCGCTTTATGAAAAAGTTTTAAAAAGAGCGCGTAGAGCCCGGCCAGTATGGAGATGGCGAAGGCCAGCATGCCGAACGTGCCGAAGACGTAGATCGGTTTTGTCTGGTACGACGCCATGAACTTGATCGTCATCAGATCGAAGACCACCTTGAGCGTGCGCGACAATCCATATTTGGATTTACCCATCGTGCGCGGGTGATGCTCGACCGGAATCTCGGTGACGCGCGCCCCGGCCCAACTGGCGTAGATCGGAATGAAGCGGTGCATCTCGCCGTAGAGCCGCACGTCTTCGAGCGATTCGCGGCGATAGGCTTTCAGCGAGCAGCCGTAATCGTGCAGCGGTACGCCGCCGATCCAGGAGATCAAACGATTGGCGAGCATCGAGGGAAGCTTTCTGGTGATGAGCTTGTCCTGGCGATTCTTGCGCCAGCCCGAAACCACGTCGTAGCCCTCGTCCAGCTTATTCAACAATCGGATGATGTCCGCCGGGTCGTTCTGAAGGTCGGCGTCCATCGGAATCAGCACGCGCCCCGTAGCGGCGTCAATCCCGGCGGCCATCGCCGCCGTCTGCCCGTAGTTTCGACGCAGGGCGACGACCTTGACGCGCGGGTCAAGGTGGGCCAACGAGCGCAAGACCTCAAGGCTCCCGTCGGTCGAGCCGTCGTCGACGTAAATGATCTCGGCGCTTCGACCGAGTCGGCTCAAAGCCTCGTCGAGCTTCGCGTGCAGCGGGCGCAGGTTCGGCTCCTCGTTATAGACGGGCAGGAAGACGGAGACTTCCGGAGGCGCGCCGCCGCTACTGCCGTCGTCGTCGCCCGTCGCGCCGACGCTCCGGGGAATCAGAGTCTCTTCCTGTTGGTCAATAGTCTTCATCTAAGTCAAAGGCTTACGGGCGACGCAGATGGCGGAGACGCCGAACGGAAAATTCAGATGACGCAGAAGTGTGCTTTCCGCGCCGAAGACGCGCCCCAGCAAGCCGTTCAGGGCCGAGACGTTGATATTATTTTCCGAAGCGGGGCGCACGCCCGTCGCGCGCATCAGGAGGCGTCCCAAAAGTATCGGCCCGAAGAAGCTTATGTTGGCGTAGGTCGCACGCTCCACCTCGAATCCCGCCGCCTCGACCGCGCGTCGAAGGGCGGTGAGCGTGTAGCGCCGCCTGTGATGGCTAACATCATCCTGCACGCCCCACAGAAACATGAAGGCCGGAACGAACAGCAAGGCGCGCCCGCCGGGGCGCAATACGCGCCGCATCTCGCTGAGGCCCGCCACGTCGTCATCCAGATGCTCGACGACATCGAGCGCCGTCACCAGATCAAATGAGCCGTCCTCGTAGGGAAGCAGTTCGGCCGCACCCTGGCGTACGTTTTCGAGGCCGCGCTCGCGACAGAACGAGAGCGCATCGGTCGAAACGTCCACGCCCTCTGCCTCGCCGTAGCGGGCCAGCAGCTCAAGGTTTGCGCCCGTCCCGCACCCGACATCGAGTATGCGCGGGCGCTCTCTGCCCATGTCGCGGCAGATCCCTTCAACGAAGCTCGCGATGATGCGACGGCGGCCCGCGAACCACCAGTGCGCGCCCTCGACCTCGTACATGATCGCATAGGTGTGCCGCTGCATCTCCTGCGGCAGCGCTTCGCCCACACTTTTTACACTACTCGACATTTCAGAGCCCACTTGAAAGGCAGGTCGGAACGAAGGCGGCAGCGATGAATAAGAAAAGCATTCAGGAAATGGAAGCATTCCTTTCATCCCTCATCGCTCCTGCCCTCCGCCCTTCCCTTTTGTCCCGTCCCGCGCCAGCTATTCCTGTTGTGCCAGCCGATGTTGACTTCGGTGGCCGCTATGTCGCGCCACCACTCTTCAAATTCGGCGCGGGGAATATAAAAGGCTGTCGGCGCGACCAGGTGATCGAAGACGATTGTGTGCTGCTCGCGCCAGCCGAAGCCTGAGATCGCATTCAGGTAGTCATTGTAGAACAAATGGCGCGCGAGTGCAGCGCCGCGCGTGCTTTTGTTGAGCGGGCCATAGACCAGCTTGGTCGCCGCGAAGAGCGCCGCCGCCGGGAGCTTTGAGAGATGGAGCAGGCTCCGGCGATTAATGCGCGACGTGACGCGCTCGCGCAGGGGATTGACGAGGCGTGTGATCCACCCGTTATTCTCAGCGCCGTAGACCCAGGCCGAAATATGGCCCCCGGCTTTGACCCTCGAAGCCAGCGAAATAAACCCTGCGCGCGGGTCTGGAAGATGATGCAGCACTCCGACCGAGAATGCGTAATCGAAGACGGGCTTGAGCGGCGGGTGATAGATGTCCGCCTGAACGATATGGGCGTTTTCGAGCGTGCGCGTCGCCGCGAACGCCGATTCGACCGCCGCGCTCAAGTCGATACTGACAACGTCGCGCGCGCCCCAGCCAGCCGCCAGCCGCGTGTGCCTGCCCTTACCGCAACCGCCCTCCAGCACCACTTTATCACGAAAGAAACGGGGCCGAACGGGCGCAATCCATCCCAGGAATTGTTCCGCGTATCGCTCGTCGTCCTGCGTGAAGTGCAGCCATTGCCAGCCGAAATTCTCGGCGGTCGCCGCCTTGTCCTCTTCCATCTTATCCAGAGGGGCGAACCGCGGCACGCCGCGCACCACGGGGAAATGGCGCGCGCATGAAAGGCAGCGCAGGTCGCCCTCAAGGATTTCGCCCCGCTCCTCGGCGGCGACCGACAGCAGCTCGATCTCGCCGCCGCAGGAGGGGCATGCCAGGTATTGCAACACTCTCAGCTTCATCACTAAAACCGCGCGGGCCCGATCAGCCCACGGCCGCCGCTCCCTTCTCCTTACCGACCGCCCGAGCATAGCGACGCAGCGCCGCTCTTTCGAGCTGTGACACGCTGAGCCCTGCGAAGATGAAGAGCAGCGCCTGCATCGGCAGTCCGTAACGCAACTCCGTATGCATGGCCGAGCCGATGATCCAGTAATAGAGCACCGTCACGAGAATCATTCCCGCCGTGCGACCGCTCCGACGCACGCCGAGCCACACGCCCCAGAGCATGAGCGGCAGCGCAAAGTATCTAAGCACGCTCTGTATCATGCCCAGGAGGTTGACGAAGAGGGCGAGCGCGCCGCCCTGCAACTGCGGCGGCAGACATTTCCGACTCGTCACGTTGATGCCCGCGCTTCCGTAAGACGGCACGGGCTCGCCCGCGTATTTCAAGACGGCCGTCATCCGTCGCATCATCACGCCCGCGTACCAGACCGGATGCGCGGCAATAATTTTCAGGGCTTTGTAGGAGCGCGCGCGGTCGCGCTCGATGCCGTTGGGCCAATAGAGGTCGAGCGGCGCGTCCGCATCAAGCCCCCGCTCGGCGCGCTCCTGCTCGACCAGTTCCCGGTCGCTGCGCGGCGCGCCGAACTCAGTAGCGCCCCGCTCCGTCTCGCCGATGCTCTCCCACAGATTCGTTCCCGTGCCGAGGCCCGTCGGCACAAAAGCACGAAAGACCACGGCGTTGCGTACGAGGATGGGCGCGATCACGAGTGCTGCGCCGAGCAGGCACGCGCCGCCCAAAACGGCGCGCCTGCGCCACGCGCCACGCGCCAGTAGCAATAGCGCTAGGGCCCAGAACGCGGCCAGAAGCAGCGCGTTGGCACGCAGCCAGCATGACGCCCCGACCATCAGCCCCGCGCCGAGCGCCCACAGAAGGCTCTCCCTTTTGGCGGCCAGCAACAGCATCCACGCTCCTGCCAGCACAATCCAACTCGTCGGCGCATCCGCCAGAGGAGTCGCGCCCGCCAGCGCCAGCAGCGGAGAGAGCGCCGCGAGCAGTCCCGCCCAGAGGCCCACTCGCCAGCCGTAGGCCGTCAGGCCCGCGCCCACCACGAGCAAGACCGAGAAGGCGTCGAGCACCCACTGCACGCTCTGAACAGTATAGGCAGAGCGCGCGTCACGGAGCGTGTAAAGGAGCGCCAGCCAGGCCGGATAGCCGGGCGCGTAGACGGCCCTATCGGTGCGCGTCGGGTCGTCGATCCAGAACAAAGGCTCGCGGCCGTCAAGAAAATTTTGCGCCTTCACGTCAAAGATCGAGTAGATGCCGGAGGCGAACCATGCCGGGTCTCCGAGGTGCGCCCGGATGAACTGCATGGTCAGAGCCCGCACCACCAGCGCCGTCGACAGTATCAGGAGCAGGGCCAGGGCGCGTCTTTTCGCAGGGGTCGAAATGTTTTTAAGCGGCCACTCCATCTTTAACATCCAAACCGCCGACCCCTTTTCGGCGAGCACACGCGCGACGGGAATCAATCGAAGACGGCCGCCGCTTATTTCTCTTCGCGGCGAAACCAGCTAACGAAACGGCTGAGGCCGTCTTCGATCTGCGTTTGCGGGTTGTAGCCGAGCAGGCGACGAGCCTTCTCTATATCGGCGAACGTCTGCGGCACATCGCCGGGCTGAATCGGCTGGCGGTCGATAACCGCTCGCCTGCCCAGCTCGCTTTCCAGCAGCTCGATCAGCTCTCGCAGCTCGACCGTACGCGATTCGCCCAGGTTGATCGCCTCGTAGTCGCTCGCCGTGTAGTCGATGGCGGCCCGTACGCCCGCGATGATGTCGTCGATGAACGTATAATCGCGCCGCGTCGTGCCGTCTCCGAAAACTGGGATCGGCTGGCCGCTGCTGATGAGCCGTGCGAACTTGTGTATCGCCAGATCGGGCCGCTGGCGCGCGCCGTAGACGGTGAAGAAGCGCAAGGCTATGCATCGCAGCCCGTAGAGATGCGAATAGGTGTGACAGAGCAGTTCGCCCGCCCCCTTGGTCGCCGCGTAGGGCGAGATCGGCTGGCGAACGGGGTCGTCTTCGCTGAAGGGGACTTTGGCGTTGATGCCGTAGACGGACGAGGACGAGCCGAAGACGAATTGGCGCGTGTTGTGCGCGCGCGCCAGCTCCAACAGGTTGAGCGTCCCCGTTATATTCGTCTCAGCGTAAAGCCGGGGCTCGCTCAAAGAGGGGCGCACACCGGCGCGCGCCGCCAGGTGTACGATGCAATCGAACTGCGTCTCGTTGAAGACGCGCTCCATTCCGGCGCGGTCGCGTATGTCTGCTTCGACCAGCTTGTACGAGTCGCTTCCGAGATGAGCGCGCACGTTTTCGCGCTTCATGCCGGGCGCGTAGAAATCGTTGAAATCGTCCACGACCGTCACGCGCCAAACCCCTTCGGCCAGCAATTTGTCCACCAGGTGCGAGCCGATAAAACCCGCCCCTCCCGTCACCAGAATATTTTGCATGATTTGTAATCAGTCATTACGGAGCCAGCAGTTTCAGTCATACGCGATCAGTTTTTAGCTGGCCGTTGACTACTTTGCGGCGACTACGGCTTTTCACTTACGCGCGTAAATCCAGAGATGCCAGCCCCAGCGCGAAGCGAGTCGCGCCTCAAGGGCGCGCGGCAGCATGCTTCCCAGCACTGGCAGCCAGCGCTTGTTCAAAAAATAGGTGCGTAATTCCAACTCCGCGAAATCCCTGAAAAGCGCGCGGGCTTCGCGGCGCGAGTAGACGCGTGCGAGCGGGTTGCCCGCCCCGTCCGTGTGACGGCTCAGGAATTCGCCCGGCGCAAGATAGCTACGCTCGTCCTCCTTTATGCTCCGCGCATGCTCTCGAAGCGAATCGACGGGCTCGCCCGTCAGGCGATGAACCAGCTTGAGGCCGGAGTGCGTCTTGAGCAGGTGCGCTCCGGCGCGGCGAAGCATGCGTATGTTGACGCGGTAGTTGTATGAATCGCGATGATAGAGCATGACGACGGCGCGCCCGCGCGGGCGCAGGACGCGATGAATCTCCCGGACGGCGCGCTCCGTATCCGGCGTGTGGTGCAGCACGCCATGCGAATAGACGAGGTCGAAAGATTCGTCCTCGAAATCCAGGTTCTCGGCGTCGGCGGTGCGGAACTGTCCCGGCAGTCCGAACAACTCGAAACGACGGCGCGCCAGCTCGACCGCCGCCTCTGTCAAATCAACGCCCGTATAATCGGCCCCCGCGCTGGCAAACTGCGCGCCGTCCGTCCCGAGCCCGCAACCTATCTCCAACACGCGCAAGCCCCGCGACCGCGCGAAATCGGCGGCCGCCGGAATATGCCACTCCTTCGTGTAGCGATGCTGCTCGACGCGCTCATAAAAAAGGCGCGTGCCCGGCGCGGCGTCGCTGAACTTAGTGCCGCACGGGTTGGCCTGCCAGAAGGCGCGCACACGATCCTTCAATGTCGAACCGGCTTCAGACATAAACGAGAGCGGTCATCAAAAACCCCGGCGGCACACCTCCACCACACGCATAGAGCATCGCTTACGCGCACACACAAACGTAGAAAATTATCATGCCCTGCGCGCCACCGACAAGTGGGCCGCGACTAAGGACAAGTCATGGCGGCGGCCGCCGATGCGGCGCAATGGCTCTGCTTTTTCCTTATCCGGAGGAGGCGTGAGGCTAAAAGGAGGCACGCGTTGGCCCCGCGCGAGGTTCTGCTCAACTAACTTTTCGCTTTGCGTTCGTCCACGGCAACTTACGCCCGAGCCGAAATATAGCCGGGCTCGGATTCCCGCGCCCTCTGCGAAGCTCATCAGGATCAGGCATCGGGGCTCTGGCCCGGCGCAACCGCCCCAGTGGGCGAGAATCTTCGTTGATGTGCGATCGACGCTACGCGCGAGAGGGAGAGCGCGCGCAAGCGACGCGCTTCCGCTGCCCGCCGCTATGGATTCGAGAGGCGCGCCGCCCTCATCGAAAAAGCGGGTGGGCTAGCGCCGTCGTGCAGGCGCTCACCTTTGCGTTCCAATGATTACTTGAGCGATGCCGCTGATGACTCCGCCGACGAGGCCCAGCACGATGGCAATGATGAACCACATCTTTGCTTTCGACGAGGCGTCGAGCGCGCCCTGTATGTCGCCCGCCGCCGCCTTGGTGTTGACCTGCGTGGCATAGATGATCGAGACCACTCCCGCAGGCAGACAGCAGCAGAGCGTAGTGATGATCGCCGGAACAAGATAATTGGGGATGTTCGCGGGCGGAGCGTTTGGCGGTGGCGGCGGCGCCCAGCCGGGGGAAGGTTGCTGCATGTTATCTCTCCTCGCTTAGTTTGAGCTTCCCCGGCGGCCTCATCACGCGCCCTGTGCGGGGCCTCTTTTTACAGAACTCGCCGCGTAAAGATAGCGTGGAAGTTGAAAAGGTCTTTGATTCGCTTCAAAGGACACACGGGATTGCGCTCCGATAACTAACAAAGTGCCGGAAGGTTGTCAATAATATTCTGCCGCCCCGGCGAGAGCGGCGCTGCCTGCGGATTCGACCCGTAGGCGGGAAAGAGGAGCGGAGCGCGACCTGCGCGAAGCCATTCGGCTTTGATTGACGTAAGTCTTGGATAGAAGATAGTCTCTCATCTTTGGTCGGCGAGAGGCCGCCGAATCTCTTCCTTTCAGTATGAAACAGATTCTACAGGATTCCAGGACTGGCGCGGTCAGGGTCGCGGACGTACCCTTACCGGCCGCGCAAAGAGGGCGCGTGCTGGTGCGCGCCGCCGCATCTCTAATCAGCGCGGGCACGGAGCGCATGGCGGTCGGCGCGGGCCGCAAGAGCTTGCTCAGCAGGGCCAGGGAAAATCCCGAAAAGGTCAAACAGGTACTCCAGAGGGCGAGAAGCGAGGGCGTCCTTCACACCGTCAACGCGGTGATGTCAAAGCTCGGCTCCTCGACCGCGCTCGGCTATAGCGCCTCCGGGATAGTGGTCGGTGTGGGCGCGGACGTGACGGAGTTTCGCGTGGGCGACCGCGTCGCCTGCGCCGGAGTCGGCTACGCTTCACACGCCGAAGTGCTCTCCGTCCCGAAGAATCTCTGCGTCCATCTGCCCGACGGCGCAACGTTCGAGGCGGGCGCGTTCGGCACGCTCGGCGCCATCGCCTTGCAGGGCGTGCGGCTCGCCGAGCCGACACTTGGCGAAGCGGTCGTCGTCATCGGTCTGGGGCTGCTGGGCCAACTCTCGGTTCAGCTTTTGAAAGCCAACGGCTGCCGCGTCTTCGGCCTCGATCTTGACCCGCAGAAGGTCGAGCTGGCGCGCGAGCTTGGAGCCGACCGCGCGATGTTGAATACGGAGGATGCTAAGAGAGCCGTGATGGAGTGGTCGCGCGGGCGCGGCGCGGATGCCGTCCTGATTACGGCGGCCACGCCGTCGAACCAGCCGGTCGAGCTGGCGGGCGAGATTTCGCGTCTCAAGGGCCGCGTCATCGCCGTCGGTCTGGTCGGACTCGACGTGCCGCGCGACCTCTATTTCAGACGCGAGCTGACGCTCAGGATTTCCATGTCATACGGGCCGGGCCGCTACGATCCGGAATATGAGGAGCGCGGCCACGATTACCCCTTCGCCTATGTCCGTTGGACGGAGGGGCGCAACATCGAAGCCTTCCTCGATCTGGTCGCCGCAGGCCGCGTCCAGGTAGAGCGCCTCGTGACGCATCGCTTCCCTGTGGAAGAGGGCGAGCGCGCCTACGAGTTGCTCGCGGGCGTTATCAAGGAGCCGTACCTGGGCGTCGTTCTTCGCTATGACACGGAGCGCGAGCTTGAGCGTCAGGTTGAGCTGACGGCTGCTAAGGCGAGCGCCCGGGGTTCGGCTGCCAGCGGCAGCGTGCGCGTCGGATTGATCGGCGCGGGAGCCTACGCACAGGGAATGCTGCTGCCCGTTCTGAAAGCTGCGGGCGTAGAGTTTCAGTCGATTGCCACCGCCTCGGGCGTGACGGCGCGCGACGTGGGCGCGAGATACGGTTTTCGCCGCTCAGTCTCAAGCGCCGACGAAGTAATCAATGACCCCGAAGTAAATCTGGTCGTGATTGCGACTCGCCATGACCTGCACGCGGAGTTGGCAGAACGAGCCCTGGCGAGCGGGCGGCACGTCTTCCTGGAAAAGCCGCCCGCCCTCAACGAGGAAGAGTTGGAGCGCCTGATGAGCGCGGCCGAGTGCGCCGACGGGCAGTTGATGGTCGGTTATAACCGTCGCTTTTCGCCACATGCTCGCGCGGCTTACGAGTTCTTCAAGGATCGCGGCTCGCCGCTCTCCATCGCCTATCGCGTCAACGCCGGGCGCATCCCGCGCGAGCATTGGACGCACGACCCGCACGAGGGCGGCGGGCGCATCATCGGCGAAGTCTGCCACTTCATAGATTTCATGCATTTTCTGACGGGAGCGCCCGCGACGCGCGTCTACGCCGAGGCGATCACAAGCCGCAATCGAGAGTTGGTAGACGAAGACTCCGTCTTTATCACGCTGCGCTTCGCGGACGGCTCGAATGGCTCTATCGCTTATCTGGCCGAGGGCGATAAGGCGCTCGCCAAAGAGCGCGTAGAGATTTTCGGCGCAGGACGCATCTTCGTGTTGGACGATTACCGCAGCGCGACCACCTATCGCAACGGGCGCGAAGAGACTACGAGGATGCGCAGCCAGGACAAGGGCCAACGCGACGAGGTGCGCGCGCTCTGCGACCTGGTGCTTGAGGGCAAGCCAGCGCCCATCGCCCTCAGCGATCTGGCGGCCACGTCGCGCGCCACGTTTCGCATCGTGGACGCTCTGCGCACGGGCCAGGCCCTTGAATTATGAACTTGAATTATGAAAGGGCTGCTGAAGGCGAGCGTTCGCAAAGGGCTTTTTAAGGTGAGCCCCGGCAACGTAGATGCCTTCGCCCTTACGACGAAGGAGCGGGCGGTTTCGCATCTAAGAAGGAGGAGCGGGCCGCTTGGCGTCCAGGAATATGCGCTGCCATAGCTCCAGCGTCGCCAGTTGAAATACCTGTAGGCTGTAATCCTCGCGGCCCGAGAGATTGGTGGCGATGATGCGTCTGATCTCTTCCGGGCGGAAGAGCCCGCGCCGCTTGATCGTTTCCTCGGAGAGCAGTTCGTCCACGAGCGGACGCAGCGGCCCGCGCAGCCAGGAGCGTATGGGCGCGCCGAAGCCAGCCTTTTTGCGCCACACCACGTCGCGCGGCAACAGTTTTTCGGCGGCGCGCTTCAGGATATATTTGCGTTTCAATCCGCGCAGCTTCAAATGGGGCGGCATCCGCGCCACAAGCTCGACCAACTCGTGATTCAAGAGCGGCACGCGCACTTCCAGCGTCGCCGCCATAGAGGTCTTGTCCGTCGTCTCAAGGTTCAGGCAGGGCAGAAACGTCTTCAGGTCGACGTAGAGCAGTCGATTGAGGGGCGCCGCGTGCGCGACTCGCGCGAAGTGGCGGCGATGCTCGCTATAGGCGTCCATGCCGCGCGTCGCCTCCCGCATTTCGCCCGTGTAGAGCTGCTGCTTCGCCGCGTCCGTAAAGTACGTCCCGTAGCCCAGGTAGCGTTCTTCAAATTCGAGACCGGCGCTTCGGGCAAACTTCTTGGCATTGCGCAGCGGCCCCGTCAGTTTTCCGGGCAGGCCGCCGGGAAGCGCCGCCGCCATCGCGCCGATCAGCGGACGCCGCACGAACCCGGGCACGGGATCGAGCAGGCCCGCGAGCTTCATCGCGAGCTTTCGCGGGTAGCCCGCAAACACCTCGTCGCCGCCCATCCCCGAAAGCAGAACGGTCAGCTTTTCCCGCGCCGCGCGCGAGACCAGATAGCTCGGTATCGCCATATCTATCACGGGCGCGTCCATGTGATAGACGAGTTTCGGCAAAAGGGCGGCGACATCCGGCCTGAGCATCGTCTCTTGATAATCGGTGTCGAGCAGTTGGCCCACGCGCCGGGCCCACACCACGTCGTCCGGGATAATATCGTAGCGCAGATCGTCCGCCTCTATGCCGATGGTGTAGGTCTGTATGCGACGCCCTTCGGAATGATGCTTCATCAGCGCGGCGATGACGGACGAATCGATTCCGCCGGAGAGGAACGAGCCGAGCGGAACGTCCGCGACCATCTCCATGCGGACGACGCGATCAAGGCTTTCAAGCACACGCTCGCGCCACCACTCTTCGCTCCGCCCCTCTTCGATGTCGTCAAATGAAACGTCCCACCACTCGCGCACGCTCAAACGCCCGTCGCGCCCGAGCCTGAGCACATGACCGGGCGCGAGTTTTCGCAACCCCTGAAAGAGCGTGAACGGGTCGGGCGTCCACAGAAAGGTTAGGTACTGATTGAGCCCTTCCGTGTCGAGCGCCGCTTCGACGAGTCCGCTTGCCAGGATCGCCTTCGCCTCCGAAGCGAAGAGGAAAGCGTCGGCTTCGCCGCCCCGGCCCTTAACCTGCGCGTAGTAGAGCGGTTTGACGCCGAGGCGGTCGCGCGCGAGCGTCAAGGTGCGCTCAAGCTCGTCCCAGACGGCGAAAGCGAACATGCCGTTGAGACGCGGTAAGCACTCTGCGCCCCACTCCGTAAAGGCCGCGAGCAGAACCTCCGTGTCCGTATCGGTGTGAAAGCGACGGCCCAACGCGCGAAGCTCGCGCCTTAGCTCACGGTAATTGTAGATCTCGCCGTTGAAGACGAGCGCGAAGCGGCCATCCTCCGAGAGCATAGGCTGATGACCCGCCGCGCTCACGTCTATGATGGACAGGCGGCGATGGCCCAGGCACACGCGCCTGCCTCCGTCGTCAAGCAAGGCGGAAGTCCAGACGCCCTCATCGTCGCGCCCGCGATGAGCTATGCTTTCGAGCATCGCGCCGATGCGCGCCTCTGGCTCTACCCCGATCAGTCCCGCAATGCCACACATGATTTCGCTTCCAAGAAGACGCTCTCGGCCTCAAACCTCTTCGATTGGCCCCTTGATTCGGAGGAGGATTGTGCGCCGATTATTGATGAGTAGTAATATAACAGATGCAGGTTTTATCGGCCCGGAATCCATAGCGGGCCGCGCCGCCATCATGCTGCTGCGGGCGTAGGCGATCTTCATTCTATTCATAGCTTGTCTGATGAAAACGGATCAAACCACCAATAGCGTTGAGGCGGACGCTAAGCCTTCGACCCCGGAAGCGCGCATTCATAACGCTATTGGAGAGGGCCGTGTCGGGACGAAAGCTCGCCGCAGCCGCCGCGTGCGGACGATAATTTTCGGCCTCATTATCTTCACGGTCGCGCTCGGCGTGCGCTTTCTCTCTTGGCACGACACGCGCCGGGATGTCTGGAAAGTTCAAACGGTCGTCGCCGAGAATTACCGTCGCGTCGCGCGCGTCTTAATAGAGGGCGGGCCGGGCGCGTTTCTGAATCCTGCGTCGCCGCTCGGTGA
The DNA here is from genome assembly GCA_035940775.1 of Pyrinomonadaceae bacterium. GTDB lineage: Bacteria > Acidobacteriota > Blastocatellia > Pyrinomonadales > Pyrinomonadaceae > DASQYE01. Next base: position 312,944 of record DASZEN010000011.1, on the reverse strand, counting down.
CGCGAACACGCTGGGCCACCCGCCGGGCTATGCCATCCTGATGGCGCTCCTGTTCGGCGTGTTCGGCGAATCGGACGCGCTTATCCAGTTCGTTCAAATCGCGTGTGATGCGTTCGGCGCGGTCGTCGTTTTCCTGATCGTTTCACTCCTGCTACGGAGAAGCGTGGGCCTGATCGCCGGATTGCTGGTCGCTTTCTCTCCGCAGTTCGCCTGGAACTCTGTTCTGCTCCTGCCGGATACGCTCGCGGTGCTGCCTATCCTGCTGGCCGTCTATTTTCTGGCGCGCGCGTACAGCCGACCTTCTCTCGTGAAGATCATCGCGGCGGGCGCGCTCGTCGGCCTCTCCTGCTGGCTGAGGGCCAACGCGATGCTGCTCGCGCCTTTCATGGCGCTGGCGATTCCGTTCCTGTTCGAGCGTGGTAAGAGGCTGCGCTATGCGGCGGCGCTCGTCGGGGGGGCGCTGCTCGTGATCGCCCCGCTCACCGTTCGCAACGCCATAGTCTTCGGCCACTTTATTCCCGTCTCTCTGGGGGCCGGTCAGACCCTTTTAGAAGGCATCGCGGATTATGACGCGCAGGGGAGATTCGGGATTCCGGATACGGATATGGGGATCATGAAGTGGGAGGCCGAGATGTACGGCCGCCCCGATTATTACGGCACGCTCTTTAACCCGGACGGCGTGCGGCGCGAGCGCCTGCGATTGGCCCACGGGCTCAGTGTCGTTCGCTCTCATCCGTTCTGGTTCTCCGGCGTCATGGTCAGGCGCGGCGCATCCATGCTCAGGCTTGAGCGAGCCCGGCTCGTATCCGCCTCCCCTCCTGTGACGCACTCGCTCGCTCTCGTGGACGAGCTTCAGCCGGTCTGGTCGAACTCTCCGGCAGAGTTTCTTTCGGGCGGCGCTCTGTCCTCCCCCCAGGCGAAGGTCGGCGTCGCGCCCGACGGAGCGACGTTTCTTCTGGCGGGCGACGACTCCACCTACGGAGTCCAGTTCGCGTCCGCGCCCGTCTCCGTTCGCAAAGATACGGATTACGCGCTCGTGCTTCCCGCAAAGATCGAGCAGGGCCGCGCGATCATCAACCTCGCGGGCGCAAACGACAATACCATCTACGCGACGACCATCATCGAGACCGTGGAGCATAAGTCGCCGGAAGAGCAGCCGTTCAATATGATACGGATGCCCTTTGTGAGCGGGAGCGCGTCTCAAATACGGATCGTGATAGCCAACGGAGCGTCGAAGCCCACGCCTCCGCTCGTACGGGTCGGCGCGATCAGGCTTTACGAGCTTGGCCCGGCCCGAAACCTTTGGACGCGCTACCCGAGGATTATCCTTCGCGCCGTCCAGAAACTTTACCTGACGGCAATCATGCTGCCGCTCACGGTGATCGGCATTATTCTGCTCGCGAGAGCGAGGCGGGGTCGCGCGTCGCTCATCCTGCTGATCGTCCCGGCCTACTATCTATGCGTGCAATCGGCGATGCATACGGAGTATCGCTACGTCCTCGCCGTACACTATTTTCTTTTCGTGATGTCGGCCCTAACGCTTTCATGGCTCGGCGGCGCATTGTGGCAGGCGTTGATGAAAGGCCCTTTTCCAAGACGCTTACGGGATTGAACGCCGCAAGGCAGGATTGAACGCCGCGAGCCCGTCTCTCGCTGCGGTATTTGATTCCGGGTGCGAGTTTGCGCTTAATTTGAAATTTTCGCGGCGAGCGCTTCTTCGATCAACTCGCTCACCCACTCGGCTCGTGCGTCCCACGTGCCGTGCGCGACCGCCGCCTGCCGGGCCCGCGCCGCTTCTTCACCGCGCTCGTCGAGCGCTTCCTCGACGAGCTTTAGGAAATCGTCGCGGCTTCTGGCGATGCGCAGGACATCACTCATCGACTCGTATTCGGGAAGCGGGGCGATGACGACGGGCTTGCCCGTCGCCAGGTATTCGCGCACCTTGATCGCCGAGCCGTAGCTCGTAAAAGCCTGCTCGGTCTCCCACGGCAGCACGCAGACATCGAAGCCCGCCGCATAACGCGGCAACTCCTCGTAAGCGACCGGCGGCAGGAAATGAACGTTCGGCAGATTCTCTATCTCAAGCCCGCGCGAACGATTGCCTATGAAGACCCAGTGCCAGAGAGGCCGCTCGCGCGATGCGCGCTTAATCAACTGCTGGTCAACGAGCCACGGTTCGATTGCGCCGAAGTAGCCGAGGCGCGGGCGCGGTATGCTCGCAACCTCGGCGGCTACTTCGAGCGCGCCGCTGCCGACCCTCGACCAGTGATCGAAATCCACAGCCTGCTCCAACAGGTAGGAGCGCTCGCGAGCGCGCGTCGCCTCTGCCAGAAGTTTTCGTCCCGAATAGAAGACGAGGTCAGATGAGGCGAGCGCTCGCTCGTGCAGCCTGCGAATCAGGGCCGGGTCGGTCGCATGATCCATCGTGTTGGCATCGTACTTGTCCGACACCTGATAGACCACCAGCGATTCATCGAACTGCCCTATCAGGTCGGCGGCGGTCGGAATGGCTATCCAGAGTATCGGGCGCGAGAGGCCGCGACGCCGCGCCAGCGCCCCGACCTGCGCGCGCAGCAGGCGACGATTGGCGGTGCGCGCCGCGCGGCTTCCGAAGAAAGGAAGCGCCGCAGGCGAAACGACCGTAATACCGTCCACAGTCATGCGCGCCAGCTTGGCATAGCTCCGCAGCTTGCGCGCCAGTCTCGGGAACAAATCCTTGTTCCCGAGCGACGCCAGCCCCATCGAAATCGAGTTGACGAAGACCACACGGTTTCCGGCGCGCGCAAAGCGCCGCATCAGGTGGTTCTTCGAGTGCGGGTGGTGATACCACCAGTCCTCGCCGCCAAAACAGATGATGCTTTTTCCTGAGAACATCTAAGCGGGTGTCGGAGCCGTTGTTCAGCCTTTTAGAGCGGACGCTACGCGCGAAAGCCTCTTTTGTAGATCACATCGGAGGCAAGGACGCCGCATCCTCGTGCACGAATACTAACACGGCCGTAGATGACGGACGGCACGGGCGGTCATTCGAAAAACCGTTTCAGACGGCGGGCGACGCGCAAAAGGGAGGCGCGCAAGGGGCGCTCCGCCTAGCCGTCTGATCGCGATTTCGACCGCACATGGCATGAAAATCGCTTTCATCCTCTGTGCTGCCCCTCTGCATGTATCAGCTTGATACATGTGGACTTTCGCTTTAGGAACCGCCGTCCGAAAAAAGCTAAGGAGACTTTGAATAATGAGGAAATCAAGATTGTCACGCCTGAGCCTTTTACTCGTCATCAGCTTGATGCTCGTGCCGATGATAGCCGCGCCCGTCCTGGCGCAGAATACGAGCACGCCTTCAACGCAGGGCAGCAGCAGTAGCAGCGCGGCCCAAACCGGCAATAGCTCGCAGACCAACAGGCAGACGACGACAACGACGACGACGACAACCCAATCTTCTCCGACGCAGACGCAGACGACCACCGTTGACCCGCTCTGGATTGCGGCCGGTGTGATTGGCCTGCTCGCGCTGCTGGCAATCGTGCTGCTTGCCATGCGCAAGCGCTCGCCCGACAAAGTGACGAATGTGCGTGAGAGTACGACTGTCATCAAAAAAGATTAGCAGTCGCGGGAGGCCCGCTCTAAAGGCTTCGGACTGATGAGCGCGCCCGTCCGGCTACTTTTTCGCCGTGATGATGACGTTCCACCCCAGGGTGCGGCGCAGGCGGCGAAAGAGGCTTTCGGGTACGAGGTGACCGAAGAGAAGCAGTTCCTGGCGGGTCATCTGCTCGACCTCTACTTCGACCTCGCTGAAGGGAGCAAAGAGCGCGCGAGCTTCACGCCTGCTATAGGCTTTGACGAGCGGGCGTCCGCCGTGCTCGGAATATTCGACGTAACGGCTCATGATCTCTTCGGGCGAGCGACCGCGCAGCAGCTCGCCCCGCAGCAATCCGCGATGCAGGATCATCTCGCCCCAGTAGTTGAGCGAGTGCTTGTGATAAAGCATGATCCTGGCTACGCCGCCGGGGCGGAGCACGCGCTTGACTTCAAGAAGCGCGCCGGAGGTGTCCGGCGTGTGATGCAGCACGCCGTTTGAGTAGACGACATCGAAGCTTTCATCGGCGAACGGCAGGTGCTCGGCGTCAGAGAGAGTAAAGTCGCAGGGCAGACCGTAGAGGGCAAAGCGGTGACGGCTGATCTCGACCGAGCGCGGCGTCAGATCAATGCCCGTGCAGCGCGCGCCGCCGCGCGCAAACTGCAACAGGTCTGTGCCCATCCCGCAGCCTATCTCCAGCAGCCGCGCTCCCGCGAAGCGGTCGAATCCCATCACAGAGCGCATCCACGGGGCATACTCAGTGTAACGCTGACGCTCGACCTCGTCGAAGAAGGCGCGCGTGCCCAAAGCGTGCTCGCGCGCCAGGTGCGAACCGCAGGGGTCTTCGCTCCACTGCTGGCGCGCGCGCTGCTTCTCTTCCCCGAGGGCCGCGCCCTTCTCTGTTTCGATGGCGTCTTTCACCTCACCGAACCAAACCCTTCCCCTTCCAGCCAGTTGCGATAAGCCTCCAACACCCTTTCAGCATTATGCGCCCAGGTGTGGCGCGCGACCGCCTCAGCCCTGGCCGCCGCGCCGAGCCTCAAGCGAAGCTCGCGCGATTGTGAAAGGCGCAGGATCGCTTCACAGAGAGCGCGCGGATCGCCCGGCTCTACGAGCAGGGCCGTCTCTTCATCCCTGAGCACATCGCCGATCTGGCCCAGGCGGCTCGCCACGATCCCCTTGCCCATGGCCATGTACTCGAAGAGCTTGGTCGGAGAGCCGAAGAACTCGCTTCCGTCTTCGAGCGGAACGTGCGGCGATACGAGCACGTCGCAGGCATCGAGCAGCGCGGGCACACGCCCGTGCGCGACGACGCCCGTAAAGATGACGCGCTCTTCGGCCCCCGCCTCGCGTATGATACGCAGGGCTTCGTCGCGCAGGCTGCCCGTGCCGATGAGCAGGAATCGTATGCGCGCCGTCGCGGGCATCAACGCAATCGCCTGGGCCAATTCCAGCACGCCATGCCAGGGGCCGAACGTGCCTATAAACCCGACGAGCGTTTCATCTGCGGCTACGCCCAGCCTCAAGCGCTCCTCAAGTGCGCCGTCCCCTCTGGGGCGAAACTTCTCTACGTCGACGCCGTTCGGGTTGACTATTATCTTATCGCCCGCGAATCCGGCCCGCAGCAGATTGCGCCGCTCGACCTCAGAGACGACAAAGATACGCGCGGCGGCGCGTAGGTTCAAACGCTCGAAGCGCGCGAGCAGCCCGAGCATACCAACGCGATCCCAGTAACGTCCAACCCAGACCTCGGAGCCGTTAAATTCAAGAAAAAGCGGCCGCCCCGTCCTCAGGGTGGCTTCGACTCCGGCGGAAGTGAAACGACTGTAGCGCTGGTAGATAAACGAGGGCGGCGCGCTCATAACCTCGCGCAGTGCGCCGCGCGAGAAGAGACGGTCATTGTAAAGATCGAAGGCGGCGCGCGTCGCTCCCATCGGCTCCGGGTCGATGATTTTTAAAGGAACTCTTTCCTGATCGAGCCCGGCAATACGATCATTGCTTATCAGTCGGAGGCGCGCTCCCTTCGAGAGCGCCGCGTTCAGAAAGCCGTTGATGTGGCTCGACGCGCCGCCCACCTGCGTCCCCGCTCCGGGCGTGGCGCGAAGGTACACAATCTCGGGCGCGGCTCCGCACGACTTGTCCACCCCCCGGCGACGCTCCATCCAGTCGCCTCTTTCCACTTCACGCTCCAAGCGGCGCAGCCTTGCACGCGCGCTCGCAAACGTCGCGGCGCTGATCGCAGCCTCTCGGGCCAATCGCGCGGGCGCGCTCAGTAAGGTTTGAGCGCGCGTCTCTTCGCGCCGCGCGCCGTGACCGTCGAGCAGGAGTGAGAGACCGGCTCCGGCCAGCGCCCCGAACAGAAGAAAAGCGTTCTGGCCGCGCTGCCACGCGAGACTGTCGGTTGCGACGGCGAAGACATCCGGACGACGCGCGCGCAGGCGGGCCAATCTCTGCACGGGGCCGCCTCGCTCAAGCTCGCCACGCGGAATCTCTTCTATCGACGCCTCCGGGTAATGCTCGCGCAGTATTTCGCGGGCACGGCTCTCGCCTTCGCCGCCGCCGAGCGCAAGTAGAACGACTTTCATATGGCAGCGTTAGCCGAGCCGTGCCCACCGGCTCGTCCGTCCTCAGGTTTTCGTCTCAGGGCGAAGTACCATCCGCTCGCTAAGGCCAGGGGCAATCGGTCTGTGATGCGCGCATTCCACTCTATGAAGCGACGGGAGCGCGCCAGCGTGTGACCGGCCAGGGGCCCCGCGAAAAGCACCGACGATTCCTCGCGAAAGATGCTGAGTCCGCATTGCGTGAACATCCGCGCGAGGCGACGCCGCGTAAAGAACTGCACGTGGCCGCATTCCTGATTGTCGGTCGCGCCGACTACTTGACGCCCATTCCTCACGAGGCGCTCAACCAACCTTTGCAGTCGTAAGGCGCGAAAGGCCCACGAATCCATCTCGAACTCCCCGTAGCCGTTCGGCACCGTCACGACCAGAATACCGCCCACGGCCATGTGGCGGACGCTCGCTTCAAGCAACGCGGCTGGCTCCTCTAAATGCTCAAGCACCTCGGAAAGAATCACCACGTCGAAGGATTCCGCGCCCGGAAGCTCTTCGACGCGCCCGCACACAAAGCGCGCGTTGGCTACTCCCCTGGCGAGGCTTCGGGCACGCTCAATCGAAGTCGCGTCCGTGTCCACGCCCGTCAGTTGAAAACCATCGCGCACGAGCGGCAGGGCCAATTGCGTGCCGTTACCGCAACCGACATCGAGCACGCGAAGGCTCTGCGCTCCGCGCCCAGGGAAAGCCTCCGCGATCACACCTTTCACAAAGCGCAGGCGCCTGGCATACCCCCAAAGATTTTCGCCCTCCGGTGGGCCCGCTCCGTTCATAAATTCTTACCGCGAAGAGACCCCCACGCGAGCAAGCGCGAAAAGCTCGCGCAACTCCCGGGCGCGTAAAAAGAGCGTCGTCGAGAGACGATTGCCCGTCCTCATGCGAAAGAGCGAAGCGACGAGTATAAAGATCAATGCGTAGCTCAGGGTTGAAGCGATGGCAGCACCCCGCGCGCCAAAATGCGGCACGAGCGCCACATTCAGAGCGATGTTAATGACAAGCGTAATCAACCAGAAAACAGGGATCGCCGTGGGCAGCCCGGTACTGTTGAAATGCTGTACCAGCACCGCTTCGACGCCGACAAGGTAAACGCCCGGCAGCAGTATCAACAACTGCGCGGTCGCGTCTGCAAAGGGCGCGCCGTAAAGGAGCGGCAGCGCAAACGCGGCTGGCACCGTCAAGAGGCAGATGAACAGCATCACGAACGCAGTATGGCGCGTCGCCCGCATGGTCAGCTCGCCGCGCCCGTCTCCCTCGGAGGCCGCGCGCGGCATCAGCAGCGTGCCGATAATACCCGGCAGCAGCATCAACATCATCGCCACCTGCGACGCCACCGCATAGACGCCAGCCTCGGCCGTGCCGCGAAAGTGATTGACGATCATCAGGTCTGCGCGAAAGATGAGCATCGCCGCCACGACCGAGATGTGCACCTTCAAGCCGTAGCGCGCCATACCTTTGAACAGGCGCGCTTCGGGCCGAAACGCGCCCGCGTCGGCGTCGCCACCGTGCTCTCTCAGCAAACGAGAGATCATCCATACCATGAGGAGGCTCACGAGAAGGGCTGCCGCCGTATTCAAAGATACGAGCGTCGCGAGCCCCGCTCGAAACAGAACGAGCGCGAGCAGGACGTTGACGAGCGTGAACAACTGCGCCGCTGCGTCCAATATGTTGAAGCGGCCAATGCGATTCAGCCCCAGAAAGATGTTCAGGCCGAGCAGCGTGACGAGTTGAGGGGGAACCGAGACGGCGGCGATGGCTACGAGCCGGAACGCGACGTTGCCGAACAGTCCCGGTCGAAGCGCGGCTAAAGCGATTATGAGAAGCGCCAGCGCTGAGCCCGCCGCGAGCGCGAACGCCAGGGTGTTGGCCCATACGGGCTTCAGGTTACGACGATCCCGCGCGATGAAATAGGTGTTCGCCGAAGGCAGACCCGCGCTCCCGATTTGCAGCGCGAGGGCGACCGTGACGTTGACGACGGCGAGCGCTCCCAGGCCCTCCGCCCCGAGAAGGCGCGCCACGATGACGCCCGCGATGACGCTGTTGGCGGTCATCAGTAGACGCGCCGCGACCGTCCATGCGACGTGCGTCGAGAAGCGACGGCGCAGGAAGGGATTAGCGTCGGCTGTTACGGGCAGCTCATTTTCACGTTTGTAGGACATTTATTCGGGCCTGACGCCCCTGGCGACCAGGTAAAACCCCACGAGCGGGCCAAGAACGGGCGCGGGCCCGCAGTGATATTTCTCTATGGTCAGAGCTGCCGGGGCGAACAATCGCCGCAGCCTTCGCGCAGTATAGAAGTCTATGTGAACCGGGTCGCGGCTGTTCTCGATCCACAGCTTCCAGTCCCGCCCGTGCTGCAACCTGCGCAGCAGCGTGAAATAAGACCAGCGCGCGTAGACGTGAATATTGAAGCGTCCTCCGGGGCGTAAAACCCTAAAAATCTCTTCGACGACGCGCCGCGCATCCGTGATGTGATGAAGCACTCCATGTGAATAAACATAGTCGAAAGAGTTGGCGGGAAAAGGCAGCTCGGTCGCTTCGGCCTGTTGCACGGACGCCAGTTGGCCCACACGCTCGCGGGCGAGGCGCAGGTGCTCCGGCGTAATGTCTATGCCCGTGGCCTCTGCGCCGTGCCTTGCGAATTGAAGCAGGTCGCACCCCGTGCCGCAACCGATCTCAAGCACTCTCTCGCCCGCGTGACGTTTAAATTCCGCCGCCTCGTACAGCCAGGGATAAGTGGAATAGCGCTCCTCTTCGGAGATGAACAGAGGAGTCTTGTTCCAGTGGTCAATCGCTAAGCGAGAAGAGGAAGACATGATCTTTCCGGCAGAAAACTCGGGCTCTTTATTTACAGCCTGCGGTCGGCGCTCCTTTCAGCCTCACACTAAAGAGAGCATTGTGGCAGCACAGAGAGCGCAATTCAACCTCGCCCTCTCTCTTGCCGCAACGCAGGCGCAAGGGGGAAAAGCGAGCTTCACCTCGGCTCGCTCGCGCGCGCTCTCTCATGAGCGGTCGATCCAGCGCTCGTACCAGAGGCTCAGGTTGAGCAGGCACCAGAGATGGAAGCTCCAATCCTGCGCGCCGCGCCGGTGCTCGTCGAGCATACGCGCGACGAAAGCATAATCGAAGAAGTCGCGGCGGCGCATACGCGAGCCCGTGAGGTGCGAATCGAACCACCCGCCGAGACCGTTGCGAAACCAGTCGCGGATCGGCGCGCCGAAACCGCGCTTCGGGCTGTAGAGCAGATCGCGCGGCAGAATCTGTTCGAGCGCGCGTTTCAGGATGTGCTTGCCGCTCGTCCCCTGCACCTTCAGAGAGCGCGGCACACCCATCGCGTATTCCACCAGATGATGATCCAGAAACGGCACGCGCGCCTCCACGGAGGTCGCCATCGTGATCTTGTCGACGCGCATCAGCAGCAGCTCCGGAAGACGAAGCTTCAATTCCAGATAGGTCATCCGCGCGAGGAAATCCGAAAGGGGCCGCTCGCCCTCTATGCGCTCAAGATACGGGGCGACGGCTTCGAGCGAAGAGCGCTCACGCCACTGGCGTCGCATCCGTTCGGAGAGCACGCGCGGCTTGAACGTCTCGTCGTAGACGATAGCGCCGCCCCAAAAGAGCGGCTCGTTTGCGCCGAGGCGACGAATCAACTCAATGGCCGCGCGCTTTTTCCCCGTCGCCTCCAGGGCCGGTCGCGTGATGGCGCTCGCGGCGCGCCGAGCCATCACGGGCAAGCGCTCGGCGTGCTGCCAGAACCGCTCGTAAATGCGCAAGTGCCGCACGTAGTTTGAATAACCGCTGAATATCTCGTCCGCGCCTTCGCCGACCTGCACGACGATAGTTCCGGACTCGCGCGCCAGCTTTGAGACGTAATAGAGCGGCACGCAGACGGGATCGGCAATCGGCTCGTCCTGATGAAAAACCAGGTCGGGCAGAAATCTGTGCAGCTCCGCTTCGTCGATTATCACTTCGTGGTGGTTCGTGCCGAAGTCGCGTGCGATGCGGCGCGCCGCGTCCAGCTCGTTGAACTCTTCATGGCCGCGAAAGCCGACCGTAAAGGTCTGGACGGGGCGCGACATCTGCTCGGCCATCAGGGCCACGTTGGCCGAAGAATCCACCCCGCCCGAGAGAAAGACGCCGAACGGTACGTCCGACATCATGCGCTTGGAGATTGACGACCGGAGCAGCCGAAGTATCTCCGCCTTGTGCTCTTCATCGCTGCGGTGTTGCGCCGGGCTTCGCTGCTTCTCCTCCTGCGGCGGCGGCGGCAGCGCATCCCAGTATTGCCTTACCTTCAAAGCCCCGTCGCGCCCTAAGGTCAACATGTGGCCCGCCGGTAGCTTCCGAATGTCGCTAAAGAGCGTGCGCGGGGCGGGCGTCGTCAAAAACGTCAGATAGTGATAGAGCGATTCTTCGTCAACCTCTGCGGTGACGGCGGGGTGTTCGAGGATGGCCTTGATCTCGGAGGCGAAGATGAAGCGGCCCTGCGAGTGATAAAAGTAGAGCGGCTTGACGCCGATGCGGTCGCGCACCAGTATTAGCTGCTCAAGCTTTGAGTCCCACAGCGCGATGGCATAGTCGCCCTCGATGTCGTTTACGAAATCGAGCCCGCGCTCTTCGTAAAGATGCAGAATGGTTTCGGAATCCGTGCGCGAGGCGTAGACGTGGCCGCGCTCTTCCAGCTTCGTGCGCAAGCTCGCGTGGTTGTAAATCTCGCCGTTGAAGACGAGCCACACGTCATCGAGCGCGCAGCCTCGCATCGGCTGGTGACCGGCCTCCGATAGATCGATGATCGAGAGACGACGAAAGCCGAGGCCGCCGCGCCCCGCGTCGAAAAGAAGCGCGCCCGCGTCGTCCGGCCCGCGATGCGTCATCTGATCGCGCATGCGCTCTATAAGAGCGGGCTCGACACGCCCATCGGTCGCCGCCGCCGCCCCATACTCCCACACTCCACAAATGCCGCACATGAATATTTTCCGGGAATGTCAGATTTGCGATGCGAACTCGGCGTCCATCAAGGGCAGGTCACAGATTTGACAGACATCGCATTTTGTTCGCAGAAGCCATACGCTCGGGTCGTAGTTCAAGTGCTCGGCGTGATCCGGTTTGAGCCGTTTCTTCAACCAGGTGCGCAACAGCGGATTACGCGCGATGTGCTTTACGCCCCGGAGAGGCTCTTTTATCAAGTGCCCCTTCGCCGTCGGATGACGTGTCAACAGCCTGACGCAAACCGTATCCAGTTTCGCTTCGATTACGCTCTTGTCGGAGACGTAAATCTCGCATCCGTACCCGATGGTAATTGCATCGCCGCCCCATTCGCTCGCGAAGGAGTAGCGCAGGATACGGCTTGAGGTCTTCACCAGCAGAGAGCCATCCACATCGGCCTCACCCGTGCGCCGTACGTACGGCACGCCTTCTTTGAAGCCGACGTGATAAAAATTATCCCCCTCCACGTCTGAAACCTTAAGGTCAAATTTGAGGCCGTCCAGCGTCGCGGCATCAAACAGCGCCGCGCGCTCTTCGACGTTGGCTCGTATCTCTTCCGTCAATCGTTCGGCATCGCCCTCGGAGATAAAATCCCCGATTCCGAGACGCGCTATCTCTTCCCCGTACTGCTCGTCGATCAGGTGATTGAGGCTACCGTGCTTCAACTGCGAACGGTAGGGAGATTCGGCCCGGAGCTGTGCGTCTTCGAGCACGTCGCCGGGATACATGTCCTGAATCAAGGGCTGCGGGCCGTCGGAGCGGAAGTGTTTGCTATAGTAGCCGTCCAATTGCGTGCGCGGAAATCGCGTCTCGTTGATCCATCTTTGCTCGGGCGAGAGCAGGGCGAAATCGGCGGCGAAGGGGACGGCGACGCGGGGCGCGAGGCCCGCGACGATGCGACAGAAGTTGTGCGCGAAGAGTTGTTCGCGCAGCGCGCCGATCTCCTCGTCATTCTTGCCTTCCAGATGAATGCTGTTCGGGAAATAACTGGCCCCGCCGAAACCGCAGAACAGCATATCGATGCGCGGCCATCGGCTCCGCAGTTCTCTGATGTAAAAGTCTATGACCTGTGTCGGCATGGAATGCAGGGCATCGTTGATGTCAACCAGTATCTGGCCGCCGCTCTCGATGACGATAATGCTATCGAGGTTGTTCGCGAGGTAGGTCAGGGTGGTTGCGGCCGTCAGCTTATAGGTTTTATACGTGACCGCTTCGCTGACATCTCGAAAGCCCATCCCCTCTATGTATTCTTTAGTGCCGCCGTACCAGTTGTATGGATAGAAGACCTTCGCGCTCTGAGGCAGCCGCCTCATGGTCGGCTCGTGCAGATGATCCTCATGCCCGTGCGAGAGAAGGATTACGTCCGCGCCGTCGAGCATGTTCGTCTCGACCGGCCTGGGAAAGACATTCCACTGCCCGCAGTAGGCGGGGCCTTCAAACCAGGGATCGGTGACAATCCTGACATCGCCCGTATCTATGAACAGGCAGGCATGACAGACGTATTCGACTCGCATTTCTTACCCTCGTGGTTCAATACATACACACTCTCTTCAGGCTTCGACGCTGGCTCTGTCTTTCAACCGGCTTATTAATTCCAACCGCGCAGTTTCGTCCTCGTCAGGACAAACAGGCACGATGGCCCAGCGGGCGACGAGAGGCGCTTTCCTATGGACAGTCCAACAAACGGAGACGGACGCGCTCCTGGCCCCGTAGTCGCGCGAAACCGAGCGCGGCTCAAGCGACGGCTCACCCGTGCTGCCGAGAGCGGAAATCAAAAGGCGCGCACCGCTCATTCTATCGCAGGCTTGCACTAGAGCGTCAGCGCGGATGCTCACCTCGATCCGATCCGCGATATGGAAGCGGAAGCTGAAAACGTGCTCGCCGTCGCCGATGAGCGCGTCCTCGATTATCCAACAGCGCTCTCGCTTATCAAATTCAACCGCGCGCCGGTGCAGAACCGGCTCACGCAGCCTTTGATAGCCGTAGTGTTCTGCAAGGACGAGGTCGCGTTCCGGCCCTGTCTCCCAGCGCAGCGCGCGCGGGCGTGCCTCGTTACCTATGAAGAAAAGCCACTCTTCGTCGATCGTGTTCTGCTCCGCGCCGTCAACTTCGACAGTGGAATGATACGCTGTGGAGCGGAAGAGATGGCGTCCGTGATAATCGGCGCGGTAGGCGTACGTGCCCGGATCGACGATAAAGAGGCTCCCGCAGGCGGAGACCTCAAGGCCGAGCGCATCGTTGTGACCATGAGAGCCGCGCCCGCCCAAACCGCTGTCGCTCGCATTAAAGAGGAGGTATAGGTCTCGGTCGCGCATAACGTACGTGCCCGCATCTTCAAAAGCCTGAGATGATATGGCCTCGACGGACGGCGCTAAACTCTCGTATTCGCGCACGGCGCGCTCTCCCGAAAACCATAACAGCTCTTCCGGAACGCTCCCGGCCGGGACTTTAAAACGCGAGTCCTTGAGCGCCGAAGCGCCGAGCGTGAGCACGTAAGCGTGATCGTCGCTCGAATGATTGACCAGGGGCAGCACCTGCCCGCCGTCGCTATCTCCTATGAGCGGCGCGCGTCCGCAGGGCCGAAGGTACGCCCGCATATAATCAAGCATCGCGCGGAGCCTGCGCCAGTATCTGTCCTCTATCTCGATGCCGTTGGCGCGGCAGAGCATGAAGGAGTAGAGAAACAGTTCAAGCACGAAGCGATGATAGCCCGTTGAGGCTTCGCAGTCCGCGCCGTCCGCCAGTATCTGCTTGTCCATCTCGCGCAACATCTCGCGCAGGCCGAACTCGCGCCACGAGCGCGCCGCGCGCAGCTCCGGCAGCATGACGCCCAACCACAGCAGGCCCACCACGTCCGACAGATAATGATTGCTCGTCCAGATGTAGGAGAACTCCAGATTGCGACGGATGTGCTCGCCGTGATGATCGAACAGCGCGAGCAACCCCTTCAGTCTCTCTTCAGAGAGGTGCGGCGAGCGGCGGAAAAGCTCGAAGGCGGCGAGCAGATTTATAGCGCGCAGAGCCACCTCCATCGCGCACATCCAGTTTGCGCCCAGAGCGGTCGGGTTTTGCTCCTGCCAGCTCTCAAGCTGCGCGAAAAACTCCAACGCGAAGCGCTCGTCATTCGTCAGCGCGTAAGCCCGACCGAGCGTGAGGAAGTGCGTGAGGCGGTTTAGCTCCCACAGGACACGGACATCGGAACCGTCACGACGCGCGATCTCGACATCGCCATGATATACCGGCTCCCAGTCTACGCCCGACAGCGGGTCGCGCAGCCACTCGATCTTTTCCCCGAAATCCCTCTCGCCGTAGCCCATCAACTGCCAGCGGTGCTGCGTGACCATGCGCTCGGCGCGCGCGAGCAGGCCCTCCGTTTCGGCCGGGAAAGTCGCGCGCTGCAAACGCACGGTCGTCTCTATGTTTGAAGCATTGAAGCCGGGCAGGAAGCTCGGCGTGGAGCGGCTGCGAAAATGTTCGAGCAGCTCTGAGGGAGACAGCCGCGCGTATTCGAGGCGCAGGCGGACGTTTACTTTATCCAACCGGGAGAGACGGGCGCGCTCGCGCCTGCGCCGCAAGGATACGTGCCCGCGCCTGAGCGTTTCGAGAGCGGTCGCCGGGATATTCAACTCCCCGCGAAGCGCCCGGCGAATTTTAGGGATCAGGGACAGGGGAAAGACGGCCTTCTTTTCATCCCTCACGCTGCCGCCCTCATCCCTTCCAGTAAGGCGTCGCAGATACGCGGCGCTGTCCGGCCATCCCAGAGGGGCGGAACGCGCCCGCTCTGCTGTCGCTCGTGCGGAGAAGAGTCGAGCGCTGCAAAGGCAGCCTGCGTAATCCGGCCGGTGTCCGTGCCGACGATCTTGTTCGTCCCCAGCTCGACCGTGATGGGTCGCTCCGTATTTTCGCGCAGGGTCAGGCAGGGAATCGAAAGCGCCGTCGTCTCCTCCTGTATGCCTCCGGAATCCGTCAGCACAAGGCGCGCTCCGCTGTAGAGGCGCAGGAAATCCAGGTAACCCAGCGGCTCTACCAAGCGCAGGGATGCGAGGCCACTGATGCGGTCTTCGAGGCCGAACTCGCGGATGCGCGCGCGCGTGCGCGGATGAACGGGAAAGATTATCGGCAGCCGCGCGGCGATCTGTTCGAGCGCGTCAAGGATGCGGTTGAAGGTGGCGCGGTCATCGACGTTCGAGGGACGATGAAGAGTAAGCGCGGCGTAATCGCGGCCCGCGAGCCCGAGGTCTTCGCGCACCGTAGAGGCCTGGGCACGCTCCATCTGGCTAAACAGCGAATCGATCATCACGTTGCCGACGAACCGTATACGCTCGGGCGCGATGCCCTCGGCGAGCAGGTTCGTGTCCGCATCCCTTGAAGGCGTCAGCAGCAGGTCTGCGAGCTGGTCTGTCAGGATGCGATTGATCTCTTCCGGCATGGTGCGGTCACGGCTGCGCAAGCCCGCCTCGACATGGGCCACCCTTACCCCGAGCTTCGCGCAAACGAGCGCGCAGGCGAGCGTCGAGTTGACATCGCCGACGACGACGACCCAATCGGGCCGCTCCCTTAAGACGACAGGCTCGAACGCCTGCATCACCGAGGCGGTCTGCGCGGCGTGGCTGCCGGAGCCGACGCCCAGGTAGACATCCGGCACGGGCAGGCGCAGGTCGCGAAAGAAGGCGTCCGACATCCCCTCGTCATAATGCTGCCCCGTATGCAGCAGAAGCGGCATGAACTCGCCTTCACGCCGCTTCATCTCTTCGACAATGGGTGCGACCTTCATAAAGTTCG
This sequence comes from Pyrinomonadaceae bacterium, assembly GCA_035940775.1. Taxonomy (GTDB): domain Bacteria; phylum Acidobacteriota; class Blastocatellia; order Pyrinomonadales; family Pyrinomonadaceae; genus DASQYE01. The sequence goes on along the minus strand of DASZEN010000011.1, from coordinate 296,993 downwards.
GTCGCGCGCCCACTACGTTAAGTACCTTTAGCATGTAGTCTGTCAACAGCAGCCGGTCAATCAATCAGTCGCCGGTAAAGACGCCCGCCCGCTTTTTCACTGATCGCTCTGCCCGGCTTAAAGTCTAATGATACGGGCGCGGCTTGAGCGGCGCAAATCTCCGTTCAGGGCGTTGCGCGTATCCACTATGAGCGGCGAGAGCGCCGTCACGCGCCTGTAATCTATCCCGCTATGATCCGTCACGATCACCACGCAATCCGAGCCCGTCAACTCCTCGTCCGTCAATTCCACCGACGAGAGCGCTTCGCCCCCGCCTTCCGTGTGCGCGTCATCGAAGCGCACCTCCTCGACGAACGGATCATGGTAACGCACCTCTGCTCCCTTGGCCCGCAGCCTGTCGATGATCGAAAGCGCCGGGCTCTCTCTCACATCGTTTATATCCTTCTTATAAGCGACCCCGAGCAGCAGGACGCGCGCCCCCTTCAAAGCCTTCCGCTCGTCGTTCAGGCCGTCGACCACGAGCGTCACGACGTGCTCCGGCATACGCGAATTGACCTCTTCGGCCAACCCTATAAAGCGCGAGTCGAACCCGTGCTGGCGCGCCTTCCATGAAAGGTAATGCGGGTCAAGCGGAATACAGTGGCCCCCTATGCCGGGCCCGGGATAAAACGGCATGAAGCCGAAGGGCTTGGTCGCCGCCGCGCGGATCACCTCCCAGGTATCTATGTTCAGCGCATAGCAGAGGCGGGCCATCTCGTTAGCCATACCGATGTTGACGGCGCGGAACGTGTTCTCCAAAAGTTTCGCGGCCTCGGCGACGCGGGCCGAGCTGACGGCGTGAACGTCGTTGACGATCTGCGAGTAGAGGGCTGCGGCCGCCTCCGTGGAGTCCTGCGTGCAGCCGCCGACCACCTTCGGAATGTTGTGCGTCTGAAACTGCGGATTGCCCGGATCGACTCTTTCCGGAGAGAATGCGAGCAGAAAATCCTCGTCGAGCTTGAGGCCCGTCTCCTCGAACATCGGCAGTAAGACCTCGTCCGTGGTGCCCGGATAGGTCGTCGATTCGAGCACGATGAGCTGCCCGCGCCGCAGGCTCTTTGTGATCTGCTCGGAGGCGGCGAGGATGTAAGAGACATCCGGCTCTTTGGTCTTTCTGAGCGGAGTCGGAACACAGATGATGATGGCGTCGCAGTCCTTCAGATACCGGAAATCGGTGGTGGCGCGCAGGCGATCCGCCTTGACCAGTTCGGCCACGGCGCTGTCGTTGACATCTCCGATATAGGAGCGCCCCTGGTTGATCTCGCTGGCTTTATGGTCGTCAACCTCGAAGCCTGTGGCGGCGAAACCGTTGTGCGCGAACTCCACGAGCAGCGGGAGGCCGACGTAGCCCAGGCCGATGACGCCGACGTGCGCACGTTTGCTGTTGATTAGCTTCCCTATCTCTTCTTTCATCATGTCGCTCAATTTTTACGGCAATTGTGGTTCGAAACATTATCAGGCAGGAGCGGGTGCGCTGACGACACCCTTCAAACTATTAGACTATGTGAGCACCGCACGGGCTGTCAAGCTAGAGGGTTAAATGGGCGGCCCGTCGGGTTCGAGGGTTTTCGCTGTCGGACTTTTCATATCATAGCGCACAGACTGATAGCGGGCCGGTAGAGGCGACCCGCTATTCGGGAGTGTCATATTGTAAAAGAAGGTTTATTGCTTGGACGGCCCTGCGCGATTCCATTTCCCAGAGCATTGTTTGCACATGGTCGCACCTGACGGTGGCTCAATCAGGAGTTGCCTTAAACTGGTCACGCGCAAGCCGCAGGTGGTGTGAGTTTCATCGCTCATCTCGTGGTACTTCTTACCTTTCGGATAAAGCACCACGTAAAGCTTCCGCCTGTTGTTCAATGACCTCGCTTTCCGGGCTAGCGCGTTGAGTATAGCGGATTATCCGGCGAGGCTACAATATCTTCGACGCTTCGGCAATTTCCTGAATGCTCGCGCGTCCGTTTGCTACGGGATGCCGTATGCCGGATAAAGAGAGACGGCTATAACTTAAGCATCTGCATCCGACACCCCACGTTCGGTCTTGACAGCCGCCGCGTAGACGGTTCAATATCGCGCCCGACAAGCACGCACCATTCGCGCCGCAGAGGAGGCGCTTTTGCCTCGCGGGCGCAATTCGAGTCCGGCAGCGCTCGCCTCCGTAGCGTCTTCGGGCCGGATGAGCCATCCTGAAGGACGTGTTTTAATAGAAACCGAAGTGAAAGGAACCATCAAAAATCATGCTTAATCAGAAGGCGCGCGTCAACGCCGCCCTGGCGCTGCTGCTGCTCGCTTCATTCGCCCTCGCTTGCAGCCAACTCAAGGAGCTGGGCAGTAAAGGCGGCGGCGAGGTCAACAAGCTCGTCCAGGAAGCGAAGGACGACCTGGACGCCGTCGAAAAGATACAGGACGAAAACGAAGACCGCGTCAGCAAGATTAACCAGGCGGAGAACGCCAACGATGCCGCCGAGGTCAAGAAGCAGTTGAACGAGGCCATAGAGGCCATTGACAAGGGACTCGAACGCGGAAACGGCGCAGTGGATAAGATCGACCGCGCCTCAAAGATCGAGACCGACGCTACCTATAAAGAATACCTGGCGCTCAAGGCACAGGCGTTTCGCAAGCAGGTCGATGCCTTCAAGAAGCTCAGAGAGGCCGCCGTCATCGAGCGCGACAACTTCGGCAAGGGCGGCGACGCCGAGAAGAAGGCTATCGCGGATTTCCGCAAAGCCTACGCCGACTACAAGAAGCTTCTCAACGAGGCCAAAGACCTGCACCGCAAGGCGGACGAGATCGCGCGCAAGAACCCGGACAAGATCAAAGCCTGACAATGTAAAGACGAGAGCGCGCGAGCCGGAGAGCGGACGCGGAGCGTGCCGCGAGCAGCGAGCCGAAGGGGTTACGAGAGTGTTTTGTCTTGAGCCTTCTTCGGCTCGCTGCACTTTCTGTTTGTCCCGTGACCTTTTAAGCCGCCTATGAGCAAAGAGACGGAAAGATCAACGCGCAAGCTTGTGCGCGGCCTGAGCCTGCTCGACGCGACGATGATCGTCATCGGGTCGATGATCGGGTCGGGCATCTTCCTCACCTCGGCAGAGTCGGCGCGACTGGTCGGCGCGCCCGGGTGGCTGCTCGCGGCGTGGGTGCTCGGCGGCGTCCTGACCATCACGGGCGCGCTCTGCTGCGCCGAGCTTGCGGCGATGATGCCGCGAGCCGGAGGCCAGTACGTTTTCCTTCGCGAGGCGTACAGTCCCTCGACGGGTTTTCTTTTCGGCTGGGCGCTTTTTCTGGTCATCCAAACCGGCACGATTGCGGCCGTGGCGGTCGCCTTCGCGCGCTTTCTTGGCGTCCTGACGAAAAGGGTCGCCACCGATTACTACATAATCGCCCCGCAAAGGATCACGCAGGGCTATGCGCTGAGTCTTTCGACCGAGCAACTGGTCGCCGTCGCGTTGATACTCCTGCTTACGCTGACGAACACGCGCGGCCTCAAGACCGGCAAGCTCATCCAGAATACTTTCACTTTCACGAAGACGGCGGCGCTCGCCGGGCTTATCCTCGTCGGGCTCATCTTCGGCTGGAATGAGGGGAGCGCGGGTTATACCTCCTCGTGGTGGGATTCGTGGGCCAACGGGTGGAGCGCGCAGGCGGCGCAGCCGGGACTCGGCGCGACCGGGTACGCGGCGCTCCTGATGCTGCTCGGGCTTGCGATGACCGGGCCGCTCTTCGCGCAGTCGGCCTGGAATAACGTGACGTTCACGGGCAGCGAGGTCAGCAATCCGGGGCGCAATCTGCCGCGCGCGCTTCTCTTCGGGTGTGGAGCGGTCGTCGTGCTTTACCTGCTCGCCAACCTCGCCTATGTCCTGACGCTGCCGCTCGCTGTGATTCAGAAGCCGCCGAACAGCGTCGCCACCGCCACCATGCAGACGGTGCTGGGCCGACCGGGCTCGATCCTGATGGCTGTGGCGATCATGGTTTCGACCTTCGGCTGCAACAACGGACTGATACTGGCCGGGGCGCGCGTCTATTATGCGATGGCGCGCGACCGGCTCTTTTTCGAGCGCGTCGGGAGCGTCAACCGGGCCCACGTCCCGGCGGTCGCACTCGTCGCCCAGGGGGTCTGGGCGTCGCTTCTGACGCTGCCGCGCACCGTCGCCGTAGACTCCGGCACGGGAGCCATAACCTACGGCAACGTCTATAACCAACTGCTCGAATACATCATCCCGGCTGATCTGGTCTTTTATGCGCTGATGGTCGGGGCCGTCATCGTCATGCGCCGGAAAGCGCCCGAAGCCGAGCGCCCCTATCGCACCTTCGGTTATCCTGTAGTCCCCATCGTCTACATGCTTCTGGCCGCGCTCCTGATTTTCGACCTCGTCTACCTCAAGCCCAGGACTTCCGGCTTCGGCTTTCTGATCGTGCTCACGGGGATTCCCATCTATCTCATCTGGCGCTGGAGGAACGCCGCGATCCGCTCGGCAGTCGCCGTGGAACAGACCGTGGATTGAAAGCGGGATAGGGAGAGAGGAAAAGCGCACCCGTCACGGGGGCGGCATGAATTAGAGGTCAAAGATAAAGAGGCCCGTCCTCTTTATTTCACCCACTCGTCCGATACTTCGGTTTCAACTTTAACCGGAACCTTTTTGACATACTCTTCGCCCGCGGCGCACATCGCGTCCTCGACCATCTCGGCGATCTCTGCGGCCTGCGCGGCGTCCGCCTCGACGACGATCTCATCGTGCACGATGTTGATAATCTGAGCGTTCGTATCGCGCAGCTTATCGTGTAGGAGGCGCAGGGCGCGCTTGAGTATGTCAGCCGACGTTCCCTGAATCGGCATATTTTTTCCGTTACGTTGGGCCAGGGATGCTGCCTGTCGGTCTTCCGGGTCGAAGCGAAAACGGGCGACGCGGCCCGAGGCAGTGCGGGCGGTGCGTTCGCGCAGGGCTCGATTAGCGGCGTCACGCAGCCATGCGTCCAGTTGGCGGTAGGTGGCGAAGTAGCGGCGCAGGATGTTTTCGGCCTCCGTGAGCGGAATTCCCGTCATCATACTGAAACGCTGCGCGCCGATGCCGTAGACGACGCCGAAGTTCAGGCGCTTGGCAAAGTCTCGCTGTTCTTTAGTGACCTGATCGAGCGGCACGTTGAAGACCTGCGCGGCGGTGACCCGATGAAGGTCTGCGCCCGAATTGAAAGCATCTACGAATCCCTGATCTCCCGTGAAGTCTGCGAGGATGCGTAGCTCTATCTGCGAATAATCGGCGATCACGAGCTTTCTGGGTCTGTCCCTGGTGTCTGCGCGAAAGCAGCGACGATATTCGATGGCATGAGGAACCTGCTGGATATTGGGATTGGTGCACGCGAACCTGCCCGTGGGCGCGCCGATCTGGTGGAAGTTCGCATGAATGCGTCCCGTCTCCTTCTTGATCTCTTTGAGAATATTTTCGCCGTAGCTGGTGAGCGCTTTTTGCATCGTGCGGTATTCGAGAAGCTTGGCGATTTCCGGATGTTTGGCGGCGAGCGGCTGTAATTTCCAGTTGCGCGTCGAATCCGGCACTTCGATGCCGCGCCGCTTGAGCGCTTTGGTCAACTGGACGTGCGAATCCAGGTTGATGTCGTTGCGCGTCGGCCCGAAGAATGATTGCTGTTGCGACTCTTCGGCAAGCATCACCTGTAATTCTTCGGCCAGTGCGGCGCGTTTTGTGTTGACGACGGCCAGTTGCTCGCGCCAGCGCTCCTGATCCAGATAGATGCCTGTAAGTTCGATTTGAGCGACCGGCATGATGCACTCGAACTCCAGTTGAGCGCACTTCTTCAAGCCGTCGGCGAGGATGCTTTCGAGTAATTTATTACGCAGCGGAAGCATGATGGCGGCGTCGCGCGCCGCATACTCCAACTGCGCTTCGGTCAGCTCGTCGATGCTCCAATCGCTCAACTGCGAAGCTTTGTCCAGCGTCTCGCCCAGATAACGCTCGGCGACAAGTTGAAGACTGTGCCGGTCTTCGGTATCGCCCGCGGAGACAAGCTGGCTGGCGAGCATCGTGTCGAACAATCCGCCCATTTCGATGTCTAGATAATGCTTTGCCCATTTCGCGTCGAACTTCGCATTGTGCGCGACCTTGACCGGGCGCGGCGCGGCAAGCAGTTCCTGTAGCGGCTTGAGCGCTTCGGCTTTCGTCGGCGATGGGCTCGCGAAACCGCCGGGGTCGATTTTCTTGAGGTCGAAGATGTAGACGGGCGCGCCCGGAATTGCCAGTTGCACGAGCCGCATTTTTCCGTTGTATGGATCGAGCGAAGTGGTTTCCGTATCAAAGCCGACGATTGATTGCGCCTCTAAGCTCCCGACTGCGGCGCGCAGCTCTTCGGCCGTGGTAATCAGTTTGTAATCGGATATGCTCATTGCGGAGTCTCTAGGTCTTTCGCGCCGATCAGATACAGAAAGAGCAGCTTCAGCTTAAAACTCATAAGGCAAGGGGAGCGATCAGTCAGAGCGCGCCGCCTGTGGCCGGGCGCTCACGGTCGAAACGAGTAGCAGCGCGGCCAGAGCGCCTATGCTCGCGCTGACGAGGAATGCCGTTTGTGCCCCGCGCCAGTTCCAGAGCAGGCCCATCAATAGCGAGGCCGGGAAAACCGTGATGCCGAAGGCCAGATTATACAACCCGTAGGCCGTGCCGCGCTGTTCCGGACGCACCAGGTCTGCGACCAGCGCCTTCTCCGCGCCCTCTGCCAAACCAAAGTATACGCCGTAGACCATAAAGAGCGCCCAGGCCATGCCGACCGACGAGATAAAGGCGAAGCCCGCGTAGACGGCCGCATAGAGAAGCCAGCCGGAGGCGATCAGGGTCTTGCGCCCGAGACGGTCTGAGAGATTGCCGCCGACGAGCGAGCTTAACACCTTGACCGTGTGCAGCGCCGCCCACGTCAGCAATAGCGTCGTGGCTCCGCTCCCGGCCTCGCGCGCGCGCAGGAGCAGAAAAACGTCCGAGGAATTGGCGAGCGTGAAAAGCGCCAGGATGACCAGGAAGCGCTTGAAGTTCGAGTCGAAGCCGCCGAGCGAGAGTCGCGGCGGCTCCAACGCCGCCACGCCGCCATTGACGCGCGCGCCGTTGACGGCTCCCGCCGCCGCTGCTGCTACTACTGCTGCTGCTGCTTCTGCGTGCCGCTCTCTGCCGTGCGTCTCGCGTATGAAGAACGCCGCGACCAGAACGGAGGCCAGCGCCGGAACCGAGGCGACCAGGAATACCTTTGTGTAGTCTGCGGCCTGCGGCGAGTTTGCGTCGGCCGAGACCCATAGAAGGATTATGAGCCCGAGCAGCGGGCCAATGACAGCGCCCAGGTGATCCATCGCACGATGAAAACCGAAGGCCAGCCCGCGCTGCATGGGTGTGGCGGCGTCCGCGATCATGGCGTCACGCGGCGCGCTGCGGATACCTTTGCCGACGCGATCCGTGACCCGTATCGTGAGCACCTGCGGCCAGCTCGAAGCAAAGGCCAGGAGCGGCCGCGCGAAACTCGCGAGCGCGTAGCCGACGACGACCAACCCCTTTCGACGCCCGTGACGGTCGCTGAAATATCCTGAGAAGAGCTTGAGCAGGCTGGAGACGGATTCGGCTGCCCCTTCGATCAGGCCGATGGCGGCGGGGGTTGCGCCGAGAGTACTGAAGAGAAAGAGCGGCAGCAGTGGATAGATGACCTCGCTCGATGCGTCGTTCAGAAAACTGACGAGGCTGATGATGAGGACGTTGCGCGGGAGACGGTTGTAGCGCTGCCAGAGACCCGTCGTCGCCTCGCCCAGCCTGTCGCGGCTGATCGAAGCGTCGAATTGATCTGCGGCGTCTGTGTCTGTTTCTCCCATTCCGGCTGAAGGTCAAAAGCGCTGCTCAACGAGAGTTGGCCCGCCGCGTCGTCGGTGTCGGCGTGGGCTTCCTCTCCTTCTGCTGCTGCGACGGCGGCGACGTTGTCCGGCCCTGTGTGTACCACCAGGCCAGCCCGCCCAGGAGGACGACCAGGATAAGAGTTCCCGCCAGCGCCAGCCTGACCATCAGACGCATCAAGCGCCGCGTCACGAGGAAGACCACGCAGATCAACACGGCGAGGATTGCGATGGCGATGGTCGCGTTGATCTCCATACTCTACCGAGAAGAGCGTGCCGTGCGAGCGATGATGATGAAGCGCCGGGGAGTTTTACGCCTCACCCTTCCGATAGCTTGCGCGCACAGTGGTCTTGATGTTGCCGCGTATGTGAAAGTCGCCTTCGATCTCTACGTTCAGGGGGTCGCAGGCGCGCACGAAGTCTTCCAGGATGACATTGATGACATGCTCGTGGAAGATTTTAACCTGCCGAAACGAGTTGATATAAAGCTTGAGGCTCTTCAATTCGACGCAGCGCTCATTCGGCACATACTCAATGCGAATGGTCGCAAAGTCCGGGAAGTCCGAGAAGGGGCAGATGGCCGTGAACTCCGGAATCTCGAAATGGACGCGCACCTCCCGCCCGACGAACTCGTAGGCGAAGGTGTCGAGCGCGTAGAGGTTCATCTCCTCGCGCGGCGTCGAGCGTATGTCGAGTCCCTGTTGATTCGTGGGCGGCAAATCTATCTCGGAAGTCGCCATCTTTCATTAGCTCCCTTTCGCTTCCGCCCCGCGTCACCTTAAAGTCTTTTGTGGATTGGAGTCCCAGACTTTAACCATCATTCCGAGGCCAGGCGATGTTTCTTGATTCTTGAGGTGAATCTTACATGAGCCGGGCGAGCAACAGCAACCGGGGAGTCCGGACGCCTCGGAAGAGCCGGGAGATTGGAGCGCGAAGAGCGCGCGCGGGGCGACTAAGGTGAAGGACGGGCGTCTTCAAAAATCGAAGCGCCCGTCCCGCGACTGACAGTTGAATGACAGACGGAAGGAGGCCCGCCTCATCTAGGGATTCGTATTGTCGTTCCCGTTCCCATTACCGTTTCCGTTTCCGTTCCCGTTCGTGTTGCCATTGCCGTTCATGTTTCCGTTCATGTTTGCGTTCGAGTTGCCGCTCGTATTAGCGTTCATGTTTGCGCCCATGCCGCCGCGGCTGCCGGTGGCGCTCATGGCGGTGGACATGTCGCGGGCCATTCGCAGGTGTTCCTGAACGGCGGGCAGAGTCTTCATGGCGAAGGCTTTCACGTCCGCGTCCTTGCCCCTGGTCGTTTCGTTGCGGAACAACTTCTCCATGTTCTGATGATCCTTGATGCCCGCCTCCTTCAGATACATCCGGTCAAAATCGGCGCCCGACTTCTGCCTGAGCTTATCCATCAGCGCCATGTGCTTGGCGTCCGGGCCCGTCGGCAGCGTGACGCCCTTTGTCGAAGCCAACTGCATCAGCTCCGTATTGGCTTTGGTGTGGTCGTCGATCATGCGCTGCGCGTACTGCTTGACGCTGTCGCTCGAAGCACGTTCGAGCGCAAGCTTTGCTATCTCGACCTCGGCCATCCCGCCCGCCGCCGCCGTCATCATGAACTTACCGTCGGACGACTTCGCCATCATGTTCTGATTCGCGTTTGCGTTTGCGTTCGCAGACGCGCTCATATCGCCGCTCGTGTTGCCGTTTGTGTTCGTGTTCTGGTCTTGTTGAGCGATAGACAGTCCGCTCAATAAGACGACGACTCCCACGATCATGAGAGTAGCTGGTAAGGCTCTGCTTTTATTCATTGTGGCTCCCCCTGGTGTTTAAGTTAACTGCCCTTGATTGATTGAAGGGGGTTTTTCAAAGAGGAGCCCCCTCCTCGGCTCTCCGCGTCTCTTGAGTTTTACGCGCCCGCGCCGGTCGCCCTCTCAAGCGAGCGAATGCGGTCGTGTGCCTCCTTGATCTCGGCGAACTGGCGCTGGACGATTGACCTGATGTCGGCCGGAAGGCGCTCGTCCGCGAGCGCGTCCTGATAATTTCTGACCGCCGAATCTTCGCCGCGCTCGCATTCCGAAATGACAGCGTTCTCGTCCTCGCCCGTGATGGCCGACTTGATGTCAATCCAGCCGCGATGCAGCGTGGCGGCGAGGCTTCCCGTCTTTTCGGGATCGCCGCCCAATCGCCTGACCTCGGTTTGCAACTCGACGGCGAACTGCGCGCGCTGTTGCGAGTAGGTGTGGAAAAGCGTCTTCAAGTCGCCGTTCCTGACGCCCTCGGCGGCGGTTTGAAAACCGTTCTGCCCGTCCTTGCACGTCTCGATCAGGTTGTTGAGCGTCGAGACGACGTTCTCTGTGTCCGTAGCCATAGTGAAATTCTCCTTACTTGAAATTTAGAGCGAAGGCGCAGCCGCGTCCGTATCCATATCCATATGTGTTTCGGCGGCCCGCCCGCGTGAAAAACTATCAATACGACGGGCGCATCGGAGTCGCGTCCGGGTTGCGTCCGATGGCGAACAATTTAACCAGCACCAGTCCGGCGATAAAGCCTCCGATGTGCGCCGCATAGGCCACGCCGCCCTCCTGCGAGCCGCTGCCCAGAAACCCGAGGCCGCTGATTAACTGGAACGCGAACCAGATGCCGATGGCGACGAAGGCCGGAACCTCCGTCAGGAAATTCATCATAATGACCCTCACGCGCCGCGACGGATAGAGCAGGATATAGCCGCCCAGCACGCCCGAGATGGCGCCCGAAGCGCCCAGGCTCGGGATCAGGGGATTGCCGCCGAAGGCGACGGTCGAAAAGACGTGGGCCAACGAGGCCAGCAGCCCGCATATAAGATAAAAGAGCAGGTATCGCGCGTGTCCGAGCCGGTGCTCAAGATTGTCGCCGAATATCCATAGGAAAAGCATGTTGCCGAAAATGTGCGCGATCCCACCGTGCATGAACATCGAAGTCAAAAGCGTGATGTAGACCGTAAACGGCGTCGGCTGAAGTCCGGGCACGAGGACTGTTTCGCCGCCCGGCACAGGGTTACGGAACTCGCGGTCGGGCGTCGTAATGTCGCGCCCCGTGACAATCTCCTGCGGCACGGTCGAGAAGGCGTAGGTGAAACGGTCGTTCGACCCCAGGCCTTGCAGAAAGACGAAGACCAGAATGTTGATGGCGATGAGCACGTAGTTGATGATGGGCGCGGTCGTGCGGTCGGAGTTATCGTCGCCGATGGGGAAGATCATATTAGCCGTCCTCTCATGGAAAAAGCGTCCTCGATTGTCGCCGCCGAGCATTGCAAGAGTGTGACGCTAGTTTGAAGAATTAAGCGAGGACTCGTAAAGCAACGGGTATGCGCGACTCTAACCGGTGCATCTTATGCACCTTTCGTTCCGCCGCGCCGCGACTTCGGTCTGATCCGGCGCGAAGCCCCGTTTTGAAGGCCCGCGCCGCTCTTATGCCACGTAAGGAGGGGGTTTTTAAAGGGGTTCTGTCAGAATCATTCCCGTACACTTTGCGCCTGCGCCCGAGCATGCTTTCATTCCGCACGGTGGTCGGCCGCGACGCCCACGCCCGCATGCAGAATGGCCGGTTCGTGATGACGCAAAAGCTCGTAGCCTTCAGAGCGGGCGACGAAGGTGGCGGCCGTGATGTCGCCCGCCACGTTAAGGGTCGTGCGGCACATATCCAGTATGCGGTCAACGCCTAGAATAATGGCGATCAGCGGCGGCAGAGCATCGCTGATGCCCGCCAGGACGACGATGATGAACGGAATCGAGCCCGAAGGCACGCCCGCCGTCCCGATGCCGCCCAGGATAGCCAGGTAACAGACCATCAACTGCTGGCCCAGGGTGAGATCAACGCCCGCCAACTGCGCTATGAAGAGCACCGTCACGCCCTCGTAGAGCGCAGTCCCGTTCTGATTGGCCGTCGCGCCAACCGTCAGAACGAAGCTGTTGATCTCCTGCGGCACGCCCAGATTTTCCTCCGAGACGCGCAGGGCCGTCGGCAGCGTCGCGTTCGATGACGAGGTGGAAAAAGCCGTCAGCATGACGGTCTTGATGCGGCGAAAAAATTCGAGCGGAGAGATGCGCGACAGAAAGTAGACGGAGAGCGAATAGACGCCGAACATGTGTATCGCAAGGCCGAGAAGCACCGTCGCCATGAACCACGCCAGCGCCTGCAACAGGTCGAGCCCGAAGCGCGCCGTGTTATTGAAGAGAAGACACGCGACGGCAAACGGCGCGAGCTTCATAATAATGTCTATGACCTTGGCTGATATTTCGTAGAGGGCTTCGAGGCCCCGCAGGAGCGGCGCCGCGACCCCTATCGGAATCAACGTGATAGCGATGCCGATGACGAGCGCGAAGAACATCAGGTGGAGCATGTTGGGCGTCTCGCCCGCGACCGCCGTGATCGGATTCTTCGGAATCAGCGTCGTCACGACCTGCATCAGCGGCGTCTCTTTGTTGGCCTCGTTCGTCTTCTTCGCGGCATCGACCTGCTCTTTGGCCCGCGTGCTGTAGCGCTGCTCAAGCTTCGCTTTAGTATCTTCGTCAATGCGCATTCCGGGCCTGATGGTATTGGCGAGCGTGAGGCCGATGATTACCGAGATGGCTGAGATGACCAGGCAATAGGCGAAGGATTTGACGCCGACGCGCCCCAGCTTACGGACATCGCCGATGCCCGCCACGCCCACGACCAGCGAGGAAAAGACCAGCGGCACGACGATCATAAGCAGGAGCCGCAGGAAAGCCTGGCCCACGGGCTCTGTGATATTTCCGACGATCCATTCGACCGAAGGGTGCGGAACGCGGTCGCCCGGCTGCGCTGGATTGTCGATGCTGAAGAGGGCATTGACGATGACGCCTGCGACCACTCCGACAAAGAGTCCGATCAGGATGCGCGTGTGCAGCGGCATCCCCTTGGGACGATCCGGCGTCTCGTCGTCGAGGTCTGTCGTCAGCTCTCGCTCGAAGGCGTCGGCCGGTATCTCGGAGCGATTCCTACGCTTGCGCTTCGGCTTCTCATCGCGTTTATCAGCCATCTCTCTCCCCATAGCCACAGGTTACAAGGGGCCGGATGAAGCTTTCAACCCACCTGCAAGGTCAAAGCGGCCGCCGCCCGCCTCTCACACGCACTCTGTCTCTTTGCCCTCTCATCTTCCCCAGCGCAGTTTGTCGCGCAGCACCTCGAAGTAGTTCCTGTTGGTCGGCTGCACCAGATTAAAGGTCGTGCGGCTCTTTTTAATCAGGACGCGGTCGCCCTCCGTCATGGGAAACCCAACCTGCCCGTCGAGCGTCAGCGCGACCTCCTCGTCGGGCGTCCTCAAATAAAGCTCGATTTCGGCATCGTCCGGGACGACGATGGGGCGATTCGATAAAGTGAAGGGACAGATCGGCGTGATGACCACCGCGTTCATCGAAGGGTAAATGACGGGCCCACCCGCCGACAGGTTGTAGGCGGTCGAGCCCGTCGGCGTCGAAACGATCAATCCATCGGCGCGAAACGAATTGACGAACTGCGAGTTCAGATTCGCCTCGATCTCTATAATTCGCGCGAGCGCCGATTTATTGATGACGACATCGTTGAGAACGCGATTATGGAGCAACTGCTCATCGCCGCGAAAAAGCTCTGCGGCCAGCATCACGCGCGAATCCAGTCGATATTCGCCCTCGAGAATTGATTCGAGCGCCGGGAACATCTCCTCGATCCTGAACTCGGCGAGGTAGCCGAGGCTTCCGTAGTTGATGCCGAGCACAGGAACTTCGCTGTCGCCCAGCATGCGTGCGGTGGCGATCATCGTCCCGTCGCCGCCGAGGACGACCATCAGATCAATGGCTTCGCCGAGGCGTTCGTTGGCGACCGTCTCGACGGCGCAGCCCGTCTCGTGCTCGATGCGCTCGGCCTCGATCTCGGGGCCGCCGATGAGCTTGATGCCGCGCACCTGAAGCCACTCGACTAATTGACAGATGGTCTTCAACGCATCCTGCTGATGCGGCTTGACGACGACGCCGACGCGACGAATAGCGGATTTGACCATCTTGATCGCCGGTTGCCCGAAAGGAAGAGGTCTGGGGAAGCCCCTCCGGACTCGCAAAAGAGAGAGAGCGCGAGCGCGGCTCGTCCTCGGAACCCTTCCGACTAAAAATTTCTGTTGAGCTTGATTACTTTAAGAGACCGAAGCGGATGATACCCGCGCCCGCTTTGAAGAGCAAGGATGAAAGAAATGGCGGAACGGTGAATCAAAGACGAAAGCTTTTCATTCCGGATTCCGCGCTCCTGCATGATGCTCGCTCGCGCCGTCCTTCATACCTGTTTTAATACGGGCAGGTACCTGCGCGTTCGTTGCTCGATGTTTGCCGACCTCGGGGACGCGTGCGACGCGTTGCCTGCGGTCTTGACGGGCCGGGTGGCCCACACTCGCGCGAGGCGTTCAAGCTCCGCGCCGTCGCTCATTGGATCGATCAAGCAGAGCCAGACGGGCACGCTCAGCCACGCCCACGCCGCGCCGTAAACAGCCGTGTTCAGTTGTTCGACGCGGTGCTCTGAGCGCGCCTCGAGCGACGCGGGCGGCAAATCCTGCCAGGAATCGTAGCAGGCATGCTGGATGCACGGGGCGGGCTTGGCGCGCGCGTGCACGAGGCAACCGACTTTCGGCTCGTAGAGCGGGCACGCGAAGGTCTGCGCGAAGGTGTCGCCCGCGACCCTCAAACCATAGCGCATGACTGTTTCCCTGGCCCGGCTGTAAACGGCGCGCCTCGCTTCAAAGGTCAATCGGGGCGTGCGTTCCAGCGTCTCGCGGACGGCGACCGCTTCGAGCCTTGTGATGTGGACGTTGACGAAATGGGCGTCTGTGCAACAGACGCCGCGCACGGGGCACGTGCGACAGGAGCGGGCCGCGCGCTCGTAATTGAGCTTGATATGAGTTTGATAGGAGGCTTTGGCGCGCTGCAATCGGGCCAGCGCCTCTCGCTCCGTCAGGTTCATCACAGACCTTTCTCGTAACAGGCCAAGTACTCCACGTTGCCGTCGGCGCCGCGTACGGGCGATTCCATCACGCCGCGCACCACAAGGCCCAGAGAGCGCGCCGCCGTGTTGACCTCCTCTACGACGCGCTCGCGCCTGGACTGATCCCGCACGATGCCGCCGCGCCCGACTTCGCCACGACCGACCTCGAACTGCGGTTTGATGAGCGTAATGATACGCGCGGGCGGCGTCAACAGCGGCACGATGGCGGGCAGGACTTTGGTCGCCGAGATGAAAGACACGTCCATCACCGCCAGATCGAACTTCAAATCAAAATCTTCGGGCTTCAAATAGCGCGCGTTGACTCCCTCCCTGACCTCGACGCGCGCATCGTTGCGCAGCCGCCAGTCTATCTGGTTGTGCCCGACATCGAGCGCCACCACGCGGCTCGCGCCGTGCTGCAACAGGCAATCCGTGAATCCCCCCGTCGAAGCGCCCACGTCCAGGCAGCAGAGACCGTTGACATCCAGACTGAATTGGCCGAGCGCCGCCTCAAGCTTCAACCCGCCGCGCCCGACGTAGCGCGCCGCCGGATCATTAGCCCCCTTGATTCGTATCAACGCATCGGGCTCAAAACTCTCCGAAGGCTTCTCAACGCGCTGCTCGCCGACCAGAACAGCGCCCGCCATGACAAGCGCCTGCGCCTTCGTGCGCGACGGCGCGAGGCCGCGCTCGACCAGCAGCTTATCTATACGCTCACGCTTCATCGCTCTCACACTTTAACAGAAGGGCCGGATCGTCTCGAAAGACGCATCCGGCCCAGAGTCAGGAAAAGCAGTTAAGAAAGGATTGTGCGCGGTTTGAAGGAGCGGCGGTTTGGCGGCGGGAGTGCGGCCGCTTGTCAGGGGCGCTGGCCCTCGAATATATCCCTGATGCGATTCAGCTCGCGCGTGCCGCGCTCGATCTGCCGGTTGATGTCCTCGTTATCGTCATTATTTTCGCGGGCGCGGCGACGTTGCTCTCTACGCTGCTGCCTTCTGGCCTCGCGCTCGTCGGCCTCGCGGTCGATTCTCTCGGCGACGCGCTCCTCACGGGTGCGCGCTTTTTCAGCACGCTCGTCCCTGTCATTGCGCTCGCGTACCTCTGCCGTAGGCATCGATTGCTCGTCATCTTTCGACCGTTTTTTATCGCGCGCGACGCTCGCCTGCGGCTCGTCCGTTTGTTCCGAAGTGACGATGGCTGGCAACTGCCGCTGAGGCGCGGGAGCCTGGGCGGTCGCCTCCGTACCGGCGGTCGTCGTCGTGGTCGCCGCCGCCGTCGTGGTCGATGTGGCCGCGTCCTGCTGATTCTGACGGCTCTTGTAGACGCCTATCGCGAAGCCCCCGGCGACGCCCGCGCCGACGGCCAGGATGACTACCAGAGCGAGCAGCGGGAAAGGCTTCGAGTGCGGCTTCGCGGCCTCCGAGAGAGGCACGACGGGACGCGCCGAGATCGTTGCTTCCGCGTCAAAGAGCGGCGCGGAAACGGTCGTCTCGCCGTCAAAACGGCCTGCCGAAATGGCCTCCTGCCCGGACGGGCCGCCGAGCGGAATCACGATCTTTCTTTTTTGCTCCATCTCTTCCCTAACCGGCGGCGAGTCGAGCGGGGGCGCAAACGCCGTCCAATAATTGCTGAATTGTCGTTAAGCTTTACTGCAAAATCGGGGCCACAACGGCTCTCTGACGGGCGCGCGCCTTTACCTTGAAAAGTCTGCCTCCGTCACCTGATTTGGATGCATAAAGCGGGGCCGGAGTACGCCGGGACGCATACAGGCAGCACCATATAGTGTGCAAAAATAATGCGCCCGTCCACCGGAAAACGGAGGCCGCGCGCTCATGCCATCTGAATTGCGGCTCGCCCTGACAGTGATGATGAAAGGGCCTCTGTTTTTCGCGAGCCGTCGGCCTCTCGGGGCCGCGCCTAGATTTGGACTTTCTGCCGCTGTGCTCGCCTGTCGTCCAGCACTTCCACGCTCTCTCTGACGCGGGTGTAGATGCCGTCCGCGTCCAGCCCGTATTTAGCCAGGAGCAGTTTCGCGTCGCCGTGCGTCACGATCGTATTCGGGATGCCCATACGCACGACGCGCACCTTATCCTGTAGGCCGTTCTCTTCCAGCAGCTCCATGATGGCGGAGCCGAACCCGCCCGCCAGATACGCCTCCTCGACCGTCACCATCAAGCGCTTCGTGCGCGCCAGCGCGAGCAGTAGTCCGGCATCGAGCGGCTTGACGAAGCGCGCATTGACGACGGTCGTCTCGATTCCATCCACGGCCAGCCGCTCCGCCGCTTTGAGAGAAGGGCGCACCATAGAGCCGTAGGCGACAATCGCCACGTCGCCGCCGTCGCGCAAAATCTCGCCGCGCCCGATCTCCAGAACCCTCGGCGCGCGGCCAATGTCCGCGCCGACGCCGTTTCCGCGCGGATAGCGCAGGGCCGCAGGCCCCGGATGCTCTATGGCCGTCAACAGCATATCGCGCAGCTCGGCCTCGTCCTTCGGAGCCATCAGGATCATGTTCGGCATCGGGCGCAGGTAGGCTATGTCGAAGAGCCCGTGATGCGTCGGCCCGTCGCCGCCCGCAATGCCAGCGCGATCCATGGCGAACGTCACCGGCAGGTTCTGCAAACAGATGTCGTGGATGACCTGATCGAAACCGCGTTGCAGGAAGGTGGAATAGATGGCCGCCACGGGCTTTAACCCTTCGCAGGCCATGCCGCCGCAGAAAGTGACCGCGTGTTGCTCCGCGATGCCGACATCGAAGCTTCTTTCGGGAAACTTTTCGAGCGCCATGTTAATGCCCGTCCCGTCTGGCATCGCGGCCGTCAGGGCCACTATCTTTTCGTCCTTAGCCATCAACTCGCACATCGTCTGGCCGAAGACGCTCGTATAGGTGGGAGCAGACGAGGCGGACTTGATGGCCTTGCCCGTCGCCAGATCGAACGGCCCCGTCGCGTGCCACTTGTAATAGTCCTTCTCGGCCGTCGAGTAGCCTTTGCCCTTCGTAGTCAAAGCGTGAACGATCACGGGGCCGTCCGTGATCTTTTGAGCCTCGCGAAGCGCGGCCACCAATGCGCGCGGATTGTGCCCGTCGACGTAGCCTATGTACTTGAAGCCAAGCTCGTTGACGAGCGCGCCCGGAAGCACGGCCGCCGCCAGCGCATCCTTGACCGTCTTGGCGGCATGATGCAGGTGCTCGCCCAGCGCCGGGATCGAGAGCAGGGTTTCGCCCACCTCGTCCTTGAAGCGATGATACCCCTGCGCCCCGCGCAGACGATTGAGATAGCCCGTGAGCGCGCCCACAGCCGGGGCTATGGACATCTCGTTATCGTTTAAGAGCACGATCAGTCGCGTCTTGAGGTGGCCCGCCTGGTTAATGGCCTCCATCGCCATGCCGCCCGCGAGACTCGCGTCGCCGATAATGGCGCACACGTGATGCGATTCATTCTTGCGGTCGCGCGCAATCGCCATCCCGAGCGCGGCCGACAGAGAGGTTGAAGCATGGCCCGCCCCGAACAGATCGTATTCCGATTCGTCGCGCTTGAGAAAGCCGCTGATGCCGCCGTACTGCTTGATGCTCGGCAACAGCTCGCGCCTGCCCGTCAGAATCTTGTGCGCGTAAGCCTGATGGCCCACGTCCCAGATGACGCGGTCGCGCGGCGTGTCGAAAGCGTAGTGCAACGCCACGGCCAACTCGACTGCGCCCAGGCTTGCGCCCGTGTGGCCGCCGATACGCGCCATCGTTTCCAGTATGTACTGGCGAATCTCATCCGCCACTTCCGGCAACTGTTCGGGGCGCAACCGCCGCAAATCGGCGGGCGAGTCGATCGTCTGTAGAAGTCTCATATTATCTGCGATTTTACCCTGGAACCCTTTGTTTGGCTATCCGCGCGCCCTTTTGATACGGGGCGCGCAACCCCTCCCGATACGCTCTGAAAGGCGCGCGGTCGCACCTTTCTTTATTCTGCAAAGCGCTTTATAACCCCAAACCCGCCCCGCCGTCAATCTAAATTTTCGGATATTAATTTCGGCCCCGGCCCCGGGCTCCTATGATTTTCCAGACCAACGCCCGCTTTCGCCCGTCTAAAGATTCGTGCTGAGAGTTGACGCAGCCGCCGGAGCAATCGCCCTCATACGTAGCCCGGCATCTACCGTCTCAACACGTCGGATCATCATTCACGGAAATCTTGGAAGGAGCAATCACGAAATGGTTTTGAGAACTAAATTGAGAGGGGCCGGTCTCGTGCCGGGGCTGATGCTGCTGTTCGTCTTGAGCATGCCAGTCTTCGCCCAGCAGTCCGGGACTACAGGGGACGACCGCGCCGGGGATGCGCAGCAAGGCGAGCGCGGGCCGGGCCGCGGCCGTTATAGGGGCCGGGGCGATAGGGGCTTTATGCGGCTTCTGCGGGAGCTGGACTTGACGGAAGCGCAAGCCGAGCAGGCCCGCACTATTATTGAAAATCACAAGGCTGCTATCGAACCGCAGCGCCAGGAGTTGTTCAGGCTCCGCGAGCAGAGAGAACAGGGCGCGGATCAGGCGGATTTGCAGCCGAGGGCGCAAGCGCTCCGCGAGCAGATACACGAATCGGCCAAAAACATGCGCGCCCAATTGCTGTCGATTCTGACGCCAGACCAGCGCGCCAAACTCGATCAAATGGAGACGGAGTTCAAGGCTCGCCGCGCCGAGAGGCGCGAGCGTCGCAGGCCCCAGCAGGAAAACGAAGAGCAGTAAGGCTCCAACGGAATCGAACACTCAAGGGAGAAAAGGGAGAAAGCGGCCCGCGCCCTCTGAATTGAGAGCGCGGGCCGCTCTCTCTTTTTTTCGATCACGCGGCGGGTGCGCGACGCAATCGCAGCACGGCGATCTCAGGACGCGAGCCGAGCCGCACGGGCAGCCCTATGACGCCCGTCCCGCGCGAGACGTATAGCTGTGTGCCGCTCCTTTCAAAGAGACCGCGCTCGTAGCGCAGCTCTTTAGAGAAGAAGCGCGCTGGCGGGCCGACCAGCGGTAAGCTCACCTGCCCGCCATGCGTGTGCCCACTGATGATGAGTGAAACGCCTTGCGTATCGGCCAGATCGAGCACGCTCGGCTGATGCGATAAGAGCACCGACGGACGCCTGCGATCCAGTCCATAAAAGGCACGCGCCCAGTCCGTCTTACCCCACGCCCAATCGTCCACGCCCGCCAGTTGCAACACGTCCGCGCCGCGTCGAATAGATGTGTTCGCGTTGTTGAGCACGCCTATGTGCGCCTGTTCC
Source organism: Pyrinomonadaceae bacterium (assembly GCA_035940775.1). Taxonomy (GTDB): domain Bacteria; phylum Acidobacteriota; class Blastocatellia; order Pyrinomonadales; family Pyrinomonadaceae; genus DASQYE01. The sequence continues at coordinate 276,838 of DASZEN010000011.1, read as the reverse complement.
AGTGCGCGCGTGGTGAGCTGTGCGTCCGTGTAGTGATCGTGATTGCCGAGCACGGCCCAAGTGCCCTCTGGCGCTTCGAGAGCGCCCAGCGCTTCGGCGCACGGCTCTATGTAGCGGCGGTACATGGTCGTGTAATCGCCCGTCAGGGCGACCAGGTCGGGCCGCGCGCTCTGGGCCAACTCGACGACGCGCCGCACCTCTTCCAGCGAGACGATGCGGCTGTGGTGTACGTCCGAGACCTGCACGATGCGAAAGCCATCGAAGCTCGCGGGAAGATCGCGCAGAAAAATATCTGTCTCTGAGACCTCGTAAAGATTCGGCTCGATCAGACCGGCATAAGCGGAGGTGGCCGAGACGGCCAGGAGCGGCGCTGCCGCGAGCCCCCGCAGGAATTGTCTTCTAGTCATCCTGAATTTCGACATCGCGCTTTTGATTGTAACACCAGCCCCCCGTCATTCGCTTCGCGCCCGTCGGGGACGCCCATTCGAGCCAGACGCCGTAAGCGGGCGCGAAGGGCGCTGAGTTCACTCCGCGAAGGGGCGAAACGCGATAGCCTCACGACGAAACGCGACAGCCTCGCCTTGACAATCTGGCCTCGCGGATTAGAATAAGTTTTCGCTCGGAAGGGCTCGTTCGCGGAGATGTGGCCGAGTGGCTGAAGGCGGCGGTTTGCTAAACCGTTATGGGTCAAAAGCCCATCACAGGTTCGAATCCTGTCATCTCCGCCATCACTTTGAAACGATGAGCGCGGAACGCGCCAGCGATGCGCTGAAGTTTTTTTCCAGCTCATCGCCGACGAGTTCCGCGCTCGTCATTTAAGGCTATGTCTATTCGCGTTCGTTTCGCACCATCACCGACCGGCTATTTGCACATTGGCTCGGCGCGCACGGCGCTCTTCAACTGGCTCTATGCGCGCCACGTCGGCGGGCGATTCCTGCTGCGCATCGAAGACACGGACGTGCAACGCTCGACGGAGGCTTCGACGCGCTCGATCATCGAAGGATTGGAATGGCTCGGCCTCGACTACGACGAAGAGATAATCTTTCAATCCGACAATTTCGAGAAGCACCGCCTGGGGGCCCTTCGCCTGCTGGAATCGGGGGCGGCCTACAGGGATTTTACGCCGAAGCAGGAGCGCACGGACTCGAACGTGAAGCAGGGTATCGCCGAAAGGGCGCGAGCGGCGGCCGCCGAAGGCACGGATCACCGCAGCAACCCTTTCCGCGAGCTTTCCAGAGAAGAGTCGGAGCGGCGTGCCGAGGCGGGCGAGCCCTTCGCGGTGCGCCTGAAAGTGGCGCGCGAGGGTCAAACGCGCTTTGAGGATGCCGTCTACGGCACACAGGAGCGCGACTACCGTGAGATCGAAGACCTGGTGCTGCTGCGCTCCGACGGGCATCCGCTCTATAACCTGTCGGTCGTGCTTGATGATATAGAGATGGGCATCACGGATGTCATTCGCGGGCAAGACCACCTGACGAACACGCACAAGCAGATACTTATCTACGAAGCGTTGGGGGCGCAGGCGCCGCGCTTTGCCCACCTGCCCTTGATACTCGCGCCGAACAAGAGCAAGCTCTCGAAGCGCAAGCACGGCGAGGTCGTATCCCTGACGACCTATCGTGATCGGGGGTTTGTGCCCGCCGCCTTTCGCAACTTCCTGGCGCTGCTCGGCTGGTCGCCGGACACAGAGCAGGAGATTATGACGCTCGAAGAGCTGACGGCGAAATTCTCTCTCGGAGGGATCGGTCGCGCCAACGCCGTCTTCAACTTCAGCGAGAGCGACCCGCGCCAGTGGACGGACGCCAAAGCGCTCTGGATGAACGCTGAGTATATTCGCACGATGCCGCTCGCGGAGCTTGCGCCGATGATTAAGGCCGAGCTGCGCCACGCAAAGCTCTGGCGCGATGAATACGAGGACGACGAGCGCGAGTGGTTCACAAAGACTGTCGAGCTGATTCGCCAGCGCTTTTTCACGCTCAAGGATTTCTCCGAGCAGGGACGGGCCTACTTCTCGGAGGATTTTGATTTTGACGAGGCGGCCAGGAAGAAGAACCTCCACAAAGAGCTGCGATTGAAGGAGCTGCTGCCCGCATTGGCCCGCAAACTGGAAGAGGTCGAGCCGTGGACGGCCGATACCTGCGAGGCCGCTTTGCGAGCCTATGCCGAAGAGGCCGGGGTGAAGGCCGGTCTGCTAATCAACGCCGCGCGCACGATGCTCACGGGACAGGCCGTTGGCCCATCCATGTTCGAGGTTTTCGAGGTGATAGGGCGCGACCGCTCCCTTCGACGACTGCGAAGCATGGAGCCCTGGTTTCAGGATGAGTTGGACAAAGCCTAACAGAATCTTTCGACGGTTTTAGTCGGATGGCGAGCGTAAATAATCATCAAGGTTAAGCGCCACAGAGTAAATCCTTAAGGAGTATTCAATGCTGAAAACTTTATCCCTTGCGACGGCGCTCTCGCTTGCGCTTGTGTCCCAGAGTTTTGGGCAAAATGCCAACACGCGCACGCAGGCGACGGGCACTCGTACCTCTACGGCAAACAGCAACGTGACGCCCGCCGGTGAGACGCCCGCCGCTACTCGCACGCGCCGCGCAGCGGGCAGCGGCCAAGCGGGAAGCGGCGGCAGGGAGAGCGTCACGGAAGGCGTGGTTGCCGCCTTCGATGCTTTGATTGACGGCATTCGCCGGGCCGACGTGAACGCTGTGACCTCCGTTTACTGGAACTCGCCGAGGCTGCTCCTCTTCAACTATAACGGCAGCGTCACAAAAGGTTGGGAACAGATGCGTAAGAATCGAGAGAGTTCTTACCCTGAATTGAAAGATGTCAAGATCGAGGTGCATGACCGTCGCGTAGAGATGCTCGGACGCGACGGCGCCGTTGTGACGTGCCTGTGGACTCAGTCGCAGACCTTTCGCGGCACGCCCGAGACGGCAACCGGGCGCATGACGCTCGTGTTTCGCCGCGCGGGCACGACATGGAAGGCCGTACACCTGCACACCTCGCCCGATGCGCCCGACCCGGCGCGCCTGCCACCGTCGGAACAAACAACTACGCCCCCGCCGAGGCCGACTGCAACGCCGACCCCAAAACCCGGAACGACACCCTAACGAAGGGCGGAGGGCCGCAGCGATGAAAGGAATGCTTCCATTTCCTGAATGCTTTTCCTATTCATCGCTGCCGCCCTCCGCCTTCGTCCGTTCGTTCGTTTCTACTTTTAGTTACATTTTCTGAAAGGTGAAAAAAGATATGGATTGGATGAATCAACTGAGCGGGATTTTGCAGCAATACTCGGGCGCGCAGGCCGGTCAGGCTCCGGGCACAGTGGATGAAGACTTTGACCAACTCGCACAGGCAGCGCCGCAATCGGCGCTCGCGGATGGATTAGCCGAGGCATTTCGCTCGAACCAGACTCCCGCCTTTGGTCAGATGGTCGCGCAGCTTTTTAGTAACGCCAACGGGCAGCAACGCGCGGGGATTCTCAATACGCTGATCTCGGCCCTCGGGCCAACGATTGCGGCCCGGCTATTTTCACAGGGCGGGCTGTCGGGCCTGGCCGGATTGCTGGGCTCAGGACAGAGTGAGCTGACGCCAGAGCAGGCGTCACAGGTTCCGCCCGAGGCCGTGCGCGAGATCGCGGAGCACGCGGAAAGCAAAGACCCTTCGATCATAGACAGGGCCAGCAACTTTTATGCGGAGCACCCGACGCTTGTGAAAACGCTCGGCGCAGCGGCTCTCACAATCGCGCTCGCCAAGCTGGCCGAGAGACAACAAAACGGCTAAGCCGGGAGGGCTCAAAAGAGGGTTCAAAAGAGCACATGCACGCGCAGAGCGTTCGAGCGTTGCTGCGCGCCGTCGGTCGAAAAAGCCTCCGGCCAAGAGGCTTCGCGCCTGATTCGCTGGCGGCGGCATCATAAACTGAAGGGCTCGGCCGAAACATTTCTGTTTCGGCCGAGCCCTTCGATTGTCGATTAACGGAATTGGTTCCCGGACGGATACCTTTCAGCGGAACCTGGAAAATTGAACAGAGACGATCTGCCAGCGTCCCTGCCGCTTCTCATACCTGCGCGTGTACCTGTATGGCGGACTACGGAACTCTCGGTCTCCGTAACGACCCCTAACGACGGCCCTCCCCGTCACAGTCCCCTCGTCCCCATCCACCGTAACCTCAACGTCAGACGTGTCCACGGACACGAAGGTAAAGTCCGGATTCTCCAACAGGGCGAGGCGCTCGGCCTTGTCGCCGACTATGCCGTAGCGATGCATGATCGTAAAGTCGTCGGCCAGAATACTATCCAGCGTAGCGGTATCGCGCTGCACATGAGCGTCCACATAACGGCGCTCGATGCTCAATAGCTCCTGCTCGGCCGCTGTATTCGCCGTGGTCGCGTTGGCGTCGTGGCGTGCGCCGCCGCTCCAGGGAGCGGTGATGGCCGTGCCGATCAGAAATGTTGCCAGGGAGACCAACAGGTGAATGATAATTCGTGGCATGGTTTTTACTCCTGAATGTTTCGATGAAGTTACCACAGGCGCTTTGCCGAGGACAAGACTGTTTCTTCAATTTCCCAAAGAGAACGGCCGTCTCGCAAAAATTCGGTTCCGCAGCGAGCGCGCGCTCACTTCTTGTAGAGATCGGCGACGCCGATGCTGACTCCGGCAAAGACGCCGTAGCGCGGGGCGTCCGAGTTGAGGCCGAAACGCATTCCGGCATCAAAAATCAAACGACGATTCACCTTGTAGGTCAGCGCGCCGAGGGCGAACAGTCCTTTGGGCTGAACATCGTCTTTGGTCTGGCCCGAGAGTTCGCCCTGTAAGCCAAAGCCGTTCTCAAACTCGCCCGAGAACGAGAGGGCCCCCTGCCCACCCGTTATCCACCCGCTCTCATTCTCTCGACCGACGATCAAATACGCTCCGTTCAAATCCATATCCACCTGGCCGAGCTTTTTGCTGATGAGAGCTACGATCTTATGGTCGACTCTGCCTGTACCCAGATTTTTCTCCTCGCTGGCCGAGGGCAGCTTTATATAATAAGCGAAGGCGAGCGCCGGATGCTGCTCCGTATCTTTAAGAGCAACCACTTGAAAGCCGAGACGGGCGTCTCCCACCCCCGTCCGGCGCACTCTCAGCTCATCCGTCTCCGACCTGACGGTGTCGAGATCAGCCTGCAATAAAAGGCGGTCGCTTACGGCAAACCGCAGTGTGAGCGGCGCGCTCTGCTGTGCGCGAAAATCCTCGGCACGGAAATTCCCATCATAACCATATTCGAGTTGCAGCACGCCCGCCTTATGAACCTCCGCCGGATTGGCGACGCTCGGGCGGTCGGGCTTGATAAACTCCTCCTCATCCTCTTCCTGGGCCAGCGGTAGAGCGACGCTCGATGACGGCAGGCTGTCGCTGGTCGGGATATTGCCTATGAGCTGCTGTGCGTAAACGGCGCACGGAAAAATCAGCAGCCAGACGAAAGCGTAGAGGCACAAGTTTACGGCACGCGAGAGGCGGCCGCGCAGATGGTTGACCCGGATCATATTTGATTCCCCCTTGTCGAGAGTGAGAGCTGACAGGGATGCTTCTACGCCAAATCAGGCGACGAGTCAACGCGCCGTCCCGTTCAAAGAGAAAAGCCGTCCGCGCGTTAATCGCAGACGGCTTTCCGGTGAACTGTTTGGATTGCCCTGAGCCGGGTGCGACTCCTGGTGTGCGGCTTTGGATTAAAAGCGCACTCTAACCGAGAGTCACGTCTGGACAGAAAATCCCAACATATTCGGGTTATCAGTCCAGCGGCTTCAGGACTCAGCCACCTCACTGTGATAAGAACTCATACTTTTTTGATCACCTCCTTTCCAGTGTTAAAGCGATAATAAAGGACAACGGCTAGTGCGTCAAGCACTCTTTTAGTTCTCTATCTTGTGGTCAAAGTAGTGAGAGCGATCATAGACTTTGAGACCGTCGATGTAGACGGCAAGGGCGTGCTCGACGCCGAAGAAGTAGGCCACTTCGCGATAGTCTCGGCAATCGTGGATGACGAAATCGGCCCGCTTGCCCGCTTCGAGCGAGCCCACCTCTTCGCCTCTGCCAAGACTATAGGCGGCGTTGATGGTCGCCGCCGTAAGGCTTTCGGCGGGCGTCATCTTCATCTGAGTCGAAGCCAGCGACAATACCATCGGCATGGAGGTGGTCGGCGACGAGCCCGGATTGAAATCCGTCGCGAGCACCACGGCGAGCCCCGCCGCAATCATCTCGCGCGCCGCCGGATAACGCGTCTGCCCGAGCGCGTAGACGGACGCGGGCAGCAGCACGGGCTGAACGCCTCCTGCGCCGTCGCCGCCTCCGCCGCCTCCTGCTGCTGCTGCGGCGGCGAGCGCCGCTATCCCTGACGAATCCGTATGCTCAAGATGATCGACGGTCGCGGCGCGTAGCTCGGCTGCAAGCTCGGCTCCGCCCGAGAGCGAAAGCTGATCGGCGTGAAGGCGCAACTTCAGCCCGATGTCGCGCGCCGCTCGCAGGATGGCGCGCGATTCATCCACGGTGAAGGCTGCGTCATCACAAAACACGTCGCAATACTGCGCCAATTGCTCCGAATGGACGCGCGGCAGCATCTCTTCTATAACGAGCGAGACGTAGTCGGCGCGTCTTCCCAAATATTCTTCCGGGATGTCATGCGCGCCCAGAAACGTCGGCACATAACGAAGCGGCGTCTCCGCGTCCAATCGTTTGACGGCGCGCAGGATTTTCAGCTCGTCTTCGACCGAAAGCCCATAGCCGGACTTGGCTTCGACGGTCGTCGTGCCGCTGCGTAGAAACCATTCGCCGTACCGCTTCGACGTTTGCACCAATTCGTCCAGCGTGGCGGCGCGCGTTCGCCTGACGGTCGAGCGAATGCCGCCGCCGCGCGCGGCGATCTCCCGGTAGGTCGCCCCGGCGGCGCGCTGTTCGTATTCGTCGGCCCGCGTGCCCGCGAACACAGGATGCGCGTGCGCGTCCACGAAGCCGGGCATGACGACCCGCCCGCCCGCGTCCACGACTTCCGTATCGACGCCGACGAGCGGCTCTAACTCTCGCCGCGCGCCCGTTTTCAGGATGCGACCGCTCTCAATCAGCATCGCTCCATCCTCGATGATGGAAAGCTCGCGCATCGCGCCCCCCGTGCGTGGCCCGCGCGTCCCCGCGCCGAGCGTGACAAGCTGCGAACAGCCGATGACGGCGAGCTTTTCAGTCACGATGATCTTTTCGCTTTCGGTTCGCCGGAGTACGGTTCATGTCGCCGATGAAGTGTGGTCGTGGATGATGCGCCAGCCTCGCGGCGTGCGCCGGAGCAGGAGAGTGAACCGGCCGTGCGGCGTGTCGGAGGCGCGCGCCAGTTGCCAACGGCCGAACGCGATGGCCGTATCATGGCTGAGCGGCTTTATCTCTATCTCTAAAAAGGCGAGCGTGCCCATCTTCTCGCGCGTGTCGTAGGATTTCCTGTAGCGATCCAGCACGGTTTGCCAGCCGCGCGTCACCGTGTCGCCCGAGACGAAGATGGTGTCGGGGCTCTGCCAGTATCCGTCCATGAAAGCATCTATATCACCACGATTCCAGGCCGCGACCTGTGCATCGAGGACGGCGCGCACGGCCCCTCTGATCCGAGCATCGCGGGAGCGCCGCGAAGGTGGGCCCGATTTCTGCCCGCCGGAAATCGTCACTGCAAGCGCAGATGTCGCCAGCGCAGTAGTAGCAACGGCGGCGGCGACGATCAGGACAATGAAGCGTCTCATAGCGATTACTCTGCTGCTGTTGTTGGAGCGGTTTGATGAATATACTTCTTATATCCGTTTCGATTCAACTTCGTCTAAGACGACGATTGCGGCTGCGCGTGTGATTGCAGCCACGCGCGCACGTCCTCGCGCATCGGCGGCACGATCTCATGACCGGCGTCATAGCTTTTAACCTCGACATCAAGCGCACGCTCCTTCAAGCGGGCGCCGTAATCCCTGACTCGCTCGGGCGTGTAAAACTCATCGCGCGTGCCGCACAGATGAAGCACTGCGGCCCCTGTCTGGCTATAACGGTCGCTCGATTCCCAATCGCCGGGCAGGCCGCCGCAGATGCCTACGACCCCGCGCAAACGATCCGCATGAGTAAAGGCGAAGCGATAGTTGAGCGCGCACGATTGCGAGAAGCCGAGAAGAAAGATGCGCCGGGGATCGGCCACGCGCTCATCCGTTAGCTTATCCATCAGTTCCAGCAGGGCGCGATGATGCACGGCGACCGACTCCTGCGAGCGAAAATTGGTGACCCATCCGAAACCGTAACGCAGCGGCCCTCCCTCCTCTTTCGGCTCCCTGATATGCTGATGAAAGCCTTGCAGCGAAGCAATGGCAAACCCCGCAGGCGCAAGCTGTCGCGCCTCCCTCATCATCTGTCTTTTGCTGGCCCCGTAGCCATGAAGCGCAACGAGCAGCGGATGCGATTGCTCGCCGCCGGGCACATAGAGGTCGTAATAAAGCCTGATCTCGGCCGGGATGGCGAGGTCTTCCTTCATTGACGGGTTGTCTGCGCTCATGGTTGAAAGGTTTCTCTCTTCCCCTGCCGGTAAATGAGAACGATTCTATGCGTGATAGTCAACGCCGAACTACCCACCTGAATTTCGCTTGAGGAAACCTTCGACAGGGTTCATGATCTACGCAAAGGATTATAAACATGAACGGAGACCTCACACAGCCGCTACCGAATGAAGGTGTCCAGCTCATTCTCAGAAGTCTGGAAAATCTGAACGGTCGCATGACCGGGCTCGAAGACGGAATGATGGCGCTGGAAGATAAAGCTGACCGGCGCTTGCAGGAAACGCGACCCATCTGGGAACAAGTGTTAAGCCGCCTCGACTCTGTCGAAGCACGGCTCGATAAAGTCGAATCCGAAGTGTACAGCCTCAATCGCAGGTTCCGCGTCTTTACGGATGACATGATTAAAGTACAGGATAAGCAGGAAGACCTCGAAGAGCGTGTCAGCAAGTTGGAGCCGGAACAGGCGCAATAATCTCCCTAATGTAAATAGCCTCCCGGCTTATCCTCCTTATCTTCGGGCGCTGCCGAAAGCGACGCGGCTGTTTCCTCTTCGAGCGTCCAGATGTCGTAGAGGTCGGGCGGCACTTCCGTCACAAACCGCGAGGGTTTCTGCACCACCGTCTGCCGGTTATAATCCGTAATCATCAGCGGGTAGGTGATGTAAAGCTGATCCTGCGCGCGCGTCAGCGCGACGTACCACAACCGACGCTCCTCTTCCTCGCCTTCGGCGTCTCGAAGCGAGCGGGGGCTCGGAAACTTACCGTCCGCCGCCCAGATGATAAAGACCGCGCGCCATTCGAGTCCCTTCGCCTGATGAACGGAGGTGAGCGTCAATAGCTCGTCCTCTTCGCCGCCCATGACTACATCTTCGCCCGTAACTGCTTGCGGCGCGCCGTAGCGTTCCGTCGAGAGCAAAGCCAGCTCGGAGAGAAACTCTTCGGTCGAGTTGTAGCGCGCGCTGTAATGCGAGAGCTGCCGCAAATCTTCGAGACGCGCCTCCGCATTCTCGTACGTATTCGCCAGATGCGATTCATAGCCGCGCGACAGTATCAGCTCGATCTGGCGCGCGGGCCTGTGACGGGTCTCTTCTTCGATCAGGCTTTCGACGAGCGCCAGGAACTCGGCCCAGCCCTCCTGCCCGCGTCGCGGCGCCGCCTGAAAATCTGCGCGCCGAACGAGCGCCAGGGGGTCTGGCGCAAAGGCGAGCTGCTCCCAGATTCTGTTGGCGGTGCTCGTGCCGACCTGCGGTATGAGCCGCAGGATGCGCTTCCAGGCCAGCTCGTCGCGTGGATTCGTGATGACGCGAAGATAGGCCACCACGTCCTTGATGTGCGCCTGCTCGAAGAAGCGCACGCCGCTGCGTATGCGATAGGGAATGCCGCGCCGCGTGAGTTCCAGTTGCAGTTCCAGCGAATGATAATGCGAGCGATAAAGGACGGCTGTTTCTTCGAGCGGGACGCCTTCGTCGCGAAGCTCAAGGATACGCGCCGCTATGAAGGCCGCCTGCTGGTCTGCGTCGCGGCAGGGTACGAGCGCCGGGGGGATGCCCTTCGACGGGCGCACGGCGCGCAAAGTTTTGGGAAACTGCTTGCGGTTCGACGCTATCGAGACGTTGGCGAGCGCCAGAATCTCCGGCGTCGAGCGATAGTTGCTCTCAAGGCGATAGACGCGGGCTTCCGGATAGCGATCCGGAAACTCGTATATGTTCGTGAACTCCGCGCCGCGCCAGGCGAAGATGCTCTGCGCGTCGTCGCCGACGACCATCACGTTGCGGCTTCGGGCGGCCAGCAGGTCTATGATCTCGGCCTGTAATTTGTTGGTGTCCTGATACTCGTCGACCAGTATGTGCTGGAACTGTTCGCCGTAGAGGCTTGCTATTTCGGCCTTCTCTACGAGCAGGCGTTTCCAGTTGAGCAGCAGATCGTCATAATCCATACAGTTGCGCTCGCGCTTGCGCTCCATGTAGACCAGATCCACCCGATGAATGCTCTGGGCCAACGGCTCGAAATGCGGGAAGCGGCGCGCGACCACCTCTTCGATGGGCGCGTCCGTGTTGTTGGCGAAGCTGATGATGTCCTGCAAGACCTCGGCCTTCGGAAAGCGGCGCGCCCTGGTATCAATGCCCGCCTCGTCCACGCAGACCGAGAGGAAATCGCGTGCATCCTCGGAATCCAGGATTGTGTAGTTCGACTCGTAACCCAGGGAAGCGGCGTGGCGGCGCAGGATCAGATTGGCGATGCGGTGAAACGTCCCGCCCCACACGCGCCTTACGTCGCCGCCCGTGGTCAGCGTCTCGACCCGGCGCAGCATCTCGCGCGCGGCGCGGTTGGTGAAGGTCGCGAGCATGATACGCGAGGGCGCGACGCCCTGCTCTATGAGATACGCGACGCGGTAGGTGATGACGCGCGTCTTGCCGGAACCCGCGCCCGCGACCACGAGCGCCGCCCCCGGATTGGCGGTCGCCACACGGAACTGCTCCTCGTTCAACTCGGCGCGATACCGCGCCAGTCCTTCGGGCCCAGCCCCCTCCGGCCGCTTGATGACGTAGCGTTTCATAATCCCTTTCCGGCTTATAGCACGTCAGCGAGGCCCAACGAAAGGGAGGAAGGAAAGAAGGGCGGGGGATGAGGGCCGCAGCGATGGATGAAATGTTTCAACTGCACGAATGCTTTGCTGAAAAGCATGGGTGAAGAATGGAAGGAAAGATTCAACTTCCTTGAATGCTTTTCTTATTCATCCCTGATCGCTCATCCCTCCGCCCTTCGCTCTTCCCTTCGTTGCCGTTGCATTCGCGACTGATGAAAGCTAGGATGTGTTGGTCTAAGAGCAGGATTCTGTAAGCTATCAATCGAGAGCGGAAGAGAGGTTAAGAGCGATGAAATTCCCTGGCGGAATGAACATTCAGCAGATGATGAAGCAGGCGCAAGCCATGCAGGAGAAGATGCAGAAGGAGATGGACGAGCTGCGCGTCGAGGCTTCGTCGGGCGGCGGCGTCGTGACTGTTCAGATGAAGGGCAATCACGAGATAGAATCTCTAAAGATCGACCCGGAAGCCGTCAAAGAGGGCGACGTTGAGATGCTTCAGGATATGATCGTCGCCGCCGCCAACGAGGCCAATCGCAAGATCGACGAGGCGATGAAGGGCAAGCTCGGCGGCATGCTCCCGCCCGGCCTCGGCGGACTCTTCTAATTGTGGGGCGCGGAACGCGGATTTAAGAAAGGGCGAGTCTCTCTTTAGAATCCGCATCCCGCAATCTTTATGCTTGAATACGCCGAATCAGTCACGAAGCTGATAGATGAGTTCAAACGCCTGCCGGGCATCGGCCACAAGACGGCGCAGCGGCTCGCGTTTCACGTCCTGCGCACGCCCGAACCCGACGTTGAGCGGTTCGTCGAGGCGCTGCGCGAGGTCAAGCGCCGCATCATCTTCTGTTCGGTCTGCAATAATTTGACGGACATCGACCCGTGCCGCTTCTGCGCTTCGCCCACGCGCGACCGCTCCACCATCTGCATCGTCGAAGAGCCTTACAATCTGGTCGCCGTCGAGAAGACGCGCAGCTATCGCGGTCTCTATCATGTGCTGCACGGCAGCCTGTCGCCGATTCGCGGCATCTCGCCCGATGACCTACACCTGGCTAATCTGCTGCCGCGACTGCGGCCTGAGAATAATGACGGCGTCGAAGTGCGCGAGGTCATTCTCGCCACCAATCCGAACACGGAGGGCGAGGCGACGGCCAATTACATCAACAACCTGCTCAAACCGCTCGGCGTGCGCGTGACGCGCATCGCCATGGGCATGCCCGTCGGCAGCGATCTCGAATACGTGGACGAGGTGACGATGGACAAGGCGCTCGCCAATCGTCATGAGATATAAAAGTCGCGTGGTGGTGGAGGAGGCGCTTCAGGCAAGAGGATGACGACGCACGAGCTTCAGCACCTTGTAGAGTATCTGTCGGAGACGCCCGTCGTCGTCGAGCGCATGGTCTCTGCGCTCGATGACGAGGAGAGGCGCTTCAGGCCGCCCGGCGTCGAGTTCTCCGCCTTAGAGAATGTCTGCCACCTGCTCGACATAGAGCGTGAAGGATACGCCGAGCGCATCCATAGGCTTTTAGGGGAAGACGGGCCCGTGCTGCCCGATATAGATGGAGGCCGTCTGGCGCGAGAGCGCGACTACAACAGCCGGAAGATGGAGACGGCTCTGGAGGCTTTCGCGAGAGCGCGCGAAGGAAATGTCCGTATCGTTAAGGGTCTCGCGCCCGACCAGCTCGAACGCCGGGGAGTGCTCGAAACCGTTGGGCCCATTACGCTCGCCGAACTGCTACGCATGATGCGCGAGCACGACACGGCTCACCGCAGGGATATAAGCGAGCTGCGCGAACTGCTCGCAAGTCGCAGAGAAGAATCAGCCTCGCAATAAGAGGCTTTGGAGGAAGGCGTGTCTCTCCCGCCCCAGTCCATCGCTCCTGTGGCCCATCGCTTTCAGAACCGCACATGCTCTTCGGCCACGCCCTCTTTGCAGTTCGTACACGCCTCGCCCGTATCGTACATCCTGGAATCGAACTCTACCAGAGACCTGATCGGTACTCCGGCGATATTATCGGGGGCGGAGGCGAAGCGCACGATCGAGCCGCAGCCGATGATGTTCGCGCCCAACTCTCCGACCAGCTTGACGGTCTCTTCAATGGCCTGCCCGCTGCGGATGATGTCGTCGACGATAATGCACGGGTTGACTTCGCCCTGGTTGACGTACTGGCGAAACATGCGCTTGCCGCCCTCTTCTCGCTCGGCCCAGTAAATCTGTTCGGCGCTGAGGGCATCGCGGACGCCGAAGGCGACGGGGATTCCGCCCGAACTGGGAGAAATGATGGAGACTTTGGGCAACTGGCTGGAGATGTCCCGGTCGAGGCGGAACTTGCGCGAGAGGGCGACGGCCAGCACGCGCGCCGTGTCGTAGTAGCGAAAGGCGAGCGGCATCTGGAAATAATGGGGCGTGTGCTTGCCCGACGGGTAAACGAAATGGCCTTCACGGTAAGCGCCCGTGCGCTTCAAGATTTGCATCACGACATCGGGTGATGGAATCAGGTTCACCATTTTACAGTCTCCTATGAACTTTAGAGGTCAAAAGGTTCCGAAGCCGGTTTTCATCTCCGACCTCTAAGCTCTGGCCTCCGGTCTACATTCTCTTTTAGCCGACATACGTCATAAGGGCGAGCCGTCTTCTTCTTCTTTCGCGCGCGCGCGCTCTCTCTCGCTCGTCATGCGAGGGCACGAGCTATCAGGCGGCGCTGGTCGCGCGCCAACCCTTCGGGCAAGTCCGAGAGCGCGAACCATTGCGTGCGCTTGATCTCTAAACTCTGCGGCTGCCGTGCGGGCCCACGCGCCCGGCAGCGAAAGATGATCTCGACCTGGCTCGCCTTCCTGAGCGTCCGCACGAAAGCCAGCTCCACAAGCTCAAGCTCCAGCCCCGCCTCTTCCAGCAGCTCGCGCCTGAGAGCTTCTTCCGGCTGTTCGCCTCGTTTGAGAAAGCCGCCGGGAATGCCCCAGCCGCTGCCCATCCGAAAAACGTGTTCGAGCAGGAGCACGCGCCCCTCGGCGTCGAGCACGACCCCTCCGGCCGTTACCGTAAAGCGCGGTTCGACCAGACGCACGCTCCAGCGACGCAAGCTCTTCGGCGCGCCCCGCCACAGAGCCCCGAGCAACTTTTTCAACATGCGCGCACAATATATAGGGTAAAAGGCAAAAGGTAAAAGGCAAAAGTGGGTGTCAAAGCATTTTGATCGAATGTGGTTCGGGGCCGCAACTTTTGACTTTTGTCTTTTTAGTTTTGCCTTTATAGTAGAGTCATGTCGACAGTTAATCCAACCGAAGCGGAAAGCACGGCACAGGCGGCAAAGGAAGCGCCCACGGCACAACAGTCTTCGCAGCCGGGCGTGCCGAAAAAGATAATCAACGCGCAGACCGTCTGCAACGAGAAGAACGAGAAGGGCAAATCGTGCAACGGTTTTTTGAAGCAGTTGAGCACGGGCGGCGAGGAGGCGAAAAAGCATTTGCGCGGCGATGACGTGCTATTCAAATGCCAGACCTGCGGCACGCTCTACATAGGCCCGCCGCTCGGCCACGTGCGCGACCCCGGGAAGCAATCGCGGTTCGTCGAGAAAGAGTTGATGGCGATTCTGCAAGCGGCAGGCGGCACGCTGCCCGCCTTCAAGATGTCGGAGAGGGGCACGCTCGTTCCCGTCGAGGATAATTCTCATCACGCGCCCGCGCCCGCCGCCGCAAGCGCCGCTAATACTCCTCCGGCTACTGCCGCCGCCGCGCGCAAACCAGCGCCAGCCGCAGCCGCCACCTCAACAACAGAGGCGAAGCCCGCAGCACCGCCGCGGGATTCCTCCGCAGAGGCAGACCGCCATCGCCCCGCTGCGGAAGCACAGGCCGCGACCGGCCAGGCGTCGGCCGCGCCGCTCAGTCCGGCGGCGGCAACGGCCTCGCCCGCCGCAGGAGCCGAAGCGGTCGCCGATCTTGCGCCCGAGGCTTCGACCGAGTTGACTCCGGGCGCGCCGCCCGACAGTCGCGCTCCGGCCCCGACCAGACCGACCGGCGCGACCGAGACGACACAAACAGGTACGCCCGGCGAGGAATAAATCCGCCCTCGAAATCTACTGTTCGGAAAGCGGGTCTGAGCGACCGGCTTCTTAAAAGGGATTGCTCGTCGCGGCGGGCTCATCGCGGCGGGCAGAGCAGTTGCAAGGCCCGGAGAGCCCGCCGTCTCTCAACGAAAAGAGCGCGAGGACAAAACCCCTCTCGCGCTCTTCCCTGCTCAAATCTTAAATTCTTTACCGGTTCGAGTCTCTGTAGGCGGGCTCGAAGGTGCGGGTCGTATTCTCCGTGACGCTCGCGGCGGGTTCGGGGTGGGCATTGAGTTGCCGGTTCGTCTGTTTCGGAGGGGCGATAGTCTCCCTGGCGGAGCGAGTGCGATTGTCCGCCGGTAAAGCGGCGCTGATGAGACGCGATAACTGCCTGACGAGCAGGATGTCTACGACAAGGATCGTGGTCATCCCCATGAAGATCATCATCATTACCGGATCGGTGCTGAATCCTTCTCGCGCGAGCCTGATCGCTCCCGCTATCAATAATCCCATGCCGCCGAGGCTAATCACAGTAGTCGCGGCTCCGAGGATGAGCATCAGGTTGGTCAAGTTATCGTAGGGCGCTTTCTGGCTCGCCGCCAGGGATTGCGTGTTCAAACCGGCCCCGCAGCGATTGCAGTAGTTGAGCCCCGGTGTGGACTCAGTGCCGCAAGAAGAACAATACATGGTGGCCTCCAATGGTCGCCGTCAGTTGAGATTGGCGGAAGGGATCGGTCGCGCGCGCGAGGGCTTCGGGTTGAAGGAGCGCGCTTTGTGCTGAACGGCGCGTACGCGCGCGCCCTCGAAGTAATCATCATGCGCGTGCGCTCTCTCGAAGTCTCGTCGCTTGAGCCATTTTGGATACGCGAGAGTATGGTTCAAGGTTCGCTGTAAATTCGCATCAGAGCCGCGCGCGGCCTTCCCCTGTGTCGGAAGGTCTCCGCTCAGGAGACGTTGACGACCAGGCCATCGCGCGCGATCTTCCAATCGAGAACCTCCACGCCAGCCTCTTCCGCCAGCGCGCGCTCAACGTCGCCGCGCCTGCCTTCGGCGCAGAAGAAGGCTATGCAGCCGCCGCCGCCCGCGCCGCACACTTTTGCAGCCAGGGCCCCGCTCGCCAGAGCTTTTTCGACCAGCATATCCATCTGCGGCGTCGTCACTCCGGGCGCGAGCCGTTTGCGCCCCGGATATGCGCGGCGCATCGTTTCGGCGACGCCCTGCCAATCATTCTTGAGCAAAAGGGCGCGCATCGCGAGGCTCGAATCGCGTATCTGATCGAACAGCTCGAACAGCTCCGGGTCACCGTCTATATGGTTCTTGGTAATCTCCCAGTTGTTCGTCCCCGAAAGGCGCGGCTCGCCCGTATAGCAGATGGCAATGCGGCGTTCGAGCACGCTCTCATCGACGGCCAGCGCCTCGCGCTCGATGCCGTCCGGGCGAAAGTGTATGCAGCTTGTCCCGCCGTAGAGCGCCGAGTAGTAGTCCTGAAAGCCCGCCGGAACTTTGATGACGGTCGTCTCGACGTTGGCGGCGATGGTGACGAACTTGCGCTCGTCGTAGCGATCACCCACGAGCCGATTGAGCGCGCCGATGCACGCGATGTTGAGCGCAGACGATCCGGCCAGTCCGGCCCCGGCCGGAGCCTGACCCTCGGCCGTCAGGTGAAACCCCGTGGTCGGTTTGAAGAAATGAACCAGCTTGGAGATAAGCTCAAGCCGCTCTTCGCGTATGAGGTCTTCGATGGCCGCCAACTCGGTCTCGAAAACCACCTGACGGTCACGCGATTCCAGGATGATGCGGCCGTCGTCGCGCGTCTCGATCCGGCAGTGTGCGCGCAAAGAGATGGCGAAGTTCACGGTCGAAGCGCCGGGATGAAAAAGATAGAGCGGCCAGATGTCGATGGTTCCTCCGGCCAGATCGACGCGAGTCGGAGCAGATGATTCAATTATCATAATGATGGATGCGCACCGAAACTATAAAAACCGATCAGCGAGTATCTCGGTTTATCAGCCATATTTTCCGACTTTCCTTTAGTCTCCTTCGGCCCCGCCGCCCCTCTGGGCCGGGCGTTTTTGCGAATCCTTGCGGCGCGGATGCTGCGGCTTGAAATGGATGCGCTCTTGAATCTCTTCCTTGATCTCGTGCAACTTCTCCTGCGCGGCCTGCTCAAGCTCCTGTATGCGCTCGGGGTCGGCCTCCTCGACCTTCTTCGAGAACCAGAACCGCTCGGCCAGGTAAAAGCCGCCGATGCCGAGGACAACGATCACCAGCAGGATATAGCCGATCTGATGAAAGTCGCCGAGCAGATTCGTGATCGCGCCGCTGAAGAAATAGCCCGCGCTGCTCAGTATCAGAACCCACAGAAAGCAACTGGCAAAACTCAGGGCCAGAAAGCGCAGGTAGGGCATGCGGCCCACTCCGTAAAAGACGCAGGAGGCCCAGCGCAATCCGTAAATATATTTCGATAGAAAGATCGAGAGCGCGCCGAATTTGTCGGTCAGGCGTTCGATGCGCGGCTTGGCGATTCTGTAGAAACGAAAGTTGCGCACGCTCTTGCCGAAGCCGCGCCCCATCACGTAGGCGATGTTATCGCCCGCCACACCGCCAAGAGTGCCCGCCACGAGCACTTTCAAAAAGCTATAGCCGTGGAAAAAATATTTGTCGAAGAAGGCGCTGTGGGCCAGCACCCCCGCCAAAAGGAGCGTGATGTCCCCCTCCATCATCGTGAGGAAGAAAACAGCGTACAGTCCGTACTGCCCGATCAGTTCGTAAAAAGGATGGCTATCCATATAAAAGCAGGGATGAGGGCCGCAGGGATGAGGGATGAATAAAAAGCAGTCAGGGAAGTTGAATCGCTCCTTTCATCCCTCATCCCTCATCCTTCATCCCTTTCTTGCGGCGGCGGCTTGACGACGAGCACGGGACACGGGGCGTGACGGACTACGGATTCAGCCGTCGAGCCGAAGAGCATACGCCCCAGGCCCGTCCTGCCGTGCGATGAAATGACGATCAGATCGACGCCGCGTTCGCGCGCGACGCGTACGATCTCGGAGGCGGCATCGCCGTGCGCGATCACCTCTTCGATATTCAAGCCAGCGCACTCGTCGCATTCGGCGATCTTCGGCAGCTCGCGCTCCGCCGAATCCTCCAGTTGATCGCTGAGGTCTGCCATCGGCAGAGGCTCTGCCATTCCCGTGTAGCCGACCGTCGGCACGACCGGCTCGATGACGTGAACGCAGACGATCGAAGCGTTGGCCTGACGCGCAAACGACGCCGCATAGGAGAGCGCGTAATTGGCGCACTCGCTAAAATCCGTCGGCAGTAGGATCGACCGTATTTCCATTTCGGATTTGCGGCTTCAGGATTGATCGCGCGCGGCTGTGGATTTGATTTGTCCCGATCTGAGATTTCACACCTGAAATGGTTCGGATTCGAGCTTCTCAAATCGCCAATCCAAAACCCGGAATCTGCGATCCAAAATCGTCCGCGCTCATTCTACACGGACAAGCCATTGTTTGACACCCCCTCAAACCCTTTATTACAATAACGGTGCTTCCCGCCTTCGCGAGCGTATTATCTTTAGACCTCGATTTGAAAGCTAAGGAAACCTGAAGAGCACAGACAAAGATGGCATCAGCTACGAGCACCTATATTGGAGTCGATCTTTCCGGCAAAACGCTCCGCACGGCGCTCGTCACCGACGATGGCCGCCTGATGGAGCGCCGCGAAGCTCCGCTCGGCGGCGGGCATCTGACGGCGCAGGTGGCGAACCTCGTCAGCGAATTGCGTGATTTTTCGCCGGACGTTGGCGCTATCGGCGTCGGCGTGCGCGGGCTGGTCAACCCGCGCACGGATCGCGTCTACATCTCGACAGACCTCCCGTCGGTCGTTCACGGAGATTTTCACCCGGAGCTGATGCAGGCGACGGGCCTGCGGGTCGAGTTGTGGAACGATGCGAACGCCGCCGCCTACGGCGAATACAAGGTCGGCGCGGGGCGCGGCAGCCGCGACATGTTCTATATCACGATCGGCAACGGCATCGGCGGAGCGATCATTCTCGACGGCAAGTTATGGTTCGGCGCTTCGGGCTTCGCGGGCGAGTTCGGCCACATTACAATTGATGCGGAGGGCGTCGAATGCGTGTGTGGCAATACGGGCTGCCTGGAAACCGTGGCCTCCGCTCCCAACATCGTGCGGCGGGCCAACGAACGGCTCTACCGCGACAATACCTCGTCACTCTCGAAGCTCGCACTCAACCGTGATTTCACGGCCGCCGACATCGCCCGCGAAGCCCGAAGCGGCGACGACTTCGCGCTCCTGATGATCGAGCGTACGGGCAAGTACATCGGAGCGGCGGTCGCCAGCGTCATCAATCTATTGAATATCGAGCGCATTATCCTGGGCGGCGGCGTCATGGAGGCGGGCGAGCTGATACTGAATGCGATCATCCGCGAAGCCGGAAGGCGCTCGTTTCAACCCTGCTTCGAGGCGACGCAGATCGCCGCCGCGGCGCTCGGTACGGATGCGGTCGCCATCGGCGCGGCCATGCTCGCGCGCGACGCCGCACAGCAGGAAGCGACCCTGCGCTGATGCTTTCTTCTTGCGCTGGCGCGCAAGATCAACGCGCGCGCAACCCCCTTCCCTTTGGCCCGGCGAGCGTTCCCTACTGACCTTCACGAAAAGTTTCAACAGGCACGCCTCGCGCCTCGCTCAAACTCCTCTCTATTGTTCGTAAGCGTACAGACTGCTTGACCTGCAACAAATTAAACTCATCCCCGATCGCACAACCCCTGTACAGATTCCTCGCAGGTCTCGCGGGGCTTAGTGCGGTTTTCGCTCTGCCGGTTGGCAATTTGGGATGACCGGGAGACAAGCAGGTTTCAGTTGCGCCGCCGACAAACGGGCTGGCCGCGACTGTCGAACGAGCAGGGGAGGGATAAAGGGTGGGGCTGTGCACGAAGGATGCCGCCCCGCCTTTTTTATTGCCTTCGGGATATGTAAACGCCCTCAGCCCGTGGCGGAGGCGCCCGTCGGCTGCGTCTGCCCGGCATCCGCCTCATCTTCCAACCGGGCCTCGTTGAGACGTTCCAGCAGCCAGCGCCGAAAGATTTCAGCTTCCCTTCCCTTGCCAGTCCATCGCGCGCGGTCGAACATCGTCAAAGCCATCGCCAGGGCATGATGCTGACCGGCACGATCCTGTGCCAGCTCGAATTGCTCGTAGAGACGATTTATCAACTCGACGCTCTCGCGCGCCGTCTCCTCATCCTTGAACCCGAGCTTGCCCGCGAAGAACTTCGAGTACACGTTCATGGGATGAGAGGTCGAAGTGTAGAGGTCGAAGTAGCTGTCGATTAAGCCCGATTCCTGCAAGATCGATCCGACGTAGCTCGGCCTTGAGCCGGTGATGATGGCGAGGTCTTCAATCTCATTCATCCCCGACATGTAGAGCGAGAGTATCTGATCCTTCTTGCTGACGCGCCGCGTCCGTCGCTCGTCGCCGGGTGCTTGATCGCTTCGATTCCGTGTTGTAGCCATGATTCGCTCCTTGAAACTTGGGATGGGCCGATTATCAAAAATCAGGCGGGCGCAACGCAAGGGGAAATAACGCAAAGGGCGATTCAGAGAGCGCGCACCTGACGCCTAAATCGAATGGGCGCGCGATGAGCCTTTGAAACATCATCGTGCGCCCATTCAAAGGACGAGCATTTACCGCCGAAGCGTTCGGCCGTCAAAAGGGTTCAAGGTTAGCGGTCGCCGCCGGAACCTCCGCCCTTTTTACCGCCGCCACCTCCGCCGCCGCCGCCGCTGCGACCGCCGCCACCACCACTGCCGCTGCCGCCGCCGCTGCCGCCACGGCCGCCGCCACCGCCGGAGCCACCGCCAGATGAGCCGCCACGGCCGCCGCCGCCACCGCCGCCGGAGCCGCCGCGACCTCCGCCGCCGCTGCCACCGCCGCTACCGCCTTTGCTGCCACCGCCGCCGCCGCCACCTTGGGCTCTCATTTTGTCAGCCATTGTGAATCTCCTCCCCTTGTAGGGTTCTTGACGTTCGGTTATGGACTCGTGCCCGCGTCGCTTCAAACGAGCGACGCTAAGCTTGTCCTCTTCAATGGGGTGCGGCCTGGATTGTATAGAATGGTTGAAGGCCATTTCAGTACGTTAGCGAACAAAGATGTGCCATCGAGGCCGTGACGATTGAAAGATGCGCCGCTCGCTCGTGCGCGCGCGCGCATCGCACGCGTGGTGATTGACGGAGGCCGCCCCGTCACGCTCCTTCAGTGCGTAGCGTACAGAGTGCGTAAACGTACAGACGTTCGGGCCAGCCCTCAGCTATAAATCATCTATTCATTAAACGCTCAATCTGGCCCGCCGTCAGGCTGAGGTTCTTATAAATTAATCTCGCTATCACTCGCCGCAAAACTTGAAAGCGCGACGCACGTAAAGGGGAAACGAGATGAGGGGCGCGGCCCCTCGTAAACCGACCCGACGGCTTTCCGATTGATCGACCGCAAGCAGGGCTCGCTTCAAATGACGCTGACCGCCGACAGACCGAGCGCCCGCAAGGTTCCCTTGAAGGAGCAGGGCATTTATGCGTTCCCGGACGGGACGCAGGTCGTCGCGTGCGCCGGGGATGGGCGCGGACTGGTGCTTTATTACCTGAGAGACTGGAAGCTCTACGGCGCTAAAGAGGTCTTGGCCGAGCGTAACGCGGCGGCCTTTCGTCTGCTTGAGGCCAACCCGACCGGGAGCATCCTCATATACGGCTATCCGACGCGTTGGACAGTAGAAGATTTGGTTGATACGGGGCGCGTCGCCACATAAGAGCCCACACCGGGGGGGACGAGCGCCTTCGCCCGAGACGGCTTCACGACGATTCTGAAATTCAAGACTTCCGAGATTTGAAAAGCTCCGGAAGGGACGGACTTTTTTTTCGTGAGCAGGTGTTGAAAGCGTTCGATTGCGTACAGACGGCATCGATGCCGGGTTGTATCATCAACCCCTTCCTACCGATGAAGAGCAGGGGAAGCTTGACGTGGTATCAGGGGATCGGAGACTTACCACATCGGGCTTCCCCATTAATTTTAATCAGTCCGTTAGTTTCAGTCGGACGCCGATGGCTAAGGTTTCATCGCGGCGTCGCTCCAAGCCCCCTCCATGCAGAGAGAGAAAGAAGGCGCGCCAGTGCACGGCTCAATGATTGTGCGTAAAGCCGGACAGGGGCGGCCTCCTGATGTTTTGATCCTTCTTTCATCGTTTGCGCGCCCAGAGGCCCTTCAGCTTCCGCCCCGATACCTTCACTTTGACGATAGAAGCGCCCCCGGACGGCAAAGATTCTGGCGCTCTTCTTCATGCTTTCGTGTCAATTGGGCGTTAGTCTCTGGGCCGTGTCAATCCGTGTCAAGCGGGGTGCGATCCTTTTTCATAAAGTGAAAACTTGCACATCACGTCAAAAAGTAGTATCACATGGAAACTTCATGGCAGTGAAAACCAGTGGGGAGAACAAGGCACGGGTGTTCCGCAATTAGGTTGGGAGCGCCTTCGCTCTTTCGTGCCCGTCTGTTGATGTGTAGTCGAGCATCAAGGCTGCATTCTCTACCTACAGGTTTCCGTAATAGCGAGTTGAGCGGAAAGGTTTGCGGCGATGCCACAGATTTTTCACCACAGCACCAATTTTCTTGCGCGGTTGAGCATCTTCGGCGCTGTCTTTATTCTCGTCGCCGCCGTCTGGGTGTTGGCCGAGATCAACCGCTCGTCGTGGAACACCGGGCAATGGACTGAGCGCCAGCAGCCCGTACAGTTCAGCCACAAGCATCACAGCGGCGACGACGGAATCGATTGCCGCTACTGCCACACGTCGGTCGAGACCTCGTCGAACGCCGGGATGCCCTCGACGCAGACCTGCATGAACTGCCACTCGCAAATCTGGGCCGATAGTCCCTATCTCGAACCGG
Source organism: Pyrinomonadaceae bacterium (assembly GCA_035940775.1). Taxonomy (GTDB): domain Bacteria; phylum Acidobacteriota; class Blastocatellia; order Pyrinomonadales; family Pyrinomonadaceae; genus DASQYE01. The sequence goes on along the minus strand of DASZEN010000011.1, from coordinate 253,718 downwards.
TGCGCGAAAGCTGGCGCACGGGCAAGCCCATCGAATGGACGAGGGTTCACGATCTGCCCGATTACGCCTATTTCAATCACAGCATCCACGTCAATAAAGGCGTCGGCTGTTCGACGTGTCACGGCAAGGTGGACGAGATGCCGATTATGTATCAGGCTTCGTCGCTGCAAATGGAGTGGTGCTTGGAATGTCATCGCGCGCCCGAGCGTTTCGTCAGACCTCGGGAGCAGGTCTTCAATATGGAGTGGCGGCGAGAGAATACGACGACCGAGCAGTTGGCACAGGGGCGCGAGCTTGTCAGCGCCAACCACATTCGCGGCCCGCTATCGCTGACGAGTTGTTCGACATGTCATCGGTAACTCATTAAGGAACGAACTAGATGGCTTCCAGAGACCGTCATATCAATTTCGCTTTGATGCGCGACCGTATACTTGCCGACGGGGAAGGCGGCAATGGTAAGCAGTACTGGCGTAGTCTCGAAGAGTTTTCGGAGACGGAAGAGTTTCGCCAGCTTGTCGAGCGCGAGTTTCCGCAAGCCGCCGAGGAATGGGACGACCCCATAGAGCGGCGCACGTTCCTGAAACTGATGGGCGCTTCGCTGGCGCTCGCGGGTCTGAGCGCCTGCACCTACCAGCCGCCGGAAAAGATCGTCCCCTACGTCACGCAACCCGAAGAGATCGTGCCGGGCAAAGCCCTGTTTTTCGCCACGGCCATGCAGATGGTCGGTGTTGCGACCGGACTGCTTGCCAAGAGCAACGAGGGGCGGCCGACCAAGCTCGAAGGCAACCCGGATCATCCGGGCTCGCGCGGCGCGACAGACGTATTCGCGCAGGCGTCGCTGCTTGACCTCTACGACCCGGATCGCTCGCAGACGCTCACCTTCCGCGAAGAGATTCGTCCGTGGTCGAACTTTCTAGAAGATATGGGACGGGCGATTTCAGCGGCGCGTGCGCGCCGTGGGGCGGGGCTTCGTTTCCTGACGGAAACAGTCACTTCGCCGACCCTCGCCGCTCAACTGCGAGCCATATTCACGGAGTTTCCGCAGGCGAGGCTGCATCAATACGAGCCCGCCGGGCGCGACGGCGCGAGAAACGGCGCAATGCTCGCCTTCGGTCAGGCGGTCAATACCATCTATCGCTTCGATCAGGCGGATCGCATCTTCTCCATCGACTCGGATTTTCTCTCGTGCGGGCCGGGAAGCCTCGCCTATGCGGCCGATTTCGCCAACCGGCGGCGCGTGACGCGAGAGCAGCGAGAGATGAACCGTCTCTACGTGGTTGAGACGACGCTGACCAATACGGGCGCGAAGGCGGATCATCGCCTCGCCTTGCGCCCGAGCGAGCTGGAAGGATTCGTGCGCGCCGTGGCCGGGGCGCTCGGCGTCCAGTTGGGGGCCGCAGGAGGCCAGGGGACGGGAGCCGGGGCGCATGCCAACTGGGTGGGCGCGCTTGCGCGCGACCTGCAACAATCCAGGGGCCGCTCGATCATCATCCCCGGCGACGAGCAGTCGGCCGTCGTTCACGCCCTGGCCCATGCGATGAACGACGCGCTCGGCAACACTGGCAAGACGGTTATCTACACAGACCCTATCGAGGCGTTTCCCGAAGACCAGATGCAATCGCTGCGCGCCTTGGTCGCGGATATGAACGCGGGGCAGGTCGAAACGCTGGTCATCCTCGGTGGCAATCCGGTTTACAACGCGCCCGCCGATTTAAGCTTCGGCGAGAGTCTGAATAAGGTTGCCTTGCGCGTTCACCTGAGCGTCTACAAAGACGAGACCTCGGAGCTTTGTCACTGGCATATCCCGGAAGCGCACTACCTGGAATCGTGGGGCGACACGCGCGCGCATGACGGGACGGCCACGATCATCCAGCCGCTGATCGCTCCGCTTTATGGCGGCAGGACGGCCCACGAACTGCTCTCTGTCTTCTCAACGCAGACCGACCGCACGGCCTATGACATCCTGCGCTCTTACTGGCAGGGACAGATGAGGAGCGGCGGAGCAGCAACAGGAGCAGGACGAGCGGCGGGCGGGGCAGCAACGCAGGGAGCCGCGACCGCGTCGGGCCAACCGGCGGCAGGCGGCGCAAGTCAACCAGCAGCCGGGTCAGCGGCGACGACCGCGCGGAACAATACCAACTCCAGCGATCAAACAACGGACGCGACCGCCACAACGGCCGCGTCCACGCCCGGCCCGGTGACGCCAGCAACGGCGGGGACGGCGAGTCCGTCTCCGGACTTTGAGAATCTATGGCGCAAGGCGGTGCATGACGGCGTCATTCCCAACACGGCGCTTCCCGCGAAGACAGTCTCTTTGAAGGCGGATTGGGCGAGCCAGCTTTCCGCGCCCGCCGCTCAGCCGTCGTCGAACCAGGACGAGCTTGAGATAGTCTTTCGCACAGACCCGAGCATCTACGATGGCCGCTTCGCTAATAACGGCTGGCTACAGGAGCTGCCAAAACCTCTGACCAAGCTCACATGGGACAATGCCCTGATGCTCAGCCCGACGACCGCCAATCGCTTCGGCTTCAAGAATGACATCGGCATCAAGGGCGGCGACGTGCTGGTGAGCACGGCCAACCTGAGCTATCAGGGGCGCACGCTGGCGGCCGTTCCGGTCTGGATTCTGCCGGGCCAGCCCGACGGCGTCATCACAGTGCATCTGGGCTACGGCAGGCGACGGGCGGGCCACATCGGCACAGGCCGGGGCCACAACGCCTACCTGGTTCGCACGTCCGATGCGCCCTGGGCCGGGGCGGGCGCGCGCGTCTCCAACACGGGCGAGTATTACCCGTTGGCCACCACCCAACTCCATTTCGGGATGGAGAATCGTGACGTAGTCCGCTCAAGAACGCTGGAAGAGTATTTGAAAGCATCCGCAGAGGGAGAGCACGAAGAAGCGCGCGACCCCGAACACAAGCCGGGCCAGGATGAATCCATGTACCCGCCCTACGATTACTCGAAGCAGAATGCCTGGGGCATGGTGATCGACACGACGACCTGCGTCGGTTGTAACGCCTGCGTCGTCGCCTGTCAGGCGGAGAACAACATTCCAGTGGTCGGCAAGGAACAGGTCATGCGCAGCCGCGAGATGCACTGGCTCAGGATTGACGCCTACTTCAAGGGCGACCCCAACTATCCGGACGGGCCGGAGTTTATGCCCGTGCCCTGTATGCACTGCGAGAACGCGCCGTGCGAGCCGGTCTGTCCCGTTCATGCGACGGTGCATGATACGGAGGGGCTGAACGTGATGGTCTACAACCGCTGCGTCGGCACTCGCTACTGCTCGAACAACTGCCCCTACAAGGTGCGCCGCTTCAACTTCCATCTCTACCAGGATTTCAACACGCCGACCTATCAGCTCATGCGTAACCCGGACGTTTCGGTGCGCTCGCGCGGCGTGATGGAGAAATGCACCTACTGTATACAGCGCATCCAGTGGGCCAAGATCGAATCCGAGAAGGAGGGGCGTCCCATCGCGGACGGCGAAGTCGTCACCGCCTGCCAGGCCGTGTGCCCGACGCAGGCCATTATCTTCGGCGACTCGAACGACCCCGGCAGCCGCGTGGCCGAGCTTAAGCGAGAAAAACGCAACTACGGATTGCTGGCCGACTTGAACACGCAGCCGCGCACTACTTATCTATGGTCGCTGCGTAACCCGAACACGGAAATCCCGGATAAGGCTTAAAGAGGATCATGGCAGACGTTGACCAGCCACACGAAGACGTACGCATCCACGGGACGGCCGTGCCTGTGATCGAGCCGGGACATACCTTCGCCTCGGTCACGGATAAGATCAGCTCGCTCGTCCTGAAGCGGCGGACTCCCGTCTACTGGTTCATAGGCTTCGCGCTGGCCTTCATGCTCGCGCAGATGCTTTTGATTACGATCACCTATCTGGTCTTCAAGGGCATCGGCATCTGGGGCAACAACGTCCCCGTCGGGTGGGCCTTCGATATCATCAACTTCGTCTGGTGGATCGGCATCGGCCACGCCGGAACGCTCATTTCGGCCATCCTTCTGCTCCTGCGCCAGGAATGGCGCACCTCTATTAACCGCTTCGCCGAGGCGATGACGCTCTTCGCGGTGGCCTGCGCCGGACTGTTTCCATTGCTGCACACGGGCAGGCCGTGGCTCGCCTACTGGCTTTTCCCCTACCCGAATACGATGGGCGTCTGGCCACAGTTCAGAAGCCCGCTGATGTGGGACGTGTTCGCCGTCTCGACCTACGCGACCGTCTCGGCGCTCTTCTGGTATATCGGATTGATCCCCGACTTTGCGACGCTTCGTGACCGCGCGCGCTCGCGTCCCTTTCAGATCGTCTACGGGCTGCTGGCGATGGGCTGGCGCGGGAGCGCGCGACACTGGCATCGCTACGAGACGACGTACCTGCTTCTGGCCGGGCTCGCCACGCCGCTCGTGCTCTCCGTGCACACGATCGTCAGCTTCGACTTCGCGGTGGCGCAACTGCCGGGCTGGCACGCGACGATCTTTCCGCCCTACTTCGTCGCCGGGGCGATCTACGCCGGTTTCGCGATGGTGCTGCTGCTGACGATCCCTCTGCGAAAAGTTTACGGGCTCGAAGATTTCATCACGATGCGCCACATAGACAACATGGCGAAGGTGATGCTGGCGACGGGTTTGCTGGTCTTCTACGGCTACATGATGGAGCTGTTCTTCGGCTGGTACAGCGCCAACACTTACGAAGAATACATGATCTTCAACCGCATCACGGGGCCGTACGGGCATTACTACTGGATGCTGATTTTCTGTAACGGGGTCGCGCCGCAGTTCCTCTGGTTCAAGCGCTTCCGTCGAAGCCTGCCCGTCGTCTTCATAATCTCGATCATCGTCAGCATAGGCATGTGGCTCGAACGCTTCGTCATCATCGTCACGAGTCTGCACAGGGATTTCCTGCCCTCCTCGTGGGGCATGTATTCGCCGACCGTTTGGGATTTCTCGATGTTCTTCGGAACCATCGGGCTCTTCTTCAGCCTGATGTTCCTGTTCATACGCTTCCTGCCGGTCATCTCCATCTTTGAGATGCGAACGATCCTGCCGGAGGCGGAGGTCGAAGAGGAAGCAACATGAGACGGGATGCCCGCGGGTGTCGGCTGTTAGATTTTGAGTCGAGGGCTAACAGACGGCATTAGGGGCATCCGGCCGCCGAGGTGTTATGAAAGCACATCCACCGCTTTATGGCTTGATGGCCGAGTTCGATAATCCGACCGATATAGTCAACGCGACGCGCGAAGCCTGGGATGCCGGTTATCGTCGCATTAACGCCTACTCGCCGTATCCTATCGAGGAGCTGTCCGAAGCGCTTCACTTTCACACGCGGCTGCCGCTGATCGTGCTCATCGGGGGCATCATCGGCTGCGTCGGCGGCTACCTGATGCAGTATTACATGGAGGTCGTTGACTATCCGATCAACGTCGGGGGCCGCCCCTATCACAGTTGGCCGTCTTTCATCCCGATCACGTTTGAGACGACCGTTTTGTGCGCCGCCTTTGCAGCCGTCTTCGGCATGCTGGCCCTGAACAAACTGCCGCAGCCGTATCATCCGGTTTTCAACGTCGAGCGCTTTGCGCTCGCCACGCGCGACCGCTTCTTTCTGGTGATAGAGGCCGCCGATCCCAAGTTTGATCGTGAAGAGACGGCCAGATTTATGGCAAGCCTGAGCCCGCGAGAGGTCACAGATGTCGAGTCATAAGGGACAGACGGAAAACCTAAGACCGCAGACGCGAGCAGGAGGAAGCGGCGACGACGGCGGCAGTCGTAGTAGTGGCCGAAGGCGCAGAGCCTTCTACGGCCTGCTGCTCGCGGCGTGCTGCCTGCTTTTCTTCACGGCCTGTCGCCAGGACATGCAGGATCAGCCGCGCTACGAGGCATACGAGGCGACAAAGTTTTTCAAGGACGGATTGTCTTCGCGCCCGCTCGTAGAGGGGACTGTCCCGCGCGGCTACCTGCGCGAGGACGCGCAGTTATATACGGGCAAGAAGGCGAGGGCGAGCGGCGGCGCAACCGGCGGCGGCGTCAGCAGCAACAGTAGTAGTGGCAGCGGCGCTCAGAACCGGGCGGCGAGTGGTGCGGGCGCGTCTGGAGGCACGGGAGCAGCAGCGGCGGGAACGACCGGCAGCGCGAATGCTCAGGCGGCCGGAAATGCTCAGGCGGGCGCAGCGATGTTTCCGGATGATGTCGATACGTTCCCCTTTGCGGTCACGGCTGAGGTCTTGAATCGCGGCCAGGAGCGATACCAGATTTTCTGTTCGATGTGTCACGGCGCGACCGGCAATGGTGATGGCCTCGTCGTCAGGCGCGGCTACAAACAGCCGCCCTCTTACTTTACGGAAGATTTGCGTAATGCTCCGGTGGGCCATTTCTACGACGTGATTACGAACGGCTGGGGGTCTATGCCGAGGTACTCGCAACAGATTCCGGTGCAGGACAGGTGGGCCATCGTCGCCTACATACGCGCCTTGCAGTTGAGTCGTCCGTTGACGGAAGAGGATAGGCGCGTCGAGGCGCGGCCCGCAATGGAAGGCGGAGGGCAAAGATAGAGATGAACGCTGCTTACTCAGCCCCTGCCGATACAGACCGCTACGGGCGCATGTCGCTCATCGCCGGTATCGTCTTCACGCTCCTGCTCGCCACGGGCTTCTTCCTGAGCCCGCGCGAGCTGTTCTTTCGCTCCTATCTCTTTGCCTACGTTTTCTGGACGGGCATTGCGCTGGGCTGCCTCGCCATACTGATGCTGCAACACCTGTCGGGCGGCGGCTGGGGTCTCGTCATACGTCGAGTGCTCGAAGCGGCGACGCGCACGCTTCCCCTGATGGCGCTCCTGTTTGTGCCAATCATCTTCGGGATGGGCTACCTGTACGAGTGGACGCACATGGAGCAGCTCTCGCACGGTCGCTCCGTCGAAGAGCGGCATCTTTACGAGATGCTGGTGCACAAGAGCAAGTACCTGAACGTGACGGGATTCATCCTGCGCAGCGTTGCGTATTTTGTGATCTGGGGAGTGCTCGCTTACCTGCTGAACCTGTGGTCGCGCGAGCAGGATCGCACGGCCGAGCGCCGCTACGCGAAGAAGCTTCAAAATTTGAGCGGGCCGGGGCTCGTGCTTTTCGTGCTGACGGTCACTTTCGCCTCCGTCGACTGGGTGATGTCGCTCGACCCGGAATGGTTCTCGACCATCTTCGGCCTGCTGTTCGTCGCCGCGTGGGTCTTAAGCTCCTTCGCGTTCGTCATCGCCGTGATGGCGCTTCTGTCGCAGCGCGAGCCGATGTCGAACGTCGTCGCGCCCTCGCACTTTCACGACCTGGGTAAGCTCTTGCTGGCCTTCGTGATGGTCTGGGCCTACTTCGCATTCTCGCAGTTTCTGCTTATCTGGAGCGCCAATATTCCCGAAGAGACCAAGTGGTATCTGTACCGTATGCGCGGCGGCTGGGGTGTTCTGCCCATGGCCCTGGTTATCTTTCATTTCGCGCTGCCGTTCCTGTTGCTGCTCTCGCGCGACTTGAAGCGCAACGCGCCGCGCCTGGCGCTTGTTGCGGGCATCGTGCTGGTCATGCGGCTGGTCGATCTGTTCTGGCTGATCGCGCCCAAATTCAGCGAAGGGCGCTTTCAAATGACCTGGATGGACGTGGTCGCGCCGCTCGGCATCGGCGGATTGTGGCTCGCTTTCTTTCTCTGGCAGTTGAAGCAGCGGCCGCTCGTTCCCTTCAATGACCCGCAACTGGCGGAAGTCCTTGAAGCGCGGCATCGCAAAGGACACTAAGTGAAGGGCCGCAGGGCAGCAGCGTTGAGGGATGAAGTAAGGACGCAAGGCGTTTTTTCTGTTCGCTGATAGTTTCGGATTCCGGGTTCATCATTTTTTGAAGGGGCGATTGATAAGGGGCAACTGATTATGGCAAAGCGGGGTCGGCGCGATGACATACACGAAACGCCGGATGTTTCGCATATACAGAATCCGGACGTGGCTCATGAGGTGAGCGATGTCAATGTGCGTGCCATTTTGCAGTTCGTCGTCGGGCTGCTGGTTTTCGCGGCGGTCGTCCACGTGCTGATGTGGTACATGCTCAAGTTCTTAGAGCAGCGACAGGCGCGGGCGACGCCGCCGCCCGCCCCGATGGCGCTCAAGGAGAACGAGCGTCTGCCTCCGGAGCCGCGCCTTCAGGTCGCTCCCGGCTGGGGAGTCGATGGGGGCGACGGCCAAAAAGTCGATCTGGCGCTTAAAGAACCGACCGCCGAGCTGAAGATAGTACGCAGGCAGTGGGACGAGGTGCTGGTGCGTGGGCAGAAGGACAAAAGCGGCAACGTCATCGCCATCCCCATAGAGGAGGCCAAGCGCCAACTGATCGAAAAGGGGCTGCCGACGAGACCGCAAACGGACGCTTCGGGCGCGGGGCCGAGCATCAACGGAGGGCTGGACGTGCCCTCATATCAAAGCTCAGGTCAGAGGATGGAAAAGAGAGATCAATGAGAGCGCCAGGAAATCATCAGAGAGCGGAAAGCAGCGGGCACAAAGCAGCGCGTACGGGTCGCCTCGCGCGTGACCTTCGCGTGGCGATGCGCCGTGCGCTGCCGCTTAGGCGCTCGGCCTTTCTAATTTTAACTTTCGCCTTCTGCCTTTCGCCTTCTGTCTTGAGGGCGCAATCGCGCGTGCCCGTGCCGAGCTACGGGCCGATGCGTGATATGGGCACGGCGCAGCAGACGGGCCTGCCCCCGGCTCTCTTGAACGTCGGCATCGATCAGAAGCTCAACGCTTCCGTACCTCTCGACGCGACTTTCCGCGACGAGACGGGTCGCACCCTCCGGCTCGGCGAATACTTTCAAGGCAGGAAGCCCGTCATCCTCTCGCTGGTCTTCTACGAATGCCCGATGCTGTGCAATCAGGTCTTGAACGGGCTGACGGCCACGATGAAGGTCATGCCGCTCAAGCTCGGCGAGGATTTCGACGTTTTGACCGTCAGCTTCGATCCGCGCGAAACAAGTGAGCTTGCCGCGCGCAAGAAGGAGAGCTACGTGCAACGCCTACAGCGACCGGGCACGAGTGCTGGCTGGCATTTCCTGACGGGCGACGAGGCGAATATCAAACGATTGACCGAGGCGGTGGGCTTTCGCTACGGCTACGACGCCCGGACGAACCAGTTCGCGCACGCCAGCGGCATTATGCTCTTAACCCCGGAGGGGAAAGTCTCGCACTATTTTTACGGGGTCGAGTATGGGCCCAAAGATGTGCGGCTCGGTCTCGTAGAGGCTTCGGCGGGTCGGATCGGCTCGCCCGTAGATCAACTGCTTCTGTATTGCTATCACTACGACCCGGCGACCGGCAAATACGCCTGGGTGATAAACATCTACAGGTGGGGCGGCGCGATCACGGTCGCCGGTATGATCGCTTTGCTACTGATGCTGCGGCGGCGCGGGGGAACGCCTTCTTTGCCGGAAACGGCAACGGCAGCGTCGCACTTGAATCAAGGAGGAACTGCCTAAGGCCATGCAGTCCTGGATACCATTCATACCGGAATCGGCTTCGACCACTTCCGGACAGGTCGATGCGCTCTATTTTTATCTGGTCGGCGTGACGGCCTTCTTCACAGTCCTGATCTCAGGCGTCCTGATCTTCTTCGTCATCAGGTATCGTCGTCGGCTGGCCTTCGAGATTCCGCGCCCCGTCGCAGGCTCCATCAAGCTCGAATCGCTCTGGACGGTGATTCCGTTCCTCATCGCGATGAGCATGTTCGTCTGGGGCGCGACCGTCTATTTCACGCAGTACAGTATTCCGAAGGACGCGCTCGAAGTCTATGTCGTCGGCAAGCAGTGGATGTGGAAGGTACAACACACTACGGGACAGCGCGAGATAAACGAGCTGCACGTTCCCGTCGGGCGCAAGATCAAGCTGGTGATGACGACCGAGGATGTGATCCACAGTTTTTTTATTCCGGCCTTTCGCATCAAGTCCGACGTAGTGCCGGGCCGCTACACCTACATCTGGTTTGAAGCGACCAAGGCGGGCCGCTACCACCTGTTCTGCGCCGAGTATTGCGGCACGAACCATTCCGGGATGACCGGGTCGGTCGTCGTCATGGAGCCGAACGAGTATGACGACTGGCTGAGCGGCAATGCCAATCAGGAATCGCCCGTCGCCGCGGGCCAACGTCTCTTTACGCAGACTCTTGGCTGCGCCTCGTGCCATAAGGAGGACGGCAGCGGAGGGCGCGGCCCCTCGCTGCTCGGACTCATGGGAAGCGAGGTGCATTTAGAAGGCGGGCGCACCCTGACGGCCGATGAGAGCTACGTGCGCGAGTCTATACTGAATCCGCGCGCGCAGATCGTCGTGGGCTTTCAGCCCATCATGCCCACGTTCCAGGGACAGGTGAGCGAGGAACAATTATTACAGCTCATCAGCTATATCAAGTCGCTCAGTCCGGGCCAGAGTTCGGGGATTGAGACGACCGCGCCCGCGCGCTCGAATAATCCGCAGGTGGGCCCGGCGACGCCCGAAGGACAGGGCGCGGGCTCCCTCGAAGAGCAGCGTATGAACCCGGTAGGCGCGACGCCGCCGCGCAGTAGTAGTAGTAGTAGTAATAGCAGCAGCACCGGCCCGTCGGGCGCTGCTCCCAGGGCTGCTTCGCCCGCGCCCGCGCGCACTAACAATGGCAACCGTCCCAGGTAATTATCATAAAGAGTCATGGAAACACGATTACCACCATTCGAGCCCGTCACACCGACCGACCAGCGCATCAACTACTTGAACGCGCGCTACGGTCTGAAGTCCTGGCTGCTGACCAAAGATCATAAGCGCATCGCCCTGCTGTATCTGGGCTCGGTGACGCTCTTCTTTATCCTCGGCGGCATGTACGCGCTGGCGATCCGGCTTGAGTTGTTGACGCCCAGGGGAGACCTCGTCGAATCCAACACCTACAACAAGCTGTTCACGCAGCACGGCATTCTGATGGTCTTCTTTTTCCTGATCCCCGCCATCCCGGCAGTGCTCGGCAACTTTCTCGTGCCCATCATGATCGGCGCGAAAGACCTCGCCTTCCCGAAGATCAATCTGTTGAGCTGGTACATCTACATGGTGGGCGGCATCTTCACGCTCACGGCGCTTTTGAGCGGCGGGGTGGATACGGGATGGACGTTTTATGCTCCCTACAGCTCAACCTACTCGAACTCTTACGTTCTTCTGGCGGGCATCGGAGTCTTCATCAACGGTTTTTCTTCAATCCTGACCGGCCTTAATTTTATCGTCACCATTCACACGATGCGCGCGCCCGGCATGACCTGGTTTCGCCTGCCGCTTTTCATCTGGTCGCATTATGCGACGAGCCTGATTATGGTGTTGGGCACGCCCGTGATTGCGATCACTATTCTGCTCCTGGCGCTCGAACGCATCGCGCACATAGGGATTTTCGATCCGAAGCTCGGCGGTGACCCCGTACTGTTCCAACACCTGTTCTGGTTCTACTCGCACCCGGCCGTCTACATCATGATTCTGCCCTCGATGGGGGTGGTCAGCGAGTTGATAGCCAATTTTTCCAGAAAAAATATTTTCGGCTATAGCTTCGTGGCCTTCTCAAGCATTGCGATTGCGGTCTTCGGCTTTCTCGTCTGGGGCCACCACATGTTCGTCTCAAGCCAGTCGATGTACGCCGGGCTGGTCTTCTCGTTCTTGAGCTTCGCGGTGGCGATTCCTTCGGCCGTCAAGGTCTTTAACTGGACGGCGACGCTCTACCAGGGCTCGATCTCATACGACACGCCGATGCTCTACGGACTGGGCTTCATCGGTCTCTTTCTGATCGGCGGCATGACGGGTCTGTTCCTGGCGGCGATGGGTTTAGACATTCACGTGCACGATACCTACTTCGTCGTCGCGCACTTTCACTACGTCATGGTGGGCGGGACGCTGATGGGCTATCTGGGCGGACTTCATTACTGGTGGCCCAAGATCACGGGCCGCATGTATCCCGAAGGGTGGGCCCGGTTCGCCGCGCTCGTGGTCTTCGTCGGCTTCAACCTTACTTTTTTCCCGCAGTTTCTACTCGGCTATATGGGCATGCCGCGTCGCTACCACGCGTACTCGGAGGAGTTTCAGGTCTTGAACGTGATGAGTTCGGCGGGCGCAAGCATTCTCGGCCTCGGGATGCTGATTCCCATGATCTATTTCGTCTGGTCGATGCGCTACGGGCGACGCGCCTCGGCCAACCCGTGGGTGCTGCCCGGTTTGGAGTGGCGCACGGCGTCGCCGCCGCCGACCGAGAACTTCGAGGTCACGCCCGTCGTCACCTGGGAAGCGTATGAGTTTGCGCCGATGGAAGAGATGCAGGTGATCGGTAAGTTCGAGCCCGGTGACCGTGCGGCGCAACCGGCGCACGGCGAGAACATTTAATTTCTGCTCCTTCGGAGGAATACAAAAGCGTGGCTACGAGTCATCTGGAAGCTGGAGGCCATCACGAGCAGCATCATCATCCGGCGCTGGCGCACCACTTCGATAATATGGAGCAGCAGCGCGAGGCCGGGGCGCTCGGGATGTGGCTGTTTCTGGTGCAGGAGATAATGTTCTTCGGCGGCCTCTTCATGGCCTATCTGCTGTACCGCTGGTCGTACCCCTCGGCCTTCGCCGTCGCCAGCAATCATCTTAACTGGAAACTCGGCGCGCTCAATACGGTCGTCCTGATCGTCAGCAGTCTGACGATGGCGCTGGCCGTCTATTTCGCGCAGACGGGGAACCGCCGCTTGCAGGTCATGTACCTGCTGGCGACGATGGCGCTCGGCACGACGTTTCTGGTCGTCAAGGGCGTCGAGTATTACGACAAATACAGGGATCATCTGATTCCGGCGGCGGGGCTCTTTAAATGGGAGAACGTCGAGGCGCTGCCGCACGGCGTGACGCCGGAAAACTTGCAGATGTTTTATTGGATTTACTTCGCCATGACGGGCCTGCACGCGCTGCACATGGTGATCGGTTTGGGCATCCTCGCCTACCTGGTCTTCAACGCCTGGCGCGGACGCTACTCGCCCGAATATCACGCGCCCGTCGAGCTGTCGGGGCTCTACTGGCACTTCGTCGACATCGTCTGGATATTTCTCTTCCCGCTGCTCTACCTGCTCGGCAGGCATTTGAGCGAGGGTCATTAAAGGTCAAGAGGTCATGTCGGAACACATCGTCTCGAAAAAAGTTTACGTGGTGATTTTTGGCGCGCTGTTGCTGGGCACGGGGCTGACGGTGCTGGCGGCCTTCAGAGACCTGGATAACCTCTTCGTCGGCGCAAACACGGTCGTCGCCCTGACCATCGCGGTCGTCAAGGCGACGCTCGTGGTGCTCTATTTCATGCACGTGCGCTACAGCTCTCGGTTGACCTGGGTGATCGTCGTCGCCGGTTTCTTCTGGCTCGGAATCATGTTCGTGCTGACGATGAGCGATTACGCGACGAGGGCTCGGGTTACGGCGAACGAGCCGGGGGTGACGGAGCGTTCACGTTAGACGGCGAGCGCATCGTCTGGCTGCCGCCGCCGGGCAAATCGAAGAGCGGGCGAGAATCAGAAGTCTCATTCTGATTCTCGCCCGCTCTTTGTTATGCACACGAGGAGGAAGCGAAGCGCGCGAACCGCTTCCGGCTCCCTGGGATTCCGAGAAAGTGTTTCCGAGATATGGGGGGCTTTACTTCACCTGAACGAACTTGGCGTCCTGAACCACGAGCGGTTTCTCGCAGCCGGGACAACTGAGCCTGATGGTCGCGCCCGATGTCTTGATGCTTGTCCCGCAGGCCGGACACGCGCCCTCTATGCTGTTTCCGGCAAAGATGTCGCGCATCATGAAGAGAGGAAGAATCAATCCCGCGAGGAGCAGCGGAATACCGAACAGCAGCCCCGCGCCCGAGCCTTCGCCGAGCGTCAGGCTCAGCACCAGCCCGGCTATGAACAGCACCAGCCCTAAACCGATCGCGAACGAAAACCCGTAAGCGCCGTCGAACGTGCGTCCCCCTTTAACGGACGCCCCTGACCTCTTGACTTCCATGAATCTCGAATCCTCCACCTTACTAAGGCTTAGCAAAATAGCTGTATGTATGGAATCGGGCGGACGAGTCGAGCGCAAAGTACCCGGCTAATATGCAGGGAAAGTTATCACAGCGGCGCGCCCCGCGACAAGCAGGCGTGAGTTCGGTCGCCGGAGAAAGAGCGCGGCACCATTTTTTAAAGGGTCGAGGCGCAAGCGCGGCCCGGCTCCCGTCCAGGTTTTTCGGGGGCGCAAGCTCTCTGCTCTTAGCTTTGCAATAATTGCGCCGCCTTGAGGATCAGCGTGCACGTAGGCCCATGAGTAATCTCGCTCGCCATCACTTTGCGCGCGGCTTCACCGAGGCTGAGCCTGACGGGTTTGATCTCTTCCGTGTCGTCCTGGTTCTGCTCTGTAAAGCTCAAGTCGCGCGCCAGGAAAAGGTGCGCGGGACAATTAACAATCGACGTATCCAGATCGACCACACCCAGCTCCGTCCATTGGCCCGCCTCGATACCCAGCTCTTCCTGAAGCTCTCTCCGGGCGGCCTCAAGCGGCTCTTCACCTTCGTCAATAGCGCCGCTCGTGGCCTCAATACTATCGGCCCCCTTAGCGTAGCGAAATTGAGTGGTCAGATGGACATTCCCATCTCCGTCCAGAGCGAGGATCGAGACTCCGGGTTTCATCCTGACGACCGCGTACGTGCCCGGCCCGCCGTCAGGCTGAGTGACCTGATCTTCTATGACCTCAATAAATTCTCCCCGGTATTTGCGAACCGATTCATTGATCGTCCAGGGGCCGTGTTTTCTCTTCATAAGTCACCCGCATATTGACCTTTCCGGCCGTGCTGCCCCAGGTCGGCGGCGCATCGGCCCGGCGTCGTTTGAGCCTGACGCCCGATACTGCTAAAGTATCCGATTTCGATCAGGATATGAATCGACGACAGGGACTACTATGAGTATGAACAGCGAAACTCTCTTCCAGAATTTTCTGGATCAACAGGACGAAGACGATTGGGCGCGGGCCACGAACGGGCTGCTGCCTTTTATACACGAGGTCGACCGGACGGCCACGCAAATCTGGTTCGCGTTTTATCCTATAACTCTCTTTCGCGCGCTCGCCGAGGCGGAAGACGCGGCCGCGCTGGCCAGGAGGCTTCTTCTACAGGGCGATTATTACCTGCGCGATCAGATAGACAGTTCGCACAAATTTCTATACGGGCACCGCTACTGGCCGGAGGTCAAAAAAGCCGTGGCCGAGCATGCCGCATCCTTCAACGCCGCCTGGGCGATGACGACGCGGCCTCTCGCAGATCAGATACGCGAAGTCGCAGGCAAAGTCGCCAAGCGGATAAATGTCGAAGAGTCTTTGTTGGTCGGCATCGCGAGCGTCGCCTTTATGACGGTCGCGCAGACAGGGCTCGCAGCGTTTAAGGCCGCGCCCGGTACGACCCAAATCGACGCGAAGCATGCCAAACGCTCGCCCGAACAAATTCTGAAAGAGCGCGCCAAAGACGATAGCCAGGGATTGTTCGGGTTTCTCAGGACGGTGGACAAGCGATGGACTGTCACCTACGACGAGAACGACGGGAGCGCGAGCTACAGTTTGATAGATATGGAAGAGCTTGCATCGGGTGCGGCCAGGGACAAATCCAGAGATTGGCGCGCGCTCGACCCGCGCTGCGTCGAAGGCCCGATACCCGTAGAATGCCGCTCGGCCTCTTGCGGCACGTGCTGGGTCGGAGTGCTCGGCGGCGCGGAGAAGTTGTCGGACGTGAGCGTGCGCGAAGGGAAACAGATGAAGGAGTTCGGCTACATAAACACGGACGAGCCGAAGCCCATCATCCGTCTCGCCTGCATGGCCCAGGGCGGCGGCGCGGTCTCAGTCGTTATCCCACCCTGGAATGGCGTCTTCGGCAAATACCTGCGCCGCAAAGCCGAGGGCCCAGCAGCGGCAACGGCGGAAGAAGAAGCGGCGCGCGAATCCGCAGACTAAACGTCCTGACATGGGCTTTTTGAAGAGGCGTAGAAGAGTCAAGCCGGGTGCGGCGTCGTGCGCGGCCCGGCCTTTCTCTTTTTCGTATGCGGCGACAGAAAAACATTGATGCGGCAGCGAGCTGAGTCGGCCGGGAAGGGCGCGGCGAGGAGCGTGCGCGGAGGAAGCGATGCGCCCTACGGCGCGTCTCCGATCCTTCTCGTCATGGCGGCGGCCCTGTTATGGAGCACGGGCGGCCTCTTCATCAAGTGGACGACGCTTTCGGCCTTCGAGCTATCGTTCGGACGCTCGCTTCTGGCGGCCCTGACGGTCGCCCTGTTCACGCGCCGCGAGGGCTTCGGCCTGAACCCCATCACGGCGCTCGCGTCCGTGCTCTACGCGGCGCTGCTGTTGCTCTTCGTGCTGGCGACCAAGTGGACGACCGCCGCCAACGCGATCTTTCTGCAATACACCGCGCCGATCTACGTACTGCTGCTCGAACCGCTCTTTTACAGAGAAAAACTTCGCGCCAGTGATCTTCTGGTGGTCGGGGCCTGCGTGGCCGGGATGTCGCTCTTTTTCGTGGGCCAACTTCGCCCCGAAGATGTTCGCGGCAACATAGCCGCGCTCGCCTCCGGCCTCTGCTTCGCCTTCTATATACTACTTCTGCGGCACGCGCACGCGCGCGAGGTCAATCGCGCTTCGTCCGTCATCTACGGAAACCTGCTGCTGGTGATTGTGACCGCGTTAGTGATCGCAAGCCGTAGGGCGAGCCTGAGCGCACTGGTTCATGCGGGCGCGTGGGATTTCGCGGCGGTTGCTTACCTGGGCGTGGTGCAGATCGGCCTCTCCTACACCCTTTTCACGCTCGGCATGGCGCGCGGCGTCCGCTCGCTCGACGCCGGAATCGTCGCCTACATAGAGCCGGTCTTGAATCCCGTCTGGGTCTTTCTAATCCTGGGCGAGCGTCCCTCTCGCTGGGCCATCATGGGGGGCGCGATCATCATCGCGGCTGTCCTTTCGCATACCCTCTGGGGCGCGCACAAGTCTCGGACAGTCCCGCTCCCGTGATGCGTCGTGGGCCCACTCGCGCGCCTCGCCGCGCCGCACCTCAGAGCATCCACTTATGGCGGTCTCGGTAATAGGTCGGTGATCCTGCCGCGTGGAGTTTGCGGAACTCCTTATAGCGGGCGAGCAGTCGTTCGTATCTTTCGTCGGAGGAGCGCAGGCGAGCGTGCGGTATCTCTCGAAGATGGTTTTCCACTCTCCAAAGATTTCGCGGCGAGAAGCGCCAGTCATAGTTGCCCAACGCATATAGATTGGTCGCGCCGTAGCCCGTGATGCGTCCCGTCAAATCGACATAAGGATCAAAGTAGCTCCACACCAGATCGCGTAAACTACGAAAAAGGGGGCGGCGTCCGTGCAGGCCCGCGTCGCGCGAACGCCCGACCGCGCCCCAGAGGCCGTCTTTTTGAAAGATGAAGACGACGTGATCGAGTTCGTCCTGAGATTCCAGGCTGAGCAGCAGTGGCGGATAGCCGTGCTGTTCCAGAATCACCGCCGCCGCAAGAGCCGCTTCCATACAGTGCGCTTCGCCGCGCCGCAATACTTCTCGAAAGGAACGCTGCGTTTCGCCCTCGCGCTCCCAGTTATAAGGAAGGGTGCTCAGGTAGCGTTGTACCTGTCTCGGAGTCCGTAGCCCTTTGACCAGTCTCCACTCTTTGCTCGTGAAGGCATCTCTGCCCGGTCGATTACTCACAGCCAACAGCTTTAACAGAAGAGACGCGAGAAAGGCAAAAGAAAAAGATGCGACGGTGAAGAAGGACTTGAGTTCTCTTCTCGCTTTCCCCTTATATCTTTGCCCTCTGGCTTCTTCAACAGCCCTTTGCCTTTCTTGTCGGCGGCAGGCGGATAATGTTAAAGTGCTTGACTTGATACCTAAACCACATCGACGAAGTCCGAGTCAGGGACGCGAGCGCCGCAAACCGGGAGCAGAGAGAGCGCGCGCGAGCGCGCCATGACGCATCCGACTTCATGGGCCACCCGACCGGCCCCGTCGTAAGCGAGCGCAACGGGGATGCACAATCGAACAAGAGTCGCGTGACCCGACCTTCATAAACTTTTATGAGCAAGCAATCAAAATCTCCGGACTTTCAGATGACGCGCGCCGAGCAGGAAGCGGAGACTGAGGCGCGTCGTGTGACGAGTCAGATCGAGGAAGCGCTGGCGGCCGTCGCCGTGCGTGCGAATACGGATGCAGACGGTTTGGAGGCATGCGCTGATCGACTCGAACGCGCCGCGCGCGACCTCGTCGTTGCGCTGCGCGAGCTGGCGCTTGAACGTCGCATCGCCCGCGAGGAGAGCAGGTAAGCCGCCGCCGTGCCGCACACAGAGGGAGAGAGAAAAGCCTCACGCGGCAGTAGCCACCGCGCGCAGAGAGGAGAACGCGCGGCCCGGCTCGTTCTTCTTTCACCTATTCATTGATTGGAGCAGCCGAAGAGCTATGACTTCACTTAAACGAGAGCTGGAGACCCAGCACAAAGGTCGCAAGCGCACCCATTACGAGCTGGACAATTACGGCATTACAGGGGCGGCGACCGTTTACTGGAATCTCAATCGGCCCGAGCTTTGCGAAGAGATCGCGCGGCGCGGCGAAGGCGTCTTCTCCGATCACGGCGCGCTGATCGTCGACACGGGCGAGCACACCGGAAGAGCCGCCAAAGACAAGGCCATCGTGCGCGAGCCGTCGAGCGAAGACAAGGTCTGGTGGGGCGAGGTCAATAAAGAGTTCTCGCCGGAAAAATTCAATGCTCTAAAGGATCGCATGATGGCCCACACGAAGGGGCGCGAGTTGTTCGTACAGGATACGTTTGCCGGAGCAGACCCGAGATACCGCCTGCCCGTGCGCATCATCACGGAGCTGGCCTGGCATTCGCTCTTTGCGCGTACCATGTTCATCAACGACGACGGCGCTGCTGCTCAAGGGACGCTGCACACGCCCGAGTTCACGATCATAAATCTTCCGAGCTTTACGGCCGACCCGCAGCGCGACGGCACGCGCTCTGAGACCTTCATCCTCGTTGATTTCAGCCAGAAGCTAGTCCTGATAGGCGGCACGTCCTACGCGGGCGAGACGAAAAAGAGCGTCTTCTCGATACTCAACTACCTGCTTCCGCAGCGCGACGTGATGAGCATGCATTGCTCTGCCAACGTCGGCGACGCGGGCGACGTGGCCGTCTTCTTCGGCCTTTCGGGGACGGGCAAAACCACTCTGTCGGCCGACCCGGAGCGCAAGCTCATAGGCGACGACGAGCACGGATGGTCGAGCGACGGCGTCTTTAATTTCGAGGGCGGCTGCTACGCCAAGGTGATACGCCTGTCGGCGGAAGCCGAGCCGGACATCTATCGCACGACGCGCATGTTCGCGACCGTTCTGGAAAACGTAGTCTATGACCCGGTGACGCGCGCTCTAAACCTCGACGACGCTTCAAAGACGGAGAATACGCGCGCCGCTTATCCGCTTGAGAGCATTCCGAACATAGCCCCGGAGGGCTACGCGGGCCACCCACGCAACATCATCATGTTGACGGCCGATGCGTTCGGCGTGCTCCCGCCGGTCGCGCGCCTGACGCCCGAACAGGCCATGTACCATTTCCTCTCCGGCTATACGGCGAAGATCGCGGGCACGGAAAAGGGATTGGGCAAGGAGCCCGAAGCGACCTTCTCGACCTGCTTCGGCGCGCCCTTCATGGTGCTTCATCCGGGCGTGTACGCAGACCTGCTGGGCAAGCGCATGGCCGAGCACAAGTCCAATTGCTGGCTCGTCAATACGGGTTGGAGCGGCGGCCCCTACGGCGTCGGTCACCGTATGAAGATCGCCCACACGCGCGCCATGATTCGCGCCATCCTCAATGGCTCGCTGGCCGATGTCGAAACCCGGCCCGACCCAGTCTTCGGCGTCGGCGTCCCCGTCTCCTGCCCCGACGTTCCGGCGGAAGTTTTACAGCCGCGCAACACCTGGGCCGACAAGGATGACTACGACCGGAAGGCGCGCGACCTCGCCCGGCGCTTCAACGAGAATTTCAGGAAGTACTCGGACGGCGTTTCGGAGGCCGTGCGCGAGGTCGCGCCGAAGGGGGATTAAATCCGGAGCGGCATCGAGGGTTGATGAAGGGCGGCGCAAAAGTGGCCGCCCTTTTTATTTGAAGTTGGCGCGGCGACTTGTGGATGGGTCAGAGAGAGAGCGCGCGCGCACTCGCACGCATCGCGCCCGACCTTCTCAGTCGGTCATCAGATAAACGGAGGCGACCTTAAGGCGCTCGCCTTCTGCGGCGCGCACCAGCCTCATACGAAACGGCAGAATGTCGACATAGATCATGCGTGTCCCGGCCGGGTAGCCATCAGCAGCCTCGCCGGAAATGTATAGCTGCGGTTTCAGAGGATCGTCATCAATCTCCGCGCTCGAATCCGCATCGCTGCTCTGCTGGCTGCTTATCCTCTCGCGGGTGTCGAGCGTACCGGGGAGCGACTTCAGGTGATCGCGCAGCAGCACGACGGCGCGCTCCAATGTATCCGTCAGGCTGCGTACCTGCTCTAAAGTCCGTACTTCTTTCGCCTCAGCCCGTCGTTGCTGCTGCTGCGTGTCCGGCTCAATCGCCTCTGCCTGTCCCTTCGCTTCTGCTTCTCCCATCTCTTCGCGCATGATCGCATAGAGCGTCGGATTGCTCTCGAGGACATTCCAGACGCTCGCAGGGAGTATGTCCCTTAATCTCAGCTCCATCTTTTCTTCCCCCGACCCTCCGGCGACCTCGTACACCTCGTAGAGGCGAAACATAAGGTGCGTAAAGTTCATCGATGCGACGTACTGGCGTTCAAGATCATCCCGGCTTGCCCACGCCAGCGATTCCGGCTTGAGTTCATGGAAAAACAGTAGTTGAGGCTCCGCTCGCAGATATTCTGCAAAGCCACCTGCGAAAAATTCTTCGACGAGCGGCCCGATGTCTTCGGTCTCGCGCCAGCGTGTGTTGAAGAGCGCGGCCAGATCGCGCGCCTCGCGCTCTTCCATGTCGGTGAGCTTCGCCTCCTCACTATCCTCACCAGCCCCGCCCTCCGGCCTGTTTCGCGCAGAGCCCATCGTCGTTAGCGTCACTGTGAGGATGAGCAGTAATGTTATGCCCGGTCGCAAATTCATATGGAATGGATGCCTCCCGGCCCGTGGCTTATACTCGGGCTCTTCGTAGTTTCGTGCTTCCCAGCGGGGGTCGAAATCTCCCGCCCGCGTCGAATGGCAACAGTCGTGCCGCCCCCGTGTTGTCGCCGTAGAATGGGCGGCGGCGCAGGAAAGCGGCTCCGCAGAGCGCCGCGCCGCCACGCCATCTGAAAGAAGATAGCGGCGGTGCGGCGCCACTATGCGCCGCTATGATGTGATAGACTTTCGTCAACCAAAGCGGTATCGTGTGACGTTTTGATTAGGGCGGGCACGAGTGAAAGCGTGATGGGCGATCAGGCCGAAGGTTTCTCTGCAACCGAGCGTGTCATGAATCTTTCAGATCAGGCGAGCGCGGACGCGTCGCTCAGCCGCCAGCAACATTCGGAAAGCGCCGCTACCTTACAGACCGTCGTCGAGATGGTACGGCGTATTATGCGCGCCGACACGACCAGCGTCGCCAGTTTCTCGCTCGCCGATAAAATGGTCATCTGGCGGGCCATGAGCGGATTCCGCTCGTCCGGCATCACGGCCGAGACCGAGATCAGGATGCCCCTGCGCGCCAAATTCTATAAGGACGGGGCGCTCACTAAAGAGTTGATGCTCGTCACGGGCATCGGCACGAGCGACGAGCTTCCCTCGCAAGACTTTCCTTTGCACAGTCAGGAGGGGGTGCTTGATCTTGCGCTTGCGCCACTGAAGGCGCGCGGCGAGACGCTCGGCGCGCTCGTCGTTGGCTATCGCTCGGCGCACAACTTTACGGAAGAAGAGCGCCAACTGCTTGAAGACCTGTCGGAGATGGCCGCGACGGTGCTCGACAACGCGCGGTTGATTGAGACGGTGAGCGCGGGCAAGAAAATCTGGGAGCAGACCTTTGACGCGATCCCCGATGGCATTATCGTCCACGACCATCTAATGCAGATCGTGCGCTGCAACGCGCACGCGGCCGAGATGATGAACCTCACGCCCGCCGAAACCATTGGTCTGTCGTGCGCCGACGCTTTCGCACGCCTCTTCGGCGAGCGCGCCGCCGCCTATCACATGGGCCAATCGACGGGGACGGCATCCTCCTTCGAGCTTCAGGCCGAAGACGGCCGTCGTTATCTGGTCTCGGTCGCGCCGCTCGATCAGCCGGGCACTCCGGGCGGGAGCGTCATCACCTGGAGCGACGTGACGGAGCTTTCCGAGATGCAGGAGCAACTGTCGCGCTCGCGCAGGCTCGCGACCGTGGGCCAACTGGCCGCCGGTGTCGCTCACGAGATCAACAATCCGCTCGCCGCCATCACGACCTGCGCCGAAGCCACTCTTCGCGACATGCGTTCGAGCGCCGACACGACGGCGCTCGCCGAAACGAGAGAATGGAATTTCTATCTCGAAGAGATCATTCGCCAGGCTCTTCGGTGCAAGGCGATTACGCGCGGGCTGCTGGACTTATCGCGCCAGCGCCGCGCCCATCGCACGACCTGCGACATCAACGCCCTGGTGGTGCAGAGCGCCCGCCTCGCCCAGCAGCGGGCGGCGTCCGAAACCGTCAAGGTCGTGGTCGAGCTGGATGAAAACGTCGGCGAAGTGGCGACCGATGCGGGGATGGTGCGACAGGTACTCGACAATCTACTGAGCAATGCGCTCGACGCCGTGGGCCAGGAGGGACAGGTCACTGTCCAGACGATGCGCGAGGGCGAGCGCGTCGCCATCGAGATCGCGGACACGGGCCACGGCATCGCGCCCGAACTGCTCGTACGCATCTTCGATCCATTCTTCACCACCAAAGACCCGGGCAAGGGCTCCGGTCTCGGCCTCGCCATCTGTTACACGCTGGCCGAAGCGCTCGGCGGCGCGCTCACCGTCGAATCCAAGCAGAACGCGGGCAGCCGCTTTCGCCTCTGGCTGCCGCGCAGAGCGCCCGAAAAAGAGGGATGAAGGCCGAGTAGGGTGAAAGGAAAGTAAAGTCAAAGGAGGAGCAAAGGGATAAAGGGAGCGGTAAAAGGCGTCGGATGAAACAAAGCTGGCTCGTCTTGGGCTTTCATCCCTCATCGCTGCTGCCGCCCTCCGTCCCTTGAGCTGCATGAGTCGAAGAATCCGTGTGCTCGTGGTTGATGACGATAACCTTCTGCGCAAGCTCGTGACGGATCAGCTCTCGCGCTCCGGGTTCGAGGCCGCGCCCGCTTCGGGAGCGGAGGAGGCTTTCGCGGCCCTGCGTCAGAAGGATTATGATGTCGTCCTGCTGGACATACAGATGCCTGGGCTCTCGGGCCTGGACGCCCTGCGCGAGATCAGGAAAATAGAGGACGCGCCCGAGGTCATCATGCTCACGGCCGACACCTCTTTGCCTACGGGCCTTGAGGCGATGCGGCTCGGCGCTTACGATTACCTGACCAAGCCCTCGACGCTCGACGAGATGGAGGCCGTCATCCGCAAGGCGGACGAGAAGAGGCGGCTCGTCAGACAGAACGCCTCTCTTCGGGCGGCTGTGCGTCCGCCGCATGCAGATGAAGTGGGCGTCCCTCCGATCATCTACAAGAGCGCCGCCCTGCGCGGCATCGTCGCTCAGGCGGAGGCGGCGGCCCGTCTCGATTCGACCATCCTCATCACGGGCGAATCCGGCACAGGCAAGGATGTCATCGTGCGCTTTATTCACGCCAGGAGCGCGCGCGGGGATTCGCCTATCATCACGATCAATTGCGGCGCGCTCCCCGAATCCCTGTTTGAATCCGAGTTCTTCGGCCACGAGCGCGGCGCGTTCACGGGCGCGAGCGCCCTGAAGCGCGGGCTGCTGGAAGCGGCCGACGGCTCGACCCTTTTTCTGGACGAGGTCGGCGAGATGCCGCTTCAGATGCAGGTCAAGCTCTTGCAGTTTCTGGAACAGGGCCGCTTTCGCCGCGTCGGCTCGACGCGCGACCAGGGCGCGGACGTGCGCGTGATCGCTGCCACCAATCGCAATCTTCAGGAAGACGTGCGCGAGGGACGGTTTCGCGCAGACCTCTTCTACCGCCTCAACGTCGTCGCGCTCCACATCCCGCCGCTCAGGGAGAGAAGCGAAGACATCCCCGAATTGATAGACTACTTTCTGGAGATTTTCCGCCAGCGATTCAACAGGCCCAGGCTAGACCTGTCGGCCGAGGCGCGGCGACGGCTGGAATCATTCTCCTGGCCCGGCAACGTGCGCGAGCTGCGCAACTGCCTGGAACGCGCCGCCGCTCTTTCGACCGGCGATGTGATCGAGGCCGAACAGGTGTTGCCGTCGGTGGCCGGGGGGCAGACTAGCAGCTCGGGCGACCTCGCCTCGGGCCAGGGCGCGGCCCTCGCTCCGCAGCACCAGGCTCCGGCCACGCTCGACGAGTTGGAACGCCAGCACATTCTGCGCGTACTCAACGAGACGGGCGGCAACCGCGAACGCGCCGCCGCCATTCTGGGCATCTCCGCGCGCACGCTCTATCGCAAGCTGCGCGAATACGAGACGGCGACAGATTCTTCAGACCTCGCGACCGGAATCTAATACCGGCGGATTACAATCCGGGGCACGCGCCGACAGAGAGTGCGCGCCCTGTCCGGAGAGCCCGCCGGATAATTTTGCAACTCGCGCGCGTGCGCGTGCGGCAGTCTCGACGAAATGTTCGGGCGCGCTCTTCTCTATTAATTCCGGCTCGCAAGCTTCAGCAGGTAACTTTTCATGACAGAGACGGCTGACGTAGTCATCATCGGCGGCGGCATCGTCGGCGCGAGCGTCGCCTATCACCTGACGGAGGCGGGATGCCGCGACGTTCTTATACTCGAACGCGAAGCGGCACAGGGGATGGGCTCGTCCGGCAAGGGAGCGGGCGGCGTTCGCGCCCAGTTCTCGACCGCGATCAATATAGAGATGTCGCTCTATTCGATCCCTTTCTTCGCGCGCTTTGAAGAGATGACGGGCCACTCCGCAGGCTACAGAGCGGACGGCTACCTGTTCGTCGCGACCAGCGAGGCGCATCTCTCTTATCTCAAAGCAAACCGCGAGCGTCAGCTCGCGCTCGGCCTTAAGGGAGTCGAGCTGCTCACTGCCGATGATATAAGTGCCTTGATTCCGCAGTTGCGCATGGATGATGTGATGGGCGGAAGTTTCTGCCCGACCGACGGTTTCATAGAACCCCTGAGCGCGCTCAGAGGCTTTACGGCGCGCGCCAGGGAGCGAGGCGCCAGAGTCTGGCTCGATACCCTTGTGACGGGGATGGAGACGGCGGGCGGCGAGGTGAAAGCGCTCCTGACGACGCGCGGGCGCATCGCGACGCGAACTATCGTCAATGCGACGGGCGCGTGGGCCGCCGAGGTGGCGCGCATGGCGGGCGTGGCGCTGCCCGTCTCGCCGCTCCGCCGCCAGCTAGTCATCACAGAGCCCTTTGACTCTCTGCCCTCGCCCCTGCCCATGATCATAGACATGTCGAACGGGTTTCACTTTCGCCGCGAGCCGCCCGGCGCTTCACCATCGGGCGTGCTGATGGCCTGGCCCGCGCCCGAAGAGAAGACGGGCTTCAAGACGGATTTCGATCCGGACTTCATCGGACAAATACTCGAGCGGGCGCGGGCGCGCGTGCCCTGCCTTGCGAGTGCGACTGTAGACCGCGCGCGCTGTCGTGCGGGGCTCTACGAAGTGACGCCCGATCATCATGCCATTATCGGAGCGGCCCCCGGCGTCAAGGGTCTGTTCCTCGCAAACGGCTTCAGCGGTCACGGCGTAATGCACGCGCCAGCCACCGGGCGCATGGTCTCGGAACTGATTCTCGACGGGCACTCGCGCGTGATCGACGCCTCGCCGCTGCGCGCCGAAAGATTCGCAGAGGGTTGTTCGCTTGAGGAGACCGCCGTGCTCTAAGGCCGCCTTCATCGCGCCCAGGTGACAAAAAGTCAGGCGACTGACAAAATTTCAGGCCGGGGCTGTCACGAGCGCCCGCCTCGTGACTTTCAGCGACGACCCACCCCACGCCCCTTAACTCCTATCATTTAAACATTTACACCCTTTGGCGCGGCTCCCGTCCGGCCCCGGCACGCGGCTTGTTTCAGCTAGTCGGGTGATCGTGCGTTTTCGCCGGTCGGAACTCGTTTAGGAAAAGGATGGTACGGGATGGCGCGTGTGATGATTTGCGATGATGACCGAGTAATGGCGGATCAACTCGTCGCGGCGTTGCGCGCGGCCAGGCACGAGGCGTCCACGTGTAATCACACGATGGACGTACTGCGCGAAGCGGATAAAGGAAGCTTTGATCTGATCGCATTCGGGCTGGACATGCCCGGCTTCGGCGGTTCGCGTGCGATTGAAGTCGTCCACGAGATAGAGCCCTACGTTTCTCTGATCGGGTTTCACCGACGCCCTTCAGAGATCATGAGCACGTCAGCCAACGCGCGCCTCGCGGCCGTGCTTCCCCGCCCCGTTTCCGTCACCACCTTCATGTACGCCGTCGGACGCGCTCTCGAAGCGCAGCAGATGCGCGAATCAACCCTGGCCCACGGCAACAGATGATCTGGCCCACTCACTTCCGGATGGGCCCAAGCCCCTGCCCTGACGGCCAGGGAAATTTAAGGAGAGACTCATGATGAAGTTAAAGAGAAAGATGCGTGCGCTCACGCTCTTCGCCCTCGGCCTCGTCGTCCTCAGCGGAGCGGCGGCGTTCGCGCAACATCAGATGGCGCGCGCCGAGCGAGGTCGCCCCGAGGTGAAAGTTATGCTCTCGGGCGCAATCGAGCGCGGCGGCCAGGTCATGCCCGTCGAGAAAGCCACAACTGTAAATCCCGGCGAGATTCTGCATTGGACTATTACCTCGCAGAACGACGGCAACGCTCCGGCGCGTGAATACAAGGCTGTCGGCCAGATTCCGAAGGGTACGGCCCTGATCGCCGGAAGCGCGACCGCCGACGGCGCGGCCACGGTCGTCTACAGCATCGATAACGGCAAGACCTATTCGGCCGAGCCCGTGGTGGAAGAGAAGCAGCCGGACGGATCAACCAAGCTCGTGCCAGCGCCTGCGTCCATGTACACGCAGGTTCGCTACGAGTGGACGGACGCCCTGGCCGGAGGCAGCAAGCTCAACGCTTCTTATAAAGTGCGCGTCAAGTAGCTCACGAAGGCCGCGCGCTCTCGCCCACAGGAGGAGAGAGAGCGTGCGCGTGCGCGACCCGCCTTGATGCCCCGCCGGAATCCTTTCCGGCCGCTTCACAACCTTCAGGTGGCAGGCCCTCGGCCGACCCCATCAACTTTTTTTGAGGAACGAAAGATGAAGACCACTGCTAACTCTCCAGCCCGGCTCGGCGCGATTCTGACGCGCATCCTTGCCGTCCTGGCACTCGCCTGCCTGCTCTCAGCGCCCACGCTCGCGCAACAGACGCCCGGCGGCACTGTGATTACCAACACGGCCACGGCCACCTACTCCGACGGCACGACCAGTTATGATACCAAGTCGTCGCCCGTCACCGTCACGGTCGCCAACGTCTCCGGCCTGAAGATCACGCCCGACAACCAGCTCGATACGAGCGTCGTCGCGGGACAAACCGTGAACTTCGTCTTCACCGTCACGAATCTCGGCAACTTCGACGATCAGGTGCGCTTTCTGGCCAACGGCGGCAGTATTCTTTCGAGCGGCCCCGGCACGATTCAGGACGCCTTCATCGACCTCAACGGAAACAACACCAAGGACGGGCTCGACCAGAGCATCTACGGCAGCAACCCGAACGTGGATCAGGCCGTCACGCGCAGCCCCGACCCCCTTTTGAAAGATCGCTTCAACGTCGTGGTCGTCGTTCTGGTCAACAACGGGGCGACTACGGGTCAGACCATCAGAATCCAGCTCGGTAATGAGACGGGCGCATCTCCGTGGGACAACCTCGCCACGAGCGGTTCCGGGACGGAAGTCCGCACGCTCGGCGCTTCGGTCAATGGCTCGCGCCAGGCGGGCGGCGACATTCGCGCCGACATCGCCAACGACGCGCAGCTACAGGTCTCGCTCAGTGCTCCGGCCGGGCCCATCGCGCTCGGCTCCGACATCAGTTATTCGGTCGGCGTCTGTAATACGGGCGCGCGCGACGCGGCTGCCACCACGCTCTCCGGCAATTCCGGTGTCTTCATAGTGATGCCGGTTCCCTCGAACACGACCCTGAAGAGCGGGCAGGCGTTCGCCGGTAGCCAGCTCACGCTCTATACAACGGACGCGTTGACGACCGCGCCGACGGCCGCCACATGGAGTTCATCCGCGCCCGGCTCGCTATCGAGCGTGACCCGCGTCGCCTTTAAGGTTGCGACTCCGCTCCTTGCCAATTCCAGCCCCTGCAGCGCGAACATCACCATGCTGGTGACAGTCAATTCGGGCATCAACGCGACGACCCCGATCAGGCAGATGGCCGACGCCTTCGCCAACAACAGCATCGCATCGCTCATCAAAGACCAGTCGGACGATCAGTCGAGCGGCCCGCAGACTCCGAACAAGAGCGACGGTAATGCTCTGAATCCGAACGTGGTTCAGCCCAACGCCGCGAGCGGTACGCCCTTGCAGACCACGCTTCAGGCGGTCGGCAACGTCTTGAACGGCCCCCTGGGCCAACCCGGCGCGAGCGGCCCGAGCAGTACGGACGACGACTACACCAACCTGAGCGTCAGCCAGGGGATAGCGGGCGTTGCGCCCGGCGGTAACACGACCCTGGCGGGCAACGCCCTCACCTTCGAGAACACGGTTCAGAATACGGGCAACGCCAACGACACCTACACGCTCAGCGTCGTCTCGTTCCCGGCCAACGGTACGGGCGGCGGCGCTACGGTTCGCCTCAGCACCGATAACGGAGCGAACTGGACGACTCTCGTCAACAACGGCGTCGCGACCGCCGTGCCCAATCCGACGCTCGCCGTCAATTACGGCAGTTCGGCCAACTATAAGGTCGAGGTCACGCTGCCCCTGGGCCTGCCCGTGCTGGCCGGTTACAACACGGTCATTCGCGCCGCCTCGGCCAATACGGCCGGGGTGAAGAACGATACTATCGACCGCGTCTATACGGGCTTCATTCGCCTCATCAAGACGGCGGTGATAACCAACAGCACAGGGATAGGCGGAGCCAACGACGCGGTTCCGGGCGCGGTCATCGAATACACGATCACTTACGCGAACATCTCCTCGAACAGCGGCAGCAATAACGGATTGCTGTCGGCAACCAGCGTCGTCATCACGGACGACGGCGCGGGAACGAACAACTGGGCGGCGAACGCCACCTACGTCGCGAACTCTGCGTCGAGCCAGTTGACGCTTCCCGTGGCCGTGCCCAACTACGGCAACATCGTGGTTAACGGAGCGTCGACTTCGCTCACGGATACGCTGCCGGGCTTGCAGGCCGGAGTTACGGGGACGTTCAAGTTCAGCGTAACTATCAGATAGCCCGCTCCGCGTGGGCTGTAAAGATAGTTAATAGGGACGGCGCGGCAGCAGAGAAGCCCAAAGAGCAATTGCTCCGCTCAAGGACTAAAGGCTGACCGCGCCGCTTCCGACTTCAAGTAAGTCAGGGAGTTTGACTCGAAGCCGCTT
The DNA here is from genome assembly GCA_035940775.1 of Pyrinomonadaceae bacterium. GTDB lineage: Bacteria > Acidobacteriota > Blastocatellia > Pyrinomonadales > Pyrinomonadaceae > DASQYE01. The sequence goes on along the minus strand of DASZEN010000011.1, from coordinate 224,011 downwards.
TTTTCTCTCTCCCACAGGTCGAAGATGCTAGCTGCCCCTCTCAACAGGATCATACTCGCCGCCATTCTCATCGCGGTCATTCCCGCCACGATGGTCGGAATGCTCGTCGTGCGCGCGGCGGACGATCCGACCGAAGCCGGTACGGTAATCTCGAACCGCGCCGAGGCGACCTACGAGGACGAGACGGGCGCGAGCTACGGCACCGTCTCGCCGACCATCTCGATCACGGTTCTATCTGTTTCCACGCTCCTAGTCACTCCGGACGAAACGGAATCATCCGAGGCCCTGGGCCCGCACGAGCGCGTAACCAGGATATTCCGCATCTGCAACGCGGGTAATACGCCCGACTTCTACACGATCACGCGCGCCGAGGTGAACGCCCCGGCGAGCATCGCTTCGCTGCACTTCGACACGGACGCGAGCGGGACTCTGACGGACGCGGACGCGCTCATACAGGTGGGCCAATCCATGTCTCCGCGCGCGCGCCAGGGCTCGTGCGTCGGCGTGCTCGCCGTCATCGATACGAACGATTCCGCTCCGCAGAGCGCTCTGGCGATTCGCCTGACGGCGCGCTCGAACGTCGTCAGCGCCGTCAACGGGACGGGCGAAGACAGCGGCACTATCATCAACGTGATCGGTAAGGGCTCGGTCGTCGGCTCGCCCGATAATCCGGGGCTGCCGCCCGAGAAGACCGTCAACGGGTCGAGCCGCGCGGTCGTCGCTCCCGGCAACCCCTTCACCTACACTATCGCTTTTCGCAATCACGGCGATGTGGCCGCGCACGCGGTCGTCGTCGCCGACGAACTCCCGGCCGGGATCGAGTATGCGGCCGGTTCGCTGCGCCTGGACGAGCGCAACCTGACGGATGCGGAAGACGCGGACGAGGGGAAAGTGGCGCAGGGTCGCGTGCAGGTCTTACTGTCGCAGGTCGATCCGGGCCAGCTCGTCCGAATATCCTTCCGGGCAACTATGACGAGCGGCGCGACCGGGGGCGTCGGGCTCGTCAACAGCGCCGTCATCAGCGGGCAAAACCTGCGCCCCGTCGCGAGCAGCAATGCGGTCGTGCTGGTCGATCCCTTCGGCACTGTCTTTTCCGCGCGCAGTAACGGCGCGACGGCCATCGCGGGCGCGCGCGTCGAGATGCTGCTCGATCAGAACGGCGAGAACCCGCTCGCGACCGTGCTCGAACAGGGTTTCCTGCCTAACACGCGAAACGAGAATCCTTACATGACCGACGGGCAGGGCCATTACAGCTTCGCGCTTACGCCCGAGCAGCTCGGCACGGAAGGCACACCCAAACACTATTTTCTTCGCGTTACGGCTCCGGGCTACATCACGCGCATGATGGAGCTGACGGCGCACCCGACCCGCGCCGACCTCTTCGGCATGACGGTTCATGCGCTGGACGATCAACCGCTAGCGCGCGCGGGCCATTTCGACCTCGTGACCGAGGACGTACAGATAGAAGACCTCGCGGCAGTTGCGCTCAACATTCCTATGTTCGAGCGGCGTAACCTGGAAATCTCCAAGTCGGCCGACCGCCAGCGCGCCGAAATCGGCGACGCGATCACCTACCGCGTCGAAGTACATAACTCCACATCGGCTCCCGTTCGCGAGTTGGTTGTGCGCGACCGCCTGCCCGATTCATTCCATTATGCTGCGGGGACGGCGCGGCTCGGAGAAACGGCCGCCTCGGCGCAACCCATCGAGCCGCAGATAGAGGGCGAAGAACTCGTCTTTCGTATTCCTGAGCTGGGCGCGGGCGCGACCGCGCGGATACTTTACAGGACTCGCGTCGGCGCGAACGCGCGCGAGGGCGCGCAGGAAAATCTGGCCGTCGCACAGGCCGTTTTTCCGACCGGCGAGCGCATCCAGACGGCGGCGGCGCGCGCAGTTGTCCATATCGGCGGCGGCGTCTTCTCCACACGCCAGGTGATCCTGGGCCGCGTCTTCGAGGACGTGAACGGCACGGGGCTCTTCGAGGACGTGGATCGTCCGCTGGCGGGTGTGCGTCTTTTCCTTCAGTCGGGGCAGTCGGTCGTCACCGATTCGCAGGGGCTTTATAGCTTCCCGTCGCTGGGCGATGGGCCACAGGTCATCGCGCTCGACCCAGTGAGCGTTCCGGCCGGGTATGTTTTGTCGGACAATGGGACGGTCGCGGGCCACAGTTGGACGAGGCTGCTTCGCACGCCCGTCGGTGGCGGCGCGCTGCTGCGTCAAAACTTCGCGCTCGTCAGCAACGATTCACAATCTCATGCTCCGCAGGCGACTTCGACGACCGGTGCTATGCCGCCGACGGATTCGCTGCCCTCCCTCTCCGCGACGCAAGGCGCAAGCGGCGCAGGAGATGCGAGCCGGATGCAGGAGACGGCCCGTTTGCGAGAGACGGCCCCTTCGACGAGCGAGAGGCCGCGCACGGCTGGCACATACGAGGTCGCTTCGACCGAGACGTTGGAGCCGGTCGCGCCGGGCGAAGTGCGCGTGCTTTCGCCTTCGGCCAATGCGATAGTGATGTCGCCCGCGATGCAGATCGAGGCGCGCGTGATGCTCAATTGGACGATCCACCTTGAGGTCAACGGCGAACATGTCTCGGACAAGAACATAGGCCAGAGTCGGCTCGATCAAAAGAACAACGTCTCGACGTTCACTTTCGTAGGGCTCAGCCTGCGGCCCGGCCCGAATCGCATCGCGATCACAGCCGTCAGCCCCGAAGGCGCACCCGGTCGCACGGAATCTTTTCTGGTGCTGGGTCGTGGGCCCGCGCGACGCCTTGAGATAACTTCGGAGAAGACGGAGATTCAAGCCGACGGGCGCGACTCGACCATCGTTCACGTCAGCGCTTTCGATCAATGGGGGAGCCCGGCGCTCGACGGACAGGTTGCGCTATCGGTTTCGGCGGGCCGTTTACAGTTGATGGCTGACGCAGCGACGGGTGAAGCGAAGTCTTCGCAGGAAAAGCTTGATGCGCGCAACGGCGGCGTGTCTCCGGAACAGGCGCGTGAGGGTGAGAGCGAACTGCTCGTCATGCTTCAGAGTGGCGAGGCCGCGCTCCGCTTAGTCTCGTCGGGAGCGCCCGGCCAGGCGCGCCTACAGGCGCTGATGGGTGGGCTCGAAGCCCAGGCGGAAGTTCGCATCACGCCCGAATCCCGCCCGGCGATTCTCGTCGGACTGGCCGAAGTGACCATCGGCAAAGCCATACCGGAAGTAAACCTGCGCGGCGAAGAGGGCAATCTTCGCAGCCGTCTCAGCTTCTTCTATCACGGCAATCTCTGGAATCGCAGTATTCTGACGCTGGCCTACGATTCACAGCGGCCGATCAACAGAACAGCCGGGCGCGACCGTCTCTTCCAGCTTGATCCGCTCGACCGCGTCTACCCGCTCTTCGGCGACTCCTCGACGCGCTATCAGGCGGCTCAAAGTAATTCCAAGCTCTACGCGCGGATCGACATGGGGCGCTCCTACGTAATGTTCGGAGACTTTACGGCTGACATGGACGAGCTTGCGCTCGCGGGCTACACGCGCAAGCTGACAGGCATCAAGGCTCACTTGGAAAACTCGCGCGGCGATTACGTGACCGTGACGGGCGCGCGTCCCGATACTGCTTTCGCGCGCGACGTGTTTCCGGGCGGAACGCTCGGCATCCTGCGCCTCTCTCACAGCGAGATACTTCCGGGCTCGGAGACGTTAATGCTTGAGGTGCGCGACCGCCGCAACCCGGAGATCATCCTCTCCAGCGAGCAGCTCGTCCGCTCGGTCGATTACAACCTGAACCCGGCGACGGGCGAGATATTCTTCCTGCGCTACATTTCGACCTTCGACTACGCTCTCAATCTGGTGCAGGTGGTCGTCACCTACGAGCATCGCAGCGACGATCTTTCGACGGCCATCTACACGGGCCGCGCCGTCAGAAACTTCCAGGGCCTCGGCCTGCGCATGGGCCTGTCGGCGATCGTACAGGAATCCGACCTCGGCTCCTTCATACTGGGGGGGCTGGACGGCACGAAGTCGCTGCCGCATGGGGGCGAGCTGCGGTTCGCCTACGCGCGCAGCCAGGGCGAGATCATGAGCAGCGGCAACATCTTCGACGAGGGCAGCCGCGAGCATAACGGCGATGCTTATCGTCTCGAACTGGTGCAGCCCCTCTCCTTCTACGAAGCGGTCTTGAGGGCGCGCTATGCGAACGCCTCGGCCGGTTTCTTCAATCCGTACGGCGCGACCGTCACACCGGGCGCGCGTCGCGGCGAAGTCTCCTTCGAGTTCAAGCCGCGCTCGCGATCCACTCTGCGCTTCGGCGTCATGAGCGAGCGCAACCGCACCGATGCGGTTGATAACTCCCGCCTGACGCTCTCGGCCATGTGGGAGCAGGTCGTGAATGAGCGCCTGCGTTTTCACCTCGGCTTCGATCACAGGAGTTTCAGCGACGAGCTGACGGATCGCCATACGGAGTCGAACCTCATCACGGCGGCCGCCGAAGTGCAGGTGACGGACAAGCTCAGCATCTCGGCCAAGCGCGAGCAGAACATAGGCGAGGCCGACCCGACCTATCCGAACCAGACGACGCTCGCCGCCACCTACCAGGTCAACCAGTTGACCCGCATATTCTTCACTCAGCGATTGGCGTCAGCGCCGATAGTGCCGATTGGCGATGTCGCGCAGACGGGCTTCGCTTTTACGGAGGCGCGGCGCGAGACGGCCGTCGGGGTCGAGACGAGGTTCGGCAAGTACACTTCGCTGATCGGGCGCTACCAGTTGGAGAACGGCGCGAGCGGAACGGACAGCTTCGCCGTGATCGGTTTGCAGAATCGCCTGCCGCTCACGTCCGAGCTTTCGCTCGAGCTGGGCTTCGAGCGCGGGTTTCATCTTGCGGGCGACGGCGAGAGCTTCAACAGCGCGACGCTCGGTTTTGGCTGGACGCCGACGCAGGATTTCCGCGCCTCGGCCCGCTACGAGTTTCGTGATCGCGGGAGCGTGGGCCAACTCTTCGCCCTCGGCGCTGCGGGTCGCCTCGGCCACGGCATCACCGTCATGTCGCGCGTCCAATGGACGGAGGCAGACTTTGCGGGACGCAATAGCTCTTCGATAGATGGGATGGCGGCCCTCGCCCTACGCCCGCTCGAATCAGACCGCGTCGGGCTGCTCTTCAGTTATAACCATCGCGCTCTGGTGCAGGATGGCGCGGACGGTTTGGAGCCGACGCGTGATCGCATCGACACTCTGGCGACCGACGGATACATTCAGGCGACCTCGCGGCTGGAGCTTTACGGTCGCTTTGCGCTCAGGTTCAACGCCAACGGCCAGCCGGAATTGCCCTACGTCTCGACGCTTACTTACCTGACGCAGGCGCGCGCCCAGTATCGCCTGTCGAGCCGGTTCGACTGGGCCGGAGAAGTTCGTTATCTGATGCAAACCTCGACGGGCACGCGGCGCTCGATTTACGGGACGGAGCTGGGCCTGTGGGCGCTGCCCGATCTGCGTCTCGGCGTCGGCTACAATTTCACGCAGGCGGGCGAGCCCGCGGGCTCTCGCTTGATTCCGGCGCGGCGCGGCTTCTACTTCACCATCTCGTCCAAGCTCTCAAATCTCTTCGATCTCTTCGGCGCGTCGCGCGGCTCGCTGCAAGCGACGGGCGCACCGGCAGCCACGGCTCAGCCGGAGGAGGAGAAGAAGAAGGAGGAGGAGAAGCATTGAGACTCAAACGCCTGCTCAAGCTTCCGCTCGTCCTCTTCGCCTTCCTGTGCCTGGGCGGCGCGACGGCGCAAGCCTTTACCATCACGCGCACTTCGTCCCCCATCTTTTACGTAGACACGGTCGCCGGTCAACGCGGCATGTACGTCTCCTATCAGATTCTAAACAATGGGGCGACCAGCTATCCGGATGTCTGGGTGGCGATTGACACCTTCACCGGAGGCGTGGTTTCGCTCGCGCCCAGAGAGGACGGCATCGTACAGCTCGGCCCGATGGCTCCGGGCCAGATGAAGACCGCCTACTTCTATATACAGGCGAGCGGGGCGACCACAGTCGATCAGTCGCACACCGTCAGGATTTACGGGACGCGGCCTCCGACCACAGAGCTTCAGAGCGCGACTTTCACCCAGACAGACGTGGAGAATACGATCCAGGCCAACGCGAACAAGATCACGACGACCATTTCAGGCCCGAACCCGCCCGGCCTCGGCGGTATCGTCAACGTGGAGGTCACGGGTCATACGGGCACGATCGGCAGCCAGAATCTACAGTCCTTCACTCCCGCCTGTGATGTAAACTGGGCCGCCTCGAGCTACCAGCTAGTGACGACGACCATCGTCTTCACGGGCGGCAATAACGTCACCTACACCGACCAGCTCTACGTCGACAACCTGACCTCTCCTTCGGACACGGGCTACGTTGTGACCTACTCGTTCCGGGCCGTGGCCGTGGCGACTGCGCCCGAGACCATTACGCCCATGGTCTATATCGCCAGCGGCACGAACATCAAGCACACGCAGGGCGATCCAGGCTCGATCTCGCCCGCGGCCAACGCGCTCTCGATGACGAAGCTCGCCAGCCCGACGCCCGTCTACGCCGGAGCGACCGTCACCTACACCCTGCGCCTGAACAACACCACGGGCGCGTACGATGCCACGGTCGAAGATTTCGTAGACAGCCTGCCGACAACCCCGGCCAGTCCCTCCTATATCACGGGCTCGTCCGCCTACAACGGCGTGAGCGTGGCGAATCCTTCCATCTCGGGCACTACGCTGACGTGGGTGGGAAGCTTCGTCGTGCCCGCCGGACAGACCCGCGACCTGACCTTCCAGGTCACCTTTCCGGCGACGACCGGCGTCTATACCAATCGCGCTGTGGCCCACGTCGGCGCGACACAGATAGACTCGACCCTGAGCACGAGCGACAACTCTCCGGCGACGGCCGCCGTGACCGTCCGCACGCCGCCCGACATCAAGCTCACAAAGACTTACAGCGCCAACACGGCCATCGTCCAATCGGGCACGGAACTCACCTACACCATAGTCTTCAACAATCAGGGCGACGCGCCCGCCACCAGTTTCACGCTCTTCGACATGATTCCCGCGAACACGGAATTGAAGCTCGGCTCGCTCACCTACACTGCGGGCGCGGGCGGTGTTCCGGCTCCGACGATCACCTATTCAAACGCCGCTCGCAGCGCCGCCACTCCGCCGCAGCCGCCCACGCCCTGGGTCGCCTACACGCCGCCCGGTCTTCCCGGCACTTACGACGCGCAGGTGACCTACATTCGCTGGGCCTTCACGGGCAGCAACATCAACTCCGGCAATTCCGGCACCATCTCATTCATCGTCCGCATACGATAGCGAAGGGATGAGGGGCGAGGGATGAATGATGGAGTTACCGCACAAGTGAACTAAACATTCACCCTCTTTCATCCTTCATCCCTGTTTTTCATCCCGCATCGCTGCCGCCCTCTTCCCTTCGCTCTCTTCCGTTCGTCCCTATGTTATATTGGCTGTATTGTGTCAAGCGGTGATTCGAGGCGGTTAAGCGAGCTGACGGTTGGCGATGCCAAGCGCATTCTGGTTTACGGAGTGGTGGTGGTGCTTGCCGTCGGGCTGTTCGCCCTGCTCGTCGGCAAGGTGTTGGTGGCGCTTCTTCTGGGCGTGGTGGCGGGCGTTTATCTGTTGCCCGTGCAGGAGTGGCTTGAAAAGCGGCTCGGCGCGCGTGCGGGAAGCGCGCTCATCACCATCGCATTGATCGTCGTGCCGCTCATCGCCATCGTCTCCTACGCCTGGTACGAACTATCCGACTACTCGAATCTGGTTCACACCCGTCGCAACGATATCATCGAGTCGATCAGCAACTCGCTCGGGCGCTATCTGCCGATCACGCGCGAGGGCACGCGCGCCAGTCTCAAGATCGCTTTCGCCGAGGCCGTGACGCGCTCGGCCGAAGCCAGCGAAGAGCTTCGTAAACGCGCCGCCTTCCTGCTCGCGTCGCTCGCGCTCTTCTTCTTCACACTCTTTTACGTGCTCACGCAGCGCATACGCATCGCCACCTATCTCAAGATGCGCGTGCCCGGCGATTACCTGCCGCTTTACGAGAAGCTGGCGGCCAACGTCGGCGGCGCTTTGCGCGGCGCTCTGCGCGCGGTCTTTATAGATCAGACTCTGAAGGCGCTGGTCATCCTTGTACTCAACTTCGTCTTCGGCATTCCACTGGCGCTGGTGCTCGCCATCATCACTTTCCTGCTGGGCTTCTTCCCGCTCCTGGGCGAATGGGCCGTCTACGTGCCGGTCAGCGTCTACCTGCTGGTCTTTCGACACGAGCCCATCAGCGCCGCAATCTATCTGGTGATCGGCATTATGATGACGCTCGGCTCGTCGCTGCTGTTGCGTCCCCGTCTGGCGAGCGCCGGAGCGCAGCGCTTCAGTTTCTACTGGATGCTCCTGGCACTGGTCGCGGGCGTTTACGTCTTCGGCATACCGGGCATCGTGCTCGGGCCAGCCATCCTCGGATTCGTCAAGGCGGTGGCCGACACCCTTGTCGGCGACGTGCGATACGAGACCTCTCTGCTCAAATCTGAGGACGAGCTACAGGGACAGAGAGCCGTGGAAGAGCAACGTGAGGGTACGGCTGTTGCGGCTGATTGAGAGAGAGCGCAAAAGACGTTTTGGATAGGTGAGGCACCCGTTCAACTATCGCGGGTCGCGGATGAGGGCCGGATTCTTAGCTGCCAGCCTTAAATCATCCGCGACCTGCGACCGATGTACATTGAGCGAGGGCTAAGACTACTGCTACTGCTTGGCGTTCCCCGCCGCAGCCGTTGGTGGCGGGGTGTGTTTGATGATCCAGTCGGCGATCAGTTCGAGTGCTTTGGGCGACATGGTCTCTTCGATCTGCGCGTATTCGGCGGGCGATCCCGTCCGGCTCGTCTGTAGAAGATGGTTTAGTCCCGGCAACTCCACGGTAAGGTAATCTTTATTACCGCCCGCCCTGAGCGCCTCATTGATGGCGGGAAGGTTCTGTTTGGGCGGAACCTGCAAGTCGCGCTCGCCGCCGATGGCGAGCACGGGGCAGCGCACCTGTTTGAGTACTGCGCGCGGATCATATACCAGGAAATAGCGAAACCACGGCGTCATCATCATTCGGAACTGTCCCTCCATCGCCGCGTCCGTGATCCCGAGCGCTTTCCTCTTCCCCTCCGGTATCTCTGCGATGACCTTTGGCAGCTCCGTGCGCAGCCTGCGCTCGGCCGCCGCATCCGCCTTTTCCTCTCGCAGTATCTTTATCATCAACTCTTGCAGGCGGCGATTGTAACCGACCAGCTCTTCGTCAGCGCCGTTGGCTTTCAAGATCAGGGCGGCTTGCAGATAGAGCAGTTGATCGCCGGGCACGCCCGGCCCCGCGAGCATCACAATGTAGGCGACATCGGTCGAGCGAAGGGAGGCCAACGCGACGATCATCCCGCCTTCGCTATGGCCGAGCAGCCCTATCTGTTTCGGGTTGATCTCCTTTCGCGTCTTCAAAAACTGTAGGCCGGAGAGCGCATCGAGGGCATAACTCTCGCTCGTATCGGTGGCAGCGCCCGGCGATGATCCGCCCACTCCGCGATCATCGGCGCGCAGGACGGCGATGCCGCGCCGCGTCAGATAGTCTGCCAGTATCAGGAAGGGCTTGTGTCCGAAGACCGTCTCATTACGGTCTTCGGGGCCGGAGCCGGTGACGAGCACGATGGCCGGATGCGGCCCCGCCCCGCGCGGAATCGTGAGCGTCGCCGCAAGTTTCACCTTGTCCTGCGTGTTCTCATAGACGACCTCTTCCTCCGCGTAAGGATACGGCTTCTGCGGCTCTTGCGGGCGGCTGAGCGCGGGCAACTCCGTAAAACGCTTGAACGTTAAGGGCAAGGCGGACGGCCCCTGCTTCCACTGACCGGCGATCTCCGTCCGCTCGCTATTGACCTGGCCTTCGTAGACAGCGCCGAGGTCATTCAACTCGGCGCGCAGCGTCGAGCCCGTCAGCACGATTGTGTCGACGCGCATGTTCATCGCCATCTGATCCGGACTGTCAAGGGTAGCGCGCAGCGAGTTGTCCTCTTTGAAGCCGATTTTAAGAACCAGCCGCAGCTTCGTTCCGCCAACATCCAACACGCCCAGCCAGTTCCCGGCAATGCTCTGCTCGGTCACCTTGTCCTCCTTCTGCTGAAGAGTCGCGGCCGGTCGCGCGCCCAAAGGGCGAGCGTCGCTCGCAGGTGCAGGCGAGCCGGGTATCAAGCCGATGACGGCGAGCGTAATCAGGAATATTTCGCGCTTCATTCTGTTTAGCTTGTGCATCATTATACGCTCCTATCCTGTTCATTAAGACGGGGGCGGCCTTCGAGCGAGAGAGTGTGCGTGCCTGCTCCTGCTGTTGCTGCCTCCGCCTTGGTCTATGAAATAGGTTTCTTAACCAAAGACACCGCCTGCTTCTTCCACTCCGGCCCGGCCGCGCGAGTATACAACGACCGGAACACGGGCCCGTGCGCGTTGCGAAAACCCCTGCTTATCGGAAGAGCATCCGCGCGAGAACGTGCTTTGGTTGACGATGAAGAGTCGAGCTAAACGAAGGAGGGCGGGCCGCGATCCGACGGCTGCGCGATGCAGTAGGAAACGTAGTTGAAGGGCTCAGCGTCCGTGTAAACGCGCCCCACCTGATCGACAGCGCACAGGAGCAGCGCCGCCTCGTAGGTCGGAACCGCAGCGTAAACCGAGGTCTGGCGTTTTAGATGTCTGTCGCTGAGGGGCGCGCTTTCAGCGCTGACGACCACCGCCCTCGCCGCCAAAAAGCCGTCTTCCGCTCCAGACCAAAAGAGCCTGGCCCGTTGCGGTATTGTCTCTTCAGCAGCAGCCGGTACGCCGACCCGGCTGAGCAGTTCGCGACGCGCACTGTATTGCGTTACCGGCCACACTACGGCTGAAAGCGCCAGGACGAGCAGGCTGACCCTGAGTGCCCCGTATGTGCGTTCCGTAAAGCTCATCATTCGAGAGGCGGCGCGACCGCGAAGTAGCCTTAACCCGGCGGCCATTGAAGGGCGCGACCGCCGAGGACGTGTACGTGCAAGTGAAAGATGGATTGGCCCGCGCCCGCGCCCGTATTTATCACGGTGCGGTAACCGCCCTCGGAGAGTCCCTGTTCGTTGGCGACGCGGGCGGCGACGCGCAGCAGGTGTCCGAGCGATCTCTCATCTTTCTGCGAAGCATCGTCAAGCGAGTCGATGTGCTCGCGCGGGATGACCAGCACATGAACGGGCGCTTGCGGGTTGAGATCGCGAAAGGCGATGCTCAGTTCGTCCTGGTGGACGACATCGGCGGGAAGCTCGCCCGCGATGATTCGACAGAAAAGGCAGCTTTGTTCAGACATAAAAGCGGTGATAAATGAACAGGTGCTAAAGTGACGAGCGACAAGACAATAGCTCTTTTCCCGCCACTTGTCACCCGGCACTACTACTGCTTTCTCAAGCGACTCCGGCAGCCATGTCGGGCTGGGTTGCGCTCGCGAGCGGCGCGGTCACGGAATCCCTCAAGCGCTCGATGTCGGCCCCGACCGAACGGAGCTTCGATTCGATCTTTTCGTAGCCGCGATCAATATGATAGACGCGGTCAATGATCGTTTCGCCGCGCGCGGCCAATCCGGCCAAAACGAGCGAGGCCGAGGCGCGCAAGTCCGAAGCCTGCACGCGCGCGCCCGTCAGCGGCGTCGGCCCTTCAACTATTGCCGTGCGCCCTTCGATATGAATGCGCGCTCCCATGCGCTGCATCTCAGAGGCGTGCATGAAGCGGTTCTCGAAGATCGTCTCCTTGATCTCGGAGCGCCCGGCGGCCTGCGTCATCAGCGCCATGTACTGAGCCTGCATGTCAGTGGGAAAGCGCGGGTGCGGCTCGGTCGTGACATCGCGCCCCGTCAGACCCCCGGCGCAGCACCGAACATGCAGCGTGCTCTGGTTGACCTCTTCGATCTCGACGCCGACTTCGCGCAGCTTGGCGATCAGTATCGCGGAATGTTCCGGCACGCAGCCCTTAATCTCAAGCTCGCCCTGCGTAATCGCGGCGGCGACCAGAAACGTGCCCGTCTCGATGCGATCCGGAATGATCGTGTGCTCGGCCCCTCCCAGAGCCTCGACGCCTTCAATCCTTATGGTCGGCGTTCCAGCGCCGCGCACGCGCGCTCCCATGCTATTTAAAAGCTCGGCGAGGTCGGCGATCTCCGGCTCGCGCGCGGCGTTGTGAATCACGGTCGAGCCCGAGGCGAGCGTCGCCGCCATCATAATATTTTCCGTTCCCGTGACGGTCGCTTTCTCAAAGTTGACTTCGCCGCCGCGCAGCCGCCCGCCACGCGGCGCGCGCGCCACCACGTCGCCCGATTCGAGCCCGACCTCCGCGCCGAGCAGCTTAAAACCTTCCAGGTGCAGGTCTATGGGGCGCGTCCCGATGGCGCAGCCGCCGGGAAGAGAGACGCGCGCCTTACCGAAGCGCGCCAGCAGCGGCCCGAGCGCGAGCACACTTGCGCGCATCGTCTTGACCAGATCGTAGGGCGCTTCAAAAAGCTCTACGTGCGAGGCCGAGATTTTGTGCGTCCGCAGCTCCGGCGTCAGCACCGTCGCACCTATGTCTTCCAGGAGGCGTCGCTGCGTGATGATGTCGCGCACGTAAGGGATATTATGGAGCACGACCGTTTCAGGTGTGAGCAGGGCGGCGGCCATGCAGGGCAGCGCTGAGTTTTTCGCGCCGCTCACGCTGACGCGACCACGAAGCGGGCGTCCGCCCGCGATACGGAACTTATCCATGTCTAGCGCTCCTTTCACACCCGCACAAGAAAGCAAATCCTTCGATTTTAATCCGAGACCGAAAGCACTCTTGATAGACCGGTAGATCGGACGGGCACTTCTCACCGACACTTAAACTACCCGCACGAGAAAACCAACGAGGACGGACGGAATCTGCTTGTTTATTGGGGCTGAAAATTCCTGCGAATTTTACCAAAGAAAGGGAAAAGTCGGAAGGAAAAAGCGGGCGGGCAGTTCCGCTCGTCAGGTTTTTCTGAGGGCAACGGTGCGCGGGATGCCCTGCAAGTCTTTGTGTATGTCCAGCAGCTGCCACGCGCGGCGATCTATCAATCGCTCGACCGCTGCTCCCTGATCGAAGCCGATCTCCATCAGAAGATGACCGCCCGGCAAAAGAAGGCGCGGGGCTTGCGTGAGCAGTTTCCGAATGATGCGAAGCCCGTCGCCGCCGGGCGTCAGCGCCACGCGCGGCTCAAAGCAGCGCACCTCGCGCTGCAATCCGACGAGCGCTTCTTCGGCCACGTAGGGCGGGTTTGAGACTATGAGCGAAAATCGCGCCCGCGCCGCGTCCAACGCCGCGAAGCAATCGGCGGCGACCAGATCGAGACGCGCCGCTACACCGTGACGCGAAGCATTGCGCGCGGCGACGCGAAGGGCCGCGTGCGAAATGTCCAGGCCCGTGGCGCGCGCACGCGCTTCCTCGTGCAAAATTGTGACGGCGATGCAGCCTGAGCCCGTGCCGACATCGCAGACGAGCGCGGGCAGCACACCCTTCGTCGCATCGAGCAATTCAAGCGCCGTTTCAACCAGAAGCTCCGTCTCGGGACGCGGGATGAGTACGGCGGGCGTCACCTCGAACTCAAGCCCGAAAAACTCCTGTCGCCCCCTGATGTATTGCTGCGGCTCGCCTTTGGCGCGCCTCTCGACGACGGCGCGAAAGCGTTTGAGCGCGGCGGGCGCTATCGCATGCTCCGGATGCGTCAGCAGGAAGGTTTGATCGCGCGAGATTACATCAGCGAGGAGCGAGAGGGCCTCGCGGCGCGCTTCGCCGACGCCCGCCTGTCGCAAGCGTTCTGCGGCCTCGCCTGTGGCCTCTGCGACCCGTACGACCGGGAGATCATCTTCTTTAGCCATCATCTCTAAAGGGGAGGCCGCCCGTCTGAAAGAGAAAAGTTTTCGCGGGGCCGGGCGTTCTGGCCTTTTTCCTTTGGCCTTTGCCTTCTATAATACGCTCTTATCAGTCAAGCACGGATAGGAGGAGCAGATAGTTTACACGCTCGCTGCTGCCATGGCGGCCACGACGACTCGGTTCGCCGGGAGCCTGGTGCGCGTGACGGGCGGCAGGCGACTATTCAAGGAGGCAAAAAGTGAAAGCCGAACTGCATATAGAGGGAATGCACTGCGATTCATGTGCGGTCGATATTAAAGAGACGCTCGAAGATACGGCTGGCGTTCGCGAGGCCGATGTTACCTTCAAACGCAAGACGGCAATCGTCGATTTCGATGAGCAGACCGTACAGCAAAGCACGCTGCTCAAAAAGATTCAAGACCTGGGCCACACGGCGACCGTTTCAGGAGAACCGCAAAGCGAGGTCGGAGCATGAACGATCAGAGAGAGGGACAAATGGATACCAATTCGGAACAGGCTGTTGATGACCGTGGGACAAACCAGGCGGAGGGGCGCGCGATGCTAAAAAGGCTGCGCGACCAGGGCTTCGATTCGAGCGACGAGAAGCTGGCCGTCGCGCTCGGCAGACCCGTAGAGGAGGTCGAAGCGTGGACGGGCGGGGACGGGGACGAGCCCGTCGATGACGATGTCATTATGAAAGCGCGCGGCATCGCCAAAGAACGCAGCATCGAGATTGAATAAAGTAATCAGTAAGCCGGTAGTCAGTCGAAAGCCTTAAAGGCTTTCGACTGACTACTGATTATTGATGCGGATGGCCGACCAATGAACGAGAAGCTTGAGGGCGCGACCCGCGCGCTCGTCAAATCATATACGGCGGACGGAACAAGGATAGACCACCTTGATCGCCAGCCGCTGCCGTCGCACGCCGAGATCATACGCGTCCTCGTTACGATTCACGAGCTGCTGTTTCCCGGCTATATAGGCGCGCAGGGATTGACGGGCGCGAGCCTACAACTGCACGTCGAGTCGCGCATGATACGGCTCTACGAGCTGTTGACGGAACAGTTCAGCCGCGCCATCTGTCACGGGACGAGCCTGGATTCGGGTTGCGCCGTGCCGGATCGAGATGCCGCCGAGTGCGCGGCGCAGTTTCTGGCGGAGCTGCCGCGATTGCGAGAGGTGCTGGCGACCGACGTGGAGGCGGCTTACGAGGGCGACCCGGCGGCGACCTCAAAGGACGAGATCATCTTCAGCTATCCGAGTATCTACGCCGTGATGGTCTATCGCCTCGCACACGAGCTTTACAGGATGAAGGTTCCGCTCATCCCGCGCATCATGACCGAGCATGCTCATCATCGTACGGGCATAGACATTCATCCGGGCACGCGAATCGGGGCGCGCTTCTTCATAGACCACGGCACGGGCGTCGTCATCGGCGGTACGGCCGTCATCGGCAACAACGTCAAGCTCTACCAGGGCGTAACCCTTGGCGCGTTCTCTTTCGATAAGGACGCGACGGGCCAACTCGTGCGTAATACCAAGCGGCATCCGACCATCGAGGACGACGTGGTGATTTACGCGGGCGCGACCATCCTGGGCGGCGAAACGGTTATCGGGCGCGGCAGCGTGATCGGCGGTAACGTCTGGCTCACGCACTCGGTTCCGCCGGGCACGCGCGTCGTACAGGAATCACCCAACCTGCGGATCATCACGGTCGATCAGGCCGCTGCCTCCTGAAAAAAGCGGCGGCGGCGGCGAGAGCCCTTCCTCTATCGGGCTCAACGCATCAGGAACGGCAACAGCGCCAGCCCGAAGAAGATAATGAAGACGATGGCGGCCGAGACGAGAAGGTAGATTATTATGTTCTGCGCGTTGGATTTTCCGCTCTTGCCGTTATATTGGTTGGCGCAGCGACCGCATTTGACGTGGCTCAACATCTTCGGGCCGAGCAGCCCGCCCCACCAGGTGAATTTGACCTGCTCCGGGTCGGGCGCTCCGCATTTCGGACAGGGGATATACTGGCTCATCTGTTTTCTCCTTATTTTTTAGGGCGGGCGGGCTAAGCCGGAAGCCCTTAAAACGGCGCAATATACCATTTTTTGCTGCTGCCGCTGAAACCGGCGTTTTTTCGCGGGCGGCTGCCCTCGATGCTTCGGTAAACACCCCCTTTT
The DNA here is from genome assembly GCA_035940775.1 of Pyrinomonadaceae bacterium. GTDB lineage: Bacteria > Acidobacteriota > Blastocatellia > Pyrinomonadales > Pyrinomonadaceae > DASQYE01. The sequence continues at coordinate 207,924 of DASZEN010000011.1, read as the reverse complement.
TGACACTCGCCGGTTACGGGAAGCGGCCGATCATTAGCTCTTTCTATCCTATACAAAGGAAGCGAGCTTGATCGCCCTCCGGTGACTTTCAGGAACCCCCCGCCTTTTACGGCGTTGGGGGTTTAGTTATTAAAGGGCCGGGTTTAACAAGGTTGGCATTTGAAGGAGATGCTCAAGATGAGTGCCCTCGCAAAAAGCATTCTGCTCTTCTCTCTGAACTGGCTCGACGCGCAATTGACGCTCGTCTGGGTGCGCGCGAATCTGGCGACCGAGGGCAATGGCCTGATGGCCTGGCTGTTGGAGATGGGCGAGGCGCAGTTTCTCTATGTCAAGCTCGGCATAGGCGCGTTCGCCGCCTGCGTGCTCTACCGCTACGCGCACAGACCGCTGGCGCACCACGGTATGAAGGTGGCGCTGGCGATCTATGTGGCGTTGATGTTCGTGCACGCGGCGACGGGCATGTCGGCGCTCGGCTACGACGCGCCGCAAAGAGTAATAGCATTTATAGATAGCTTGCCCGGGGCCGTGCTCGGCGTCATCTCCTGAGTTGTCCAAAAAGCAGGCGCGCCGACTCCTCATGCATAAAAGGCGCAGTAGTAAAATCCCGCTCCCCGTCTGTATGGTCGCGCGCGCTCCTCGCATCCGCCGGTTGAAAACCGACGCGAGCGCCGTCGTTTGAGAACGGATCCGGATGCCCCCGAGCCTCTCTCTCTACCCGCCGCCTTGCCGCCCGCTCCCTCTTCCCGAACGATTTCCCGCGGTTTTCGTTAAAGCCCGTACAGGACGCACCCTTCCGGCGCTTGTCGCGGCGGCGCGCGCGGGATTAAATTATCCCGGCCAGTAGTGGAATATCGAAGGCGCTAGATAATGAAACCAAAGGGGTGGCTAAACGTAACAATTAAGGGGGGCGCAAACGCGGGCGCGGCGTCGCGCATCTTAAAGTTTGATGTCAACAGCGTTACGTAAATTGAGAAGATAGAGAAGAAATCCATGTATAAACTTTCCGCACGCCAGATTTTGCTGATCGCTTTGCTGTCAGCCGTCTTTGCCGCTGTCTCGGTCGCCTGTATAGATCGTTTCAGCAGCCGCTTTCAACCCAACACTGCGGCCTTTACGGAGGCCGCTCCGGCCGGAGTCACAGACCCCAGCCTGGCGACCGACGAACAGAACAACGTCGAAGTCTACCGTGCCATCTCGCCCGGCGTCGCCTTTATCACCTCGACCACGGTTCAACAGGGCTTCTTCGGTGATGTCGAAGAGGGGCAGGGCTCCGGCTCCGGCTCCGTGATCGACGACCAGGGCCGCATCCTGACGAACTACCACGTCATCGAAGGCGCGCAGCGCCTCACGGTCAGCCTCGGCGGTGATAAGAAATACCCGGCGCGGGTTGTCGGCGGCGATCCGGATACGGATTTGGCCGTGATACAGATAGAAGCGCCGCGTGAGCAACTGACGGTCGTGCCGCTGGGCGATTCGGATAAGCTGGTCGTCGGCCAGAAAGTACTGGCCATAGGCAATCCTTTCGGCCTCGACCGCACGCTCACGACCGGCGTCATCTCGGGGCTTCAACGCCCGATCAGGGCGCGCAACAATCGTCCGATTGAGGGCGCTGTGCAAACCGACGCTTCGATCAATCCGGGCAATTCTGGAGGCCCGCTGCTCGATTCGCACGGGCGGATGATCGGCATTAACTCGCAAATCCTCTCGCCCGCGGGCGGGTCCGTAGGCGTCGGGTTCGCCATTCCCGTCAACATCGCAAAGCGCGTCGTGCCGCAGTTGATCCAGTTCGGTCAGGTTCGTCGTCCGAAACTCGGCATTAATACGCGTGATGTCGAGATGCTGAAGAATCAGATCCGCCTGCCCGTCTCAGAGGGCGTGCTCATAGTTCAGGTCGCGCCCGGCGGCGGGGCGGCTGCGGCTGGCCTGCGCGGAACGACGCAGTCGATGGACGGCGGCATAGACCTCGGCGACATCATCACGGCCATCGACGGCGAGAAGGTCGGCGATACGGACGATCTTTACCGCATCCTGGACAAACACGAGATCGGCGATACGGTCAGGGTCGAAGTCGTGCGAGATGGCGGCGGGCGCGTCACCGTGCCCGTACGGTTGCTGGAACTGCCCGACTCAAGGCGCAGGATTGGCCGCTAAAAAAAGGAATGTCGATTGCCGGATGCCGGATTTCGGCCATGTTGAAATCCGGCATCAAATCTTTGTGATAGAGACAAATCATTTCATCAATACGGGCTTCGGCTGGGTCTGCAAACATTGCGACGCAGAGGACGAGGCGCGCGGCAACCGGGGAGGCAGTGGCGGCGGCGACGACGGCGCGAGCGAGGGACGAGCTAGATTCTTCATTGAAGGAGAGGCCGAGGCCACGGAGCCGCGCCTGTCTACGGTCGCCCTCGCGCGCTGGCGCGATGCGACCCGCCGCTCGCTCGTCTGCCCGCGTTGCAGTATCGAAGAGACCATCGATAAGGCTTAGAAAAGCTTCGGCCCACCGGCAACTCCTAAATTTTCGTCAAACAAAAACCTCCGCCGAAACCGCTTGGCCGCTCTGAAAGCAGCGGCGCGGCTGCGGCTCTCCAAGCGCGTCAAAGGTTTTTTCCGGTTACTCTTTTAAGAGCCTGCGCAATTGTCCCAGGCGCTCTTCCGGCGCGCCGTAGCAGTCACGGTAATCAAGAAAACTGTGCGCGATCACTTCGATGGCCTCTGTGCGCTCGTAAACCTCCGCGATCTCTACGCGACGCGGCGCATCGTTCGGCAGTTGTTTGTAGCTGAGGAAGTAATGTTTGAGGCGATCAACGAGGCCGGGCGGACACTGTGTAATATTCTCTATATGGCCGTAGGCAACGTCCGCTTCCAGGACTGCGATGATCTTGTCGTCGGCCTCCTGGCCGTCGATCATCCGCAGGCCGCCGATGGGCCTTGCCGTGACGAAGAAATCTCCGTGCGAGAATGTTTTTTCGGTCAGCACACAGATGTCCATCGGGTCGCCGTCGCCACGGATGCCGCTTTGGCCCACGCGCGCCGAGCACAACTCGCCCACGCGGTCGCCACAGTAGCTTTGAGGGATGAACCCGTAAGGCATCGGGCACAGGCTTGAAAATCGTTGCGGGCGGTCAACGCGCAGGTGGCCCGAAGCTTTGTCCAGCTCATACTTGACGACATCGGTCGGCACGATCTCTATAAAAGCGTTAAGTGTACGGGGCGCATCAGCGCCGGGCGCGACGCCGTGCCACGGATGAGCCTGAAAGAGAACCGCTAACAGTTGGTCGAGCGCCGCGTCGTCCCGCTCCATAAGTTTTTCCTTTCGCGCCCGCGCGCTCACTCTTTCCGCACGGGCTCCGGTTGATGCTAAAATCCTGAGCGCCTCGCTGGCATCAATTGAGGGATTCAAGAATTATGGGCCGCGCCGGGCCGATGCGTCCATAGGGCGCGCGTCGCGCTCATGGCGACTTGAGCTTTCGGGAAGCTTTTCATGTCTTCTGCCGCGACACACGAAACCATTCCGGCGTTGCGCCCGCAGGCCATCTCGCTGCGCTGGATCATCAGCGCGCGCGACGATATGTTATGGTTTATAGGCTCCGTCCTGTCGAGCTACGCTCTGTTCGCCCTCTACGTAAAGGGAATCCTTCCGCTCATTCCGATGGTCGCCACGTGGGCCATTCTGATAGATGCGCCGCACGTCTTCGGCACCTATTCGCGCACCTATTTCGACCGCACGGAGCGGCGCTCGCGCAAGCGCCTGCTCCTGGGCTCGCTTCTCTTCTTTATCGTCGGCCCGGCGATGGTTCTGGCCGGGGCCGGGCTCGTCTTCTTTTTCCTGGCTGTGCTCTGGGCCTACTATCATCTGGTCAAGCAGCATTATGGCTTCATGGTGCTCTACAAGAAGAAGAACGATGATCTTGCGCCCGTTGATAACGCGCTCGACCGTCTCTTCCTAATGCTGGCCTTCACGTACCCGTTCGTAGCCTTCGTCGCCAGCGACCCGGAAGCGATGGCGCGCGTACCCGCGCAGCTACATACAGGGACGGGCGCCGTGGCGACCGTCTCGCTGGCCGCAACGGTCGTCGTAGCTCTCGCATGGACGGGCCGCCAGTTGCAGCGCGCCCTCCTGCGCGGCCAGCCCCTTAACGTTCCGAAATACCTTTTGCTCGCGGCGGCGATTCCCATGCACTGGGTCGTGCTATTGACGCCGATGCCGAATAAGCCGATCGCCATCGTCGCCATCCTGACGATCTATCACAATCTGCAATACCATCGCCTGATCTGGTTTCACAACAAGAAATATAGTATGGGTGATGACCGTCGCGAACGCTACGGCGGCGCGGAATTAATCAGCCGCCGATTGATCTACTATCTGGCCTTCGGCGTTCTCTTCGGCCTCTGGTATCAAGCGCCGCGCCAGTACATGGGCCACACGTCCGAGCCCGCCACCTTCTCCGCGCAGTTGATCGCCTCCTTCTTCTGGGGCTATGCGTTCGTCCATTATTACCTGGACTCGAAAATCTGGCGCGTCCGCCGCGACCCGTCCGTAGGCAAGGCCCTGCGCATGGACTAGCTAGTGTGGGCCAGCCGCGCGCCGCAGAGAAACGAAACCCCGTCGGGCGCGAGATCGCTTTCGACCGCGTTTAAGACCACTTTGATGTGAGCCCTGCTGATAGAAATATGGAAGTGCCGACGATTAGAAAGATTATAAAGAAAGCCGACATGTCAAGAGGTTCGTTTTAAGCTTAGCGGGTCAATCCTCGTTGTGGTCTTCGCCATTGTAGTGCATGACGACGCGCTCATCATCGACGACGGTTTCCAGATGCGTGGGCCTGCCCCAGAGCGTGTGGACATGTTCGAGGGCTTTGCGCGCATAACGAGTGTCAAGCTCCGCGCCCTCGTAGGCGTGGCGCAGGTAGAGTTCGCGGTTGCCGTTGTAATCGCCGTCAACCACCTCAAGGTACGGAAACCCGAAGTTAGTCATATTCGCCACCAACTGATCGCGCACGCGTTCCCAGCGCTTCTCCGTGATCGTCCATTCCTCTTCCTCGACCAGCTCATAAACGAACAGGTCAAGCTCTTCGCAAAGCTCTTCGGTCAGATAGTTACGCAGGAATGAAACGTCTGAATCAAGCTCGCGCACCTCGAAAATCTTTTCGCGCCCGGAGCCCGCGCGCCGCCCTAACTTCTCGCGCTCTTCTGCGGAAGGATTGTCCCACCGCCGCTCTATGTCCTCGAAAATCTTGTAGCCCAGATAGTAAGGATTCAACTGTCCCTTGTGCGGCGAGACCACTCCGGAATGAAGGTCTGCAAACTCAAGGTGCTCGCTGTCGGTCAAGTCCAGTTCGCGCATGATGCGCGAATGCCAGAACGAGGCCCAACCCTCGTTCATCGTCTTGGTTTGCATCTGCGGGATGAAGTATTCCATCTCTTCGTGGATCATCGCCATCACGTCGCGCTGCCAGGGCTGGAGGTGCGGCGAATGGCGCATGATGTAATAGACGATGTCCTTTTCCGGCAGGTGCTCGCCGCGAGGCTTTTCATCCTCGACCACGTCGGGCTCCCTCTTTTCGCCCAGTCGCCACAGGTCATCGTAGCGGCCCTCGGCGCGCACGGCCTTCGGGCGGGGCAGATCCTGCGGGTTCTCGCGCTTGATAAAAAAGTTCGGATCGATGTGTTCTTCGATGGCGAGCACGGCGTCCAGAAATTTCTCGACCGCTTTGCGCCCGTACTTGAACTCGTACTCGGTCATCCGCCCCGAATGGCTCGAAACGCTCTCGACCATGCGGCGGTTCGTCTTCGAGAAGTAGACGTTGTGCTTGAAGAAATCGACGTGGCCGAGAACGTGGGCCATCACCAGCTTGTTCTGAATGGGGCTGTTGGTTTCGAGCAGAAAGCCGTAGGACGGGTCGGTGTTGATGACCACCTCGTAAATCTTCGAGAGCCCGAAGTCGTACATCGTCTTCATGCGATGATAGGCTTTGCCGAACGTCCAATGAGAGTAGCGGCCCGGCAGCGCGTAAGAGCCCACTTCGTACATCACCGTGGCGGGGACGATCTCGAAGCGCGTCGGAAAGGGGTCGAGCCCGAAGCTTTGGGCCACCTCCCAAATCTGTGCGAGCGATGTTTCGAGGTCTTTGATCTCGCGGTCTTCCATAATAATTCCAACCCGTCAGCCCTGATGATGTGTGGAGGTGTATTTTTTGAACGCCCCGACGGCCAAAGCCACGAGAACGCCGATGATGGCGCCGACCACTAATCCGACCCCGGCGCCTTCCAATCCCCAGGCCCAGAGAGAGGAGGTCGGCGGAAACGCGCCGCCGCGCGCGAGCAGGATTTCGCCCACGACGTTCAGCGTCGCGCCTATTATCATGAATACGAGGGTTATCCTGACGATTATGTTGACGCTTTTTCTCATAGCTCCTGACGCTTGCCGAAGAATTGTTTGAGCGCCGGATAGACATCTTCCTTATCGTCTATGCGCACGCCTACGAAACGCTCCTTGCGCTTGAGCCGGTCGTTGAAGATGGAGAGCAGCGCGCCCGAAGAGCGACGATAGCTGGATGCTCCCTCCTCGCCGATCTCGCCGTAGCCGAAAAGATTGCAGGTCGTAATCAACTGATCGGCCAGGCGCACGGCCTCCTCGTTATCCGAGTAATAGTTATCGCCGTCGGAGAAGTGAAACGGGTATATATTCCAGTCCTGCGGACGAAAGCGATCCTTTATGATGTCGAGCGCAAGCTGATAGGCGGAGGAGACGACCGTTCCGCCCGACTCGCCCTGCGTGAAGAACTGCTCTTCGGTGACCTCCCTGGCCTCCGTGTGGTGAGAGATAAAGACGATCTCCACGTTGTCGTACTTGGTGCGCAGGAACCGCACCATCCAGAAGAAGAACGAGCGCGCGATATACTTTTTGAACTCGCCCATACTCCCCGAAACATCCATCAGCGCGAGCACTACGGCGTTCGATTCATAGCGCAGATTTTCTTCCCAGGTCTTGAACCTCAAGTCCTCTTTTTTGACATCGCCGAAGCGGGCCTTGCCCTCTTCGCGCGCGTTGCGCTTGATGTTTTCGAGGATCATCCGGCGCTTGTCCAGATTGGCCATGACGCCCGTGCGGCGAATCTCGTTGAAGCGCGTCGTCTTGGACTGCACGGCCTTCTTCGCCTTCTCTTCCAGAAAAGGCAGTTGCAAATCCTCGAAGATGAGCGCCGCGATCTCGTCTATGTTGACTTCAGCCTCGTAGTACTCGTCGCCTCCGGTCTGCCCGGCCTGTCCGCCGCTGCCCTGGCCCTGCCCCTGTTCGCCCTCGCGCGCGATAACATCGCCGACGCGAGTCTTGCCGTCGCCCTGGCCGACGTGCTTCTTCTTACGGTAATCGAAACGGAACTTGTATTCATCGAGAGCGCGAATCGGCACTTTGACTGTGCGCTTGCCGTCCGACAGGATGATCGCTTCGTTGGAGACGATCGAGCCCAGGTTTCTCTTGATGGCCTCTCGGACACGCTCCTTATGCCGCTCCTGGTCGATAATGCCTTTGCGCTGAAGCGACCAGTCGTTGCGTTGAATGGACATCTCTTTACCTCTCTCAAGCGCGCTCGGCGGCAAGCGCGTTTGGCGCCTGGTCGGCAGTAACCGTCGCGGCGAGCGCCCCCTTGCAGAAATCAGCGACCAGCTTTGCGAACTCTCGCGGGTACTCCTCCTGCGGCAGATGACCGCAACGACGAAACACTATCAATCGCGCATCGGGCATCAGTTCATGAAGCCTGAGCCCGTGCCTGAGCGGAATGTCCGCGTCGTCTTCGCCCCAGACGAGCAACGTGGGCTTTTTGATGCGATGCGCCTCGGCTTCGATGCGAGAGGCTCGCCAGCGCCGCAGCGTACGCAGGACGGCGCGCTGTGTGGCGGAGGCGCGCAAAGGGCGGTGATGTGCTTCCGCTCTCTGGCGGTCAAATAATTGCGCATTGGAGACGGCGTACAGCTTCTTCGCACGCCTGCGCATGAGCCTGTAGGAATCGGCCAGCAAAGGCGAGATGAGATCGCCCATCAGGGGCAGGGCCGCCAGTCGCAGCAGCGGCTGTTGTTTCGCCTCGTCGTTCGTGACCGCATCGACCAGGACGAGGCGCTCGACTCTGTCGGGCGCGTCCAGAGCACAGGTGGCGGCGACCGCACCCCCGTAGGAACTGCCGACCAGCGTCGCGCGCTCTATCCCAAGTTCATCCATCAAGCCCGTAATCATTCGCGCCTGCGCGTCAATCGTATATTCGCCGTCGCGCGGCTTTTCGGAAAAGCCGAAGCCCACCAGATCGGGCGCGATGACGCGCAAGCCCGCCCCTGCAATCGGCAGGAGCACATCGCTCCACACCAGATTCGATGCGCAGAAGCCGTGAATCAGCAGCACGGGTGGAGCGTCCTTTGGGCCAGCCTCCTGGTAATGGACGCGCACGCCGCCGACATCCGCGAACCGCGACCGCTCGGCGTGATGCAGGTGCTCTCTGTGCTCGGCCCAGTCCACGTCGCGCGGGCGCATCAAAAGCCTTACGGCCAGCGCGCCTCCCGCCAATCCGGATGCGCCAGCGATCAAGTAGCGTTTCTTCATAAGAGCCTGAGATAGTTTACCAGGATTGAAAAGCCGTCGCCCGCCTGATACTTCAATCATACGAGCATCGGTTAACGCGCGACATGCCCTTCGAGCATCGAATGACGCGCAGCATGCATTTTTCAATGCGTGCCCATCAGCCTTGATCTTTGGCCCAGTAGTCGGGCCTCTCCTCGGTCTGTGGGTCGTGCCGCTCCATCCAGCGCTCGGGGCGCTTCAGCTCCTCGAAGCCGAACCTGCGATAAAGCTCATGCGCGTCTTTGGTCGCCAGCACCCAGCGTCGGAATCCTTGCAGCTCCGGGTGCGCGAGGATGACTTCGACGAGCCATTTCCCCAGGCCCTGCCCGCGCGCCGAATCCAGAATAAAGACATCGGCCAGCCACGCGAACGTGGCGTAATCCGTAATCACGCGCGCGAATCCGACCTGCTCTCTTCCCCTATACACGCCAAACGCTACGGAGTTTTCGATGGAGCGCCGGATCGTCTCCATTGACCTTCCGGTGGCCCAGTAGGATTTGGTCGCCAGATAATCGTGAACGACTTCCAGATCGAGTCGCTGCGCGTCGGTGCTGATCGAGTATTCTCCGCGTCGCCATTCCTGAACCATCCTCTTGCCTGCCTCCTCAAAAATTGCGAGCCCGCGACCGTGGAAATTCTCTCACATGGGCATCCCGCCGGGCTATGATTTTACTCCCGCCGCCCTGTTCCAATAAAAGATGGCGCTCGCGTCGTCGCGCTCCGCGAAAAAACGAAGCTCCGCGACGGCCGCGTTAAGCTCATCGGCGCTCGCCAGGCCGCGCTTCTGCATCTCGGCCGCGCCGCTATCGACGTTCCCGATCAAGTTCTCGATCCAGGGGCGGAAACTCTCGGCGCCCGCGTGATGAATCTCCGGTTGGAGGCTCAATTCGATGCCGCCGAAACCGGCCTGCTTGAAGAGCGCGAAGAGTTTCTTTCCGATGAGAGCGTCGCCGCCGAGCTGCATCTGCAACTGTGCGAACCTTTGCCACACAGACTCGAAGCGCTCACATTCGGGGTAAAAGGCCAGGATGAGAATATTGTTCTCCTGCGCCAGAGCCCTTCCACCCGGACGCAGGACGCGGCGCATCTCCCTGAGCACCCGCACGGGGTCTGCAACGTGTTCCAGCAGGTAACGACAATAAACCGTACTGAAACTCTCGTCCGTGAATGGCAGCGCGTGAGCGTCTCCCTGAACGAAATGCAGATTCTCTACCGCGTCTCGCGCCCGCGCCAGTTGATTGGCGGAATACTCCAAGCCCCAGATTTCACCCCGCTTGAGGCGCGACGCGACCTCTCTGGCAAGGATGCCGAGGCCGCTGCCGACCTCAAGCACTGTGTCCGCTTCGCCCAGCTTTAGAAACTCGATGAAGGGCGCGTTCGTTAGCCGGTTGAGCAGGGCGAGACGCTCCTGCTCGGAAACTTCTGTTCCATGTATGTAGGCTGAAGTCATGGCTCGTGTCTCATGGTTTACAAAATGCCCGCGCTTTTCAAGCACGAAAAGCGCGGGCATCGCTCGGGTCTCATCTTTTTATGCTTCCTGCAAGAGAAAGCGCCGCGCGCGTGCGCGCGCCCGCCCCCCCTTCAGCCCCTTCTTAACGCGAGAGGAGCGTGCCGACATAAGTCAAAAGCTCGTTGGCGCAGACGGGGCAATAGCCGTGCTCTTTAACGAGACGGTCGACGACCTCGTTGATGCGGCGCAACTGATCCGGGTCGGGCGTCTTGGCCGAAGTCGTGATTTTGACCACGTCCTTGAGGTCGGCGAAAATCTTCTTTTCAATCGCCTCCTTCAGACGCTCGTGCGAGTTGTATTCAAAGGCGCGGCCCTTTCGCGCATAGGACGAGATGCGAATCAGTATCTCCTGTCGGAAGGTGTTCTTGGCGTTGTCGCTGATGCCGATCTGCTCTTCGATGGAGCGCATCAACTGCTCGTCCGGGTCTATCTCCTCTTCCGTGATGGGGTCTTTGATCCGTTCCTTATTGCAGTAGGCCTCTACGTTATCCAGATAGTTGTTGCACATCGTGCGGGCCATCTCTTCAAACGAATAGACGAATGCGCGCTGGACTTCGATCTTTGCAAGCTCGTCGTATTCCTTGCGCGCCGCCGAGATCAGGTTCAGGTAGCGGTCGCGCTGGTCGGGACTTATCCCCGTGTGCTGCTCAAAGCCGTCCTTGATGGCGCGCAGGGCATCAATCGGGTTGATACAGGTCACGCCGTCGCGCACCAGTGCAGACGATAGACGGTTGATGATGTAACGCGGAGAGATGCCGTCCATGCCCTCGCGCACGGTCTCGTCCTTCAGCTCGCGCACGTCCTTCGACTTGTAGCCTTCGACATCCTCGCCGTCGTAGAGCTTCATCTTCTTGACGATGTCCACGTTCTGCCGCTTCGGTTCTTCGAGCCGGGTCATGACGGCGAACATCGCCGCGACCCTCAGAGTATTCGGGGCGATGTGGACGTTGCGTAAGACCTCGGATTGATTCAGGAGCTTGCCGTAGATGCGCTCCTCCTGCGAGACGCGCAGATTATAGGGCACGCGTACGAGGATGATGCGATCCTGCAAGGCTTCCGACTTGCGATTGCCCGCAAAGGAGATGTACTCGTTCTCGTTCGTGTGCGAGAGGATCACCTCGTCGGCGTAGATCATGGCGAAGCGGCCCGTCTTGATATTCTGTTCCTGCGAGAGCGTGAGCAGGCTGTAGAGAAATTTTTCATCGACCTTGAGCATCTCTACGAACTCCATCAGGCCGCGATTGGCGATGTTGAGTTCCCCGTCGAAACGATAGGCGCGCGGGTCTGATTCGACGCCGACCTCGCCGATGGTCGAAAGATCAATCGAGCCCGTCAGCTCCGTAATGTCCTGCGATTTCGGGTCGGAGGGCGCAAAGGTTCCGATGCCGACGCGCTCCTTCTCCGAGAAGAGGATGCGCTGCACCTGTACGTCTTCGTGGCGGCCCCCGTAGGTGTGCTCAAGCGCGTAGCGACATTGCGGGCAGAGGTCGCCCTCGATATAGAGCCCGTAATGCTTCTCGATCTCGCTTCTCAGTTCGTGCGGGATGAGATGCAGCGGCTCCTCGTGCATCGGGCAGTCTTTGATGGCGAAGACCGCGCCGCCTTCGGTGCGCGTGTATTCTTCGAGGCCGCGCTTGAGCATCGTGACGATGGTGGATTTGCCGCCGCCCACCGGCCCCATCAGCAGAAGAATGCGCTTTCGGACTTCGAGGCGCTGCGCCGCCGATTTGAAATATTCGACGATGCGGGCAATCGGCTCTTCGATGCCGAAGAGTTCTGCGGCGAAGAAGTTGTAGCGTGCAATCTCATCGCGCGTGCCCTCGTTCAGCTTCTCAATCCCGGCAGCGTGGATCATGTCGTTGATGCGCGCGTGCGAGAGTTGTGCGAGACGCGGATTTTGCGAGACGAGTTCAAAATAATCGCGGAATGAACCTTCCCAGCGGAGCGCTTCGCGGTCACGCCGCAAATCTTCCAGTCGCTGGCTGATATTAAATTGGTGGTTGCCATCCTGCTCTTGCATAGCCGTATTCCTAACCTCTTGTGGCTTTCGCGCGCAGTAGACGAGCGTGTGGGAAAAGCACGCCTTTGGAAGTCGAGAGAGAGAGAGCGGGCGCTCTTCCCGGCCCAGGCTCGGGGCCCTCGAAGGCGGCTGCTCCGTAGGATTAATCTCGATATGCGCTCCGGTCACGCGCGCGTCAAGCGTGTGGCGCATCGTCGAGACTGTTCCCTCTGGTTCAATGATCGGAAGCGTTCGGCGATTTAGCAGTCAAGCGATCGATTCAAGCGGAGAGAGAATCTGAATGCCGTATGCTTTTGTCCAAGAGCTTGAGCGTCAATCGAAGCGGGCGCGAGCGGGCCACCTTTGGAAGCGGCCCGCTCGGTCGGCGCTTCCCTGACTGCTATGCTTAAGTATAACACAACGCTACGGGCCGGAAGTCAATGCTTATTTTTCCGGCGCGAGGACGACGCGCGGGCGCAGTCGCCCGGTCTCGGCCTCGTACGTAACGATGGCTACGAAATCGCCTTGCTCGTCGATCACGCGCAGGGCCTCGCCGTCCCTGTATTGCGATGCGGTGGCGGCCGCCGCTCGCACCGCGACGCCGTGGCGCATCATTCGCGCCTCCTCGCCGGTTAGATGCGCCGAAGGCATCCAGAGGAGCGCCGCCTCCGGGGAAAGAAGAGCCTTTTCCGCACCCGCGGCGCGAGCCCTTTCTTCAAGCTCCTGAAGTGTGACCGCCTCCTCGACGCGAAACTCACCGGCCCGCGTCCGGCGCAGCGCCGCGAGGTGCGCGCCCACGCCCAACCTTTCGCCGACCGATTCGGCCAGCACGCGCACGTATGTGCCCGCCGAACAGACCACGCGCACGGAAAGATCGCGCGTCCCGTCCTCGTTTTCGTGTAGCAGCGCGCCGTCGCCATGCGGCACGGCTTCCAGCTCATGAATGCTGACGCGCGCCGCCTCGCGCTCGACCTCAAGGCCACGCCGCGCCAGCTCATAAAGCTTTTTCCCCTTCACCTTCTTCGCGGAATACATTGGCGGAACCTGTTCTATTTCTCCTTTAAGACCGCCGAGCGCCGCTTCTATCTCGCGCTCGCTCCATTGGGGAAGGGGCTGTTGCAGGGTTGGCCCATGCATCTCCACGGGAGGGCCGAGGGTTGCGCCCGTCGCATCGCCCGTCTCGGTCGCGTAACCGAAGCGGATCAGGGCCAGGTACTCCTTATCCGCGCCCGCCAGAAACTGCGCAAGCCGCGTCGCGCGCCCGACCAGCACGACCAGCACGCCCGTCGCAAACGGATCGAGCGTGCCCGTGTGCCCGACCCTCCGCTCGCGCAAGGTGCGCCGCACGCGCGCCACCACGTCGTGCGAAGTGAGCCCGGCCGGTTTGTCTATGATGAGAAAACCATCCACGATTATGTTTTAGACTTTTGGAGCGGCAAGCACCGAACCCGAATCAAAATTTTCCGGCGCGATTTTCCTTAATCCGAAATCTAAAATCTAAAATCCAAAATAGCAAGGGTTTGCCATGAGCTTGCGCGTTGCGTTAGAGTTTTAATCAACGATGAGAAGACGTAACTGGAAGCCGCAGGAGAGACAGATCAACGAGGAGCAGGAGCGCGCGCCCCGCGCGATTGACCCGGAGAAGGCGCGCGAGCGCACGTTTCAGCGCGCCGTCAAGCTGCTGGCCGCCAAGCCGCGCTCGGTCGAGGAGCTGCGCGAGCGCCTGCTCGAAAAACAGTGGACTAATGAATCGGTAGTGGACGGCGTCGTCGAGAGGCTTCGCGAGTACGGCTACCTGAATGACGAGCGGTTTGCTTTCGGCTATGCCTCTTTTCAGGTGCGGCAGAAGCCGGTCGGTCGCGGTCGCTTGCAACGCGCACTGGCGTTGAAAAAAGTAGACCGCGAGACGGCCGACGAGGCCATCAAGCTGGTCTTTGAAGAGACGCCCGAAGAGCAGCTCATAGATCGCGCGATAGAGCGCCGGGTGCGCCTGCGCGGTCGCCCCGAGACGCGCGCCGAGACCAAAAGCCTTTTCGATCACCTGCTGCGCCAGGGATTTTCCTACGAGCTGGTGCTGCGAAAGGTGCGCGCCGTCTCCGAGAAGAGCCTTGACGAAGACGAGGCGGGCGAGACGGGCTGAAAACAGGTTCGCCGCCGCAAAGGCCGCCGCCGCCGGGCACGGCGCGCGTCCCGCCTCCGCCGCCGCCTCCTCCTCGTGTGCCGAACTTTATGGTTGACATCACGTCCGGCGGCAACGTAAAAATAGTATATCGAAGGCGCGTCCGGGCGCTTTTGCCGCCGCCGAAGATAACCCCGACCCGGTCACAGAAATTTTCACTTGCCCCGCGCGAAGAACCCTTCGCTTATCTCACAGGCTTTTCCTTCAAATACATGGTCGGATGCCATGACCCTTTTTAGGGCGAGCTTGCGCGCGTAGTGGTTAGTTTTCCCGAAAACGATAAGAGCCGTCTCGCCTAAAGCGGCGTAAGCCCACACTTCTTACTGAAAGGCCCTAAAGCCAATGAACTCGCTCTCACGCCCGCGCCGTTTCAGGCTTCTCTGTCTTCTTCTTCTGGCGAGCCTCATTTCCGGCGCGGTCGCCGAGGCGCGCGCTGCGGGCGGCGATGAAGAGCCGCAGGAGGAAGAGACATTCGCCTCGGTCAACGTGCGAGTTGACGAGCGCGGGGCGGCCAGGGTGCGGCTCCTGCTCGCGTTCAGGCCGGATGAGGCGGCCACACTCAGGCAGAGCCTTGTGGAATCTCTTGGCTTCCCGCTTGAGGTTGACGGCGAGCATGGGGACTTTGACGAAGAAGAGGACGCCTTCTGGTGGAGCCTGGACGCCCACAACGATCATGCTTTCAAGCGAGAGGGATTGGCCTCCGGCAGAAGCATTGAGATGTCGCCGCTGGTAAACGCCCTGCGCCCGCACGGCGTCCGTAATCTCTCGCTCGTAGTTTTTTTCGATGCCCCGCCCGGCAACCTTCACGTCACCGGAGCGAACAAGGTAGCGCTGCCCGGCCTCTACGGTTCGAGCGGCAGGAGGCGGGCCACGGAGCCGCAGACCTACACGGCGCTGATTAATATGGACGAGGCAGCGCCGCCGCCCGTCCGATTCTCCTGGGGCTATAGCCCCTCGGACATACTTGTGCAGTTGACGCCGCTCTATGCTTTCGTCTTGTTGCCCGTACTGCTGACGCTGTGGATGAGCCGTTCGGCTTTGAAGAAAAAAGGGGCCGGGCCGTTAGCCATCTGGGGGAGCTACTTTCGCTATCTTTACTTGCTGATAAACGCGGTCTGGTTGATCTGGCTACCCGTTTATTCGCTGGCTAACATAGGGGATATGCTATCAGCCGGTGGAGGCGGTGGCGGCGACCTGTTTTTCGAGGTTATCGGCCTCTCGCTCTATTTCCTGCCGCCGCTCCTGGTTCTCTACCTGTGCCACCTGCTTTCGCGCAAGGTCTACCGAGAGGTGAGCGGCGCCGAGTGGTCGCCGCGCGAGGTGATGGGCAAAGCCATCCTCCAGAACGCCGCTTCGCTGATGCCGCTTTTCTTCCTCATCCTAGCGGTCAATATGTTCGCCGCCAGGTCTCGCTACGCTCTTCTGCTGCTGATCGTAGCCATCATCTGCTGGGCCCTGTTCGCGCTCTTCGCCAGCAAGGCTTTCAACCTGTCGGCCTATGCGGTCACGGCGGGCGAGTTGCGCGACCGCGTATTCGCGCTGGCCGAGAGGGCGGGCGTCCCTTTACAGCAGATTTACGTACTGCCGGACGGAGCGGGCCAATTGACCAACGCTTTCGCGCGCAGCGATAACGCCGTTTTGCTGACGGGCTCGCTCTTGCGCCACCTCAGCAAGCGCGAGGTCGACGCCATCATGGCCCACGAGATCGGTCATCTTAAGGAAAAGCACCCGCAGACTTTGAGCCGCGCGACCGTCGCCGTTATCCTCATCTCCAACCTGATAGTCGCGGCCGCCTCGACCGTCGTCAATCTACAACGCTGGTCGCCCGCGCTCTTTTCGCTCTCCATCGCCGTGGCATTGCTCGTCACGCGTTTCCTTTCGCGCAGCAACGAGCGTCACGCCGACTCAATCGCCATCGACCTGACACGCGACCCGGAAGCCTTTATCAAGGGGCTCGCGAAAATGTCCCGGCTCAACCTGATGCCGCTGCACGCCGGTGGAGGCTGGACGGAAACGCTCAACACGCACCCGGCCACGATGCGCCGCCTCGAAGACGTGGCCGGATGCGGCGGCATCTCCACGGAGCGCCTTAAGGAACTGCTCGACTCGGCGGACGAGGAGGCGGCGGCCGCCGACCGCTACATTCATGAGGCCGCCCCGGACACAGCCTCTGAGAAGGTCTTCTCTTCGGCCTTCAAGAGCAAAAATATTTTCCGCATCTCGTGGGCGATGCTGGCGACGGTGATCGCGCCGCCCGTGCTGCTCGCGCTCATCAATGCGCGCCTTCAACCGCGGGGCGTCTACGCCTGGGCCGCCTTCGCCTTAGGGCTCGGCTTAACCTTCGCGCTTTATCTGACGGTCAGAAACTTCGCGGCGTTCTGGGGCTACGACTCTCTCGAACGGCGCGTGCGCGCGCGGCTCAAGGGAAGCGGCGTTAAGGAAGCAACTGGCCACGATCACTTCGTAGGCTTTGCGCCCGACGCCGAGCCGCGCCTCTACGAGAACTATCTTTTGTGGGACGCTGGCATCCTGCGATTGAGCGCCGAAGGGCTCTGCTACCTGGGCGAAGAGACCCGATTTTCGCTGCGTCGAGAACAGGTCGTTGATATTTACCTGGGAGACTCGCAACCGTTATGGCTGCGCCAGAAGCACCTTTACGTTCGCTGGCGCGACGATGAGCGCGGCGCTCGTGGAACCTTCTATCTACTGGCGGGCGAGGCGCGCTCGCTCCTTCAAGCGAGGCGCAAAGTGCGTTCCCTGCATCGCGAGCTGAGAGACTGGAAGGAGCGCGCGGCCGCTTATCCGGCGGACTCCGAAGCGCTCTCGTCTCTATCATCGCCCGGCTACGGCGGCGTCACAGGCCAGCCGATGCGCGAGCGTTTCACTCGCAGGACTTTTCTCGTGAGCACTTTTCAACTCGTCTGCTTCACACTGGTTCTGAGCGTCGGCGCGCGTCTTCCGTTATGGGGCGTCGGCTACGCGCTCGGCATCGTGGTGGGCACGAGCGTGCTCGACCAACTGCCCAGGCTCTGGCAGCACGTCTCGGAAAAGAGAAGCCTGAGGGCCGCCATTCCAGATAGCCCGGCGGATACCTTATATAGCCAGGCAGAGACGCCAGCAGCGCCTCCGGGCGGCGCTTTGGCCGAGTCCAAAACCTGAAGCGAATCCGTAACGAAGCGAGAGAAAGCCCCGCCGCGACCCGTTTGCCAAAAGGCCGGTCGCCGTGGGCTTTTTCTACTTTCGCCGCCCCGTTTCTCGCCCCGCATTCAGCGTGTTACACTTTTCGTTAGCGATCATCACACGACCCCGTCAGCTTTTGAACCCGGACGGGCCTCGACTGTTGATGCGCCGACCGCTGATTGCTGATCGTTTATTTGTTATGACTGGACAAGAGATTCGCCAAAAATTCTTAGAGTATTTCGAGCGCCACGGGCATAGGATCGTGCGCTCGAGCCCGCTGCTTCCGGCCAATGATCCGACGCTGCTGTTCACCAATGCCGGTATGAACCAGTTCAAGGATGTCTTTACGGGCGCGGAGCAGCGCGACTACGTGCGCGCCACCACGTCGCAAAAATGCGTCCGCGCCGGAGGCAAGCACAACGACCTCGACGAGGTCGGCAAGACCGCTCGCCATCACACTTTCTTCGAGATGCTCGGCAACTTCTCCTTCGGCGATTATTTCAAGGAAGAGGCCATAAAGTACGCCTGGGATCTGCTCGTCAACGAGTATGGGCTCGACCCAGAGCGTCTGTGGTTCACCGTTTTCGAGGGCGATGAGGAAGTCCCGGCCGACGTTGAGGCCGAAAGGCTCTGGGAAAAGGTCGGCGCGCCGAAACAACGCATCCTGCGCTTCGGACGCAAGGACAACTTCTGGCAGATGGGCGACACGGGCCCATGCGGCCCGTGCAGCGAGATTCACTACTACATGGGCCAGAACCCGTCCGACCCGTCCGAGA
Organism: Pyrinomonadaceae bacterium; assembly: GCA_035940775.1. Taxonomy (GTDB): domain Bacteria; phylum Acidobacteriota; class Blastocatellia; order Pyrinomonadales; family Pyrinomonadaceae; genus DASQYE01. The sequence goes on along the minus strand of DASZEN010000011.1, from coordinate 189,672 downwards.
ATCGCGCCGAGTTCGTCAACGGCCCCGGCGATACGACGATGGAGATATGGAATCTGGTCTTCATGCAGTATGAGCGGAGCCGGGATGGCGCGGGCGAGATTGTGCAAACGCCGCTGCCGAAGCCTTCGGTCGATACGGGCGCGGGGCTGGAACGCATCGCGGCCGTCTTGCAGGGCGTTAAATCCAACTATGACACAGACCTGATTCGCCCCCTCATAGAGTTCACGGCCCGTCTCGCCGACCGTAATTATGAAGCGGAGACGACTGCGGGCTTCGCCATGCGCGTCATCGCAGACCATGCGCGCACCACCGCCTTCGCCATCGCCGACGGCATCCTTCCGGGCAACGAGGGACGCAACTACGTTCTCAGAAAGATCATGCGCCGCGCCATCTATCACGGACGCCACGCGCTCGGGCTCGAAGATTTATTCTTCTACAAGGTGACGGATTCGGTCGTCAATCTGATGCGCGAAGCCTATCCGGAGCTTGAAGCCTCGCGCGATTTCATCGAGCGCATGGTCAGGCTCGAAGAGGAGCGATTCAGCTCTACGCTGACCATCGGTCTACAGAAATTGGACGCGCTCTTCTCGACGACGCGGGAAGGCGCGATGCCCGATTTCAAAGAACTGGCGCGCCTCTACGACACGTTCGGCACGCCCAGAGACTTGATTCGCGTCAGCCTCGAAGAGCGCGGCTTCAATATCGAAGAGGCGGCCTTCAATGCGTCCTTTGAAAAGTCGCTGCGCGAGATTCAGCGCACGAGCGCGGAGGATCACGGCACTACACGCTCGAAAGCGAAGCCCGTCTATGTGCGCATCGCCGAGCGTACCGGGCCGAACGAGTTCACGGGCTATGAAGGCACACGGCTCGACGGGGCACGCGTCCTGGCCCTCGTCAAGGGCGAAGAGGAAGCACGGGAGTTGCTGGAAGGCGAAGAGGGCGAAGTCGTCCTTGATCGCACGCCCTTCTACGCCGAATCGGGCGGGCAGGTCGGCGATACTGGAACTTTAGCCAACGGCAACGCGCACGTCCTCGTCAACGACACGGTCTCGCCCGTGGGCGGTCTTGTTGTTCATCGCGTGAGCGTCGAGCGCGGGAGTTTGCGCGCTGGCGATGAGGTGACGGCGCGGGTTGACGCCGAGAAACGCGATGCCACGCGGCGCAATCACACGGCGACGCACCTGCTTCATGCGGCCCTGCGCGAAGTCCTCGGCACGCACGTCAAACAGGCCGGGTCTGTCGTCGCGCCGAACTACCTGCGCTTTGACTTCTCGCACTTTCAGCCCCTGACGCGCGATGAGATTGCTGAGCTTGAACGACTCGTCAATTACCACATTCTGCGTAACGAGAAGGTGCAGACGGACATTCTCTCTCTTGAAGACGCCATGAAGTCGGGCGCGATGGCGCTCTTCGGCGAGAAGTACGCGGAGAAGGTGCGAGTCCTGAGCGTGCCCGGAATCTCCGGGGATGTCTTCTCTAAAGAGCTGTGCGGCGGTACGCATGTGCGCGCCACGGGCGACATAGGCTTATTCAAGATCACAAGCGATGAGTCCATTGCATCCGGCACGCGCCGTATTCGCGCCGTTACGGGTGCGGACGCCTTCACCCGCTTTCAGGAGACCGAGGCGCTCGTAGACAGCCTCGCCTCGGAGCTTCGCACCTCGCGCACGGAGATTCCGGCGACGGTCGAGCGTCTTCAGGAAGAACTGAAGAAGGCGCGGCGCGAGATGGATGAATTGCGGCTGCGGCTGGCTACGGGCGCCGTCGGCGGCGCGTCCTCTTCAAACGGCAATGAGGCGCGCGAGGTTGCGCCGGGCGTGAGGGTACTGGCGCGCGAAGCCAGTGGGCTCGACGCACAGGGTATGCGCCAGCTCTCGGATACGTTGCTGGCGAGGATCAACTCCGGCGTCGTCGTCCTGGGCCGAAGCAATGAGGGCAAAGTGTCCCTGATCGTGCGTACCTCGCCAGATCTATTGAAGCGCGTTCCCGCCGGACAGGTCATTAAAGAGTTAGCGCCGATGGTCGGCGGTCGCGGCGGCGGTAAACCCGACATGGCGGAAGGCGGCGGTAGCCAGCCGGAAAAATTGGCTGAAGCACTCGAAGCCAGCTACGCGGTCGTCGAACGTCTGCTGGGATAAAGCTCTGAGACGAACGGGAGCGTGCGTGTCGGGCGGCAAGGCTCGCGCACGCTCCTTCGTCTTGCAAGGGTCGCTTGATTCGGCAAGGATGCCCGCCCGGCTCGCGCCTGATAAACGAAAAGCGCGAGCATATAATCTTTCTGAAAAAGGTTATATGCTCGCGCTCGTGCTTTGTTCTACGCTCGACAGAGAGCTTATGGAGCAGGGATACTTTCCAGACTGCTACATGGCCTTCTGCTTGTCCGTGAGTGTGATCTGCATCCTTTCGAGCGTGAGCTTATTGAGCGTGCCGGTCACCTTGATGCTCTCGGCGGCCTGGTATTTCTTCAAGCCTTCGCGTGTGTCGGGGTCGAGCTTGCCCGTCTGCTCGCCTGCGTAGAAGCCGCGCCCTTTGAGTATCGCCTGCGCCTGCTTGATCTGATCTTTGGTAGCGCGAAATACAGGCGGGCGTTTCCTGGCCGAATTGGTGTTCTGTGTGCCCGAACTATTCGAGTTCGCGTTCTGATTCCGCGCCGGTGACGGGATCGAGAGCGCGAGCAGAAGCGACAGCAGAGCCGTGAGGAATAGGAATCTTCTCATTTTTATTCTCCTTAAAAAGATAGGGCGTGCCCCTTTGAGCGCGCCGCGCGTTGTGAGGTGAGCGCGGAAAAAGCCCTGACATCATACTCCTGCTGTCAAGCCCGCCCCTCTATCGTTCCACTGAGAAGCCGCCCGAACGCGACTCGACCGGGAAGAAAAAGCGCTGTAAACCTCTAAACCATTGCAGGAATCGCTTTTACAGGCGTCCGGGGGCGCTCTTTTGAGGCTGTCCCGATCAACTTTCGCGCTGCCTGAACCATCCTGCACACGGTCTGAGTAAGGTTTCGCTCTGTCTGAGCGAGGTGTGCGGCTGTCTGAACCGCCTCTTACGCTGTATGAGTGAGGTTTTGCGCTGCATGAAGAGCCTCTGACGCTGTATTTTTCCGTCTTTTACGCTGTATGAGGGGCCTTTTGCGCTGTCTGAACGAGCTAATGAGCGATCCGGACGGGCTTAAATGCTGCCTGATATGGCATATCTGCATAAGTGTTGTACTGTTTTAAACAACGTGCTATTATTTCTCTTGCGTTCCCGTGGAGCGCTTGAAAATCGAGAGGTCTTCTCATTCCGGTTCGGCCTGCCCCTTAGCTCCATTGTCGGAGCCGTAACCCTTGAAACCCATTTACCGCGAGTAAGTCGTATGAAAAAGTTCCCCCTTTTCTGTCTGCTGGCGCTCGTCTGCGTCTCCCCCGCTCTGGCTCAGAACAATGCTCGTTACCGCTACGACAACTTCGACACGCCGAACGGCGTGCGCGTCGAGGATGTACCGGCGGCTTCGGTTTTGCCGCCCTCGAAAACTGTTCGCAAGACCGCCCACGTCAGCATTCCTTCCGAGGGCGCGACCATCAACAGACCCGCACCGCTCATCTATACGCAGCCCGTGCGCGGGATGGGAATGGTCGCGAGCAGGTCGCTCGACGGCTTTACGACGGGCGACGCGAAGATAGATTCTTATATCGTCGATGCGGGCGCGCGTAACGGAGTCGATCCGGTTCTGATCTACGCCACGATGCACCAGGAATCGTCCTTCAAGCAGCGCGCATTGTCGCCCAAGGGAGCGCGCGGCCTGATGCAATTGATGCCCGGCACGGCCCGCCGTTTCGGGGTGACGGATATTTTCGACCCGCGCCAGAACATCGAAGGCGGCGCAAGGTATATGCGCTTTTTGCTCGACTCGTTTGGCGGCGACGTGGCGCTGGCCCTGGCCGGGTATAACGCCGGTGAGGGCGCTGTTATGAAATATGGTCGCCGCGTTCCACCTTACCGCGAGACGCAGGAGTACGTGCGCCGCATCACGCGCCGCTATTACCTGATGCGCGATCCGCAGACGGCGCGCAATGCTCGCATAGTGACGCCGACGCAGGTCGCAGAGGTTCAACCGGAACGAAGCATGCCGCTCACCATCTACGAGCGCAATGTCTACGCGGTGCGCCTGCCTGACGGTCGGCTTCAGCTCGTCAGCCAGTAAACGGTCAACATTTAATTTTCGTACGGGCATAGCAGGGCCGGTACTTCCCTTAAGCGGAAAGTACCGGCCCTGTTTTCTGTTTAAGAGCGCACGGTATTTATGTATCATTGGCGGCGCACGCACTTTTTTCTCTCTCCGGGGAGTATGCGAGAGGTCAACGCGCGGTCAAACTTTGCGCAGCTATTTTGGAGGAGGCCCCCGTTTATTGTTAAATAATGGCTCGGTTGATGACGAAAGGGCGGTCGTTACCGACCGTCCGCGACGCGCGCTGATCGTGGTGGATGCGGCAGCCGCGACTTTGCAAAAATATCTGGCAGCATACGGCTACGAGACGCTGACGACGACGACGGACGCGGCGCAGCGCGCCATCGGTGAGTTTGCGCCCGACGTGGCGATCGTAGAGCTTCATCGCGGCGGCATCAACGGCGAGGAGGCGAGCATCGCACTCGCGCGCCGCTTGCGCGCAGAGCCCGCGACCTACGCTCTGCCGCTCGTCTTCGTCTGGGCGGACGACGAGCGCGCCGTACGCAATGCCGCACTCTACGTCGGCGCGGACGACTACTTCTCGCTGGAGACTCCGGCGGCGGAAATCCTGGCCCGCCTAGATGCGCTTTTCTGGCGTGTCGAGGCGGATCGCCGCGCCGCCCCGGTCGCCGGTGACCAGCGACTTGAGATAGACAATTTCATGCTGCTGCTCGACGCCGTGCGCGACGATCTGCGCAGTGGGGCGAGCGGCACGCTCGGCTTGATCTATCCGGTCGCGCGTGACGACGCCACGACGGCGCTCGATAAGGGGCAGCGCGACCGTACGCTGGCCCAGGCCCATAGCTTTTTCAAGCTCAATCTGCGCCGCGTCGATGCCGTCGCCTTCTATGGCCCGACGACGCTGCTCGTCTACCTGCCGCGCACAGTGGGCAACACGGCGGTCGAAGCCCTTTCCAAACTGCGCCTCCAATTCCTGAGCGAAGTTCCGGACGCTGATTTGGCCGTCGGTCTGGCATCTTTTCCGGAGGACGGCGACGATGTCGAGAGCATGATCGAAAAAGCTGAGGAGGCGGTCGCCTTCGCACGCAATAACGATCAAGCCGAGCGCATTATGACCTACGAAGCGCAACAGAGGCTGGCTCCGCCGCAACAGAAGGTTTCGCAGTGGTACACTCCGCCGCAACCGCCCTGGGCTCGCGCGCCGGAATCGCATGACAATCAGCCCGCGCCCGACGAGCCGGAGACGGGCTCGCAACGGCCGCCTGCGCCCGAAGTCGAAGAAGCAATCTACGAGGTCGAAGAAGCAGCGGAAGCTCAACAACCCGCGCCTCCCTCTGAGCTTAGGCAGGACGCGATGCAGGCGAGCGATACGGACTCGGCGCGCCTTGCTTCGGAAGCCGCCGCGCACGAGCGCGAGCGCCGGGCGCGTGGCGCAATCATGCCTCGCCGGTTGCTGCTGACGGTCTCGAACGCGACGCGTATGACTCAGCTCAACTCGCTCGTACGCGCCGCCGGGTACGAGGCGCGCGCGGCCTTCGACGGCCAGCAAGCCTTAGACCTGCTCAGAATCGAGCGCCCTGACCTGCTCCTGCTCGATTACGAGCTGCACGGAATCAACGGCATCGAGACCCTGCGCCGTCTACGCCAACAGAGCGGAGGTCGCCTGACGCTCCCCGTCGTCCTGCTTCTTCCTTCGGAGATGGAGGGCGCGCGGCGCGAAGCGCTCGAACTCGGCGCGCAGAGCGTCATCACGACTCCTTACGATCCGGCCAATCTACTGGAGAGCGTACGCCTGGCCGCGCCCGCCGAATAAGGAGAGGATAAAAATGCACTGCACCAACTGCGGCTCATACATTCCGGCTGGCGCGCGTTACTGCGCGGGCTGCGGCGCGGCCTCAGTCGATCCGGAGCTGACACGCACGGCGGGCGCACAACCTTCACGCGCTGTCAGCGGCAGCAGTAGCAGTAGCAGCAGCGCAACACCTTCTCGATCTATTCCTGCTCGTGATGAAGAGTCGAGCGACATCGAGCGACAGATTTTCACTGCGCGTCCCACCCTTCTTTTTGTCAAGGCGGGATATGTCGCCGCGATGCTGGGTGCGATTCTTCTGACGATCCTGCTCGCCTACTTCGGAGTATCGGCGCTCGTGGCCGTCGCGGTCTCGCTGCCGCTCTTGCTCATACCGGCTTTCTATCACGTCAAGCGCAATACGGTTCGCTATACGCTGACCGATTCCAAGATCGAGATCGATCAGGGTTTGATCGCGCGCACGACCCGCAATATCCCGCTCAGAACAATTCGCGACGTGACGGTTTCGGCGACCATCCCGCAAAGAATGCTCGGGTACGGCGACCTCGTTATAGTCAATGCGAGCGAGTTGGGTGGCCACGTCCGTCTGCGCAATATCTCAGACCCGCGCCACCACGCCGATCTGCTTTTGCGTGAACTCCGCCGCTCGGGCTAAACTATTGTTTCATAGAGATTTTACGCAACCGATGACATTTTCCGGAACATCTAAGGGTACGCGGTTTCTAAACCAGCTATAGCCGTCACGCTCCCGGTTAAGAGGTATCATTTTGCGAAGTACACGTTTATCCAGGTCACTATTTATTCTCGCGCTCCTTTCGCTCCTCCTCCTGCTGCTGCCCTCAAGCATCGGTGCGACTCTCACGGTTGAAGAGGCCGCGCGCCTTTTGCCCGATCAGCTAGGCGAATTTCGCGCCGCGAGCGCGCCCTATCTTTTAGGCCCCAAATCAAATGTTCCCGTGACGGCCGAAGCCCTCAAGTCCATCTCCGTTGCCGGGCGCGATTACATCTCCGCCAAGGGCGAGAGGTTTAGCCTCAGCGTCAATAAGACGGGTAAGGATTCCGAGGCTTATGCTCTCTTAACCAACGACGCACAGTATTTGAAACAGAGAGACTCGGTGACCGCTCCCGTAATCAGGGAGGGCGAGGTGGGGACGGCGAGCATAGTCTTACCCGACCGAGTCCTCTTCTTCAAAGGCCCTGTTTTCGTTACCGTAAACAAGTCGAACGCGAAGACCAGCGATGAAGCGATGCTTGCCTTCGCGCGTCTCTTTTCCGAAGGGTTGGATAAGGGAGACGGCGAGATACCTGTGCTCGTGAGACATCTGCCTGAACCGGAGAAAGCTAAGGAGCGCGCCCTGTACGCCACCAGTCTTGAAACTCTGAAGGGTGCAGCGCACGATGAGCCCGTCCTCGATGCGGTCTCGTTTGAGGGCGGCGCGGAGGCGGTCGTAGCAAGCTACGGGCAGGCGCGACTGTTGATTATCGAAAACACTACGCCGCAACTGGCGACCGACAACGACGAGCGCATACGGGGACGGCTCGCGCAGCTTCGCGAGCAGGGGCAGCGCCTCCCTTCCGCTTACCGTCGCGTCGGCAATTATTCCGTCTTCGTCTTCGACGCGCCGGACGAAGCGGCGGCCGAGCAGCTTATCAAAAGCATCAGCTACGAACAGGTGGTTCAATGGCTCGGCAATAACCCGCGCGCCCTGGAACGCATGCAGCGGGAGTACACGAACACTATGGCGGGCGTCATCATCGCCGTCTTCAAAGCGTCTGGTCTGGCCATTCTGCTCTGCCTCGGGATCGGCGGCATCTTCGGCGGCCTCGTTTTCCGGCGCCGCCGCGCGCAGCAGGCTATCTCCGAATCCTACTCGGATGCGGGCGACATGGTGCGCCTCAATATTGACGGGATAAGCGGGCAGAACGACCCCGCAAGATTGCTGGGCCGAGGCGAGGGCTAGACTAGAGAGGCACCTGAAAAGCGCATCATCGCTTCCACGCACCGGTATGGAAATGAAAAAGCGAGCCGCGTATCAGATACGCGGCTCGCTTTATTTATTACCCTTACGATTATTCCTGTCAGAAATTGCGGGCTGCTGGTCTTCCTGTAAGGCTCCCCCAAGCCTGTTCAGGACGCCGACCAGCAGCCCAGCAACTGTTGCCCTTCGACCGCTTAACGAGCAGCAACCCCGTTCCCCCGAAAGAGCCGCTGCCTGTTTTTCAAAGTGAGAGAACGCCTCCCCCAAAGCCTTCACTCACTGCCGTCTCCGAGCCTGACCCGATTACCCTCATGTACCCTTCTTCATTTTAATCACGGTCTGTTAGAGCAATGACCGTGCCATTTCCCTCATTCCGCCGCCCGAAATCTAAACCTTGCTTTTTTCCCCTTAAAAAATGGGGCTCCTATAACGCGTGCCCGTTTATACGCGCCCCGGACAGAGGCGGCCGAGAAGCCATTGGCTGTATCTTATCATTACAAGTTAGCGTACAAACGTATCATAATCGCTCGCATCCGGTGATTATTGGATTCTTCTACGGGCGGGCGTTCCGGGGCGGCGAGCCTGATTCATCCGCAAAACCCCGAAATTCGGGCTTGGCGCGGCAGAAAGAGCCTGTTCAGGGCAGGGCGTTGACCAGCGAGCCTATCTCCGCGAGGGTGTTGTAAAGGTGAGGGGCGACTCGTAAACGATCACCTCTGGGGGCGACGATGATATTCTGCTTTTTGAGATGGGCGTAGAGCGCGTGCGGCGTCCAATCGCCTCTGTGACGCAGGCAAACGATCTGCGACTTCTCGCCCTCGCGGCGCGAGCTGACAATCTCGTAGTCGCGCTTTGCGCTCAAGGCTTCGCACAGTTGATCGGTCAGCTCGCACAGATGGGCGGCGATACGCTCGACGCCGACCTCCGTTAAAAGGCTCAAGCTCGCTTCCAGGCCATGAATCAGGGCCGTGGACATAGTTCCGGTCTCCCAGGCAAGCGCGCCGCCTCGCCATTCCTGCTCGAAATTTCCGTACTCCTCAGCCTGTGGCACGCTGTTCCAGCCCACGAGCGTCGGCTCGACCCGCGAGCGAGCGCGATCCGAGATGTAGAGCAACCCGAGACCTTCGGGCGTGAGCAGCCACTTATGGCAGGCTCCGGCGGCGACATCAACCAGTTGGGCATCGACGTTGATGGGCAGCACTCCCATCGCCTGGATCACATCGACGACGAGGAGGGCATCATGGCGCCGCGCTGCACGCCCCAGCCGTTCCAGGTCTGCGCGAAAGCCCGAGCTATACTGAACATAACTGATCGCCACGACACGCGTTCTCTCGTCCATCAGGCCGATCAACTCGTCCAGGCCTATGCGCCCGCCGCGCTCCGCGCACATCCGTACCTCGACGCCAAATTGTTCGCGCAAGCGCAGCCACGGATAGATGTTTGACGGAAACTCGCCCCGGAAAGTGACCACATTATCGCCCGCGCGCCAGCGCAAACCATTGGCGATTGTCGAGAGCCCGTCCGACGTATTACGCATGAAGGCGATTTGATGCGGGCTCGCGCCCATCATCCCGGCCGCAAGTTTGCGCGCGCGTTCGCGGACGGCCACCCAGTTGCGGTAATGCAGCGAGCCGTAGAGCGCCACGTCATTGAGCTGCGCCGCGACGGCATCGGTGACGGGCCGGGGCGGCGGCGAGACCGCGGCATGATTCAAATAGACGGCACGCTCCGTGATAGGAAAGAGCGCGCGCAGACGATCATTCATAAAATTCAATAGACCTTAAGCGTCAGGAACAGGGGCTCCTGATATTATCAATCCTAAAGGATGCAGGCGGCAAACGTCGCCTCCGTAAGCGCTCGTCAGCCGCCGATTCGAGAGCCACGCCGCGAAGGTGATAATAAGGACGAAAGCAAGGATGAGAGGAAAGCTGACCGGCCACAATAGCCGCGCTTTCCTCCCCTTGCGGCATTCATCCTCCGCCGCTGCTTTTCAAGAGCGCCAGCAGCCGATCAGGATAGTCTGTCATGATGCCGTCTACGCCAAGCTCGATCAGTCGCCTCATACTCTCTTCGTCGTTGATCGTCCAGGCGTGGACTTGAAGCTTGCGGGCGTGCGCCGCCTCGATGAACTCGCGTGTTATCACTCGCCGCCCGCCGACCAGTTCCGGCACTTGAAGGGCCTGTGCCTGGAAACTGCGAGCCGCCGTCTCGGGCCCGAGGCTGTTCATAGATAGAAACTGGCCCACCTCGGCCGGGCTGGCTGAGGTGGCGACTTCGGCACATTCCTCGCGGAACTCAGCCAGCACCTGTGCGCTGAACGACCCGACCATCACCCTTTTCGTCATCCCGCTTTCACGAATCAAACGGCAAAGGGGTTTGACCATAGAGGGCTGCGCCTGCTTGGGCTCTATATTGAAGCGCAGCTCGGGAAAGGCTTTGAAGACCTCCTGCAAGGTCGGCACGGTGATGCCGCGCCCGCGCAGGGGAAAATCGGTGCGTCCGCCGGGCGACCAGTGATGTGCCGCGTCCAGCTTTTTCAACTGGGCCAGGGTCAGCATATTGACTGGGCCGCTGCCGTCCGTCGTTCGATCAAGCGTGCTGTCATGCATGACTACGAGCACGCCGTCGGCTGTGACTTGAGCATCCATCTCAAGCACGTCCACGCCCAGGTCGCGCGCACGTGTAAAAGCATAGAGGGTATTCTCAGGCCACAGGCCCGCCCCGCCGCGATGCGCTATGATGAGCGGACGGCGCGACTCATGCCGGAAGGTTTCCCTTTCGGAGACAGGCTGAGCCTCCCAGAAGGAGGCCAGCAGGCCGAAGAGTAAAGTGCCAGGCATCAAAACAACACCGCCGAGCGCGATGAGCCATTTCACACGAGCCATTTTCATAACGCGGCTCTCTCGTTAGATTCGAGCGTGCCCCGTAAGGGATCGTTCATAAAAGAAGTGGTGGCCGCTTGCGAATTGGCCCATCCCTCGGGCCACTATCTTTTGGGCCTAGCGTCCCGCTTTGGTTCGCCTGGGATTGCGCTTTTCCTCGGCCAACTCCGAAGTCGAATCGGCCTCGTCTGCGTCTGACCCTATATTGAGGTCGGGTCTGTTGTGCTGCGCCTGGGCCACCTCCGAGCGCTTGTCCAGTTTATTAGCCTGACCCGAACGCGGGCTCTGTTTCTTGCCCTCTCCGGTGGGCGGCTGGTTGACCTTATTACGACTCTTATTCGCCATCGCTTCCTCCAATAGATTCTATCTCCGACCGGTCGCAAGCAAGCGGCGGGTTTCGTGCCGTCACAATTTCTCGTCCTTGATAATTCAGTGCAACTGGCCGCCGCCGCCGCTCCTGCGCGTCCCGACATCGCTTTTTCCAATCTTTGGTATGGCCGATTGCGACGATCCCGGTTTTCCGCGAGCGTTCGTTTTGCGCCGCTGCTCGCTCGGGGCGCTGCTCGGCGGAGACTGTTTGCCGCGCCCCGATTTACCCTCTCTTTTACCTGCGCGCTTTTTAGCCGTCGTCATACTCGACCTCCCTTTTTTTCGAGGCGATCCGCATCGGCCTTCGCTTTGCCGAAAACCGCTCGCCGCCGCTTCAGACCGTTCAGGATAATAGTAAACAGTTCTGGCGATATTTTCACGCCACCCTGACGAATAGATTTGTTTGAAAGCGGACGAGCAACACGACGGCGCGCAAACGGTTTACCCCGAGCATGTGGCGTCTAAATTTCGGGATAGAAAAAAGCGAGACCGGCGAGTCCTCACCCCTCGCCGGTCTCTAGCGCGAGACATTCAGCCTCGACGCCTTGATTGGTGCTGATTCTATAGCAGGGCTCCTGTTTTTACCAGCACGCGTGACTTGGCCGACGCGCTTGCATCGCAAAGGGGTTTGCGCGCCGCTCACTCGCCGAGCGCGCTATACCTGACGAGCCGGAAGCGATAGCCCTGCTGGTCGCGGATGCTCCGCGCCACCGCTCCGTGCAAGCTCTCGTCCCACGTCGTGTACTGGTCTATAAATCTGTCTGCGTTCGCCTTATCACCCTCATACTGCACTTCCAGAACCTTCGCCAGAAGCTTGCCGACCGTCTCGTGATACTTCTCGTAGTGGATGTCCAGTTTGCCGGTTTGCCGGTCGAAGCTCAGAACTCCGTTCTCAAGAAAGAAATTCCACTGCATGAGCTGCATGGTATTGTAGGGCTGGTCGCGTCGCGGCTTGTTGTTCTGAAGCACGCGGTTGATGCCGCTGGCGTAGAGCGCGCGGAGTTGGTCGTCGGTGTAGTAGCCCTGCTTGCGCAGCGCTTCGGCGACGAATAAGGAGACCAGATCGGCCTTCATCTCTTCCAGCAGGCTGGAATCTTCCATCAAAGCCGCATCAAGGTCGCGCCCGTCTTTGGTCAGATCGACGCCGAGATAGTGCCCCACCTCGTGCCAGAGCGTGCGATAAAAAGAGCCGCCCGAGGTCAGCTCGTCGCCGTGGGGGTTGGCGACCGCCGCCTTCCAGCCGCGTGACGTGCCCTCGAATATATCCGGATGGCGCATGATGTTCGAGCGCAGGAGGATCGTGCGACCGTAGCGGCGCGCAAGATAGCTCTCGTTCGGGAGAATCGTCGCCGTGTTTGTGCCGCGCGCCTGTGCAAAGTCTGCGATCACATCATAGACGCCGACCGGAATATCTTCTTTGACCTTCTTGTGGTGCTCGTAGGGGAGCGAATCTTCCAGGGCTTGCAACCCTCTCATGGCCTTGCGCAGCTCTTCGGTTTCCTGCCGCCGCAAGCTCAAAAGACTGAAGGCGAAGAAGGTTTTGACGCCGAAAAGCTCGTCGTCATAGGTCTCATATGAGCCTATCTGGGCGTTGAGATTCTTGAAGCGCCCCGTCACCCAGGCGGCATCGCCCGACTCGTAATCATCCGAGAGCAGATCACGACTACGGTTGCGCAGGTAGCGTGCAAATTCCTCGTCATCTTTTTGGAGCGCGGCCGCCGCCTCGTTGAGCAATGCGTGGGCGCGGATCAACTGGTCGGCGTAGGCGACCGAGTAAGGCACCGCGTAGAAGCCCTTCGCGTCGCGTCGCGCGATGAGCCCTTCAAGCTTGGGCCCGAGGCCGGGGTGCAGAGTGTCGAGCACGGCATGTTGCCGCAGCTTGGAAAGATCGCGCTGTAGATTCTCGGTAGTCGTACGGCGAACGACCGTCCGAATGTCCAGGATGGATTCGCGCTCTTCCGGGTGCGCCGCCAGAAAAGCCTCTATCTCTTCTTTGGAGACGCCCCACGGGTAGACGTTTTTTCCGGACTGCGTCGGTTCCACGGGCAGGAACGGCTCGCGGCTGTTTTCGAGCGTCGTGGCAATCGGCCCCTGGTTCAAACGGTAAAGCATGAGCAGGTTTTCGGTGGCGGCGGGCGCGCCCCCCCGCTTGTGTAGCTGTTCCAGATTGCGCCGCGCCGAAAGCGCCTCAGGGTGGCGCTGTTCCTCGTAAATGTCCTGAAAAATCCTGCCTGCTTCAAGCAGCTTTTCGACCGCCGCGCGCTCGCCCCGGCTCAGGTGTGCGAGGTCTGGCGCGAGGCGAAGCGTTTGCGTCTTGGCAATGATGGGCCCACTTTTATCCGCGGGCCAGTAGCCGGGCGGCAAATCGGCACGGGAAGAAGTCGCGCGGGGCGCGGACTGCGCGAAAGAGCCCACGCATAGGCTTATCAATAATATGATCGTCAGCGCGCTTTTCATCTGTCGGCATCCTGTCGTAAGTTTCAATTTGTGATTGAAAGGGTTTCGGGGCGTTCGTCTTATCATGTTACGGAATAAGCGTTCAGAAATGCAAAAGGGGAGCGGGGCGCGCGCTCTCTCGCGCTCTCTGCCCCGGCGTAAACGGGTTTTTATGAGCTTCGTACGAGAATCCGGCTTTTAGGGAGAAGGAATGGACTCTTTAACCAGATACCTGGCCGTCGCCGTGGGCGGCGCTTTCGGCGCGATGCTGCGTTTTTACCTGGGCGGCTCGGTGCTGGCGCGCGCGGGCGCGCCCTTTCCGACGGCCACCTTCGTCATCAATATCAGCGGCTCGTTCATCATCGGCTTCTTTCTCACGCTGGTGACGGAGCGTTTCCCCATCGGCCCGCATCTGCGCCTGGCCGTCGCCGTCGGCTTCATAGGCGCGTACACGACCTTCTCGACCTTCGAGTACGAGACGGCGCGACTCGTCGAGGAGAGAGATTTTACGAGGGCTTTTCTGAACGTGGCGCTGAGTTTCATCGTCGGCTTTCTGGCCGTCTGGGGCGGCATCATCGCGGCGCGCATGCTCGAAGGCGTGCCTCCGACGAGCCACGCCGCCTACGACCGCTTTGAGGAGCAGGCGAACATGGACGACCGCGCGCAGTTGAGGGGAGCGGAGCGCGACATCAGGGATTCGACCATCGAGGCACACACGGCCTGGAAGAGTAAGACGGGCGAGCGCCAAGCGAACGGGGATTCCTGATGGGCCCGCCGTGGACTTGAGCAAAGGGCGGAAAACTCGACCTCATCTCCTGACTGTCATGATGATCCCCGCCTACTGACTCTCTATCGAAATGGTCGCGCCCGCTCGGGCTGTGCGGCGCTCGTCGCCGTCTCTCTACCCGGGAGAGTAGGGATGACCGTAAAGCTCCTGGTAGAACCAGCCGAGCACACGTATTTCGGCGGTGCATAGCACCTCAAGCCAGCAGGAGGTGAGAAAGTCTATGCGCCCGCGCGAGGTCGGAATCTTCGCCGCCTCCTTCACAGTAGAAGCCGCGCCGTCCAGCTCAAGCCGATACGCGGCGGCAAGCTGTTCGTTCTCTTTCGACGCCTCGTCAAGCGCATTCAAGAGCTGGCCGATCCAGTCGTGAAGGGCTGGCGCGCTCGCGTGTACGGCGAGCGCCTGCATGATTCCGATGGCGAGGCGGTCTTCGGCGCGATTGAAGGCGAAGACCCGCTCGCCCTCGCTTCGGCTCCGCTCCTGTTTCCACTGGAAAAGCTCTTCGACCTTCGGATGGCGGATCACGGCAACGCGCTGGTCGTAGTCCAGGAACCACTGGATTACGTCGGCCACCGAGTTGAGATCGAGCTGCCCTTCGCGGTCGCGCTTGAGCACGGGCGAGTTTTGCTGCGGCGCGGCGCGTTCGGCCCCCGTTGCTGCTCTGTTCGAGTTGGGATTCGACATCGCTTTTTTTTCGATCTCCGTCAGGGGGCGGGCCCTCAGGATAGCTCCAGCTCGAAATTGGCGCGCACTTCGCCGACCGCGTCGCCCCTGTGATTGCGTATCGTGAAACTCTCGTAGGGCGCAAGCTCGTCGAGCGCCGCGCCTTCCAGCACGCCGAGCTGACGCAGTGCTTCGATCACCACGGTCGGGCGGGCGCGTCGGTCTTCGCCGTCCTCTATCTTGAAGGCCAGGCCCAGCCCGCGCGGCCACCTCTCCGAGGGCAGCACGCCCGCCGTATAGACGCCTTCAGCGCCGACCTTCGAGACGACGCGCCCGCGCGTGGCGCGCATCAATACTGTATCGAGACGCTCCTCGCGCCCGCCGATTATCTCCGGGTGCGAGATCATGGCGGAGACGATTCGCTCCGCCGCCTTGCGCGTCTCGTTGGGCCAATCCTCCGGCGGCTGTACGAAGCGCGCATACATCAGAGCCATGGCGCGCACCGTCACACCGAAGACGGGCGCGCCGCATCCGTCCACGCCCACGGCTATGTCTTCCAGAGGCACGTCGGAGAATAGCTCTATGGTGCGCGCGATCATCAACTGCACGGGATTATCGGGTTGATCGTAGGTATCGGTGGGCGCTCCGAGGTGAAGCGCCAGCGCGAGCATTCCAGCGTGTTTGCCCGAACAGTTATTGTGCAGGACGCCAGGCTTCTCGCCGCGCTCGCGCAGGCGCGCCGCCTCCTCAGCGCTGAAGGGCTCATGCACGCCGCATTTGAGAGCGCTCTCGGGCATCCCGATCTTGCGGAGCATCGCGGCCACCGTCTCCGTATGAATCGGCTCGCCGTTGTGCGAGGCGCAGGCGATGGCTATTTCCTGCGTCGTAAAGCCGAAGCGGTCGGCCGCGCCGGACGCGACGAGCGGCAGCGATTGGAAGGGCTTGGCGGACGAGCGCATGTATGTCAGCACGCCCGGCACGCCCAGGTGCGCGACGATCTGGCCTTCGGTATCGACGGCCGCGATGTGGCCGCGATGACGCGATTCCGTGATCGAGCCGCGCCTGACTTCGACCAGCGGCCGAGGCTCCGGAATATCATTCGTTCTCTTTTTACTCATCGCATGGAATCTTAAAAGTAAAAAGAGTAAAAGGCAAAAGTCAGGACAGCAGCACTTTCATCCTCAATCAAAAGTGGTCTGCGGCCTGACTCTTTCCTTTTACCCTTTTTTACTTTCGTCTTCTCTACTTCGAGCGCCTTCTGGCGCGCGCCGCCGTCGTCGTCGTTGCTGCTCTGGCCCGGCGGCCACCGTAGCTCAAGACGCTGAGCTTGATCTGGCGGCGACCGAAACGGCAGGCTTCACGGTAGCTCGGAACCCAGACATCTATCTTGCGGCCCCTGACGGCTGAGCCCGTGTCGGCGACGACGTACTCGCCGCTGTATGGGCCCGCGTCGAGGCGCACGCGCGTTCCCAAGGGCAGAACGCGCGGGTCTGCGGCGATGACGCCCTTGGCGACGCGCATGCCGCTGGCGGTTCTGCCGGGCAGACTGTAAGCGGTGGCGACGTAAAGCTGCGGCGCGGTGATCGCCTCCGCCGGAAGAGAATCGGGAACTTCGATGCTCCGCTCCGGCAATATAGTTTTAGAAGGCGCTTCGCCCGCCGTCGTCGTCGCCGTAGCGGCGGTGGGCGGACTCGGAACACTTGAAGGTGCGGCTATGGCCGCCTCTGAGTCTTCCGAGGCCGGGCGCGTTTCGCGCGCGTCCACCTCAGCCGTAATGGCTGGAACTTCCTCCGTCTGATCTTTCTTCTCTTGCTTGATGGAGGCGGGTTGCCGTGAACCGTAGCCTTCTGCGAATAAGGGTTTGGCGTAAAAAAGAAGGGATGATGAGAGAAGCGTGGCGGCAAAGGCGGCGCTTCCGCCAAAGAACATTTTCATTTAATCGGGTCTCCTGTCCGAGGTGGTTGTCGTAAACCTTTCAGCGGCGCGCCGCGCGAGTCCGTTCTTTCCCATGACTCGACCTCCGGGCCGTAGGAGTCGCTGGCGACGGCAGCCGGAGTTGGGGGCTTGCATCCTTGATGCGGTGCGCTGAAAGAGCTGAACAAAAAGAAAAACAAGCGAACATCGTTGTCCGCTTGTTCTATTAATTCCAATTACGGGAAAGGAAACTATCACACAGGGTACGGAAGTGTCCAGCCGCGAGACGGAAGCCTTCGGGGCGTGCACGCGCCTTCAGCTCAAGCCCTTTCAAGCGAAACTAAAGGGCTGCCCCGGCCGTAGAAGACTACAGAACACATCTATTTGAAGGAGAACCCCCTCAATGCTTGCAAGAAAGTTTTTCGTACTGGGGCTTGCGCTGTCGTTTGTGACGGCCCTGCCGCTTTCCCTCAGCACCACAGGCGCACACTTCGCCGACGGCGAATCGTCGCAGGTATCAGGCACGGCGACGCCGACCGCCCAGCTTCCGGCCTGGGTCGTGCGCAGCAACGAGAATACGCAGGTGCTTCTGGCCGTCCTCGCCCGCTTCGGCCCGGAGGGCGCGGCCCAGCTCGGCGTCAACGGCTACGACGAGCAGATCATAGACCTCAAGCCGAAGATCAACGAGCGCGCCATTCAGGCGACGCGCGAGGCCATACAGGTTCTGAAGGGACGGCTCGCCACGGAGAAAGACCCGCTCGTGCGTCAGGATCTGGAGATTCTCATCAAGTCTGCGGAAGACAACATTCGCGGCAACGAGCTTAACGACAAGTACGAGATTCCATATTTCAACATGTCCCGGCTCTTCTTCTTCGGCATGCGCGGGCTGCTTGACGATCAGGTTCCGGCCGAGCGGCGCAAGGCTGCGCTCGTTCGCCTGCGCCGCTACGCGGGAATGGAGACGGGTTATGAGCCGCTGACCGCTCTGGCCGAAGCGCGCACGCGCGAGCGGCTCTCGAAGCCCGGCCTCATCGGCCCACCCAAAGCGCAGGTCGAGAAAGACCTCGCAAACGCCGACTTCTTCATCAACGGCATCGGCCAGCTTTTCGACAAATATAAGGTAGAGGGATACCAGGAAGCCTACGCCAGGCTCAAGGAACAGCTCGCCGCCTACAACGAGTTCGTGCGCAAGGAGATCATGCCGAAGGCGCGCACGGACTTTCGACTGCCCGCCGAGGAGTATGCCTACGCGCTTGAGCAGTACGGCGTCGATATTCCACCGGCGCAGCTCGCGGCCAAAGCGCACGCCGCCTTCAACGAGCTTCAGAAGGAGATGCAGGAGCTTGCGCCGCGCGTCGCTCGTGAAAAGGGCATCACGGCGACAGACTATCGCGAAGTGATACGCGCGCTCAAGAAAGATCAGCTTGTAGGCGAGACCATCCTGCCCTTCTACGAGAAGCGCATCAAGGAGATCGAAGAGATCATACGGCGCGAGCACCTCGTCACGCTGCCCGCGCGCCCCGTTCGTATCCGTCTGGCGAGCGAAGCGGAGAGCGCCGCCGTTCCTGCGCCCAACATGCGCCCGCCGCGCCTTCTGGGCAATACGGGCGAGATCGGCGAGTTCGTTCTGCCCTTGCGCGTCCCGAGCAATAAGCCCGGAGCGGAGTTGCAGCAGTTCGACGACTTCACCTTCGCGGCCTCTTCCTGGACGCTCTCGGCACACGAGGCGCGGCCCGGCCACGAATTGCAGTTCGCCTCCATCATCGAGAAGGGCGTCTCGTCGGCGCGCGCCATCTTCGCCTTCAACTCGACGAACGTGGAGGGCTGGGGACTCTACGCGGAAGCGATCCTGAAGCCGTACATGCCGCTCGACGGCCAACTGATCTCGCTCCAGCATCGCATGATGCGCGCCGCGCGCGCCTTCTTAGACCCGGAGCTACAGATGGGCAAGGTCACGCCGGAAGAGGCGCTGCGCGTGCTCAAGGAAGACGTGGTGCTGTCGGATGCGATGGCCAACCAGGAGGTCGAGCGCTATACCTTTCGCACGCCCGGTCAGGCGACCTCATACTTCTACGGCTATACGAGGTTGATGGAGCTGCGCGCCGAGGCACAGAAGCTCATGGGCAAGCAGTTCGACCAGCAGAAATATCACGACTTCATACTGGCGCAGGGGCTCCTGCCGCCAGACCTGCTCCGCAAGGCCGTCCTCGAACAGATCAGGGCCAACAAGCTGACCGATTAAAGCGGCCTCGGCGCAGCGGCGGGCACTGTCGGCGTTAATTTTCGTCTAAGGCCCGCCCCTCCAAAGAAAGTCGGGAGATGGACATTGAGCCATCTCCCGACTTTCTCTGACCTTAAGCTTTCGGCCTTCCCATCTACTGAACCAAAAAGACATCCCATGCCCAGCGTCCCGCCTTCGCACCTTTCGCATAGTCAATCTTGGCCCGATACCTGAACTGATTGCCCTGCTGATCCGTCTGCTTCGACTCTTTGAAATCAAGGTGCAGCCTCACCACATCCAGCGAGCTTAAACTGTGAAGCTCACCCGATTCCGAGAAGCCGTTATGATTTGCGTCCTTCCAGAGACGAAGCGAAGCGAAGATTAGATCTCTCTTATCAATCACGCCGTCGCCATTGCCGCCGTTCTCCGTCTTGTCGAACTCGGCCAGGGCGAGAAAGCCGTTAGGCGTATCTGACTGAGGCTGCGCCGTAAGGTTGCCGAACAACTCTCGACCGTTGTCTATCGCGCCGTTGTTGTCGCGATCAAGAGCGAGCCACGCATCATCCGAATCAGCAGTCGTCCACGCTAGTCTTTCATTCGTCCCATCCGTGTCCAGGTCGAATTGGACGCCGCCGTTACTATCCGTCAAATTAAAACCATTACCTGCCACGTCTATGAGGACTGGCGAATTTGGACTCTGACACCGGCATCCCGGAAAAGGGGTTCGCACGCCGCCGTTAGGACAAGCGACAAACTCGCCGCCATTGCACGAACATTCTTCCGTATCAGCACTGTCCGTCAAACCATCACAGTCGTTGTCAACCCCATCACTACAATTTTCAGCAGCGCTTGGATTGATGGCAAAAACGTTATCGTTACAGTCTTCGGTTGCCGGATACAGGTCGCCGTCGTTGTCAGGTACCTGTCCGTTCACACAATTATGATTATTGCAGTTGCCGCTAACAAAAAAATCGCAGAAGGTATCATTATTAAAATAAGGCTCGCAAACGTAGGTCCCTGTCACCTGACCATTAACAACCTCAAGCTGGCACAGCGTGTGAGGACAGGCATCTGCGGCTACAGGCGGGGAACGGAATGACGCCTTGAGCCAGATGACATCACTATCCAGCTTTGGAGTCTTGCGTAAACTAACGAACCCCGGATCGCTCCACGTCGAACCGTCTTCAAATGTGACTTCGCTTATTCTGATCGTCACGATGAAAGCCCCTGAAAGTTTCCCTTCTTTAGCGAGCGGCTTTAATATCCGGCCCGGCTTGCCATTCAAGACCCTGAATATTCTCCGTTGATTTCCGGGAATCCTTTGCTTTTCCGAGGGCTTCCTGGAAATCACCTCAAGCGCTCCACGCGTCAACACGGTCGTCGAATCTTCCCGAGCAGTTACGACGTAGCTGAGCTTGAACGCCTTGATGGCCTTAGGAGTGCGGTTAAGTAAGACCAACTCTTCAAATCCACTATTTTTCCCTTTGTTAATGGACGTGGTAGTGGTGGTTATCTCAGCCGGAACAGAGGGGTCATTCACCTGATTGTTATCGGATACCGTCCCGACCTTCCAGGTTCCGCCGGGGAGCGGCTCTTCCTGTTGCTCAGACTCCTGCGCATTCGCGTTCACGTTTTTATTGAGGATATTTCTCGCACCGGCGAATACCAGACCGGTAAGCGAAAGAAAGAGAAGTATTGCTAAGACTCTATTTTTCAGCATTGAGTTTCCTTTCTTGAAGGCGGTTGAATTTGTGAGGCTGGCAAGATTTTGAGCTTTCGCCAGCGGAAGATTCGACGCGCAGCGAATCTACTTGCTAGGCGCGGGCCATGTCAAGCCCATCTTTTGAGATCAAGTCCGGGTTTCACGATTCAACTATTAAGGAGAGATGCATCCTCGCTCTATTCGCATCGTCGTCGCAACTGGGGCCTTCCGGTTTCACTCATTATCACCGGGCGCTTTGGCTGCCCAGCCACTGGCCGCTGTAAGCGATGTCGGCGCGGCCCGTCAGGACGACCTCGCCGTCTTCGCGCCACACGACCTGGATTCGCCCGCCCGGCGTCGCGACGTGCACTCGCCGCTCCGTTTTGCCGTTAACGATTGAAGCAATCGCCGCCGCGCACGAACAAGTGCCGGACGAGAGCGTTTCGCCGACGCCGCGCTCCCAGATACGGATTTCTATATTGTCGCGATCCAGCACGCGTATGAACGTGACGTTGATTCTTTCCGGGAAGCGCGGGTGAGATTCGATCATGCCGCCTGCTCGTCGCCAATCGACGGCCTCGAAATCGTTGACGAAGATCAGGCAGTGCGGATTGCCTATGCTCAGCGCCGTGATGGGCCAGGTCTCGCCGCCCGCGACGAGCGGGTACGAGACGACGCGCTCCATGAGCGTGTCCGTCAGCATGGGTATCGAAGCGCTGTCGAAGCGCGGTTGGCCCAGCTCCGAATCGAACCAGTAATGCCCGTCACCCGTACGCTCGCGCAGGCTATAGAGCTTGACGCCCGTTTGCGTTTGCAGGCGCAGCTCCGCGCGCGACCAGAGCCCCGTGTAATGTAGATATGCGGCGGCGCAGCGCGTGCCGTTGCCGGATAGACCGGCCTCGCTTCCGTCCGCGTTGAAGATGTGGGCGACGAAATCCGCCCCCGCTGCCCGTTCGGCCCTGCTGAGCGTAACGATGCCGTCCGCGCCCGCGCCGTAATGACGATCACAGATGGCGCGCACAAACTCGTCAAAGCGCTCGACGGCGGCCACCTCGCCCGCCTCGAAGATGATGTAGTCATTGCCGAAGCCTTGAAACTTTATAAAGCGCATCTTGTCAGTGAGCAGTCAATGACGGGCGATGATATGAAACCTGACTCTCCGCTCGCGCGCCGTCGGTTTAAGATTTCCCGGCGAATGACGCCAACAGTACGGCGATGTCGTCTATGTGTTGGCGATGGGCGATGGGGCCCTCCGGATAATTATTGAGCATGATGGAAAAGACCAGTCGCTCGCCCGCCGCGCTCGTCACATAGCCGGAGAGCGAGGAGACGGCCGAGAGCGTGCCCGTCTTGGCGCGCACGTTACCGGCCGCCGGAGTCCCCTTCATGCGATTCTTCAAAGTGCCCTCGACGCCAGCGATGGGCAGCGCCTCGCGAAAGGCGTTCGCATAACGATGGCGGCTCATATAGGTGAGCAGCCGCAGCGTCGCACTGGCCGTCACCAGATCACGCCGCGAAAGCCCCGAGCCGTCCGTGAAAACCGCCTCGCCCGCATCAACCCCGGCCTCCCTGAGAAAAGCCCTGATGGTTTCGATCCCGGCCTCTTCGCTGGAAAGCTTCGCATCCGTGGCCGTCGCTTTGCCGAGCGCGCGCAGGATCAGCTCCGTATAAAGATTCTGGCTCGGCTTGAGCGTCTGACCGGCGATCATGCTCAGGGGCTCTGATTCTACTTTCGCAATCTCAACGAGCGACGTAGTTTCAAGCGGCGCGCGAGCGGCGGAGCGCGTATGCGCGTCAACGTTCCTGGAGCGGCCCGTGATGTTGACTCCGCGCTCGGCGAGCGACGCGCGCAGCATATAGACGAAGATGAGCGCCGGGCGCGAGACGGCGACGCCCGCCGTCCAGCCCGGGTCGTCCACGGGCAGACTGCCGCCGACCTCTATCACATTCTCGCCGAGCCCGCGATAAACGCTCAGCTCTCTTCGTGTGCCGCGCGCTGTCGTCGTCGTCTGGTTCCTGATCGTTACGAGCGGCGTCGGCGGGCCGGTCGTGATCGTGCAGGGCGCGCCCAAGCTCGAGCCCGGCTTTACGATCAGGTCGAGCGCATTGTCGTTGACCGAAAGGGCGCTCACCTCGGCGCCGCTGTACCAGGTCAGATCGCTCCACTCCCAGCCGAAGCCCTGCGGCGCGCCCGTAAAATAGGTTTCGTCGGCGACCAGATCGCCCTCGACGCGCTTGAGCCCGGTGGCGGCGATGCGCTCGGCAAGCGCGTTGATCGCTTTGAAGTAATCGCCGCCGTTCAGGCTCGCGGCGAATGTCGGGTCGCCGCGCCCGTAGATGATTAGATCGCCGCGCACCGTTCCGCCAGCGTCGGGCCGGGCGACCGCATACACAGAGGTCTTGAAACGAAACTCGGGCGAGAGGCGGTCAAGCGCCGCCGCCACCGTGTAAAGCTTCATGTTCGATGCGGGCACGAGCAGCTTGCCCGCGTTCTCTTCAAACAAAGTGCGCCCCGTATCAAGCGACGCGACCTTGACGGCCACCTGCGCGGGCGCGAGTTCCGGGCGTCTGAGCACCTCAAGTATACGCGCGCGCAGCTCCTCAATCGTCCTCGGCGCTCCGGCTGTCGTTACGGTTGTAGTCTGCGCAGCGGTCGGGGTCTGAGGCGTGCCGGTGGTGGTGGTGACGGGCGGCGGCGGGTTGACCCTTCGCTCGCGCTGGTGCGGCTGCTCCTGCTGTGCCCTGAGAGGCGTGAGCGTCGCACCGCAGCCCACCGCTATGAAGAGGAGCAGGCTTATTAAATGCTGGAGACGACCTTTAAAAACAGTACGGAAGGCGAAGGGCGGAAGGGTTGAGCGAAAGCCATTAAGAAGCCGTATCATTAATCTCGTCCTTGCTTATCAGTGTAAACCAGTCCCAGACAAGCTCCGCCCACTGCGCGAAGCCTTCCAGAGTTGGATGCTTGCCGTCGCGCTGGCGCTCCACCTGTAGATTGCTGGCGTTGTAAAAATGGCCCGGCTGAAAATTCTCCTCGATGACGCCGAGCAGCCCCTTATCGGGTTTCCAGCTCGGCGGGCCAATCCAGTAGGCGGGCCGCGCGCCTATCTCCAAAACCATTCGCTTGATGAGCGGCGCGCGTCCTTCGGGCTTGCGCGTCTGTAGCTCGTTGGAGCCGAGCGCGATGAAAACCGTGTCGGGCCTGTAACGCTCAAGCATCTGCTTGAGGCGGCCCGTGCCCTCCCATCCGATGATCGTAGAGCCTTGCCAGGGGTCTACGAAGAATCTACCGCCCGCAGCTTCCACCCTTCGTTGCAGAGAGGGCCGCAAGCCTTCGGCCATCGAATCGCCGACGAGCAGAACTGTCTTGCCCGCGAGCGATACGGGGAAGGCTCCCGCACCCTCCGACCAAAGAGTGAACCAGACCTCGCCCCCGCCTTCGAGTCGCGTCACGCCGCTCGCGACATGGCCGCGCGCGCTCAGGACGCGCAGCGTCCCGCCGTTGAATGGAAGCTCCCACGGAAGCGGCGCGTCGGGCGCGCGCGTCTCCAAAGCCACATCCTGACAGTCGCCCTCGTCAAAGCTCAGATGAAAACCGAGGCCCCTTTTATCATCGAGCCGAAGCTCAATCGACTGCGGCTGGCACGCCGCGCCGCGAAGCTCTATCTGCGGCAATCGTGCGGGTCGAAGCCCGCCGACAAGCTCCACGGTTGTCGAAGCCTCACGGTTTTCCCAGACGCTCCTGATCGTCACCCGTCCGGGCTTAAGCGCAGTGATTACTCCGCCCTCGCCGATTGAGGCAAGCGCCGGATCGGAGACGCTCCAAAGGGCCGCGACCCTCTCGTGCAGGACATCGCGCACAACACGAGGCCCGGCGCTCGCTACGCCGCTCTCGCCCGTCCGTCCTCGATACTCCTGAAAAGCCGTAAGCTGTGCCGTGTTCCCGACCGCCAGATGCGTCAGGTCGTGCCTGATCCTTATCCTCAGGACTTCGCGTCCGGCCTCCCTGCGGCACGAAGCCGACAGGGCGACGAACAGAAGCGCGCATGCAAGGGCGAGCCGGGGGTAACTCGTCTTCATCCGAATAGCGTCTCTCTCGAAGTAGATTGGGCCAGTCGCTCTACTGGCTGCGACGGATCGAACTCATCAACTCATCCGAACTGGCGGTGGCCGTGCCGACTTTGCCGACGACGATTCCGGCGGCCATGTTGGCGAGCATGGCTGCTTCGATCATGGACGCCCCGGCGGCGAGCGATGCGGCCAAAGTCGCAATCACAGTATCGCCCGCGCCCGTCACGTCGTAGACTTCGCGCGCCGCCGTCTCGACATAAACGGGCGGACGCGCGCCCTCCAGGAGCATCATGCCGCGCTCGCCGCGCGTAATCAGGACGGCGTCACAATTGAGGCGCGCGCGTATCAACTCGGCGGCGCGCCTCAATCCTTCGTCCGTATCCTCGTCCGTGCCCGTCAGGCGCAGGGCTTCGTGATGATTCGGCGTCACGAGCGTCGCCGGTCTGTAGGCGTCGAAGTTGCGTATCTTCGGGTCAACCAGCACGGGAATGCCGCGCCCGTAAGCGAGCGGCAGGATTTCATTCAGAATGCGCGGCGTCACAGCGCCCTTCTCATAATCGGAGACGACGAAAGCGCTCGCCTCCATGATGGCCCGCCGCAAGACCTTGATGATGCGGTCTTCCGTTTGAGCATCGACGGGCGTGCGCCGCTCGCGGTCTGCGCGGACGACCAACTGGTTGTGCGCGATGATGCGCGTCTTCACAGTCGAGGGGCGCTTCTCGTCCGTCACGATCAGCTCATCCGCTTCCTGGGTGGCGCTCGCCTCGCGCAGCTCGGCGCGCAGGCGCTTGCCCGCGCTGTCGTCTCCGACCACCCCGGCGACCATTCCTCGCGCGCCGAGCGCGACCAGATTCGCCAGCACGTTGGCCGCCCCGCCCAGGTGCGCCGACTCGCGGCGTATATCCACCACGGGCACGGGAGCCTCTGGCGAGATGCGCGTCACGTCGCCCCACACAAACTCGTCCAGCATCACGTCGCCGAGCACGACGACCGATACATCCTTCATCCGTCGCACGGTCTCAAGGGCGCGATCCTCGCTCAGTTGATTCATAAACAGGCTCTCGGCGACAAACGACGGCCGGGCGGTTTCGAGTAAAAGGGGTTCAAAGGCCCGCACGTTCAGTCGGGAATGGGCCCACGGCTCGCGGCTCATTGCTTTCTTCGAGCAGGCGTTCGACGGCTGCCGTGACGCGCTCGACCGATACGCGGCGAATACATTCGGGATGGTCGAACTCCGCGCAAGTGTAGCCGGGGCACGGCTGACAGGGCAGCTCTTCGCGCACAGTCGCGGCGGGCGCGCTCGCCCAGGGCCGCCAGTGCGTAATATTTGAAGACCCGAAGACGACGACCGACGGAGTGCGAACGGCGGCGGCGATGTGCGCAATGCCGCTGTCATTACCCACGAAGAGACGCGAGCGCGCCGCAAGCGCCGTCACCTCCGGCAACGATAGGTCTGTGAAAGCTTTTATGGGCGCGGCGGACGCTCTGAGGAGTTCGGCGACGACCCCCGCCTCGCTTGGCGCGGCGACGGCCACACAATAGAGCTTGCGCCCGTGCAGATATTCGGCCACGCGCGCAAAATGCGAGGTGGCCCACTGCTTCGTCTCGAAGGCGGCAGCCGGATGAAGGAGCGCCAGGGGTATTGACCGGTCGAGACCCTGGGCGCGAAGTTTCGCTTCGATGCTGGCGGCAGCCGCCTCCGTTATGGCGAGATGCGTCGGCGGGCGGTCGCTGACGGGTACGCCCGTCCAACCCAGAAGCGCCAACTGCTGCTCGACCGAATGCAGATTCGCACTTCCCCACAATTCCAGGGGAGACGGCGCGGCGTGATTATGCAGACGGCTGTACTGGTAATCGGCGTAGCCGACGCGATGTCGCGCGCCCGAGGCCCTGGTCAGCAGGGTCGCCGTCGTCCCGCCGTGCAGATTGAAGGCCACGTCGTAGCGCGCGGCGCGAACCTCGCGCGCGACGCGCGCACGCCCGACGGCGCTTCCGCGCTCAAGGGCGATGACGGTGTCCGCGTCCGGGAATCCATCGAGCACGGGCGCAACCCAATCCTCGAGCAACACGTCTATGCGCGCGTGTGGCACGAACCTTCGCAGTGCGTGGAGCGCGGGCGTCGCCAGTACCGTATCGCCAATCGAGCGCAGCCGCACGACGAGCACGCGCCGCACCTCACCCCAGTCCCAGCGCGCGGGCCCAAGCGGCTGCGGGTCTTCTGCCCCGGCGCGCGCATCGCTCACCGTAGAGGCGAAGGCGTACGGGCGGATGGGCTCAGGATTTTCGCGCAGGCTCTTCATCCTCGACCGTCGCTTCGTCAATCAGCATGACCGGAATATCGTCGCGGATCGGATAGACGCGATGGCACTCGACGCACTTCAGGCCGCTTCCATCGCTTTTCAATTCAACCTTCGCCTTGCACGCCGGGCAGGCCAGAATCTCCAGCAAGTCTTGACTGATCGCCATTAAATTTAACCTCTCGTCGAAACCGCACGACGCGCTCTCTGAGCGTTTCACAAACGCACACACAAAAACTCTCTTCCCTTGCGCACCCCGTGCTCTATATAAAAGAGTTTAAGATTAACAGCACAACGAACCGCCGAGCAAGCAGCAGCCCGATTTTGAGTTGCGCCCTGCGACGGGCCCGGCCCCAAAGACCGACCGTCAATTTTTCGCTCGCCAGAGAGCCATACATGGTCACGCCGCACACGGGCGCGGGTTGTCGGAGACAACCTTCTGATGGACTAATTGAAAGCTGAGTTTGGCTTGAAGCACGAGGAGCGAGCTGACTCCGGCAGGGCTGGCACGCTCCCTTCTGCTTTAGCACACCGGAAGTTTTCAAACGGACATTTGATCTTCTAAGAGACGACGACGGGCGCGTGCACCTCGCTCCTATGTTCGTCCGTAGGCGCAAGGCGCGGCGGTCTTCTCTCCAACGTCATCAGCATGCCGTTTTTGGGCCGCAGCGTAATGGCGGGTTGCAGCGCGACCCGGTGAGTGGGGACGTGACGAAAGCGCCAGCGTTGGGCCAGGGTGGCGATGAGCAGGACTCCCTCCATCCGTGCGAAGCCCTCGCCGATGCAGCGGCGCGCTCCGCCGCCGAACGGGAAATAGGAGAACTGCGGTCTCGATTCGCGCGCCGACGGAGTCCACCGCTCCGGGTCGAAGCTCATCGGGTCTGGGAAGTAACGCGGGTCGCGTTGCATGACGTATGGGCTCATGATGACGAGCGACCGGGGACGCATAGTGTAGCCGCCGATCTCGTAATCGTTAATGGAGAGACGGCCGATGGCCCACGCCGGAGGATAGAGCCGCATGGATTCGGCGAACACCATCTCCGTGTAGCGCAACTGCGCCACATCCTCGAAGGTCGGCAGCCGCCCGTCGCCGAGAACCTCGTCAATCTCTGCATGAAGCCTGGCTTCGGCCTCCGGGTGCTGCGAGAGTAGATACCAAGTCCAGGAGAGCGCGTTGGCGGTCGTCTCGTGACCGGCCAGAAAGATCGTCAGCGCCTCGTCTCGCACCTGTTCGTCCGTCATGCCAGCGTCGTCCGCTTCCTCATCGCGCGCCTCAAGCAGCATCGATAGCAGGTCGCCGCGATCCTCGCCGCTCAGGCGTCTCTCTTCGATCATCCGGTAAATGGTCGCGTCCAATCGCTGCTTCGCTCTTTGAAAGCGACGTTTCTGTGGGAGCGGGAGTTTTTCCAGCAACTCCGAGAAGGGCAGCATCATCGCGTTAAAGAGCTTGACAATGTCGGTTAGCGCATCCCCGATCTCGTCCGCCTCGGCTTCGACATCAGCATCGAACAGCGTCTTGCCGACGATTGCCAGCGTCAGGCGCATCATCTCGTGCGACATGTCCAGAGTTTCGCGGTCGCGCCAACTCTCTCGCATCTGCTCAGCGCAAGTGGTCATCATCGAGGCGTAAGAGGCGACCTGCTGGCGATGAAAGGCTGGCTGGGCGAGGCGTCTCTGGCGACGGTGAAAATCCCCCTCGCTCGTCAGCAGCCCTTCGCCGAGCAGGCGCTTGGCTCTTTGCAGCGCCCGCCCCTTGGTGAAATTCTGCTGGTGAGTGACCAGCACATCCTTGACGTAGTCCGGATGATTGAGAAAGTAGACGTCCTGCGGCCCCATCCTGAAATAAGAGATGTCGCCGTAGCGCGCCAGTCTTTCTATAAAGGCGATGGAATCGCGTCGAAAGGCTATGAAGTCCAGGCCCGGAATCCTGCGCTTCGGGCCTGGGGGAAGCCGGGGGTTCATTGTCTTGGAAAGCTCCTTTACGCCAGAACGGGGCCGGGCCGGTCTTCGGTCTTTGAAGACCTTCGCACGCAGTATTTTTCCACCGATGGCGCGAGAGGTCAAAGCTCGAAGCGACCGGAGGGTGACATGTATGATGTCGGGAAGCGCGCCGTTTGTTGCACCGACGCCGCAAGCGCCCCGCTTGATCTATCACATATTCGTATGTTAGTGATTTGAGTCGTGAAACTTTCGCGTCCGCACTTTTATGTCGGACGCCTCGGCTGGAAAGCCCGGAGAGAAGCCCTTGTCTTTAGAGTTCGCCGTCGAATATCCATGCGCCCTGCGCGCGCGCTATACGGAAGAGCACCTGCGCGCGTGGGGCCGCCTGAGCAATATACACACGCGCCTGACGACGGGCGACCCATTCGCGCCGACGCCTGATAAAGTGCGCTTCATCGAAGAGGCGCGCTCCGAAATCGAGCACATGCAGGTAGAGACGAGCCTGTGCCGGAATTGCCCGGCCAGCCTGCCGCATGAGGGCGCGGAAGGTGAAGCGGTCGGTTGCCTGGGCCGCATCAGCTACCCCGTCGAAGCACAGTTCGAGAAGTTCCTGGCAGACCGCGTGCAACTGGCGCTCGACACGATTGACCCGGAAGACCAGCCGCGACTCCTGCGTATTCTGGTAGACGCGGAATCGCCGTTCGACGGTGAAGGGACAAAGGAGCTGCGGCGCGTGACGACCGCGCAGGGACTAAGATTCTTCGAGCTTCGATTGCCCATCCAGCTCACGCGCGAAGCCGCGCACATTACGACCGATCACCTCTTCGATATGCTCGCGGGCTTCAAATCGGAGTCCGCCACCGAGACCACCTACACGCGAGAGTTTCCCTTTGCCGCGACCGCCGATTACTACGATTTTCTGGATCTCACGCTGCGCAACGACATCTCCAACAGAGAGCGCGAACGCCTCAACTCGCGCAGCCGCAATTACGCGCAATACCTGCGCCTGCTCGCCGCCTTTGAACGCGCCGAAGCGCTGCACGCCTGCGTTCTGATAGATTAGACGGTCAAAGGGGCTTCGCGCCTTTCCCTTTACAATTCTCTAAGACCCGCGATTCTGTTCGTCCGCCTCGCGTAATGAATCGAGGATGAGGCTGGTATTGCTGGTCGCGCTAATGGTGATGGGAAATTCCACGGCCGACCTCTCGAAATCGAAATGCCCGCCCGTCAGCTCCACGATTCGACGAAAGGCTTCCGTGCCTTCCGATCCGCTGACCTCTGCGCCGACGATGCGCCCTTCGTTGAAGAGGATGCGTCCAGCATTGGCGTCCGCCGTGATGTCTAGAGCGCCGGTCAGCCGCGAATTTTCTATGACCTGTAAGATGTCGAAGATACTGATAACGGAGAGGTCGCCAGAGAGAGTAACGGCGGGACGAAGCGCGTCCGCGATGGGCTCAGCCGCTGGTACGTTCGGACGGCGCGCGCGCCGTATGGCTTCCAGGCCGGAGGCAATCGAGATGCGCGCATCCAGATGTTTGGCTTCGAGCATTCGATCCTGCGCCAGATCGAGATCATCACGCTCGATATAGAGGCTCGCGAGCGCCAGGCATTGCCGCGCAGCTTCCTCCGGATGCCTGGCCGAGGCGACCTCGCGCAGCCGCTCGCGCAACACGAGCGAGCGCGGGTTTCGCTCCAGGGCGCTCCGCAGCCTGACTATGGCCCGCTCCGGCGCTCTGTATTTGATGAACAGCTCGGCGTCGAGCAGCGCCGCCTCGATCTCTCCATCCTGATCCTGATTTTTATAAGCGTTGTTCATCTGACGGGTCTTGGTATGGCTCTAAGATTACGGCGGAGGTCGGGGGCCGCACGAGCGCGCGCGCGAGTTTAACATAAAGGCGAGCGGCGCTCTGGTGGCCAGCCTCGGTGCGCGGTTTTGCGCCGCGCAAATACCATATCGTATAAATAGAAAACATGCATCACCCGGTGCGGATTTTTGCATCAACGGAGCGGCAAATCCCGCGTCCCCGTAAAGGTTCAAGCCGTCTCTTAAGCTCTTAGTGGCAAACTTTGATCTGTTTGCCCTTAAGGATTTAGCGCCGGATGCCGGGGCTTTCGCTCAGCGTTTTTTCCTGTATCTGTCCTGCCCGGCCGTATCGCCGGTGAGACGTGGCACGAAAGCTGCGAATAGATGCGGCGTGCGTCTCACACAGGTTTTATTCTCGCTTGCGTGAGGATTTCTCGGCCAGAGCATTCTACCCCCACTTTCAAGGTTTATTCGGCTGGTTTTTGACCAGAGGAGTCAAAGCATGTACGACGAATTAGCATTGGAGAGCACGGGAGCGGCGACCATACGACTGGTCAACGGAAGCTGGGCCAACTACCTGCAACGCGCCCTCGCCAATCTGAAAACCTTAGGCCATATTTACAGGTCTGACGGCACGGAATGCTTGATTAAGCGCTTCAAGAAAGCGCGCCCCGAAACCTACTCGCATAGCGTTCGAGTCTCAAGACTTTCCCGCACCGTCGGTCGCACGTTCGGCTTCGACGATGAGCGTTTGAGAAGCTTGTGCTACACGGCTGTGCTGCATGATGTCGGGAAGATACTGGTGCCCGAGGCCGTTCTGAATCGCCCGCGCAAGCCGACGCGGACGGAGATGTTCATACTCCACCTGCATCCGAGCTTTGGCGCGCTCCTGGCCTCGTATTTCAATCTTCCGGCGGCGCTTCGGATACGCACGCAGCATCACCATGAAAGGTGGGACGGCAAGGGCTATCCGCACAAACTCGGCGGCGAAGACATTCCGCTGATGGCGCGCATAGTGCAGGTGGCCGACACCTACGACGCGATGGTGGCGCGCCGCCCCTATCGCCAGCCGCTCAAGCACAACGAAGCGGCGGCGGAACTTCAAAAACACAGCGGGAAACAGTTTGACCCGCGTGTGGTCGAAGCTTTCCTGGATACGTTCCCCGTCGCGCAGGAAGGATTTGAAGTCGCATGATTAATTGGATGAAAAGGCGCATCGAGCGTTCGCGCGCCCGCGTGCACAGGGTGTCGCCGCAGCCGCCGCATAGGCAGCGGGCGAGACTCTTTGAGCCTGCGAAGGAGAGAGGCGAGGAGCACTCGAAATCAGCGGCGCGCGCGCGGCGGCGCAACGATACCTTCAAATAAGAACTGAGCTTGCAGAAAATCGATTCGGCAAGCTCAGTTCTCAGCTTAAACTCCCGACTTCGGTTCGCAACCCGCTTTCCCGCCCTCAAAATCACCCGCCGCTTAAAAATCGAAGCGAACGCCGATGCGTATAGTTCGCGGGCGAAGTGTCCGCGTCGGCACTAGAAAATTATCGATGAAGTTCTGGCGCGCTTCGGGCGTCGCCGACGGGCTCAGGGCGTCGAAACCTATGAACTCGGAGCCGAAGCTGAAGACGGTCGCATTGAGCACGTTGTCTATTTCCACGACGGGCCGCAGGCGCATCTCCTTGCCGATACGAAATTCGCGCGTGATGCTGAGGTCGAATAGAAATTGGCCCGGCCCGCGTCCGGCGTTGCGCGGCAGATTGCCCGTACGCCCGATGGTCGTCAGCGCAAAGGCGCTCAATAGAGCCGGGTTCAAGGGCTCGCCGGGATGCCTGAAATGCAGCAATCCGAGGTCGCCGTTGAAGATGGGCCGGTCGTTGCCGACATCATCCAGGTTGCGGTCGTCGCCGCCGAGCGAGATGTTGAAGGGCGAGCCCGAGGACAGGCGAACTATGGGCGAGAGACGCAAAGACCCGAGCCACCAGGGCATGTCGAACGTCCCGGAAAAAACGAAGCGATGCCGCCGGTCAAGGAGACCGAGAGCGCGCTCGGCGCGAAAGTCTGCGACGCGCAGCGCGCTCGAAGTATTTACGATGCCGTCGTCGATCAGGCGCGAGAGCGTGTAGGCGGCGCGCAGCGAAAAGCCCAGACCGCTCTTGCTGCGTTGAAAGCGCCGCCGCAGCTCAAGCGTCAGGCCGTGATAGAAGCTGTTTCCGATGGAGGCGAGCTGCTCGACCTGCTCGCGCGTCGGGTCGGGCCTCAGTCCGCGCAGCGCATCGAGCGAAGCATTGAGCACGGTCGTCGAATTGACGCTGTTGAGATTCATGACCGAGATGGGAACACCGAACTCTATGATGCGCTCGATGTTCGTATCGGAGGCGGGCGGCGCGAGCGTGAAGCGCACCAGGTCTCCGGCGGTCGAAACGTCATAGATCGGGCGCGCACCGCCTGGGCCGCTTCGGAAGTTGGCGAAATCGCGCGACAGCAGATACTGCGTCAGGTCGTGGAATCCGCTCGGCAGCACGGGAGCATTGGCGTTAAATTCACGCCACAGGTGTATGCCGCGATTGAAAGTATAGTTGGCCTCAAAGACCATCCCCCGGCCCAGCTCACGCTCAAAACCGACGTTGGCCTGGTAGCTTTCAGGGATACGTATGGCCGGATCCAGTCGGCGCGAAAACTCTGAGTTGAGCGTTCCGAACTCGGCGACGAGCGGCGAGTCTGCCGTCAGCACTTCGGGGAAGCTGAGGTGTGCGGCGATGAATGCGCGACGCTCCGCGTTGGTCAAAACCCTTCCGGTCGAGGGGTTGCGCAACTCGTTGGTATCGAGAAAGCGCTGCTGTTGGCCCAGTGTGAAATCGTCTATCGTTCTCAGCAGCGCGCGATTGTAGAAGATGCCTGCGCCGAGGCGTATGACGGTCTTGCCGGAGCGAAAGGGATCGTAGGCGAGCGCCACGCGCGGGCCGAAATTGTTCGTATCATTGATGATCGTCTCTCTCTCGTAACGCAAACCGTAGCTCACGGTCAGGTTCGGCAGCAATCGCCACTCATCCTGCACGAAGACGCTGTAGTAGGTATTACGCTGGACGGATTCGGTCTGAAAGTTCTGGCGAAAGCGGCTCGGTTCGTTGTTCAGAAAATCGCTCACGCTCTCGAAGTTGAAGGTTCCCGAAACATCCGACAGATCTATGAAGGTGGAGTTGATGCGCTGGAAGTCGCCGCCGAATTTCAGAGAGTGCGCCCCGGCGACCAACGAGAGCGCGTCCTGAAACTGGAAGCGAGTTTCGCGGCGGTCGGTCGAGCCCGTCGTCGACGAACCGGCCACGAGCGTGTGGCTCTCCGAATCCGAGCCCGCGGCCGTCAACGGCACGTCTATGCTGATAATCACGACGGGCTTGGCCTGGTCGCCCCGCGCCTCGACCGCCGGAGTCAAACGCGAGTACTGGAAGCGCGACTGATTGACCAGTCGCGGCGAAAACACATAGTTATCGGAATAGGAGATGGCGTCCGTACTGCGCGTCTGGGCCTGCAAGGATTCCGCCAGGCGGTCGCCGCCGCCGAAGGAACGCAGGTTCGAGAGGCGGCCCATCTGGTAGAGCACCGAGCCGTTGTGCAGGTCGTTGAACTTATGATCGATGCGCAGCGTGAAAATACTGTTCCTCGACGGCGTGCTCAAACCGGCGATGAAGGGCGCGACCGCTCTGCCCTCGTCGGGCTCCGGTGAAATCTCGGTCTGGCGCGCGTCCGGGCTGGTCGGCGCGGGCAGCGGAAATCGAGGGTTCTGATCGACGGGCACAAACGTATTGATGAGGGCCGAATCGAGCAGCGTGTTGAATTCGTAGGCCGCGAAGAAGAAGGTGCGCCCGCGCCCCTCGTAAGCAAGCGGGCCGAAGATTGCGGGCGGCAGGTTGAGAGGCCCGCTCAGGGTGATGCCCGGATCGTGCTCTTCGAGGGGCAGTCTCGGTATACCGAGCGCATTATTCCTGAAAGTGTTGGCGTTGAAAATATCGTTGCGGAAGAAAGAGAAAGCGCGACCGCGATAATTGTTCGAGCCGCCGCGCGTGCGTATGTTGATGCGCCCACCCGACGCCCGCCCGTACTCGGCCGAGAACTGGTTTGTGATGACCTGCACTTCCTGAACGGCCTCAAGCGAGGGTTGAAAACGCTCGCGCGCCGCGCGGTCGTCGTTGTTATCGAGCCCATCAATGGTGATGTTGTTCGAGTAGGCGGGGCCGCCCGCGAGCGAAAACGAGCCAGCCTCCTCGGGCGTGTTGGCCGTGGCGCCCGCCTGGGGGCTATCTTCGGCCAGATCGCGCGTCGAGAGAGGCTCTTCCGTAACGCCGCCGAGCGTAAAGATCAGGTCGAGCGGCGAGCGCGACTCGACGGGCAGCGACTCAAGCTCTTCGGTCGTCACCGTCCCGCCGACGATCGTGCGCGTCGTATCGACGGCGGGCGCGTCCGCTTCGCTGACGACCGTTTGTTCGGCGACGACCTCGGCCGGATTCAAAGTGAAGTTCAGCTCGACGTTCTGCCCGGCAACCGTCCGAAGGTCTGTCTTCTCTTCCGTGGCAAAGTTGGTGAACGAGGCGCGCACAGAGTAAAGGCCCGGCTCAAGCTCTATGATTCGATAGCGCCCTTCGTCGTCCGTCGTCACGGTGCGCTCGACGCCCGTCTCCGTGAGCAGGGCCGTCACAGTTGCGCCGGGCACTACGGCTCCGTTGGCGTCCGTGACGCGCCCCCTGATCGTTACGTTATCCAGGTCTTGCGCCCGTGCCGCAGTGAACGTGGGCGCGAATGAATAAGAGACGCAGAGCGCCACGGCGGCCGAGACGAGAAGGCGTAATGAGCGGCTTTTCATAACCTGCGTCGCTCTCCTGTCATTTGGTGTGCGTGAGGCCGCCACCGAGAGAGAGAGCCCCCTCTTACGCGCTGCCGAAAGCGTGGCCTGTGGGCCCGGGGGCGGCGGAAGCCAGAGAGCCCTTCGGGTAAAAGTCTACCTCGGGCCTGAAAGCGGTTCCGGAGAAGCGAGCCGTCGAAGCCCGAGCGAATTGGTTAAAGAATCAAAGCGTGTTGAAACGAAGCGTACTGAACCGTACCTTCCGAAGAGCGCACTTTAACATCGCGCGCCGAAAGAGCACAAGCATGCTGATCGGATAGTCTGGGTTTGAATCAGCCGCGCGAAACGGAGCGGCGACGCAGAGTTATGCTGCGCGCGACGGGCACGAGCGCGCCCTGTTCGGGCGGCGGAGCCTCTGTGAACTGCGAAAACTCTTCGACGTGTGTTTGCAGGTAATGGAAGAAGCGCTCGAACTCGCGCTGCATGGCGTCCATCTTCTCGCGCATGTTGAGGATGATCTCGACGCCCGCCAGATTCACGCCCAAATCACGCGTCAGCGAGAGGATCACTTCGAGACGTTCGAGGTCTGTGTCGGTGTAAAGCCGCGTATTGCCTTCCGAGCGCGAAGGCTTCAAGAGCCCCTCACGCTCGTAGAGACGCAAAGTCTGCGGGTGGATGTCGTACTCGTCGGCCACCGCGCTGATCGTATATGTACGTCCTTTACGTTTCATAAAAAGCAGGGATTGGGGGGTTCAGGGGTCAGCCAAGCCGTAGGTTTCTCCGGCCCCTGGCCCGTCGGGCCCCCGGCCCCTATTCTAAGCCCATCGTGACGCGCGGGTTCTCCGCGTTGAGCTGCGCGAAGCGGCGCAGCAGTTCTTTGGTCTCTTCGGAGATGACGCGCGGCAGTGTGACCTGCACTTCGACGAACTGATCGCCGCGCGCCTGCGCATTTCTGAGCGAGGGAGCGCCGCGCTCACGCAGGCGGAATTTCTGTCCCGACTGCGTCCCCGGCGGAATACGTAACTGCGCTTTGCCCTCGACGGTCGGCACTTCGATCTTCGCGCCGAGCGCCGCCTCCGGAACCGTCAGGGGAACCGTGACGTAGATATTATCGCCCTTGCGCGTGAAATACTTGTGACGCCCGACGTTGGTGATGATGTACAGGTCACCGGCGGGCGCACCCATCCTTCCGCCCTCACCTTTGCCTGGGATACGCACGCGCGAGCCCGTATCGACTCCGGCCGGGATGCGTACCTTGACGGTCTCCGTCTTCGGCGTTACGCCCGCGCCCTTACAAAGCGAGCACGGTTGACGCCGCTTGCCAGTGCCTCCACAATCCGGGCACTCCTGCGCGAAGCGCAAGCGCCCGCCCGCGCGCTGCACCTGTCCGGAGCCTTTGCAGGTCGGACAGACCACGACAGGCCCACCTGTGTCGCCCGCGCCGTTGCAGCGCGAACACTGCTCCGAACGATTGACGGTGATGTTGGTGGTCATGCCCGTGATCGCCTCTTCAAAAGAGAGCGCGAGCGGCATCTCTATGTCGGCGCCGCGAACCGGCTGCGGGCGCGGCGGCTCGCGTTCCTGCTTCGCTCCGCCACCGCCGAAGAGGTCTGCGAAGATGTCTCGAAAGCTTGAGCCGCCGCCACCGCCGCCGCTCGTGCCGGAAGCGGTGCCCCAGTCAAAGCCCTCGAAATCGAAGCCCGCAGGGCCGCGACCGCCCGAGCCTCCGGCGCCGCCCGCCGCGCCGCGCGCCGCCGCATCCGCAAGGTTGTCCGAATACTGGCCGAAACGGTCGTAGACGCCGCGCTTCTTCGCGTCCGAGAGCACGTCGTGCGCCTCCGTTATCAGCTTAAAACGCTCTTCGGCGCTCTTATCGCCCGGATTCACGTCCGGGTGATACTTTCGGGCCAACCTGCGATAAGCCTTCTTAATCTCTTCGGGCTTCGCGTCGCGCTTGACGCCCAGCACTTGATAATAATCTTCTTTAGCCATTGGAAAAAGGGGTCGGGGGTTCAGGGTTCGGGGGCCGGTAGACGTGTCTTCACCGGCCCCCGAACCCCCGTCCCCTGACCCCCACTCTTACTTGTTCTCGTCCACGTCGACGTATTCGGCATCGATGACGTTGTCATCGGCGCCGCCGCCACTACCTTGCGAGGTCGAGCCGGAAGCGCCCGCCGCCGAAGCCTGACCGCCCTCGCCCGCAGCAGCAGCACCGCCCGCCGCGCTCGTTTGCGAATAGAGCGCCTCGGCCAGTTTGTGCGAAGAGGTTTGCAGGCGGTTGAAGGCGTCGTTCATACGCTCGACTCCGCCCTCTTCGGTCGCCTTCTTGGCGTCGGCAAGCGCCGCTTCGATGTCTGAAGCAGCCGCCGCGTCGACCTTATCCTTGTTCTCGTTGAAGGTCTTCTCCACCTGATAGTGCAGACCGTCGAGGCGATTGCGCGCTTCGATCTCTTCGCGCTTACGAGCGTCGTCCGAAGAGTGCGCTTCGGCATCGCGCATCATCTTATCGATCTCGTCCTTGGAGAGACCCGACGAAGCAGTGATGGTGATCTTCTGCTCGCGGCCCGTCCCCATGTCCTTGGCCGAGACGTTGACGATGC
Organism: Pyrinomonadaceae bacterium; assembly: GCA_035940775.1. GTDB lineage: Bacteria > Acidobacteriota > Blastocatellia > Pyrinomonadales > Pyrinomonadaceae > DASQYE01. The sequence continues at coordinate 151,207 of DASZEN010000011.1, read as the reverse complement.
CGTTGGCGTCGATGTCGAAAGTGACCTCGACCTGCGGCATGCCGCGCGGCGCGGGCGGAATCCCTACGAGGTGGAATTTGCCGAGCGTGCGGTTATCCGCAGCCATAGGCCGCTCGCCCTGTAGGACGTGAACCTCAACGGAAGTCTGATTGTCAGATGCGGTCGAGAAGACCTCGCTCTTTCGGGTCGGGATCGTCGTGTTGCGCTCGATCAGCTTGGTGAAGACGCCGCCCAGAGTCTCTATGCCGAGGCTCAGGGGCGTCACATCGAGCAGCAGAATGTCCGTCTTCTCGCCCGAGAGTACGCCCGCCTGCACGGCCGCGCCGACGGCCACCACTTCGTCCGGGTTCACAGACTTGTTGGGCTCTTTACCGAACAGGTTCTTGACCATCTCCTGAACCTTCGGAATACGGGTCGAGCCGCCGACGAGAACGACCTCGTCCACTTTGCCTGCGTCGAGACCGGCATCCTTGATCGCCTGCTCGACGGGCGATTTCAGTCGCTGAAGAATGGCATCGATCAACTGCTCGAACCGGGCGCGCGTCAGTTTCATGACGAGGTGCTTCGGCCCGGACTGGTCGGCCGTGATAAAGGGCAGGTTGATCTCCGTCTCCATCGCCGTCGAAAGCTCTATCTTGGCCTTCTCGGCGGCCTCCTTCAAACGCTGCAAAGCCATCTTGTCGTGCGACAGGTCGATGCCCTGATCGCGCTTGAACTCCTCTATGATCCATTCCATCAGGCGCTCGTCTATATCGTCGCCGCCCAGATGCGTGTCGCCGTTTGTGGATTTCACTTCGACGACGCCCTCGCCCACTTCCAGTATGGAGATGTCGAAGGTTCCGCCGCCAAAGTCGAAGACCGCGATGGTCTCGTCCTTCTTCTTATCGAGACCGTAGGCGAGCGCCGCAGCGGTCGGCTCGTTGACGATGCGCATCACTTCAAGCCCGGCGATGCGACCGGCATCTTTGGTCGCCTGGCGCTGCGCGTCGTTGAAGTAGGCCGGGACGGTGATGACGGCCTTATCGACCTTCTGGCCCAGATAGTCTTCGGCCGACTGCTTCATCTTTTGCAGAATCATCGCCGAAATCTCAGGCGGGCTCCACTCCTTGCCGCCAGCCAGAACGCGCACGTCGCCGCCCGCACCGCTGCCCTGAACTTTATAAGGTACTTGTTTGATCTCTTCCGTCACTTCGCTGTAGCGACGGCCCATGAAACGCTTGATCGAATAGATCGTGTTCTCAGGATTGGTGACGGCCTGACGCTTGGCGACCTGCCCGACCAGACGATTGCCATCCTTGGCAAATGCGACCACAGAGGGCGTCGTGCGCCCGCCTTCCGAGTTGGTGATGACGGTCGGCTCGCCGCCTTCCATCACGGCCACCACCGAATTAGTCGTGCCCAAGTCGATTCCTATAATCTTACTCATTGCTCTCTTTACTCTCCAGATGTTGATTGACCGCCCCTCGCAAAAAAGCTCCTCGGAACGGTATAGGGACGCGCCCGCCGCCGCTATCAAGCCCGCCGCCAGGGCCGCCCACCCGGGAACCCCCGGTATGCCCTGCCGCCAGTTAATGTTACGGGTTGAACGCTTCGTTAATATAATACTTGAGTCCGTCTTTGTCAACTTTTATTTCAAAAATTCCTGCAAGCTCCGGCCTGCGCCTAATTGTTGAAATATTAAGCCTTACGTGGATTCGGGGGCGGCGCGCGTCGCTCTATTCGGCTTGGCGGCGCTCTTCGTTGAGGAGCTTCGTCGCGAAGAAGACGTAGTGCACGCCCGAGAGGACGGACAATATGAAGACGGTGACGTAAACGGTCGGCAGATAGTAGCCGCTGATGTTGGAGGGGATACCGGCGGCGATGAGGATCAAGACGACCGATAGAATCTGAACCACGGTGTTGACCTTGCCGAGCAGGGAGGGGCGGAAACGGCGAAAGCCCGTGACGATATTGATGGCCGCCGCGCCCACAAGGATAAAGATATCGCGGCTGATGACGGCCGTCGTAACCCAGAAGGGGACGGGCAGGTGGCTTGGCGGTTGCTGCTGCGGGCTGATGGAGGGAAGCGAGAGGACTATGAAAGAGGTGACCAGCAGAAGCTTATCGGCAATCGGGTCGAGGATAGTGCCGAGCTGGGATTTCTGGTCGAAGCGGCGCGCCAGCAGCCCGTCGAGCCCGTCGGTCGCGCCCGCAATCATGAAGACCGCCAAGGCCCAGTAAAACCGCTGGTAAAAGAGCAGCGAAACGAAGATAGGGATCATCACCATGCGCAACATGGTGAGCAGATTGGGCAGCGTCGCGATCCTGGAAGACATTCTCGGTTCTGGATTTTCGGATTTTAGATTTCAGATTGAACAGGAGTTGTTCGGGTCGGGCTCTTTCGCCAATCTAAAATCCAAAATTCACTGGGTGCAGCGCAATTCCAGGAGGGAGACTTCGGGCGGGCAGCCGTAGCGTATGGGAAGAACGACTGTGCCGAGCCCGCGCGTCACGTAAATCTGTGTCTCGCCCTGGCGGCCCAGGCCCTTGAGCAGGCGACGGCGCGGCCGCCCCGAAGCGCTGCGCTCCGAGCGTAGAGCGACCTGACCGCCATGCGTATGGCCGCTCAAGACCAGATCGACGCCCGAGCGCGCGGCCCTACGCAGGATGACGGGGTTGTGCGCCAGCAGCAGCTTCATCTCGTCCTCGCGCGAGCCAGCCAGCGCCAGCGAGAGGTCTTCAAGGCCGACCATGGTATCGTCGACGCCCGCCAACCAGAAGGAGGCTCCCCTCTGCTCAAAGCGCATGCCCTCGTTAATCAGCATGCGAATGCCAGCCAGACGAAACAGGTCTGTGATGAGCGCGGCGTCCGTCCAGTGATCGTGATTGCCGAGCACGGCGTAGACGCCGTAACGCGCCCGCAGGCGTCCGAGCATCTCGGCGCAGGGTTCTGCGTACTCGCGTTCGTGCGAAACGTAGTCGCCGGTTAAGGCGATCACGTCAGGCTCAAGGCTGTTGGCCGTCTCGATGGCGCGCCGTATCTGCTCGCTTCCCGTAAAGGGGCTGTGGTGAATATCCGAGAGTTGGACGATGCGAAGGCCGTCCAGAGCGTGCGGCAGGCGGCGCAGGTGAATCTGTCGATGCTCGACGGCGAGCATGAAGGGCTCTGCGAGGGCCGCGCGCGCCGCCTGCGTAATGCCTGCCGCCAGCGTCCGCAGCGGAGTCGACGGAGCAATGGCGCGACCTGTACGCGCGGCGGAGGCGCGCTCTTTCCACCTGACCGTATTTGCCATGATTAATCTTATATGATCGGCGAGGCTCGCCGGACTCTCGATTCCGCCTCCTGCCAGAAGCGCGTCCTAAAGTCCCCGGAAAGCCCGCGCATTATACAGATCAAAAATAAAAAGGCAAAGCGCCGACAGGGGCGCAAACTACGGGCCTGGAAAAAGCCCTTTTATTAGATGCGTTTTCGCGCCCGACTTTTACTTTTTCGTCATCTGAGGGGCCAGAAGACGGGGACGAGCAGCAGCACTATGGCGAAGACGGCGATGGTCAGGATTGTCCCCACCTTGACGAAGTCCAAGAAGCGATAGCGTCCGGGCGTAAAGATCAGCACGCAGGCTGGCTCAAGCGGCGTGATGAAGGAGCAGGAGGCGGCATAGGTGACGGTGACGGCGAAGGTGCGCGGGTTCAAGCCCAAAGCGAGCGCCGTCTTGACGGCGATGGGCAGCATCACGAGAGCCGCCGCCTGGTTCGACATCGGCTGCGTAATGGCGACCGTCATGATGAAGAAGCCCGCGAGGACGGCGATGGGGCCGAATCCGCCGGTCGCTCTGACGATCAGATCGGCGAGGTACTGATCGGCGTGGGTCTTCTCCATGGCGATGCCGAAGCTGATCATTCCGGCGATCAGCACGATCAAGCGCCATTCGATCATGTCGTATATCTCCTGCGTTCTGACGGCGCCGCTTCCCAAAAGTATCAGCACGCCCAGCAGCACGGCGGCCGAGAGCGGCACCGCGTGCGTGATCGAGAGCAATAGAAAGATGGCGAAGGCCGCGAGCGCCCAGCGTCGTTTGCCGACCCGACCGCGCCGCTCCGACACGTCTTCGAGCAGAAGTATCTGGCCGTCCAGGGCGAGTCGTTCGACGTGCTCGCGCTTGCCCTGTATGAGCAGGACATCGCCGAAGCGCAGCGGCAGCGTACTGATCTTCGACAGAAGCGCGACGCCGTGACGATTGACCGCCAGCACCGTCAGTTGATGACGCTGGCGAAACTTCAACCCTTTGAGCGTCCGCCCCGTAAAATCCGAGCCGCGCAGAACGGTCGCTTCAAACAGTTCCACGTCTTCGCCTTCGAGGACGCGGTCGCTCAGCTTAAAGTCGGCCTTGATCTCGATGCCCGCTTCCGTCTTGACGCGCAGGATGTCTTCGACGCGGCCCTGCACGAGCAGCAAATCCTCGGCCTCTATCTTCTGATGAGCGCTCGGCGCGATGCGCCCCTGAGTGCCGCGCATGATGCCTACAACCGTCAGGTCAAGCTCGTCGCTCACGTTGGCTTCGCTGAGCGTCTTTCCGACGAGCGGCGAATCCTTGAGGACGATCACCTCAGACATATATTCGCGGATATGATATTGCTCCGTGAGCGAGTCCTCGCCGCCGCGCCTCGGCAGCAGTCGCAAGCCTATGAGCAGCATGTAGAGCATGCCGACGAGCACAATCGGCACGCCGACCTTCGTCAGCTCGAACATGGAGAAGGGCTGCAAGTTGTAGTCGGGCGCGAGCGGCTGATAGCGCGGCAGCGCGCCGCTCACCGCAAGGTTCGTCGAAGTCCCTATCAGCGTACACGTCCCGCCGAGGATCGCGCCGAAGGCGAGCGGCATCAGCAGCTTTGACGGGGCGACGCGCGCGCGCACAGAAATGCCCAGCACTACGGGCACGAACATGGCCGTCGTCGTCGTGTTCTTCATGACGGCGGCGCAGGCGGCTGCGACGACCATGATGAGCACCGTCAGGCGAAACTCGTTGCCGCCCGCGATGCGGTGCAACCGGCGGCCCACCACGTCGATGACGCCGGTTTTGACGAGCCCGCCCGTCAGGATAAACAGGCCGGAGATGGTGATGACGATGTCGTTGCCGAAGCCGTTGAAGGCTTCTTCAGACGTGAGCGTGCCCGTCAGGATGAGCGCGACGACGAGCAGCAGGGTGACGATGTCTATAGGGATACGCTCGGTCGCAAACAGAACGACCGCGATGAAGAGCAGAAGTAGAACTATGGCGACGGGACTCATAAGGGTTTTCTGTTATAATCTGAAGCCGGACACAGCTCGACAATATAAACTTAGCGATCAAGCGACAAGGGGGCTTCTATAATCGTGGATCAGCATTGCATTCTTGTCATAGAAGATCAAGAGGACTTGGCCGAACTTTACGAAGCGACGCTCAAAGGGGCCGGTTACAAAGTCAGAATCGCCTACACGGGCGAAGAGGGGATCGCGGAGTTTCAGGCCAACGGCGCGGACGTGATCCTGCTCGACATGACGCTGCCCGAAATGCACGGCGCGCAGGTATTGCATGAGATTCGCGCCACAAATCCGGGCGTGCCCGTCATCATCATCACGGGCGAGGCGAGCGACGACCTGCGCCACCAGTGCGAGCTGCTCGGCGTTCAGGAATATCTCTCCAAGCCTCCGGACTACGACGCGATGCTGGCCGCTATAGAACGCTCGCTCGACGCGCCGCAGCAGGAGGCCGAAATCATCACGCTGCGACTCGCCAAGCCCCTGCTCTCGCGCCTCTCCGAGATCGACTCGAACATCGAGCGCGCCATCACAAAACTGCTCGACGAGCGCCAGCAGAAAACCATGAGAGCCGAAAGATGAAGCGGCGAGGGAGGGCCGTCCGGGCGGGCCACGCGCGCTCTCCCGCATTCCTCCGCCTCAATTGAACAGGTTACGCTCGACGGCGGTCTTAGCTTTCTTAACGGAGCGCTTGCCGACCTTTTTGGCGGATTCCGAATCAGGGTGATGCGCCAGGTGCTCCGCGTTCAGACCAAGCTCGCGTAAGGTGGCGGCGAATTTCGGCGCGCCGTGCATGGTGATGATTCTCTGCGCACCCGATGCGCGCGCCAGATGCACCAGTTCATCGAAGTCCGCGTGATCCGAGAGCGGCAGGATCAAGTCGACGCCCCTGTACATGTAGGGCGCGCTTTTGTTCATAGCCCAGCCCGTCAGCATAATCAGGTAGCGCCGCTCGATATTGGTAATCATAGGCTGTTTGCGACAACCGGGCGGGGCGATCAGGACGCGGCCGCGCAGGTGCTCGCGGTCATACTTTTCGTAAGGCCCGGAGAACTCGACGCCAAGCTCTCTATAAATCTCTGCGACGTTCCACACGGAGCCATGCAGCGTCACGCGATACGCGCGGCGCAGCAGTAGTTCCAGCGCCTCCTGACCTTTGCCGAGCGCGTAGGCGAGCACCACCGGCACGCGATCATCCGAGAGCGCGCGGTCGACGGCCGCGTAGAGCCGTTCAAACGTCGCCACGTCCGGCGGGAAACGATAAAGCGGATCGCCGAAGGTGGATTCCATGACCAGCGTATCGCACGGCACTATACAGGCGTTTTCCGCCGTGACGTTCGGGCGCAGCTTAATGTCGCCCGTGTAGACGAGGCGCTCGCCGTCGGCTTCAACGAGCACCTGCGCCGAGCCGAGGCAATGACCGGCGGGGAAAAACGTCAGGGCGTAGCGGCCATAATCGCGCCGCTCGCCGTACCGAAGCGTCTCCATCAAGGCGTCACCACGACGATGGCGAAAGATACGCGCCGTCTCCGGCGTCGCGATGATCGCGCGATGCTCTGCGATATGATCGGAGTGGCCGTGCGAGATTACGCAGCGTTCCCGAGGCCCGTCCGCGTCGAGCCATAAATCCAGCTCGGGCAGGTACAGGCCGTCTCTATATTCGACTCTTAACAAAACAGAATGCTCCTCAAGTGGCAACAGTGCGCGAGCGCCCACGAGGGGCCGCGCCGTGAAGGGGGCGCTCCTTCGTGGGGCGCTCGCTTTCATCTTTTATTCGCTACCTTCGGGAGATGATCTTGAATGTATTATATTGCACGGAGGGTTGTGAGCGCGAGCGTGCGAGCGCGCGTGCTTGCGCGTTGGAACTTTCGAGGGACGCGAGATGAGTCAACCGCCTGTTGAAGCTACTGCGGCGGCGGCCCCTGTGGCGCACGATTCGCTGCGACGCCGCGCCGCGCGACGATTGCTGCGCGCCGAGACGCTCTACGCCGTGATGCTCGCGGCCTTCGCCGTGCTCGCCCTGTTCGCATACTTCAACGCTTATTTCGGCTGGGACTTGAGGGTCGCACACGCGCTGCAAAATCTGCCTGTGCCGGGCCTGCTCGATTTTATGCGCGCCATGTCCTGGTTCGGCAATACGTGGAGGCCATTTGCGATTACGGCCGCAACCATCGCGGCGCTGCTTGCGTTTGGCCTGCGCAGTGAAGCGGCGGGACTCGTCATGAGCGCCGGAGGCAGCGCGCTTCTCAATACTCTGGTCAAGATGCTGATCGCGCGCCCGCGGCCGACAGCCGAGATGGTCACGGTCTATCGCGATCTCAAAACGCAGAGCTTCCCTTCCGGACACGTGACCTTCTACGTCTGCTACTTCGGATTCCTTTTCTTCATCGCATACGCGCTCCTGCCCCTGGGCTCGACGGCGCGGCGCGGCGCGCTCGCGCTGACGGTGTTGCCCATCGCGCTGATAGGATTCTCGCGCGTCTACCTGGGCGCGCATTGGCCCAGCGACACGCTCGGCGCTTATCTCTTGAGCGGGCTCTGGCTCGCCTTCTCCCTGCACATGTATCGCATCTGGAAGGAGCGGGCGACGTTTCACCAGAAAGAGGAGAGAGAAAAGGCGGCGGCCGCAGCGGCAGGAGCCGAGGAGAGCGGCGGCAGCGGCCGCGGCAGCAGCGGCGTTTGATCCTTCACTTCTTGAGCGCGGTCTTCAGGTTCATATTGCGTATCAGGCGGTGCAGGTAGTTTGGGTGAACGCCGAGCAGGCGGGCGGCCTCCGTGTAGTTGCCACCGGCCTGTTCGACCGCCCGCAGGATGAGCCCTCTTTTAGCTTCCGTGATCGCCTCGTGGTATTTCGCGACGCCGACGACGCTCGCCGACGGCTCCGATTCGAGCACGGCTTCGGGCAAATCCTCCGGCAGGATCAGGTCGGTTGAGCCGAGGACGACGGCCCGCTCTATCGCGTTCTCAAGCTCGCGCACATTACCGGGCCAGTCGTAGTGGGCCAGGAGCTGGCGCGCGGCGGCGCTGATGCCCATCGCGTGCTGTTTACATTTCCCGCTGTACTTGGCGGCGAAGTAGCTGGCGAGAAGCGGTATGTCTTCGCGTCGCTCGCGCAAGGGCGGCAGCTTGATCGAAACGACGTTGAGGCGATAGTAGAGATCCTGGCGAAACGTGCCCTGCCTGATCGCCTCTTCGAGGTCGCAGTTCGTGGCCGCGATCAGACGTATATCGACATGGATAGTGCGCGTGCCGCCGACGCGCTCGAACTCCCGCTCCTGTAGCACCCGTAAGAGCTTGGCCTGAAGCGACGGGGCCATCTCGCCCACCTCGTCCAGAAAAACCGTGCCCTTGTCCGCCACCTCCAGCTTTCCCTTCTTCTGCGCGATGGCTCCGGTGAAAGCGCCCTTCTCGTGGCCGAACAATTCCGATTCGAGCAGCGTCTCAGTTAGCGCCGCGCAGTTGACGGCGACGAACGCCTTATCGGCCCGGCGGCTGTTGAGATAAATGGCGCGGGCCGCCATCTCCTTGCCCGTACCCGACTCGCCGTTAATCAATACGGTCGAATCCGTGGGCGCAACCTTTGCTATGAACTGGTAGACGCTCTGCATCTTGGCGCTCTCGCCGATCATGTTGTGTTCGAGCTGCATCGCGTCCTGCAAGCGCCGGTTTTCGCTCTCCAGCCATTCGACGTGACGAGCGTTTTCCAGGGCCACGGCGGCGATGTTGGCGATGGCGGTCAACAGCTTCATGTGATCTTCGTCAAAACGGGTGCTCATGTTGCTCGCGCAGAGGTATATGACGCCGAGCACTTTTTCCAGAAGCACCAGCGGCATACACAGCACGGAATGGCTCTCCGATGCGATCAGGCTTTCCGTGATGTCGAATGCCCCGCCCGCCTGCACGTCGTTGCTCAGGATGGCGACCCCTTCGCGCAGGACTTTATGGCTGATCGTGCGACTGACGCGAACGGGTTTTCCGGGGCCCGCTTCCCTGTCGAGACCGAACACGGAGGTAAACTCGTCGCTCCCGGCGTCGACCAGAAGGATCGCGCCCTGCTCGGCCGGGACGACTTCCAGAATCAGCTCAAGCAGTTCTCGCTCAAGCTGTTCGAGCCCGCGAACCGAGTTTATACGCATGCTGATCTTCATCAGCGCGCTCAGGTCGCGCGCCATCAGGTAGAGCGCATCCTTGAGGCCCAACTGAAGAGTCGCTCCCGTCAACATGTTGCTCTCGTCCATGACGACCGGGCTCGACACGACGGGTTCTTCCGAGGAGCCTGTCAGGAAAAGAAAGAGGTGATGACCGATTCTGACCCGGTCGCCGTGCGCGAGCAGCCGCTCCTTTACCGGCACGTCGTTGACAAAAGTGCCGTTGAGGCTTTCCAGGTCTTTGATCTTGAACTGGTCTTCCGCCTCCTGCCTGATGATGCAGTGCCGCCTTGAAACGGAGCCGTCGGCGATGCAGAGCCGATTTGACGATTCGCGGCCGATGGTCGTCTCTTCCGCGCTCTGAAGCGCGTAGGTCGTACCCTTTAGCGGCCCGGCGATGGCTGTCAGTCTTGGATTCATACCCGTGGTGGAAGCTTTTCTGGAATCCTCTTTAACATATTTACAGGCCCAGGGCGAGGCCACCGCGATGAGCGCACCCCGAGGCGGTCGTCGATTTTACAGCGCCGCTGCCGCCCTCATTCGTCAAAAGCTATCCGTACGGTTAGCCCGTCTATCCGTTCGGATAGAGTTGGGCGAGAGGCAGGGCGCGGCGTCCGCTTCTCACCCGGCGGCCCCTTCAAAGCAGTATCTTATTCTCAATCAAGGGCTTTTGGTGATTAGGGGCGAGCGCGAAAGAGCCCTCTCGCGGCGTGGCACGCCGTTAGCATATATAGAGAGCGATTGCGGGATTCGCCCCAAGCCTGAAACCCGGATCAAGATTAAAACAACGTCGAAGCGGTCGGTCGCAAAGGCCACTTCAACCCCGGTGAACCCGAGCGGTCGGCCAGCTTCGAGCGAGGCCCCAAAAAAAAGAGAGAGGCAGAAGGAGTTAAGATGAGAACGCAAGCTATCAAAGCCGCCACGATGTTAATCCTGATTATTACCGTGGCGTTCTTCACAGCGGTCGTCACCGCCAATTCGTAACCGAGCAGCCGCGAGGGCCGTGGGCAACATTCCCCTCAAATTCGTCGGCCAGGAGATCGAGAACATTACGAGCACCTGTGCAATTCCCCCCACGAAGAATGAGAGCTAAAGCGGAATGTTGATTCGAGCGAGAACGAACACCACGGCCCACGGCCCCTATTCGAGAGGCGCTCTCCTGATGGATTGAGCGCGATTGAAAACGAGATTGATCTTCCAACGGCGAAAGCCGACTTCCGCAGTACACGCCCCTAACTGACGCCCCTACCTGACCCGCGTCGCAACTGAAACGGCAATCCGAATCATAGTAACTTCGGGTTGCCGTTTCGGCTTTTTCGCAGCGCGACAGGGAAAAGCAGGGCTCAAGGCTGAAAAGCGTATGCTTCAAAGTCTCTCGATGGCTTTCATCTCACCTTCTGCTCTTATTCCGGCAGCAGTCGCCAGTTGTTGGTCGGCTCAACCGGAATCTGTTTATGGCGTTCGACCCAGTCGATTATCAGCTCGCGTATCTCTTCGCTCGAGCGATAGACGACCGGAGCATCCCTGTACATGGTGTAGCCGCCGCCGCCGTTGACGCGATAGTTGTTGGTGACGAGGCGCAGTTTTTGTGCCGGGCCGAGCGGCCGCCCCTTAAAGCTCAGGTTACGAATTCGCTGGCCGAAGGGCTTTGTAATGTCCAGGTCGTAGGTGACGCCCTCCGCGACATCGAAGTTATAGCCTGGGATTTTCTCGTCAACCAGCTCGGAGGCGGCTTTGCCCGGCACGTAGGCCCGAAAATATTTCGCCGAATATTCGAGCGCCTCTTTTAACTGTTGACCCGTGACCTCCAATGTGACGAGCGTATTCTCATAGATGTAGAGCCCGGCGATGTCGCGTACCGTGACCGCGCCTTTGGCGATGCGCGCTTCCGGATTGAAGCTGGCCGCCATCGAGACATCGGCGCGGCCTGCCTCCAACTGTACGCGCTGAATCAGATCCAGAATCGCCGTGTCACGAAAGCGCGCATTCGCGGCGCTCAATTCGGCGGCCGACTCGCCTATGGCACGCCCGAGCCAGGCTTGCGTCTCGCGGTCGTAGGGCTCGACGAGCTTTGTAATTTCCGCGTCCGCTTCCATCCTGTCATCTACGGGAATCGTGCGCGCCGCCTTGGCGGCCACTACCCAGCTCCCCCCGTCGCTCTTTGTCAGGTAAAAGTCGGCGCGCGCCACGTGCCGCCCCCAGTAATTGGCCTGGGCCAGCACCACGCTGTCCCTGAGCCACAGGCTCTCTCTAACTTTTCCAGTCAAATCCGGATCCGCGGTGGTGGACTGGCTGAGGCTGAACAGGAGTTGATTATTGGCGACATTAAGGATGAGGGAGGGGACTTCGCGGTGCGTGTGGCCCATCAGGATGAGGTCTATGCCCGGCACTTGCAGGGCGATGGAGATGGCCGCGTTCTCGTTGGGCACCTGTCCCGGATTTTTCTCGCCCGTGCGCAGGTCTTGTTCGAGCCCCATGTGCATCGCGACGATGACCAGATCGACTCGCTCTTTATTGCGGAGCACGCTCACCCATTTTTGCGCTTCGCTGACGGGCTCTCGAAATTCAAGGCCCTCGTAGTTCTGCGGATTCTCCCAGACGGGCACGCCCGGCGTCGTCAGCCCGAGGATGCCGACCCTGACGCCGCCCATCTCCCTGACGATGTAGGGATCGTAAGCCGTCTCGTCGGTTCCCTTCCTGTAGGTGTTGGCCGAGAGCCAGGGAAACTTTGCCTCGCTACGCGCTTTGCCCAGGATCTTCAAGCCGAAGTTGTATTCGTGATTGCCGACCGTCATCGCATCGTACTTCAAGGCGCTCATCGCGAGCATCATCGGGTCGGGCGGCGCGTTGTTCTTCTTGTTGTGATAGTAGACGAGCGGCGTGCCCTGTATCGTGTCGCCGGAATCCAGGAGCAGCAGGTTCGGATTCTCCCGGCGCGCCTGTTTGATGATGGTCGCGGCGAGGGCCAACCCGCGACCATCCCTTTTGTTCGTGTAGTAATCCAGCGGGAGAATATTTCCGTGCAAGTCCGTGGTCGCCATGATGGTGATGTGAGCGCGCTCTGCGGGCGCTGTGGTCGGGGCGGCGCTGCCTGCGAAGGAGAAAAAAAGGAGCGCCAACGGTAGTGGCAACAGCAGGGCCAGGAATCGCGTCTTGTGGAAGCAGTTTCTCATTTTTTGTCAGCCCCGAGTATTTCCGTAGATCATAGATCGCCACGCGGGCAGGAATGAATCAGCGCATCGCTATCGCCTTTCCTCGTCGCATAAACCTCGGCGGCGGCCACGCCTCCGACGCACGCATCATAGATTCTGGGGAAGGTGGCGCGAATCCGCTCCGCCTTCTCACGATTCTCGAAGTAGGTGCGGCCCCGTTGCAGAATAATGTAGCTCTCCTGTTGCGGGTCTAGGGTGAAATGCGGGTCTGAGAGGACGTGCGACTGCAAATCCGCGCGTCCATACTTTTCCAGGTAATAGCGCGCGACGCCCGGCGTCTCGTGGACGATTGTTGCTCCCGGCGGCGCGGTCTCGCAAACGTAGCGGATCGCTTCGCGCAGCCCGTCATCGTAAAACTCGTCGTGCGGGAAAAAGTAGCCCGTGGCCTGACCCCGGCCTCCGGCAAGCGCCTGACCGATGACGTTCGTATAGGCTGCGTAATGCGGCCCGCTCGCGTAAGCCTGCCAGGCGGGCCACCCTAGAAACAGAAGCAACAGCGCAATTACAGAGGCCCGCGCGGCGGTCGCCCGCTGCCCGTTCCGCCGCTCGAAGAATGAGAACGAGCGCTCGGTCAGGGCGATGACGCCGACCGCAGCGATCATGTAAATGAACGGCATCAGGGAGAGCGTGTAGCGCAGCCACTTTGCGCCGATCAGCGAATAGGGCACAATCCAGAAAAGAAACATGAAGAGCAGGAAGGCGTGGGATGGATTGCGTCGGCGACGAACGCACTCCCAGAGGCCGAAGAGGAATGCGACGAGCACGGGGGGCGGAATCTTAATAATCAGGAACAGGATGTAAAAATAGACGGGCGTTCCCCGGAACGGCGTCGCCGACATGTTGTTGCGGTAGAGCTGCTCTCCCATCAGGTAGCCCGTGTGCGTCAGCAGTTGGCCGCTCGTGTAAGACTGCAAGTAATTCCAGGTCTGCGGCAGGAGCACGACCGGATTGGCGACGAGAAACACAACCGGGATGACCAGATAAAAGATGCGCGGCGTCCGACCGGATTTTTCTCCGGGCTCGCTTTCGCGCACCCTGAAATAATGATGATAGAGCGCGTTCAATCCGAAATAGTGAGGGAAATATTTCGAGGCGAACATGAGGCCGAACGCCGCCCCGCTCAGGATATAGCTGCGCCGCTTGGTATTTTTCTCCGCCTCTCGGGCCTGCTTGGCCCGCACGTAAAAGTAGAAGGCGAAGAGCATGAAGAAGACGAGCAGAGTATCTTCCTTGGCGATGCGATTATAGGTGATGGCGTTGATGCCGCCTGCCCAGAGCGCGGCGGCCGCGAGCGCCGTGCGACGGTCGAAAAAGGCCGCCGCGAGCAGCAAGAGCGGCAGCACGGTGAGCGCGCCGAAAAGAATATTCGGAAACCTGAGCGCCGTCTCGTCCGTGATGGAAGCGGCGGCGGCGCCGCCGCCGCCCGTCCCCGTATTCCACGCGTGCGCCGCGCCGAGCGAGACGTAGATCAAAGCCTTCATCAACATCGGGTGCTCGGCGTTCGGGCTAATGTCGCCGTGCTCGTAGGCGCGCACGGCTTCGAGCTTGTTGATCTCGTCCTCTGCGAAGCCGATTGCCGCGACGCCGCCGAGGCGCAGGCCGAGGCCGAGTAGCAGGAGCGCGACCAGAGCGAGCGTGACAGACCTTTGGCCCACACGCGCCAGTCCGCGCCGACGCGAGTCGGCCGCCGTGGGCGCGCCCGTCACCACAACATCATCCTCGCGCCGGGCGCTATCTATTTCGACAGAGCGTGACAATCAACTCCTTTGGCTAAAAGAGGAGGGAGAGAGGTCTACAATATGACGGGAAGCGCGGGAGAGCCAACCCGGTCAAAGCGAATTTCACAGCGGAGTTTTTGCTCCCCTTTTCACTCCTCGTTTCTTCGGTCAGCTTCTTCTATCCGGACTCGCTGGCCGGGACGACCGCCGGGACTGTGGCGGTGGTGGCGGCGACCTCATCGGCGACTGCCTGCTGCGACGCCTCCGCCACCTCGCGCAGCGAGAGGCCGCGCCGCACCAGCAGCGCCACCCCCACCGCCGTCCAACAGATCACGCGCGCCTTGCGTATGATCGCCAGCGTCACGCCGCTCGCCTGGCCGAATTTTAGAACCCGCGTAATCCAGCCGGAGCCCGCCTCGTCAACGCCCATACGCAGCGGCACGAACTTGAAAACTACGTTGATGACGCGGTTGACGGATTCAAGCACGAACGCCGTCAGCAGCAGCGACCCCGCATCGCCCGTGAAGGTATCGCTGATGAAATAGAGCACGACGTAGACCTCGGCCACGCCCGAGAGGTGAAAACAGGCTTCGAGCCCGAGGATCGGCAGAAAGCGCGAACGGTTGCGCGTGTAAAAACCGTAGACGCGATCTTCCAGGGAGCGCACGCGCTCGCGCCTTCCTTCGAGCAGTCGTCTTCCGATGCCGCGCCCGTACAGGTATTCGACTCCGCCGCTCAAAAATCTCCACTGCCTGCGGATAACCAGAAAGGCGAGCGCGATCAACACGACGACTCCGACGAGCGTGCCGGTGCTGACCATTCGTAGTGGCTTGCTCAGTTGAAAGCTGAGCAGCAGCGCCGCCGTACCGGAAAAGATGAAGAGCGCGACCGAGAGGCTGTAAAAAAGGTTCTCGACAGCGAGGGCCGAGAGTCCGGCCATGAGCGGCACGCGCTTACGCACGAGCGCGGCCTTCGTCGGCTCGCTGACAAAGATACCGAGCGGCAGGAGCGTCCCGACGGCGTCACCTATCAGGTAAGCCCACAAGGCATCACGGAAGCGAAGCTCGTGCGGCCCCTCAAACGAGCGCGTCCAGGCCAGGGAGCGCACCACCGGGCGCACGGCGCTGATGGCGAGCACGAGCAGAAAACCCGCGCCGAGCCGACCGATGCCGCCCGCGATAGAGCCGACGCCCGCCGTGCGGACGAAATAAGCGAAGAGCAGCAGGCCGAGGATGGCGAAGACGATGCCCAGGGGCGTAAATCTTCCACCGCTGATCTTGTTCCGAGCGCTCTCGTTCATTCCACCTGCCTGAGAGGGGGCCGCCCTCTCGCGTGTTCCTCTATTCCTTTGGCTTCGCGAACGGTTCGAGAAAGCAGCAAGATACGGTATCGTGCCGTCATTCTCAACCCCGCAAAAGATGTAGCACATGGAAGCGCACTCGGCCTGCGGCCATGTCGGGCCGCGCCCGTGATACTCGGTAGGGCAATAATATGAGCTTGCGAAGTAAATCCGCGTCGCCCTAAAGCAACAAGAGCGACCCTACAATATACGCACCCCCTTATTCGTCTACAGTCGTAGGTGAAGGACGCGGCGAGACCGAAGCGATGGAACTCGAACAAGACGAGCGGATTTCCGAAGTGGTCGAGCGAGAGCAGTTCCGGCTGCGAAACTTCATTCGCCGACGCGTGCCAGACCCGCGCGACGCCGAGGACATTCTGCAAGATGTCTTCTACAAGCTGGTGGAAGCGAACCGCATGTTGATGCCGATAGATCACGTCACCGGCTGGCTGTTTCGCGTCGCGCGCAATCGCATCACCGATCTCTTCCGCGAGAAAAGGGCCGAGAGCTTCGGCGAAGCGGCCGTCTTGGACGAGGACGGCGAGCTGCTGCGGTTGGAAGACCTGTTGCCTTCGCCCGATGACGGGCCAGAGGCGCTCTACGCCCGCAACGTGCTTCTGGACGAACTCGCGTTGGCGGTCGCAGAGCTGCCGGAGGAGCAGCGCGCGGTGTTTGTGGCGCACGAGTTGGAAGGGCGCAGCTTCAAGGAGCTGGCCGCCGCGACCGGCGTGAGCGTGAATACGCTGCTCTCGCGCAAACGTTACGCGGTGCTGCACCTGCGCAAGCGATTGCAGGAGATTTACAACGAATTTACGAAAGCGTGAGGGACTGAAAACATGAAGCCTAGGTTGAAGAGATTGATCTGGATAGCTCCCCTGGCGATCCTGGGAATGCTGATATTCGTCTTCATCGGCGGCGAGATAGTGATGCTCCTGTGGAACTGGCTGCTGCCGCCGCTCTTCGGCTGGCGCGCGATTACCTTCTGGCAAGCGCTCGGACTTCTGGCGCTGTGCCGCATCCTCTTCGGCGGGTTTGGATCCCACGGCTCAGGTCGTTCCGGCTTCCGCCGCCGCATGGAAGAGCGCAGCGAGCACCTGACCCCGGAGGAGCGTGAGCGATTCCGGCAGGGCATACGCGAACGCTCGGGCTCCGGCCCGTCCACCAGTGAGAGCAAGGTGCAATGAAGCCCGGCTCCATCGCGCTCAAAGCAACGTCGATCCCTCGCCTCCTGATCGGGCGATGTCGCTCGTGGCGCACTATGCGCCCCTTTGATTCAATCGCTCGCTCAAGCGGGTTGTAGCAACGAGTCTTTGGCTGCTGTTTAAGGGATTAAGGCCGTCCGTGATAGCCGGGCCCGCTGAAGTAAGCGGTTGACCACGGGACTGGCCGTTCCGCCCGACCACGCGCCGAACTTGTGTGTGTCGCAACCCGGCCTCATCACTTTTCCTGCGAGTTCATCAAGCCCGTTGTTAGCCCCATATACGTTCCCGCCGCTAATATTAAAAGGGGAAAAGCTCTCGCCCCGGCCTCGCCTTATCCTTTTCGCTTTTGCCTTTTTAGTTTTACCTTGATTATGATGCTATATTCAAAACGACGCGACCCAATTTGCCCTGAGCCGAACCTGTGATGAGTCAAGCAGCGACCGAACAGCAACCGACACGGCCTCTGACCTCGCTTTCCGAGGACGAGGAGATGTTTCGCACGAGCGTGCGCGAGTTTGCCGAGGGTGAGCTGAGGCCGCGCGTCGAGGAGATGGATGCGGCGGCCCGTCTCGACCCGGCCCTTGTGCGTCAATGCTTCGAGCTTGGATTGATGGGCATCGAGACGCCCGAAGAATACGGCGGTGCGGGCGCAACCTTCTTCACGGCCATCCTCGCCGTCGAGGAACTGTCGCGCGTAGACCCTTCGGTTGGAACCTTCGTCGATGTGCAGAACACGCTCGTCAACAACGCCATCCTGCGCTGGGGAACCGATGAGCAGAAACGACTTTATCTTCCGCAGCTCGCAAGCCAACATGTCGGCGCTTATGCTCTGAGCGAAGCGGGCTCCGGCTCGGACGCCTTCGCCATGCAGGCGCGCGCCGTGGACGCGGGCGATCATTTTCTTCTGAACGGGCGCAAGCTCTGGATTACGAACGGGGCCGAGGCGGAAATCTTCATCGTCTTTGCCAATGCGAATCCGGAGGCGGGCTATCGCGGCGTGACCGCCTTCATCGTCGAGAAGGGTTTCGAGGGCTTCGGTGTGGGCAGGAAGGAGAACAAGCTCGGCATACGCGCCTCTTCGACGACGGAGATAATTCTTGAAGATTGCCGCGTGCCGAAAGAGAACGTGCTCGGCGAGGCGGGCCGTGGCTACAAGGTTTCCATAGAGACGCTGAACGAGGGGCGCATAGGCATCGGCGCGCAGATGATCGGGCTGGCGCGCGGCGCGCTCGGGGCGGCGCTCGCCTATACGGCCGAGCGCGAGCAGTTCGGCAAACCCGTCAACGAATTTCAGGGCGTGCAGTTTCAACTGGCCGAGATGGCTACGGAGTTGGAGGCCGCGCGCCTGATGGTCTACAACGCCGCCCGCCTGAAGGACGCGCATTTGCCCTTCGTCAAAGAGGCGGCGATGGCCAAGCTCTACTCGTCGCGCGTGGCGGAGCGCATCGCGTCGCGCGCCATAGAACTCTACGGCGGCTACGGCTTCGTTAAGGATTACCCCGTAGAGAAATTCTGGCGCGACTCGAAGATCGGAGCGATCTACGAGGGGACTTCCAACATGCAGTTGCAGACCATCGCCAAACTGCTCATCGGCGGCGCAAAGCAGCCGCCCGTCGTCTAAAATCGAGAAGGGAGCGCACGGGGATGGCCGCATCGCGCATCGAGACGTTCAAGCAGATGTTGGAGAGCGACCCCGATAATGCGATGGTGCGTTTCGGGCTCGCCAACGAATACCTGAAAGCGGAGCAGTATACGGAAGCCGTCGCGGCGCTCGACGAGTACCTGCGACGCGCCGACGACGAGGGCGCTGCCTTCGGCATGCTGGCGCGCGCCCTTGAAAGGGTCGGACGCCGCGAGGAGGCGCGCCGGGCCTACGAGCGCGGCATCCAGGCGGCCGAAAAGCACGGTCACCCCTCGATGGCGGAAGATTATCGCATGACGCTTGCGAGTGATTATGAAGACTGATACTAAAGTATTGAAACTCGTTAGGAGAACAGGTGAGATGAGCAGTAGCGCAAGACTCGAAGCGCGCGAGTACAGGGGACTCGACCGCGAACAGATGATCGGGATTTACCGCACGATGTACCTGTCGCGTCGGCTCGACGATAAGGAGATTCAGCTCAAGGGTCAGAACAAGATTTTCTTTCAGATCAGCGGCGCGGGGCATGAGGCCGTGCTCGTCGCCGCCGGGATGTCGCTCAAGCCAGGTTATGATTGGTTCTATCCCTACTATCGTGATCGCGCGCTCTGCCTGCAACTCGGCATGACGCCGCTGGAGCAGCTTCTCTCGGCCGTGGGCGCGGCCTCCGATCCTAACTCGCACGGCCGCCAGATGCCTTCACACTGGGGGCACAAACAACTGAACATCGTGTCGCAGTCGTCGCCGACGGGCACACAGTTTTTGCAGGCCGTCGGCTGCGCCGAGGCGAGCTATCGGGCGTCGCTCGTCAGCGAGATTCAGGAGAGGGTCGCAGGGTTCAAAGGCGACGAGGTGGTTTATTGTTCGGCGGGCGACGGCACGACGAGCGAGGGCGAGTTCTGGGAGGCGCTCAACACGGCCTGCAATCTCAAGCTTCCGGTGCTGTTCCTGATCGAAGACAACGGCTATGCGATCAGCGTGCCCGTCGAGGTGCAGACGGCCGGGGGCGATGTCTCGAAACTCGTCGAAGGTTTTCCGAATCTCTACATTCAAAAATGTGACGGCACAGACCCGCTCGAATCACTGGCCGTGATGCGGCGCGCGGTCGAGAATGCGCGCGCCGGTAACGGGCCGTCCTTCGTGCATGCCAGGGTGATACGCCCCTACTCGCACTCGCTCTCGGACGACGAAAAGCTCTACCGCCCGGACGAGGAGCGAACCACGGACGCCGAGCGCGATCCCGTGAAACGATTCGGCGCGCTCCTGGTCGAAGAGCATATCGTCACGCAGGACGAGTTGCAGCAGCTCAAGGACGAGATCGACCGCGAGATTAACGAGGCGGCAGACCGTGCGCTCGCGAGCCCGCAGCCCGCGCCCGAGACGGCGACCGATTTCGTCTATTCGCCGGACGTTGACCCCACCTCCGACGAGTTCGATACGGAAGAAGGGGCCGAGCTATCAGGCAACGCGGGCACGATGGTTGACCTAATCAATCGCTGCCTTCACGAAGAGATGGCGCGCGACCCTTCGATACTCATCTTCGGCGAGGACGTGGCCGATTGCTCGCGCGAAGAGAATCTGGACAAGGTGAAGGGCAAGGGCGGCGTCTTCAAGGTCACGGCCAACCTGCAACGCAAGTTCGGGGCGGCGCGCGTCTATAATTCGCCGCTCGCCGAAGCCAACATCACCGGGCGCGCCATAGGCATGGCGACCCGTGGCTTGAAGCCCGTGGTCGAGATTCAGTTCTTCGATTATATCTGGCCCGCCTATCACCAGATACGCAACGAGATGGCGCTCCTGCGCTGGCGCTCGGGCAACGATTTCAAAGCGCCGGTCGTCATGCGCGTTCCCGTCGGAGGCTACCTGAAGGGCGGCGCGATCTATCACTCGCAGTCCGGCGTCTCGATCTTTACGCATATTCCGGGCCTGCGCGTCGTCTATCCTTCAAACGCTCTGGACGCCAACGGGCTCTTACGCACCGCCATACGCTCGGACGATCCGGTACTCTTCCTGGAGCACAAGCACTTATATCGACAGGCGTACAACAAGTCGCAGTATCCGCCAGACAATTTTATGATCCCCTTCGGCAAGGCGAAGCGTGTGCGCGAGGGCACAGACCTCTCCATCATCACCTACGGCGCGTTGGTTCAACGCTCGGTCGTCGCGGCCAAGCAGGCAGAGCAGCAGCACGGCATCAATGTCGAGATCATAGACCTGCGCTCGCTCGCGCCTTACGATTGGGAGGCGATTGCAGCCACCGTCAGGAAGACCAGCAAGGTCATCGTCGCCCACGAGGACTCGCTCTCGTTCGGCTACGGCGCTGAAGTGGCCGCGCGTATCAGTGACGAGCTGTTTGAATACCTGGACGCGCCCGTGCGCCGCGTCGCCGCGCTCGACACCTTCGTTGGTTACGCGCCGCAATTGGAGGACGCCATCCTGCCGCAGGTGGACGACGTTCTACGCGCCGTCACGGAGCTGCACTCCTACTAGCGCAGCCTCGCAGAGCGGTTGCAGCAGCGCCGTCCGTTCCTCTAAGACCTGAGCAAAACAGAATGACTCCGCCACGATCGGTCGCAATCATGGCGGAGTCGCCTCCTGCCGGGGGGTTTGCGCGCTTCTCTGTTCAAGAGCGCGGCACAGGAGGGAAAGGGGGCTCTGCTGCGCCGGTTAATGATTAAATCGCTGACGGTACTCCGCCGAGTTCATAAAGCCATTAACCATCTGCCGGTAATCGCCCGTCTGGTTCAAGGTGTTAAGCCAGTTTACGTAGAGCGCGTCGGGGTCGCGTCGTAAGTAGCCGAAGTACTGCATCACGACGAACGCCTTATTGTAGAATTTCGCGCTCACTTCCTGGCTTTCGGCCACCTCGCGCAAAACTTCTGCGCGCGTCTTCTGATTCGTATCGAGCGCCTGCACCAGCGCATTTCTGTTGGGAAGCGTGACGCCAGCCGTCTGCGCCAGCGTATCCACAAAGCCTGCGGCAGTGGTGATCGGGTCATACTTATTCTTGAACTCCTGCCGGTTCATGAAATCCGATACGAACTGCACCTTGTTCTCTTCCAACTGCTGCGGAGTCAGGAAGCCCGTTACGCGCCTCAGCCCCGCCATGAAGTCCAGGTACTCGGGCTTGTCTCCGAGCGCCGTCTCGTAGAAGCGGTAGATGAAATATCCACGGTCGTAAAACTCCGGCGAGCGGAAGAAGGCCGAGGACACATTTATGCGGTCGCAGCTCGTATCGCCGGGGGCGCAGTTGTTTAGAATCGCGCTCCAGGCCGCAAGGCCCGACGGCTCCGGCTCGCGGTTGAGAAAATCAACGTAGTGCTGGCGAACGAAGAAGTCCACAGAGTCTATGGGATTGGCGTTCGTGTTCTGGTTATCGTTATCGTTAATGGTGACGACGGCCATCTGCGTCGCGCCCAGATTCGCGCCCGTCGGATTACTGAGCAGGAGCGAAAAGCTCTCGGAGCCCTCAACGTAAGCATCGTTGGTGATGAAGATCGAGAAGCTCTTAGTGCTTTCGCCCGCAGCAAACTTTACTGTGCCGAGCGCGATATTGAAGTCCGCTTTCTGAAATGCCGTGGCATCCTGTGTCGTGTAGTCGACGGATGACGCGGTCGCCAGGTTGCCTCCCGTGCGCGTGACGGTGATGTTGATTGAGCCCGCGCCTTCGGCCACGCTGTAGCTGGACTTGCTGAACTGTAGGTCGGGCGTATCCTCGTCAAGGATAATGCCCTGACCAGCGCCGTCCTGAATGGTGGCCGTGCTGGCGTTGCTCAGATTGACCGCAAAACTCTCGTCAGCTTCGGGCGTGGTGTCGCCCTTGACCTTGACGGTGATGGTCTTGCTCGTCTGACCGGCGGGAATGACCAGAACATTGCTGCTGCTCAGGTAATCGGTCGAAGCGGTCGCCGTGCCGTTTGCCGTGTCGTAGTCAACGGCGACATCCTGACCGCTCGCGGCCGAAAGGCTGACGGTAAAGACGGCGTCGGTTGTCCCGCTGTTGCCCTCCGTGACGGTCACATCATTGATGGATAGGGTCGGCGTCGCGTCGTTATCCTTGATCGTGCCCGCGCCTGCGCCATCGCCAATCGTGGCGTTAGTTGCAT
The DNA here is from genome assembly GCA_035940775.1 of Pyrinomonadaceae bacterium. GTDB lineage: Bacteria > Acidobacteriota > Blastocatellia > Pyrinomonadales > Pyrinomonadaceae > DASQYE01. The sequence continues at coordinate 128,565 of DASZEN010000011.1, read as the reverse complement.
TGCTGAGATTCAGCGTAAAGCCCTCATTAGCTTCGTCAAGCGTATCGCCCTTGACCTGCACGCTGACGGTCTCCGATACATCTCCCGGATTGAATGTTACCGTCCCTGTTTTGACCGCGTAATCACCGGGCGCGACGGCGGTTCCGTTGGCCGTCGTATAGTTGACCGTGACGGTAAAGGCGCTTGGGGTTGAAAGGCTGACGGTGAAGACGGCATCCGTAGTCCCGCTGTTGCCTTCGTTGACGGTCGCGTCGTCGATGGAAATGCTCGGCTGCGCGTCGTTGTCTTTGATCTTGCCTGCGCCTACGCCATCGTCGATCAGGGCGTTGGTCGCATTGCTCAGATTCAGCGTAAAGGTTTCATCCGTCTCGTCGAGGTTGTCGCCAATGACATCGACGCTCACGCTCTTGGAGGTTTCGCCGGGAGCGAAGGTGAGCGTATTGGTCTCGGCCGTGTAATCTCCGGGTGCGACGGCAGAAGAGTTAACGGTCGCATATTTGACCGTGACGGTCGCCGAACTCGCGCCCGAGAGGCTGACCTTGAAGCTCGCAGTATTGACCGCGCCCGCGTTGCCCTCGGTCACTTCGATGTCGTTGACCGAAAGTTTCGGAGTCGCCTCGTCGTCCGTGATTACGCCGTCGCCCTGATTGTCGCTTATCAAGGCGTTGGTCGCGTTGCTCAGATTGAGCTTGAAGCTTTCGTCCGGCTCGTCAATCACGTCGCCTTTGATCGTTATGTTGACGGGCTTGGAGGTTTCGCCGGGAGCGAACGTCAGGGTATTGGTCTGGGCCGCGTAATCCGCAGGCGAGGTGGCCGTGCCGTCGGCCGTCGCATATTTGACCGTGACGGTCGCCGAACTCGGGGCCGAGAGGCTGACCGTGAAGGCGGCGTTGGCCGTGCCCGCGTTGCCCTCGGTGACGGTCGCGTTGTTGACGGTTATGTTGGGCGGCGCGTCGTTATCCGCGATGGTGACGACGGCCGTTTGCTGCGCGCCGAGCGTCGCGTTCGTCGGGTTGCTGAGCGTCACGTTGATGGTTTCATTCGGCTCGTCAACCGGGTCGTTGACGATGGGGATATTAAAGGTCTGGGAGGTGACGCCGTTTCCGAACGTCAGCGTGCCGGTTTTCGTGGTGTAGTCGGCGGGCGCTGTGGCCGTCCCATTCGACGTGGCGTAGTTGACCGTGACAGTGCCGCCGCTGCTGCCCGTGCGGTTGACCGTGATGATGGCGTTGGCGACGCCCTCGCTGACGTTATAGGTGGCCGAGCTTAGTTGCAGCCCGCTCGTCCCGTCATCGTTAATGATAAGCCCGTCGCCCACCGCGTCCGAGACGCTCCCCGTGTTGACGGCGTTGATCTTGAAGTAGAAAAGCTCGTCGTCCTCGTTCGCGGTGTCGCCGATGATGGGGACGGAGATGGTCTTGGTCGTCTGGGCGGGTGTAAAGACCACCGTGCCGCTCTTGGCCGTATAGTCGGAGCCAGCCGTGGCCGTGCCGTCCGCCGTATTGTAGCCGACGCTGACCGTCTGACTGTGCGGCGACATGGTGATCGTAAAGACGGCATTGGTGGTTCCGGCATTGCCCTCTACTATCTGCACGTCCGAGACGTAGGTGGTCGGGAAAGTCAGGTCGTAATCGATGATGTAGAGAATGACGTTGTTTTGCGCGCCGATGGTCGCACCGCCCGTCGCGTTTGCAAGCTTCAGGAAAAGCTGTTCCTGATTGCCCTCGTCCAGGGTGTCGTAAGCGATGGGCACGGTGAAGGTCTTGACAACCTCGCCGTCGTTGAAGACGAGCGTTCCGGCGGCGTGCGTGTAATCGGCTGGCGAGGTGGCCGAGTCGGGAACCGTCTCGTAGTCAACCGAGACCGTGCCGCTCGTGCCGCCCGAGCGCGTCACAGTGATGACCATGTTGGGCTCGTTCTCCTGCGCGATGTAATAGTCCTGGCTGAACTGGAACGTGCCCGGATTGGGCCCACCAACCAGAGCGCACGGAGAAAACTCCGACGTGTTGCTGGCATTACTGGTCGCCGTCGCCGTCACATAATTATCCGGAGCGGCCATCGGCAAAGTGACATTGATGAGGGCGTCGCCAGCCGCATTGGTCGTCACTGTTTTAAAGCCGATGAAGGTTTTGCCTTCGCCGAATCCCGAAGGGTCGCAGGCCGGATTGGAAAAGAACTCGATTCTGAACTGAGTATTGGGCGTGCTGTTGAGCGATCCGTTGATGACGGTCGTCGCGCCGACCACCGTGACCGAAGAAAGTATCGGATAGTTTTGTTTCTTGTTCGGGCCGTTGTCGGCGTCGCCCGCGTCGTTGATGTCTACGCCGTAGGGCGCCAGATCGATGCCCTGCCTGACGTTATTGAAGATCGAATTTCCTAGAACGGAATTGCCGTGGCCGGAATCTATAAAGACGCCGTGAAAACTGTTCGAGGCGATGATGTTGCCCGCCCCGGCCGTAGTTCCGCCGATCAGATTATTGAATGCCTCGGAGGTCTGCACGCCGAGGAAAGTATTGGGCAGAGGCGAGACGCCGTCGGCTTTCGTGCCGATGTAGTTGCCCTGAATCTTATTGCCGGTCGCTTTGTTGCCGCGGATGACGATGCCGCCCTGTTTGTTAGCGCTGATGACGTTGCGCGCTCCGGCGGTCGTGCCCCCGATCAGGTTGTTGGCGCTGAAAATCTCAACGGCCGAGCCGTCGTTGCCGAGTCCGGCGGTTCCGGCGGCGTTCGTGCCGATAAAGTTGCCCTGCACGACATTGTCCGTCCCGCCGTCCTGCTCAAGACTGATGCCGCGCTCGTTGCCGGAGATGACGTTGCCCTCTCCGGCAGCCGTGCCGCCGATTAGATTGGCGGGCGCATCGTAAACGCGTATGCCGTAGCTTGAGTTGCCCAGGTCGCCATTGCCGCTAACGTCAGGGCCGATGTAGTTGCCCTGTACCTTATTGCCGGTCGCAATCGCGCCCGAGAAGACGACGCCGCCCTGCTTGTTGCCTGAAATAATGTTTCGTTCCTGAGCGGTGCTACCTCCGACCTGATTATTGGGGCCGCCAAGCTCGACGCCGGAGCCGTCGTTGCCGAGAACGGCTGTGCCCGCCGCGTTTGTCCCGATCCGGTTGCCCTGCACTTTGTTGCCCGTAGCGCTTGCGCCCTCAATACTCATGCCGCGCTCGTTGCCGGAGATGACATTGCCCGCTCCGGCGGTCGTGCCCCCGATCAAATTGTCGTGGGCGTTAATCATGCGTATGCCGTAGCTGCCATTGCCCACGTCCGTGTTGCCGTTAATATCAGTGCCGATGTAATTGCCCTGTACTTTATTGTCGGTCACATCGCTTCCAGAGATGACGATGCCGCCCTGAAGATTACCCGAGATGATGTTGCGCGCTCCGGCCACGTCTCCGCCGATCAAGTTGGAGACGCCGCCAACCTCTATGCCCGAGCCCGAATTGCCCAGGGCGGCATTACCGTTGAAATTGGTGCCGATCAGGTTGCCCTGCACTTTATTGCCCGTAGAGCTTGTGCCCTCGATGCTCATGCCGCGCACGTTGCCCGAGATGAGATTGCGCGCCCCGGCAGCCGTGCCGCCGATAGTATTATTGGAGACGCCGATCATGCGTATGCCGTAACTGCCGTTGGGTATCGCGGCTGTGCCGTCCTTGTTGGTTCCGATCAAATTACCCCGCACGAGGTTGAAACCTGCGCCGTTCGTGATGGCAATACCGTTGGAGCTATTGCCTGAAATGACGTTGCCTTCCCCGGCAGCCGTTCCTCCGATCACGTTGGCAGGCCCGGAGATTTCAATGCCGGAGCCGTTGTTGCCCAGGTCGGCAGTGCCATTGATGTCTACGCCAATGTAGTTGCCCGTGATGGTGTTGTCGGTTCCGCCCCCGCCCTCTATGCTGATGCCCCGTCCGTTGCCTGAAACGATATTGCGCCCAGATGAAACGGTGCCGCCGATAAGATTGTGGTTGCTGCCGATCATGCGTATGCCATAACTGCCGTTGGGTATCGCGGCCGTACCCGCCTTATCTGTGCCGATCAGATTGCCCTGTATCTTATTATCCTCGGCGGCGGCACTCATGGTGATGCCGCCCGAAGCATTGCCGGAGATTAGATTGCCCGCGCCAGCAGCGAGGCCGCCGATGGTATTGCTCGGAGCGTTGAGAGCGATGCCCGCGCCGTTCGTATTGCCAAGCGCGGCAGTCCCATCAAAGTTTGTGCCGATGTAGTTTCCGAGGACGGTATTGGCGAAGGTGTTGCCTTCGAGGCTCAGGCCCCGCACATTGCCCGAAATGAGGTTGCGTTCCTCGGGCGTCGTCCCGCCGATAGTATTATTGAAGGCGTCTATCATGCGTATGCCGAAGCTGCCGTTAGCTATCGCGGCCGTGCCCGCCTTGTTAGTGCCGATGTAATTGCCCTTGATAAGATTGCCGACCCCACCGATGTAGATACCGTTAGTCCCGTTGCCGGAGATGATATTTCTCGCCGCGACCACAGTGCCGCCGACCGTATTACCGCTCCCGTATAAATCTATTCCTCCCTCGACGTTGCCCAGATCGGCCGTCGCATCGAAGTTAGTGCCGATATAGTTGTTCTGTATTAAATTTCCGTTTGCGCCGACGCCGGTAATCAGGATGCCGCGCTGATTGCCCGAGATAACGTTGATATTCGCGGCGTTGGCCGTTCCGCCGATGATGTTGTTGGCAGAATTATTGATGTTGATACCATAGCCGGAATTGCCTATCGCCGCAGTTCCTCCATCGTTGGTTCCGATAAAGTTGCGCCTGATCTTATTGCCATTCGCGCCGCTTGAGATATAGATACCGGCTCCGGTATTGCCGGAGATGACGTTGCGCAGGTTGGATATTCCGCCGATGGCGTTATTGCTTGAGGAGCTGAGAATACTGATGCCGTTGCCGCCATTGCCCTGATCCGATGCGCCCGAAGAATCGGTTCCGATGAAGCAGCCGATGATAGTGTTATTCGAGCCGGTTGCGAGCGCTATGCCATCGCTGCTGAAGCGATTGACCACGATGTACCTGACCGTGCTCCCGCCCCCCGTAATATAAAGCCCCTTGGCGTTGGCTCCCGCGAGGCTGCCGTCGATCTCGATCAACGGAGGGCCCGACCAGCCGGGCTGCGTCGTGCCGTCAATGTAGATGGGCTGGGTGATAGTGGGAAGCGGCGTGGGCGGCTTGATCGTCTTCAGGCCCGAGCCGATATTGAATTTGATAAAGTCGAGGGCGGCGGTCGCATTGGCGTTGATGATCGCCTGCCGGAGCGAGCCGGGCGTCGGGGCGGCATTGTTGCCGTTGTCGGCCGTCGTCGTGACCGTGAAGAAGGCGGCCTCGGCGCGCGGCTGAAGCAGCGTCCAGAAGCGCTCCGGCACGATGCCCCAGCTCAACATGCTGACGAACAAGACGGCTGCTGCCAAACGAAGCAAGCGCTTTGACGATCTGTATGCGGGGGTTCTCATCTTCTTTGTCCTCTTTATCCTGATCTATCGACGGGCCGTTTCCCTTTATGAAGTTTTTGATTCGACAGGCACACTAATACAGGCGCGAGATGCCTTCTGTCACCACGTACCTATGTAGGAGCAGACGAGCATTGCAATCGCCATTAAATGGGAGGGACTCTCCGAAGGGATCTGCGCCCCGCCCGCAGTTGTTTAGAGTTGGGCTCATAAAGGAGAGACCATGAGCGCCGCCGCTGCTCATGCGGCGGGCTTTCGTCGGGGCAAGTGTCCGGACTGCGCTTACTTGACGAGGCGGTTCTGAAGAGCTTTGGCGACCGCCTCGGATTTGGAGTGAACCTGCAATTTGTCGTAGATGCTGCGCAGGTGAAACGAGACAGTGTTGGCGGTGACGCCCAACTCGCGCGCCGCGGATTTGTAGGTATGGCCTTCGACCAGCAGCTTGAGCAGCCGTGTTTCATGGGGCGTCAATTGATAGTCGGCGCGCTCGGGCGGGCGAAAATCACGAAAGAGCGTGACGACGCGGCGCGCAATTTCGGGCGACATGGGGGCCCCGCCCGCCACCACTTCCCTGAAACTCTCTATTATGCGTGCCGGTGGAGTGGTTTTCAGCAGGTAGCCGCATGCTCCGGCACAGAGCGCGTCGAAGATGCGCGTGTCGTCGTCGTAAACCGAGAGCATCAGGATCAGCAGGTGCGGATAACGCTCCTTCAGGATACGTATGCCCTGGATGCCGTCCATCTTCGGCAGGCCGATGTCTGAGAGCACTACGTCGGGCAGCTCGTGGCCGATCTTATCGAGCGCCTCCTCCATAGAGCTGTAACTGCCCGTGCAGCGATAGCCGCCCGTCCCGTTAATCAGGATTTTGAGTCCCTCGCGTATCTCGCGCAGGTCTTCGATAATGGCGACCTTGATTGTGGACGGGGGAGGCATCTCCATATTGTCCAAATCCTGTTGTTGTTGTTGTTCCAGCATCTTCGGTTGACTCCGCCTTTCATCTGTCCGGGCGAGTCTACATGCCGGAGTGGTTCGAGCGCCCCACGTATTTATGTAGGTATCTTTTCAGGTTGAAGGGCGGACGCCCCGTGACGGGCACTCTGAGCGTGACGGTCGTCCCGCGCCCGCGCTCCGACTCGATGTGGAACTTTCCGCCGAGCGAGGCGGCGCGCTGGCGCAGGCTGTTCAATCCATGCCCGCCCATCCCTCCGTGCTGGCCGTCACCGACATGCTGAGGGTCGAACCCGCATCCGTTATCGCTCACTTTGATCGTGAGCCAGCCGCCTTCGACCTGAAACTCAAGCTCGGCTTCGGTACAGCCCGAGTGCTTGACCAGATTATTAACGCACTCCTTGAATATCAGGTACACCTCGCGGCGTATATCCGCCCCGAGATTAATGTCCCTGTCACCCTGCGCGGGCGCGTGAAACCGAAAATCCATATCACGCGCGTTCAGAATATCACCGGCAAAGCGGCGCATGCGTTGCGTCAGGTCGCTCAGGTGATCGCGCTCCGGGTTAATCGCCCACACGATGTCGCTCATCGAGCCGACCATCTCGCGCGACGTGTCGGCGATCATCGTCAGCGGCTCTCTGACGGGCGAGTTGTCGCGCTCGACTCGCTCCTTTGCGACCTCGCTCAGGATGGCAATCTGCGACAGACTGGCTCCCATGTCGTCGTGCAAGTCCGTGGCGATGCGCGTTCGGATGCGCTCAAGCTCGATGGCACGCGCCATGCGATAGCGATATATCGCGTACGCCACGGCGGCGACAAAGAGCGCACACAGCAGAAGAAACCACCACCGCCGCCAGACGGGCGTCATGATGGTGAAGGAGACGGTGGCGGGCGTGTCCGAAGTCAGGCCGTCGGCGTTGATGGCCCGCACGCGAAAGCGATAGCTTCCGGGCGAAAGATTTGCGGTCACGGTGCGCTGGTCTGTCGGGGCGCTCCACTCGCGATCAACTCCCTCGATCATGTATTGATAACGGAGGCTTTCGCCGGTCGCGAAACCGAGACCGAAAAAATCTATTTCGATCTGGTTCTGATCGGCCGCGAGGTTGAGCCCCGCGACTTCCGTTTCACCCAGCTCGGAGATCGGGTAGGGTACGCCAGCGACACGCATGGCGCTGATAAATACGGGCGGCGTCGCCTGTGAGGGGTCGCCTTCCGAAGCGAGGCGCGAGAGCCCGCCGCGTGTGCCGAACCAGAGCGTTCCCTGCCGGTCGCGAAAAGCCGTCATCACTTCGCTGCTGATTAATCCATCATCGGTCGAGTAATGTTTGACCCGGCCCGTCGCGGGGTCGAGCCGGTCAACTCCGCGCGCCGTGCCGATGTATATGTAGCCCTGTTCGTCTTCGACAAAGCAACGAAAATTCTCGCTCGAAAGATTGGCGTCCCCGCTCAACTGTGTGACAAGCAGCTCGGGCGCGTTCGGATTATCAATGCGACCGGCCCCGGCGCGGGTCGCGATCCAGAGTCGGCCCGCGCGGTCGAAATAGAGTCCCTGTCCTAATCCCACCGGAACCCCCTCGGCGGCCCCGAATATTTCAAAGCGGTCGTTGCGCCGCCGCGCCAGCCCGCCATTATGCAGACCGATCCAGAGCGTCCCGGCCCTGTCTTCGGCGAAGACGTTGGCCCAGTTCAGTGACGGCAATCCGTCCTTTTCCGAATAGCGATGAAGCGTATTGGTCGAGCGCTCCCAGCGGGTCAACATCTCCGGCGGGTGGAACGAGCCGATCCAGATGTCGCCGCGCGAATCTTCAAAAAGGCGTGAGATGTAGTTATCGGCCAACCCGCCGGGCTTTGTGTAAACCGCAAGGGGTCGCACGCGCGCGAGGTCTTCAAGACGGCTCACGTTCGGAAAACGATAGAGGCCCTGGTTGGTGGCGACCCACCATTCGCCGAGGTGATCCTGAATGATGACCCAACGGCCCGAGCTGGAATCAATGATCTGTTGCGGCAGGTTGGGACGAATGGCCTTGAATCTTTCGCCGTCGAGGCGATTGATCGTCCACTTCGCGCTGATGACGACCAATTCGCCCGCCCGATCCTCATAGATTTGAACGACCTCGGAAGAGCCCAGCCCGTCAGCCTCACCGTAGGAAAGAAACCCGCTGCGCGCGATCTTCATCGCGCCGCTTCCCTGTGACCCGACCCATAGATTGCCGTTACGATCTTCCGCCAGAGATTCGATTCGATTGCTCAGGCCCTGCGCCGCCGCGTAAGTGCTAAGCCCCTGGCCATCGAATACGCTCAGGCCGCCGCCGTATGTACCGATCCATACTCTTCCGTCGATTGATTGATATAGAGCATGGACGTTGTTGTGCGTCAGGCCGTCGGCGGTGGTGTAGAAAGCCATCCGACCGTCGTCAGGCAAATCCACGCGGCCTGCGCGCGCCGTAGTGGAAGCCTTGTCGCGCGAGGGGCTAAAGGGGCTCTGCGCCGAGTCGTTACTCTGCCCGGCCTGCGCGGCCGTCACGGGACGAAACACGAATAAGCCCGTCTGGTGGCCCGCCCACAATCTTCCGTCCCTGTCTTCGAGTATCGCCCAGACGTAATTGGTGGACTCTGTTGGCAGGAGCGGATAGTGGATCATACGACCGTCGGGCGTGCGCCTCACCAACCCTTCGGAAGTTCCGATCCAGATGCTTCCCTCGTGATCTTCGATCAGAGTCGTGATCTCAATCACGTCGTCCGGCTGTGATGCGATGCCCATCCGAACGCGTTGAAATACGTCGTCGCCGCTCTTCCCCGTCTCAAGCAGGAACAGGCCGTTGGACGCACCCACCCAGATGCGACCCTGACGATCTTCAAAGAGCGAGCTAATGTTGGCGAGCGAATCCTTACCGAGCCGATAGGTCGTAAACATCGCTTCGGCCCTGCCGTCGCCCTTCGCCGCCCCTCTTGCGGCCGCCGAAGGATTGAACCGGCTGACCCCGAGGCTTGTCGCGATCCAATATACGCCGCTCCGACTCTCCAGCATGTCGGTCACGTAAGAAGAGGCCAGGCCGTCTTTAGCCGTGTAGTTGGTGAACCGATAGCCATCAAAGCGGCTCAGGCCATCGATGGTGCAGAACCATAGGAAGCCGTGCGAGTCCTGTATGATCCGGTTGATCTCATCATGCGCCAGCCCGTCGGCGATAGTGTAAGTTTTGACGGGCAACTGCTCGGCCCACGCGCTCTTTGAAAAAGTCAGGAGCACGCCGAACAGCAATGCAGTGTGCAAGGCTGCTCTCTTTCCTTTTCTTACGGGGAAGTGTAATCGAGACATCTGCACGCAGACGAAGGGGTTTAAAACGAACCCGGAAAATGCGTCGCTTCAGAGCGAGCGGTCAGGTCTTCAACCGAATTTCTCGGTGACGACGCCCGCAGAGGCCGCTTTTCGCATGTTTTACTACGAACTACGAGAGGCGACAAGATGCCGTACACTTGGATGTATCATAATGCTTCGCCAGCGGTGCGGCCCGCCTCCACAATGGCAACTCTAACTCTCGGCATGAGTAAACTTACGCGCCTTCGGAGAAGTGGCATAATCATTGCGCTCTCTTGGCTACGGATCATACTGCAACTCTCCCCCACCGACAAAACTTATATTTCAGGAGGAGATGAAACTGATGAGTAAACGATTATTGAGCATCGCGGGAGCGGTTCTGCTCTCCCTTACGACAGCGGGTTTAGCTCTCGCACAGGAGACGCAGACGACCACGACGACCACGGCGGCGGGCACAACCGTCACTCAGACAACACAGAACCCCGATGGCTCGTGGACTGTCGTCGAGTATCCTGTGGGCAAGGAAGTCATCGTCGATCTTACGCCGAGCACGACCATCCCCGGCGCAAAGGGGACGGCCAAAGTCATGCGTATGGCTAACGGCACGACGATCAATGTTGACCTGGCCGGTTTGACGACTGATACGAGCGGGTTGAACCTTTACGCGGTCGATCCGATGGGCCGCACTACCCTTCTCGGGCCTGTCACGGTGAACAATGGCGTCGGTACATTCAGCGCGACGACCACCGCGCCGCTCGACAAGTTCATGCTCGTGCTCTCGCCGGATGCGAACCTGACGACCTTCTCGCCAACCACCAACGTGCTGTTGCGTAGCGCCGTGCCGCAGGGCTTGGCGGTCGTGCCGCTCGCAAGCCACGGCGAACGTGACGGGGCGGCCGTCGGCGAGAGAGTATCGGCGACGACCACTGCCAACACAGCGCCCGCTTACAGCGCGCCGCTGCTTGGCATTCCGGGCTTCCGTCGTGGAACCGACACCGAAATGAAGATCAACCTTTCGGGTGCGATGACTGGCTCGCGCGCCAACGTCTACATCGAGCCCCGTAAGGACGGGCCGACCACCATCAAGATGCGCTTCCATGAATTGAAGGATGCGCCCGCCGGTCAGGTCTATGCGCTGTGGGCCGTCTCGCCCGACAACAAGTACGTCCGTCTCGGCCAGATAGTCAATACGGGTGGACGTAACGAGGCGCAGATTCAAACCGAAACTGCCTTGCAGGACTTCGGTCTGCTAATCACGATGGAGAGCGAGTTCTCGACACCGACCGGCACGATCGTCGGAACGATCATTAAATAACGAGCCGGAACTCTATAGCTCAAAGGGCGCTCCTATGGAATCGTTCGCGAGCGCCGGTACACGAAAGAGGGCCGTCCCCGTCGGGGGCGGCCCTTTTTCATCGGGCGGCATGGCGCGGCCCGCGAGCAGATTTTACAACTAGAGCCCAAACCCATCCCAAATAGTGTTGATCTTGCTGCGCGCTCATGTGTTATAGTCGGAGGCAGCCGGTAATTCGGTGGCCGGGAACCCCAGGCCGCCACCCGTCGAAGAACCGGCACCTCCGGCGACTGAGCCGGGCGCGGGCCATAAGTCTTCCTGAGGCTCGCAGCGACATCGTTCGAGCGCACCTCGCGCCTTGATCCCAGAAATTCCGAAGGGCTAACGCTAACCCCCTCTTTGCCGGGCACGTTTGTCGGTTCCTGCCCGCAATGGAAATGGACTTTAGTTATGAGACGCAACTTCCCCCTGTTGCTCGCCCTCGTTTCGCTTATCCTTTTCACCGGACGCGCATCCGCCGAAGAGACGCTGCCCGAACTGATCCGCCGCGTCAAACCCTCTGTTGTCTCCGTCATCGCCTATGACGCTAAGGGCAACATGGCGACTACGGGCAGCGGTTTCTTCATCCGCCCCGGACAGGTCGTCACCAACCTGCATGTCATAGAGGGCGCGCATCACGCCGAGATTAGAACCTTCGACGGCAAGGGAAAGACCTTTCCGGTCGACGCCATCCTCGACGTAGACCTCGAAGGCGACCTCGCCATCCTCGGAATCAGTATGCCGCCGGAGCGCGCACGCTCGCTCGAAATCTCAAGCTCCGTGCCCGAGGAGGGTGAAAAGATATTCGTCATCGGGAATCCGCTGAGGATGGAAGGGTCTATCGCCGACGGAATTGTTTCCGCCGTGCGCGAGGTGCCGAACCTCGCCAAGATCATTCAGATCACAGCGCCCATCTCTCACGGCAATTCGGGCAGCCCGCTTTTCAACATGAAGGGGGAGGTCGTCGGCGTGGTGACGATGGTGGTCACCAACGGTCAGAACATCAACCTTGCGCTCGCCTCGTCGCGTGTCAGCGCGCTTGAGCCGGAAAAGCCGTTGAGCTTTGAAGAGTTGGCCGCCAAGCTTCGCGGCAGCCCGCAGGCCGACGCCGTCTCGGAGCGCTGGTACTTGAACGGGCTCAATTCTCTCTGGCTCGGCAACTACGAGAGCGCGCTCGGCTATTTTGAGATTGCGGTCAATAAGAATCCGGGGCGGGCCGAAGCTTGGATTCAGGTCGGCTATTGCAAGGTCAAGCAGGGCAAGAACCGCGACGCCATACGCGCCTTCCAGCAGGCCCTGCGTCTGCGCCCCACATCGGTCGTCGCCTATAACAAGCTCGGCGATGCTTACTTCTACTCAGGAAGCTTCAACGAGGCGATAGACGCTTACAAGCAGGCCGCGCGCCTCAATCCACGCCAGCCCGAAGCCTACTACAACCTCGGCATAACCTACCTTGAGATCGGCGACCGCGCCTCGGCCATCTCCCAGAGCCGCCTGCTTGAGCACCTGGACACCAAGCTTTACGACAAGCTGCTGAGCGAAATCCATAGATAGGAGCCATAGGAGAGCGCGATACATAAAGAAAGGGTGAAGCTTGTTGATGGCTTCACCCTTTCCCTGTCTGGTGCGGTCGCGTAGAGGTTTGCACGGGCGCGTAGTGGCCCGCCCTTATCATTCTCCGGCCTGACCCGTAAAGACGGTTTTGTCTATCTGATCCGGATTGCCTATAACGACGAATCGTATGTTTCGCATGTAGGCGCGCGCGACGCGCTGTACGTCTGCGGGCGTGACGGCGCGCAGGCGCTCGATGGTGACGAGCGAATTTCTCCACCCGCCGCCGATCAGCTCGTACTGCGCCAACTCGCCCGCCTGCGCCGCGTTGGTCTCCTGGCCCATATAGTAGCTGGTCAGGTATTGCGAGACGACGCCCGTTATCTCCTCGGGCGAAATCGGCTCGTGCTGAAGCCGCCCGATCTCGTCGAGCATCACGCGCACGGCCCTGTTGGCATCGACGGCCGTGACGTAGATGCCGCCGACGTTGGCCCCCTGGCTGCTCAGAAATGCGCTCGGCGCGTACGAGAGATTGCGCTTGACGCGCACCTCCTCAAAGACGCGGTCGCGCAGCACGCTGGAAGCGATTCGCATCGGGTAGATGTCGGACGCCGTCAAAGCCGGGGCGGCGAAAAGACCTTGAATATAGTTGGTCGGCAATCCGCGCTTGGTCACTTCGACCGACGGGGTGGCGAAATCCAGTTGCGGCAGCGGCGTCGGATGATAATCGCCGCGCGGCAATTTGCCGAAGGTCTGTGCGATCTGTTGGCGCAGTTGCGACGGGTCGAGGTCGCCGACGATGACCAGCAGCAGCCGCGAGGTCTGCATCATCTGCCGGTGATAACGCTGTAGGTCTGCGGAGGTCAGACGGCTCACGGTCTCGACCGTGCCGCGCGGGCGGTTGAAGTAAGGATGACCGGCATAGGCGACCCTCTCCTGCAAGCGTTGCAGGTAATCGTCAGGGTCATCCACGTCGTCGCGCAGGGATGCGACCAAACGGCTCTGCACCAGCTCGACATCCTGGCTCGTGAACGAGGGCCGCAGCGCGACATCCGTGAAGAGCGCCCAGGAGCGGTCGAAGTTGGCCCGCGTGGAGGCTAAGGTCAGCGCAGAGTAATCATAATTGACGCCCGAGCCGATGACTGTGCCCATACGCGAAGTCTCGGCGCGCAATCGCTCGCGCGGAAACCCGGAGCTTGCTTCGGTCGCCACGTCCAGCATGAGTGCTTCGATGCCTGCGTTCTCGGCCGTGATATTGCGAGCGCCGCCGCGCAGGAAAAGCCCCGCCGCCACCGTCAGGCTTCCGGGGCGCCGCTTAACGATCACCTTCAGGCCGTTGACATCGAACTCCGAGACGAGCGCCGCCTGTGTCGCTTCGACGTTCTGAATCGAGGTTTGATCGGGCGCGGACGGCTTCGGCGCGCTCGTTACACCGGGCTTGACCTGCTCGGGGCTGGTCTGCGCGCTACCGTTCAAGGTCTCAGCCCGCGAACCCGTCGCGGCCGATGCGGCGACAGTAGCAGCAGCAGTGCCCGTGGTGGTAGTGGTGGTGGCAACGATTGCCAGGACGAGGCTCAGAATGCTTATGAGCAGCCGATGCGCCAATTGCGCGGGCGCGGCCTTCGACCCCTCATTCTTCTTCTTCTTCTCGCCCCCGGGGCGCGGGTTTTCGCCCGACGCCTTCCGCTTTTCGCTTAACATCTCTTCCACGCCTTCCGCTTGCTGGCTTCTTCCGGCTTGCGCCGACGGCCTTAGGTTCACTTCGTTTTTCATACTATTTCTCATTGACCGATCAAGTCTTCCGGTTTCAACTGGGCCGTAGCCTGGGCCTCCTCGGAGATCAACGCGACGCCGACGTGCGGCTTGCCCTGAATATAGTTTGTGACGTAGCGACTGATGTCGGCGCGCGTCGTGCGCCGAAGATTTCCGAGGTATCCGCGAAAGTAATCCAGGCCGGTCGAAGCCCACCAGAAGCTCAGCGTGTGCGCGTAGTCGCTCAGCTTCTCGCGCGAATAGAGATCATCGGCTTCGAGCAGCGCCTTGGCGCTCTCAAGCTGCTCGTCCGTGTAATAGTCCTTATCGTTGAAATGCGCGATCTCATTATAGATGGCCCTGGTGACGGCGCGCGCCTTCTCGGGCGATGTCTGCGCGACGATGGTGATGGGCCCGACGTTGCGCTGCGTCAGATAGCCTATGCCGACGCCGTTGACTAAGCCCGTGTCTACGAGCGCGCGTTGAAAGCGCGAGTTGGGCTGCGTCAGGATGAAAGAGAAGACATCGGCGGCGTAGGTGGCCGGATTATCCTTGCCGATGGATGGCCCATGCCAGCCGATCTCTATGATGACGTTCTGGACGGGCTGTTTGACGATGATGCCGTCGCTTTTCGGAAGCGCCGGATGATCGACGGGGGGATACTTCACAAAGGGGTCTTCGGTGCGCTCCCAATCGCCGTATAAATCCTGGGCCAGCTTGAAAACCTCTTCGGCCTTCACGTCGCCCGTGACGACGAGCGCCGAATTGTTCGGCACGTAGTAACGCCCCTGTATGAGCCGCATCATCTCGGTCGTCGCGGTCGAAACGGTCTGGCGATTGCCGAGCGGGTTCTTGCGGCTCGGATATTTGAAGAAGAGGCGGTCGTTGATCTCGCGATTCAGATAGAAGAAGGGGTTCGACTCGTTGCGATCGATCTCGCCGATGACGACCTCGCGCTCGCGCTCGAACTCGTTCTTATCGAAGAGCGGCCAGCGCGCCGAGTCGCGCATGTACTGCATCGCCACACGCATGTTCGGGCTCGTCGTCGTGTAGTAGTAATTGACCAGCTCCGTCTGCGTCTGACCGTTATAGGCAATGCCCATCTGGCCTATCTGGCGCAGGTAATCTTCGCCGTTGGCGACCGCTCGGTTGGCCTTGAAGAACATGTGCTCGTAGAGATGCGAGAGCCCATTAAGCTCCGGCGGCTCCGTGTAGGAGCCGTTCTTGACGGCCAGCTCAATCGTGACGAGCGGCACGGAATGGTCTTCGAGGACGACCACTTCGAGACCGTTGGCGAGCACGCGCGTGACAAGCTGGGATTGCGTCAGTCGCGCCGGTGCGGTCGCCCCTGCCGCCTGCGATGCGGTCGTCGTACGCTGTAATAAGCTTTGCGACGGCTGAAGCCCTGGCGCGGCCGCCGAGACAAGCTGCGGCGCGACGAGCGCAAGCATCAGCGCGAATATATAAAAGTTGCGTTTCACAAAAAAAACTCCGTTCGTGAAAAGAGATTAACCGATGGTTGTCGCCAGTGAAACCGCCCGCGCAGTGTTTCAGGGGGATTATTTCGTAAAAATCTACGGCGCTTCGGGTCTCGGCAGTTTAATTTTACGTAACGGGGGCGCTGGAAGTTTACCGTACGCGCCTCTTATTTGAAAATTTGCTGCCTGCGTTCGATGTCTCAAACGCGCGCGGAGATGTCAACCCGCGTAAGATTCGTCCTGTTCGATTTTCGAGAGAACCCAGTCAAATTCGCCCGAAGTGATCTTGCCGCCGCAAAATTCGCAGATGCCGGTGACGTTGACCTTGAGCGGCGCGCCGCAGTTCGGGCACGACAAATCGGCGCGCGCGTGTTGCGGTCGGGCGTTACGGTTGCGTATGAACGTCCAGTATTCGCTCCACCGTCGCAACTTTTTCTTCGACCCGCTGACGACGCTCCCCCCTGCGTCCACCGTGTAGTCGTAGCCTTCGGCCCAGATGCGCAAGGTGATCGCGTTGTAGAAGGCGTCCTCCATAATTTTGACGGGCTGCATGGAGGTGATCTTGCAATGATCGAGCATGTTACGCAGACGCTGCCGCCGGTACGCCTCTATCCAGTAGCGGTGCATCTGAAAAATATTGTCCGTCTCGTGCGGGCGCGCGCGCTCCCAGTCGAGCGTTGACCAGGCCGCCTGTAGCTCGTTGAAGATCATGCGCGCGCGCGCCTCGAATGCACTCCAGTTGAAATCCGGATGGGTCTTCTCGAAATAGGCTCGAACATTTTGAAAGCTCGGCTGGACGACCGACGGATTGTTCGTCCCCACTTCGGGGACGTTCGAGGTCAAGGCGGGCCCACGCGCCTCGCGGCCGAGGAGCGCCAGTTTGCGTACGAACCATTGAAACTCGCCGCTCTCTATGCGCGCGCCGCAGAAGGCGCACGCGCCCGTCGTGTCCTTCTGCAAGGCCGCGCCGCAACGCGGGCAGTGAAGCGCGACCGCCTGCGCGGGCGGCGGCGAGAGAACGTCGCGGCGGCGCTCGAACTGCCAGCGCTCGCGCGCGTAGTAAGTCATCTGTTCCATGGGGCCGCCCTCACGACCAACAACTTCTGTATAATTCGTCTCGAAATCGACGCTGATCTCGACCATCGGGGAAGCGAGGCCGCGCACGTCCGCGACCTGCATCGAGCCGACGATGATGCCCGTGACTTCGCGCAGGTTCGCGGGGTTTCGAGCCGCGAGTTGCGCGCGCGCCTCATCGCTCAGGTAAGGCGACAATTGGTCGAGTGTGCCCGCGCCGCGAGCGTGCTGCGCCCGGCTGTAGAGCGCATAGCAGAAGTCCGTGAAGATGATCTCGGAGAAATTAGGATCGAAACGGCGCAACTGCATCAGCTCGCGCGCGACATCCTGTGTGCTTCTGCCGGGCGCGACCCATCCCCCTGCTGCGGCGCTCACGGGCGGAACGACACTCGCGCAGGTAGACGAACTCCAACTCGAGACCTTTCCGCCGCCGCCGCTACTGCGCCGCCTCATGAAATAAAAGATCAGGCCGCCGATCACGATGATGTCGAGCGGAATGCCTATCGCCGGATACTCTATGGTCAGATAGATGAGGAGGCGTACGAGTTGGTAGAGCAGATAGGCTATGCCGCCGCCGTCGCCGCCGCCACCACCACCGCCCCCGCCGCCATACCCTTGCCCGCCGCCCACGCGCGCCAGCAGCGGCGACCACCGGGCGAGCGCAATCAGTATCAGGCAAGCGACTGCGAGAGCAGGGAAGAGCGTGCGCGCGTGTGTGCGAAGACGACGGTTCATCTGAGATCGAAGCGTGGCATATCGGAGAGTTCGTTCGGATTCTCGCCCGTCGGCGGAAGGCACTGTTTGAGCAGCGCGCCCAGCTCGCTGAGCGCTTCGAGCAAATCCGGCAGGTGGGGCTTGCGGCCCGCCTTGTGCAGCTCGAACAGGCGCTCGTTCCACGGGAGCGGCGGCGCGGCCTTCAGCACCCCACGGTCGGCGATCAATTCCAGCCGTCTCTCAAGCAATGACAGGTAGACGAGCACGCCCATCTCGCTCGCGGTATTAGCGATCCCCGCCTCATAAAACATCGCCGCCGCGCCCGCGCGCACCGAATCGGCCCTTTCCTTCTTCGTCGTCAGGAGGCGTCGAACCGCGTCAGAGCGCGAAGAGACGTAGAAGCCCAGGGCGAACAGCAGCGCGACATCAATCGCGACCCAGTAGTGCGCGAACGTCCAGGGCGCGAAGAGCTGAAAGAGCAGCCCCGCGTAGGCCGCTATGGCTCCTGCCAGATAGTCCGCGTGGCGGTACGAGCCGGAGCGCGCACGCACGACGATGACCAGTTCGGCATCCGTCTCGCGCTCGATCTCACGCACACATTCGGCGAGACGGTCGCAGGCGGATTGATCGAACCGGGAACTACTGCTCATAAGAAGGGGAAGCTATGGGCCCACTACTCGCCGGGCAAGATAAACTTAGTCCAGGATAAACTTAAGCAGAGCGCAGCTATCTTGACATGGCGGACGCACGCGCGACAAGTTGCGGCGAGGAGGGCACGCGCCGGGGCGCGCTATATCCGTTGGCGGCTTCTCTCCAAGACCTCTTCGGAGGTCAGGCCGTAGAGCGGAGGCGTCTCGATGCCGAGCATCCCGAGGTAGAGATAGATTTGCCCGCGATGATGAACTTCATGCTCGATCATCGCGCGCAGCCACTTCCAGACAGTGATCGAAGCGCCGCCCGGAGTCAGGCACCTCTTCTGTAAATCTTCATCGTCGAGCGAGCGGAAGATCGCGACCGACTCCGCGTGCATTCTATTTATGAAGTCGAGGACGCCATCGTAGCCGTCGGCCAACTCGCGTTTGTGGCCCGGATAACGGCTCGGTTTCAATTGAACCGTCTCCGCGTACATGTATCTCTCTATCGCCCCGAGGTGGCGAATCAAATCGGCGAAGGTGAATTTCCCCTCCTTGTATGTCCAGTCGATTTTTTCAGGCGGGATACAACTGATGACGCGCAGGGTGCGCGCACGGATCTTCTCGAAATAGTCGAGAAAGGATTCGACCGTCTCTTTTTCCATTTCAGGTCTCGAATAAAAAGTCGGGAAGGATTAGGAACCGGCGCGCGCGCCTCCGGCTCTTTTTTAGGAGCGACCACCAGGGCAGCTCTGATCTGATTTAGCCGATCGTTCGTCTGAATAGATTCAGCGAGCGGCGGCGATCATGCGCGCGTGTTGTTGCAGAGTCGTGCGATAGGGCGCGGCCGCGCGGCTCAACGCGTTCGGCGACAATCTTGCGCGCAGGGTCTTTCCGTCCGGCGCGACGTTCTCTATGCGCAGCGCATAAGACCGACGCGTGCGCGTGACATAGAGCACCAGTCGATAGCTCGTCGCACGTCCCATCACTTTCGTACCCGTATAGAGCACCTCGTCGGAGCCGTCGCCGTCGGCGTTCACGGTCTCCGCTGTCCAGCTCGCGCCACGAAAATCCGCCATGTCGAGCGGCGCGCGTCCCGTGACGCGGAAGCGCCCGGCAGCGCCGCGCTCCATCATGAAGAGGTGAGTTGTGCCCGCACGCTGCTCGTCGTGTATCGAGACGATGGCCGAAGCGCGCCCCTTTCGCAGGACGCGCACGTCGCTGACGGGGCCATGCGAAGCGGCCGAGACGACACGGCGCGCCTCATCGAGCGAGAGCGCCGATGGGAGTATGACGGGCGCGCCCGCGCTCGTGGCCAGAGAATCGCGCGATGCCGCCTCGGCGTCGCGTTCGAGCGTGGCCGTTTGCAGCATGTTCTGTCCGCTGCGTCCCCAGACCAGCAGCAGCAGTCCGAGCACGGCGATTACCATCAGCGGCATGACGGCGCGAAATATGATGCTGCGTCCCGCTCCCATACCCGCCCCGACGGCCGAGACGGTCGTCGCCAGCGGCGAAAGATCGGGCCGCGCGCGTTCCGGTTGAACGATGCTTTTTTCCAGAAGAGCGCGCGCCGCCACGGCGCTGCGCGGGCGATCCTCGGGCTGTTTGGCGAGCAGCGTATGAACGGCGTGCACGAGCGATTGCGGCAAATCCTCGCGCAGCGCCGATAAGGATTGTGGCCGCGAGGTCGCCTGCTTGACGAGCACGGCCGAGGCGAGCGCGTCGACGAAGGGCGGTCGCCCCGAGAGCATCTCGTACAGGAGTACGCCGAGGCTGTAAAGGTCGCTGCGCGCTTCCACCCTTTGGCCCATGCACTGTTCGGGCGACATGTAACGCGGCGTGCCGACGATTGCGCCCGACCCGGTCGTGGCGTGCGTCGAGATTTTATCCGTCGAGGTGGTCGCCAGTACCTTCGCCACTCCGAAATCGAGCACGCACACGCCGCGCTCGTTAAGGATGATGTTTGAAGGCTTGAGGTCGCGGTGAATGATGCCGAGGCCATGCGCTTCCGCGAGTACGTCGCAGATGTCGGAGGCGATGCGGACGGCGCGCTCGGGCGTGAAGCGTCCTTCGAGCATGAGCGTCTCGGACAGCGTCGCGCCCTCTACGAACTCCATGACGATGAAATGGCGTCCGTCGGGCAGGTTACCGGCGTCGAAGATCATGGCGGCGTGCTGGTGGCGCAGCCGCGCCATCGTTCGCGCCTCGCGAAGGAAGCGATCCGTCACATGCGGGTCTGAGGCGTATTCGGTCTTGATGATCTTGACGGCGACGGGGCGTTCGAGTCCGAGATGTGTGGCACGATAGACAGTGCCCATGCCGCCTCTGCCGATTTCACACTCGATGCGAAAGCGACCGGCGATGATGTGGGGGACATCCATGGCGAGCCCTCCGGGGGCTAAAGGGTCACCGACGACTCGGTTTCTACGGCTGCTTGCTTTTAAATCAAGGCCGTGTGGATCGTGCGGCGATCTTAATTGAAAGTTTTTCCGTCGAAGTGCGGGGAAAGGTACGTCCGGCCAGAAACTAAAGAGGCCGGACTGCGGCGATAGTCTACCACCTTTGGCGAATCAAGCAAATATTTTCCGGCGTCATCCAGGCGCGGGGCCCGCCCCACTTTGAGCGCGCTCGGGCTTCGATTACGGGCTTCGATCTTCCGCCGCCCTGACGAGGTTGATATTGTCGCGGTCGATGGGCGTCAGGTCGTTATCAGTGTAATCGGGGCGCTTCTTATACCAGGGGCGTCCGTCGAAGTACTGTTGCAGCTCCATCCTCTCGAAGATGCGACCGTGGCGCGCGTAGACCGTATTACGCAGGCGTCGCAGTTCGGCGCGCTCTAATCCGGCGATGTCGCCTGCGCCGAGCGATTGGCCGCGCAGGATTTTGGCCTCGACGCGCGCCGCCGCTGGCGAAAATTCGCCGGTCATGTCAGGTCTGCGCGCCCTGCCCGTAGAGTTCGAGTCCGCAGTAGTAGTGGAGTCGGCCGAGTGGTCGTCGCTCTTCCTGTTTGCGTTTGCGTTCGACTGCGTCGCAGAGTTGCTGTTGGCGTCCTCCTGTGTTCCTCCGCGCATCAGCAACGCGATGCCCAGACCGACGAGCACCAGCAGCAGGACGATGATGGCGGTGATGCCCGCGACCAGCGGAATGCTCATTGATCTTGACGGCGCGCCGCCCACGTCGTCCGCTTCGCGCGTCGAGCGCCCGCGATGACGGCTTTGTTCGACGACGGTCTGAGCGGCGGCGGGCGATTTGACGGTCGGCGCGCCGCGCGGGTCTACGATCCCTGTCGCTCCCGAAGCGCCGCTCATCTCAAGCGTCTCTTCGCCCGCCACCGAGCCCGAATCCGGCGACGAAGGCGCGCTCACGCTCAGGAGCGTCGCGCCATCCTGCAGACAGAAACGCAGCGCGTCATTCGTATAGGTGCTCTGGCATGTGGGACAGCGTTTCACTCTTGGCTTCCGCTTGAGAGGCCGGGGCCGTTCGTGGCGACTCGTCCGCCGCGCAAGATAACAGACCGCGCCTCTCACCTGTTGACGTAGTAAACCTGCAAATCCCTTTCCGCTGTGATGCGCCAGCGGCCATCTATTTTTGCCAACCGCAACTCCTGCTGCACCGACCCGGAGGTGGCTTTGTCCTCGCCCTCGAAGCTCCAGGTCTTATCGAAGACGGCTGTGGCGCGCTCGCCCGTCGCATCAGGCGTAATCCGAATGTCGCTCAAACGTATGTCGAGCGTTTGATAAGTCGCGTAGGCGCGTTTGCGGTCTGAGCGCACGGCGCTCGCGCTCGTGTTCGTCTTATTGTAATAAACGTCGAGCGTGTCGGCGTAATAACTCATGTGCGATTCGATGTCGCGTGCCATAGAAGAATCCGCCCACCCGTTCAACAGGGCCGTCACCTCGCTTTGTACCGCAGCCGTATTGACGGGTGAGGGCGAAGCGGCGGGGGTCGGCGTCGTAGCAGTAGTCGGCGACGGAGCCGGGCTGGGGCTGGCCGTCGGCTGTGCGGTCGTTCTATCTGCGCCCGTGCGAACACTGCGCGGCGCATTATTATTTTTGTTGCCGAAGAGAAGCCATGCGCCGAGGCCGCCCACGGCCAACAGGAGCACGGTCGCGGCAATCGTAATGGGAATCAACGCGTTATTCCTGGTCGTCGTCCGCGTCGAGATGAACTCCTGGTGCGCGCCCGTCTCGGTTGGCCGCGATTGCTGCGGCGCGGTCAGAGGCGATTTCGCAGCATACATCGTAGGCAATACGGAAGGGTTCAGGATTTCCGTCGGCGGCGGATCGTCCGGGCGGCCCGTCGATTCCATACGCATGGTCTTGCCAGCGTCCGGGATGGTGGGCCCACTCCCGCTCACGGTCAGAAGCGTCGCGCCGTCCTGCAAACAAAAGCGCAGCGAGTCGTCCGTATAGGTGCTCTGGCATGTGGGACAGCGTTTCATTCTCTCTTTGATCGCAGCACCGTCAACTTTTACGCGCCCCGTCCGCGAATAGAAAGGGTTGCGCGCCTTCGGTCTGTTATCGACGGCGAGAGCGTGCGCGCTCCCGCTCCTATAAAGACCGGGGCTTCTTTATCGGCTCGCCCCTCTCTCGACGATTATAAAAACCATCTTACAGCGTCTACTCGAAAGCCAGTTGTGAGATCGCCGTGTCCGGGTCTGTCCCCGCGTAGACCTCGTTGATTACGATTCTTACCCAACTCGTCTTGACCGCCCCGACTTCGAGCAGTTGTTCTTCCATTCGATCATCAAGGCTGAAGCGGCGCGACGTGCCGTCGGAGAAGTAAAGGGTGGCCGCCGCGACGCGATTATTCCTGGCCCAAATCTGCGCGCTTTTGAAATAACCGGGCGCGATTGCTATTCTTCTGAGCGTCACCTCGCGTTCAAAATCGCAGCGTATCCACTCGCCGATACCGGGCCCATCCACGCCCTCGACCCAGGCGGTCATCAAACGCCCGTCCAGAGCGTTGCCTGCCTCATAAGTATTTCCGGCCAGCGGCGGTCGCGTCGATGACGCCGTCGCCGTAATCCTACCGGTCGGCGCGCCAGTGCCCGCGTTTCTGTTTGAGACGCTCTCACCATTCTCGTTTCCCGCCGGGCGATTGTTGGCATTTGCCGTCGCGCTGCCGTTGCCGTTTTGCCCGGACGAGCGCAGCCATAACGCGAGGCCGAGGCCCGCGCCCGCCAGCAGCAGCAACGCGGCGAGGGCTATGACGAGCGTCGTCATAGCCGTCCTCGAAGACTTTGGTGGGGGAGCAATATCGTGTTGCGGGCCATGCTGTGTCGCGCGCCCGGATACTACTTCGGTCGGGGCGGGCGTCTGAATACGCGCCGTCGGAGCCATACGTGCATCCAGAATCTCTGTCGGCGGCGCGTCATACCGATCAGCCGCGTCGTCTCTCAACGTCGCATCGGGGTCAAACGACGGGGACGAAGCGCCCGCGCGCACGAGCGTCGCGCCGTCCTGCAAACAAAAGCGCAGCGAGTCGTCCGTATAGGTGCTCTGGCATGTGGGACAGCGTTTCATTCTCTGATTTTTGCGCGCGTCGCGGTCGCGTTTCGCCCCGCAACGCGCGCGCGCAACCCCTGGCGTCGCTTCGATCTTTAAGCGGAGTGTTACGTCTTCCGGCCGGATTTAGAACCCGCCCACAAGGCGCACGACCCACCACGCCAGAAGGACGAATAGCATCACGGCACTGGCGTTGGCCGACGGACGCAGGCGCGCCAACCTCGAATGGACGCCCCGCCAATTCAAGAGCGTCGCCGCCGCGTTGGCCCACACGAGCAGCAACGCCAGGAATAGAAAAGGGCTGAGCGGGTTGTAAATGACGGCCCGCCATATGTCGCCGTGCGCGATGGCCGAGAAGGCGCGAGTCATGCCGCAGCCCGGACACGGATAACCCGTCACGGCGCGAAAAGGACAGAGGATGATGCCATCGTCCGACGGATGCCAGACGGCGCTGACGGCGAACATCGTCGATAGTCCCAGCCACGTCGCCCAGGCCAATCGACGCGACGACGCCGACGCCCCGTCCTCGCCGTGGAAATTCACTTCGTCTCGCATAGAGCCTTCCTATCATCTACTGAAGCGCACATACACCCGCCCGCTTCTCAACCCGGACAACGACCGCTATAACAACAGCAGCTACTACAACAACTACTGCATGCGCGCCGCATCCCAAACCTTGTTCAGCTCCGTTTGAATCATGAAGATGCTGACCACGCTCAGGCCGCAGATGGCGAGGATGATCGAGATCAGCGAGATGTCGTTGCGCGGCTGCCCGACCCTATCCTGCAACTCCATAATGAGCTGCGGGTATCTGTAGGCGAGGTAGATGAAGTAGAGCCCGCAGGTGACGACGCCGAGCACTACGTCCAGAGTCGGATTGATGTCCTGACGACCGAGCGCACCCCTGAGTTCCGAAGAGACCTTGTATATCTCATATAAGCCATAGATGCCGCAGGTCACGAAAGAGAGCACCAGCACCATAATCGGATCGCGCTTTTCGCCGACGGCATAAAGGCCCGGACGCCCGCCTCCCGCCGCCTGCTGCATACCATAAGCGGGGTCTCCGTAAGCAGGGCTGGCCCACGCGCCGGGGCTGCTGCCCGGCTGTTGAGTTCCCGCGCCGGGCGTCGCGGTCGTGAAAGGCGTCGAGCCGCTTTGACCGCCAAACGGCTGGCCGCAGTTTGCGCAATTGCGCGCCGCATCATCGTTTTGCTGTCCGCATTTTGTGCAGAAGATCATCTATTGAGTTCTCCTTCAAAGGGAAGTCTTTTAAGGGATGAGGTCGGCAGCGATGAAAAGAATGCTTCCGTTTCCTGAATGCTTCTCTTATTCATCGCTGCCGCCCTCCGCCTTCATCCCTGCTTTTCAGACGTTGGGTATCCAGAAAGTCTGTCCGTTGACCTGAACGCGGCGCAGGCCGAGCACGGGTAAATCCTTCTCCTCGACGCCGAGGTAGGTGAAATGCGGCAGATCGCTCTTGACGGTCTGGAACCAGCCATGAGCGGCCAGTATTCGCCTGACGCGAGCATCACCGAACTGCAAGACATCGAAGGCGAGCAGGCTCAGATGTTGCGACGTGCCGGGCGCGGCCACCGAGTAAAGAATCGATTTCGAGAGGTCTTTGCTGAAAAAGATACCTCTCTGTTCCAGTTCCAATACCTCGCGCACCTGTTCGCGCAGCGCAGCCTTTCGCAGCCGCGCCACCTGTTCGTCAGAGAGACGGCCGCGCCTGTTCCAGTAACTGAGCGCGGGCAGAAAGCGCGAGTTCCACAGTCGCAGCGTGTCATTGTAGCCGCGCCGCGCCGCCTCCGCGCCGCCGCGCGGCGTGATGCTCAGGCCCGTAGAGCGAGCCTCCTCGCGCGCCGCCTGAAGTGCTTCGAGCGCCGCCGCCTGTAGCTCTATGCGCGTCCCGTTAATGGTCGCCGCCACGGGCCCGGCCTCGTTCTGAAACCTCACGACCTCCGCCTCGCTCGTAAACATGCAGACGGGCGGAGGCAAGACACTACTGCTTGCCAAAAACATCGCGCCGTACTCTTCGAGCACACGGCGCGACACCGCATCATTTGCGTCACAGACCTCTGCGGCCCTCGCCCCGCGACCGGCGAGGGCTTTTTCGAGCGCGCTGTAGAAGGAGACGGGAGGGCTCGGGGTCTCTCCGGTGCCGCCGCCGTTTCCCTGCCCGCGTGCCTCAGACCCGTTCATGGAGTCGGTCTTTCCTCTGCCCTCCGGCTCGGCTATCGCAGCCGTGTTCCTGTTTTCCAGCGCGCGACGCGGGCGTTGCTGCTGCTGCTGTTGCGGCTGTTGCGGCTGGCCCGCGGCTGACGCCGGTTCTCGACGCGTTTGAGCGCAGCCCGCCGTCAGCCACGCGCCGCCGCCGCAGAGCGCAGCCATGACGCAGAGCGCAGGCAGGGCGATATGCGGGCCGCGCCGCCCGCTTCGCAATCTACGGCGCGCAGCAGGAGGCTTGCCTTTATGCGGCGTCGCGCGCTCTGAGCCGGAGCGCTGCGGCCGCCCGGCTGGCGCATAACCTGGCCCAGGCCCTCCGGATTGAAATAGTCGCGTGCGCCAGCTTCGCTCAATCATTATCGCGAATCATAGTTGGGCGGGGCTTGCGCGGTCAACAAAGCTGCGCGGTCGCCGGGGGCTGCGCGCCGGGATTAAAACAGTTCCACGGCGCGCAGCCCCACGGCATTTCGCGCGCTAATCGCCCGAGGGCCGCCCGCCTGGAGCGGTCTCTTTCGGATGAGGTATACTGCGTCCCGGCCCAAATCATTAACGCCTCCTTTAGAGAGAAATGAAGCTGCGACGAAAAGGTGCGCTCTCGCTTGCCCTTGCGGCCGTTGTGGCGGCCCTCGCAGCCGGTTGCGGCGACCGGGGCGCGTCTCCCGCCGATGCCTTCAGAGCCTTCTACGAGGCAGCGCTCGCGCGCGATACAGGGGGGATGAAACAGCGGCTCTCGAAAGGCTCGCTCTACTATTTTGAAGGGATGGCGCGCTCTGCCCGTAAGAGTACGGACGAGGGCCTGCGCGCCGAGGCCGAGGCTATCGTGCAGCGAGTGCCCGAAACGCGCAACGAAAAGATCGAGGGCGATACGGCGACGCTTGAATTTAAGAATGAAGCCACGGGCGTATGGGAGACGGTCGAGTTCGTCAAAGAGGACGGCGCGTGGAAACTCGCGCTCGACAAAGGCCGCTGACCGCGCGGGACGCGTGAAGCAGCACAGAGAGAGAGAGCGCCCTTAACCCGGTCGCTAAAGGCGTGCGCCGGGAAGCGGGCCGATTAAAAGCTTGGGGGGAATGGTCACTCTCACACACACACACACTCTCTCTCTGTGTCCGCGATGATCGTTTGATTGCGACTGGCCGCCCGGAAGTGATGAGCCGACTTGAACAGTTAGAAGCGATTATCGATAGATACGGCGCGCACGGGTGGCGGCTCGTGCGCGCGCTCGTGCGCCCTGATACTCGCGCTGAATTGAGTTTATCGGAACCGCCTTTTGCGGGCGTGACGATTGAGGAATCAGTGGTCGATGCTCTCTGGTTTACGCGCGCCTCTCACGGCGGGCGCGAGGCATGGGAGCTGCGCCTTGTGACCGATACGCCTTACGCGCTTTTCGAGACGTTCGAGGCGGACGAGGCAGAGGAGGATCGCGAGGAGGTGCGCCGCGAGATGGAAGCGCGGCTGCGCGATTACGCGAGCCGCGCTTAGTCGTCGACACCTATCTTGATAAGAAATTCGAGCCGTTCGGTGCCGCGCATGACGATGACCTTGACGACGCTGTTGGGCAGGGCGCGCTTGATGCGCGCGATCAGCTCGCGGCTGGCGCGAATCGGAGTTCCGTCGAACTCGATAATAATGTCGCCGTCGCGCATCCCGGCCATGTAGGCCGGATCGTTTTTCACCACATCGTCTATACGCACACCGTACAGATTCGTCCCCGGTATGGGGACGCGCTCCCAGTCATCGATTCCAAGATAGCCCTTGCCTTCGATGCGGCTGCCGAACTGTTCTTCGAGCCTGCCGCTCTCATCCTTTGAGATGGTGGTCAACTGCGTCCGTTTGGTTTCGCCGTCGCGCGTATAGATTACCTCGACGGTTTTGCCGACCGGGGTGGCGACGAGCAGTTTCATTAGTTGATCGGCGCTCGTCACCATCTGACCATCGAAGGCTGTGATGATGTCGCCGCCCACCAGCCCCGCCTTATCCATGGGCGAGCCCGGCGGCATGACGGAATCGAAGGTGACGCCGCCGGTGGTCGTCTCGAACTTATTCGGGCCGACGTAGGAGCGCGCGGCACTGCGCGAAGCGGCGCTGCGCCCTCTGTTGCGCAGGCCGAAAGGCGAGAGCATGCTACCGCCCGTCACCGATGCGATTGTTACGCCCAGCACGAGCCACACGATCCAGGGCGCGCGTCTTCGTCCACTCTTCTTCTGACACTCGCCGAAATAGGCCGGAGCGTGAGCGACGGGCCGCCCCGCTCCCTGAGCGGAAGCCATAAGCGGCGACCAGTTCCCGGCCCCGGATTGCGGCGACGTGGCATTAGCTGCCGCCGAAGCAGTAGTGGCGGACGGCGTGGCCGCACGCTGCTGGTTCGGCAAGCGCACGGTTTCAGCGTACTCGGCCACGCCTTCGCCCAGGCGGTAGCCGCACGAGCGGCAAAAGCGCAACATGCTCGGCATCGGGACATGACAGTTGGGGCAAATGGTGATTTCTTCGGAGGCCGCGTGCGCGGCTGCCTGTTTCGGTTCGGGTTGCATGATTAACTCACCATTTCTGAGGAATGAACAAAAGCTTCCTGTGCGTTTATACGTCGCTTGAAGCGGTACGGTTGCACGTAGTTAATGCGCCGTCAAAGTTTTCGGCCAGCGCCGCCGTGTCTGCCCAGAAGCGACGCGATGCACCATTTTACGTTATTATAGCCCAATACGGCAGAACGGAAGCGTCTCCGGCATGACCTGTGCTTTAGAAATGGCCCTTGAAATATTGTGCAGTCAAGAGAAAGTGCGGTAAACAGATAGTGGAAGTCACCAAAGCCCTCGCAGCCCTGAAGCCGCTCTATGGTCATGACAACATAGAGATCATCACCACGGACGGCAATCGCGTGCGCGGCATCGTCCGCAGCATGAAAACCACGCAGGCGCTAACCACGCCGAGCCTGAAGATGGAGGTGGCCGATGGCGAGATCGTCAAGATACCCTTCTCGTCCATCACGGAAATCATAGACCATAATCCGGCGATGAATGGCCAGGCGCAGGGCCAATAAAGGGCCGCCACGGAAAAATCCTTTAAGGGGGGAAGCACGCGCCGCTCAATCTTTCTCTCCCTCGCGCGCGCGCGGCTGCCCGCCGCTCTTTCGCGCCCGCTAACAAGCGTTCGCGTCCCGACTCTCATTCACAATTCGTCGTTGAATCGCCCCTCTAACCAGGCGTCTATAAATTCCGCTATCTTTTCGTTGCGAAACGCGAACCAGCGCTCGCGCTCCTGTTCGGGCGCATGCACGAGCGCGCGGCGAAACGCCTGGAAGCATTTATCATCGCAGTCGCGCAGGACTTTTTGCATCTTCTGCCGCAAGCGCGCGTCCATGATGCTCGCGGCGAACTCCTGCATCCAGCTAAAACCGGCTTCGGGCGCAATCGTCGGCACGCTTACATAACAGTCCCGCTCTGCGCGCACGCGCCGCGCCAGACGCCTGTTATCGCGCGCCACCTCGTCGCCGTCGAAAGCGCTCGCATCGTCTTCGTCGTCCGCTTCTTCCGTGTTGATGCCCCCGACGATGGTCAAAACCTCGCCCGTCCGAAGATCGAGGAAATGTTCCACGTTCGGCAGCTCGGTTTCGACGGCGGCGATTAAAGCCTCCAGATCAAGCTCTTCGCTTTTCATACTCCCCGGCGCGCTCCCTCTCTTCGCGCAGCGAAAACAGGTTTGCTTTCAGCGAAAGGATAAAAGTCGGCGAGGGATAGAGATAAAGCTGTTTTGTTGCTTCAACGCGGAGCTGATTCAACGATTCATCCTCGCGGCCCGGCGGCCTTTATCCTTTCAAATGGGTTCGCCATTCGTTATCTTTTCGCGGTATAGTACAACCATTGGGTTGGAAAAGCTTCTATCCCTCGGGCGGCCAGGAGAGCCTATTTTGAGAGTGGTGATCGAAGATTTCGGAGCGCGCGTGGCGAGCGTCTGGGAGGGCTTGAGTTCCGAGAGCCGCAGCCTGATCGTCGGCGCTTTGCAATCAACGCCCGCTGCGGCCGCGAAGGAGGCGCGCAACCGTGCCTCTTCGTATGACGCGCGCGCAGATTGGGAATTGAGTCGCCTGCTGAGCGCGCTCGACGAGCGTGCGGCCGAAGCCGGTGCGTCTCTGAACGCGGCGCAGGCCGCGAATCTGCGGCGAATGGCGGAGACGACCGCCTCCGTGCTACAGAGCCAGACGCGCTCGGCAGAGGTCTTCGCTCAGCTTGTCGAGCGGGCGCACAGGGGACACGACTTTGCGCGTATCGACGGACTGGCCGACGCGCTCGCGCACCGCTTCGCGCCGAGCGAGATGTGCGAGCTGGCGCGTTGCCCGCACCCGGTCGTCCGCGCACTGGCGCACGAAGCGCTGGCGCAATCTCCAACCTCGGTGCTCATCTCTCTTCTCACAGACCCGGTCGATGCCGGTGTGGCGCGCGCTGCGCTCGAATGCCAGGCCATAGAGTACGGCTCGGAGGAGGCGCGTCATCTGGTCAACGCCCTGGAACAGGTCGACGGCATAGAGGATGATTTATAAAGAGGGGATTTAATGAGCCCTGTGCGCGGGGCTCTAGGATCAAGGGTAGTATCGAGGGGCAAGCCACTTCTAGGCCGCCGACGCGTCCATCTCCCGACCAATCGCTCGCAATCTCTCCACCACCTGATCGATCAGCCAGTTCGGAGTCGAAGCTCCGGCGGTGACGCCGACGCGTGCGATGCCCGCAAGGTCTTGCGGATTTATCTCGGCGGGCGTCTCGATCAGAAAACTCTTCTCGCATTGCTCCTTGCAAACGGCCAGCAGCTTGACGCTGTTGGATGAATGGCGGCCCCCTATGACGTAGAAGGCATCAACCTCTCCGGCCAGGGCGCGCGCCGCATCCTGACGGTCGCGCGTCGCCGAGCAGATCGTATTGACGACCTGCGGAGGGGCATCCGAGCGCGCGCGCACGGCCTCGGCAACCTCCAGAAAAGTTTGCAGCTTGATGGTCGTCTGCGAAACCACTAGCGGAGCGTGTAAAAGGGGAAGATGCCCGACCTCGCTTGCGTCCCTGACGACGTGCGTATTTCGCGGCGCGTAGCCGACCACCCCGATCATTTCGGGGTGATCCGGATTGCCAGCGACGACGACATCGCGGCCCTCGGCGGCGGCGCGCTCGGCCAGATGTTGAACCCTTGTGACGAAAGGACAGGTCGCGTCGATGACGCGCTCGGCCCTCTCTTCGAGTTCGCGCTGTACCTCGGGCGTGACGCCGTGCGCGCGAATCACGGCCACCGTCCGTTGGTCTGCCTCGGCCGGAGAACTGATCGTCGTCACGCCCCTGGCTTCGAGGCGTTCCATCTCCTGCGCGTTGTGTATCAGTGCGCCCAGAGAGCGAATCGTACCGCCGTCGGCGACGGCTTCTTCGACCATATCGACGGCGCGCTCGACGCCGAAACAAAACCCGTATTCTTCCGCCAGCAAGACTTCCATAATTTTAATGTCTTTCGAGTTTAGATTCCGCCGCCCGTCGCTTCGCTTTCGCCCGTCGCAGCCGAGGCCGACGAGGCGGCGGTGGCGCGTCGCCATTCCTCACGCAGGCGGTCACCGCCAGCGATGCGTGCATCCACCCATTCGATGTCCTTTTCGATGACCCAACGCATGCCGCTCAGCAGATTCTTCTTGAACTCGCCCAACTGATGAGCCACGTCCTTCGGCAGCACCGCATAGGATGCGTCGCAGAGATAGCGCAGCGCGTCGCATACAGTCTTCGCGCCCGTAGTGTAGGCCGTTTCCTTCGTCTCTTCCATTAGTTATTCAAACCTCCGCGCGAAGGGCGGCACTTCCCTTTGCCATGATCGTTTCCCTGATCGAGGGCGGGCGCGCACCGGTCTTCGCATCTTTATTCTAGCATAGCGCGCACGATAGGGAGCACCACCCGCGCCGCGCCTTCAATCCATTCAATCCCTTCAATTATTGCAAAGCGCAGTAAAGGTCGCTCCCTCCGTGCGCCCGTGCTCTTCTCTCTGTACGCAGAACGGCATCGCGCGGTTCGGCGCAGACGAAAACGGGCCGGGAAACATGAGGTTCCTGGCCCGCGCGCGCCCGCGTGTGGCAGCCATCCGTCCGCAGTAAATTCCCTTCGGAGGCCGTTTCGCTTGCCTTTCGGCAACTGATTTTTTAAGTTAGGCGGCCCTCGCTCGCTCGTCTGACGAGCGCGAGCGAGCGAGGCGATCATTAACGCTTCCTTGAAAACTTCAGGGCCACGCCGTTCATGCAGTAGCGCAACCCCGTCGGCTCCGGGCCGTCTTCAAAGACGTGGCCGAGGTGGGCGTCGCATCTGGCGCACAGCACTTCAGTGCGCGTCTCTGCGGCGAGGCTATTGTCAACTTCCTCGCGCACATTCTGTCTGGCAATCGGGGCCCAGAAGCTCGGCCAACCCGTCTGCGAATCAAACTTCGCCTTCGAGCTGAAGAGCGGCAGCGCGCAGCAGACGCATTCAAAGACGCCCTGCTCGTGAATATCATTGAGCGGGCTTGAGTAGGCCGCCTCAGTCCCCTTTTGACGGGTGACGTAGTATTGCTCCGGCGTCAGTATGCGCTTCCACTCGGCATCCGTCTTAATCACTTTTTTGAAGGGAGCAGCAGCGGCAGAGCCGCGCGTCTTCTGCCCGCGCTTTCTATTATCGGGGACGGACGCGTATGCGCCCGGCACTCTGGACAGAGCGGCGACCGCTCCGAGCGCGATTCCATAGGAAAGAAAAGAACGTCTGTTCATAATCAAAATCTCTCCGGTTCGTCAGTTCCCAAATCTACACAGGGCGAGGTGCAAAGGCTCTTTTTTGAGAAATCATGCTCGCCTCTTCAAGATATACGTTCCGTGTTGAGCCGCCGGATTGCCGCGCATAGCCCTTTTTCGATTTTGAGCCGGGGAGCTATCTCTGGTCGCTGATGAGGACGACATCATTGGTCGTCAGTCCGCGGGCGAAGATGAGCCGACCGTCGCGCGCAAAGTCGAAGGAATAGAATTGATCTTTTGCCTGGTCGGTCAACTGCGTCGCCGGGCTGCCGTCTATCGGTTGCAGCCGCAGGTTGGAGATGCTGTTGGTGAAATCCATATAGATGACGCCGCGCGAGTCCTGTGTCCAACGCAGCTCGGAATTTCCGTTGGCGCGGCTCTGCGTCACGTCGAAGACATTGACGGGCGGCCCGCCCTCGAAATTGATGATCGCGATGCGCCACGGCGCGTTCGGCTCCTGATCCTTCTGCCAGTAGGCGATCATCCGCCCGTCAGGCGAGATCGATGGGCGCGCCGAGAGTTTGTCGGTCAGGTGAACGGGCGTGCCGCCGTCAATCGGGATTCTCCAAGCGGTCGCCAGCGCGCCCGATTCGGCATGCTCGTAGACGACCCAGCGGCTATCGGGCGAGACCTGCGGCCAGTTGCTGCCCTCTTTGCCGTTGGTGAGCATGACGGGGTTGCTGCCGTCCCTGTTCATGCGCCAGATTTGCCACGTGCCCGAGCGGTTCGAGTGAAACAGGACGAAGCGCCCGTCGGGCGAAACCACAGGCGCGTAGTTTCTTCCCACGCCCGCCGTCAACTGTCTTTGATTCGCGCCGTCCGAATCCATCTCCCATATATCTGCCGTCCCGCTCGCATCCGAGGCGTAGATGATCTTGCCCTCAGGCGTCCACGAGAGATCGACGTAGCGGCCCGCGCCCGACGTGATCTGAACGGCGCGGCGCGGCTCTTCTTTGGGGGTGAGCCAGACGCTCGTGAACGTCTGCGCCTGTATGGTCAGCAGCGAGCCCGAGTCGGCCGAAAGACTCACGCCCTTGTAATCGCTCAGATCGTTGGTGATGCGACGCGCCTTTCCTTCCGGATAAGAGATATACCAGAGCTGTAGCAGCGAAGAGTTTTCATCCTGGGCGGTGACGATAAGTCCGCCTCCGTCGGAGAGCCAGGCGTGTTGGCCCACCTCTATCCAACGCTCTGCGGAAAGGGGCGTTTCCTGCCCGTCTTCGATTCGCACCTCCGCCAGCCGCATATAAAAGCCCTGGGCGTCGGAGCTTTGAACGACATAGGAGAGCCTTCGTCCATCCATGGACCAGACGGGCGCGGAAGACAACGAGAGGTGATCCGGAAATTTTCTGGACGCGACTTGCCGCTCGTTGTTCCCGTCCTCGTCGGCGATCAACAACTGCTCTTCTCCACGCTCGGGGAGGCTGCGAACGAATGCGAACTGGTTGCCGTCTGGAGAAAAACCGACCGGGCTATCGACGCCGCGCTTCAACTCTCGGGCCGAGCCGCCGAGCGCTGGCACTTGATAGAGTTTGGCCCCGCCACTGTTATTCTTCTCCGCCGAGACGTAATAGACATAGGTTCCGTCGCGGGCGAAGGTGAGCCCGCGATATTCAACCTCGGCCGGAGCGACGATGCGTATGCTGTTGGCGACGGCGAGCTGCCTGAGCCAGAGGCCCTGCCTTCCGGCTTCGTCCATCACGTAGACGACGTATTTGCCGTCGGGCGAGATGACGGCGTGAGTAATATTGCCGGTCGCCGTCAGCTTCGCAATCTTCGTCGCCTGAAAATGGCCCGCCCGCGTGTCTCGCCCGATGAAATTGTAGAGACCGAAGCCGACGCTGACGACGGCGATCACCAGCAGCGCCGCCAGAACCAGCATACGGGCTCTACGGCTGCGCGCCGCGACCGGGTCATCCACGGCGCTGGTCGCCTGAGTTTTAAGCTCGCCCGTGCTTGCCGCCCCCGTCGCAGGCCACGTCGCGCCGCTACTGGACGCGCCCCGTGGGCTCTCGCCGCCCGTCATCACCGTCCGACCCTTCAACACGGGATAGTGGCCCGAATCGAGCAGCTCGGTTTCGGCCTCGGCCCGGCGGCGCTGCGAGGGCGTGTCAGACCGCTCCATCAAAGGCACGGCCTCACTGATGCCGACGCGGCTGAGCAGGTCGGCGAAGCGCGGGCTGGAGCGCAGGTCGTCGAATTTCGGCTCCGTGCCGAGCCAGATCAGCCATGGGTCGCGATCCTCGCAGGCTTTTTCCAGACACGCGAAAGCTTCGTCGTACTCGCCGAGCCCGGTATGTATGACCGCCATGTGATAGGCAGAGATGTAGCGCTCTGCGGACAATCGCTCCATCTCGGCCAGTATGCGTTGCGCTTCCTGGCGCTCGCCGGAAACGGCCAGCGCGTGGCCCAGCGTCCAGAACGGAATGACCGAGCCGGGCATCAGCGAAGAGGCTTTGCGCGCCGTCTGGATCGCTTCATCAAGCATCCCCTTGCGCTCGTAGGCGGCGGCCAGCGGCACGTAGCCCACCCCGAAAAGCGGATTGACCTCGAAGACCTTTTGAGACTGTGCGATGACGGCGTCGTACTGCCGCGCCTGATATAGATTCCACGAGACCATCGTCACGTCCATGGCCGAGAGCGGGTTGATCTCTGCGGCGCGACGGATCTCACGCAAGCCTTCTTTGAAACGCCCTTGCGCGCTCAGCAGGTAGGAATAGGATTCGTGCGCGCCCGGATAATTGGTGTTCAGCTCGATGGCGCGCTTGAACAACTGCTCGGCGCGCTCCCAATCCCAATCCTGGCAGAGCGTGGCCGAGCCGAGCGTGGCGTGGGCCTCGGCCAGGGTGTCGTCTATTTGCAGCGCCTTGATCGCGGCCGCCTTGCCACGCTCGTAACACTCCTTCGGCGTGAACATGTGATAGACGGCCGCCCAGTTGTAGTAGTCCGCGACGCCGACATAGGCCAGCGCGTAGTCGGGATCGAGCCGGATCGCCTCCTGAAAATGTTCGAGCGCCTTTTCGAGCGCGTCGTCCGTGAACATGTTCCAGTAGTAGCGGCCCTTCAGATACGCCTGATAGGCGTTGGCGTTTTCGGTCTCGCGTTTGTTGAGGACTTCTCTTTCCTCGCCCGAAAGTTTCGGGATGAGGGCTTCGGCCACCTGGCTTGAGATAGAGTCTTCGACCGCGAAGATGTCCGTGAAATCCTCGTCGAACTTGGCGGCCCAGAAGGGCGCGCCGTCGTGCACGCGTACGAGCTGAACGGTGACGCGCAGGCGGTCGCCCGCGCGCTGGATCCTTCCGTCGAGCACGAAGTTCACGTCCAATTCATAACCGGCGGCCTGCGCGTTATGCTCCCCGTCATAGTATTTGAGTACGGAGCTGGTCGGACGCACCAGTATGCGATGAATATTGCTGAGCTTGGTGATGATGGCGTCGGTCAGGCCCATCCCCAGAAATTCGTCGCTCTTCTCCTCGGTACGCAGCACCTTGAAGGGCAGCACGGCGATTGACTTGGCCGAGGTCGTCGGCTCGTCCGTGTGAACCTCCGGGGATTTCGACACGGTGAGAAAGTAGGACGGGGCTGAAACGGGCTGTCCGTCGAGATAGCGTTTGAGGTCTTCGGATAACTCTTCGACCGATTGATAGCGCCGCTGCGTGTCTTTGCTGAGCGCCTTGAGCACGATGTTGTCGAGGCTTCCGGCGAGCTGGCGGCGAAGCTGCTCGGGTGTGGAGCTGCGCGCGCGGCTGACCGTATCGGGCGTGATCTCCAGCGGCTCTCTGCCTTCGAGCGTGATGACTTCGATCTGGCTGACGGCGACGCTCGGCCTTTCGGGCTCTTCTTCGCAGATGACGCGCGCCAACTCCTGCGGAGAGCGATTGCGCAGCCGGTACGGGCGGTGATCCGTCAGGAGTTCGTAGAGCAGCACGCCCAGAGCGTAGACATCGCTGGCGGCGGTCGCCGCCTCGCCGCGCACCTGTTCGGGGCTCGCATACTCGGGCGTCATCATCCTGTGCGCCGCCGTGGTCGGGTCCATGGCATGAGAAGCGATCTCCGGATTCAGTATCTTGGCGATGCCGAAGTCGAGCAGCTTCGGGACGCCTTCGGCCGTGACCAGTATATTGCTCGGCTTGATGTCGCGATGGATGATTAGATTCTGGTGCGCGTACTGCACGGCCGAGCACACCTTGCGAAACAGCTTGATCCGTTCCGGGATGCTGAGCTTCTGTGCGTCGCAGTAAAGGTAAAGAGACTTGCCCTCGACATACTCCATGACGAAGTAGGGCAGGCCGTCTTCGGTCGTCCCGCCGTCGAGCAGGCGTGCGACGTAGGAATGATCCAGGCTGGCCAGAATCTGTCGTTCGCTGCGAAAGCGGCGGATAATAAAGTCCGTATCCATGCCGCGCTTGATGAGCTTGATGGCGACGCGCTTATGAAACTCGTCGTCGGCGCGCAGGGCCAGATAGACGGAGCCCATTCCGCCGCGACCGATCTCGCGCACCAGCCTGTAGGAGCCGATGCGCTGCCCCGTCAGCGTCAGGTCGGAATCGTCGACGAGCGTCGGCGCGGAATCGACCGCCAGCGCGGGCTCTTCGATAAAGCTCCCGGCCTCTTCGTAGGAAAGGATGAGCGTTTCGATCTGCCTGCATAGCGCTTCGTCTCCGGCGCAGGCTTCGGCCAGATAGGCGCTGCGCTCCTGGGGAGCGCGCTCCATGGCCGCCTCGAACAGCGCTTCGACTTTCTTCCACTTCTCAGGCGTCACAACTCTTCAGCGCCCCTTACTACTAACCTCATGGTAGAGCCATGCCTTTGCCATCCGCCAGTGGCGAATCACGGTCGCCGTGCCCAGGCCCAGCGCCTCCGCCGTCTCTTCGATAGAGAGACCGCCGAAAAAGCGCAGCTCTACGATACGACTCTTCAATGGATCGACGACGGCCAGTTCCCGCAGCGCCTCATCCAGTGCCAGCAGGTCGGCGGCCTTTTCGTCCGACAGGTCGAGCGCCTCGTCCAGTGATAGTTTGATGCCGCCGCTGCCTCGTTTGGCGGCACGCACGCCGCGCGCGTGATCGACGAGGATGCGCCTCATCATCTCGGCTGCGATTCCGAAAAAATGGGCGCGGTTTTGCCACGCCACCGTTTGATCTACGAGCCGCAGGTAGGCTTCGTGCACCAGCGCCGTCGCCTGCAAGGTATGGTCGGGCCGCTCGCCGCGCAGGTAATGATCGGCGAGGCGCCGCAACTCGTTATAGACGAGCGGGAGAAGCTCGCTGAGGGCTTCCCCGTCACCGCGGCTGGAGGCAATCAGGAGCTGCGTAATGTCGCTTGGTTGCGGGGGTATCATAGAAGAGGCCCGGTCCCTCTTTAGGCCAGGAGGTACCACACTCTCGCGCGCGTTAGTCAAAGATGAGCATATAAACTGTTTACAACCAAGTCAAATCTTTGCGCCCGGATTATCTGAACGTGACGAAATGGGGCCGCGAGCCCGCCCCGATTGCTATTCGCCCAGCGCGCTCTTGACGGTCGGCCACATCTTCCTGGCCCAGTATTCATAGCCCACGTCGGAAGGGTGAAATCCATCTTCCGAGAAGAACTCCGGATGCTCCGGGATAACCTCGCGCGTCTCCGTGTAGGCGTCGACCACGAGCAGCTTGTATCGTCGGGCGATCTCCGCGATGCGCTCGTTGTAAAGCTCTATGCGGCGGCGCGCTTCATTGCGCATAAAGACGGGCACGACGGGCGCAAGCGAGACATCCGGCAGATTGGTGACGACGATGGGCGCATTCGTCTTCGCCCGTATGCGCTTGATAATCTCCTCGTAGTTGCGCGCGAATCGTTCGACCGAGACGCCCCGGCCCGCGTCGTTGATGCCGATGCCGAGCGTCAGAAGCGTCGGGCGGGCCGCCGCGCCGGGCTCCACCTGTTCCAGCAACACGTCATCGGTGGTCGCGCCGCTCACGCACAGGTTAATCAGGCGCGACGCGGGCCGCTCATGTTTGATTCGCTCGAAGAGACGCGCGACGTAACCGCCGTGACGCGCGCCGACGCCCGCCCCGGTCGAATCTCCGAGCGCCACATACACGACCGGCGCATCCCCTTTATGGTTCACCATCCCCCTTTGTTCCCCCTTTTGAGATAAGGTGTCAGGGCCGCATGCCGCACCCAGGGCGAGCGCCGCGACGATGAGGAGTGCGAGCGGGCGCTCGATACGGTAGAGCGCTGCCAGTGATCTCATTTCCTTCCCCCTTGATTCTTCAGCGCACGGGCTCGCGCAAGGTAGCCTCGGCGGCGACCGATGCCCTTTGCGCCGCACGCGTTTGCGCACGTTTGAGTCCGGCGATCTGCAACAGCGATTCGCCCGTTCTCGAAAGCATACGCACCAGGTCGCCCTCTTCGGCGCGCGTCTCCTGCACAAGCTCTGCCCACTCCGCCCCTCCGGCCCAGCGCGCGGCGGCCGCCGCCGCCGAGAAGTTTATCTCGGGCGCGGGCTCCAGGCCCTGCTTCCATTCTTCGGTAGCGACCTTATAGGCGACCTCCTCGAAGCGCGCGAGCGTCGACACCATCGCGTCGTCCAGCTCAAGCTCGCCGTAATCGCGCTCGGCGTCCGAGGCGAGCGCCGCCATCAGTCCGGCGGCGTGCTTTACGTCGAGGGCATCGAAGAGCCCGTGGCGGACGGCCTCGCCGACCAGAAGGGTTCGGTCTACGTGCAGATCGGCGAGCCACTTTCCGCGCTCCGTCACGCGCTCGGCCGCGAAGTCCAGATAATCGAAGGCGGCCAGGACGCGCGCCCGACGCTCGAAGGGCTGCCACACCTCCGCGCGCAGCGCTTCCGTGCGTGCGGCGGCGCGCTCGACCCGCTCGGCCTCCTCTATCACAGACCACAGCGCCTCGGCGCAGATAGACTTATCGCCCGCGCTCAGACCCGTCGGGGCCAGCTTATCAATCATGTTATTGATGAGTTCGACGGGCTCGCCCTCGTCGTCGCGCGCCTCTCTGAGACGCGGCTCGTGAAGCAGCAGCTCGCGGCCACGGGCGCGCACGTCCTCGAAAGCGTCTTCGATCAAATCTTCGTTCAGGGGATAGACGGTCTCGTAAACTCTGCCGATGCGTTCGAGCGCGAGGCTGGCGCTGCGTCCGTCCTCGCGTATGCCGAAGAGGTTCGCGCCGCGACGCCGTGTGACGAGCACGAGCCGTCGGCCGCTGCGGCCCACGCCGACCACACGTCCTGGCAAAACCATCTCGTCGAGCCAGCGCATGACCATTTCGGCGCGCGTCTGCGGCAGCCGCTCAAGCAGGCGTGCGCGTGCGCTCGCCAAT
Organism: Pyrinomonadaceae bacterium; assembly: GCA_035940775.1. Classification (GTDB taxonomy): domain Bacteria; phylum Acidobacteriota; class Blastocatellia; order Pyrinomonadales; family Pyrinomonadaceae; genus DASQYE01. The sequence continues at coordinate 88,475 of DASZEN010000011.1, read as the reverse complement.
CGTTCGAGGCCGCGCGCCACCGAGGTCGGCAAGTTGCACCCGGCTTCGTCCAGCCTCTCACGGATGCGGCGCTCGCCCTGCTCGCGCTCGCGCTCAAGCCTTGCGATGCGCCGCGTCACGTCGCGAAAAGCGAAGCTGCGCTCGGCGATGTCGCGTACATGAGCGAAGCTTTTGTAGGCGTCGAGCAGGTTCAGGAGCGTCGAGTAGGTCGCGCGAAAACGGCTTTGCAGAGGGTCGGGCGGCGCTTCCAGTAGATGCGCGATGCGCTCCGGGTCTTGATGCAGGCCCGGTGCGGCGACGACGAAGCCGACGCGGTCGCGGCCACGGCGTCCGGCGCGCCCCGTCATCTGCTGCAATTCGGAGGCCGATAGCTGCCGCCAGCCGACGCCCGTTCGCGCGTCCACGTTGGAGATGACGACTGTACGCGCCGGAAAATCCACGCCCGCCGCGACGGTCGCCGTCGCAAAGATGGCGTCCAGCAGACCGGCGCTCATCAAACGCTCGATCACCAGTTTCCAGGCCGGGATGTGCCCGGCATGATGCGCGGCGACGCCGCCGCGTATGATCGTCTCCCAGTGGCGATGACCGCGCACTTCCCTGTGCTCTTCGACGAAGCTGCGAAGTATCGAGCGCCGCTCGTCGCGGCGCTCGGCTGCGGGGTCGCGCCTTGCGAGCGCAGCTTCGGATGCCGCCTGATCGCAGCGCCTGCGCGTCGGCAGGAAGATGATCGCGGGCAGCAGGTCGTAAGACTGTAGGGCCGCCAGAAGTTGTGCGGGCGGCATCTCCGGCATGCTCAGCTTCAACGCGGGCCCCCTCTTCTAGGTCTCCAGCCTGCACGCGGCGAACGGCGCGGCTCGCGCTCCCTTTGCTGCTCGGCCAACCGCACGATCTCCGGATTCAAGCCGCCGCCGTGGCCCAGGAGCGGCATCAACTCGCCGTCGGGCAGCAGAAAGGCGGCGCGCAAGGGGACGGGGCGCGCGCCCGGACGCGCGACGACGCCGCAACGCACGCCCCGTACCTCCGCGATCCAGTCCGCGAACTCCTCGGCGTTGCCGATGGTCGCCGACAGCAGCAGCAGCCGTATGCGCGGCGGCGAAAGGATGATCGCCTCTTCCCAGACGTGGCCGCGATCCTCGTCCGCCAGGTAATGCGCTTCGTCGAGCACGACGAGGTCGGCGCGGATGTCGCGCCCGCTGCGCAGAGAGTCGAATAGTTGATTGCGGTAAATCTCTGTCGTCCCGACGATGAGCGGCGCATCCGGGTTCTCTTTCCTGTCGCCCGTCAGGATGCCTACATTGGCGGGGCCGAACTCGTCCGAAAACTCCTGGTACTTGGAATTAGTCAGCGCCTTCAGAGGGCTTGTGTACCAGGCTCGCCGCCCCGCTTCAAGGAGCCTGCGAATCTCCTCGCGCGCGATCCAGGTCTTGCCGCTGCCCGTCGGCGCTGTCACCAGCACGTCCTCGTGTTCGAGGGCGGCGAGCGCTTCGAGCTGGAACGGATCGGGCCTGAAGGGCGAGGGCTCGGGCGTCCCTATGCCTTCGAGCAGGCGACGCACCTCGCGCGAGAGCGCACCGCCCCGAACGCGTCCCGGCGGCGGAGTCTGCTGCGGCGACGACGACCCTTCGCGCGAGCCGGAGGAACCGGAGCGTTCCTCTCGCCCGCCCCTGCGGCGCGTTTCCCTATCGTTTCCGGCGTCCGCGCCCCTTTTACGGCGGCGTTTGCTAACGTGCGTGCGTGGCATAACGTCATTGTAAATGATGGACGTGGAATGATGAATGCGGAATTAAAAGCTTTTGGCTTTCACTGCGCCATTTCGGCATTTCACTTGCGGCCCCGGTGGTGCTAACCTTTAGGGGTGAGGCTCGCAACGATTACGGGCCTTTATGCGTCTAAAGATGGGCGTGCGCTCGGGTTTTGGTTTCGGAGGCGCGCACGGGGTAAAGAAAGTGGCAGAACTTTTCGAGAACGTAGAGATCAACCGCGAGCCGCGCTGGCCCATATTGGCGCGCCTCGTGGCGGCCTCGCTGCTCCTGCACGTGACGTTGGTCGCCAGCGCCATCTACGTGCCAGCCGTCCGCAATGCCCTGAACATCGCATCCGTCTTCTCGGACGCAAAGTACGTTGACGAGGACTACGACAGGACTATAGTTGGAGAGCGCGCCGAGGTCATAGACCTCGCTCAGGATAAGTTTCGATACCCTGAAGGGTACTTTGCGGCGGGCGAGCCGCAGCCCGATCCCTTTGCGCCGCAGATCATAACGGAGACGCAGAGCGCGCCGGTCTTTATCCCGCCGAAGCCTCTGCCGACGCCACAGCCTTCGCCCGTACCGAGCCCGACGCCGCAGCCTTCGCCTTCAGCGAGCCCGGCTGTCGCCGCCACCACGACCCCGGGCACGACGCCCGGCGGGGCGACGACACCCACGACGGATACATCCGTCGTCAAGCCAGCGGCGGCCGATGCCGAGAAGGATTTGAATAAGATCGCCGCCGAACATAACGTGGAACGGCCGAGCGAGGACGCCATCAATAAGAAGCCGCTCAAGGATTGGCTGGCGCGCGCCAACGAATTGAAGACCAAAGGCGAGCTTGACCTGAGCGGGACGATCGAGATGATTATCGAGGCGGAGCTGGACGAGGACGGCACGCTTCATGATCCACTGGTGGTGCAGAAGACGGGCGACCCGCGCCTGATCGCAGTCGCCAAGGAGCTGGTCGCCGCCATCGGCGACAGCAAAGTGCTCGGCTTCATGAAGAAGGATGCGCGTAAACTGCGTATCACGATCAAGCTCGATCAGGACGAGGTGATGGCGAAGGTCGAATCCGAGGTCGGGACGCCGGAACGCGCTCAGCAATTATCGCAGGGCTACAACCTGCTCCTGGTGAGCGGCGCTTTCGTCAAGAAGGGGCAGGACGAAGAGGTGCTCTACAAGAGCACGAGCATCACGGCCGACGGCAAACAGGTCGTCGTAAACTTCAAGATGCCGCGCGCCATCGCCGGAGCGATGCTCTCGAAGCATGTTCCGACCGGTTGAATTTTTAGAACGGCTTAAGGCGCACACTCCGGGCACGGCCTCTTTTGCGCGCGCCCGAAACCGTCAGACACTTATATGCACACGTCCCGGATCACAAACGCATCGCTTTTCGTGACTGTGCTATCGGCCTGTCTGAGCCTTTTGATGACGGGCACGCCCGCTCAGGCTCACGCGCAGCAGCAGCAGGACAGGGCGACCGCCGCAAACAAGTCTCAGGCGCTGGCTGCCACGGACGGGCCGTGCGGGCCGCAATCGCCCGAGCAGGCCCGCAAAATTGCGGCCGCCTCCAACTCGTATTTCCGTATCGCCATTTGCCATGCTACGCGCGAGCCCGCGCCGCTTCTATACCAAAACGACCGGGCCCTCATAGACCGTAATCGAGTCCTCGTCGTCACACGCCTGCCGCGCGCCTCTCTCCTGCTTTCGCCGTTTGCGAAGCAGGCGGCAAACGACTCTGAGCAGGATCGAAGATAAAGCGCACGGCTTCAAACTGCACTCGCTTGCCTCCGTTTCACCGCTTCCTTTACAATCGAATGCTTGCGCGCCGCTCTCTCGAAAGTGCGCGGGCCATCTCTATAAACTGTGTGCTTTCGCCAGTGCAGGTAGAACAAAGATCATGATTGACAAGTTTTTAACCAAAGTTTTTGGCAGCAGCAACCAGCGTTACCTGAAAGCCATTCGACCCATCATCGCGCGCATTAACGAGCTTGAGCCCTCAGTCCAGCGCCTTTCCGACCAAGAGCTGCGCGCGCGCACCGTCACGTTCAAAGAGCAGATCGCACGCGCCACGGCGGACGCCGAAGACCCGCAGGATCACAAGCGGCGCGAGCGCGCCGTTCTCGACGAGCTTTTGCCGGAGGTCTTCGCCACCGTTCGGGAAGCGAGTTTGCGCTCGACCGGAATGCGCCACTTCGACGTGCAGTTGATCGGCGGCCTCGTGCTGCACGAGGGCAAGATCGCCGAGATGCGTACGGGCGAAGGCAAAACGCTCGTCGCCACGCTCCCCTCTTACCTTAACGCCCTGACGGGCCGGGGCGTCCACGTCGTCACGGTCAACGATTACCTGGCCTCGCGCGACGCCGAGTGGATGGGCCAGATTCACCGCTTCCTCGGCCTCGAAGTCGGCTGTATCCAGAACGACATGGACGACTTTGAGCGCCAGGCCGCCTATGCCGCCGATATCACCTACGGCACGAACAACGAGTTCGGCTTCGATTACCTGCGCGACAATATGAAGTTCGATCTGGCGACCTGCGTCCAGCGCGGCCACTACTTCGCCATCGTCGACGAGGTCGATTCCATCCTCATTGACGAGGCGCGCACGCCCCTTATTATCTCCGGCGCAAGCGACGAAGCCACGGACAAGTATTACAAGGCCGACGCCATCATCCCTCAGCTTCGCAAAGGCGAAAAGCGCGAGGAGGACAACACGACCGTCGGTGACTACCTCGTGGACGAAAAGCAGCACACGGCCGTCCTCACGGAAGAGGGCGTCGATAAGGCCGAACGCCTGCTCGGGGTCGGCAATCTTTACGACCCTTCAAACATGGATTTGCTGCACTGCGTCGAGCAGGCCCTCAAAGCCCACACGCTCTACAAGCTAGACCACCAGTACGTCGTGCAGGACGGCGAGGTAATCATCGTCGATGATTTTACGGGCCGCCTGATGAAGGGCCGCCGCTGGTCTGACGGGTTGCACCAGGCCGTCGAGGCCAAGGAGGGCGTCAAGATCGAGCGCGAGAATCAGACGCTCGCCACCATCACCCTGCAAAACTATTTCCGTCTCTACGAAAAACTGTCGGGCATGACGGGAACGGCCGAAACGGAAGCGGCCGAGTTTCATTCGACCTATAAGCTGGATGTCATCGTCATCCCGACCAACCAGCCGATGGTGCGCGAGGATAACCCGGACGCCATCTACCGCACGCTGCCCGAAAAGTGGGATGCCGTGGTCGAAGAGATCAAAGAGTGTCACGAGAAGGGGCAGCCCACTCTGGTCGGTACGGTCTCGGTCGAGAACTCTGAGCTGATCGCGCGGCGTCTGGCGAAAGACGGCATCCCGCATAACGTCCTGAACGCGAAGTATCACGAGCGCGAGGCCGAGATCGTGGCCCAGGCCGGACGCAAGGGGGCCGTCACCATCGCGACCAACATGGCCGGACGCGGCACGGACATTCTTCTGGGCGGGAATCCCGAGTTCATGGCGCGCGAGTTTCTCAAGCGCGAAGAGATAGACCCGGACGAAGCCACGGACGAACAGTGGCAGGAGGCGCTCACTCACGCCAAGCAAATCGTTGAAGAGGAACACAAGGAAGTAGTCTCTTTGGGCGGCCTCCACATCATCGGAACCGAGCGGCACGAATCGCGCCGCATCGACAACCAGCTTCGCGGGCGCTCGGGCCGCCAGGGCGATCCCGGCTCAAGTCGATTCTTCCTCTCTTTGGAAGACGACCTGATGCGAATCTTCGCGGGCGATAAGGTCAAGGCGCTGATGCAGCGTCTGGGGATGGAGAAGGGCGTCGCCATCGAATCCAAGATGGTCTCCAAGCGAATCGAGGGCGCGCAAAAGTCTGTCGAAGGGCGCAACTTTGAATCGCGCAAGCACCTGCTGGAATACGACGACGTGATGAACAAGCAGCGCGAGACCATCTACGGTCTGCGCCGACAGTTGATGGAAGAGCCAGACCAGCGCGATTACCTGCTGGGCGATACGGGCGTTGCGCGCGACCTGCTCGCAGACCTCACCAAGCAGTATCTGAACCCGGATGTCGCGCCCGACGATTGGGACATAGAGAACTACAAGATACAGCTCGACTCGATCTACGATTTCAACGCCGAGGCCGAGGGGATTGATTTCACACGGGCGACTTCGGAAGAGATCGAGCAGAGCATCTGGGGGAAGCTCAAGGCCAAATATGCCGAGAAGGAGCAGCAGATCGGCGTCGAAGCCATGCGCACCTACGAGCGCATCATCATGCTCAACATCATCGATGCGCAGTGGAAGGATCACCTTCTGGCGATTGACCATCTCAAGCAGGGCATCGGATTGGTCGGCTACGGGCAGAAAGACCCGCTCGTTGAATACAAGAAAGAGAGCTTCGATCTGTTCCAGGCGATGCTCGACCGCATCGACCAATCGACCATCCGCTCGCTCTTCAACCTACAGGTCGTCACCGAGCAGGCGCCCGAACAGCTTCAGCAGCGGCGCGCGCCGCGTCGGCCGTCGGCGCTGACCTTTACGGGGCCGAACCAGGGAGCGACCGCCGCGGGCGAAGAGGCCGGTAAGACCAGGACGATCACGCGCGATCAGCCAAAGGTCGGCCCCAACAAGCCCTGCCCCTGCGGCTCCGGCAAGAAATACAAGAAGTGCTGCGGCGCTTAACGGCCTGCTGAAGCTTTTTTTCGAGGAGGGCATCCGTGTCGAGACCTCGTAGCGCCATTACCGGAACCCTTATTTCGGCGCTGCTTGTCTACGTCGCGCTCGGCTCAATCACGGGCGCGCATATTCGGGCGAGCACGCGGCAGCAGCAGCAGCAGGCGGCTGCGCCCGACGACACGGCGCGGGCCATCAAGCTCTACGAGAAGGGCGACCTGAAAGCGGCAATCGAAGCTCTGCGCAAGACCGTCAAGCTCGACAAGGATAATGCGAACGCGTGGCATTACCTCGGGTTGGCCCTCAACCGAATGGGCCGTATAAAGGAGGCGCGCAAGGCATTTGAAACCGCCGTCAAGCTCAATCCGAACTTCTCGGCGTCGCATACGGGTTGGGCCTATACCCTTCTTCTCACGGACAAAAAGCGCGAGGCGCTTGGCGAGGCCCGGCGCGCGCTTGCCTTGAACGCAAGGGATGCGGTCGCGCATTACATCATCGGCGTCGTGCATTTGAAAGAGAACGAGCTCTCGGATGCTTTTCAGGAGGCGGAAGCCTCGCTCCGGCTTGATGCCAGGTTCTGGCCCGCGCTTCTCCTTAAGGCCCAGTCCGTCATCGGTCTCTTCGTGGTCGAGGCGCAGCCGCCCGGCTCGGACAAAGCGGCTCTTCAGGGGAAGACGCGACCGCCGCTCAGGGAAGCTGTTGAAAGTATAGAAAAATACCTTCAATTCAACGGGCAGGCGAGCGATGCGAAACTCTGGCGCGAGCAGTTGGAGGAGTTGCGCCCGCACGCCGAGAGTATGGACAAACCCGATTCGGAGCGAACCGTATTCACTCCGAGAGAGGTGACGACCAAGGCACGCATCCTGACCCGCCCCGAGCCGCAGTACACGGACGACGCCCGCCAGGCCGGGATTGAAGGCAAAGTCGTTCTGCGCGCCATCTTCGGGGCCGACGGCCAGGTTAGGAATATCCTGCTGCTGCGACACCTTGATCGCGGACTATCGGAAATGGCGATCAGGGCGGCGCGCGGGATCAAGTTTGTCCCGGCCACGAAAGACGGTCGCCCCGTCTCGCAACTTATTCAGATCGAATACAACTTCCATCTGTATTAGAGGCCCACGCTATGCTTAGACCTCGCGCATCTTCCACGTCGATTCCGTGCGCGGCGGTGCTCCTTTTTCTCTCTCTTTTCATCGCGCTACAGAAAGAGACGGGCGCGCAGCAACAGAATGTCAACGCGCTGGAGACGGACGTGCCGGGCATCAGGCTCTACCGGCAGGGAGACATAAGCGGCGCTATTGACGCGCTGCGCGCCGCCGTCCGACAACGCAAAGATAATTCGGATGCATGGCATTACCTGGGCCTCGCGCTCAATCGTAACGGCGAGCTTAAAGAGGCTCGAAAAGCGTTCGAGACCGCCGTCAAGCTGCGACCCGGTTTCACAGAGTCGCACATCGGCCTGGCCTACACTCTATTGCTATTGAACAAACTCGGTGAAGCGGGGCGCGCGGCCGAGCGCGCGGTGGCGCTCGACCCGCAGATCGCCGAAGCGCATTATGTCCTCGGCGCAGTGAGGCTCAAAGCTAACATGCCCGCAAAGGCTCTTGATGAGGCCGAGGCGGCTTTAAGAATCAGGGCCGACCTTTCGCCCGCGCATCTCTTAAAGACCGAGGCGCTCTTCGGTGTCTATATTGAAGCCGGAACGTCTTTAGGGAAAGAGCCCAGTAGGGAGGCTCGGTTAAAAGGCCATAAAGAGGCAAGACTGCATCTCGGAGAAGCGGCTAAGAGCTTGGCGAAGTATCTGGCCCTGAGTCCGAACGCTCCGAATGCTGATTTCTGGCGTCAACAACTTGAGGCGCTACGGATTCATGCCGGGCCGGTCGGGGGCGATATAACCGAGGACTCTACATATTCGGCGAGCGAAGTGACAAAAGCGACCATCCGAACCAGAACCGAGCCGCAATATACCCAGGCGGCGCGCCAGAATGGGATTAATGGTAAAGTCATACTGCTCGCCGTTTTCGCCTCGGACGGCGAAGTCAAGCACATACTGGTGATTCGTTCGCTGAGTCATGGACTGACGGAAGAAGCGATTAAAGCCGCGCGAGGGATAAAGTTTGATCCGGCCACTAAAGATGGCCGCCCCGTTTCGCAATTTATACAGATCGAGTATGACTTTCATATTCACTGAGTTGCCCAATGGATGCAACTCGTCCGAGCAGTTCCTCTGATGAGCGCCAACGTCACATCCACGAATCCGCTTGTTAAAGCCATCGTCGCGGGCAAGGCTCCGCCGCAGGCGCGCATGATGGCGGCGCGCGGGCTGCTGCCCCTTCCGCAGGCCGATCTTCTAGAAGCGCTGGTGGCCCTGCGCGCGAGCGACAACGCGGAGATCGCGGGCGCTGCCGCCTCCACGCTTGAGTCACAGGACGAGGGCGAGTTGCTGGAGATCGCCAGGACGAGCGAGACCGCGCCCGCCGTGCTCGGCTATCTCGCCACGCGCACGAGCGCCGGGCGTGAGATTCAAGAGGCCGTGACGCTCAACCACAGCACGCCCGACGAGGCCATCGCGCTGCTTGCGGGCACCACCACGGATGGCTCCCTGCTTGAACTGATCGCCATCAACCAACAACGGCTGATACGCGCACCGGCCATCATCGACGCTCTGATAAGCAATCCGGCGCGCACGCCCGAGGCCGAACGCCGCGCGCGCGAGACGCGGCGCGAGTTTTTCGAGAAGGAGCGCGGCGCGCAACAGATCGCGGGCGAACTGCGCGCGCGCGGCCAGACGGCAGCCGCCGAGTTTTTCGAGAGCGCCGAGTCGCTCGCCGAAGGCGACGAATCCTTAACGCCCGAGGATGCGTGGCTGATCGCCCGGCACATAGAGGTCTCCGACGAGGATATAGACGATTCATGGCTGGCGCTTGAGCGCATCGAGCAACTCCTCGAAGAGACCTTCGAGCAGCGCGCCGCAAATGCCGAGCGCATCATCGCCGACGCGCGCCTCGAAGGCGATGAAATCTCGCCCGAGCGCATCTCGCTCATACGCCGCATCATGCTCATGACCGTCAAGGATCGCATCAAGCTCGGCATGAAGGGCGACCGCGAGACGCGCGCGATTCTGATACGCGATTCCAACAAGGTCGTCGCCCTGGCGGTCATCAACAATCCGCGCATCACCGATCACGAGGTCGAGAATATAGCGGCGATGAGAACCGTCTCCGAAGAGGTACTGCGCAAAATCGGTCAGACTCGCGCCTGGGCGCGCAGCTACCCGATCATCCTCAACCTCGCGCGCAATCCGCGCACGCCCATAGCCACAGCCGTCACCATACTGACGCGCATACATAATCGTGACCTGCAAGGCATCGCGCAGAACCGCAACGTCTCGGAGGCCGTGCGCCGCCAGGCATATCGTCTCGTGCAGACTCGCACGGGCCACTGAACGGGTTTGACAACGCTCTTGGCTCACCAATAGAATCCAACCGACCCCTGTTACCCCGTCTTAACCGTTAACCGAATTTTCCCCTATTCGCTTCCGGGAGGCTTTCGCTCGCGTCCTTCCATCACGGAAGATGGCGGCGTGCGACGTGTCGCCTTTCCGGCCCGCGCGTAAAAATTTCAAAGTCGCGCTTTCCCATGCCGAGAGAGAGAGAAAGAGGATCACAAGATGCACATACTTGCCTGGATTATCTTCGGATTAATCGCCGGTATAATCGCCAAGGTACTGATGCCAGGCGACGACCCCGGCGGTTTCATCATTACTATCCTGCTCGGAATCGCGGGCGCGATCATAGGTGGTTTTCTAGCGGGTCTGCTCGGGATGGCGGGCGAGACGGGGAGTTTTGGCGACAGGGGTTTTCTTATACGGCTGGTCTTCGCCGTCATCGGCTCAATCATTCTCCTGGCTCTCTATCGCATGATCGCCGGGAGACGTACATAAGAGCGTTCGAGACGGCGCACTCTCTAAACGCGCGCGCGCGCGGGGGTGCGGCCCCGCGTGCCGAAAGCCTGACGCGTCCCGACCTTTCGGCGTCTTCTCAAGCCTGCTTCTGTGCCCGTCCTCTAAAATATTTCAGAGCCTTTGCGCATGACTGACCATGCCACGTCCGTCAGCGTATGGCTCGCCGCGCCCCACCACAGCCCGGCCAGTACGGCCCAAACGACGTGACTGCCGACGTTGCGGCTCAGGCCCGCCTCGATGGCCCGAAAGGCTTCGGCAAAGCGCTCGAACGTCGGCGGCGCGCCGCCCAGGAGTGCCGCCCGCAGGTAAACGCCCGCCAATATGAGGAGCGCGATCACGAGCGCAAAATAGAGCACGCGGATCAACGTGCCGAAGATAATGCCGTGCGACCACCTGGAGCGATGCTTGAACAGCATCCGATAGGGCAGCCATAAAAAGCGGAAGACGCCCCAGCGCGTGTACTGGCGCGACTGTATATCCAGATCGGGGCCGAACATAAATCCACCGAAAAGCATCGCGACGGTCGCCGCCAGCGCCAGCGTCCAGCTCCCGGCCACTCCCCACGCCGCCACAAACGTCGGCGCTGCGAGCAGGGTCGTAATGGCGTCGTGTGTTTTTCCAGAAGGCATAAGCCTCGTCCCCTCCGCGAAACATTCTATCCTACTCGGCTCAAAGCCCCGCAAAGCTTTTTCTTCGGCGGCCCCTCTTCGTGACCAAAGGGCTTTACCATGAGACGGATCAATAATTGAAGATTTCGAGCGGTAAAAAATTGACAGATAGCCACAAATAATAATATCGTGTGCGCGTTTGGTTCCCGCTGGTTGGACGCGAGGCACATATCAAACGCAATTCTTGACGCGCCTCACTCTCGCGCTTTCGCCTTCAGCATTTTCACGTTACCTCGCTCGAAGTATCAACTGATCTTTTTATCCAAGCTCTCAACTCATTAAGGAGACACAATGAAGATCAAGGATTGCCTCATCCCTCTTATAACTTTGGCTGTGTTCCTGACGAGCATTCCACAGACATCACGCGAAGGCATTGCGCGCGCCCGAAACCGCGCTGCTGCTGTTCCGGTCATAAAACCAGACTATCAAAAAGAGCAATCACCGGCGTCACTGTCGCTCAAGCAGGGCCGTCTACTGTTGAGGCGAGGGCAGGCAAGCGAGGCGATCAGCCTGCTGCAAACCGCGCTCAAGTTGTTCAAGGAAGCGAATAACAGTAAGGGTGAAGCTGCGACCAACGATGCGCTCGGCGATTTGTACCTGAGACAGGGGCAATACTCCATCGCGCTCTCTTACTACACGAGCGCGCATGAGGCATTCAAAGCGGCGATACAAAAACAGGGCGCGGCGGAATCAATCTTCGGCGTACCCGATAACGATTACAACGCGGCCCTGATGCTCGCCAAGGTCGGCGACACCAATTTCAGAATGGGCAAGACGGCGGAGGCAACGCTCGCCTACATGCAGATGAACGTGACCAAACCCGGCCAGACACCCATCCCGACACAGGCGGCCGCGCCGAAGAAGCCGTCCTGGAAAGACTCTTTAATCGGCGGCGCGAAAGTCATGGTGGGCAAATTGCCAGGAGGCGCAATCCTCCAGACCGTGCAGGCCACTGTGGGAATCTATCGTCAGTGCATACTCTACTCGACACACGAGCTTGGTATGGGCCGTCTCGATTATTTCAATAACAATCTGGACGGCTCGAAGCAGCATTTCGAGGCCGCCCTGGCAGTAGCGAGCTTGCCCATCAGCAGTTTCGGGCAGTCGCGTCGCGTGCGCGCGGTGGCTCGCACGAGTTTGGGTGATATAGCACTTCGCCAGAGTCGCTACGATGATGCCGTCAAGCTCTACACGGACGCCTCCAAAGGCGCGACGAAAGATAAACGGCTCGATTTAATCTGGCCCGCCCAACGTGGCCTCGGGCTCGGTCGCTGGATGCAGGCATCGCAGGAGGGGGACGCGCAGAAGGCCGCCAAAAGCAGAGAAGCGGCCGTCGCCTCTTATCGTGACGCGCTACGCACTATCGAAACTATCCGTCAGGGAAGCCTTCGCGCGGACGAGGCGCGCTCGACCTTTCTGACGACGACGAAAGATGTTTACGATGAGGCTTCGGGTATTCTCGCGGAGATGGCTTTGATGGGCGCGCCCGCAGACGGCTCGCCGCTCGCGGGCCAGTCGCTCGTCTATGCCGCCGAAGCCTTCAATATCGCCGAACAGGGACGCGCCCGCTCGTTGCTCGAAATGCTCGGCGAAGCTGGCGCAAACTTCACCGAGGGCATGCCGCCTGAGCTTCTTAAGCGCAAGCAGGAGAACCTGGATCGCCAGCAGGAGATCGCGCAAATTCTGACCGGCGTCGCGGAGCCGGAAGGCGAAAAACCGGACGTTAAAAAGCTGGAGGCGGAACTGGAAACGCTCGCGACCGATTACGACAGCATAGAGAATCAGATTAGAGCCGCCAGCCCGCGCTACAGCGCGCTTACCGCGCCGCAACCATTGACGCTCGCCGAAGTCCAACAGCAGGTGCTCGACGACAAAACGGCTCTGCTTGAATACAATCTGGGCAACGAGCGATCCTATCTATGGGTCGCCACACAAAGCGGCGTCTCGCTCTATAGACTTCCGGCGCGCGCGGCCGTCAACCAGCAGGTACAGGATTTACGTGCGCAACTGATACCGCCCAGACTGCAACGCCGCATCGCCGGTATTGATGTCGCCGCCGCCGAGCAACAACGCGGTCTCGGCATCAGCTCGACGCCGCTCGCGGGCGGGGCAACGGGCGGGGCGTCCGCCTTCGCCGGTGCCTCAAACGCGCTGTACAAAACAGTGGTCGAGCCAGCCGCCTCTGCCATCGGAGACAAGCGACTGCTGGTCGTCGCCGACGGCGCGCTCAATTATGTGCCGTTCGAGGCATTAGTCGCGACCAGCGGCGGCTCCGATTACGCCTCGCTTCCCTACCTGGTCAAGAGCCGTGAGATCGTTTACGCTCCGTCGGCTTCCGTCGTCGCCGTCGTCAGGCAGATGAGCAAGAGATCGACCGAGAAAGGCATCCTGATCGTGGCCGATCCGGTCTTTAATGCCAGCGACCCACGCGCGAAAAGTTCCGCCACCCCAACGACCACTACAACAACAGCAGCAGCCACCCCGGCCGCTGCAACAGCCGCCGTCGCCGCACCACAAAATGGCAGCTTCGATGCAAACAGCACCGGACTGGCGAGCGCGCTCGCCGACGTGGTTGGCGATCAGCCCGTGCCGCCGGGCAAGGGTCTGGAGCTGGCGCGTTTGAGCGGCACGCGCACAGAGGCCACGCGTATCGCGCAGATGACGCGCACCTCCGGCAGCACTCCCGAAGTCTGGCTCGACCTTGAGGCCAACGAGGCTGGCATGATGACGCACGACCTCAAGAAATATCGCATCATACACATCGCCACGCACGGACTGCTGAACGCAGAGCGTCCGCAGTTCACGGGTCTGGTCTTTTCGCTCGTCGGCAACAAGTCGAGCGACGGTTTCCTGCGATCAGATGAAGTCTTCAACCTCAACCTCAACGGCGCGCTCATCATTCTCTCGGCCTGCGAAACAGGATTGGGCAAAGAGAAGCGCGGTGAAGGCATCATCGGTCTGACGCGCGCCTTCATGTATGCGGGCGCGCCGACCGTCGGCGTCAGCCTCTGGTCTGTGGCCGATCAATCGACCGCCGACCTGATGACCAATTTTTATAAACGATTGCTGGCATCGCCGGGCGTATCACCGTCAGCCGCCATGCGTGTCGCGCAAACAGACATGATCGCGGGCAAGCGATACAGCGCGCCTTTTTACTGGGCCCCCTTCGTGCTCGTCGGTGATTGGCATTGAAGCTTTGCAGAGAGCCCACGGCTTCGCTTTCGACGCTGGCGATAGTAGTGCCAGCGCCCTTACAAACTTTTACGGGGCGATACCGGCTCGGGTTTTAACAGTCAAGGTGACGGGCCCACTTCAACCGTTTCAGGCGGGTTTCAAAACAAAGGGCGCGAGCAGAGAGAGAGGTGACACGCTCGCGCCCTTTTGCCTCTATAAAGCATCTTGAAAGGCTATCGGTAGGGGGGCTGATCCAGCACCGCCTTCTTATATCCCTCTTCAAGTCCCCTCTCATATCCCGACCTGTTCGCAGCGCGCCAGACCGAGACGAAGGCCAGGGCGATGAGGAAGAAAGACATCAGCAATTCTTTTCCCACAGCGTCCGTATAAAACCATCTGAGCGATAGAGCTTTGGATAAAGAGGCGGCGAACAATACGGAGGGGGCGTGTATCAGCCAGCCGACCAGCCCCATGACTACCGATTGGCTATCTCCGCCGGGCGGTGTCTGGCCCGAGCGCCGCCAGAGCCTCGGCCAAATGAGGAAAAGCAGCAGGAAGAAGATGGTATAGAATATCCATTCTCTCATAACGTGTTCTCTCCGCCTCGAACCAATCAATCACCAAAAGATCGAGCAACTCTTCGCCGAAGCGACCCTGCGCAAGATTAACATATCGCGCACGCCCGGCCCCGCGCAAATCTCTAACCATCAGAGGGTTGATAACCGCCTTTCATTTGATCTGCTGAACTCTGATCCGGGACTTCTGTTCATCCCAGGCGCTCAAGGTGAGCGAATAGGGCGGGTTTGCCACTTTACATTCTCAGCCATTACACTATCCGCGCTATAGTTTCTAACCGATGGGCAAACACGGAAAAGTACAAACGGCGTTCGAGTACGGGGCGGCGCGCACGCTGCTGACGGGGCTCGGATGGTTGCCGCGCCCGCTGGCTCTGGCCGCCGGTCAGGGTATCGGGCGCATCGCTTACACCCTGGCCGGAAGACTGCGACGCACGGGCGAGCGCAATCTTGAGCTTGCTCTTCCGGGTCTGGACGAGGCGGCGCGCGCGCGTATTCTTCGCGGGTGCTTTGCCAACCTCGGCCGACTGCTCGGCGAGTTCAGCCACCTGCCGCGCGCCACTCCCGAAAGTCTGCGCAATATCATCGAATGCGAGGGCATAGAAAACCTTGAGGCGGCGCGCGCCGCAGGCCGCGGAGTCATTTTGTTCACGGGGCATCTGGGCGCGTGGGAGCTTTCGAGCTTCGCACTGTCGGCCTTCGGATACCCGATGAGCTTTCTGGCGCGGCGCATAGATAACCCTAAAGTCGAAGGGCTGATCGAGAGGACGCGGACGCGCTTCGGCAATCGCTCGATTGATAAACGCAGCGCCGCCCGACCCATGCTGCGCACCCTGCGCGCGGGCGGCATCGTCGGCATTCTCGTAGACCTCAACACTCATCCTCATGAAGCCATCTTCGTAGACTTCTTCGGCATTCCCGCCTCGACCACTTCCGGGCTCGCGACCCTCGCCTTGAGAACCGGATCGGCTGTTCTTCCCGTCTTCATTCCCTGGGATGAGAAAAGGCGGCGCTTTGTGCTGCGTGTCGATCCGCCTCTTGAGATCGAACGGACGGGCGACGAGGCGATGGATGTTCGACGGCTGACGGCCTTGTTCACCTCCGTCATCGAAAGCTATGTCCGGCGCTTTCCAGACCAGTGGCTCTGGATTCACAGGCGCTGGAATACGCGCCCGGCAGGAGAAGCAAATTTTTATGCAACAACTCCATCGCCAGCCCGTTTAGAGCGGCAAACTGAGCAATCCTAAGAGTTTAACACCACAGCCGTGATGATTTGCTTTAGGTTTTATCCGCCCTTAATCGTGTCGGGCCGGTTACTTTGTCACAAAAATATTGAGATTCAGTAAACTTTGTGCTTGACACCTCACAAAACTTCGGTATAATTTCACACATACCGAGCAGCGACACCCCCAAACAGGCATGCTTCGGTGACAGATGGTTGACAACAGCGGTTATTAGCGCATTTAGCAGAGCCCGGTTGAAAGGTGCGTCGGGTTTCGTTAGCGGTGCGTTATTTTATTAGGGCCGCACGGATTTAAATCTCGCCCGTACACACGCACCGCCATAAATTACAGGATCGGCCGTAAGTGACGATTCTCAGTTCATTGCCAACGCCACCCTGAACTCCGAGCCTGCCATGAAAGTTTTGCCCCGTCAGTCGAAAGATTGACGGGGCTCCTCTCTTTTTATAGACCTTTGGCGAGTGGGCTTGATCTTCCCGCTCATTCGGACGACGCCCGATGACGGGCTCGCCGCCGCTGCGAGCGTCACCTTACATCGCCAGCCCGCCATCGACTTGAATAACCTGGCCTGTGATATAGCGTGCGTCGTCGGAGAGCAGGAAACAGGCTATGCGTGCGACCTCGTCCGCATCCGCGAAACGACCGAGCGGAATCTGTTCGAGCAGTTTGGCCCGGTAGCTTTCGTCCAGGCCCCCGGCCATGTCTGTTGAAACCAACCCGAGCGCGAGCGCGTTGACCGTCACCTTGCGGCTGGCGACCTCCCTGGCGAGCGCCTTCGTCAGACCGATCAGGCCCGCCTTCGACGCCGAGTAGTTGGATTGACCGGCCATGCCGACCACCCCGCTGATCGAAGAGATGTTCAAGACCGAGCCGCCGCCTTCCTGTCTGAGCATGACGCGCAAGGCCGCGCGCGCGAAGTTCCAGGGCCCCTTCAGATTCGTATCAACCACCGCGTCCCAATCGTCCTCCTTCATTCGCAGGATCAGATTGTCGCGCACAATGCCCGCGTTGTTAATCAGGAAATCTATACGCCCAAAAGCATCTTTGGTCTGTTTCACCATTTCGGCGGCGGCGTTCGTATCGGCTACGTCGCATTGCGACGAGAGCGCACGGACGCCCTGTTCCTCGATCTCCGTCTTCAAACTCTCGGCGGCTTCAGCACTCTTCGCGTAATTGAAAGCGACGTGTGCGCCCCTTCGCGCAAGTTCCAGCGCGATGGCGCGACCGATGCCACGCGTCGCGCCCGTTACGATCGCCGCGCGGCCCGAAAACTGTTTATCCGAATCACTCAAAGTCTCACAACCTCCATTTTCAAGAGCAGGGATGCTTGATACAGGTTTTCATTAGCATTCAACCTGCGGCAATGTGACATCATCTTTTACAGTTTCAGCGAGCGAAGGTAATCGACGAACTCCGGAGCCAGGTCAGGACGTTTCAAGGCGAACTCGACGGTGGCGACGAGGAAGCCCAGTTTGTCGCCCGCGTCATGCCGTGTCCCCTCGAAGCGCACGGCGTAGAAGGGCCGTTTTTTCAGGAGCGCCCTCATCGCGTCCGTGATCTGTATCTCGCCGCCCGCGCCAGGGCGTGTCCGCTCGATCTCGCCGAAAATGTCCGGCGTCAGAATATAGCGACCGATGATGGCTAAATCGGACGGCGCTTCATTGAAGGGCGGCTTCTCGACCATGTCATTGATCTTATAGACGCCGTCGCCGACCTCTTCTGCATCGATTACGCCGAAGCGAGAGATGGCTTCGCCCGCGACCTGCATCGTGCCGAGCACGGGAGCATCATACTTTTCGTAGACATCCATCATCTGCCTGAGCGCGGGCACTTCCGCATCTACTATGTCGTCGCTGAGCATGACGGCGAACGGCTCGTCGCCGACTAGATCGCGCGCCTGTAGCACGGCATGGCCGAGGCCGAGCGCCTCGCGCTGCCGAACGTAGCTGATACGCGCCATCTCCGAGATGGCATGCATCTCTTCAAGCTCTTTGTGCTTACCTCGCTCTTCCAAAAGATGCTCAAGCTCGAACGAGATGTCGAAGTGATCTTCGATGGCGTTCTTGCCGCGTCCCGTGACGATGATGACGGATTCGATGCCTGAGGCGACGGCCTCTTCGACGACGTATTGAATAAGCGGCTTATCGACGAGCGGCAGCATCTCTTTCGGGGACGCCTTCGTGGCCGGTAAAAAGCGCGTGCCGAGGCCCGCCGCCGGAAATACAGCTTTACGAATCTTCTGTGGCATAGATCAATCCCCTTGAAAAGAATTTATGAACCCGTCGGCTCTGGTGCGCGTCTCTTTATTCAAAAGCAGAGGTCAAAAGCAGCGATGCGCCGGAGTCGCTTTCTGCCATAGGGCTCTCTCTTGACACGCGCGTGCAGCGTCGGCTAGCTTGAATCTTTTCGTTTGACGCTTATGTAAAGGCGTATCTCATACCATACCTTGAAGGACGGCAGCAAATGCTCGATCTCAACTTCGTCCGCGACCACCTGGAAAAGGTTCGCACGGCGCTTGAAGCGCGCGGCTTTCCGACCGACGCTCTCGAAACCTTCGCGCAGGCGGACGCCGAGCGTCGCCGCATCATCGGCGAATCCGACCGGCTCAACGCCGAGCGCAATGCTTCGAGCCGCGAGATAGGCGCACTGATGAAGGCGGGCAAAGCCGACGAGGCCGAGGCGCGCCGCCGCGTGGTGGGTCAGTTGAAAGAAAGTATTGCGGAGCTAGACGGCGCGCGCGACGAGGCCGAGGCGCGCATGACCGAGTTGCTCTCGACGCTCCCGAACATTCCGCACGAGAGTGTGCCCGTCGGCGCGGACGAATCATTCAACCGCGAAGAGCGTCGTTGGGGCGCGCCGCCCTCCTTTGATTTCGAGCCCAGGGATCACGTCGATCTGGGCGCGGCGCTCGGCATTCTCGATCTCGAACGCGCGGCGAAGCTGGCGGCGGCGCGCTTCGCAATACTCAGCGGCGCGGGCGCGCAGCTCGAACGCGCGCTCGTAAACTTTATGCTCGACCTGCACACGCGCGAGCACGGCTACACGGAGACGCTGCCGCCCTTCATCGTCAACGCGGCGGCCCTTTTCGGCACGGGCCAGCTTCCGAAATTCGAGGGCGATCTGTTCAAGCTCGTGGACGAGCGCAATCTTTACCTGATCCCGACAGCCGAAGTCCCCGTCACCAATATTCATCGCGAAGAGATACTGGATGCTTCCGTATTGCCGCTGAAGAAGGTGGCCTACACGCCCTGTTTTCGTTCCGAGGCCGGGAGCTACGGGCGCGATACGCGCGGCGTGATTCGTCAGCACCAGTTCGAGAAGGTCGAGCTGGTCAAGCTCGCGTTGCCCGAAAATTCTTACGACGAGCTGGAATCCCTGACGCGAAATGCGGAAAGAGTCTTGCAGAGGCTCGGGCTGGCCTATCGCGTCGTCACGCTGGCGACCGGCGACATAGGCTTCGGCGCGGCCAAGACTTACGACATAGAGGTGTGGCTGCCTTCGCAGAATACCTATCGCGAAATATCCTCGTGCTCGAACTACGAGGCGTTCCAGGCGCGTCGCGCGCAGATTCGCTTTCGTCGCGCGGGCGGCGCGAAACCCGAATACGTTCACACGCTCAACGGCTCGGGCCTCGCAGTCGGGCGCACCTGGATCGCCATCCTCGAAAACTATCAGCAGGCGGACGGCTCCGTCCTTATTCCCGAAGCTTTGCGGCCTTACATGAACGGGCTGGAAAAGATAGAAGCGGACGAGCGCTAGGCGAGCGGCCTCAGGACAGGCAGAGAGAGAAAAGGCTAAGGCTGCGAGTGAACACTCAACTCGCAGCCTTAGCCTTTTCTCTCTGCCTTCTGCTTTTTACCCGTTTCGACTTACCTACTTGATCTGTAGCTCGAACGGCATCAGCGCCATCGTTTCGCCGCGCTGCATGCGATCCAGCAGTTGCGCGTAGCGAAAGGCTCGCTGCACGTCTTCGGGCAGCGTTTCGACGAGAGCGCGCTGCTGTTGGGCCCTGGCGCTGGCTTCGTCGCCGCTCTCGAAGAGACCTTCGATAAAACTGCGCGGGTAAGGAAAGATGACGCGCTCGACGCCCTTATCGGCGGGTATACTGGCGAGTTGTTTGGCTATCTCAACGGCGCGCTCAAGCCCGCCGAACTCATCCACGAGGCCGTTGGCCTTTGCCTGCTCGCCCGTCCAGACGCGTCCCTGCGCGATTGAGTCTATATATTCCGGGTTACGATTGCGCCCGCGCGCAACCTTCGGAATAAACTCGTCATAGTAAGTGCTCTTGATGATCTCCTCGAAACGGGCGCGCTCGTCGGGCGTGAACGGCTCGGTCTCACGAAACATCCCCGCGTTTTTGCCGCGCAGCACATACTCGGTAGATATTCCGAGCCAATCGTAGAAGCCTTTGACGACCGGCTTTCCGGCGAAGATACCGATGGAGCCCGTGAGGGTCGAGGGCTCGGCGACGATCTTGTTTGCGTTGCAGGCGATGTAGTAGCCGCCCGAGGCCGCCAGATCGCTCATCGAAACGACGACCGGCTTCTTCTGCTTGGCGCTCTCGACGGCGCGCCAGATCAGATCGGAAGCGTAGGAAGAGCCACCCGGACTGTCTACTCTGAGGACTATGGCGCGAATCTTCTGATCGTCGCGCGCGTCGTTAATGGCCTTGACGACAGTATCGGAGCCGACCGACTGGCCGCCGCGCGGGCCGTCTTCGGATTTGCCCAAATCAATCGCGCCGGAGGCGTAGATGACTGCGATGCGCTCGCCCTTATTGAGCCCGACCGATTCCGGCGCGACCTGTCTGTAGTCCGAAGCCCTGACCGTCCGCAGCTTATCCGAGTCTTTATAGCCGAGGCGCTTCTTCAGCTCCTGTTCGACCTCCTCACGATAGTTCGCGCCGTCGATCAAACCGTTGGCCTGCGCCTGGGCCGGGCTAAAGGGAGCCTGATCGATGAGCGCGCGCACGTCTTCGGGCGATTTCTTTCGCGTCGCGGCAATCGCATTGACGATGCGACTCATGAAGTCGTCCAGAAATGAGTTGATTACTTCACGATGAGCTTCCGACATCTCCTTGCGCGTGAAGGAATCGGGCGCGTTCTTGTACTTGCCTATCTGGTAAACGTCCGGGTAGACGCCGAGCTTGTCCAGAGAGCCGCGAAAGAACATCGCCTGCGCCGCCAACCCGTTGATGAAAAGATCGCCCGGCGGAGCCATATAGATACGGTCGCAGGCGGTCGCGATGTAATACTCCTTGTTCAGGCCATACTCCATATAAGCGTAGATGGGTTTGCCCGAAGTACGGTAATCCGCTATGGCTTCGCGTATCTCGTCGGCCTTGGCCCACCCGGCGCTCGACGGATGTATCTCCAACAGGATCGCGCCGATGCGCTTGTCGACCTTGGCCTTCTTGAGCTGCGTCAGCAAATCCGTGAGCGAATTGTCGCTGCCGCCCAGAAGCCGCCTGAACGGGTCTTCCGGCACGTAGTCCGGCAGCGGGCCGCCGATCCTGAGCGCCAACACGCTATTGTCTTTGATCGTCGGCTCGCTGCCGCGCAACATTGCGAAGATCAAAGCGATACCGATGATGAAGACCAGCAGGAACGCGATCAAAATTCCGGAGATGATGAGTACGATTTTTCTTCTGCGTGACATTGCCATAACTAATTCCTAAACGAAGCGAATCTTCCAAAGGCACGTCGCCTTACTAATCAGGGGGGCAAAATCCTTTGTCTGTACGTACCTCAAAGTGAAAAGGTTTAGCGAAGGGCGGCAGCGATGAGGGATGAAAGCGTGATTACTCAACACTGAATAATTATTCTTTCATCGCTGCCGCCCTCATCCCTTTTTCATGATCCAGCCGCCGCCGATGA
Source organism: Pyrinomonadaceae bacterium (assembly GCA_035940775.1). GTDB lineage: Bacteria > Acidobacteriota > Blastocatellia > Pyrinomonadales > Pyrinomonadaceae > DASQYE01. The sequence continues at coordinate 66,572 of DASZEN010000011.1, read as the reverse complement.
CTTCGTCGCCGCGGTAAAAGACCGTGGCCTGTCCGGGCGTGATGGCGCGCTGCGGCTCGTCGAAGGTGACGAGGGCGCGCCCCCCTTCTGTTAGCGGTGTGACGGACGCGGGCGCGGGCGTGTGGCGATAACGCACGCGCACTTCCGCGCGCACGGGCTCGGCAGGCTGCTCCACGGAGACCCAGTTTAATCCTGCCGCGATGAACTCTTTGCTCAACAACTCTTCCTGTTGGCCCACCGTCACAAGATTTCTGTCGGCGTCAATCGAGACGACGTATAAGGGGCGCTCGCTCGCGATCCGCAGGCCGCGCCGCTGCCCGACCGTGTAACGATGTATGCCCTGATGCGTGCCTAAGCTTTGCCCGTGCGTATCTACGATCAAGCCCTCGCCGGGCAGGCGCTCCCGCTCGCCTTCGGCTTCGAGGTAACGATCTATGAAGCCCGCGTAATCGCCGTCGGGTACGAAACATATCTCCTGCGATTCGGATTTCTCGGCGACGGGCAGTTCGCGACGGCGCGCCACCTCGCGCACCTCCGGCTTCGACATCTCGCCGAGCGGAAAGAGTGCGCGCGACAGTTGCTCCTGCGTCAATTCCCATAGAAAGTAGGACTGATCCTTGTGCGGGTTGCGCCCGCGCAACAGCCGATAGCGCCCGCGACGCGCGTCATACTCAACGCGCGCGTAATGGCCCGTCGCCACCTTTTCGCAGCCGAGGCTCAGGGCCAGACGATCAAGCGAAGCGAATTTCAGGCGGCTATTGCACGAGACGCAGGGGATCGGCGTCTCGCCGTTCAGATAACTCGCGACGAAGGGCGCGACTACGTCCCGCTCGAAATCCCGTTCGAGGTTGAGCACGTAGAAGGGAAAACCAAGCTCTTCGGCGACGCGACGCGCGTCGTATACGTCATCGAGCGAGCAACAACGCGAGGGCAGCGGCTCGCCGTGCTCGTCCACGTTCAGGCCGCGCCGCTGGTTCCACAACTGCATCGTAAAGCCGACGAGGTCGTGGCCCTCTGCCTTCAGGATTGCCGCCGCCGCAGAGGAATCTACGCCGCCGCTCATGGCTACTGCGATCTTCATAACTTTCAGACGATGCGCGAGGCGACGCGTGTCGCCGCAAAACAAGGCGCAGAAGCCCGCCCTCAACCGTTACTCAGCGTTCGTCGCCGACTCGCTTTTTCATCCGTTTGCCGCCCCTTCGCGGCGGGTGTTAAGATGCTTCTCTGTTTAGATAAACAGACCTATTCCAAACGTATAAGGATACCTCAAACGGGGCGAAACGTCAGCCCGAGGATGAACCGGCCCGGCGGGTTGAAGTGAAAGCCTTTTCAGTTGGAGCCGTAGCGATAAGACGATCATGCCTGAAAGAGCCATTGAAGAGTACAGAGTCGCGGACGAGCCTTACTATCTGGCTGTGGCGCGTGAAGTCGAGCTGTTCGAGGCGGCGCACGCCGCGCGTCTGCCCGTCATGTTGAAGGGGCCCACGGGCTGCGGTAAGACGCGCTTTGTCGAGCACATGGCGTGGCGCCTGGAGCGTCCGCTCATCACGGTCGCCTGTCACGAAGACCTTTCGGCCACAGACCTGGTCGGGCGCTTTCTGCTCGAAGGCGAAGAGACGATCTGGCATGACGGCCCGCTGACGGCAGCCGTCCGAAACGGCGCTATCTGTTATCTGGACGAAGTCGTTGAAGCGCGCAAAGACACGGTCGTTATCATTCACCCGCTGACGGATGACCGCCGCCGCCTGCCGATTGAAAAGCGCGGCACGATCCTGGACGCGCCCTCGGATTTCATGCTCGTCGTCTCCTACAATCCCGGCTACCAGTCGATCCTCAAGGATTTGAAACAATCGACGCGCCAGCGCTTCATCGCCATCGAGTTCGACTATCCGCCGCCCGAGATGGAAGTAGAGATCGTCGCGCGCGAAGGCGGCATCGACGAAGCGACGGCGCGCGACCTCGTCCTCATCGGCCAGAAGGTAAGAAATCTGCGCGGCCACGGACTCGAAGAGGGCGTCTCGACGCGGCTCCTGATCTACGCCGCGCAGATGATCGCGCGCGGCATCCCGCCCATCGCCGCCGCAGACGTGGCGCTCTGCTCGCCCATCACGGACGACCGCGAACTACAACGCAGCATTCGCGAGATCGTCACAACCGTGATTTAAGTCGAATGCCGCTTCCGAATTTCAATAGAGCGGGAGACCTGCCGGAGGGTTTGCACCGCGCGACGATTGATGAAACTCTCGCTCGCTTCGGCACGGGGCCGCCCAAGCGGCAAGCAGTGGCCGTGCAGTTGCGCCGCATTTACGCATTGGCGAGAGAGACAGGCAGACTGGAGCGGTTTATAATCTTTGGCAGTTTCATCACGGGCAAACCTGAGCCGAACGACGTTGACATCGTGCTCATCATGCGTGACGATTTCGTTCTGGGCGACTGTGATAAAGAGACTGGAAAGCTTTTTAATCACATGCAGGCGGAAGAGGAGTTCAAGGCGAACATTTTCTGGATTCGTCCTTCGATGATAGTCCTTGAGAGCCTGGATCAATTTATAGAGCATTGGCAAGTTAAGCGTGATCGTACTCGTCGCGGGATTGTGGAGGTGAGGCAATGATTCACAACGACCGGGAGATGGAAGCGACTCAAGAGCGCATTCTCTATTTTCAACGCCTGCTATCTCAACTGCGCGTGACAGCCGCGCCCGAAGAGTTCCCGGCAGTGGCGAGCGGCTATCGCGCGGAGATCGCACGTATGCAGGATGAAGTTCTTGAATATCTGACGCGACACGCCAGCGCGCCCACGCCCGCAGAAGCTGCCTGAATATATCCTAAGCAAGCGCTTTGCTCGCCCATCACGGACGACCGCGAACTACAACGCAGCATTCGCGAGATCGTCACGACCGTGATTTAAGAGTTGAGACGGCGCGTTTACTTTGAGAGACCGGACAGGTGGCAGGCTACACGGGAACTCCGCTCATCAGGAAACTTGGTATCCGGGAAGATTACCGCGTTGCGCTCGTTAATGCTCCGGGGAATTTTCGGGCGGAGCTTGGCACGTTGCCTGACGGCGCTGTGATCGTGCCGAGATTAAGACAATCGCTTAATCTCATTCTGTTTTTCGCCGCGAGCCGCCGGGAGTTGAGCGCAAATTTTGCGAAGCTGGCGGCACGGCTTACGCCCGATGGAATGCTGTGGGTGGCGTGGCCCAGGAAGAGTTCCGGCGTCTCGACTGATCTTTCTTTTGAGGTGGTGCAGCGGACGGGGCTCGGAGCGGGGCTCGTTGATACGAAGGTCTGTGCCGTGAACGAGGTGTGGTCGGGTCTGCGATTCGTGGTTCGTTTGCGAGACCGCTCCTTCGTGGGCCCATAAAGGCGCACGGGCGAGGTTTTCAGTTTTATCAGGTATTGCAAAGATGGACGAGCGTGAACAGGAAGAGATGTCGGGCGCGGAGACGGCTGGCGGCGACGATGTGCCCTCCTCCTCGGCGCAGCAGGGAATAGAGCATGCTTTTCGAGAGCGCCTGCGCTCCGTAAAGAGCGTGACGGAGCGTCGCACGCTGGCGGGGCTGGCGCGTGAGCTGGGTAAGCTGCCGGTGGATGCGGCGCGCGTCGCGCTTGAGACGAGCGCCGCCATCGCGGGCATTTCGTTGCGCGCGAGCGTAGAGTTTTTGCGCGCCGTGCCGGAGGCCGCGAAGGTTCTCGAAGCGGAAGAGCTGCGCGCCTGGGGAGAGATGGGACGCCGCCTCGCGATGGGCGATGCGGAGACGGGCGTGGCCTTTTTCGCATCGGGCGTAGAGGCGCTCGGGCGTGTGCCGCGCGCAGTGCGCGCGCTCGTCTTTCAGGTCTGTGCCCGACAGATGACGCTCTCAAGCTCTGTTGCGACAGAGACTTTTCGACGCGCGCCGCTGCTCGCAGAGATTATCACGGACGCTTCGCTGCTCGGTTCCGTCTTCGCGGTCGCGGCGGAGATTTCAAGGCGCTCGGCCAAACACAGCGCGGATTTTCTAAACACGACGCCGCGTGTCATCGAACGTCTCAGTGGTTTCGAGGTCGAGAGCAGTGGCGCGTCGGAGGTGGCACGCGCGGCGGCGTCGCTGGCTCTGGCCTTTGCGGCGCGCGCGGGCGGTATCGCCGCCGACGCGTGGGCGGCCATGCCAGCGGCCCTGGCGGGTCTGAGCGGCCCACGAGCAGAGCTTCTGCTTGGCCGCGCGGGCGACTTTTTAGAGCGGGGCGGAGGGGCGGCCCTGCACGTGCTTGTCGCCGGAGGCGAAATCCTGCGCGCCGTGCCCGAAGCATTCACCGCCTGGATTGACCTGCTGTGGACGGTCGCCGAGCACGGCAATGCTGCGCTGGTGGCTTTCGTGCGCGCCAGTCCCCCGCTGTTCGCGACGCTCGCTGGCGACGCAAAGCACGAGCGCGCCGTAGAGCTTGCCGAGCGCATCATCAATGTGACTCGCGCGGTCGCGCGCGTCGATGGTGAAGCGGCCCTCGCCTGCTTTCGTTCGAGCCCGAAGGCGTTGCGCACCGTCTCCATAGAGCAGTTCGAGCAGTGGGCGCGCGACGGGCTGCAACAGGGGCGGGGCGGCGACGGGCGCGCGCGCCGCAGTTATTACGCTCTCGAAACTCGCCGCAGCAATATGGCCCTGCACACGGGCGGCGCGGGCCTGGCGCTCGAAGAAGTCCAGCATACGCTGCGTCTCTACGTCGAAGGTCTCACGGGACGCGCCGTCGAGATTGCGCCGCTCGCGGCCTTTCCCGAAGAGGCGCGCATAGGCGACGGCCGCACGATTCATCTTCCTTCGACGGTCGATGAGTTCAATGATGACGAGAAGGATTTTCGTCTCTACAAGGTGCTGGCGGCGCACGCCGCGGGCCAGATAGAGTTCGGCACGCACGAGCGCGATGCGGCGGATCTTGGCGCCGCCTACTCATCAATCGCCGAACTCTACGCGCCGGAGAACGCGGACGCGCGCGATGCTTTCGCGCTCGACGGCTACATCAACGAAGCGGGTAAGGGCGAGGCGGCTCTCGCGCCGGAAGAGGAGGCGCGGCGCGCGCTCCTTGAGCGCAAGCAACTGCCGCCGGGCAGCGATTATCGCGCCGCCCTCTCGCTCTTTCCGAACGCGGGCCTCGCCCGCCGCATCTTCGGCACGCTTGAGAACGGTCGGATTGATCGCCGCCTGCGCCACATGTATCGCGGGCTCAAGCGCGATCTGGACTTGACGCGCGAGCACTTGCGCGCGCGCCGCCCGCGCATCATCGACCTGCCCGTAACGCTCATTCCCTTCGAGCTGCTTTTCCAGATAACTCTGTGCGGCGGCGCGCTCTCGGACGCGCGCGCCTACTACGGCCAGATCGTTTCCGAGCTTGAGGGCATCGTCGCCGACTACCTTTCAAGCCCGGCGGCGACCGTCGCCGATACGTTGATGGCGACCACGCGCGTCTACTCGCTCTTTCAATCAATCACGCCGGAGGAGTCGGCCCAGCCCTCTCAGGAGATCGAAGAAGAGGGTGACGCGAGCGAGGGCGAGAACGCCACGGCGCGGCAGGCGCGCGAATCCGAGAGCGTTTCGGAGCGCAGGTCTGAGCAGCGCGACGCGCGCGAGCTTTTCAACGCCTGGGCCAACACCGAGCCGCAGGGCGACCCCGAAGACCTCGACGGTATTGAGATGTGGATGCAGCAGGAGACGCCCGAGCAGCGGCTTGAGGCGGGCGAAGTGGCCTTCAATTATGACGAGTGGGACAGGGAGTTGACGGATCATCGCGTTGGCTGGTGTCGCGTCATCGAAAAGCGCGGCCAGCGTGGCGCACCCGCCTTCGTGGAAGATACGCGCGAGCGCTATCGCGGAGTCATCTCTTCGATACGCCACCAGTTCCAGATGATGAAGCCGGAGAGCCTGACGCGCGTCGCGGGCGAGCTGGACGGGGATGATTACGATCTGAGCGCCGTGATCGATTACGTGGTTGACCGCCGGGCCGACGGCCAGCAGTCCGAGCGCCTCTACACGAAGCGGCTGCGCCGCCGCCGCGATGTCGCCGTCTCGCTCCTCCTGGATCAATCCTCTTCGACGGCGCGCACCATCGGTCGCCATCCTTTGCAGCCCTATACGCATCCCGGAAGGCGCATCATTGAGATCGAGAAGGAGGGGCTGGTCTTGATGAGCGAGGCGCTCGAAGCCGTCGGCGATGCGTACTCGATCAACGGCTTTACGTCCGAGGGCCGTCGCAACGTCAAGTTCTACGTCGTCAAGGATTTCGACGAGGCATATTCCGATGAGATAGAGCGGCGCATCGGCGGCATCAGCTATCAAAACAATACGCGGCTCGGCGCGGCCATTCGTCACGCCTCGGCCCGTCTCGCCCGCCAGGAAGCGCGAACGCGTCTCCTGATCGTGCTCTCGGACGGACGGCCCTACGATCACGACTACGGCGATGCGCGCTACGCCCGCGAGGATACGCGCGAGGCGCTACGTCATGCCAAGACCGAAGGGATAACGCCCTTCTGCATCACGATCGATCGCGAGTCGGAGGCCGAGTTGCGCGATCTCTACGGCGACATCGGCTATACGATCATTGACGACGTGCTCAGCCTGCCCGAGCGCATGCCCGGCATCTACAGACGACTGACGAAGGGATGAAGAGAAATGGATGAACACCAGGCGCGGAGATCAAAATCCAACGCCGGGCGCGGAGATTAAAAGCTCGGCATTTAATTCCGTCTTCCGCTTTCATCCGTTTCGTCGCGGCGGGACTATTTTTTCGTCCGTGTGGCGTTGGCCCAGATGGCTTTGGCGCGGACTCTGAGCTTCGCGGCTTCGGCCGTGCGCTTCAATCTCTGTAGCACGTTGGCGTAGTTATCCAGGGTGATCGCTACTTTGAGATGCTCCGGCCCGAGCGCTTTCTCTCTGATCGCTAAAGAGCGTTGGAGCAGCGGCGCGGCCTCGGCATACTTTTTTTGCGCGTTGTAGAGCGCCGCCAGATTGTCGAGCGTGTCGGCCAGTTCCAAATGTTCAGCGCCGAGCGCCTTCTCCTTAATCTGCAAAGCGCGCCGCAGGAGCGTCTCCGCCTCAGCGTATTTTTTCTGGACGCGATAGAGTTGCGCCAGGGTCGAAAGCCTGGGCGCGATGTCCGCGTGCTCCGCGCCGAGCGCTTTCTCCGTGATGGCGAGCGAGCGCTCAAGCAGCGGCCCGGCCTCCGCGTACTTGCCGCGCGTGTAGAGCAGCAGCGCCAGATTATGCAGGCTCGCGGCGACGCTTATGTGCTCGGGGCCGAGCGCCGCCTCCGTGATGGCGAGCGTGCGGCGATAGAGCGTTTCGGCTTCGTCGAACTTGCCCTCGGCGCGATAGAGTCGCGCCAGTTTGTCGAGTGTGCCCGCGAGGCGCGGGTCTTGCAAACCGAAGCCGGACGCCTCCTTAAGCGCCGCCTTCAACTGCGTCTCGGCCTCCGCGTAATCGCCTCGCTCAAGCGCCTGCGTCCCGGCCGCGTAGTGGTTCTCCCAGGAGGTCAGCTCCTGAGCCGAGGCGGCGCACGCCAGCGCCAGCATTAACAGGATGCTCGTCGAGCGTCTGATCTTGCGGGATGGTCTCATCGCGCTTCTTATCCCGGAATCTTCAAAAGGTATGTAATATCAACCGCCCTCGAACAGGGGGATCGCCGCCTATCGCCGCCTATCTTAGCCCAGTTTGGCGGCTGGCGGTGCAGTTTTATCGACGGCGGGTATTTTAATCAGAGCAGGTTTGAAGCGGAGCCGAGCAGGTATAGATTGAAGAGCGCCGCGGCACAGGGCAAGGCGCGCGGGTAAAGTTTTTTAAGCGGCGCGGCGGCCTCGTCTGCGGGGAGCAGCCGTGCGATGAGACGATCCAATTGCTCTGCGTCTTCGAGGTAAGTCACCCAATCGTTGTTTTCCGCGTTGACATCCCGGCCCTCCATGTCTTCCCCGTACTTGTAGGCGATGACCACCAGCGGCGCTTCCACGTTCGACACCAGGGCCTGGCGAATACGACGCCCGGAGTCGAGCGCCTGCGCCGGAGGCATCCCCAAATCTATCAGTATCAGGTCGGCATGAAGGCGTCCGCAGGCGGCTCGCTCGACGGCTTCCTCTTCGCCGATCTCCAGAATCACACGGTAGTTCTGCGCGATCAGGTTCTGCCTCATAATCTGACGAGTATCATCATCATCCTCTACGTATAGAATGACGGCGCGTTTCCGATCCCTGTCTTCCATCCCTTTGATAGACCTCTGATAAATTATGAAAGATAGTTTCTCAACCTGTCTTAGTGCATCAGTGCGCGGTCGAACTCCGCTTTGACCGCGGCGTAGCATTCGCAGACGAACTCTTCGAGCGCCTTTCTGTCCATCACCGTGACGTGCCCGCGTGAGTAGCGTATGTAGCCTTCGGCTTGCAGGGCGACGGCGGCCCCCGTCACGCCTGCGCGTCGCACCCCGAGCATCATGGCCAGGAAATCGTGCGTCAGCGCCAACTCGTCTCCCTCGACGCGGTCGTGGCACATCAGCAGCCAGCGCGCCAGCCTCTCTTCGACCGTGTGCAGGCGATTACAGGCGGCTGTCTGGCTGATCTGCATCATGAACGCGTAGAGATAGCGCAGCGTCAGGTCTTGCAAGGCCCCGCCCCGCCTGAACTCGTCGAGCAGCGTCCCGATCCTGATCCGCATGCCATCGCCGGGAACCTGCACCATGCTCTCATTGGGCGTCGATTCGATTCCCAACAGGGCATGGATACCGACCATTCCTTCCGGGCCGACGACGCCGATCTCGACGGTCGAGCCGTCCCGCATGCATGCAACTATTGAGATGACGCCGTTGCCGGGGAAGTAAGCGTAGCGGATGGCGTCGCCGCTCTCCTGAATGATTTTTCTTAACTCAAGTTCGACAGGCTCTAAATGCGGAGCGAGGCGATTGTATTCTTCCAGGGGAAGCGAGCCTAGGATCCGGTTTCGATTCGCGGGGGACGAGTCCTGAGATGCTGACATCAGTAATCTTCCTTCTTATCAACCTTCACGCCGGTATACAGCAGACGGCACGAGAAGAAGAAGGAAGCACTTCTGATGTCGAGTGCTGGATTCTGAAAACAACAGTCCGGGTCGGAACGGCTCGCACCTTATCACACGGGGCATCCGTTCATTCGTACGCTATCGTACTCAAGCTCGAACCCCGGCCAGCGAGAGAGCGCGCACCCCGGAAGCGCTGTTGACCGGCTCCCTTTGTCCCCTTGCGTACAGACGATAGCGGGACGGTCGAGTTAAAGTCCTTCTCAGAACAAGCAGGGTAGCTGGCGGCGGAATCTATTCCTTATGGAATCAGATGCCGCCGCCAGCTTTTTCCCCATCATCCTTATTCGCTTAACGCCCGGCCCGGAGTCCCGTCTTCTCCCGCCCGGGGTGAATCAGGTTTTTACAATCCCCTGCATTCACAGGGATGATTGGCCTTCATCCTTCTCTCAGATAAATATCGGCTCTCAAATATAAGGTGAAAGGTTGCTGTTCATAATGGCAGCCTTTTGTTTTTGGTGTTAGTGTTGAGGTATACAAGCTATATACAAAACTGCTTTTTGGGCTAAGAGAACCAGAAGGGATGTCAACCTCGCAATGTCAGAAACAACTGAAGATTTCACCATCGGGGTCGAAGAGGAGTATCAAATCATTGAATCGGGGACGCGCGAGCTTCATTCCCAACAGGAGCGCATTCTGGCCCAGGACGCCGTCGGCGACCGCGTCACGCCTGAGCTTTACCTGTCGCAGATAGAGATAGGCACGCCCATCTGTCTTCACCTCGCGGAGGTGCGCCGCGAGCTTGTGCGCCTGCGGCGCGAGGTGGTGGCGGCCGCCGAGCGCGAAGGAAATCGCATCGCCGCCGCCGGAACGCACCCCTTCTCACATTGGGGAGATCAGCAGCTCACGCCGAAAGCGCGCTACGTCGGCATCGCCCAGGACTATCAGCAATTGGCGCGCGAGCAACTGATATTCGGCTGCCACGTGCATGTCGGCATACGCGATCGCGAGGCCGCCGTACAGGTGATGAACCGCGCGCGCCCGTGGCTTGCGACGCTGCTGGCGCTGGCTGCGAACTCGCCCTTCTGGCTCGGGGTCGATACCGGCTATTCAAGCTTTCGCACGGAAATCTGGCGGCGTTGGCCCATGGCGGGCATGCCGCAGGTATTCGACTCGCGCGCCCAATACGACCGCCTGGTGGAGACGCTCGTCAGAACGGAAAGCATCACGGACGCAACCAGGATTTACTGGGACGTACGACCCTCGGCGCGTTTCGAGACCGTCGAGTTTCGCGTCACTGACGTGTGCATGACGGTGGATGAAGCGGTGATGATCGCAGGGCTGGTGCGCGCTCTGGCCGAGAGCTGCTACGCGCAGGCCGTGAGGGATGAGCCCGTCAATCATGCGCGCCCGGAGTTGTTGCGCGCCGCCAAGTGGCGCGCGGCTCGATACGGGCTCGATGCCGACCTGATAGATACAGAGGCGGAGCGCGCCGTCCCCGCCGCCGCGCTGGTCGAGAAGCTGCTGGCTTTCCTGCGCCCGGTTCTTGAGGAGCGTCAGGAGTGGGACGAAGTCTCTGCGCTCGCGCGCCTGACGGTCGAGCGCGGGACGGGCGCAACGCGCCAGCGCGAAGCCTACGCGCGCTCGGGTCGCCTCGAAGATGTCGTCGATCTGATCGTCGCCGAGACCGCCAGGGGAACGTCCTGATGCGCCCGGACTATTTTTCCGGCCCCTTTCTTTGCGCCATCTCAAGGTTGAGCGGACAGAACCGGTACGGTATATTAAGTCTTTGCGTGGAGGGGTAGCATAATTGGTAATGCAGCGGTCTTGAAAACCGCCGCCTTTGCGGGCTTGCAGGTTCGAGTCCTGTCCCCTCCGCCATGAGCTTTAAAGTTTTACCCGACGAGCCGTTCGCGCGCCCCCAAAAGCGTTCGACGGCTTGATTGTTTTGTCGGGATCGCCAGGGGGATTCGGAAGCTTCGGGGCCAATCAGAGAGAAAGAGGGAGGGTGCGAATTTTGTTCTCAGAGTTTTTGGACGACCGCGTGGCGGCGATGGCAAGCATGGTCGCGGGATGGCAACCTTCGAGCGGCGTAGCGCTGTGGCTGCAAGACGGCCAGAACGTGCTCGGGCGCATCTGGTCTTACATCAATCATAAATTCACCATCGGCAACATAAGCGTTTCCGTCACGAGTTTGGCGCTGGGCATCCTGATTTTTTTGCTGGCGATGGTTGTTTCGCGCACCCTGCAATCATTCCTACAGCGTCGCATGGCGCAGCGCGAGCATATCGATCCGGGCCTTCAATATACGATCTTCCGCGTGGCCCATTATCTGATTATCTCGATCGGCGTGATTTTCGCTCTACGCCAGGCGTTCGGTCTCGACCTGACCTCGCTGGCCGTAGTCTTCACGGCGCTTTCGGTCGGCATAGGTTTCGGCCTACAGTTCATCGCGGGCGATCTCGCCTCGGGCTTCATACTCCTCTTTGAGCGGCCCGTGCGCGTCGGCGATTTCATCACGGTGGCGGGCCCGGACGGTAAACTGACCGAAGGCAGAGTCTCCAGCATTAACCTGCGGACGACGGTCGTCGTCACGAACGACCACATCACGGCCATCCTGCCCAACTCGAAGCTGGTTAACCAGGAGCTGATAAACTGGTCTTACGGCGAGAAGCGCTCGCGCATCTCCGTCCCCATCGGCGTCTCCTACGAAGCGGATGTCGAGCTGGTGACCGAGACGCTCCTTCGTGCTGCCGAGGGCGTCAAGTACCTGCTCGCGGAGCCCAAGCCGAGCGTGCAGTTCCTGGGCTTCGGCGAATCCTCGCTCGATTTCCGTCTGCTCGTCTGGACTGACCGGCCGCGCCGCTATCCGCATATCAAGAGCGACATCAACTATCGCATCGCCCGGCTCTTCCGCGAAAACCGGATCGAGATACCGTTTCCGCAACGCGAGTTGCGCGTGCGCAATGGCGCGCTCTCAATCGACTCCGGCCCCGAATCGCTCGACGAAGAGGCGTCTGATGACGGCCGCACGCAAAAGCCGGAGCGCGAGTCCGAACGGGAGCCCGAACGCTCGCTCAGGTAGTCGCCTTGCGAGTACCTTTCGCGCGCCCGCTTGGTTGGACAAAAGCGGCGCGCTCAAGTTAGGCTAGGGAGCGGCGACTGAGTGGCTGTTCATTCAGCGGCCCCTTTCATTTTGGATTTTAGATTTCGGATTTCAGTTCGGCGCTGCGCGTGGAACCTCGGATTCCTTCGGCGCTTTGAATTTGGAATCCCTTGCAGAGACCAATTCAAAATCCGGGGTCACATCTCTTTCAACTTAAAGCCTGAAATCTAAAATCGGCATGCGTTCCGCCCGTTCCCTCAATTCCGTCCGCTCCCCGGTCGCCGACAAGCGCGAAGCGATCCTGCGCGCCGCCACGCGTGTCTTCGCGCGCAACGGCTACTTCAACTCCAAGGTGGCCGACATCGCGCGCGATGCGGGCGTCGCCGACGGCACAGTTTATCTCTACTTCAAAAGCAAGGAGGAGATTCTGCACTCGATCTTCGACCGGAGCGTGGAGGAGGCGATCACGGAGGGACGCAGGCAACTGGAAACGATCACTGACCCGCGCGAAAAGCTGCGCCGGATAGCGCACCTGCACCTGGAACGCCTCGGCGCAGACCGCGACCTCGCCATCGTCTTTCAGGTCGAACTGCGCAGCTCGACCAAGTTCATGGAGGAATTTTCCGCCGCCGGATTTGCCGAATACCTGGGCCTGATCCGCGATGCGGTCGAAGAGGGGCAGCGCGCTCGCGTGTTTCGCAAGGAATTGAACGCGAAGGTGGTCGCCAAGATTCTCTTCGGCGCGCTCGACGAGATGGCGACCAACTGGATTCTCTCGCAGCGACGCTACAAGTTAGCGCCGATGGCCGATCAGGTGCTGGATATTTTTCTGAACGGTGTGAGCGCCCGATGAACCCTCCGATTCAGACGACGACCGAAACGACCGCCGCAGCAGCAGCTGCAGCAGCCGACTCCGGGGCAGCGCTTCGCGCTGCACGCGTGCCGCTCGCGCCCGACGAGCCCAAGACGCTAGTAGAGATGTTCGAGCGCACGCGCCGCCTCCACGGCAAACCAGACCTGCTCAATTACAAGCGTGACGGCGCGTGGCGCTCCATCTCTTCAGAGGAATTTGTAGAGCGTGCGCGCCGCATTGCGCTCGGCCTCTACGCGCTCGGGCTTCGGCGCGGAGACCGCGTGGCGCTGCTCGCTGAGAACTGTCCCGAATGGACGCTCACGGATGCTGGCAGCCTCTATGCGGGCGTGATAGATGTGCCCATCTATCCGACGCTCGCGCCGCAGCAGGTCTCCTACATCCTGAATGATTCGGGCGCGCGCGTGCTCTTTATACAAAACCGCGAGAAGTTCGACCGCGTCCGAGAGGCAATCGCGGATTGCTCGGCGCTTGAGCACGTCGTCTTCTTCGACGAGCGCGGGGCGGACGACGAGGTGGCTGCGGCGCAGACGCTCTCGGCGATTGAGGAGCGCGGGCGCACCTTTGGCGCCGAGCAGCCAGAGCTTTCGGATGAACTGGCCTCGGGGGCAGCCGCCACAGACCTCGCCACGATCATCTATACTTCGGGCACGACGGGCGAGCCGAAAGGCGTCATGCTGACGCATGCGAATCTGGTGACCAACCTGATTGATTCCTCGGGTCATCTGGCCTTCTCGAATACTGACATAGTGCTCTCGGTGCTTCCCTTCTCGCACGTCTTCGAGCGCCTGGCGATGTACATGTACATCTATCACGGCATGAGCGTCTTTTATGCCGAGTCGATGGAGAAGATCGGCGACAACCTGCGCGAAGTGCGCCCCACCATAATGCTCTGTGTGCCGCGATTGTTCGAGAAGATTTACGCGCGCATTAAGGACAAAGCGGCCCAGGGAGGAAAGCTTCGGGCGGGGCTGCTCCGGTGGGCCGTCTCGGTCGGCAAGTCTTACGTTCAGCACACGCTCAACCACCAGAAAGTCCCGCCCCTTCTCGCCTTCAAATATAAGCTGGCCTCGCGCGCCATCTTCTCAAAGTGGCGCGAGGGCGTGGGCGGTCGTATTCGACTGTTCGTCTCGGGCGGGGCGGCGCTGCCAGACGAGATCGGCTATATCTTCGCGGGCGCGGGGCTGCCCATCGTGCAGGGCTACGGCCTGACGGAGACTTCGCCAGTGATCTGCGCCGGAACGCTCGAAGAGAATCGCATCGGGACGGTGGGCCGTCCGATTCGCAACGTCGAGGTGCGGATCGCCGAAGACGGCGAGATAGAGGTGCGCGGGCCAAACATCATGCGCGGCTACTACAACAAGCCGGAGGCGACCGCTGCCGTCTTCACCCCCGACGGCTGGTTCAGGACGGGCGACATCGGCACGCTCGACTCGGATGGATTCCTGCGTATCACAGACCGCAAGAAAGAGCTTTTCAAAACTTCGGGCGGCAAGTACATCGCGCCGCAGCCCATCGAGCAGCGTATCAAGGCATCGCGCTTCGTCAATCAGGTCGTGCTCATAGGCGACGGGCGCAAGTTCCCGGCCGCGCTGATCGTCCCCGACTGGGAACAGCTACGCTCTTACGCGCAGGTCAAGGGGCTCGGGCTCGAAACGCCCCAGGAGTTCTGCCAGCACCCGCGCATCCTCGATCTTTTTCAAAGACAGGTCGATTCGCTGACCGGAGACCTCGCCAAGTATGAGCGCGTCAAGCGCATCGCGCTGCTCGAACATGAGTTTACAATCGAGGGCGGAGAGATGACGCCGACGCTCAAGATCAAGCGCCGCGTCATCAATGAGAAGTATCGCGACGTGATTGATCGCTTATACCGGGAGGCCGAAAGCTCTTCTGGCTGAGGGGTCGTGCCGCCTTTAAAAAATCTATCTTCATCTCAGGAGCCTTATGGCAGGTACGGGGAGACGCTCGCTCGTTATCAAGCGCGTACGCGACGAGGCAAGGGACACGCGCTCGTTCGACATGATTCCAGAAGGACGGGAGCGCGGGTTCGATTTCGCGCCCGGACAGGTCGCCATATTACGGGTTGAGGGTGAAGACGGCGCATACTTCGCCTTTGCGAGCGCGCCCGAAGACGAAGAGCTTGAATTTCTGGTCAAGCGCGGCGGCGGGGCCAGCAACCGTATCTACGAGTTGGGCGAGGGCTCGCGCGTCGAGTTGATGGATATAGTCGGCGGCGGATTTTCGCTGGATAAGCAGAAGGGAAAAGACCTGGTGTTTGTCGCGATGGGGACGGGGGTTGCGCCGCTGCGTTCGGCGCTGCGCCATTGTATCCGCCACAAGCAGGATTACGGCCAGCTCGTCGTCCTCTACGGCGCACGCACGCCCGACGATTTCTGCTATCGAGACGAGACGGAAAGCTGGGAGGCGGCGGGCGTGGAACTCAGACAGGTCATCTCGCGCCCGGACGGTCACGATTGGTCGGGGCCGACCGGCTACGTGCAATCGCTGCTCGATCACGTTCTGCCCGACCTGTCGTCGCCCGTCGCCCTGATCTGCGGCTCGCGCGAGATGATCGAGCAAACGCGCGACCGTTTGCAGCAGATGGGTTTCGCGCCGGAAGAGATTTTGACCAACTATTAAGGCTCTCTGAAATCTCTTGGGAGCGAGAGCGCGTCTCTAAAATCCGGTGTGCGCGGCGCTCTCGTCCATCCGTCGCGGCCCGCGTTCTCAGGTTTTACGTCGCCCCGGTTCGGCATCTCTTGTAAAGCTCAAGGAGCGGCACGATCACATCCCTCATGTTTTCCAGGTACGTGATGTTGTCATCCCTTTGCTCGTACAGATTGTTGGCATAGAGTGTGAACTTGTCCAGCTCCTTCGCCTTACATTCCACCGCGTAGATTTCCCTCTTTTCCTCGTCCGGCTGGCCCGGCTCAAGCTCCGGGAAATCTTTTTTAAGAGTCTCCATCGTACAGGCGAACAGCTTCGTATCCAGATGCAGCACGCCGAGGCCGGTCTCCTCCGGCTTGCCATAGTTACTCGACATCGGAACGGCAACGTAGGAGAGATAGTCAGCCTTCTCCAGACCGCGCGATTGATCCGCCTCGTTCGGCGTCCTGCCCTGAATGTAATCCGATGTGCGGAACGCTTTGAATCTATCCCTGTCCATCAGGATGGTCTTTCGGACGACCAGTGACATTCCGGCGACGCTCCCGTGGTAGGGAAAGGATTTTTTGTATTCGCCGGGGGCGACGATATATTCCAGATTGTCCTGCCATCGCATCGAAATGGCGACGCGAAACATCTCCGCCTTGATGTCTTCATCCTCTTTGAGCTTTCTGAACATCACCTGGTAGGTGGGATCGAGCGGCGGCGAGCCCTGCGGGCTGGTCTTCGATTCCCTGTTCTCGATAGAGATCAGCTCGAAGTAGTCCAGCTTCGGTTCCTGCTCACGTTTCCTCCTGCTCATTCTTTCCGCAAATTCGACTTTGATGAGGTCGCGGTATGCGGTCAGAGCCTTAATCATATTGACCCTGGCATAATTGGGATCCTCTTCAAAGTTCCTCAAAAAGTATCCGTCGATGGCCTTTGCCTTGTCGCTGCCGTAAAGAAAGTCTATTACGGAACGGCTCGTCGGAGATTCCGTGCGGCTGTAGTGAGCGACCAGTAGCGAGAAGGCGATCAGATTCAGGATGCCCGATAAGGTGAAGCCCAGCGCGTAAAAGGCGAATGTCGTGACCGGGTTCAAGCCCAGAGGCGGCGCAGTGGTGCTCGTCCTGGTTGCCTGGTTCGAGTTCGCCTGGTTCGTATTAGTGGGAGGACTCGCGGCGGCGGCGGCCGCGGCCCGGCTCGCGTTCGGTTGATTTGTAGGCGATTGAGTTGCGGGCGGTTGATTCGTAGGCGGCTGATTCGTGGTCGGCGGAGTTGTGGTCGGCTGAGTGGCAGTCGTTGCGTTTACGGTCGCCGGGTTCGCGCTGGTCGGCGGCGTCGCCGGGCTTGGGTTCGGACGATTCCCGTTTTCCTGATTCGCGTTTGCCTGGCTCGTGTTACCTGCGGCGGGCGCGCCGCCTCCTACGACTGCGTTCATGTTCGTCTGGTTCGAGTTATTATTCACCCCCGGAAAGGCCCCGAGGATCGTTGAGAGGAAGGCTGCGCCGAGCACAGCCGTCAGGCTGGTGACGAAATCCTGCTGGTTCTTTGACCAGTTACGAACGACGAAGAACCCGAGTATCACGCCGAGCAGAAAGAGACTGACGAGAATCCATTCCTGCGGCTCGTCGATCTCACGGAAGTCGTTCCAGAGCCAGACGAGCCACGCCCTGTAATGATAGACCAGCGCGCCCAGCCCGTAGCCCAGAACGGAAATACTGAATATCCCCGAGCGGCTGCGGTCGAACTTGAGTTCTCTAAAAGGGCTCGGCCTGACCAGTAGCAATACCAGCAGCAGCACTACGAAGGCCCCGAGGAAGATTCCGGCGACATACCCTTCGGGCATGAGCCGGACGGAGAGCGACAGCAGCGCCGCCAGAAAGCCAAGCATAAACGAGAGCGTTTTTTTATGCGGTACTGTGCTCGGGTTATAAAGCCACTCCATTAGACTGTCTCTGCGTGCCATTCCTGCACCTCCCATCTCTTCTATCAGCTAATGCGTTTTATTCGATTTTCATTTCAACACGCGCCGCCCCGGCACATTCAAGCGACAGGTTTTTAAAGAGACCTATCGAGAGTTGTGTGCCTTATTTTCAGTTCGCGAAGGATAGCGTCAGGGCGGCCCGGAAAAAGCGCGTACTGTAATAGAGATCAGCCAGCGAAATGAGCGCGCATGATAGCCGCGCCGGACTTGTCAACAGTGAGAAAACGCGTGGCTTATAGTTTGATTCGTCGGCCCGTGTCAAGCCAAATCTTCACAGCCCTTTACAGCCCTTTTGAAGAATGCGGAGGGGGCAGGATCGGTAGAGATTTCGTCGCAGGGACGGGGCGCGGCCCGTTGCGCGCGGCGCGAGGTTTCGCGGCCATTTACTGGGGCTCGCGCTGCAAGCCGAGTTCTCTGAGACGCGCCAGATTACGTTCGAGCATATTAGCCTGAATCCCGTATCCATGCAGTTCCGCCACAGCTCGCTCGATCTTTTGAAGCGCCTGGGCCAACTCTAAAACATTGCCCAGGTGATCCAGCCTCGGAATGCCTTTTCTGGTGGCGATGGCGTATTCCAGCGTGCAGCCGTTGCTGTATTCCCAGCCCTCGTTGAACTGCGCTTCATAAACCTTCTTAATGATGACCCACTCCCAGAGGTAATGATAGTGCTGCTGCTCGAAACCGGGTGCGGTGAAGGGGCCCGGATTAATAAGATTGGGATGTCCGCGCCGCCGTATATTTTCCGTAAACTCTATGCCGCGCTCTATGTTTGCGCGCACCAGTTTGTCGAAGGTCTCTTTGAAGAGGGCCGCTCCGAGTCTCGTTTTCAACTCCTCTATGGAACGAACCTCATACTTCTTCAGAAGCTCGTAAAGCCGCTTTCCGGTGGTCACGTCGCCGCTGCAATAGATGGCAGAGTTGTCCGGCAGCACGCAATCGAAAGCCGTCATCACCATCCTGATTTCGTCCATCACTCTACGGTCGCGGAATTGCGCCAGCTCGAAATCGGGCGATCCATAATAAAGCTGTTCCATTCATTCTCCTCCCGGCTCAAGAGGTATCGGCGCGGCAAATTCCGGTTCCACAGGATTGCGATGGCGCGCCCAAGGTTTTGCGGCTGGGCTCCTGTACGGCTGCGGCTCAGACGGGCTTCTTCGGTTCGATGCGCGAAGCGATCTCAGCCTTACGCAGAAGGTCGCCCAGGTGGCTCGTCACGCCCACGTTGCCTACCAGGATGATACCCTCGCCCGTTCCTCGAACCCTCGCAATTAGTTCGCGCAGCTCATCTATCCCTCTCGCCACGTCAAAGCGATGATAGACGCTGGCCTCGCCTTTGAAGACCACTGCTCCCTGGCTCTGCGTTATGCCGCGATGAATCTGCACAATCCAGGTCGCGCCGCTTTTATCTCGAACCCATTCCATCCTGACGGGCCCGAGCCGACCCCTCGCCTGCTCGTAGAGCCGTCGAATACCGTCTGTGACCTCGGCGGGCAGCGCCGCCAGTTCGACCTGGCCCAGCATGAACTTATCACCGTAGCCCTCTGTCCCTTCAATCTTGAGTTCGCCGTCGGCCTGCACGATCAGGGAGCCGGAAAAAGAGGCGTCGATTCCCTCTTGAGCGAGAATGGAAGCGATCTGTGTTCCGTCCGGGTCTTCATCCGCGAGAAGCTTGAAGGGATCGCACCACCCGCGCTGCGTAGTAAAGTGGCCGGGATCCTGGACTACGGGACAGGTGCGTATCCAGGTCTCGCCCGTGCCGGTCTGCTTGCCGAAGCTGAAGGGAGGCAGAGAGCGCGCGAAGACCGTGGTCATGGGCACGGGCAGGCCCAAAGCATCGGCCACGAGGAGCCCGAAGGCTTTATCGCCTATGAAACGACTGAACCTGTTGGGCCAACTTGTCTCGGCGCTCGATTGGCTTGGGCCAACCTCCTCCAACTCCCAGACGATGGTGTGGTCGTGTCGAAAGCCTCTTCTCAATGGATGCAGGCTGAACTCGACGCGCGTCCCCGGCCCGTAATCCAGAGCGGGACGAAAATGATAGACTCTCTCAAGCAGGCGCATCCCCAGCGCGCGCTCGAACGAGACGGTTCCCTCCTTTTCAACGCAACGCGGCGTGTCTCCCGGAGCCATTTCGATCACGTCGCCCAGCGCGACGCCCGAAACCCCGCCGTCCTGCACATCCACCGTCTCGTTAACAATGGTATATAAACCGGCTCCGCCGAGGCGTCGCACAGCCGCCGCAGCCTCATCCACATTCCGCAAGCCATAAATAAACTCGCGGCTTTTAGGGTTCTCCGGCGTAAAGCTACGAACGTTCACAGAGTTGTCCGGAGCGGAGGCGAGCAGCGCCCGGACGGCATCCTCTACGCCCCGGAACATCCGGTTCGGGGCATGATCGCGTATCCTCGCATAGCGCTGGCCGAGGCTCGGGTCAAAGCTGACGAATTGTGCCACATTCGCCACCTCGCTCACCTTGTCGAGCACAGCATCCTTTATATGCAGACCGTCACCGTCCCTGTTATCAGCGTTCGCGGCCCCGCCATTTGACTCCGACATAATCCTTACGCCTCCTTAATTGCCCTCAGTCCAAATTCGAGCGATTCAGATGAAGCAAGGAAAAACCGATTCGTGCTGCTCCTTACGGTTTTGAATCTATCATGCATGCGTTTTAAATACGAATCAGCGACAAATAAGAACAGAGCGCCGCTATCCGGCGGCGTTTCCTCGGTCTCGACCGCCGCCGCCACCACACGCGCCACGGGCGCCCCCTCTGTCGGCCGCCTGCGCCGCAATGAAATAAAGAGCACGCCCTCCTAAGGAAGACGATTGATTTGTCAGACGCTATGAAAAGATTCATTGTAGCGTGAAAGTGAAGGACGAAGACCCGCGTTACGCTCTCACAGCCGCTTCCGTATCACACCGGCATTTATGAACGGTACAGCCTTGATTTTCGGACGGTTCGGCGAAATCTCCTCACCCGAAACTCTCGGCTGTCGAAGCCTTTCCGACGGCGGCGATATTTTTCCCGGGGCTTAGAGTAAACATTTTCGCAATCGGCAACGGAACTTTATGACGCCTCGGAGCGTTCTCCTCTTCGGTTCGAGATATACCTTGTACTTCTACACGTGTTGGTGTTATATGTAGAAGAAGGAGGTAACAGTAATGACGCAGACGAAATCCGATCTGCCCCAGGGCACGTTGGATCTGTTGATCTTGAAAATTGTCGCGCTCGGGCCTGTTCACGGGTATGCGATAGCGCAGCGCCTCGACCAGGCGTCGCGCGGCGTGGTTCAGGTTCCGCAAGGCTCGCTCTATCCGGCGCTGCACAGGCTCGAAAATCGCGGCCTGCTGGCGGCCGACTGGAAGGAGAGCGAGACCGGGCGCGAGGCCAAGTTCTATCGCCTGACGCGGAAAGGGCGCGCACAGCTTGAAACCGAAGCCGCGGGCTGGCAGCGACTGACGGAGGCTGTCAGTTTGATCCTCAAACTGTCTGAAGGAGGTGCGTGATGATGTGGTGGCATCGCCTGTTTCACCCAGGGAAGAATGAAGAGGCACTCGAAAAGGAGCTGCGCTTCCATCTCGACCTGCATACGAATGACCTGATCGCGCAGGGCTACAGCCCCGAGGAAGCGCGACGCCAGGCCCGTCTTGCTCTGGGCGGGCCGGAGCAGGTGAAGGAGATGTGCCGCGATGAGCGCAGGACGCGGTGGCTGGCGGATCTGCTACAGGACTTGCGCTATGGCGTGCGGATATTAGCGAAGCATCCCGGCTTTACGGTGGTCGCCGTGCTGGCGCTGGCGTTGGGAATCGGCGTCAACGCTACTATTTTGAGTACGGTGAACGGCTTTGTCCTGCGCCCGCTGCCCGTGGAAAACCCGGAGGAATTAGTGACTCCATTTTGGGGCAGGAAAACGGACGCGCACGTTTGGGGGAGGTTTTCCTATCCGAACTACGTGGATTTGCGCGAGCAAAACAAAAGCTTTTCCGACCTCTGCGCGTGGTCGGAGACTTCGGCGGGCATCAGTTCCAGCGAAAGCCGCAAGGGGGGCGACAGCGAGCGTGCTGAAGTGATCTGGGGCGAACTGGTCAGCGGCAATTATTTCGACGTGATGGGCGTCAAACCCGTGCTCGGGCGCGCCATTTTGCCGGAAGAAGATCGCACGCCGAATGCTCATCCGGTGACGGTCATCAGTCATCAATTGTGGCAGCGGCGCTTCAATGCAGACCAGGGCATCGTGGGCAAGACTATCTACCTCAACGGCCAGCCGTTCACCGTCATTGGCGTCATGCCGGAATCGTTTCTAGGCGGGGTATTTTATCTGCGCAAAGCGTTCTGGGTGCCTTTGATGATGGGGCAGAAATTTGGACGGCGCGCGCAGTGGAATACGGATCGCGGCTATACGTTATTCAATCTCTACGGGCGTCTGAAACCGGGCCTGACGATGGCGCAGGCCGAAAACGATTTGAATCTGGTGGCCGAGGGTCTGGCGAAACTTTACCCGAAGGAGAATGCCGACACCAAAATCCAGCTCACAACGGAAGTGAATGGGCGCTATGACGCTGCAACCAGAATTATCATGTACGGTGGGTTGCTGGCCTTGTGTGTTTCGGGTCTGGTGTTGCTGCTGGCCTGCGCCAATGTGGCGAATCTGATGCTGGCGCGGGCGGCGACGCGCGCCCGGGAAATAGGGATTCGGCTGGCGATTGGCGCAAGCCGTGGGCGCATCGTCCGGCAACTCCTGACGGAAAGCCTGTTACTTGCCGTGCTGGGCGGCGTGCTCGGGTTGGCGTTTTCGTATTGGGGAGCGGATTTGATACGGTCGAGTTTTCCGCCGGTTCCGTACCCGGTCAGTTTTGACTATGCGCCGGATGGCTACGTGTTGAAATGGATGCTGGTGGTCTCCCTGTTAACGGGCGTGATCTTTGGTCTGGCTCCGGCCCTGCTGGCTTCGCGGACTGATCTGGTCGCCGTCATCAAAGGAGGCGGGGCGGGCCCATCGCACAGTCGTCGCCGCTTGAATCTGCGCGGCGTGCTCGTCATCGCGCAAGTCACGATTTCCCTCGTCGTGCTGATTTGTGCCGGGCTGTTTATACGCAGCCTGAGCCAGGCCCGCCAAACCGATCCCGGCTTCAAGAGCGAAAATCTGGTCACGATGATGATTAACCCGAGTTTGCTGGCCTACGATGAGAAGGAAACTACCAAACGGTTTTTCCCGGAACTCCTGCGCCGCCTCGAAGCCCAGCCCGGCGTGCGCTCGGCCGCACTGGTCAACGAAATGCCGCTCATGGTCGAAAACCTCACACGAGGCCCCATCGTGAAGGAGGGCGAAATCGACCCGCCGCCAAATCAGGGAGTCAACTCCGATTGCAATTTTGTGACGCCGAAGTATTTCGACACGATGCAGACGCCTTTGGTACAGGGGCGCGATTTCACCGACCGCGATACGCTCGACGCGCCCCCGGTCGTGGTCGTCAACCAGGAATTTGCGCGCCGCTTTTATGGCAGCGAACAAAACGCGATGGGGAAGCGCTTTCGCCTCGGGCAAAGCACACCTTTGATGGAGATCATAGGCATTGCCAGAGACGGACACTATCGCACGTTGTACGAAGACCGCTTACCGTTTATGTTCCTGCCCGTCTACCAGCACCCGCGAACAGGAATGACCCTGCTAATCAGCGCGCAAACGTCTGCCGCCCTGGAAGCGGTGGTGGAAAGCGCACGCCGCGAAATCGCGCAACTCGACGCACGGATGCCTGTGTATGGCGTAATGATGGCGGAGGAGAATATGTCCATAGCGTATTGGGGGCCGAATATGGCGGCCGGGATGGCTACAACGTTTGGCGTGCTGGCGTTGGTATTGGCGACGATGGGGCTGTACAGCGTGATGACCTATGACGTTAGCCAACGCACACACGAAATCGGCATCCGAATGGCGCTCGGCGCAAGTCTGCGCGATGTGTTACGACTGATTGTGGGTCAGGGGATGCGAATGGCATTGATTGGCATTGTGCTGGGATTGATGGGCGCGTTTGCATTGACGCGCGTGTTGTCGAGCTTGTTATTAGGCGTCGGCACGACTGACTTCGTCACCTTCGTCGGCGTGCCGGTTCTGTTGATTGCGGTCGCCTTACTGGCCTGTTACATCCCCGCGCGCCGTGCGGCCCGCGTTGATCCGCTCGTGGCCCTGCGCCATGAATGAGCCACTTCAGATCAGATAGGGCTATGCAAAAAAGCGCAGCGAACAGACCGGACTGGAAAGCGAAAAATCAGTCAGCCATGAAAGGGTTTGCGCGAGCACCGACATTTCGTCAGCCTCGGACTAAAATTTTTCGTAAACGGCAGCGCTACCCCCGGAAATTTTTCTCTTCTGTAAGTCTGAGCTGCGCCCGTGTGTGGGGCTGAACAAGCCGCTCGACTCATAATCTCATGGGTTGCGCGAGCCCACAGGTTGCACTGTCGGTCACGGCTTCGTCACGCACCTTCTTCAAAGCTCATACGAAGATAAATCTCGCGCACCGGTTCAACGTCACGCATGCAGTAGGCGGCCATCTCTTCGTCGCAGCCGACGCAGAAGTAATCATATAAGCCGCTCCCCTCGATTCCCTCCGCTATCCTGAAAGCGGAGACGGCATCTCTCTCTTTGAGCACGCCCGCCCCAGAATCATAGCCCCCGCTCCCTATCAGCGAACGCGCGGGCCCCCGGTCTCGAAGCAAATTTTTCAATTTACACTATAAGCCCGAATTTTCCCGCTTTGTGCTCGACCGGTTCGGGGTTTACGTCCGAACTGACAGACCGAATGTAGGTTCGGGCATAAACTGAGAATTCCCGCCACTAAGTATCAACAACTTAGGGAGGGAATTCGCTCATAAAGCGAGAAACTATTCGTGCATTAAGTGCGAAAATCCATCACTTTTCGTGTATATATTAGGAATTTTATTGTCCGAAGAGACAAGGGCAAATGCAAAGCGTTTGTTCCGCACCTCTCCGAACCTGACCATCCAAACACGGAACAGCAAGAGTGCAGGGATATGACGATAACTGCGTCAATTATTCTGCGGATAACTAACCTCAAGGTAGCCGAGAAGTCGAGGAAGGGACAGAAAGATTAACGCTTCTTTCCACCTCTCTTCTTACCGCTTTTCTTGGTAGCCTTCTTCCCACCCGAACTACGCCTTTGTTCCAAAGCCGATGCTGCAACGCTTTTGACTGCTTTAGAGCTTTTCTTACTCCTTAGCAGTTTACTTGCCAGCTTGGCGACCTTTTTCGATGTCCTTCCACTTCTCGGCATATGAATTACTCCCGCGAGAGAATTATTTCGTTTCAGGCAGTCAGGTGTTCTTTAATCTAGACAGGATTGATGTGCGCCATCCCGTATGCTCTCTTTTGTTACTATCCCTCAAATTCTTTAAGGGCCTCTAGCGCCTGCCGCGAATGGGAATTACTTTATCATTAGGTGTATCTGCTTTCTTAGTTGATTTAGGCATATCAGGCTTGTCGGCATGAACATCCATTATCTCTTTAATCAATTTCACAGGGGCATTCGCGTAACCAGCCACCTTAACGTAGTTCATCGGTACTCCATGTAATACCTCAGCTATTTTCTTAAAGGCCCGTGGCTTCTCAGCCGAAATGTATAGATTAGCCGGTTCCTTCTTGTGCCAGTTGAGGGCGACTATCTGCTGATGTAAATACCTTGCTTGCCTTTCAGTAATTATCTCAAGGTCACTTGCACGTTTTATTAGCGCCCGAATAGATACACCCCATTTAGGCTTCAATTCAGCAAGTGTTGTTAAAGTTATAGGTGGAATAATCTCACGCCTCATAGCTTCTTCTGGCATTAGAAACTCTGCCGCGAATTGATTTGCCTCATCCTCTATTTTCTTTAACCCCGCGGGGAATGTGTGATGCATCACTATATGTCCAAATTCATGTGCTACAGTGAATCTCTGACGATCACCGGGCTTTCCACTGCTAATTATTATTACAGGATGGCGGGGTTCAGTGTCGGCCCAGACTGAGAATGCATCGTGTTCGTCTATCGAATAGGGTAGGGCGAAAACAAAAACCCCATTCTTCTCTATCTGATTAAGCAGATTGCGGACGGGAGTATCGGGCGACAGCCCTAACTCTGCTCTTGCTAGGCGCGCTGCGGTAACGGGATCTTCGTTTACGATTTTAGGGATTCTAAGAGGAATGGTATTTACATGCTTAGCCATCTTCTCAGCGATTTCATAAATTAATCTTGCCACTTGGCGAAAACGAAGCTTGTCCTGACTCGCAAGCGCGCTCCGTTTACGATATAGCAATGAGCCGAGCGGAAATTCTGGTCCAGAATCTTCTTGATAAAAAAACTGTAGGGGGAACCCTGTTTGCAGAGCAACGGCTTCGATTATTTCCCTTGATGGCTCGAAAAGTTGTTGGCTTAATGTTCGCTCGATGTAGGCAATGGTTGGCTGACTAACGCCTACGCGCTCGGCGAGTTCAGCCTGTGTAAGTCCCTTGATCTCGCGCGCCTGTCTAACACGATCACCATTTACACTCATTCAGGCTTACTTCCAGTTTTCTTTAACGGCGTGATCTGGATATCGTCAAGGTCGTCTGCCACCTCATCGAACGTACCTTGCATTGTGATTGCTGTGGCAGAGTGTTCGATATCACCCGCAAAATGTACTTGGCCGCGCTCTCCGTTGGGGCAAACTAGCTGGAAGGAGGTGAGAATGTAGTTGTGGTCAACGTCCCATATGATGACGAGCTTAAGCAGTGAGGTTAGAGCGAACGGCTCTAAATTCTCCATGCCGGGGAGTACCGGGTTGGCTTGAGTAAAGAAGTCCTTCTTTACTTCGGAAAGGTTGTGCACCGGAAGTGCGCCATCCTCATCCGCTTTTAGAATTCTGATCTTATAGACGCAACCATTGTGCTCATAGATTATGAACAGTCCGTTATTGCATAACTCAACGGCCTGATAGCCGATAGCCTTATAATAAGCATTTTCAAGTAGCTGCTTGGCGAAGTACCTTACTAAATTGGGGAATAAGGATGTATTTATTTTCTCACCCCTCTCCTCGAAGAAGGTGCGTGATTCCGTCACTGCCTCATCCATTATTTTATGAAGAGCAGCAGGAAGTTCACCTAGAGCGCTGATGACGAATTGTGCAGCTTGACTGTTTGTCGTATTCATGCTTATATTATAAGCACGTTTTGACAAAGCCCGTCAAATAAATTTTGACGGGCTTTGCACCTACGTTAGAGCACATGCGTGTTCTAAGGCTGCTAACCTGCTTTGTAGGATGCCATAGCTGGAACTATGGCCTCGCTATTCTACATAAGCTTTGCTTGGAGGCAAAGGAAAGAAATGGCATGTACGAAAGTAACACCCTACTGGTCAACCGATTCTGATGTTTACCACGTTTGCTCGGAATGCAGCGTCGGGAACAACATCGAGCGGGACAAACGCAGGTCGGGGTACGATTACGGGAACCGCACCAAGTGCCAGAGGTGCAAAGACATCGAGGCTGGTAAGGTTTCGAGGTAGTTAAGTGGACAGTGGCTTATTCCTTATCACAGCGCGGAAAGCTGTGGGAAGGAACTTAACCGTCGCGCTGCGTTAACTTCTAGGTCGGCGCAGCGCGAAAATTCTTGTAATAAAGCAGCCTCTTCAGGAAGCGACAAACAATGAGTCTATAAAGCTGCCACCAAATAGCTCGTCTGAATCATGTCACCCCAGTAACATTTTAGCATAAATTTCATAGTTGAAATGTCGTCGCAAGTGTTAAACTAAATGAGAAATGGTTGCTGAAATCGAACAAATTGACGACGAAGAGCGAAGCCTATTGATTGAGGCGAAGCGCGAAGCAGCGCGAAGCTTTGACCAGACAATGATAACGCTCTCCGCAGGCGCTCTCGGCTTATCGCTCACGTTCGTTCAACAACTGGTGACGAAACCCGCACAGTGGCGTGCGCTACTCGCTTTCGCGTGGGTCGGCTTCGGCTTCGCGCTCGTCGCCATTTTAGTTTCGTTCATTCTATTCATGTACGCTACTGACGCGCGCATTAGTTGTGAAGAGCGCACAGCGCAGCGTTGGGACAAAGGGGCGCGGCGTGCTAACTGGACTTCTCTTATAGCCTTCACGCTCGGCGTGGTGACGTTGCTGCTCTTTAGTGTGAAGAACTTTCTGAGGTGACAAGGATGGCAGACAAAAACTTCTGGGATTCTTACACGCGCCCGACACCTAGCAACGATGAGTCGAATAAGAGCATGACGCTGTGGCCTGCAAAGAATCCACAGCCGAAGGAAACAACGCAGCCTAGCTCGTCAGACTCGCAACCTATGTCGTCAGGCTCAGGGGAGTCGCAAGGGGGGGCCGGTTCGCAGGGCGATTCGCAGGGAAACTCACAATCAGATTAGGAGTAAAGGAGATTTAGAACGATGGAACTACTAAAGGCAATAGCGCACGCCGTTGCAGTGCAGCAAGGGGCGAACGTCGGCATGAAGCTAGTGAACGACCGGCGAGTGACAGAGCGCGACATGGGTGGCTTGTTGCTCTCGCTCTTATTCTTGGGCTTGGTCAACGCGCCAACACAACAGCCAGTGTCGAACACGCTAGCAAGGCGCTAAGGAGGTCAGCATGGCTAAGAAGAACGACCGTATCGTTTATCAGCGCGACGACGGATCTTGGGTCAACAAGCGGGTTCAGGGTGAGCGCGCGTCAGGCATTCACTCTAAACAGGGCGACGCGGCTGCACAGGCGAAAGAGCAGATTCAAAACGCGGGCGGCGGTGAGTTGATTATCAAAGGGCGTGACGGGAAGATTCGGAGCAAAGACACCATTGCTCCAGGCAACGACCCGCGTAGCATCAAGGACACAGAGCACTGAAAACCCGGCACGGATAATTGAGAGGGGTAACGCTGATCATGCAGCGCTACCAAGTATGGTTGCGCCCGTTTTAGCAGGTAGCGACAGAGAAATTGGTAACAGATATACTCCCACATGCGAATGTATTTTCAGTTCAGCATTATTCGGCTTCAGGTAGTTTTGGCCGGAAGAGATGTGCGTAGTACTTAGAACATTGTAATTACTCTAAGCCGCTTTTCAAGTGGCTTGTAATCCAATGCCACTGTAAGCTTCACAATTTCCTGCACATCCGATGTAAAGACTTCGATGACTGTGTTGAATTTGATAGTGTCGTGTTCTTTGAGATAGCTTAAATTGTATATGTAATTGCTTTCTATCCGCTCCCTGATCAGTTTTTCTAGGTCTTCTCTGCGTACAGAAAGAAGACCAGCCTTCTTTAACTTTCCCGTCTTGTTTTCAACTAAATATTGAAATTTCTTATCTTCGATCTGGATATCACAATCGCGAATCGGAATCACCGAGGCACTTACTGCGTTAATTGAAAATAGGGTGTCGGACTCGAAACCTGGGAAAACGCTCCGCTCAATTTTATAGGAAAGGAATAAGTCAAATAGCGTTGATTGCAGACTCCTACAGATATAGTCATTTTCCTCAAATGGGTAGCCAAGGATGTTAATGTCCTCAGAATTATCTCGATCATCCTCATGACCCATTAAGATGATTTGCTGATGCTTAACAAAACTCTTAAGCAAGATAGTAGAGAGATACGTTTTGATATAAGAGGAAATATTCAGATTGATGAAACCAATGTACGGCTCATAATCAGAGAGATGATTCCTGATGTTATGCACCATCTGATTCGAAAGATTATTGATATAAACCATAAAGAATTGGCTGCTATGTATATACTCGTAGCTTCTTTGAGGTTCAACTCTCTTCTTGAATTCTTGGTACAGCTTTTCTTGCCGCCTGTTATCCCCGATATAGTCTCCACTTAGAACACTATGCGTTCCACGACGGTCAAGTGCGGGTATAAGATGAGTAAATACTTCATGTCCATACCATGAAGATTCAGTAGCCTTTGAATCAAAAACAAAAACCGCCTCATTTCTATCTGGGCACGGGATCAAAGCATTTTTTAATGCTTTATATTCGACCTTCTTAGTTGCAAGTAATTCGACTAATTGAATAAATAAGCCATTTATCTCTCTGAATATATGTTCGGGGCTGAGGAAAAAGTAAGCCCGCATGACTTCAAGAAAAACGTTGTCTCTGGCATCCAAAGTAAAGATAGTATTAGTCATCATGCTAAGAATAATTCTGTGCCTTGATTATCAATCAACTCGAACACATCCGAGATAAATATACCGGGATGATAAAGAAGGTCATCAGTAGAACGCTTTGGCAGCAAAGGTAAGACATGTTTGGCGAGTTTGGCACCTTCAGGGTTTATATATTCTTTAAGAGTGTAATCCACATGAAGAGGCAGCACTCCGAAGATAGCAATTAAATGCTGTTTACGTACTTGTATAGCTCTTTGAACTTCAGGATGAGAGATTTGGGAGCAAAACTCCTCAATTGTTGTTGGCCCGCTATAATCCTGACGCCATTTCTCGTTCCAACTTAGCTCTCTTGGAAAGCCAGCGCTAGCAAACTGGAGTGCCGGTTCTTGAATCACCTTACGTAACGAAGGATACGCTATAGCCGAATCTACGCGGAACCTTTGAGTGCCTTTCGCTTTAGCTCTCATGTAAAGGCGGGCTGTTTCGGAGTGAATTTCATCGCCTCTTGCGGTGTACTCACGTTGATGACCTCCCCAAACGAAGTAATCGTTGAGTTGATAGCCAGAAACTTTGTCATCTACGATAACATCGCTACCTACAATATCTATTAGTGCATCGGCTATTTGATCTACATTCTTGCAAAGTTCTATGTATTGGGGATAGGCTGCTTCAAAATCCGGCGGGTAGGAAGTGCAGGCTTCAATCAACACGTTTTGTCCACTTGCCTGCGCTGTGGACCGCATGGCTGTGATGTACCCCTCGTGGTAGTAGGTATCAGCGTCCACCTGTAGGATGAGCACATCTTGACTGCTTATGCTCATAGACCGTGCAAAAGTCTGAGCCATCATATTACCGCAATGACGTGGCGGCACGTATCCACGCTCCAATTCATGCCCGATGAGAACGCTGCCCTCCCGTGAGAAAGTTTTAACTTTCTCTGCGATAGTAATAGAGTCATCAGTTGAGCCGTTATCAACCAAAAAAAGTGTCGCGCTTGGCGGTGTAGAATTACTCCCAATGCCAAAGCCAAGTGAACGACATGTGTTTGCTAGCGATCCTTGCTCATTAAGGAACGGTAGTACAATTGCTATGTGGATGTCTCTTTGTAATTGTTCAGTCTTGTGTGACATATTTCTCTACCAAATTCTATTATAGTTACGTTAGTTATAATACGGATTAAGTTTGTAAAGAACCAGAAGTCGAAACAAAGACAAGCGCCTTGAGTATTTCTTCTCGAATTTCATGATACTTCTTTAGCTTATGTGGAGAAGCAATGGACCCAAATGCAATTAGAGCATTACGCGAAAAGGCAGACAAAGGTGATTCAGATGCTATGTATCAACTTGCCTTAGTATATAAGGATGGCATCGGTATAAAAGCTGATCCAAGAGAATTTTTCACATTGATTAAGGACGCCGCTGATGCGGGACACAAACAAGCTAAACAAGAACTAACCGATGCTATATATCAGTTTGCTATGGCATACAAAGATGGTATCGGTATAAAAGTGGACTCTAAGGAATTTTTCAACCAGATCAAGGATGCTGCTGAAGCTGGGCACAAAGAAGCCAAGCGTGAATTAGCCGTTGCATATAAAGAAGGAATTGGCACGGAGATAGACCTTACCAAGTATATCGCCTTACTTCGAGAGCAGGCTGACTCCGGCGATAGGGAAGCGATCTATGAGTTAGCCATTGCTTACAAGACAGGTCAGAGCGTTCCCGAAAAGGACGCTGAAGAGTTCTTCAGGCTCATAAAAAAATTGGCTGATATGGATGATCCAGATGGGATGTACGAGTTGGCATTCGCTTATAAAGAAGGCATCGGGACACATCGTTCATCCAGAGCCTTCTTTAGGTGGATAAAAAAAACTGCTGACAAGCTCGCGACTGATGAAGACCTTCAAGTTGCCAAAGATGCAATGTTTCATCTGGCCTTCGCTTATAAGAGCGGAACTGGCGTCACGCCAGATGATAGTAAGTTCTTTGATACCTTAAAAGCCGCCGCTGATAAAATGCAGAAAGACGCGATGTTTCACCTCGCTGTTGCGTACAAGAATGGTGAAGGAACTGTAGCTAGTGACAAACTGTTTTTTAGTTCGATAAAAAGGGCTGCGAATACCCGTCTACCCGCAGCCATGTATCAGCTCGCATTAGCTTATTGGCAAGAAATTGGGACAAGATACAATTTTGAGAAGTTTAATTACTGGATAAAAGAGGCCCTGAAGGCAGGTCACCCTAAAGCTTTTATATTATCTGGAATTGCGGACATTCTTCTTGTCGGTGGTTATTCAACGTCTAAGAGAGCTGAGCTTAGACGAAAGTTGAAAGGGCTTAGTGATCAGTTCCACAGTCTCTTTGATATAGTTGAGGAGGAAAGACAACAACATATTGTCAGGGAGAGTAAGAAGATTAAAGCTGCGTATCATTTCACTGATTTCACAGCATTGGCATCTATGCTGCCAGAGCGCCTATCAGCAGGTAAAGAAACAAATCGATTACGCCTCTATAACCTTGCTTATATGAATGATCCGCTTGAAGGAAGAAGATTGTTGGACGAAGAGATTGATGAGACTAAGGATTTGCGGAGATTCTTTGTCGAGGAGAAACTAGAATCCTCTGTTTACATTGGATCATTTACCCTGAGAGGAGACGAGCTTGACTTATGGCGAGCATACGGAAGGGATGGCAAAGGGGTTTGTATAGCAACTCCGCTAGAGGAATTTGGTCGAAACCCTCCGCGGGAAGAGCACGGAGGCGAGGTAGTGGAAGTCTCGTCTATAGAAGATATATATGTGCCAATGACGTTATATGCTATCCATTATAAAAATGAACAAGTCAAAAATGTCTTGACTAAACTTAATCCAATAGTGAAAGGAATATTGGATAAGAGGGAACAAATAGGAGAGAAGAGGTTCGTTGACCGCATCGTCCGGGAAATAATTGGTCGAATTCGCTTCTTATATAAAGATCGGCAATATGAATCTGAACAGGAAGCAAGATTATTAGTAGACTATGATATTTCGTTTGAGCTACTCTTGTTAGATGAAAGAAATCCTGCACGGATTTTTGTGGAATCGCCTATTTTTCTTTTCATAAATAAAGGTTCAGAAATAATCATAGGACCAACCATTCCTGAAAAAACAATTGTAGAACTCAATATAAAATATCGTCTCGCACGTAATCCAACTCTACACATTACGCGAGTCAAGCAATCCAAAGTACCTTATAGGTAATACAGGACCTAAGCAGATTGTGTTGGAGCAATAATCGGTGGTATTTATTGATATCTATAATGCTGCTAATACTTTTGTTCTAGCCTATCTTTCGACATAGCAGGGACGGCTGACATATAGTGCTATGATTTTCTTCCTAATGTGATTCTTAGGTATATATCTTGGCCTGATCTAGATAGTCACACAAGTTGGTTGACTACGCTCTATTAGACGCTTCGCAAAGCTCTGGGCTTCTCTCGTAAGATCGTGGCAGACCTTTAAATATTGCACTT
This sequence comes from Pyrinomonadaceae bacterium, assembly GCA_035940775.1. Taxonomy (GTDB): domain Bacteria; phylum Acidobacteriota; class Blastocatellia; order Pyrinomonadales; family Pyrinomonadaceae; genus DASQYE01. The sequence continues at coordinate 33,317 of DASZEN010000011.1, read as the reverse complement.
TTCTAATTTGGTCAGCTATCTGCTTCCGCCGTTTATCTATATAAACAATATTCTCATCAGATAGAGATGATTCCAATTGTAAGTGCGCTAAGAACTCATCAATGACCCGAAATACATACGAAGCGTGGAGAACTCCTTGAATTGGACGATACTCTTCGCGCCAAGGCGAATAATACGTCTTATCACTATGCTTGATGAGAGGGGTGATTCGTTCTACTAGAGTCAATTGTAAATGCATGGCTTCATGTACAATACTCTCAGCAACTCTTAATGCATCATTCCGTTGGCGCTTCAGAGGCACAGAGACAAATATCGAGAAAGGGATGTGTGGCTCACTGAAACTTACGTCATTTGCATCGTCTTCTGGTCTAATGATATGTAGTGTTTTAGTTAAAGTAGTAACGGTGGCTGCTAGCGACGGAACTCTGGTTATTAGCGTTATCGCATCTGTCAGGCAGTCTAAAACTGTCGTACTCACGATTTCCTCTATGGTATAGAAGTCAACTCCATCTTTCCGATACTTGTGTGCAATGTCATCTGCAAGCAACTCAATTTGGATCGCCGATTCTTCGCAAGCCATGTAATCTACAAGTGAAGATATGCACGCGACAAGGCCGCACTGGGCATCAAGATTGCCAGATATCAGCCTTCCAGTGCTGTAATTGGATTTCGTTAATCCATAAGTGTGAATTATGTCCCGCCAGCCGATCTTCACCAAATCTTTTGTAAGATGCGGAAACCAAATAAGATTGTTATAGCTTACAAGCGAGTTCTTTACCCGCTCTACTAAATCACACATGCTCTTCTTCCGCATAGAACGAATATACTAAGGTGAATCGTTCGCCTCCATATATTGTGGAGACGGCGTGATTAGAATCTGCTGAGATTGCGAAGCCTACGGCACTGTTGTGTAGCGGATAGAATATTTTATGTATATCGGTAGGATCAGAACTGTTGAAGAACATTAGCATTCCGCCGTTTTCATCCGTCCATCCACGATTAAGCTGAACCAGTAAGCGATGAGACTCACATCCGGGAATATAATCATTATGTAACCTGATTCGTTGACCCTGAACGAGTTTGTGAGCAGTAAAGTCAAGACGCTTTTGAAGTCTTACTCCAAATAATTCTTCCACCCCTTTCTTAAGCGTATTAAGAAAATCTACCCCCTTGAGAAATGACAAACGTGCAGGCAATTCAACATCCCAGAAACTAAACTCATGCTGCTCATAAAAGTCAGTTTCCTTTAACTTCCACGATGTGCAATTCTCAAGCCATTCCAATACTAATAAACTTGTCTCTTCGGTTAATGCCGCTGGAGAAAAGAAGTAAGGGAACGGCACGGAGAAAAATTCTATTGAAGAAAAATCCTGTGCTTTGTCAGGAGTTGCGATCATATATCAGTTGCAGCCAAGTGTTTACGAATGTGTCCAATCAGCAAACGCTGATCTTCACAGTAAATAGATGGATTATCATAGCCGTTATCGTCGCACCACCTATGCAACGTCATCCCCCCGCCACAAACTTGTAAATCCGGGCAAGTTAGACAGGTCTCGCAACTTGGTCGTTGCGCAGAGTGGTACTCAGCAAACTCAGATGAGGCTAGTACCTCAGCCAGACTATTTGAGTGCACTGACCAATCCTGGGTGAAACGGTCGGCTCCGTTGTAAGAACTCTTCAGCGTATCGTTCTTCGTGATCGATCCATCAGTATCGATGATGGCGATACCAAAGTCAGTGACACCTATACCATCTTTGGTCCCGCTGCCGCCAAGAATGAGTTTAATAATGTCATCGAGCAGTCGTATGCGGATCGGCTCCGGGTCAGCGAGATAGATGTCCACCAAACGGGAGAGCCATTGTCCGTATTCTGTCGAGTAGAATGACAGTTTCCCATGTGGTAGGCGCGTGTGATTTCCATCTTGGCATAAGAAATCGACGCTCGGAGCGTCGAGCCATCTGAAGAAGTCATAAACTTCCTTTGTATCCGAGTGAGGGTCAATCACTGCCAATACGCCAGAGAAAAGGAACTCAGCATCAGGGTGGTTGCGCAACTTCTCAATGCCTGCTACGACCTGCTCATGAGTACCCCTCCCTAAGCGTCCGACCCGATTGCGATCATGAATGTGTTGCGGTCCATCAATACTAACCGACAAACTGGTCTGATACTCAGAGCAGACATTGAGAATTTCATTAGTGATCAAGACTCCGTTAGTTTGAATACTGATGGGGTATTCGGAAGGTAGAGTGTTGCGGAGCGTTGAGAGAAGTCGTGTCAGAGCAGTTCTACCGAGTAGAAGTGGCTCACCGCCATGAAGCACGACTGCGAAAGGGCGCTGTTGCAAACGTAATAATGTGCTAAGAGATTGTGCAACGGCTTTGATCGTTTCTTGTGACATCCGCTTAGGCATGTTCGCCCAGCCATTGTCACCCATGTTGTAGACATAGCAGTAGCCGCAGTCGAGATTGCAGCGACTTGCCACCTTCAACAGAACCGTATCAAGCTCGACCACTTTTATTATGAACGATTGTGGCGATTGTGAAAGCGGTTATACATGCTCGGCGTTGAAGTCTCTTTGTTACGCACTTCTTCAATTAGCCTAGCGAGCACGGGACTTGAGACCTTATCAACATTGATCTTATGGCTGTTGATGCCTCTGGACTTGACAGTTTCCTCACGTTCTATTTTCTGCATTAGGCATCCTTTCTTCTTAGTAGCTAGCTCTTCATCTGAACTTTTATCATAGCGAAGATAGCAATTACAAATAAATATTTCAGAGTTGGCGTAAATATATTGATTATACAACATTTACAGACGGTGCATGCTTAGATGTAAATTTCAAGCGCATACTTATACTTTCAATAGCCTGCCTCAAAATTACTCAGGTATATATATTTAGAGTTGGTTGCGAATTTTAAAATTAGAACAGATAGAAGAATTGCAGCTAATCTTAGATCGCATCTAATGATGAAGGTGACTATTGCGGAAATCTTCATGACATTTGATAGACTCATAGTGGGAGAAATAGGATTTCTTCCACGTTCTATTGGGAGGCACGCCTACAGCTAAATCCCCCTGCAAGTTTTGCAGATTGCGTGAAATGCTTTGTCCAGAGTTTAGTTTTTAGGTAGCAGTAAGAGATTGCTCTGTAGCATCTTGCGGATCGAGAATTGACTATCAAAGCACGTAGAATACGGTGAACATGCTTGACAAATTTTTGGCTACTCATTGATACGTGGTCGGCCTTTTTTTCTTCTATCCAAATTGATAATTAGCTGTCTTAATTTTTCAGGGGATTGGGCATGCAGCGCTACAAGTCCCGCGCGCATTATCTCGCTGACATGGACGTTGGCACTTGCTGTCTCCCCTGTTTTTCGGTTTCTGGTAATAACAGCGTCTTGATAGCGGGCGACAAGTTGCGTCAACATTGTTTCTTCATCCTTGGTGATGGGAACACTGATGGATCCTTTCTTCAGCGCTTTGCCTCCACCCAGTTTACCGTAGTTCTGTTCCATCCGTTTAGCTCCACCGATAATCCTTAGCATAAGCATAATTAACAGCAAAGCTGTCATTTAATGGCACAGCTTCCGAGCAATCATTAGTCTAATTTATATGATAAAGATAAAAACGTAAATAAGTAAAAGTAGATAATAAAGATATTATCATTTTTTAGATAGTATGTTATGATAATTCTAGACCAAGAAGTTAATTGAAAATCATCTATTTGCATGACTGCCTTTGCAGTATTTGCACAAGTACTGTCAGAATCACCCATCTTCCAGGGGTTCTGCACTATAGAGGTTTGAGTATTCGCTACTTTCCTTGCCTAGCGTTGAATGGCTTAACAAGTTGAGAGGCTTGTCCAAAGCGAAAGTGGCGAGGATGAGGATGTAGCCAATTCATCGAGTGCTATCATTATGATCGACAGCAAATATTACAAGTATTTAGCACAGTTTTTTAGTACGTCAGTTTTGGCTGCCATATGTAATGGGCGGTCTTCTGCGAATATGAACTACGTTCTAAGTGAATCAAATTACATCAACCTCATTGACCGAGGACTTACCTTTCGACAGCTCTTCGAAAATCTGTACTCTCTTTTACTGAATTACTATCGTTGCGAATATGTTTATAAAAATGCAATTGCAAACATGATCCTTCTAGATAGACATTCGCCAGCTGATTCTACTCTCTTGACAGAATTTAGGGTTGGTGCTTGTAAAGCAGATGTGGTTATCCTAAACGGAACTTCATCAGTTTACGAGATTAAAACCGAGTTAGATTCTTTGGATAGGTTAAACGATCAAATAAGCTCTTATCTGAAGGCGTTCGACAATGTTTATGTAGTCACTCACGAATCACAGTTAAAGAAAGTTCAGCGCAGTCTGAGCGAAGAAATAGGTATCATCCTGCTAACTCAAGGGTACACCCTTGAAACCTTACGAGAAGCTCCATCTAACAAACATAAGATCGAACCCCCAACTGTATTCGATTGCCTACGCCAAGTTGAGTATTGCGATTTGATAAGAAGTGAGTTTGGTTTTGTACCTGACGTACCTAATACAAGGATATATGCTGAGTGTAAGCCGTTGTTCTCAACGCTTACTCCTACAACGGCTCATGACAGCATGGTTAGAGTTTTGAAGAGGCGTTCTGCGAACCTTGCTCTTAAACAACTAGCCAGCCATGCTCCACACTCTTTGAAATTTCTTTGCTTAATTAGTAAACTGACCTCCAAGCAATGCTCGCATTTGTTATCGGCTTTAGATACTGAAGTGATCAGAAGCTAGAATAGTGATCAGTATCGAGCAGTTTAGAGAACTCACTGGGAGGCTTACATGTACTTTCCTCACCTCAGAGGTAAGCAATATGAACTTATCGCCCTCCGAGAATGCGCTGCAAAACTCGCCACTAGGGGGAGAGTCGTTCCTATTATCGAACCTGTCAGAAGTAACATTCAGCAGTTAAGTAAAACCGTCAAATTGTATACGGATAAGGCAATTCCATTCGTACTGGTTGTCAACCCACAATGTGGGGAGCTAGCCGGAAACAATGCCATATTGGAAGCAGCATTAACCAGTGGTAGATTGCCGCTGCACAGTAATGCTTCTTTGGGATTCATTATTTCAGAACATACGACCATACGTGATGTTGAAACTGCTCTAAAGAAACATCGCGGCTACGACCTTTCGTTCATCCACTCACATAGCTTTGCAGACCCCAAGCGATTAAATGCCGAATTCGGTAGTCACAGTAACATCGGTTATCAAATTTTCTGGGAACATAAAACTGGACACACATACCGTGATACTTTTAGCAGCTATCAGCGGGTGCTAATCAAGGATGGATTCACGAAGCTTCGCAGAAACGCTGATTATCCTGCGGATGAGTTTTTCTTAGACTTGCACAAAACGTATAAGAAAGATGGCTTTTACGGGTTCGGGGATTTTTCCATAGTTGGAGTCGAGCATGATGAAACTGGAGGGCCAGCGCACGCAGTAGTTATCCACCTGACGTATGAACATGATGACGGGGATATTTGGATTAGGCATTTCGTTTCCGACAGCACCACAACAACTCTTAATGTAGGTGGTAAGTTCGCCGAAGCGCTAGCTAAATTAATCAATTTTCTAAATAAGAATCCTAAGATTCCGAGTTGCATAGCTTGTGATCAATTCCGTGCCTTACAAGTACGAGGGCACTTTCCACAACTTGGACCTGTAAAAAAACTGTCGATTGAACATCACATAGAACTTATGAATTCAATCGTATGATGGATTCATATTTATACTTCAAATGATCTGGCTTAGAGCTAATATGCCTGCTTTATAAATCATTCTCGCGAATTAACTTTGCGATGTCCGTTATCTCTACAAAAATCAACCTTTTCATTCCCTTGCTTCGTACAATAGACTTTAGCTTACCTGTCTTAATAAGTTGATTAATTTGCTCATCAAATGTTCCAAGTAGTCGCTTTGCATCAATTTTCGATATGTACTTATTTTCAAAGTGAGGTGTTGTACTGTTTTTTTCGTTGGCAGGTGAAACGCAGTATCCTTCCCACTTCTCAATGAGGTATTCCACAAATGCCTTCTTCATAAATCCAAATTGGTATTCTGAAAGTATCTTGAAGAGACCAGCATAAAACCTTCCAAATTCTCTGTAGAGAGCTGACTTTTGACGTTGACGAATAGATAAAATGCTCTTTTCCTGTTTGCTCCTCCAATCCAAGAATTGATAGTAAGCGTTGGGCCAGTCCTCAAAAACGGAAAAGGCCAGGGAAAACAAGTTATGAAAATCTTTATTCCTCCCAAAAGGGATTAATTTTCTGCCGGTACTAACTAAAAGCCCTTGGTATTGCCCTGCAATAAAGAATACAGCCAAAAGCAAATCCTGTAATGAAAGATTCAAAACAGGATTTTGATTGAGCCGATCTTGTGTATAGTCTTTATCGATTGGCAAGCCGCAGAGCCAATGAATGTGCTCAGTTAGCAATAACTCAGATTCTCCGACAGATATAGGTGTAGATTTTCTCCAGTCAAATTCACACGAGCATATGCTTACATGATCCCTACTCCAAGATATAAAGCTTTTACAGTTTGTACATTCATCAATAAGTAAACACTTGTGTTTGAGACAGGTTGTTACAATGGAGAGATCCCATATGCGACGACAATATGAAGACTCTAACAAACATTGTGGACAAATCTTAGGGTGACCCAGCCGTAAACAGTATCGAGGTATAATATTATCGAAAAATAAACAATAATCGTGTTCCCCATTAGCTAGAGGATATGTGATAGATAACAACTCGGAGATGTTAGTGTCAGTTAATTTTGCAAGTAAATCGAATCGCTCTGATGCTCCGAAACTAAAGGTGCAAGAAGGTGATGATACCACGCAATCCAATTCTGCCATTCCTAATATCCACGAAGGAGATTCATAACCATTCTGTTCTGTTAAACGAATGATGTAACCCATAAAGCTTTCGTCGGCTTTAGGTTTACTTCTTATAAGTAACAAATCACTTCTATTCGTCATGCTCGATAACTTATTAGCATTTGCTTCTTTTCTTCCTTCTTAAGAAGGCGCAAGACAGGATAATAAAGGAGATGCTACAGCTATAGAACATCAGAGGCTCTCAACTGTTTTCCCTTCGCTTTTGAGCGCGCGTTGGTTGCTCTTTTAGGCTTGTATTTGCCCGCTGGTTTAGAGCTTGAATCTTTCACGCCTTCGTTAAAAGGATTTTCCTTATCAGGATCGGCGGCAGCGAGGCATTCCTTGTAAGCTACGTTGAACAAGTCAAGATCAAGTCTTTCTCTTGAAAGATCAAGAGCAATTGATGCTGCTCGCCGGATTAGTCTCATAACTTTGGATACAATGCCGTCAGAGGCGATGTATAGGAGAAAAGCAATATTCGTGTCTGATAGATTTGACCATTCATTGAAAGGAAGTTTTTCATCCACAGCTTGCAAAAATCTTCGAAAGTCATCTCTATCTTCAACATCTCTCCAGTTAAAAGGTTTTAGGCTAACCCTCATAGAAAACCTTCTTTGGAGTTGCTCATTTCCTTCTGCGTCCAAGATGTTATGTGAGTAGGGCATTCCTACGAGGATGATCGGCTTTCCGGTACTATCCATCAAATTCTTCAACCAGTCTGAGATAGTTTGAAGAACCTTCTTTGAATCCTTATCAATAAAATGCTGGAATTCATCTAAAAACATTAATTCCACGCCACATTCATACATTAGTCGCTTCAAGCGAAGAGTTTGAGAAACCGTTGTCCCCCTATCTGACAAGGGGTCGCCTAAAGCTGTGAGAAGTGACGTTACCAAGCTCTTTGGCGAAGCTGGGACTTCAACCTTAGCCAATAAGATTGGCATAATGGTTCTCTCTTCCGTCACTCTCACGGGGAAATCGCGTATGTAGTATTTGCACAGCGTAGTTTTCCCCATCCCAGCAGGTCCTTCGAGTAGCATCCCTTCGGGCTCTCCAGCAACCTTTGCATGGAGATGACAATACGCAAACTTATCTAAGATCATTTGGATTCTTGGGTAAATAACGTAAAGCTGCTCGATCATCTTCTTACGTTCTTGGACGGACACTTGCAAATATTCTTTTCTCTTCTTCATATTGCTCCTCACTTCGGTAGATTGTAGTCGGCGGTCCAGCCGGACATGTCAAGGACCTCTTCAGCATCAGCACTAGACTTTTCAATCTCCTCTGACTTATTCGCCTGAACTATCGCTCTTCTACCCTTTTCGTTTGTCTGTTTATTATTCCTGCCGTTTCCGTCTTTTCGCTCCGCGCTCTTCAATGAAGATATTGACTCTGTTCCTTTGACTTTCTCTGGATTAGAGCCTTCTATAAAATCCGAAGTTGTTGTTCGTTCATTTGCACTGTTGTCTGTGTTATTGGGCCTGCTCGCATTAAAGGCACTCTCGAAATCTGACAGCCCCTTACGGGACGGCTCAGCGGCTTCAGGGATCATTAGTTGAGGTCTCGTGTCCGTTGGGAGCAATCCTAAAGCTTCATTCATCCACTTTTCATCGCTAGCCTCGATTCCCTCGTAGCGATTCAGCACGCCCTCTTTTCTAAAGCGTGCCATCTTGACTTTTGAGGATGCGACCTTATTCCATTCACGCTCTATGATCTCTTGTATCTCCAACTTGGAGCGACAAAGTGCAATGATGTCAACGTCGCGCTTTAACTGTTCTCTGACATACCGTCTAATCACCTCATGCTGATACAGAGTAAGCCCTTTCGTATATTCTTGATCGACAGCAAGTACGGGCAGATAGTGGTCACGCTTTTTGTCATAGACGTATATTCTGGAAAGATCACTGGGATTACGCTTGATAATGCATTTTTCATCCGATTTAGATTCGCGGCGCAGGGTTACCAAATCTTCATCGTTGTAAATGATTGCGTCTATCTCAATGCCATAATGATGAATTTTCCGACGCTCAACATATCCAAGCACTATCTCTAAATCAGATGCTCTAGCGGGAAGTGAGGGCGGCCACTGCTTGACGCCTTTCTCCCATCTTAGAGCAGGAATGTCATTGATCCCCCGGTGTACTCTCCATTGTAAAACGTCAATGATGTACTTGTGAGTAGCCTCATCGAGGGCATCTAGAGTAATGAGGGCATTCTTTTGGGGATCGTAATCTGCGCGGTCGAAGATGTTCGAAAAAGTTGTGCCTGGTTGTCTATGTATTAAGCCAGTGTTGTAGCTCCGAAAGGATCTTTCGATTGTAGCCCTGTACCACGCATGTCCTTTTTTACCATACTGAATATTTATTCCAAGTTGACGACAGGCATCCTCTAAATGTCTTCCCCAAAACTCTGGCGCATTGTCGAGGACAAGCTTTTTCATTACGCCATATGTGTCCCACGTGTGCCTGATGCTTGGATATTTCCTTCTAACATAAGCCTTTGGTCGTATAGCATGTTTGAGACACTCCATAATCGCGAGAGAACCATATGGATTGAAGCTGATGTAAAAGCCTAGGACCATTTTTGTATAGACACAGACAAGCCAGGTTAGAACGGGTCTGCCAATGGGCAACATCCTCACCGGGTCAATTACAAATAGATCAATTTTCGTATGGTCGGCCTCTACCCGTTCTAGCGGCATAATCGGACGTGGGCCGCGCTTGTAAGCTTTGTACTTTTCCTCGGCTATCTCCTTTCCATAACGGGCTTCGAGAAGGTCATAGTCGTCAAGCTTATTCACAACATCATAGATGCTGCTCTTATGTGGTTCAGGCAGTTGATCGTCGCTGGCTCTCATTTCATTCTCGTCAGCGATCTTGACAATCACGTTGTCGTACACGTCTTGAACAGAAAAGCGTTGTTCGCTCATGTACACTTCATCAATGGCTGCATCAATGATTTCTCCAACTCTTTCTGCATGTCTTTTAGCTTGGGCCTTTCTTCGTATCTGTTCTGCCTCACTTATTGGCTTGGCTTTAACGTCGCGCCTGCGAGGCCCTGAGAACTTGCGCGCCCGATTTCCACGGCCCTTTATAGCTGGTATGAACGCGCGCTCATCTTCGCCTGATTTGATGTAGCGGTTAACCCAACGGATGAGTGATGATACGGATGGTCTTGCTTTAACTTTAGCCTTCTGTTCTTTTGTCAATTTCTTGTAGTCAGCTAACTCAAGGTCCCCACGTATATTGCCCACCTTCTTGATAATTGGACTGAGAGATTCTTCTGTTAGCTTGCCTAGCCTTTGTGCCATCACCTCTAGAACGTAAGCTCTGTGACGCTCCATTTCCGCCCTTCTTGGATCATCCTCTCCAACCAATGTCAGATCGCTGACGCCAGTCTTTTTCAGCAGTTCTTTTAGGTAAACCTGATTTCGGTTATCGCCCAGCAACTCGATTTCATTACCGAATAAAGCTTGAATGATCTCTTCTTCCTGCTTTGCAGAACACTCATTGTTGGCAATGTTTTTAATCTGAATCTCGCCTGTAGGAAGACGCTTCAAAATTTCATACTCCTGTCCTCCAGCTATGAAGTGCATTCCTTTACTGAGTGTGTGACTTGGCATTACTGCATTACCTTCCTTCCATCGGATGATGCTATTCCAGGCAGATAAACATGACTATTCAAGCCAAGAGGTTCAGTTAGATCGAAGTCAATAAGGCCCCAGAAGAGGAGGGCGTAAACGACCTGCTTGGGAATGTTTTTTTGTTGGAAAGATTCAAAAACCTCACCGAGACTAACTAGCGGATTCTCCTGCAAAAATTCTCGGCTGAAGATTTGATGCTGCGGGTAAAGTGGTGTTCGCGCGTAACTCCAAAGGGCTTTGATGTTATTAAGCATAGGTTGTTGCATAATCATTTCTTCAGTGAAAACCTTGAACCTATAGCCAGCTTCTTCGCAGATGGGCAAGATAATACGAAAGAGCAGATCATACTTTTCGTTCATTACCTTCTTCTTGGGTTTCACCTCAATAATCTGCTTTTCATTCACCCTTTCGACCAATATGTCTGGTGTGTAATGACGTGTTTTTCCATCAAGTATGTAACGTATGCGACATGGTTGTTCTCTGAACCTCCTGACACCTGGATCAAAGTCCAGAAGATACATAAGCGCTTCTTCGAGTAAGGACTCAAACCACAACATTGTGTTCATTTTTACGCTGAAAAATTTGCCAACGTTTTTGCAACGGGAGCCTCGGTTTGGTGGTTTCCGTGTACTCATAGTTAAATAATCCTCCTCTACCGTTTTGACAGACTTATCTGTGAACGGAAAGGGACTATCAATCAGCCCCTAATCCCTAAAAAACGCTTGACAAGATAGCAAACAGGGGTAGAATGCTTGGCGGGCATTCGACACACGAACAGCCTCTCGCCAATGACGACATTGCGAGACAATAAAACCAACGAATTGACCTGAAGTGCATGGCTGCCAAACCCGCTTCAGGTCTCTTTGTTTGTCATTCACAAACTTTTAATATAGCTTCTCTACAAATCCTCCCTACCATCGAATATTACAAGCTTTCAACGCTTATATAGCACTTCCTTTTATTTTTATCAAGCTCTTTATTTTCAACAATTAGCGTGACAATTAATCTAGCATATCAGCATTACGCAATCCTCATACGAGCTTAATGTACGTTTGTTTGTTTGACTAATAGTCACTCTAGCGTGTCTATTAGTTTCAGACCTAAGCCAAGGGCTGAATTTTCAATTCATCTAGGCAATTTTCCAATTATCTTTTCTAACTGCCAAACTGCTTCTATTTCTCTTTCAATCATCGGTTCAACCTTGCTTCTTCTACTCTCCCATGCATTACGATGAGCCGCTCTCTGAGAGCATACAGCTATATCACGAGCCATCAGCGCTGCATCCTCAGTCCCAACCATGAGTGCTGCACGGCAAGCTTCCAAAGCTCCAATGTATTTTGTTCCTTCGAACTGCCACATTGCTGGTCGTGCTTCTCTGATCGTTTCTCTCAATTGCTCCCAAGTACCTATACCCCATGTGTTCAATAATAATGCCGTGCTAAGGCATTCGTGTGGACGATGATCATTAGGAGCATGTGCCTCGAAGACATGCAAGGTGTGCGCGGCAAAGTCACAGGCCAGATCCCGTAATATACCCTCATTCAGAAACTCTGGCTGAAGTAAAGCCTCGACACGATTTTTAGCAGGAATATCCAGTTCTAGAATCTCTGCGGCGGTAAGTTGAGGATTGAGTATGTATCTCTCTATCAAGTCATAAGTTTCTTCAGTCGTGATTAGGTCTGAGTCCAAAAGGACGCTCACAGAAATAGTCTTCACCTAAGATTCTTACACCCAATCTACAATTTGCTTGCCTTCTTTATCCGTAAACTTACCCATGATAATCCGCATGAAGTCCACGACCCAGAAGAGGAAAAGTAGGCAAATAGGAATGATCGGTAAGATTTCGCTTTTAGACAGTCCCAACATCCCAGCCAAGGCCAAGGCGAGGAGATAGATACCTCCTGATAGATACTTGCCCGTGTAGAAGCGGTGGACGCCAAATAACCCGAAGAGCCAGCAGAGTAAGAATAATGTTAGCTTCTTCTCATTACTGATATGAGTATTATCCATATAACTCTCCAGCAATGAATAGCTGATGACCCCTACATATCTTGATGGTAACTGACTTCTGGCTCTGGTATCTTGAGACTGACCGCGTCTTTGACAACTGGCGACAGCAACCTATGCGTGGAGTGATACGAGAACACGTCCGATGCATACCGCTGTAGAGTTCAGAAAATGTGAACTCTTAGCGAACCTAGTATGTCATCACATTTTAGGACTATTTAATTCCGCGCGCAAGGTGATTTCACAAGCTGTTTATCCATCAGGAGGTAAAGCCTGATGGGTAAAGCTGCTCGCCAAAAACCTGCTCGCTTAGGAGAGAAGCTACGCCAAATACGTTTAGCTTTGAACCTATCGCAAGATGAAATGATCAACCGCTTGGGATTTAAGGAAATGACGAGGGAATATGTATCAGGCTTTGAACGCAATACGCGCGAGCCGTCATTACCTGTTTTATTAGCATATAGCAGGATTGGAGGCTGTTATCTTGAAGTGATTGTGGATGATGATCTTGAATTACCAAACAAAATCCCAGGTTCGCCAAAGTATGAGGGCATCAAGCGTACTTCCGTTTTTAGAAATAGACGTAAGTAAAGGATGCCAAGAAACCTGATCAGATTCTCTTCGATAAGCTGCATATTCAGAACTGGTAACAGAAAAGCTCGTGAGTCCTTCTTTACTGCTCACTATAATATTTCCACTATATCCTCAACTAGAATATCTGGACTCCTCACAGGCAGCTTTAGTTTGAAGCACCAATACCAACAGAGTTGTATCGGGCAACCTCGCATATGCAAATTCACTTTATGCTCGACGAATTTCGTTTTATGCCCGACAAATGTCACTTTATGCACGAACCTAGAGAAAAAGTCGGCTGGCGGAGGCTTTGAGCAACGCTTCGCGCCTTGCTGAATGAGTATTCATTCAGTATCATGGGCTTTTCTCGCGTAAGATGCCCGTGCGCGCGCACATCCCCTTTTTGGAAAGGTTTCTTCGGACTATGCTTCGGATTGAAAAGGCCGCCGTCTTAGGCGCTGGCACGATGGGCGCGCAGATCGCCGCCCATCTGGCGAACGCGCGGATTCCGACCCTCCTGCTCGACATCTCGCCGCATAAACTGACGCCCGATGAAGAGGCGCGAGGCTTGACGCTCGAATCCAGAGAGGTTCGCAATCGCATCGCGCGCAGCGGACTCGAAGCGGCGAAGAAGGCGAAGCCCGCTGCTTTCTTCACGCCCGATGTGGCCGCGCTCGTCTCTACGGGGAACTTTGACGACGACATGGCGCAACTGAAGGATTGCGACCTGATAATCGAGGCCGTCGTCGAGAACCTGGAGATCAAGCGAAAGCTTTACGAGCGTGTCGAGACGGCGCGCCGGGCGGGTTCAATCGTCGCCTCGAACACGAGCGGCATTCCGCTTCGCCAACTCGCCGAAGGGCGCGCCGAAGATTTTCGCGCTCACTTCCTCGGAATCCATTTCTTCAATCCGCCGCGCTACATGCACCTGGTCGAAGTGATTCGCACCGAATGGACGAAACCGGAGGTCGCCTGCGCGATCCACGGTTTTCTGGATCAGCGTCTTGGCAAGGGTGTCGTCATGGCGAAAGACCGTCCCAACTTTATAGCCAACCGGATCGGGACGTTCGGCGCTATGGATACCATCAGGACGATGCTCGCCGACGGCTATTCGATTGAAGAGGTTGACAAGATGACGGGCCAGGCGATGGGGCGGCCCAAGACCGCTACCTTCCGCACCTTCGACCTCGTCGGACTCGATGTCTTTACACACGTCGTCAGGAATCTGTACGAGGCGCTGCCCGAAGACGAGGAGCGCGAGGCTTTCGTCGCCCCTGAATTTTTGACGCGGATGACGGAGCGCGGGCTTCTCGGCAATAAGACGAAGGGCGGTTTCTATAAGAAGCAGAAGGGCGAGAAGCAGGAGATTTGGACGCTCGATGTGGCGTCGCTCGAATACCGCCCGTCGGAGAAGGTACGGCTTCCCGCGCTCGACATGGCGAAGAACATAGAAGCCACGCCGGAGCGCATCAGGGCCCTGGTCTGGGGCAAAGACCGCGCGGGCGCGTTTTTGTGGAAGACCGTCTCGCGTACCCTGCGCTATGCCGCGAACCGCATTCCGGAGATTGCCGATACGGTGGTCGAAGTTGACCGCGCGATGCGCTGGGGCTTCAACTGGGAACTCGGCGTCTTTGAGGTTTGGGATGCCATCGGCGTCGAAAAGTCTGTCGCGCGGATGAGGGAAGAGGGGCATGCCGTCCCGGACAACGTGCAGCGGATGCTCGACGCGGGGGCGACCTCTTTTTATAAGACGGAGCAGGGACGGCGACTCTATTTCGATTTCGAGACGGCGCAGTACGTGCCCGAAGCGGATCAGCCCGGCGTAATTGTTTTGAAATCCGTGAAAGAGCGCGCGGGCGTGATTAAAAAGAACGCGGGCGCGTCCCTCATAGACCTCGGCGACGGCGTCGCGTGCCTTGAGTTTCACTCGAAGATGAACGCCATCGGCGGCGATACGATCCAGATGTTGAAGCACGCGCTCGCCGAAGTCGAGAAGAATTTCGTAGGTCTCGTGGTCGGCAACCAGGGCGCGAATTTTTGCGTCGGCGCGAACCTGATGTTGATGCTTCTGGAAGCGCAGGAAGAGAACTGGGAAGAACTGGACATGATGGCCCGAGTTTTTCAGAATGCCGTCATGAGCCTGCGCTACTCGCCAAAGCCCGTGGTGGTCGCGCCGTTCCAGATGACGTTCGGCGGCGGTTGCGAGATGGTCTTGCACGCCGACCGCGCGAGGGCCGCGGCCGAGACCTATGTCGGTCTGGTCGAGGTCGGCGTCGGCATTATCCCGGCCGGTGGCGGTACGAAAGAGATGCTCGTGCGCGCTCTGGATTCGATTCCCGCCAGCGTCACGGACGCAGACCAGTTCTCCTTCATCAAGCGCGCCTTCGAGACCATCGCGCTCGCCAAAGTGGCGACCTCCGCCGAGGAAGCGCGCGCCCTCGGTTTCTTAGGCGAGGACGACTCCGTTTCCATGAACACGGACAGGCTGATCGCGGATGCCAAGCAGGAGGTGCTGGCGCTGGCCGCGACCGGCTACGTCGCGCCGCAGCCGCGCACAGACATACTCGCCCTGGGTCTGTCAGCGCTCTCGACGCTCAAGCTCGGCATTCACCAGATGAAGCGCGGCGGCTTCATCTCGGATCACGACGCGCTGATCGGCGAAAAGCTGGCGCGCGTCCTCACGGGCGGCGATCTTAATCATCCGACGCGCGTCTCCGAGCAGTATCTTTTGGATTTGGAACGCGAAGCATTCCTCTCCCTCGCCGGAGAGCGCAAGACGCAGGAGCGCATCGCGCACATGCTCAAGAGCGGAAAGCCCTTGCGTAACTAGCCTCTGGAAATCAGGAGCTGACTTTTTGGATTTGAGATTTAAGATTCGGGAATCTCAGATTTTATCGAGGTAAGAAAGATGAGAGATGCAGTTATAGTATCGGCTGTGCGAACGGCTGTCGGGAAAGCGCCGAAGGGGACTTTGCGTAATATGCGGCCCGACGAGATGGGCGCGGCCGTTATCAGGGAAGCGATCGATAGGGTCGAAGGGCTTGAGGCGGCCGCGATAGAGGATGTGATTATGGGATGCGCGATGCCGGAGGCTGAACAGGGCATGAACGTGGCGCGCGCGGCGGCGATTCGCGCCGGTCTCCCCGTAGAAACTTCGGCGATGACGATCAATCGCTTCTGTTCGTCGGGACTGCAATCAATCGCGATTGCGGCTGACCATATCAGGACGGGCGGCGCGGAGGTGGCGGTCGCTGGCGGCCTCGAAACTATGTCCATGATACCGATGGGCGGCCACATCATTCGCCCCAACCCGTACCTGGTCGAGCACTACCCGGACTTCTATCTGAACATGGGCCTGGCGACCGAGAACGTTGCGCGCAAGTACGAGGTTTCGCGCGAAGAGCAGGACGCCTTCGCCTTGCGCTCGCACCAGCGCGCCGCCCGTGCCCTGGATGAAGGCAAGTTTACGGACGAGACAGTGCCGCTCACGGTGACGCTCGAAGAGTTGGACGAAAGGGGCCGCAAGCAGCGGCGCGAAATCGTCTTCGACAAAGACGAGGGCGTGCGCCGCGACTCAAGCATAGAGGGGCTACAGAAACTCAAGCCAGCGTTTCATGCGAAGGGGACGATCACGGCGGGCAACGCCTCGCAGATGTCGGACGGGGCCGCCGCCGCCGTAGTGATGTCGGACGAGAGAGCGCGCGCCCTGGGCGCTCGTCCTCTGGCGCGCTTCGTCGCCTACGCGACCGCCGGATGCCCGCCCGAAGAGATGGGCATCGGCCCCGTCTACGCCATCCCGAAAGTATTGAAGATCGCTGGCCTTACCCTCGACCAGATAGATGTCATAGAGCTGAACGAGGCGTTCGCCGCGCAATCGCTCGCCGTCATCCGCACCCTCGGCCTCGACGAGGGGAAGGTCAATGTCAACGGCGGCGCAATCGCCCTGGGCCACCCCCTGGGCTGCACGGGCGCAAAGCTGACGGCCACGATCCTGCGCGAGCTTGAGCGCCGACAGGGGCGCTACGGCATGGTTACGATGTGCGTCGGCGGCGGGATGGGCGCGGCGGGAATTTTTGAAAGAATTTGAGTCGGGACTCAGAAGTCAGGACTCAGAACTCAGAATAAAAAAACGGGTTGCCGCCTTTTCATTCTGATTCCTGAGTCCTGTGTTCTGACTCCTGAGCATTGACTGAAAGGAGCAAAACATAATGTCAGCCGTAGTCGAAGAGAAACAGATCATTACGGGCGGGAGCTTTTTGATCGAGGAGCGCACGCCTGAAGAGGTTTCCACACCTGAAGATTTCACGGAAGAGCATCGCATGATCGCCGACACGACGCGCGAGTTCATAGATAACGAGGTGATGCCGCGCGTCCCCGAGCTGGAGAAGCACGATTGGGAACTGGCGCGCGAGCTGATACGCAAGGCTTCAGACCTCGGGTTGATCGGCGCGAACATTCCGGAAGAGTACGGCGGGCTCGGCCTGGATCAGACGAGCAGCGCGCTTATCGGCGAAGGTCTCGGTCGCTCGGCCTCGTTCGCAACCGCGCTCGGCGCACAATCCGGCATCGGACTGCTGCCCATCGTCTTCTTCGGAACCGAAGAGGCCAAACAGAAGTACCTGCCAAAAATATCTTCGGGCGAATTGATAACGGCTTACGCGCTGACGGAATCGGGCTCGGGCTCGGACGCCCTGGCGGCCAAAGCGACGGCCCGCCTCTCAGAGGACGGTAAGGAATACATCCTGAACGGCGAGAAGATGTGGATCACAAACGGCGGGTTCGCGGACATCTTCGTCGTCTTCGCCAAGGTTGACGGCGATAAGTTCAGCGGCTTTATAGTCGAGCGCCAGGAGGGCCTCACCTCCGGGGCCGAAGAGCACAAGATGGGGATCAAGGGATCGAGTACGACGGCGCTGGTGCTCTCGGACGTTCGCACGCCCGTGGAGAATCTGCTCGGCGAGGTCGGCAAGGGCGCGAAGATCGCCTTCAACATTCTCAACATCGGTCGCTTCAAGCTCGGCGCGATGTGCACGGGCGGCATGAAGCTGATGCTCCACGAGGCCGTGCGCTATGCGAACGAGCGTCACCAGTTCGGTAGGCCCATCTCCTCTTTCGGCGCGATCAGGACGAAGCTCGCCGAGATGGCCGCGCGCACCTGGGTCGGCGAGGCGATGGTCTATCGCACGGTCGGTTTGATCGAATCCGCGATCAGCAATACCAAAGACCCGGACGCGAAGCTGCGCGCCATCGAAGAATACGCGGTCGAATGCTCGATCATAAAAGTGGCGCTGTCGGAATACTGCGGCTTTGTCGCCGACGAGATGGTGCAGATTTACGGCGGCTACGGGTATTCGGCCGATTATCCGGCCGAGCGCGCCTACCGCGACGCGCGCATCAACCGCATCTTCGAGGGGACTAACGAGATCAATCGGATGCTCATTCCGGGCATGCTGATGAAGCGCGCCATGACGGGCCAGCTCGCGCTTCTGCCCGCCGCGCAGAACCTTATGGAAGAGGTGCTCTCGCCCTCCATGCCGGGCTTTGACGAGGACGAGGGCGTTCTCGCCGCCGAACGCAAACTCGCGCTCAACGCCAAGAAGGTCGCGCTGATGGTTCTCGGCACGGCGGCGCAGAAGTACATGACCGCTCTCGCAGACCAGCAGGAAATCCTGATGGGTGTGGCCGACATAATCATCGACGCATACGCGATGGAGTCTGCCATCCTGCGCGCACAGAAGCTGGCCGCCGCGCAGGGCGAAGAGGCCGCCGGGCGCTACCTGGACATGACGCGCGTCTTCTGCAACGACGCGGTCGAGCGCGTCGATGCCAACGCCAAGAACACGCTCGCTGGCATGACCGAGGGCGACGAGCTGCGCACGCTCCTCGCAGCGCTCCGCCGCTTCACGAAGCTCACGCCGATGAACACCATCGCTGCACGCCAACGCGTCGCCGACGTGATGATTAAGGCGAACAAGTACACCTACTAGGGGCCGGGGGTTTCGGGGGCCGGTAAAGACATCTCATTCTTCTTGCCCGGCCCCTGACCCCCGTTTTTCACATGCGCATTATTCCTATTTCGGTGCCGACTCCTTTTTACGTTGGGCCGGTCAATGTCTATTTGATTGCCGAAGACCCTGTGACTTTGATAGACACCGGGCCGAAGACGAAGGAGGCGATTGAGGCGTTGCGCGAGGGATTGCGGCGCGCGCGGTTTCGCGTCTCGGACATACGCCGCATAGTTTTGACGCACGCGCATGAAGATCACTGCGGATTGGCCCGCTCGGTGCGCGACGAGGCGAAGGATGCGGAGATTATGGTTCACGCCTGGGAGACGGGCCACCGCGCCTCGCGCCTCGAATACGAGGAGCATCGCACGTTGCTTGTGCGCGCGGGCGTCCCCCCGGAAGATATAAAAAGCCTGCGCGCGATGTACGAGGGCGTGCGCGCCTACGCCGATGCGCTCGAAGACGGTGATTACGATGAGCTAAGGGATGAGGGCGAGCTTGAGTTTGCGACCGGCAGCCTGCGCGTTGTCCACACGCCCGGCCATACGCCCGGCTCCTGCTCATTCCTGCGCGAGGCAGACCGTACGATCTTCGCTGGCGATTGCGTGCTTAAACGTATCACGCCGAATCCTATCCTCTCGCCCGACCCTGTTGACCCGAAGCGCCGCTTTCGCTCTCTGGCCGAATACATGGTGAGCCTGGCGCGTCTGCGCGCGCTCGCCCCGACGCTCGTCTACGGCGGGCACGACGAGCCGGTCGCGGATTACGAGGAGCTTTTCAATCGCTACCTGCGCGCGATACGCGAGCGGCAGGCCGAGGTCATCCGTCTGATCCCGAAAGCGGGCGCGACCGCCTGGGATTTGGCGCGTGAGATGTTTCCGGGTTCCGAGGACGTGCACCGCTTCCTGGCCGTCTCGGAAGCGGTGGCGCATCTTGACCTGGCCCACTCCGAAGGCAAACTCGCCCTTGAGCTGAGCGACGGGCGCGAAGTCTATCGCAAGCCGGGCGCGGTCGGGTGAATATACGGCCCCGTCAGGGGCCTGGGCCGAGGCGGCGGCGACCACCCTGACCCGGCTAAGCGCTTGCCCCTCACAAAATCAAACGTGAACCAAACCCCCGATACCCTGACATAAAAATTTGGAACCCCCGGCAGCGCGCGACGTGAAATAGCAAAAATCTACCCGGAGGATTTTCGCTATGACCCTGAGAATCCCGCTTTACCTGACATTGGTTCTATTGTTTTCGCTCTGCGCCGTGTCGCTCGCGCAGCAGCCAGCGCCGCCACAACCACCACCTCAGCCCGCAACGCCACCCGCGCCGCCTGAGCAACGGGTCACGCCTGAGCTTGCATCTGTGCCGCCCGCGCCGCCCGCGCCGTCACTGGCCCCACCAGCAGCGCAGGCACCGGCTGCACCGGAAGCGCCGGATGGGCCCACGACCTTTTCATTCTTCAGTAATGGTGACAGCTTCCTGGGCATCTATCCGGAGGAGATCACTACCGCGAACATGAAGCAGTACGGGTTGAGCGAGCCGCGCGGCGTCGCCGTCGGGCGAGTGATGGAGGGCAGCCCCGCCGAACGCGCCGGACTTCGCAAGGACGACGTTATCCTGCGATTCAATGGTGAAGAGGTCACAGGCGTACGCAAGCTGAACCGCCTGATCGGTGAAGTCGCGCCGGATCATACGGCGCGGCTGACCATACGTCGCGACGGTCGGGAGCAGGAGATCTCCGTCACGTTGGCGAAGCGAGAGGATTTCCCGCGCTCATTCAATATGACGATTCCCGGCGAGGGGCTTGATCGTTTGGGCTCTGAGTTGGGCCAGTTGGGGGATATGCCCGGTGGTCTCGCGCCGGGTGATTTCTCAATGGTCTTCGGGGCCGACCGTCGCATCGGCATCGGCACGACACAGTTGACCAGACAGCTTGCGGAATACTTCGGTGTTGCGGACGGGCGCGGCGTGCTCGTCGCCTCGGTCAGCGAGAATAGTCCGGCGGCCAAAGCGGGGCTCAAAGCCGGAGACGTAATCACGGCCGTGGACGGAAATCGAATCGAGAAGGTCTCAGACCTCCTGCGCGAGATCAACCGAAAGCGCGAGGGCGAGATTACGCTCTCCGTCATTCGAGACAAATCGCAACGCACCTTCAAGGTCACGCCCGAGCGCGGGCGGGCATTAGAGTTCGGGCCGGAGATAGCCCCGCAGGTGGGCCAACTCGTCCTGCCGAAAATAGCGCTACCGACGCTGCCAGCCATGCGGCTGGAGCGAATGCCGAGGGTTGTGCTGCCCGCCATGCCGAAGATAAAAGGGATGGTGCTTCCGCGCATGCCAGCCCTGCGAATACAGCGCCTGCCGCGAATGCCGCTTTGATAGGGGCCGAAAAGGTGAAAGGGTCAAAGGGAGAACTCCTGTCGGGGGTTTCTCCCTTTGACCCTTTCATTTTTAACTCTTCTGCTTTTCTTACCTTCTACAACTACTATTGGCCCAGCTTTACTTTCGCTTCGCGGGCGGCGTCCTTGAGCGACTCGCCGCAGGACGTGGCCTGTATGACCGTGTCGAACTCTTTAAGGGCCTCGTCTGGACGATCCAGAAAGGCCAGTATGCGCCCCATCGACTCGTGCGCGCGGCAGACCAAAGAGCGGTCAGATTCTTCCGGCGCACGCTCAATCGCCATGCGGTAGTGTGTGAGGGCCTGATTCAAGCGCGTCACTTGCAGGTCATCGTCCGTCGTATCGCGCGCCCACAGGCTGGCGGTCTGGCCGAGTGCGAAGAAGATACGCGGCTCGCCCTGAAACTGCTGCAAGAGGCTTTTCAAGCGCGTCTCGGCCCCGGCGTAATCCTTCAGTTGCAGCATCTTCTCGACCTCCGTGAGGCTCTTGATAAGAGCCGTGTGCTCGGCCGCCGCCGCGCCTCCCACGTCGCTTCTTTCCTCTTCCGCGGCGGACAGGCGGGCCTGTCTCTGCGCCTGACGCTCGCGGCGTGCCGCGAGGGCGCGAGAGCGCGCCTCGGCCGCTTCCGTCAGCCTGCGGCTTTCGCGCGCCGCGTCGAATGAAGCGATCATGTCCGCGAAGTAGTTGCTGATGTCAAAGCCGGAGGATTCGATTCCGCGCAACTGGTCTGCGAAATAGAAGGCGAGCACAGCGCCCTGCTCGTAAGCGTCCGCGAGCTGCGCCACCGTCTCGTCCTCAACAAGAGTGCGCGCCGACTGCATCTCTTTGACGATGGCGGCGCGCGCTGAGGCGTCTTTGGTTTTGTCCAGACGGCCGCGCGTCTCGTTCGAGAGCGCGGCGAGCTGCACGGCCTCATTGAGGCGCGCTTCAGCCGCTATGACCAGCGAGCGCGAGACCGCCGTAAAAATATCGGGCGTGACGCTTGCTCCGGCCTTCGTGCGCTCGTCGAGAAGTTGCCTTATCTGTTCGCGGCGTCCGGCTATGTCACGATTAAAGCGCGCCACCACCGGGTCAATGACATACTGCAAATAGGCGCGGCGCAGCTCTGTTGAGCCTGGGTCGGCCCCTTCCGGAAAAATCACATAATAATCGTCCGCGATGACGCGAAAGTTCGTCGCGCCGGGGGCGGCCAGCAAGTCCGGCACGATGAAGAATCGTCTTTCGTGTTCGCGCGCCGTGTATACGGTCTGCGCCTTCTTTTTTCCCCCGCTCTTTGAGGCGGGAGTTTGGACGGGCACGCGCTCCGTGACGACCGTCTGCGGGCGCGTGTGCAGATACGAGAGCACAAAGCGCAGCATGCCGGTCGTCGGCTGTCGAAGCCGGTCGGCCTCGTCCCGGTGCGCGCGAAGGTAGGCGGCCAGACGCTCTTCGATCCCGGACTTGCGGTAGAACTCGCGGAGCAGCGGCGCAAAATCCAGCACCTCAAGCACTCCCGCCGGAAGATCGTCGGTGCGCGCGGGTGCTTCGAAGCCCGGCGCGGGCCCGAGCGCGTAGGCGAGCGAAACATAGCGCGCGGCCTGTTCGGCTGGCGTCGGCGGCGTGCCTCCCTCCGGCTTCAATTTGTTGCGCTCAAAGAACTCGCGCAAACGCGCGCGAAGCCCCGCGTCCAGCTCCGCCTGATCTCGCCTCACCTGCGCGCGGAAGGCCGAAGGGTCTTGCCCGGTCGGCGTCGGGTCGAAACCGGCTGCGTCGAGCGCGGCCATCATCACGATCAGTCTCGGCTCGGGCTGTATGCGCACGCCGTAATCTGTCAGATCGAACCCGCTCGCGCGAGGCGCGGGCGTCTCCCGTGGTTGCTGCTGCTGCTGTGTTGACGGGGCGTTGCGTTCAGCGCGCGCCGGAGCAGCAGGAGCAGGAGGCGTGCGTGTTGCCGTCTGATTTTGTGCTCGCGCCATGCCGCCGCAGAAGCCGAGCGCGAGCGCGAGGTTTGCGATGATAAAATAATTTCTTCTCATAAAAGCCGGAATAAGGCGCACGCTCTTTCTACTGTCAGGGATGAAGGATGAGCGATGAGCTGTGAATGGTTGTATCGGCTCACGCTCGAATCTATGGCTCAATCGCTTTCCTTAGACCTTTCGGCGCTCAACCGCTGTCTGGCGCGCAGCATACGTAATGTTAATGGATAGGAGGCGAGCGAACAAACCACCGAGAGCGCGAGCCCGCCGACCGCGAACGGCACGAGCACGTCCCAGCCATGCAGGAAGAGACGCCGCCAGTAATCGCCCGTCAAAAGATGCGGCTCCTTCAGGAGGAGGAGCCCTTCCGGGGGCAGGCCGAGCGGGCGGCCCATAAAAAACGCGCCCACGCCGTAGGACATGAGGATGATCGGCACGAGCGTGAAAATAGGATTGTTGACGAACGTTCCGGTGTAGATCGCTATTTTGTTGAAGCGAAAGATGAAGGCGAGCGCCGTCGCCATTACGGTATGGAGACCGAGGAAGGGGGAAAAGGCTATGAAGACGCCGATCGAGAAAGCGAGCGCCGTTCGCTCCGGCGGATCATCAATCGCAAGCAGACGGCGAAGTGTAGCGCGAAACATAAAGAGCCAGGGGTCAGGGGTCGGGGGTCAGGTGACAGTAAAAGCTTTTGCCCGGCCCCTGGCCCCTGATACCCGGCCCCTATTTGAAGCTGTTGAGCGCGTCCGACTCGTTCTCGTAAACGTCGAAGACGGTCAGGAGCTTGGTGATCGCCAGCAGGTCTTGAAGTTTTTGCGTCAGGTTAAGGAGCTTGAGCTGGCCGCTCTCCTTGTTGATCGCCGTGTAGCTTGAGACCAGCTCGCCGATGCCGCTCGAATCGATATAGCCGACGCCCGCCAGGTTCAAGAGAATCTTCTTCTTGCCTTCTTCGAGCAGGCGACGGATAGCGCTGCGCAGAGCCACAGAGCCTTCGCCTATCGTCACCTTGCCATCCATATCGAGGACGGTCACATCTCCGGCCTGTCGCTCTCTAATATCAAGTTCAGCCATTGCAAAAGTCTCCCTTACTAGAAATTTTAGATTCCGGACTTTAGATCGGGGCACGAACAGAGAATCTGAACCTGAAAATCATCAGTCTCTTTTAGTCCAAAAACCGAAATCCGAAATCGTCAATGTCGCTTGGTCATACGCACGACCGTACCGCCTTCGGGGTGGTGTGACCACGCGACCTCGTCCATAAATGTACGCATAAAAAGAATCCCGCGCCCCGAGGTCTTCATAAGGTTTTGCGCCTCGGTCGGATCGGGGACGCTTCCCGGATCAAAGCCCTCTCCCTGATCGCGCACCGTGACCTCAAAAGCGCGCGCCGAATTGCCGAGCGTAAGCTCGACCGTCTTCGTCATCTCCTGTTTATTGCCGTGCAGGACGGCATTGGTCACGGCCTCGCGCACGGCCATGTCCACTCCGAAGGCAAACTCTTCGCCGAGCCCCAATCGACCGACGAACTTTGCGGCGGCCTGAGCCGCCTCGGCTATCGACTCAATGCTGCTCGGCAAGATCAGCTCAATCGTCTGTTCGGTCACAGTTAAAGACATAACCCTTTCCAAGAGCCGTCCGGCGGGGCGTGGCTACTTAAACAGACTTCGGAAGCTTACCGGAAGAATTGAGGGTGTAACATGACGCTCCCCTGCCTGTCAAGAAAGGGATGAGGGCGGCAGTGTGAGGGATGAGGGACGAAAAAAGGGATAAGGCGTAAGGAAGGGGCGATGAATGATTGAGTTACTGCTCAAGGGAATTAACCATTCAACCCCTTTCATCCCTCATCGCTGCCGCCTTCATCCCTTCGTTTCTCCCTTCTTCATGTATGATTGGTTTAATGAGAATAGAGTCGGCGCGGCGGGTACGCGGGCGCTTGGAGCTACCCGGCGACAAATCCATCTCACATCGTGGAGCGATCATTGCGGCGCTGGCCCGTGGCCGCTCGACGCTCCTGAATTACTCGACCGGCGAGGACTGCCGACGGACGCTCGAAGCCTTGATAAGCCTGGGCGTCCCCGTAGAACGGGACGGCTCGCGCGTGTGCGTGACGGGGCGCGGCCCGGAGGGTTTTCGTGCGCCCGATGCGTGGATAGATTGCGGCAACAGCGGTTCTACGATGCGCATGCTGGCGGGGGTGCTGGCCGGGCAGGCTTTCGCCTCAACGCTCTCGGGCGACGATTCCCTGCGCTCGCGACCGATGCGTAGAGTGATCGAGCCGCTTGAGCTGATGGGCGCTCGAATCTCAGCGGACGACGGGCGCGCGCCCCTGCACATCAGGGGACGCAGGCCGCTCATGCCCGTCGCTTACACCATGCCGGTCTTGAGCGCCCAGGTCAAAGCCTGTGTCCTGCTCGCGGGCCTGAGCGCCCGGGGTCGCACAGAGGTCGTCGAGCATGGAGGGCGGACGCGCGATCATACGGAGCGCATGCTGCGCTGGTTCGGCGTCCCCGTTGAGACGACGAGGCGCGGAGGCGATGGCGACAAGGAAACTCCTGATGACGAGGACGAGACACTTGATGACCATGAAGAGACTCTGTCCGAAGCGCTCGCGGTCGAAGGCCCGGCGAGCTTCGAGGCGCGCGACCTTAGTATTCCCGGCGACATCTCCTCGGCGGTCTTCTTCATAGCCGCCGCCGCTCTTCTGCCCGGCTCGGAGTTGGAGATAGCGGATGTCGGGCTCAATCCGACGCGCTGCCAAATCCTTCGCACGTTGCGCGAGCTGGGGGCCGCAATCGAGATCGAAGAGGCGCGCGAAGAGTGCAACGAACCCCTCGGAACGGTGCGCGTCAAAGGCATGGCGGGTCTGGGGGCGACCGCCGCCACCGCCTCCGCAGCCGCCGCTCGCTCTAATCTCATCCTGCGCGGCTCGCTCATAGCGCAGTTGATTGACGAGCTGCCGCTGCTGGCAGTGGTCGGAACGCAGGTCGAAGGAGGCTTAACGATACGCGACGCGGCCGAGCTTCGTGTGAAGGAGAGCGACCGCATCGCCGCCGTAGTTTGGAACCTGCGCGCGATGGGCGCGCAGGTTTCGGAGCACGAAGACGGATTGACCGTAAACGGGCCGTGTCGGCTGCGTGGCGCAAAGCTCTCGGCGTTCGGGGATCATCGCATCGCTATGGCCTTCAGTATCGCCGCGCTTTTGGCCCAGGGCGAGACAGTGATAGAGGGCGGCGCAAGCTCGGTCGGCGTCTCGTTCCCCGAATTTTACAGCAAGCTCGAATCGGTGGTTGAGCGATGAACGACCCGGAGCGCATACTGATAACAGGCTTCATGGGAGCCGGGAAGACGACCGCCGGGGCGGCGCTCGCGCGACTTCTCGGTTGCAGTATGATTGATATGGATCGGCTCATCGCCGAGCGCGAGGGGCTGAGTTGCCGGACGATCATCGAGGAGGAGGGCGAAGCGCGGTTCCGCGCGGCTGAAGAGAGGGCGCTCAGCGAAGCCTTGGAGAATAAGATGGCCCGCGTCATAGCGCTCGGCGGCGGCGCTTGGGCCAATCCGCGAAATCGCGCGCTCATCTCCGAACATAAGGGCTTGACGGTCTGGCTCGACGCGCCCTTCGAGCTATGCTGGCGGAGAATCCGGCGTATGGGCGACACCCGCCCGCTCGCGCGCCGACGCGAGAGCGCGCGCCTGCTGTACGAAGCGCGGCGGGCCAGCTACGAACTCGCGCCGCTGCGCGTTTCCGTCGCTGAAGGCGATGATGCCGACAAGGTTGCTATTGAGATTATCAAAGCGATAGGCGAGCGCGCCCAGTAGTGCGGAAGACGGTTGAAGAAGGTCTTTCGGGGAAAGACGAATCCGAGAATTTAATCGCGAAGGATGCAAAGGATGACTAAAGGGGAAGTGGACGCCAAAGCGTTGAAAGTGGCGAAGACGTTAAAGAACGCAGACAACTGGAAGCACCTCGCCCGCTGGAACGGCGAGGGCTACTACGACTTGAAGACGGAGGATACGGGCGAGGTGCCGGTGCGGCTATTCCTGACGCCAAAGCTTTTCACCGATGCGGAAGATATTCTCTACCGGCAGATCGTCAATGCGACGCGCTTTCCGGGCGTCCGTATGGTGGTGATTACGCCCGACACGCATTACGGCTACGGCGTGCCGGTCGGCTGCGTACTGATTACCGATCTTGAGAGCGGCGCGGTCGCGATGGGCCCGGTGGGCTACGATATCGGTTGCGGGATGATGAGCGCGCGCTCGGAAGTTTCGGCCGAGGCGGCGACGCCCGAGAAGAAGCTTGAGTTTAATCGCGAAGTGATGGAGCGCGTGGCGATGGGGGCGGGCGGCAAGAGTCACCGTCTGGGCAGCGTCTCAAAGCAGGAGTTCAATAATCTGGTGCGCGGCGGAGCCGAATACTACGTCGAAAAATACGGGGCGACGTTTGATCGAAGCCGCGCCGAGCGTCACCGCATTCCTGTGGACGACGACTGGCAGATTCCGTGGGGCGGCAAGGGCAGGCCCGAGCGCGGACTGGATCAGTTGGGCAGCCTCGGCGGCGGCAATCACTTCATAGAGCTGCAACGCGCCGAAGACACGGGCACGCTCTTTCTACAGGTGCATACTGGAAGCCGAGGCTTCGGTCACGGTCTGGCGACGAACTACTTCGAGCTTGCCAGAGAGGAGAGACCCGACGCCATCACGGACATAGACTTGGGGTATTTCACGCCCGAGTCGCGCCACTACGGCGATTACCTGAACGCGGTCGCCGCTGGCGGAAACTACGCGATTCTCAACCGGCTGATTATTTTCGAGCAGGTCGCCGAAGCGTTCCGCAAAGTATTCGGCGCACGGCTCGAACTGATTTATGAGATCAGCCACAATCTGGTACAGCGTGAATGGCATCCGGACTTCGGCGAGGTCTGGGTTCATCGCAAAGGGGCGACGCGCGCTTTCCCGGCCGGGCATCCGGCGCTGCGCGGCACGTTCTGGGAAGAGACGGGCCACCCGGTTTTGATACCCGGAAGCAATAAGGACTACAGCTATATCCTGCGTCCGCTTGCCGGGGCTGTCCGCAGCGGTTTCTCGGTCAACCACGGCGCGGGCCGTCGCCTTTCACGCGGCGAAGCGACGCGCACGCTCTCACAGAGACAGATCGACGACGAGTACGCAGCCGCCGGTATTCTCGTCAACACGGACGGGCGAGTGCCGCTGGACGAAGCCGCGCCCGCCTATAAATCGTCGGAAGAGGTCGTGCGCGCCGTCGTCGATGCGGGTCTCGCGGAGATCGAGCACAAGCTCTGGCCTCTGGCCTCGCTCAAGGGTACGGAGGAGCGTAAGGGAAGAAAAAGAAAGGGCGCGGGTCGAAAGACGAGCAAGCATTACTAGAAGCTAAGGCGTACTGAAGCTAAGGCGTACTGAAGCCGGGGGCGCGCTCCGGCTGTGACCGGAGCCGTCACTTTTTGCCGTTCGTCTGCGCGCCAAGTAGTTTCAGGAGCGTCACTTCTTCCAGCTCATACTCCGGCTGGATGCGCTTGATTGATCGCTCGACGCGGCGGCGAAACTCTTCGAGCGTGAGGCCCTCGCGGTAACGCTCTATGACGGTCGGGTGGATGTAGCAGCCGCGACAGACGCTCGGCGTGTTGCCGAGCCGCTCGGCGACTCTCTTGACCGCTCGCACCAGATTGCGCTTCGCCGACCGCTCATCTTCGGCCGGGCCAATCTCCGCCAGCTCGACGGCGGCATAGAGCGTCCCGCCCCAGGTGCGAAAGTCCTTGGCGGAGAACTCCGGCGAGGTTGCCGCCTTGATGTAATCGTTCACCTCGCGCGGGCGCACGGGGCGCGCCTTACCGTCCTCGCCTATGTAGTTGAAGAGCTTCGACCCGCCGATGGCCTTGATGTCTCCCATCAGCGTCGCCAGTTCTTCGTCAACGATGATGCGGCGATGGCGTACGTGATGTTTTCCGACGAAGCTGAAGATGAGACGCCCGCCCCGCTTGATCTCAAGATGATGGTTGCGCAGGGTGGTGACGCCGTAGGTGCGATAGCGCTTGACGCTCTCTTCGGAGCCGACGCGAAAATAGAGGTCGTTGATGAGACGCACGATGACGGCCAGGACGCGCTCGCGCGAGAGATCCTGGCGCGCGATGTCTTCGTTAGTCCGGCGACGCAGCAGCGGGAGGTGTTCGCCGAAACGTATGATCTTCTCGTATTTCTTCTGCTGCTGGCGGGCGGCATACTGCGCGTGGTAGATGTACTGGACGCGGCCCTTGCCGTCTATCCCTATGGCTTGCAGGCGGCTGCCCGCCCGCGGAGAGATGCGTACCTCAGTCCATGCCGGAGGAATTGCGAGCGCCTGAATGCGTTCCAGTTGTGCCGCGTCGGTCACGGGTCGCCCCGCCGCGTCTTCGTACTGGAAAGCGCGCCGCTTGGAGCCGCGCCTGCGCCACCAACGGGCCCGCGCCCCGCGCTCTATGATTGAGAGCGCGCTCTTTTCCGGCGGCCCCTCTGCTACAAAAATCGCGCTCGACATCTTTTCACCCTTCGGCTCGTCCCCTTAATAAGCTTCGACACATCCTACGCCTGAGGTCTTGAGAAAATGTGCCGCGACTGCCACTTTCCTCTTTCAGGGGCGTTTAAAATTGCTCGCCGAGAGGGCTTTTCACCGCTGCGAGTCGAAATCCGTTTTGCCGTCGACGGAGATGACTACGCGGCGCACGGTCGAGAATTGCCTGAGCGTTCGCTCGACGGCCTGTCGAAACTCGGCCGGAGAGAGATCGCCAGCCCAGCGTTTGCCGCCGCGCGCTACAAAGTCTACGCGCGCCGTTCCGTCGTTGATCGTCAATGCGGCGATGGTTAGACCGTCCGCATCGAGCGGGCGCAGACGCCTGCGCCTTTCTACGGCGGTCGGCCCGGCGAGCAAAGCCATGAGCGCGGGCCGCGCCGGAGCCGATGTGGCCACGTTGCGGACGACGAATTGCAGGTTGAAGGGGTCGCGCGGATGCGGATTGCCGTCGCGCGGAAAATAGACGCGCACCTGTCTCTGGTCGGAGCCACCGCGTTGCTGCTGCTGCGCGCTTGTGGCCAAACGGTTGGGCCCACCCGCGATCATCAACATGACAGCCCCAACGATCAGCCCTCGCTTGATCCTCATAAGCAATCCTCTAAAGACGTTTGCAGGCCGCACGCGCACCACTGGTCGCTAATCCTCCTCTTCGACGTGCCGGAGGTCGCTGTTGGCCGGGCCTTGAAAGACCTTTCCGTAAGCATCGTAGCGCGAGCCGTGACAGGGACAATCCCACGTCTTCTCCTTAGAGTTCCAGTCGACGATACAGCCCAGATGAACGCACACGGCCGAGCGCTCGTGCAACGCGCCCTGCTCGTCGCGGTAAACAGCAATCTTCTTAAGACCGCGCCGAAGGATAGCTCCGTTTCCCGGCTTAACCTCGTCCGCCGAATCCACATCTCCGGGCGTCACCAAATCCGTGTACTGCGCGGCGACATTGAGATTCTCTTTCGCAAACTCGACGCCCGCCCGCAGTGTGATGCGTGAAGGATCATAAAGCGTGGCCCACTGGTTTTCGCGCCCCATGATGAGATCGGTCAGAAGCCTTCCGGCAATCGTGCCGTGCGTCATCCCGTTGCCGGAATCCCCTGTCGCTATAAAGACGTTGGGCTCATCGAGCGGATTTCGACCGATGAAGGCGAGGCCGTCCACGGGTTCCATGACCTGCCCCGACCAGCGAAATTCTATACTCTCGATCATCGGAAATCGCGTCCGCGTCCAACGCTCAAGCCAGGCATAACGATTGTTGGCGTCATCCTTTTGCCCCGTCTTGTGATCTTCGCCGCCGACGATCAGGATGTCATAGTCGCCCGCTTCGCCGTCTCCCTTTTCGCCATCGCTCTCCTCGAAAGGGCCGCTCTGGATTCGTACGTAGTGATAAGGATCTGGTGTGTCCCAGAAGAGTGCCGTCTCGACAGAGCCGCGCGGCACGCGCGCTCCGATGACATAGGTGAGATACGGAGCCTGCTTTGTGTGAATCACGACGCGGTCGTTGACGGGTGTATTGGTGGCGACGACGACCGCCCCGGCCGTGACCGTGTGGCCGTCGCTCGTCTCTACGCGGGCGCGCTCGCCGCCCTCTATCTTGCTCGCGTGCGTGCCGGTGAAGATTCTTCCGCCGTCGCGCTTGATGGCCGAAGCCAGCCCCGAAAGATATTTAAGTGGGTGAAACTGTGCCTGGCGCGGAAATCGTAAGGCCGGGCCGGTGTCGAAATCCTTAATCGGCGCGCGCTCGACCATCTCAATGCTGGTGAGCCCGGCGCGGTGCGCTGCCTTCAGCTCATCTTCGAGCTGCTGCCTGGACTCGTTGGGCGGCGTGAAGAGATAGCCGTCCAACCGCTCGAAATCGCAATCGATCTTCTCTTCCGCGATGATGGATTCCACAAGGTCGATCGCCGCCGAATGACTCTCAGCGGCGAGGCGCGCTCCCTTTTCACCGTGAAGCCGCTCCAACTCGTAGTAGCGGTCGTCGAGCGCGTTGACCAGATGCGCCGTCGTGCGCTGGGTCATCCCTCCGCCGATTGGCCCATCATCAAGGACGACGACCCGTTTGCCCTCACGCGCTAGCAAGTAAGCGGTCGTCATGCCCGCAATTCCTGCCCCGACGATGCATACGTCGGCCTCCACGTTTTCCGCCAGCGCCGATTGCGCGGGGACTTCGGCGGTCGCCATCCAGACTGAAATGCTCTGCCCCGAAAGATTATCACTCATGATTTTCATCCCTTTAATTCACGCTTCACTTTTTTGAATCCCCCTCCCCGCCCGACGGAAGGGCCCGACCGGGAGCCGCTGTCCCGGACATCGACCGTCCGCCTGACTATTTCGTGGGCGGCGAGCCCTCTTCTTCTTCCGCCCAGAAGACCCACGCGACGCCGTTACGATGCATCCGGCGCGGCGCAAGCACCCCTTGTTCTTCGAGAAGGGAGCGCGCCGTGCGCTGTACCTTCGCGTAGAGATACTGCGTCAACTCCGGGAACGTCCATCCCTGCTCGCCGAGGTTGGTTTGATCGAAGGCGCGTTCGAGCCGCTTCTGTTGCTTCTCAAAGAGGGAGGCGAAGCGCTCGGCCGTCTCCCGGCACAACGCCTCTAATTCGGCGCGCTCCTCTGCCTTGACCACTGGAAAGTTCGGCTCGTAATAACGCTCGGTCGGATAGCGTTTTTCCCATTCTTCGGATTCGCGCAGCAGCTCGCTCACGAGCAACTCGCCGATATGCGCGTGGACGCTCGGCTGCGAGATGCCAAGCTCCTTTGCGAGTTGGGCGATAGTCTTCGGCTCGCGCGCGACGACGTTTAGAATCTGCTCCTTCGTCCCGTCAGGCAGCAGCTTCTTCTGCGCCACACCCGCCCACGGATCGCTGTAACCCCCTATCGCCGAAACGCACTCGCAGGCGAACCGTAACCCTTTATGATTATCAACCATGCTCATCTGTAGCCTCTTTGCAATCCAAATATTAGGTCATATCCTAATACTTGGGACGCCCGAACCACAATCCCCCGAAAAATTAAAACGGCCCGCGCCCGAACAGCACATAAATGACCGATGCGAGAGAGATTTAGACGAACACGTGGAAGCAGTTTGAAAATTCCTTAAATGTTCCAGCCGGGGGATTTTGCGTTTGTATAGGTGGAGCGCACGGAGAGTGAGAGAGCGCGCGTCACCGGCAGGAGCTGCGTTTGAGAATTAGGGTCGCATTCACCGAGCGTCCGCCGCGACGAAGCTCGACTTCTTCAGGCGCATGGGAGGCG
>DASZEN010000010.1:0-15751 GCA_035940775.1 Pyrinomonadaceae bacterium | reverse complement strand
GAAACGCTTCCTCGCGTATCAGGTGGGCCCACGCCGTCCGGTTTACCGTCTCCGTCTCGGATGGCTCTATTGCAGCCAATCCGCGTTTCGCTTTGCGTCTCATTCGCGTGCCTTATGGTCGGCCCCGATGCGCTCAGTACTTGACGCGCACGCGATAGATGAGCTTGGCCTCGCCGTCTTTGGCGACGGGGACGCGAAAGCGCGCGGCGAAGGCTTCCGTCTTCTGGGCCTTGAAGTTTGAGAAGAGCATTCGCCAGTCGCCGCCGATGGGCTCATTGACGATGACGCTGATGGGCGCGTCCTTGTGATTGCGAATCGTTATCTCATAGGCGTATTCATAAACATCGCTGGAGATCACCTTGTAATCGGTCTGTTTCCGCTCCGCAACGATGTCGAAAGCATCCCCGACCTTGACGCGCACATCTTCATCCTTCGGCGTGTGATCGATGCGGTCTTCGCCTATGAACTGCTGGCCGCCCTGATCGTCCTTTTTGTAGAGGCGAATCGTCCCGGCGGGCAGCGGCATGCCGAGCTTGTTGGCCAGGCTATTGCGAAACTCTACGAAGACGCCGACCTTCTGCGGAATCGGCTGACCCGGATACTGGTTACCGTGGTAATAATCGGGCAGGCCGTTGATGACGAACTCTTTGGCGACGCTGAACCCCGCGGATTCGAGCAGCGATACCTGCTTGGTCTCCTGTTCGCGGATCGAAGCCGGTCGCTGCAAAGTATAGAGGTGATATTCAAAGAACGCCTGCTCCTGAAACTGCGGCGCGGTTTTGGACGCCGCCATGTCGGCCGCCCTTCTCTCTCGCAAAGCGCTCACTCCCTCATCATCGACGACGCGATTGAGAGAACCGGCGACCAGTTGGAGGCGCGCATCGTCAAACCCGACGCCGCTCGTATTCGTGAGCGTCACCCAGCCCTGCACGTCGCCGAGCGTATCACTGGCATTGACGACGAGCACGTAATCGGCCCGCCAGTTCATCCCCGCCGTCAGGTAACTGGCCTCGACCGTTTGCTGCACGGCGGCGCGATTCTCCACGTCCCAGACGAGCGTCGGCGTGGCGACGAGGTTCTGCGGCAAATCCGGAAAGCGCATCTCGGCGATGTTCGACGGGTTGATGACGATCTGGCCGCCGATGCGCCATACCTGCCCGTTGTTGTTCGAGAGCAGGACGGCCTGCACGGGCGTCAAAACCTCCGTGCTGTTCTCGTAGCGACGAAGCACGAGCGTCACTTCGCGCCCGACGTACTTATCCAGTAGCTTCGACGGATTCAAAAGATCGTACTGGTAGTTCTGCTCAAGTATGTTCAGCGAATCGGCCGCCGTGAGCGAGGTCAGATGAACAGTTTCGGGACGAATCTGCGCGGCGACATCCGCGAAGAGCAGATTCGCCCGCCCATCCGGCAGCCGTAGCATGCGCGTCTCGCGCACCAGGCCCACGTTCGAGTTGTAGATGGTGATGTTGACGGAGCGGCGATCCCTGGCCGTGGTGGTCAGCGTGGCGGTTTGCGCCGCCGCGCTTGCGACGATCA
Organism: Pyrinomonadaceae bacterium; assembly: GCA_035940775.1. Taxonomy (GTDB): domain Bacteria; phylum Acidobacteriota; class Blastocatellia; order Pyrinomonadales; family Pyrinomonadaceae; genus DASQYE01. The sequence continues at coordinate 14,212 of DASZEN010000010.1, read as the reverse complement.
TGCAATAGAGCAACAGGACACAGCCTGAATGGACGAGACGTGACATTAAAGAATTACCTCCCGACGAGATTGACGTAAACGAGGAAGCGAGGGCGACTGAAAAAGCGACGAGACGAAGGCCGCGAAGGATGAAAGTGTGAATCTCAGATTTGAGATACTGAATCTGAAATTTTGAAATTCAAATAACTTTCATCCTCGCGGCCTTCCTCCCTTCTTTCACCCGCCCGTGAGCTGCGGGGCGACGTAGCGAACCGTCTTGAGTTCGGCGAGCGCCGCCAGCTTTTCCAACGGCAGGCGACCGATCAGCAGCTTCGAGGTGGTCGGGTCGAGCACCACCTCGAACCCGAGCTTCTTCAGCTCGGCGATGGCTTCCGGCGTCTTGTCCACGAGCCAGATTTGCAGCTCGGCTTTGCCGTCGTGAACAAACTTCGCCTCATCGGCGGCGGCCTGCACGCCATTCTTCTTCAAACGCTCAATGAGCGCGGCGATTGACGGATGGAGCCTGGCTTGAAGCTCTCGCTGTTTCTGTTCTTCGGGCGATAGCTGGGCCACTCCGTCCGCGACGATTTCTTCCCCCCTGGCGTCCTTACCGGCAACAGCCGACCTCTCGGTAACGGCTTTCCGGCGCGCTATCACCGGCTGGCCGGGACGACCTCCGCCGCCGCCACCACCACCTCCGGAATTGCTGAACACACCGCGCCCGATGCTGCCGGTGGGTGTCGCGCTCGGCGTAGTCATAGAAGCTTTCGGGGCCGGGGCCACTGCTTCATCCGTGCCGAAGACGCCGCTGTAGCTAACACCTTCCGGCATCTCGACCGGGACATCGACGCGGCGCGGCTGGCCGCCGTCCGTCACTATCAGCTCTTCGACGGCGACGAACGAAGTGAACTGCGTCATCAGACGGTACTCGAGACCGAGTTGCGTGATCGTCTCGCGCACATCGGCGCGGGCATGACCGGCCTGAATGCCTTCCATGTCCTGGCCCATCAGATCGTCGATTCGCGTGCGCGCCCAGAGGGTCGCCAATACATCGTGCCGCTGCTCGGTCTCTTTCAGCTCGACCGGAATCTCACGCACGAAGTCGCGGCCAGACATCTTGCCCTTGAGGCGTATGTTGGCCCGCCCCGTTCCGGTGTAGCGGCCGGAGAGGATGACCGGCTTGGCGCTGAAGAGGTCTGGAATGCGTTTCGGATAAACGTCGGCCACGGGAAGCCCCGCCCAGTCTATCGAGATGTCCGTCAGAAGCGGGCTGCGAACGCGCTCGTGGAAGCGGCGCGCGGCCGCCGAGCCGTCATCGTTAAGGCCGACGTACTCGACCTCGCCGCGCCCGTATTCGGCCATCTTGTCGAGCAGAAAACGGTTGGCTGAGCTGCCTATGCCGAACGAGAAGACGCGCGCGTTCGGATGCTTCTGTACTTCGGAGATGATCTCCATGTCATTGCCGACGTAGCCGTCCGTCATAAAGCAGACGATGCGAATATGATCCTGATTGTCGGACGGGTCGAGCGCGGCGCGTATCGCCTTCATCATCTCGGTGCCGCCGCCGCCCTCGCGCGAGGCCAGGAACTGCTGCGCCTTACGCAGGTTTAAAGGGGTCGCGCGAACCGGCTGCGGGAAAAGTATGTGCGTGTCGCCCGAGAAGGTAATCAGGTTGAAAGTGTCCTGCGGGTAGAGCCCGTCGAGCGCGAGCTTCATCGCCTCCTTGGCCTTTTCGATGGGAAAGCCCATCATCGAGCCCGACGTATCAATGACGAAGACGATCTCCTTGGGCGTCACGTCTTCAGCCGTGACGCGGTCGGGCGGTTGAAGAATCAAGGTGAAGAAGCCGCCCCGATCCGCGCGATGCGTGAGCACGGCGTCTTCGACTTTGCGCCCGGCCACATCGTAGCGCAGCACGAAATCCTTGTTCGGAATCGCAGACATATCCTTCAGGCGCACGCGCGCGCTCCGGTCATTCGTTTTGACGACCTCGATCTCGTGAGTCTTTGAGCGCAAATCGTCAATAGGCACGCCCGCGTCGAGCGCGACTTCCAGAGAGATGTCGTGTCCGGCGCGCGTGCCCTCGGGCGTGACCGGCGGCGTGATGCGCGAAGCATCGGGCACGCGGTCTGTATCCGGGGACATTCCGCCTCCCTGCTGCCCGGTCGGCGTGCCCGGAATGTAACGTGGGCCAACGACCATCGGAAACGAGAACTCGTAGGAGCCCTCTTCGTACTTCAGCGTCTCGACGTAGCTGATGATGACGGTCACCTTTTCGCCGGGCATGATATTGGCGACCGACTGCGTGAAGATGTTGGGCCGCTCCTGATCCAGCAGGCTCGCCACCTGACCGTTGTTGCGCGCCGCTTCATATACGGCCTGGGCCTGCTCGCTGCGCATGATCTTGCCCTTGACGGTGCGCTCGCCGACGCGCATCGTCATGTCGTCGACGGCAGCCGCCTGCGGCAGTGGAAACGTGTACACAGCTTCGATCTTATCCTTGAACGGATTCTCGAACTCCTGCGTCACTGTGACGCGCGAGAGAAAACCGCTGATCTCCGCTTTAACGTCCGTATGCCTGAGCGGCGCGACGCCGACGGGTCGGCCGTCGGGGTCTACGACCTGAAGCGAGCCCTGCGTTATCTGGCCGGGAGCGGTGGCCGGAGCCTCACGGGTTCCGGTTTGCGCGAGGACGAAGAGGCTCAAAAGCGAGAGCGAGAGAAGGAACGCGAGGGCCGGGAAGAACTTCCGTTGCATAATAGTCTCCTCTATAGACACATACTTAAAGCCTTACGCGGCGCTGACGACCGCGCGAGATGGATGTGGATTCGGTCTCGGTCGCGGCCTGCCGAGCGGCCGTCAAGAAGGGCGAGGGGGCCGCGCCACAAGCCTCTCATACGAGAATCACTCCGCTGATAGAACGAGAGGCGGCGAAGAGCTTGCGCATAAATTTGATTGGCAGCCGAAGAGAGGAGCCAGCCTCAAAAAACCCTCAAAGAGAAAACGCGGTCTCTTTCCGCGAGGGGAGAGAGACCACGTTTCCCTGTCAGAGCATAAACGCGCGGCGCGAACGCTCCGTCAGTAAAGGTTGAAGTTGTATTCGATCTGGATGTACTGCGATACGGCTCGCCCGTCTTTCATCGCCGGTGTGAACCTGATCTGTCGAGCCGCCGCTATCGCCCGCTCGGTCAGGCCAAAAGGCAAGCCGGTTACGGCGCGGATATTGGTCACCTGTCCGGAGGATGAGAACACCGCCTTCAAGACGACAGTGCCTGAAATCTGGTTGCGCCGCGCCTCTTCCGTGTACTGCGGCTCCGGCCTCGATAGGATGCGCGCCTTCTGCGTTACATCTTTGGGCGGAAATATCCGGTTGTAATCCACGCCCCCACCTGGGCCACCTGAGCCTCCGCCGCCGGGGTGGCGGTCGCCGCCACCCGTATTACCGCCGCGCCCTGGCCCGACGCCTCCGCCTTCACCCGAGCCGACGCCCCCGCCCGTCCCCGTCCCGATTCCATTTCCAGTGCCCGGCCCGCTGCTCAACTCCGTGGACTTGGACTTCGGGTCTCCGTAGGGAATCGCCCTCGTGTCCGTAGGAAACAATAGCGGATCGGCATCTATCGTGGCTGCCACGGGCAGCGATGGGTTCTTGATCGGGTTAGGATGCGGGTCGGGTGCGACGACCTGCGGGATGGTCAGGGAAGCCTGCGGAAGCTTGCCAGCCGAGGCCGGTTTCTGTTCCTCACGACCGCCGCCGCCGCCACCTCCGGGTTTATCCTGTTTGGGTTTGGAGCCTCCGCCCGTGCCCTTGTTCATTCCAGCCGTTCCCTTTTCCTTTTCCTTCTCTTCGGCAGGAATGTCCGTGATGCCGCCCAGATAATCCAGATCGTCACGTTGCTTGTCGGCCAACTGCTGCTCGCGAGACGCGCGCCAGCGATCCATCATGACGAGCCCGATGGAGAGGCTGAGGACTAGGACGATTGCCGTCAGCGCGGCGACGGCGACGTTGGGCGAGCTGAGGAATCGCCACGCCATCAGGCCATAGCCGCTCGCCGAGCGCCTGACGAATGCGGCGGGGTCGCGCCGGAACTCGGGCCAGGTCAAGCGCGACTCTATGGCGACCTCTCGCAACTGCTCGCGCAGGCGATTGATGATGCCCTGATCTTCCATGATCGTCAGGTGATATTCGCCGCTGCTGTAAGCGATCAGGGGAGCGCGGCCCATTATGCCGCGCGCGGCGGTGGCGAGGTCGGGCGCGGGCGTGGCGACGATTGAGGCCGCCAGCTCGTTCAACGGACTGCCGTCGACGGGGCAAAAACTGAATTTATCCGCAAACTCTTCCCGGCATACTGAACACTGTTTCATAATAATTACCTCTCGGTTAGCTGACGCAGAAGGAGTCTTTGGGGAGAAGATACGTTTCCAGAGCGGGGCGCGCTGTGTCTGTTGACGAAAAGCGGCGACGACGCGACTATCCAGCGAATCCGGTACGGAGGGCGCACGCCACTGCCCCAGCAATGCTTTCAATTCAGCATCAGCTTCGGTCTGCGCGGCGTGCTCGACGCTTCTCGCCGCTGCCCGAGGAGTCGCGCCTACGTCGTCATCGAAATGTGATGGCGCGTCCGTTTTCTCGCTCATCTTAAAACCTCCGGGGCGACGACCGCTTCACGCTCGCTGTTCAAATAGGGCGCAAGCAGTTGCCTAAGTTTCTGCCGCGCGCGGTGAAGACGGGATTTCACGACCCCCGTATCCGCTCCGACGATGGCCGCGATCTCCGCCATCGAAAGCTCCTCATACTCGAAGAGGACGAGCGCCTCGCGTTGCAGCGGCGGCAGACTCGCCACGGCTTTGCGCACCTCCGAAGATAGCTCTTCATCCAGTAGCTGCCGGAGCGGTTGCTCAATCTCGGGCCCGGCTGGCTCTTCCGTCAAATCGTCCAGCGGCGCGTGGGGCGCGAGCGGCTGGCGAAAGTGCTTCAACGCCAGGTTTCTGGTCGCGGCATACAGGTAGGTACGCAGGGCTGCGCGCGACGGGTCGAAGCGCTCGGGCGACCTTATCAGGCTAAGGAAACAATCGTGCGTTACATCCTCGGCGACGGCTACGGAACCGGTGAGACGATAGGCGAAGCGAAACACCGCGTCGCGATGACGCTCGTACAACACCAGAAAAGCCGCTTCGTCGCCGCGACCGGCACTCTTCAACAGTCTTTCGTCCGTCATCTAATCGAGCCGCCTTGTGCGCCAGGAAGAGGGGGATCGAAACCCTTCACTTTAGTTATTACCCTCAACCTCGTAAAAGTTACGGTTGATTGCTAAAATTTCTTCCCGGCCCGAGGCTTCCGAGGCACTTCTCGCGTAAGCAGGCAGAGGGCCCGAAGCGGGGCGAGCGCTCGTCGGACTCCAGGGTCTTTCTCAGTAGCGATGTTTGCTTGCGCAGCAAAGGGAGACGCATCTGCTGCGCGGACTCGTCTTTCGGCTAGTGGCGCTGTGATGCGACTCGGGTGCGTTCGGGTGGCCTCGCGTCATTCAAGATGAGCGAGAGGGGGCGCGAGGCCACCCAGGCGGGCCGTATCTTCCGGCCTTCTGAAAATTTCCCTCCACCGATTGGCCCGATTGTGAGAGGATGCTTCTTATGACAGAGGACGATTCCCCGCGCGCCGAGCTACAAGAAGAGAAAGAAGACGCCAAAGAAGCGGTCGCCAAGCAACACGACGAGAAGGAAGCTATCGCGCATGAGGTGCGCGAGCGTCAGCAGGTGGACTGCTGTATCGTCGGAGGCGGCCCCGGCGGGGCGATGCTCGCGCTGCTTCTGGCGCGCAAAGGCATACGCGTCATGCTACTCGAAGCGCACGAGGATTTCGACCGCGACTTTCGCGGCGACACGCTTCACCCTTCCGTTCTGGAGATCATGGAGGAACTGGGACTTTCGGAGCGTCTGCACCAGCTTCGCCACAGCAAGATAGACACCTTCACCTTCATGACGCCCGACGGGCCCATAAAGATGGCGGACTTCAATCGTCTCAAAACACGCTTCCCTTACATCATGATGGTTCCGCAGTCGCAATTCCTTGAGCTGGTAACGAAGGAGGCGAGGAAATTTCCGAACTTTCAGCTCGTGATGAGCGCGAGCGCGCAGGAGTTGATGGAGGAGGGTGGGCGTGTGCAGGGCGTGCGCTATCGCAGCCACGACGGATGGCGCGAGGTGCGCGCCACGTTGACGGTCGGGGCCGACGGCCGCTCCTCTCGCATGCGACGACTCGGGGGCTTTGTGCCCGTCAAGACCTCGCCGCCGATGGACATCTTATGGTTTCGCCTGCCGCGTCTGGAATCCGACGGTGAAGGCGCGATGGGGCGCTTCGGTCGCGGTCACATAGTAGTCATGCTCGACCGTCTTGAGCAGTGGCAGATGGCCTATGTGATTCTCAAGGGCAGCTTTCAGGAGATACGCGAAGAGGGTCTAGAGGCGCTCCGGCGTTCGATCTCCGATCTGGCCCCGGAACTTGCAGACCGCGTCGCGCTCCTGAAGGATTGGAAACAGGTCTCGATGCTCTCGGTCGAATCCAGCCGCGTCCCGCGCTGGTACAAGCCGGGCCTGCTCCTGATCGGCGACGCCGCACACGTAATGTCGCCGGTCGGCGGCGTCGGCATCAACTATGCGATTCAGGACGCGGTCGCGGCGGCCAACCTGCTCACGCTTCCTCTGAAGCGCGGCGAGGTGACCATGAGCGATCTGGATGCCGTGCAGCGTCGCCGCGAGTGGCCGACACGCATCATCCAGAGGGTTCAAACCCTGGTTCAGCAAAATATCCTCGCCAGCGGCCTCGATCCGACGAGACCGTTCAGACTCCCCCTAGTCCTCAGACTCATCCTACGCCTTCCCGTCCTGCGTAACATCCCGGCGCGCCTCATAGCCTTCGGCTTCTGGCCCGCTCACCTCAGGAATGGAAGCAAGACTTCGCCGCCTCCGCCCGCGTCCTAAGATTTTTGAGAGCCTTCGCAATTTGCCCACCGCTCAGGCGCATGGGACGCCTCGCCGAAACCAGTATCACCTGCTGGCCTTCTCATCATAGAGGTAGAGGCCGAGCCCGAACTTGGCTGTCGCGCGCTTTAAGGCTTGCGCCTCGGCGTTGCTCGACGAATCGCCGTAGTTTGAAACGTCCTCGTCTTCCTGCCCTGTCGCCTCTCTATAAACTGTCCCCTCGCTGCAAGGTATGCTGATGCGAGCGACGACGATCACCTTGCCGCCGATGCCCGTGACGTGTCTTATCTCATAAGACCAGCCCGGCGCATAGAGATCCAGAAACTTGACGGCCGTATGCCACGGCAGAAAACGAATCTTCTGCCCACCGACCGTCTTGGTGCGAAGCAGGCGTGCGGGGATGGGCTTGGAGAGATCGCTTATGATTTCAGTGATGCTGCGTTGCGGGCTCATCGCTCGTCTCCTTTGCGCGGCGGCTTTCAACATCTATTTAAAGCATCGCCGCGCAGCACGCAAACGCCGCGCCCCCATTTCGCTCTAAAAATAAGTGCGGTTGACACTCCCCGACGATGTACTGTAAGTTTAAAGTCAACGCTCGTTAAGCGAAGAGGATAAAAAGATTTTGAAGAGGGTTTCGCTCATCTTCCTCGCCACAGCTTTGCTTTCGCGCGAAAGCAACAGACTCCAGGTCCCGTTCGTCTAGTGGCCTAGGACACCGCCCTTTCACGGCGGCGACACGGGTTCGACTCCCGTACGGGACGCCACACCCACAATCGACGGTTCACAGTCGCCTTCGGGGCGGCTGTTTTCGTTGGTGGACACTTTCAAGGACACGTTCACGCTCCCTAGTATCATCAATGTGTCTAGTTAAAGGTTTGAGCCGTCGCCGCAAGAAGCATCGACGGCTCGCATGTACGCATTCCAAGCTTAATACTCGCTCGGCAGTAAAATCGTCGTTGCTGATCTGTCAGCCTCAGTAATAACCCAAAGCTCTACGGCCGTGGCTGGCGGTCACTCAGGACGCCGAAGATATAGCACGCTTGCGCTCATGCGCTCGAATCGTTATTCGCAAGTTGTTTGGCCCTGACATGGATGAATACTTCACCCTACCCGAAACAGTCTTGAAATACGAAGCGCGCTTTATCGAGCAAGCATTAAATGAAGAAGGTAGCATCTCACAGGCGGCTCAACGTCTTGGCCTGTCGCATCAGACACCAGGCACTATGCTCAACACAAGACACCGAAACCTCCGCACTAAAAGAAGCCCTGCTATTAGCCGTCGAAGCAACATCATAAAGCGATGACGAGAAAATGTAAGGTTATTGATGATGATTGACATTGAGAGCGAGCAGGAATATCGTGCCCGCGTCTGATCCTCGCACACCTGCTGACAAGAGTCTTTCTTGTTAGCCTTCACATTAAGCTTTCACAGAATGAAGGTCAGTGAGCAGTAAAACTAAGTACAGAGGGTGGTTAGACCGCGACAGGCGGTAATCCATATCTGTGAGACTGATTAGACCGCTGGCGGTAATTAATGGTTATAAGGGCAAAATGCCGCTGGCGGTCTAATTGTAGTTAGGCGCATCGTTGAATGATTCAGAAAATGATTTGAGAAATCAGCCATGACATTCAGAGTTGTCCGAGACAAAGTAGCTTGGGTAGCACTGGGCAGTGCAATCAATCTATTCATTCTGGATTGGTACAGTCGAGGACATTATTGGCGGATTAATGAGCATGGCTATGGCGAAACAACTACACCAGTCGCTGTCTTACTCCTATGGTTGCTACTTGTTCTGCTGACTTTTCTGTCTAGCATAGTTTCTTTTCTCAGGTGGCAGTCATTTGTTGCCTTGCTTTGCTTGGGCTGGATAGTGTTAATGACCATGCAAGGTCATTGGCCTTAAGTTGACAATAGAAACGGCCTGCGCCTAACAACTTATTGAACCGGAGCGGCGATTGCATCTCTTTCATGGTGCTTCCTGCGATGTAAGTTGTGTGGATTCGCGCCGCCCGGTTAACTCGGGCGTTAGGCGTCTTCGGAGACGGCATAGTGGGCAGCGGCATTAAGCAGACTTACAATTAAGATGCGTTGAACCTCGCCACTTACCAAGAAGCAAACTTTTACTTAAATATATCTAACCAAAAGAGTTCTCTCAATCTTAAGGTGCGTTTTCTGGTATCAGCCAGCATTTTTTATTGACAGAATTTAGAAAAGCTACATACCCTTAAACCTAGTTCAGGCATTTACGACATTCAATGGAGGAATGTATATGTCTGAACAAAAACCTAATGACCTGTTAAGCAAGATTGAGTGGGTTATCCTACGAATTGCGCTGCTTCTATTACTCCTCATTGGGATTATCAAAGTGCTAAAAGTAGAAATATCGTCTTTGTGGTAATCTATTCGGTCAGTTAGTTGAAGTTTGGGCTTCCCTTAGCCTAACTAGTTTCTGCTGAAACGTATGAATGATTATGAATGATATTGCCAAGTTAAGAGTGTTCTCCGCATTCTGTCTATTAACCACGCCGCCTAACAACTCATTGAACCGGAGCGCGAATCAGCTTGATTTTCATCCGACAACTTGAAAGCTTGATACATTGAATGCGCGCCCGGTTAATTCGGGCGTTAGGTGCTAGCGCCATCGAAGCTATCAGAGTAGAATCGAAATAACTGTTGAATAAATGGAGTGAAATTGTATGGCTGAGAAATCCGATACATTGAAACATGAGGCTCAGGAGCAAAATGAAAGTCTGAAGCGTGAAGAGGCTCTCAAAGCGCTTCGTCGTTTGCGTGATATTGGCGAAAATCTGCCCACTATTGATGCCGCTGTCGTCATTCGTGAGGGGCGTAATCTGGCAGAGCAGGGTTCTCGCTGATGGTTGTCGTTGATGCTAATCTGCTTGTCGCTTTGGTCAGTGGTGATACGCGAGGCGGCAAAGTTCTTCAATATTTCACTGATTGGCTTAACCATAATATTGAAATACATGCTCCTCTCTTGGCTAAATACGAAACGGCTAATGCTCTGACACGTCTTATCGTAGGTGGCGCATTTCCGCAAGATAAAGTTGAAGATGCTTGGAACAATATCTCTATCCTGCCAATCAGGTATCATGATCTATCAAATGTGAAACATGTGGTAGAGATTGCGCTTGCGTTAAATCGGCAGAATGCCTATGACGCTGCTTACGTTGCATTAACTGAAGAGTTAAGTGCTGAATTGTGGACTTTAGATGGGCCACCTTATCGCAATGCTCAAGGTCTCGGGTTTCCTGTGAATCTAATATCATAGCCGTATGGAGGAGAGGCAAGGCGCACCTAACAACTCATTGAACCGGAGCGCGAATAGCGTTAATTTCATGCGCGAGGCTATATTGTTTTCGCGGTTCGTCGCGCCCGGTTAATTCGAGCGTTAGACACGCTTCGCGTAAAAAAGAGAATCAAGTCTTGAGTGTTGATGCTTAACATAAACGAATGCAGAGTTGAATGATACAATCAACGGGTGGTCTAACAACTCATTAAACCGGAGCGCTCGATAGCTTTGCTTTCATCATTGTCTTCTCCGATTCGGCTTGAATGCTGTATGCTCGCGCCCGGTTAATTCGGGCGTTAGGTTTCTGATTGTATGGTGGAACGGAAAATACTATGATAGGCAATATGATAACTATGAAGCGAAGATTCATTCCAGCAGCGTGGTTAGTGCTTTATGCGCTAATGCTGAGTAGCGCATCACAGGCTAATGCTCAGGAGATGATGAGCACTCGCCTCTCAAATAGCGAGAAATCTGAAATAATAGAATCTGTGCTTCAGCAAGAATTGAGTTCTCAACAAGCTGAGTTCGATAGTGCCAAGATTCTTTCTTCCGAGAACATCGAATTCATTGAGCCATCCCAAATATCGGAGTATGGATTTATATTGCTTAGTGGTGCTCAGATAGAGGAGAGGAAGAAGAAGGAGGTGATTGATTATGTGGTCTTTAGAAGAATTGAGGTGAAAGGCAACATAATCATCGTCAGCTTGTCCCGCATGAGGGAAGGTAGTGCTTGCTTTAACCCTAAATTCTCAAGTGGGAAGAACTTCATATACGAATACCATTGGAAGTCGGGGAACTGGATAGGAGGATTGACGGGAAAGTCGCTTCCATTCCTATACAATATGAATCTGCACACCGAGCAATGGGCTCCCCGGACGAAACCTAACAACTCATTCAACCCGACGCCTCGATAGCATCCTTTTCATCGCTCTTGATTGAGTCGGTGCTAGAATGCTGCTAGCTCGGCGCGGGTTAATTCGGGCGTTATGCCGCTTCGCATCAAAACGAAAGTCGAGTTGAATGAATCAGAGAGTGAAGTCTACTGCGACAGTTGAATGGTACAATTAAAGGGCGGCATAACAACTCATTGAACCGGAGCGCGGAATAGTATTACTTTTATGCGCGAGACTTGTCTGTATCGGCGGTTCGTCGCGCCCGGTTAATTTGGGCGTTAGGCGTCTGGAAGCTTGAATATTTGGGCAAAACAGAAAAGCGTGTAGAATAACCTCGGAGGCTTGAGTTATGGATACCATTTCAATTCCCGCTCATTTTGATGGTGAGCGCATTCTTTTAGACGAACCAATTGAGCTAGAACCTAATACTAAATTAATTGTTACTGTATTACCTAAAAATGATGCCGAATATCAATCATGGCTGCGGCTATCTAATCAGCGGCTTGAAGATGCTTATGGTGAAGATGAAGAAGAGTATTCGCTAGATTCAATCAGAGAGGCGAATCCTGAATATGAAGGAAGGTGATGTTATTATCACGCCAGTTCCACAGGCTAATGGGGTAATTAAGAATCGTCCGGCAATTATTCCGCGTGAAATGCCACCTTACAAAGATTTTCTTGTCTGTGGTGTAAGCACTCAGCTACATCAGCAGGTTAAAGATTTTGACGAGATAATCTCGCCAACCGACGCTGATTTTCTGGTGAGCGGCTTGAAATCAGAATCGTTGGTGCGGCTTGGATTTCTGGCAGTATTGCCTCGTAGCAGAATTGCCGGATCAATAGGTTCAATTTCATCAGAAAGACACAAAAGGCTTCTGAAAACGCTAAGCGGCTATCTTGTAAAGCAAGACGCCTAACAACTCATTGAACCGGAGCGCGAATAGCGCGGCTTTCATCCGCGAGACTTGCCGTTAATTACCTTGTGTGCGCGCCCGGTTAATTCGGGCGTCAGGCCGCCTGAGTAACGGGCTGCGCTCTATACAGTGGCAGTCTGTTTCATGGTGACGGTTCTAATATGCTAATGCAGCCGACGTGGCGTGCGGCGCTCTTCTGTAGCTGATAGTACTCGACGGCGGTGCGGCTGTCGTGGGAAACTATCAAGCTTTAGTTCGGCAATCTGTTAACTTGCAAAGGAGAATTTCGGTGACTAAAAGAAGCAACGTGACGACTGAGCCGACGACTAAGCCGACGAAAAGAAGCAGCGCAAAGACCAAGCCGGCGAAACCTTCCGACAGCGTGCCCGACCGACTCAGGGTCCAATTACGCGAAGGTGCTCCCTACCTGCTTGTGGATATTATTGGCGGGCAGGGCGGCGTCGCATTTAATTTTAGCGGGGGCGACAGCGGCAACATCGTGCAGAAGATAGGCGTCTGGGCTGGCCCTTGGATGATTAAAGCGGTGCGCATTTGGCTCACCGACGGCAGGATGGAACAGTTTGGCAACCCCAGCGGAACTTACTCGGAGTTTGCCTTCGCGCGTAATGAGCTGATTGACTCGATGTCCTTGTGGAGCAATGACAACGGCACACGTCTGGGCGCGATCAAGTTCCGCACCAATCAGAAACGGGAATTCTTCGCGGCGATGACTGACCGGAAGTTGCCGCAGGAGCACCCGATTGACACAGGTTCCGGCATTTGTGTCGGCGCGATGGGCCGTTCGGGCACGGACATTGATTGTATAGGGTTTATTTTCGTCAAACCGATTCGCGAGTCGGTGATGAGCGAGATGAATTACCCGACCATCGGTCTTGTGAGCCCCGATGTCCGCCCGGATGAACTCAAGTCAATCACGTATAAGAATAAGAGCGGTGAGCAACAGACATACACGCTGAGGACGGAGAGCACACTCGTGTTCAAGGAGTCCTGGTCGCGCACCGTGGGGGCGGAATTCGCCGTCAGCGTGACGGTGAAAGCAGGGGTTCCTAAGGTGGCCGAAACTGAAAAGGGTTTCAGTTTCAAGGTCAGCGCCTCCGGCACGTGGGGCCAGGAGAATACCACCTCCAAGTCCGAGAAATGGGAGTTCCCCATCACAGTTCCCCCGCACCAAACTATTGAAGCCATAGTGTCAATTGGCCGGGCCGACATCAGCCTGCCCTACTCTGCGAAAGTGCGTATCATCACGACGGACGGAAGTAAGTGGGATTTCAACGTGAGTGGCGTCTATGAAGGCATCACGTACACTAAGGCCACCGTCTCGGTCAACCCAATCGACTAGGCGGGGGCCTGGCGGCGAGTGTTACAAGGTGATGAGAAAAAGGTGCAGCATAGACGTTCCAGCCGAATAAGCATGTGCAGCTGAGGCCGCGACGCGCCGACTCAGCGGCTACAGAATGTGACCTTTTGTCAGTCATCTTCGGGAGAGGTGTCTAAAGTTCTGACGAATCGTTTGCCTGGTAATCTAGCTGCCTAACAAAGGCATGCACCCGACCGCGAATAGCGCGGCTCTCATCTGCAAGACGCCGTGGCTGTTGGGCTGTATTCGCGGCGGGTGATGCCTGGCGTTAGATTCCTGTTGAATGATTAGGGGCAAAGGCTTGAATCAATCATCTTGAACCTTGAGAGGCTCAGCAGTGGTTGCGTGAAGATATTGCTTGAATGCTGTGAGCCCGTGCCAGCCTCGCGCATCGCTTCTTTGGTGAGCTGACTCGCCATGCGGCGTTGGGTATATTGAATGATAGAATCATCGACGAAGGCTCAGGCGATGAAGAGTGGCAGAGTCGCACGAAATCTAACAACTCATTGAACCGGACGCGGAAATAGCGTGCCTTTCATCCGGTAACTTGGATGCTTGGTTAGATTCTTCCCGCGCCCGGTCAATTCGGGCGTTAGACACGCTTTGCTTAGTCAACGCCCATGACTGAAGCTTTCGCTCAAGTTGTCTGATCGCTGTTATCATGCACACTGATCTCCTGCAGTGCGCTCCGCGTAAGCTCTTAGGTGCGTGGGAGCTAAGATCGCTAGTCTCATCTTGAGTTGTTTCTGAGGAGTCGGAAGC
>DASZEN010000009.1:0-3371 GCA_035940775.1 Pyrinomonadaceae bacterium | reverse complement strand
CTCCTTTTACGTCGGGTACAATGACGATCTGAACCTGAACGGATTCAATCGATTTGCCGGAAACCTGGAGCCCGGATTCAGGCGCAACGGGAGGACGTTTTTCATCAAGATGTCGTATCTCTTCCGTCGCAGCTTCTAGCGCGGCGAGGGCGCTCTTTATAGAGCAGATGGAGGCGAGCCTGTGGGGTCAGCAGCCTGACATTTGACGTTGGATGGTGTCGTTGCCTGATACCGTAAAAGATGCTAAAAGTTTTCAAGCTGGGAAGCGGGCGCGAATACTATCGTCATTATAAAAATTGAGGGCGGGGCCGCACGCCTCTCATTGCTCGAACCTGATTGGAACTGCATTGCCCGCATCCTGCTCAAGAAGAGGCGACCGGAGCGAACATCTGATGAGGGTATCGCATTTTTCCATCCCTGCCTTGCGCCTTCTGACAATCAGTTCTCTTTTTCTGGCACTCTCCTTCGGGCTCTACCTGATCGTCTTTCTGCTGGCGGATTTTGGAGCGCCCGCGCAGGCACAGACCGCTCCTTCGCAGCAATTGGGGACGATGGAGGCCGGGCCTTCAACGACTGTTGCGGGCGGGAGGCAGGTTAAACGATTGGCCCCTCTGCGTCGCAGCGACGTTCCGGAGGGCTCGCGGATTTCGCTCGTCGCCGACGCCGCGCTCAATGATTACGTGGCCTATCGCAAGGACGACGACTTTTATGTGGTGATACCGCGTGCGGCTGCGCCCGCTTTGCGCGACGAGTTGCGCGGTCGCGGTTTCGCCGGGGCCGAAGTGTCGCGCCGTGGCGATGACGTGCTCCTCTCGTTTCATTTGGAGCCGGGGGCGACTGTCCGCGTCAATCAGAACTTTAACCGCCTGGACGTGACCTTTGCCGTGCGCGGCGAATCGAATAGTGGTGCGGCGCAGAGCGTGGAGAGCATTGCCAGGGCCGAGCCCTCTCCCACTCCGCCGCCGACGGGGCAGGGTGAAGAGCTGCCGGGCCGGGCAGAAGCCTCCGTCGAGCCGAAGACAACAGACGAGACGGAGATCGCTGAATCTCCCGTGACGGCGGCGCTCACGGCTACCTCAACGCCCACGACTTCCGGCGCTGGCGGCGCGCCCACTTCCGACACCAAATTTGCAGGCACGCTGCCGCCGGAAAAAGCGCAGCCCGTGCGCCTCGTACGCTTCGCGCAAGCGCCCGTGATCGACGGCAAACTGGACGAGGAAGTTTGGAAGCAGGCGGCGGTCTTAAAGGATTTCTACCAGACCCAGCCTGGGGATAACATCGCGCCGTCGAAACCGACCGTCGTGCTGCTCGGCTACGACGCCAAGACCTTGTACGTAGGGTTTCACGCCTACGACGAACCGGATAAGGTACGCGCGACGGTCGCCAAACGCGATAACGTCTTTGATGACGATAACGTTCGCATCCTGCTCGACACGTTCAACGATCAACGCAGGGCATATTCGCTGGTCTTTAATCCGCTTGGCGTGCAGGCCGACGGATTCCTGATCGAAGGGCAGGGCGAGGATTACAGCGTCGACATCGTGATGGAATCGAAGGGCAGCCTGACCAGCGACGGCTACATCGTCGAGGTCGCCATCCCTTTCAAGTCGCTGCGCTACTTTGCGGGCAAAGACCAGCTCTGGGGCCTGCACGCTTTCCGGCGTATCAAGCGGTTCAATAACGAACAAAACTCCTGGATGCCGATCTCGCGCGAGAATGCCAGCTTTCTGAGCCAGGAGGGACGCTTGATTGGGCTCGTAGATATTTCGACGGAGCACACGCTGGAAGTGATACCGAGCCTGACGCTATCAGAGACCGGCAAAACCACTCGCTCCATCCCCAGAGACGTGCGCCTCGCAAATCGCTCGCTCGTCGATCCCGGACGCTTCATCAACGAGCCCATAAAGTTCGACCCCGGCGTCACAGTCAAATACGGCATCACTCCGACCGTGACGCTGGATTTTGCGCTCAACCCTGATTTCGCACAGGTCGAAGCGGATCAGACGGTGGTGACTGCAAACCAGCGATTTCCGATCTTCTTTGAAGAGAAGCGCCCCTTCTTCCTCGAAGGCATAGATTATTTTCAAACGCGCATGACCGCCGTTCACACGCGCAGCATAGTCGATCCGGACGTTGCCGTTAAACTGACGGGCAAGCGAGGTCGCAACACCTTCGGGCTGTTGCTGGCGTCGGACAATGCGCCTGGAAACTTCAGCGAGGAGGAGATCGAAGACCCGGATTTCACGAGTGACAATCTGATAGACAAGAACGCCTATATCGGCGTGCTGCGCTTGAAGCGCGACATCGGCAAGGAATCGAACATAGGGATGATCGCGACCAGCTACAACTTTATAGAGAGGCATAATCAGCTTGGCGGCATTGACGGGCGCTTCAGGCTCGACCCGAAAACCATCTTTGAATTTCAGGTGCTCGGCACGACCTCGAACCGTTTCTTTTTCGATCCGGACTTGAATGAGAACGTCTATCGCAAGGGGAACGCGCTCGGGTACTCATGGATTTACGATTACACGGGACGAAACTTCGGCTATTTCGTTGCGGGCTCGGGGCGCACGCGCGATTATCGCGCCGATGTCGGCTTCACACGCCGCGTCAATACGAATCTGAACGAAGGGGCCGTAAGATTCAGCACCGACCCCGACCCGAAAGCCAAAATCATCTCGCATCGCCTTACCAATTACAGCGCCATCAATTATGACTGGCAGGGCCGCTCGCAGAATTGGATTACGGAGACGCAGTACAGCCTCACGTTTCCGCTACAGACGTTCGTGCAGGTGGGATTCAACCTGGGGTACGAGCGTATCTTTGAAGATGAGTTCGGCGCGCGGCGCAGGGCGGGACTCACGGGCGCTTTCTTCGGCGAGGATTCGGAACGCTCCACGAACAGGCGCGGCGCTTTCTTCTACGGCGAGAGCCTGCCGAGCAAAAAATATTCGGGATCGCTCTTCATAGGCTACAACCACGGCGTGCTGGATTTGGATTTCGGCGGCGGCTCGCGTTTCCCGCGCATCAGCCCGGCGGCGCTTCTCGACCCGGACGCCCCGCAAGACCCGGGCCCCGGCAATGCGCTCGACATCGAGGCCACTTTTACATACCAGCCGACCGACGCCTGGCGCTCGTCGCTCAACTATATAAAGGCGCGGCTCGTCCGCCACGACACCGGACTCGTAGCCTTCGACGATAACATCTTCGCGCTTCGTTCGACCTACCAGTTCACACGCTTCACGTTTGCGAGAGCGCGCGTCGATTACGACACGCTGGCTTCGAGCGTGCGCGGACAGTTCCTTCTGGGATGGGCTCCGAATCCCGGAACCTCCTTTTACGTCGGGTACAATGACGATCTGAACCTGAAC